>NC_022521.1:0-1200000 GCF_000591035.1 Aeropyrum camini SY1 = JCM 12091 | reverse complement strand
GGAGAGGCCGAGGATCAAGGTTAAGATGAGCCTTACCGCGATAGGATGCCCCGTCAGCGTAGCCCTCCCGGCGTATGTTGAGGACGCCATAAGGGAGGCCGTGCCGGAGGCTGAGGACGTCGAGGTCGAGGTGGTCTTCGACCCGCCGTGGACGCCGGAGAGGGTCACCCCCGAGGGTAGGGAGCTCTTAAAGACTATATACGGCTACGATATTGTGGAGCAGTGGAAGAGGGCCGCCCAGCAGCAGTATTGAGGTTAAACGCCGCCAAACACACCAGTAGAGAGGGGTAGAGCCGCGTGTCGGGCGGCGACGTTAAAGAGCGTATACTGAGGCTTATAGACGACAGCGAGAACACCTGGCTGAAGGCCGCATTCTACGGCGACCCCAAGGTGTCGGCTATTCTGGAGAGGCTGTTTGAAGCCTGGGAGTCAGCCGGGAGGCAGGGGATGCCTATAGACTATGCGACGAGGGAGGAGCTTGAGGACCTGGAGAGGGCGGCAGTGAAGTACGCCTCCATGTCTGAGGCTGAGCTGCAGATGATAGCCTACGGTAGGATAGCTGGAAGTGACGAGGGCCTCAGCCTGGCGAGGTTTATCAGGAGGCTTCTGGGCCTCGACTAGGCGGGCGGCCTCTTCCTAGGGTGTATCGCGTCTGTGGGCGCCCTCTTAAACACCTCTAGGTAGCGCCTCAGGACCTTAGGTATAGCGACAACACCATCCTCATCCTGGAAGTTCTCCAGTATAGCTGTTATAGTGCGGGTGCTGGCTACCGCCGTCGCGTTGAGGGTGTGAACGTAACCCCTCTCCATCCCCTTCCTCCTAACCAGCCTGATGCCGAGCCTGTAGGCCTGCCAGTCTGTGCAGTTGCTGGCGCTAACCATCTCCCTATACCTACCCTGGGCGGGCATCCAGGCTTCGAGGTCGTACTTCTTTATGGCGCAGGCCCCGAGGTCTCCCGAGGCTATGTTGACAATCCTGAACGGGATCTCAAGCCCCATGAAGATTTCTTTCGCATTTCCTATCAACTCCTCATGCAGCCTGCTACTCTCCTCGGGGAGGCTGTAGACGAACTGCTCTACCTTGTGGAACTGGTGCACCCGGAATATACCCTTCAGATCCCTGTTGCCAGCGCCCGCCTCCTTCCTGAAGCAGGGGCTGACCCCTACAAGCTTGAGGGGGAGGTCTTCATCGTATATCTCTGAGTTGTAGTATAGGGCGGCCAGGGGGTGCTCAGCCGTGGCTATAAGGTAGAGGTCCTCGCCCGCGATCTCGTATATCGCGTCCTTGAACGTCTCCAGGTCGATGACCCTGCTCATCACGTTATACCTAAGCATGTAGGGGGGTAGAACCAGTATGTAGCCTCTGCTAGTCATAAAGTCTATCGCATACATCAGCAGGGCGAGGTCTAGGAACACTAGGTCCTCGAAAAGGTAGTAGAACCTAGAGCCGGCCACCTTGGCAGCCCTCAACGTGTCCCCTAGCCTCAGCACCTCCTCCATCATGTCAGCATGCCCACGCGGCCTCCAGTCTATCACCTCGTATTCCACATTGAAGCCATAGGCCTCCGTCTGCTCCCTAAAAGAGTCGAGATGGCCCCTCCACACCCTAGGCCTCCCCCAGAACTCCACAGGCCGCGTAGCAGTCTCATCGCCCACGGGGACGTCCAGGGCCACTATGTTGGGGAGGCTCAGTAGAGCCTCCTCCCTCTCCCTCTCAACCTTTTTCAACATCTCCTCAAGCTCCTCCCTCTCCCTCAAAAGGCTCTTAGCCTCGGCTATCAGCCTCTCCCTCTCCTCCCTGCTACCCGCCTTCGCAATCATCCTGGTTATCTCATTATGCCTCCTCCTAACCTCGTTAACCCTTGTGAGCAGCCTCCTCCACTCAACGTCCAGGCTATAGGCCCTGTCAACTATAGCAGGGTCCATAAGCCTCTTGCGGACGTGCTCCTTAAGAGCCTCAGGGTTGCTCCTGAGTAGCTCGAGAATACTCCAGCCAGCCACCCCATACACCCGAGAGGAGGGTCTACACATGGGGAATTAAAACCATTATTAGAACACGGGAAACCCCCCCAACCCCGTAGGCAGTTCTATAGCCTCCGGCCGCACTAGAGTCTAGGGTGGTGGATGAGGACTCCTAGCCAGGGGGAGGCCCTCAGCGGGGGCTCGTGAACGGTGGACCACAGTCCGACGCCTTGCTACTGTAAGCCCTGCCTCTCTCCCATCCTCCTTGAGGCGGTGTCGCCAGCCCGCTTCTCCGCCTCTCTGAGGATCTCTCTGGCCTGGGGTGAGAGCTTCTCCGAACCCAGGCTCGACTCCACGATCGTATCTTGGGGGATTGCCTGGGCTAGGCTCTGCTCTATGGTTGTGAGGAGGGATGTGACGTCGGGAGGGAGGTCTTGCGCCTGTTTCACAGCCTGTTTAACAAGCTCGTAAGGCAGTTTCATGAGGTCCTCAACCGCCTCTATGGAGGGTTGTAGTGTTAGTATGGTCTCTAGCCTGAGCCCTATGGCCTCCAGTATATAATCTATATATTCCAGCCTTGAAGCCAGCTTGCCAGCGTCCTCGCTGTCTAGCATGTATAGCCTGCTCTTGTAGACTCTCAGCTTTAACCTAGCCTGCCTTACAGTGGCTAGAGCCTCAACTATTTCCCTCCTTCCACTACTCCTCCTGCGCCCCCTTCCAAGCCAGAACCGCAAGGTAGAGGTAGCCCCGGGGGTGGTGTTTGTTGTGTCGAGGTTAAAACGTGTAATACCTCTCCCCTGGAGCCCTAGCCGGTCCATACATAAACAGCCGCTATTTCAGCGTAGAACTCTATCCTTTCGGCCGTCTCGGATAGTATCTGGGGGCACACCATGGAGATGACCTTGGGGGTGAAGGAGTAGGGGCGCTCCGCTGTGAAGACTGGCTGGAGCTGGCCTCCCCCTGTTGGAGTTGGAGTGAACACTGCTAGTAGGGGTGAGGGTGTTCCGGCTATGAATCCGCAGCCGCTGCCGAACACTGTCTCCTCTCCCCCTAGCCTGGAGACCGCGTCCGCAAGCAGCTTGACCAGGAGTGTTTTCTGTACCCTTTGAACGTTCTCCGCTGGCTCGCCTGTGAGGCCTGGGAACATTTCGACTCTGAGCCCCGGGGACACTATTCTCGAGGCCCATGGCGTCTGGAAGGGCGAGGCAACGCTCTCGTCAACCATCTCGCCAGCCTTTAGAAGGGTGAAGAGGCTGTTCATGTCGTAGACTCCGTTAACTATGAAGTATACCCCCGCCTCTTGGAAGGACTGCGCCACCGGCCTCGGGTAAAGGGCAAGCAGGTTGTTGTTGATGTCGTAAATACCCAGGAACCCCTCGAACACCACTATGTACACGCTACCCGGCTCCAGGGATAGGACGTCCCTCAGAATATAGTTAGCCCCACCCTCCGTTCCAGCCAGAACTCTCGCGACGTCGAACGCACTATCTACGAAGCGGACGTTAGCACCCGATTCTATGAGGGGCCTGTAGATAGGGTTGGCTATTACTGTTGCACCGCCCCCCGAGCTGTTGAGGGCCTCGATTACTGGGGGCCATGGGCTCGGGGCGCTGGTTGTTATGCTTAGCGAAGTCGGCTGGTAGCTCTGGAACGCGGCGTAAACGCTATGGCCTAGGTATGCGGTGGAGAGTATAAGCGCTATGAGAAGCGAGAGTATTATTACTCTCCCCATCTCATCCTCCCTGCTCGAGAGCCCGACGCGTTTTAGAGCGTTTACAGCATAGGCGGAGAGGGCGGCTAGGGCCACCACCGCCTGGGGGGCCATCTCGCTGTTGAAGCGGGAGTAGATGACGGCTGCCGCCAGCGATGCCAGAAGCGAAACAGCCAGGACCTCCTCGCCGCCGAGAACGCCCGAGGAGTAGAGTCTGTAGGCAACGTATAACATTCCGGCGGCTGCGAGGACTGTCCAGAGCGCGGACTCCCTGAGAAGCCCTTCAAGACTAGCCGGACTGGCCGTCGCACCTAGTATGGTGTCGGCCGCCGGGGGGGCTAGATTCAAAGCGGCCTCAACCTCTGGAGGCGCTCCAGCAACTCCTGCCAGGAGGGCGAAGATAGACATTGTGATGGCTGCTGTAGAGGCCCAGAACCCCATGGGGGGCTTGGCTAACCCTGCTGCGGCCGCGGCCGTTACAAGAGCCGCCAGGATAAGCATTGCCAAGTCGAATGTTAGGCCGTACTCCCAGAGACTTCCGGAGAGGAGGCCGCCTACGAGGAGGCCTCCCGCCGCGGCAAACGTCCCCCTAGCAGCTCTAGCATCGCGGGATACTGCTGTTGCGGTAAGAAGAGCCGCGGTGGCGGCGGCCGAGTATCCGTTAGCTGGCCATACAAGGCCCGCTGCTAGGGCTGTGGCGCCTGATGCAACAGCCCTACCCTGGATAGCTAGTGCAACGGCTGTGAGGGCGAGGGAGAGCCCCAGCATTGCGAGGGTCCCATCGTATAGCCGGCCAGCGACGGTCACGGCATATATGGTGGGGGATAGGGTGTACAGTATCGAGGCTAGTATAGCGCCGACGGGGCTCCTACCCGCGGCCACATAACCCACGTAGGCCACGGGTATAAGGCCGGCCAGCCAGAGGATGGGCGGCAGCAGGGAGGCGAGGAGTTTAGCCTCGACGAGGGGCTCAAGCATGGATACCAGCTCTGGGAGGGCGGCGTTGCTGAACTCCTCTACACCGCGGGCCGCCGCCACAAGCCTCCATCCATCCCCCGTGCCCGGGCTAGTTACAACCTCTAGCGACGGGGAAACCCTGGCTAGGAGCCCTACTCCGCCTAGAACGCCTATTACCAGGGATGCTATGAGGGGCATAAGCTCTGCTGTACGGCGCTCCAACCTGCTGAGAAGGCTCCGAGGGGTTGTGCTCAATCTCCGCACCTAATCTGGGAATCGGGTTCAAGGCGGGTTCTTAAATTACTTGGGCTTGACCTAGAACTCCCAGGCGTGCGACTTGGACACTTGTGTAACTGTTACTGTTACAACTGTTTCTAGAATATAAGAGCTTGGATACTGTTGTATCAAAACTCCAGGCTGGTGTTTACGATGCCCGGCTCGCCCACTAGGGTTGTCATACTAGGAGCTGGTGGGAGGGACTTCCACAACTTCAACGTTATGTTCAGGGACAACCCTTCATACAGGGTCGTCGCATTCACAGCCGCCCAGATCCCCGGGGTTGCTGGGAGGCGATACCCGCCGGAGCTTGCTGGCAGCCTCTACCCCTCCGGCATACCGATCCTCCCAGAGGATGATCTGGAGGAGATTATTAGAGACCAGGCTGTAGACCTGGCTGTACTGGCCTACAGCGATCTGAGCTATGAGGATGTGGGTAGGATAGCAAGCAGGGTGCTATCCGCGGGGGCTAGCTTCAAGATCATCGGACCCCGGGAGACTATGCTTCTCACGTCTAAGCCCGTTATAGCCGTGACTGCCGTGAGGACCGGGGCTGGGAAGAGCAGTGTCTCCAGGGCTATAGCCAGGATTGCTAGGGAGAGGGGCTATCGCATAGTGCCCGTGAGACACCCCATGGTATATGTTGCCATAACCCCTGATATAGCTGTTCAGAGGTTCGAGTCGCTGGAGGACCTCGATAGGTACGGTGTTACTGTTGAGGAGAGGGAGGAGTATGAGGCTTACATTAAGATGGGCTTCACGGTCTACGCTGGCGTAGATTACGGCGCCGTACTTAGGGAGGTGGAGAAAGAGTCCGACATAATACTGTGGGACGGGGGCAACAACGACCTACCCTTCTTCAAGCCCGACTTCATGATAACTGTCGCCGACGCCCTGAGACCAGGCCAGGAGGTTGGGAGTTTCCCTGGAGAGGTTAACGTAAGGCTTGCAGACGCGGTTATAATAAACAAGGTCGACAGAGCCCCTGAGGAGAGTGTCCGGAGGGTTGAGGAGAACATAAGGAGCGTTAACCCTAAGGCTCTCATATCAAAGGCTGTGAGCGAGGTGGAGGTCGACAATCCTGACTTGATAAGCGGGAAGAGGGTTGTAGTGGTGGAGGACTCCCCCACAGTCACCCACGGCGGGGCCCCCTACGGCGCCGGATACGTTGCGGCGGAAAAGTACTCTGCAGCCGAGATAGTAGACCCCCGCCCCTACGCTAAGGGGGTTATAGCAGAGATGTACAATGAGTACCCCCACATGGGCCCCGTCGTGCCGAGCACAGGCTATACCCCGAGCCAGCTCAGGGATCTAGAGGAGACTCTCAACAGCGTGCCTGCAGACGTTATAGTTTCGGGCACGCCCATAGACCTGGAGAGACTGCTGAACCTTAACAAGCCCGTCGTTAAGGTTAGATTCGCGGTTAAGATAGTGGAGGGACCCACTCTAGAGGAGCTAGTCGATATGTTCCTGGAGAGGGTGAAGGATAGACTGCCCGCGAGATAGCAGAGGGGCTCCAAGATAGGTGGGCCTCTGTGGGCGGAGGTAACCTGGCTGTTATAGCCCTGGGTGGCAACGCCATAGCCGGCCCCGGAATGGATGTGAGCGTGGAGGGCCAGAGGTCAGCGGTTAAGAGGGCCTCTTCAATAATAGCAGACACCCTTTCTAGCGGGTGGCAGGCTATCATAACGCACGGTAACGGGCCCCAGGTTGGTTACCTGTCAGAGGCTTTCGAGGCTCTCCCACCCGAGAAGCCCAGGCAACCCCTCTACATAGCAACAGCCATGACGCAGGCATGGATAGGGTTTCTGCTTAAACACTCTCTCGAGGAAGAGCTAAGAGCGAGGGGTATGGAAGCGCTGGTGCCGGTGGTGATCTCTAGGGTACTGGTCGATGCAGGCGACCCCTCCTTCAAAAACCCCTCCAAACCCGTAGGCCCTATCTACAGCAGGGAGGAGGCCGAGGAACTCTCTAGGATGTATGGCTGGGTGTTTAAGAAGGACCCGCGAGGCGGCTTCAGGAGAGTAGTGCCCAGCCCCAAGCCGCTGTCAATAGTCGACATAAACCTTATCGCCAAAGCCAGCGCAGAGTCTCCGACGGTGGTGGCTCTGGGTGGAGGCGGTATACCGGTGGTGAAGGGGCCTGGAGGTTCCCTGGCGCCGGTTGAAGCAGTTGTGGACAAGGACCTGGCCTCCAGCCTGCTCGCGACCCAGATCAACGCCGATCTGCTAGCCATATTGACGGATGTGCCCGGAGTCGCCGTGAACTATGGCCGGGAAGACGTGAGGTGGCTTAGAAGGGTGAGGGTGCATGAGCTGAAGAGGTATCATAGCGAGGGCCACTTTCCACCGGGGAGTATGGGACCCAAAGTCGAGGCCGCCATAAGCTTCGTCGAGTCTACTGGGAAGCCGGCCGTCATCGGGAGCCTGGAAGAGGCCCGCCGGGTCCTCACTCTAGAGGCCGGCACTATAGTGACACCATAATAAACCCGCTGCAGACAAGGGATAGAGGGCCGGAGAGGAGCGGGCGTAGCAGCGTCTTGCAGCATAAACTCCAGATATGTCTGCTGGCCCCTGGATGTTTTGGAGCTGGATATTTCGTGTTTGTGCATCACGGCTGTGGAGGTGGCTAGGACTTGGGTTATGGCGGCTTTAGGAGTTTTGACAGGATGCTCAGCATCGAGATTGAAGAGCCCCTTTCATGGGTACTCGGGCTGGCTGCAGTAGCCTTTGCGTGGGGTAGCTGGGATATTCTGAACCCTCGGTTCTTCGTCTCGCCAGACTTTGTAGCCGTGTTCCTGGGCTTCGTGCTCCACGAGGCTGCCCACAAGCTGGTGGCGATAAGAATGGGCATGAAGTCAGAGTTCATAGCCTACGGGCCAGGCCTGCTGATAACGTTTCTCTCGGGGCTCGTGCCCTTTATAATAGTGCTTGCGCCTGGCTATGTGAGGAGCATACACACTGGCTGGACGCACCCTAAGGGCTTCCTATATTCTGTGGCGGCGGGGCCGGCGGTCAATATAGCCATAGCCCTCGGCGCCGCTATCATTCTTCAGTTCTCACCAGCCTATATGGCAGCCTACCTGAGGGCGATTTTGGACCTTAACGCTTGGTTCGCCTTCTTCAACCTGCTACCGGTGCCCCCACTGGATGGTAGCAGGATATTCAGGGTAACCCCCACTTGGTGGGTGGTTATGCTAGTCTCCTCTATACTGCTGCTAGCCCTGTAGACCCGCCAGCGGCAGCCGGGCGTGTCCAGCGGGGCTTAACACTCTATTTTTGAGGATAGGTATAAACAAATAATTGATATTTCGATTGGAAAACAGAATATTTAGACGAGTAGGGCCTGGGGGTGGAGTATATATGTCGAACGGGGCTGGTACTGGGCAGGAGGAGTTCGAGGGTGTTGAGAAGGGCGAGGAGTCTCCTAAGAAACAGTGGGTTGTGAAGATGATTAAGAGTGCTAGGAGGTATCATAAGCTCTGCCCATACTTCGACAAGAAGACGGGCCAGTGCCTCCTCTACCCCACTGTTGTTGGGGGGCTTGGCAAGTGCGATAGGGAGGGTAGGTATGAGAACTGTCCGATCTTCATAAAGTTCCTCGAGAACGCCTACGACACGTACACCCGCAGGAAGAAAGTATTGCCGAGGGACTTCCAGGACCTTGTGAACCAGGTTTTCCTCCTAATGTAGCCAGGCGTCCCGCTGGGGGGTAGATAATTCAGCCTGTTTCCCGGAGTTTTTAGCATATACCCAAGCCTAGCCCTCCCTTCCACATTATTAGCCTGAGCTTGTGGAATCGTTATTTACGAGGATAGCCTTCAGCACCGGCCCCTTGTAGGCGCCCTCGGCTGGAGGAGGTGCCGGCGGTAGTGGCTGGGATTACTCCTGTAGAGGTTGAGGCTTTGATTGATGTGGTGGAAGACGTCATATTGAAGCTTGAGAAGCTCAAGCGAAGACTGGGCGACCAGTATTCAGGGCAGGTTAACAAGTGGATATTCACCTTCGCCTATATAAGGGAGGGTTTGAAGAGCATAGCCGAGAAGCTTGAGGAGGGGAGATACATATCCGCGTCGAGTGAAGCGTGCGAGGTGGAGAGGCTGGTGAACGCTAGGATTATCAGCCTGGATGAGAACGACGCTATAGGTAGCTCGCTTAGGGGAAGCCTCGCTGCTGTTAGGGGTTTTGTTTCGAGGCTCTGCGGTGACAGGGGCAGAGACGTTTAAGTGTTGTGGGCTGCAGCGTTCTTCGGGGGCGTTGGAGGCCGTGCCTCGAGCCCCCAAGAGGGGCCTGGTGTGGATGGGATGCCTATGCCTTTGGCCTCCACAGCTTCATCCCTCATAACCCTCAGGTAAGGGTTGTGGGAGGCTGGTAGCCGTTCACCCGAGCCGTGTTATCATATATCAGGTTATGAAACTATATCACTGTATTAGGCATGGGTGGGGTCATCATGGTCTCCCTTGGGCAAGCTATGGGAGCTGTGCTCCCCTCACCCATCCGAGGGGCACCAACACATTCATTAAACTTTAAGTTTTATGGGGCTTAAGCCCCTTGAGTGAAATGTGTCTTGCGCTAAGGTTACCGTTTGATGCATGTTGTAGTGGAGCTAGACTGCTATTGGCTACTGCCTGTTTGTTTAGACGCGCCGTTCTTCATCTACACGAGCTTATCCTAGAGGAGAAGACTCTAATAACATCGCTCATAGCTTTGAAGAGAATGTATAGGAGGCGTTTGCAGAAAATACTGCCTAATCGTAGATATGTTGATGGAGCTATCACCCTAGTCTACTCTATCTATGAATCCGCTCAGGCGCTGAATGTACCATTTAACGAAGTAGAGTTCGGGAACTGGCTATTATTTCAGCAGAGTGAGGGGGAGCATCCATGTAGAAACATAACACTAGAGTAGTTGATAGAATAGTTATGAAAGCACCTATGTACAGTATTGAGGTTGAATATGTGAACCCTAAAGGGACAACTCATTCCAGAGAACATGACATAATAATGAGGAGGTATGGCTTAGATAGGCATTCAACATCAGCCTACCTGATAGCCCTACGTGGCATAGAAAGACATGTTTTGATACAGAGAGTTACAGTCTAATGTTTCTGCCCCCACCGGTTTAAACAAGATGGAGCGGTGGGGGACAAACGGCTTTGGACAGTACTATATTTTTTGAATGTAAACTATTTTACAATCCGGGATGAGCGGGCAGGTCTCGGCCTCTACTGAGCCTGTGATGAGGCTTTAGGCCTGCGACCCTCTGGCTAGTGCGTTTCTACAAGGGGCGGGGTTACTGGCTGGCTACGCCCACACTCTGCGCCACGGAGACCATGGCTATGGCGGCTGCTGAATAGCGGAGTATTAGGGAGAGGTCTCCCTTCTCTATCCTCAGCCTCCTTGATAGAAGCGCAGTTAATGGGTTAACCTTTCCGTTTATCACGTCGAGCCAGTCGCTCAGCTTACCAGAGATTATCACGGGAGCATCGGCCCTGCTAGCGTCGTCGAACCACTCGACTCCGAGACACCTGCCATCCTTGAGGTCTAGTATAAACCCAGGGCCCATGTCGCTTATTTTGAAGAGTATAGGATGCTTCCAGCCTCTGGCTGCACTCCTATATTTCTCCGAGGAGTCTAACGCCTTGCAAAACTCTTCCGCCCACTCCCTGCTTGGAAAACTAGGCCCAGCCACCCCGACTACCCCCGAGAGCCGTCCGAGAAGCTGGCGTCACTACTAGTACATGTTGTATAGCAGAGTTTTTACTTCTTCCAGGGTGGGCATGACAGGGTTGAAGGCGAGCTCGGGATCCCTGAAAGCCTCTTCAGCTATCTCATCAGCTAGGGCAACATATTCTTCTCTCCCAAGATCCACAAGCTCCCTAACCCTCGCGGGCTGTCCCACTTTCGCGTAGAGGTCCTCTATATGGTCGGCCAGGCTATCCCTAGGCTCTAGACCTAGGAGAGACTCGAGTATAAGCTTCAACTGTCCATACTTATCCCCCGCATATACACTCCTCGACTCGTTAAACCTGACTACATGTGGAAGCACCATGCCGACTGTAGCCCCATGGTGAGTCCCAAGCCTGGCTCCAAGTGGGTGGGCTATTGCGTGGGCAAGGCCGAGGCCGGAGTTTGTGAAAGCCATACCAGCCATAGTGGCTGCGAGATGCATCTCAGCCCTGGCCTCGTAGTTCCCCGGGTTCTCAACGACCTCCGGTAGCCTCCTAAAAACAATCTCGACAGTCTTCACCGCAAGCGCGTCTGACAGTGGGTTGGCGTTTGTAGACACCAGGGCTTCTACGCTATGCGCCAGAGCGTCAACCCCAGTGCCCACGGATAGCTTCTTGGGCATGCCTAGCGTTATGGAAGGGTCGAGTATTGATGCGTAGGGCACCACCTCGTAGCTGCCGACGGCGACCTTCTCTCTGCGTCCCTCAGCAATCCTTGTGAGTACAATACCGTAGCTTGCGTCGCTGCCTGTGCCGCTGGTAGTTGGGACAGCCACTAAAATTACGCCTGAGTCTTCGAGGCCAAGATGCTCGAAGGGAGCCAGGCCGTCTAAGCTCGCATCAGGCCTAGCGGTCTTTACAAACCCGGCTTTAGCCGCATCTATAACACTACCCCCGCCAACAGCTATTATGGCCTCAGCCCGGCACCTCCTAGCCTCCGAAGCTATAGCGTCTCCCACCTCAAACCCAGGCTCCGGCTCGACCGCGTCAAAGACACAAGCTTTAATCCCAATACTAGCGATGTGCTCTATAGCCTCCTTGAACCAGTCCATACCAGCGATGACAACATCAGTCACAATTAGGACACGCTTAACTCCCCTATCGCCTAAGAGAGTTTCAAGAGCTCTGGGGAGGTCCTCTCTATACACTATCCTGCGGGGGAAGACAAATTCAACCATAGAGGAGCACCATGATAGGAATACTCGACATAGACTCTATATTAGAATCTGCCGCTGTAACCCGTCTAGAGATGCTGGGACGGTACCCTAGCATGAATTTTTAGAAAAGAGTCTCACCGATTAATGATTAACCAGTATCACCTACAACTCTGGCTGGCTATACTGCTAGGGTTGTCGGGGGCTAAGTACCCGTGGTCACCCCCTAACCCGTCTGCGGGTCTGGTCCCACGGGTCGGCGCAGCCCCCGGTACTAATGTAGGGCAACAACGTTTTTCCCCGTTTCCGCAGGCTTAAGCCCGCCCTACCGGGATAGGCTCATTATATCGGCTATGGTCTCTATTCTAATGTCTTTGTCATCGAGGCTGTAGTGTATTTTCACGAACTGCTTCCTGAACTCTTTCACCTGCTCTGCCACCTTCTTTGGATCCTCCTTGTCCACGAGCACCCTGCGTATGAGTCTTGCTATTTCCTCCATCTCCCCATGCTTCATACCTAGCCTTGTGACCTCCTGCACTCCTATCCTGATCCCGCTCGGGTCTTTCACAGCCTCGGGCGGATCCCAGGGTAGGAGGTTCTTGTTCACTATTATGTTAGCCTCTTCAAGGAGCGTGGCACACTTGGCACCTCCCCCCAGGTCTCTCACGTCTACAACGACCTGGTGGCTCCGTGTGTATCCTAGGTGTTCTCCAATAACCTTTAGCCCCTCGGCCGCTAAGGCTTCAGCCAGCTTTCTGGCGTTGCTGGTAATCTGGGAGGCGTATTCTCTCCCGTAGAGTATCATCTCTACTGTAGTTATGGCAGTGGCTGGTATCCTATGGAGGTGATGATTGCTTACCCACCAGGGGAAGATTGTTTTTGATACCTTCTTGTAGAGCTGCTCGTCACTGAAGAATACAGCGCCTCCCTGGGGGCCTGGGAAGGTTTTGTGTGTTGAGCCTGTAACAGCGTCAGCACCCCTCTCGAGAGGATTGGGCCATGCACCCCCCATTATTAGCCCCAGCACGTGGGCCGCGTCGTAGACCAGCTTACCTCCAACGCTGTGTATGGCGTTAGCTATCTCCTCAGCAGGATGTGGGAACAGATATACACTGCCTCCCAGCACAGCGAACCTCGGCCTAACCTCTTCTATCAACTTAACAGCCTTGTCAACATCAACATTCATGTTCTCCTCGTCGTAGGGCATGGCAACCTGCTCTATCCCTAGGGCGCCTAGAGTTCCAAATTTTGTGTGGCTTACATGGGCTCCGGCCTGTACAGGAGCTATCACGGCCTTGTCGCCAGGCTCCGCTAGGACCCTGAAGACGCTTGCATTGGCTATAGTGCCGCTGACGGGCCTCAGCTCTACTAGGTTAGTGCCCATCATACTTCCCATTAACTCCCCGGTTAGCACCTCAAGCTCGTCTATGTAGCGGGCTCCCTGGTAGTACCGCTTGAAGGGCTTGCCCTCCGCGTACCTGAACATAAAGTCGCTCATATACGCCTTGAGCGCTGTGAGGCTCATAATATTCTCCGAGGCTATAAGGTTTATAGACTCCTTGAGCCTCCACGTGTTATGCCGGGTAGTCGACTCTACTATCTTAAGCGCCACGGAGAGGGGGTCTGTAAGGTCGAGTTTCTTCAAGAGGTCTCCACCTAGTTAACTCTATATTCTTGTTACCGATAAAACCGTTCACTGAGACCCGAAATATACTAGGGGTTGTGGTCATGCCACTTTTCCCTATTGACTACAATGACTTCAAACCAATCGGTAAGACTAAAGAGCGGCTCTCTGCAGTGGGGCTTGGCACCTGGGCTATTAGAGACTACTCGTCGGCCCTGGAGTCCTATGTCTACGCCATAGAAAGGGGTATTAACCATATAGACACGGCGGAGATGTACGGGGCTGGCGAGGCCGAGAGGTTTGTGGGCAGGGTGTTAAGGAGCGTTGGTAGGGATAGGGTTTACGTCGTGACTAAGCTTTATCCCTTCAGGTTTAGGGATCCTGATGAGGCTGTGAAGGCGGCGCGTGCCAGCGCCGAGAGGATGGGGGTCGGCTATGTAGATATAATCCTCATACACTGGCCCGACCCTCAGACTCCCATCAAAGACCAGATAAGGAGTCTAGAAGCCATAGCTGAGGCCGGTCTAGCACGCTATATAGGGGTCAGCAACTTCTCCAAGGAACAGCTAGAGGAGGCTCTGGCCGCCACTAAGAAGCATGAGATTGTGGTAAACCAGGTTAAGTACAGCGTGCTTGACAGGCGTGCCGAGGACCTCATACCCCTGGCTGTGGAGAACTCTATACTGTTAGAGGCATACTCGCCGCTGGAGAGGGGGCATGTAGCCGAGGTTAGGCTACTGGCGAAGATAGGCAGGCAGTATGGCAAAACGCCTGTTCAAGTAGCGCTTAACTTCATAGTGTCCCGGCCGAACTTCATAGCCATACCAAAGGCCGAGAGAATGGAGCATGTCGACGAGATACTAGGGTCGCTCGGGTGGAGGCTCAAGCCGGAAGATATAGAGCTTATAGAGGAGAGGCTGTAAACCGCCAGACCCCAGAGGTGGCCCTAGCTTGGACGGCGACCTCGCCCACCCCTCCATGGATATTCTGTATGAGGTTAACGATTACCTTAAAGGAAAGACTATAGTGTTGGGTGTTACGGCCAGCGTTGCTCTCTACAGGTCGCTGGACCTGGCGCGCTGGATGTTGAGAAGGGGGGCTAGGGTTATAACTATCATGACGCCGGAGGCGGCCAAGCTGGTGTCGCCGGAGATGTTCCACTGGGCCGCTGGAAGCCCTGTATACACGGGATTCACTGGAGGCGTGGAGCACATATCAACAGCCAGGGAAGCCTCAGCCATGGTGGTGGCTCCAGCTACTCTCTCCACACTGGCTAAAATAGCCTACGGTGTTGCTGATAATCCAGTGGCGCTAGCCGCTGTATCTATTATGGGCTACGGGAAACCTGTTGTGGCAGTGCCAGCTATGCACGGTAACATGTACGATAGTCCCCAGGCCAGGGAGGTTGTAGCTAAGCTCAGGAGCCAGGGGGTGCTCGTGGTCGAGCCTAAACTAGAGAAAGGTGTGGCTAAGTACCCTGAAACCCATGCTGTGGGTAGAGTAGCTGCCGCCCTGGCGAGGAGAGGTTCTAGGGATCTTGAGGGGGTTAGGGCGCTTGTAACTCTAGGAGCCACTAGAGAGTGGCTTGACAGGGTCAGATTCATATCAAACCCTAGCAGCGGTGTGATGGGGCTGGAAGCGGCTCTAGAACTCTACGCTAGGGGGGCTGAGGTCGATGTAGTGGCTGGGCACGCAAGCGTTGAAATACCTCACTTGTTCAAAGTTGTGAGGGTGAACACGACAGAGGATATGGCGGCCGCTGTAGAGGAGCTGACTAGCATGAAGGAGTACGACGCTGTAGTGGCCGCAGCCGCTCCGGTAGACTTCAGGCCGGCTGGCAAGTTTGAGGGTAAGATAAGGAGCGGCCAGAGGCTGGTCCTCGAACTCGAACCAACCCCCAAGGTCTTGGATAGTATAGCCAGGAAGCCAGGGGTTCTAGTAGCGTTCGCCGCCGAGTATGTTGAAAGTGTGGATAGTCTTCACGGCCCTGCTATGGAGAAGTTGGAGAAGTATAACGCTGACCTGGTGGTAGCTAACAGGGTGGGTGTGGAGGGGGTGGGCTTCGCCAGCCCCAAGTTGGAGGTTCTTATGCTTGACAGGAGTGGGAGGACTCTGCTTAAAGGCTCTTTCCACAAGGAGATTGTCGCCGCGGCGATAGCCGACACAATAGCAAAGCTGCTTTCTAGATAGAAATTGGTAAGGGCGTTGGAGCTAGTGTTCTCATTATCATTTTATGGCTCCCCTCACCGAATGCTTTGTCTGGTGTGAATAGTTTTGGCTGTCAACTATAAGGTAAGTATAGACGATGTCGTTGACATGGATTACAATGGCGTGAGAAATGTTCTCACAAAGTTCCTCAAGGCATATCTCGAGGCCTCAGGAGCCTCGGGCTATGTTGTCGGTATAAGCGGGGGTGTCGACTCCAGCCTCGCACTGGCCCTAGCCGTAGACGCCGTAGGAAGCAATAGGGTCACAGCCCTTGTAATGCCGGATCGCGAGGTTACTCCCGAGAAGGATGTGAATGACGCTCTGAGGCTTGCTAGGAGTTTTGGTGTTGAACATGCGGTAATAGACATCTCACCCGTAGTTATGGTGTATACTTCAACCATACCAATCTACGAGTATGAGGAGAAAGATAGAGTCCCGGTTGGAAACCTTAGGGCTAGAATACGCGCCAACGTACTATATTATTATGCAAACAAGCTGGGTAAGCTTGTTTTAGGCACTGGCGATAGGAGCGAGTATCTAATAGGCTACTTCACAAAGTACGGTGATGCTGCATGCGACATAGCACCGCTGACGGTTCTATATAAGTCTCAGGTCAGGAAGCTCGCAGAGCTTATGGGCGTGCCCAGGGATATAGCTTACAAGCCCAGCAGCCCGAGGCTGTGGAGGGGTCATGAGGCGGAAGCAGAGCTTGGCCTATCGTACAACGAGATTGATATTATACTCTATGCCAGGTTCGATCTTAACGTGCCATGGGAAGAAATCCCCACGGTAACCGGGTTGGACAGGTCCAAAGTCGAAAGGGTCAGACTCCTCCATGAAACCAGTAGCCACAAGCGCTCGCCTCCAGCCTCCCCCTCGCTGGAGGAAGTGAAAAGGTATCACAGGCGGGCCGGCGGCACGTAGGCAGGGGCCGACAAGCAACAACCACTATAGTCCACGGGGATATGGAGGAAACAGTCGGATCCGGCTCGACAAGCCCATCGGCCCCTGGAATGTGGGCCTGCGGCGCGTGCCCGGGCTAGGGACTCCCCATCTCCAGGGACTTCCCTATCTAGATGAAGAGTAAATCTCACGCAGTTATATCATTATTCAGTTAACACGATACTCTCAGGTTTACTTGGACAGGAATGATGTTTTAGATGACCGTTTAAACAGGGTTTCTACCGCTCCATGATAGCCACCGCCAATGCGTAACGTGAAAGTTCGAGGGGATGATATGGGGAGTTAGGCAAGACACCGGATTCTAGCCTGCTAGCTATGCTCTCGCCATAAGCTTAGAGAAGTAACGTTAATTCAATCCAGGATTACTTTGTACCCCGCCTTACCGATCCGCCTTCATCTTCATCCCCCCTTTGGGGGTCTCGGCGGACGTGAGACCGGCGGGGCGTCCATAGTTTTAATAATGAAGTGCTTCTGGGGGTATATCTGGCTTAGTGGTTGAAGATCACCTGCTTTTCCTACCTAGTGTGTAGGCATGGTAGGCTGAGATGTGGTACTCCAGGTCTCGGGGAGTGGAAAATATTGCCTCGCAGAGGGGGCATCGCAGCATGCCATCTATCGTGGCGACTCGGAACAGGGAACCCTCTGTTATCAACGTCTTATAACCTTCTCTATCCCCCTTTCGCTGTGTTTTTGAACCCTCCATTGTGCGGCACCCTGGATGGCAGCCTCAATCTGTTTTGGTCGAAATACTATAAGGGTGTTCAGGTTTCCAGGGGCGAATCTTACTCCCCCCGCCACTATTGGATACGCAGCCCACGAGCGGAGCGCGGGCTGCTCTGGAGGCTGGTGTGTATAGCGGTATAAAGCCTTAGGGCTTCACAGTAATTTTCTAGGGGTAAATATTCGGTAGACTATAGTGTGGGAAGGCGATGGTGATGTCTGGAGGCCCTCTTGACAGGCCTTTTGCGTCGCGTGTAGCAAGCGTAATTAAGGAGTTTTATAGTGGAGAAGGTTATACTGTAAAGGAGAACGAGCACGCTATGGATATCATAGTGGAGGCTAACGTCGGTGTTACCAGGATAAGGATAGGGTTCCTCGTAGACTGTGGTGGCGACTTCTACTCTTGTATTGGGAGGGCGTATGCTGCTTGGAAAGACGGTGTTATAGATAAGGCGGTAGTTATTATTTCCGACCAGTCCGTACCGGCGAGCCTTGCAGGCAAGTTCGGTTTTATAGACTTTGTGTTCAGGGATGAGATTGAAGCTATGGTTTCTGCAAGTACTGTGGAGGCGGAGAGGGTTGAGACTCTATACTATAGGCCTAACGTCAGTGTTGAGGATGTCGCGAAGCTTGCTGAAAAACATAGGGGGAGGATCATAAAGAAGGGGGAGTTCGTGGGCGCGTCGACAGCATTCATACCGCTCTACTGCTTCGACGTGGATTTCCACACGGTTGATTTCGTGGAGGAGGCTCTTGAGCATGCGACAGCTGTGCTATGCTTCGACGGCATAACAGGAAGCACAATCCACTATGACGAGGGGCTAAGGATCCTGGGGGAGTGGAAGGGGCTGGGTCTGCTGAGCAACGAGGCGGTGGCGGTTCTAAAGAGAATAGCCGAGCTTGGGGAGGCGAGCATAGCGGAGCTTAAGGAGGAGTTCGGCGGCAATGTTGATATAGAAAGCATTATAGAGGTGCTAGTTGAAAAGAGGCTCGTCGAGCCCGTAGGCATGGACATATTTACCCTGGCCGAGCCGCCCCTGGAGGCGGCTCAGCTAGAGAGGATCCTCGAGTCCAAGTTTGCGGGGTTTAAGGCTGTCGGCAGACCGGGCTGTGGTTTCACGCTGACGCCCCGTGTTAGCATGCACAATATAGTTAAGATACTGTCAGCCTTCGGCGGGGTGAAGGGATATAGGATTGTATACTATCCTCTGCTCCTGCTGGTTTACCGTAGGGAGGTTAAGGGTAGGACTATAGAGATTACTATACTAATCGATGGTCTAGTAAAGAAGAGGCTAGCGGAAGTTGAAGAGCTGCTTGGCGAGAGCCCCGCAGTGGCTGATATAGACAGGATAATTGAATATATATTGAAGAAGCGTGATATAGAAGTCTGCCAACAATAAGATTTCAGGATGCCGCTAAGCCCATAGCCCTTGGCACGTCGTTTCGCGTGCTGAGGCTTAGGCTCTCCTCGCTAGCATCTTCACCGCCAGCAGACACTGCCTCCATAATAATCTCCGCTAGATCCTCCGGTGTTACTGATGTCCTCAATGCATCCTCCAGGTTTATTCGTTTGCGGCCTACCTTTATAGAGGGGGGTCCACAGTCGAATATACATGAGAGCGTCTCAACACCCCCCTCAACCCTCATGTAGATCTCGAGGAGGTAGTTACTCCTGATTATTTTAAGCGCCTCGAAAACCTTGAAAGCGAGCTCAGAGCCCGAGGCCGAGCCTGGATAGAAGACTACTTCCATCCCACACACCCCCCACTCCGAGACTAATACAATATCCGCTGAAACATTTGAGGGGAGGCTTATTAGGGGTTTAACCCCCTGTATTCCTATGATAATCCTGAGGTGCAGTACCTGCAAAAGGCGCTATCTCAGGGTAGAGGGTGTTGATGAACCGAGAAGCCCAAGAGAGCCAGGGAGATGTGAGAATAAGGAAGGCTAGGGCTCAGGATATACCTGTAGTTATGGAGATAAATCTAGAGAGCCTCCCAGAGAACTACTGGTACGGCTTTTACAAGTACATTCTTGACAACTGGGGGGAAGCGTTCCTAGTAGCTGAGATTAGGGGGGAGATAGTAGGCTACGCTATGAGTAGGGTGGAGCACACCTCTGATCCAGTGCTTCTCGGTATGAAGGATGAGCTCGAGGGGGATAAGAGTGTTATAGAGAAGATACTGGACGCGATTAGAAATCAGCTGAGCGAGGAAAGGCCGGTGGGGCATCTGGTGTCCATAGCTGTGAGACCCAAATTCCGGGGGCGGGGGATAGGGTCTATGCTGTTGAGCGAGACGATATATGTAATGGAAAATGTGTATAAAGTTGACGCAATATTTCTCGAGGTAAGAGTTTCGAACACCCCTGCAATAAGGCTCTACGAGAAGTTCGGATTTAGAAAAGTTAGGAGGATTAGAGGGTACTACAGAGATGGCGAGGACGCGTTTGTAATGGTGAAAAGACTGATATAAGCGTGTTCGGCGTCCCCGGAGGGAGGGACAAGGATAATCAAAAGCTTGAAGCCGTAGGATCTGCTACCAGTCGACGCCGAGACGAGTCTTGTATTCCCTGTAGAGGTTCTCAACCCTGTCTACCCATTTTGCTAGGTCCTTAGGATTCTCCGGGTATTCGTAGTATAGCTTCTTGACCTTAGACATGTATTCTGCCACTACCAGCAGTTCCATAAGCTTTGTAGGCCTTCCGAGCAGCTTAGCCAGGACCTTAGCCTTTTCGAGCAGCGTTAAGTTCAGCCTCCTTATCTCACCCTGGGTGCTAGCCTCCACGAGGCTATCAACGTTTGCCAGCCCATTCCTCATAGCCCACTCTACCTCCTCGTTGGTCAGGGTCTGGAGGTATATCCTTAGAATGTCTAGCCCCGCCTGTTTCGCGCCAGTACTCCTCATGTAGCCTAGGTTTACGTCCCAGAGAGTCTCAACAGAATAGTCGCCCTTCTCAAAAGCTTTTTCGATGCCTCTAGCGGCATACATAGCGGCGGTCATGGCATAACCCATACCGCCACCGTGTACAGGGTTTACAGTGTAGGCGTTGTCCCCTATACTAACAAAGTTGTCCCATACTATCGTGTTGGCGGGCCTACGTGTCGGCAATAATGCCCCAGCCTCATTTAGAAGCCTTACAACCCTGCCTGTGTCGGGCCTCCTCGATAGATATTTCTCGTAGAGGTGTCTGGGGTGTGGATACCCCCGGCCCCTCTGAACGCCTATCCCTATGTTGGCTATCCTCCTCCCCTTTGGGAAGAGCCACCAGTAACCGCCTGGCGCTATATCGGCGTTTATGTAAATCCTTATAACGTCGGGCTCCTCTATGTCATAGTCGAGCTCTACTATCTTCCTATATGCCACGGCGCTATCGGTGGGTTTCAAGGGCTCGACCACGGGCCAGCTGCTCGGGAGCTTCCTCTTAATAGCGCCTCCACTGCCAGTGGCATCTACAACTATTTTCGAGTAGAACTTTATGTAGACGTCTCCGTCTTCTCCATGCTTCTTTGCATAAACACCAGCCAGCTTTCCATTCTCGATAATAGGTGATAGAGCATGTGTATTCAGGTAGACGTCAACACCCGACTTTTCAGCCTCCTCTAGAAGCTGTAGCCCATACTTGTTCCTATCTATCATGAACCCTCCTTCCGGCTCGGAGAGCCTGATTTTCACCTCCTCTGAGGGGCTGTAGATATCCACCGCGTTTACGATCTGCATCATGGCCTCTCCCTTCGGAAGCGGTAGGCCTGTCTCTAGGAAGTGTCCCTTACCTATAGCGTCGCCACAGGGTTTGCCCCAGACTCTGCTAAAGTCTGCTATATCCAATCCCGCTACTTTAAGCCCGGTATCCTTGAGGAGGTATGCTAGGGAGGATCCCGCTGGTCCAAGACCAACTATAACAACATCATACCTATACTCTGTAGCCAAGCCGGAACACCCATGCCATTAACATATTTCGTAACCTTACTCTCTATTTATCTGAGTTGATATATAATTATATGATAAACAGTTTAGACGCTGGCCAATGTTTGGGAGCGGCGTAGATAAACTTTAGACACTCCAGTCCAAGACCAAGACTTTATTGAGCTCGGCCGAGTATATCAATTAAAATGGTGGTGTGTATGAGCTGGTTTAGGAGGAGGAGAAAGAGCTTCTTCGACATAATCGAGGATATATTCAGGGAGTTTGAGGAGGAATTTAGAGAGCTAGAAGAGGAGTTCGAGAAGCTGGCTTCAAGGGTTCAGAGCGGGGGAGAGGAGCTCGGCAAAGGCCCCTACATATACGGAGTGAGGATAACAATAGGCCCAGACGGTGTTCCCAAGGTTGAGGAGTTTGGTAACATAAGGATGGCTAGGGGGAGGCCTCAGATTAGGGAGGAGATGGAGCCGCTGGTGGACGTTATTGAGAGAGACGACGAAGTATGGATTGTAGCCGATATTCCCGGAGCTAGCAAGGATAAGATTAAAGTTAGGGCTACTGAGGATAAGGTTGTGATAAAGGCGGAGAACGGGAAGAAATATTATAAAGAGGTGGAGCTGCCGGCTAAAGTGGATCCCAAGAGCGCTAAAGCGTCCTACAGGAACGGCGTCCTAGAGATTAAGCTGAGGAAGGTTAAGCCCGCTGAGGAGGGTACTGAGGTTAAGGTTGAGTAGCCTGATTGCAATCTCTGCAAATCCATAATCAACTTTTCTCTCATTAACGCGTAGAGGGTGGAGTATAGCTGTCAGGCTCCAACATTCAATAGATAAACATAGAGACGGTGTGCCCAGAGGGTGCTCGTGTTGGCCGGAGAATCTCCTGGAGGCGATGTTCTAGAAAGGCTTATAGCTGAGAGTGGGAAAACCCCCATTAAGATAGCTGAGGTTGATAATGCGGTATGTCCGGCCTGCGGAGCACGAGCCATGAAAATCTCCGAGTATCTATACAGCGTTCCATATTTCAACAATATAATCATCGGAGTAGGCGAGTGTAGGAGCTGTGGCTACAGGTATAGGGATGTGCGATTAGCAGAGGCGACGGAGCCTAAGAAAATTATTGTCACTGTTAAGGGTGAAAAGCAGCTGAGGTATCTCCTGGCCAAGTCGCCCTTGTCAGCAGTGTACATACCAGAGACGGGTCTGGAAATGATACCCGGTGCAGTTAGTGTTGGTTTCATAACAACTGTTGAGGGGATACTCCATAGGTTCCATGAGGTGGCCCAGGTAGCGTGTAAGGAGGGCGTTGTTGATCCGGAGGATCTTGAGAAGTGCAAGGGCGTTATAAAGTGGATAGAGGAGGCTATAGAGGGTAGACGGGCTTTTACACTTGTCATCTGCGACTTTGACGGGCTTAGCAGGGTTATAGGAGAACCCCAATATGTGCGAGAGGAGGACATTGACGAGAAGTGCAGCTCGCTGAAGCCAGGGTTCATGGAGTAGTATCTTGCAGCCATGACAGGTGGAGGCGAGGTACTTAGATGCTTTTTAAAGGTTTTTGAGCTTGTCCAGCTCTTGCAGGGCGTTTCTGAGGCTGGCTAGCTTGGACTCATCATCTTCGGCTGTTATAGCCTCGACGAGGTGGGCCACAACCTTGTAGAGCGTCCCTATGGCTATGGAGTGGCTGTCAATCCTAGACTCGAGTACTTTCGCCCTGGCCGAGAGACTGTCAACAAGGTCCTCCAACACCTTGATTGCTATCTCTAGATCCGACTCTTCGTGGTGATGATGGTGATGGTGGTGCTCGTGTTCGTGGTGGTGTTCCCGCTCGACCTCCTCTACTATCTTCTCTATATCTTCCTTCTTCTTGGGAAGCGTCATACGCCTCCTAGGCACCCTGGAGCCACCAAGCTCTTATCAGTTATTGCAGGTATTAATATCGCTACGAGCGCGAGAATACTATGAATGTGGCCGATGAAGAGTGGTATTACCGCCTAGTTGGTGTGGATTGCGATGACGATGCCCCAGTGCTGAGGCCTCTTGTTAAACTTGTTAGAATGTTGTTTTACGGGTAGTAACGGGTTAAAACACCGTGCCAGCCCTATATGGGGGGCGAAGGAACTTTTATCACCACAGTCTTCACAACCCCGTTCTCCATTATAAGCCTTATATTCAGGTCTATATCCCCTAGTTTGGAGAGCGGCGACAGGGCTCTCCTAACCTTCTCTAGGCTGGCTATGCTGGTTTGAAGCCCCCTGGCCACATTGGTGAGCAGGTTGGTCTCGGAGAGAGGTTCCGGGTTTATATAGACTTCAACCCCGTTCAGCTTTGCAGCGGTTGTTGTTTGTCTTCCAGCAATCCTCTGCCCCCCAGCCAGCTCCGCGAATATCTGCTCCAGCTTCACGGCGGCCTCGCTGAGGGTCTTAAGCTTCTCTATATCCCGTATTATGTCGCCTAGCACCGCCTTCTTCCTCTTGATCTCGTTGTCGAGAAAGTCGAATAGCTGGCTGACATTAGTAAACTCGTACACATCCACGGTGGAAGGCTGCTCTTGCTCGGACAAAGGGCTTCACCCACATTCTGATCTTTGGGCCTCACCCAGTTTATAAGGTAACAGGGGTATTGCTGCGGTGGGCCCGCCTACCCCCTTATGGAGAGGGGAGACTGGGCCTTTCACCGCCGGGGTCTCGATGTTTCGTCCTAACCTCTGTTCTCGTATTCCATGTTTTTGCCAACTCCTCTATACTCCTAGCGGCCTTCTCCGCCACTTCCCTAGTGGCGTTTAACATACACTTAGCCATGCACTCTCTAAGAGCCTCGGGTCTATCCCTCAGCCTGCTACATTTCTCGTAGAAACAGACTCTTTCAAGGGGCTCCACGTTTATAGTAACTATTATAAGGTTGTCTACTCGAACCTTCCTAACTACACCCTTTACACCAGCCTCCTCGATTATCTCTTCTACATCCTCCTCTCTAGCCAAGTCTACGTCCAGTATTGATGAGCGGGTAGGGCTTACTAGCCCTCTGGCTATTGTGATGGCCAGCTCAGCCTTGCTCCTAACCTTCAAGGCCCTCTAGCCCCGTGCCACTCTAGCGTTGGGCACGGAGGAATTTAGGAGTTAGGCCCTTCTATATCAGGCGAAGTCCCCGGGGGAGGTTAGCTCCTTTTAGGACGTTCCAGCTTGGTCTCTAAGCCTCTTACGCCGATGTAGAGTGTGCGGCCGCTGGATCCTGCTGCTGCGGACACGCGGATTTCCCCTCCCTCGAATAGTTCTAGAGCAACATTGTATTCGAAGGATACTACCCATAGGCCCTCTTGTGAGCGGGCGCACGGCGGGTAGTGGAGCGCGGATGGCTGGCCGGGGGGTATGTGGAGTGTTGTCTCTACCGCGTTTAGCGTAGGGGTGTCTATAGCCCAGTATGTGCTTAGTGGTTTGCACGTAGAGCCGGGTTCTAGTGGTGCTGCCACGAACGTCACCCTTCTGCCCTCTACTAGCCTTCTCCTCCAGCCGACGCGGTACGAGCCTTGTAGCGGCCCCCTGTATTCTATAGTGTCGAGCTCTGGCCGTCCCAGCTTTTCGAGGGTTTCCAGCAGGGTGTAGGGGTCTAGAGCTTCAAACACAACAATGTCTATGTCGGAGTAGGCTGGGTTTGAGGTTTGCGTTGCTAGGGAGCCTGTGAGGCCGAACCCTCTTAGCGGGAGCCTCTCTAGAGCCCGCGCTATCTTGTGTAGTGTTTTTAGCGTCCAGTAGGGCCCCTGCCTGTATACCTGGTCGAGAGCCTCCGCCGGGTGAATGTAGAGTGTAACGTTTTCTGAGGGGACGTAGGGCATGTGGACGTTGTAGAGCCCGTCGAAACGCATATCGAGACCCAGTCTCCTGGCGGAATCCTCGACTCCGGTGGGGGTGTAGTGCTCCAGCGTTCTACAAAACCTTAGACCAGCCCTGCTCCAGGGAGCGTCTTCCATGCAAGGCTCGTACTTTGGAATCGCTGGTATGAGGCCTGGAGGGGATGGCACGCCTACTGCCTGGTGTATCCTGGAGAGCCTGTCGAAGATCATGGCTCCGTGTACGTGGCTTAGGTTCCCAGCCTTGTACATGGTGGCCCGCCTCTTTTACCATGCGCTGGCCATAGGCTTCAGGTGGCCTTTCAGGTCGGGCGACGCAGTTATTGCGCCATTTTGGTCTGCGAAAACCTCGAGAACACCGGCGTAGACCCCTGGCTTGAGCTCCTGGTAGCTCGTCCTCCAAGTCTCGACAACAGCGGGAAGCCCCAGCTTCAGCAGAACAGCTCTGTACCTTGCTGGCACTAGTATACTGTCTAGCGCCTCCTGTTCCCCAGTTATTTCTAGCGGGCCTGCGTAGAGGCCTAGAGGGGTGAGCCTTTTCGAGCATTCTCGTGGGGTGGTGTATCTGAGTATTCTGAGGGTGTAGCACGCGGTCTCGCCGCCGTTCTTTATGCACGAGTCTAACAGTCTAGCACTATCTAGTGGGTACTCGCTTCTCTTGTGTTTGTGCCGCACTATGGCGCCTCTGGACTTGAGGTATTTCAACGCTAGATAGATTTCGTCGGGGTCTCCGTAGACTATCAGGTCTACGTCGCTTCCTCTATCCTCGGCGAAAACGGCCCAAGAGCCTGTTAGCCCTGCTAGCTCGGGGTTAACCTCCTCTAGCAGGTGCTTTATAGGGTGTGGCAGGTCGGGGTACCTTAGCTCCAGCACCCTCCAGGGGTTTACAGGCTTTGAGGAAGCGGCATCCAGGCTCAGCATGGGGACGGGCCCGCCTCTGCATGGGAAGTGTTCTATCGTCCAGAGGGGCGCCTGCTCTATGCTGCGTGGGTCTAGCCTTTTGCCGCCCCTCCTGTAGGGTGCTGCCACTACCTTGCCCGGCGGGTGTTCATACCCCTTGACTATCCAGTACTCGGCGGGGCTTCCAGGAGCCTCTACTATCCAGCCTTCGACAAAGCTGTATGCGGAGGTCATAGCTCTACGTTGGCATGCATGTTCCTCATGTACTCCTCGTCTATGCCGAGCCTGGTCATGAGGGAGTATATCACTCCGTCGAGGAAAATCATTGTGGTGTCTTCGAAGAGGGTTCCTAGGGGGGCTAGGGGCTCGTGTATACCAAGTATCTGGCGGGCGAAGTAGTCGTCCATCTTGCTGGACTTTGTCCGGCCTGGCACCCTAACCACTATGTCTGCGAGGCCTCCCAGGGGGCTGTCGGGGTATGTAGTTATGGCAGCTACTGTGGCTCCAACCTGTTTAGCCGTCTCAGCAGCCGTAACTATCACCTTAGTCCTACCCGAGCCGGATATCGCCACGACCAGGTCGCCCTCTCTGACGCTGGGTACTATGGTTTCGCCGAGGACATAGGAGTTGAAGCCTAGGTGTAGGAGCCGCATTGCGAACGCCTTGCCCACGAGGCCGCTCCTGCCGGCCCCCATTACAAGAACCTTGCGCCCCTCCCTGTAGACCCTTTCCAGCTCTTCGACAAAACGGTCTACCTGGCCCACGTCTATCTCGTTTATAGAGTTTATTATGAAGAGTGCTATTTCCGACATTGTTTTGAAGACGGGGTGGGAGAGCTTGGAGTCCCTGAGGTATATGTTAAGCTGCACAGGGTTACCCCCCGTGTGAGACCCTTCCATTATAGAGCGTTTCCGCGGGAAACCTTTAATATGGGGTAGAGCTGGAGGCTGCGGGACTTCGGCTCAGCTAAGGGTGGTTTAGGTGGTTCGCTGCGTTTCAACTCCACACCATATAACAGCGCTGTTCAGGCCTGTCCCCGGGCCCGGCCCTGGCTATAGCGGCAGTATAGGGGCTGGGCTGGCTGTGGAGCCTAGGGCAAGGTTCTGCCGAGGCTTAGAGGAGTTGGAGGGGGAATATAGGCTCCCCCAGTTTGAGAAGGCTGCAGGGCTCCTGGGGGCTAGGCCGCGTGGACGGCTGGTACACCCTTTACCCCCGGGGAGGGGGTATGCGGTTAGCGCCGCCTCTGCGATACTCGGCGCTCTTGCCGCGTCTGTTGAGAGTGGCGTGGGCGTGCTTAGAGCCTATAGGGCTGCCCACGATGTCGAGGTTTCAATGTCCACGGGCCTGGGAGACGTGGCCTCCATAGCCTGTGGCATTGGCCTCGTGATCCGATACTCCCCAGGGCCTCCGGGTGAGGCTCTTGTGGACTGCATCCCCACAGGCCCCGGGCTCTATATAGTGGCGGGTGAGGCCGGCTCAATGGACACCAGCAGGCTTATAGGATTGTATTCTAGCCAGAGGTTTGTGGACGAGGTTTCCCGTAGCCTCTCCAGAATATTCAGGGAGCCTAGCTTGGACAGGTTCTTCGAGGAGGCTGAGAAGGTGACCACGCTGCTGGGGCTTGACTCGAAGCTGGTGGGCGTCGAGGCGGGCCGGATAATTACTGGGGTGGACGACGTCTACGGGTACTACGTAAAGAAGAGGGTGCTGGTGGTTGCCGTGGGTGAGGAGTCTGTCGGGGAGATAGCCAGGAGGATGGCAAGGGCGGGGCTTGCTGTGAGGCTTCTCAAACCCTCCACAGGCCCTCCTAGAGTGGAGTAGCTCCGCAGCCTGGGGGTGGGGGTGTTCTAGAATATCCCTCCTCCCGGGGACCATGGTTTTGAGGGTGTGGGCAGCTTGCATGAGGGCTTTGAGATACCTAGGAGCCATCCTAGGTATGAGTCTCTCGTTGCTAGGGAGAGGCTTGTTGAGATGTTTGAGAAGGGGGTTGTGGTGCCTCAGGGGCTTATAGCCCATGGGAGGGGGGAGTGTTTTGACTATCTTCTGGGGGAGAAGAGCCACGATTTCGCTCTTGAGGCTGGGAGGGCGACGGCGGCGTACCTGCTGTTGTCGAGGAGGCCTGTGATCTCCGTTAACGGGAACTACGCGGCGCTAGCCGCGGGTGAGATTGCGAGGCTATCCGAGGTCCTCGGGGGCAGGGCTATGGTGGAGGTTAACATATTTTATAGGACTGAGGAGAGGGTGAGGAGGATACACGAGGTCCTCGAGTCCGCCGGTGTTAGGGGTCTACTACCCCCGGACTGCGAGAAGACCCGGGTTCCCGGCCTGGAGAGCCCCCGCGGCATAGTTTGTGCTGAGGGCATAGCCTCCGCAGACTTCGTGCTGGTCGCCATAGAGGATGGTGACAGGACCGAGGCTCTTGTTAGGTGGGGTAAGAGGGTTGCAGCTATAGATCTCAACCCGTTCAGCAGGACGGCGCAGAAGGCTAGTGTGACTATAGTGGACGAGGCTGTCCGGGCCACTAGGAATATAGCCGGGTTTGTTGAGGAGCTTTCCGGAGCGAGCGAGGATAGGCTTAGGAGTATTGTGGAGGGCTATAACAACAGGGAGATACTCTCGAGGGCTTTCAGGGCTATATTAGATAGGCTCTCCAGCGCCGCTGAGTCGGGCATTCTCACCTAGCAGCCTCGCCTGGCTCCGGCTTGAGGCTGCCAGGGCTTTTTCCGCCTCCGACAGTATCTCCTCAGCTAGAATTATCTCTCTTTCCAGCTGCTCCTCATAGTTGTAGGCCTCTTCGAGGAACCTGGCCAGGAGTGGTAGTATTTCGAACGCTATCTCCCTCACCACTCTTCTATCCCTCTGTGTCGGGCTTCTGATTGTGGAGAGCCTCCTGAGTTTTTTAAGCAGTTTCTCCGGCTCCAGGCTCCAGAACTGGATCCTAAGAACTCTCACCTTGGGATCCAGGACCTCCTCTTCCCCGCCCTCATACTCCCTGACAGCCTTCTCAACAGCCCTCCTATCCCTTATCCTCCACCAGTGCTGATTCGAGGATCTGAAGCTAGTCTCTATTACGCCATACTCCCTCTCAAGCCTCGCTAGGAGGAGGCTGGGGTTGTACTCGAGCCCGTAGCTGGCTATCCTGGCCTTGAGGCCCTTGAAGCTGAAGTCCCCCGGCCTCGGCCCCCTCGCTGGAGACTGTGACTCCTCCAGCATGGCCTTGAGCACGATGTAGCCCTTCTCGCCGTATCTTTCGAGGAAGCCTCTCAGGCTATCCACCGCTCGGTGGCACCTCGCCGTGGCTGGGGGGCTGGGATTTTTTCGGGGGCCTCCTTTGTTATTATGGGGTTTCGGGTATAATTGCGTATCCTGGGCTCTCTGGGGGGATAGGTTTCCGGTGGACAAGAATAGTTGCGGCTGTCTAGAGGGGGGCTACGCAGCCTGCCTCTGCGGTGTTACGAAGAGTGTTAGGGGGAGGCCTATACTGAAGGGTGTTACGCTTGCCGTGGGCTTCGGCGAGATCCACGTGCTTGCGGGGCTCAATGGGGCTGGGAAGACGACTAGCTTGAGGGTGTTGATGGGCCTCCTCTCGCGTGACTCGGGGGAGGCGAGGGTCCTTGGTGTAGACCCTTGGAGCAGGGGGTTCGAGCCTGTTAAGAGGGAGGTGGGCTACCTGCCAGAGGATGCCTCGGTCTATGAGAGGCTGACCGGCATGGAGAACATACTTTTCTATGCTAGGCTCTACTCGGGCTGGCGCGGTGTAGAGGAGCTGGTGGAGAACGCCGTGCTCTACAGCGGCCTTTCGCGCGAGGACCTCTCTAGGAGGGCTGGGGGGTATAGTAAGGGTATGAAGAGGAGGCTCCTCCTGGGTATAACGCTCATGTCCAAGCCCAGGCTCGTGGTGCTCGACGAGCCCACCTCCGGGGTGGATCCGATAGCATCAAATAGAATAAAGAAGATTTTGAAGGGTCTTTCGCGTGAGGGGAGGGCTATACTCGTCACGACACACGATCTTTCGTTTGCGGAGGAGATTGCGGATAGGGTGACCATAATACATGGGGGTTTGACTGTTGCCAGCGGCCATCCGCACAGGCTTATGGAGGAGTATTGTGGGGAGACGTTGGAGGAGGCTTTCGTAAACGTAGTCACGGGTGACGGCTGTTGAGGCTATGGTCGGTGAAGACTATACTTTGGAAGGAGCTTCTCGACCTATCCCGCGATTACAAGACCCTGGCATACGTCGTGGTGCTACCCCTAGTCGCCCTCCCAGGTCTCGCCCTCTTCTCTGGGGGGCTCTACTCGGCCCAGTCTATAGACGTCTACATAGTGGATGCCGACGGCTCCGAACTCTCGAGCTTGTTCGCCGAGGGTCTTTCCAGGTATCTGGAGGGGGGCTTGCCGGGTGTGGATGTTAATGTGGAGATAGTAAGGGGGGTGGAGGGCTTCGACACCCCCTTTGGCTCCATAGCTGTGGTGATACCAGAGGGTTTTTCAAGTGGCCTTGAGGACCTCGATGGTAGAGTGTCTATAAAGCTCGTGGTGACGCCCGGCAGCCCCCTTGCAGGCCAGGTAGCGTCTCTTGTGGAGGGCTACACGTCGCAGTTCGAGAGGGCTGTTGTGGAGAGCAGGGTTTCCAGGCTGGCCGATGCTGCTGGTGTCGAGGTTGACGTTGACAATCTCCTAGACCCTCTGGAGGTGGAGAGGGAGTACATAGGCTTTGGAGGGGGTGCTGCGGGCGCCCGGGGCGAGGCGGTTGCTATGAGCGCTAGGGTTGTTGCCTTCAGCCTCTTCTTCGTGGTTAACCCGGCGATAGTTTTCGTCTCCGACTCTATAGTGGGGGAGAGGGAGAGGAGGACGCTGGAGAAGCTGCTGCTCACGGGGGCGTCGAGGCTGGAGATTCTCGCTGGCAAGATGGCTGCAGCCGCTGCTCTAGGACTTGCCGCTGCGGCTGCGGATAGTCTAGCGCTGGTAGCGTTCTTCGCTCTCTCCGGCTTCGGTCTGCTCCTCACCCCCCTTCTAGTGGTATCGTGGGCGGCCTCCTCCACCCTCCTTGTCGTGCTAACGGCGGGGATTACGGCATTCATTAGCGCGAGGAGCGAGACGATCAGGTCCGCGCAGAGCGGGTCTTTCATAGTGTTGATGATAGCCCTAGCCATATACTTCTCCGCACTTGTGGTCGACTATTCGAGACTCCCCTTCTGGATCTCCATAGCACTCCAGGCAATACCCTTCACACACGCCAGCCTGGCCGTCATAAAAGCGTCTGTGGGCGACCTCATGGCCACAACCCTGCACATGACCGTGCTCGCAGGCTTCACAGCCCTCTTCATAGCAGCGGCTGCACGAGAGTTCTCAAGCGAGAGGATTATCCTTCTTAAGTAGGGGGCTCTGGTGGTTGATCCCTCCCCATATCGGGGTTGAGAGCCCCAGTCGGGGTCCGCTATCCTCTTCACAGCCCCCACCGGGGGTTTAGACGTCTAACCGGGTTATCTGTGCCTCGTCTCCCCATCCTTTACTGGTTATACGTTGGGGGGCTGGCGTCCGTGCGTGCTAGGCGCTGGCAGCCAGGTCGTCCAGCGTGATCTACATTATTACTCCCGGGTTTTTAGGGAGGGTTCTTGACCCGGGGGGCGCAGGCCTAGGCTCTGGATAGTATTTATCTCCCCGTCCTTACAGCGTATCTTAGCGTGTTTTTCGTGTTTGAGGCGATCCGTGCTACTTCTTTTAATAGTGTTTTGGCGGCGGCTCTGCTGCCCTGGTTTATGTAGGTTGTGTAAACGCTGGTCCAGTCTATCGCTAGCACTAGAGCGGCTATGGCTAGGCTGAAGCCTAGGCTGACTGCGACTAGCATTAGCACGGCGCCGAGTGGATATCCTGTGGCAGGCGCCTCGGGGAGTAGGTAGTCTAGGAGGGCGCTTATGAGGCCTTTGGATGCTCTGCCGACACCGTAGAATAGGGTGACTAGGACGAGCTTGCCTGTTATGACTGCTATGGAGAAGTATAGGAGGTTGTAGAAGGTGGCCGCGAGCGGTATATATATTATGTCGTCGGGTATCGGGAGGAGTGCTATGAAGAATATTGCTATGGCGAGGCTAACCTTAGCCCGCCTAGACTCCATAAGCTTGGAGGAGTACTTTTTGACTAGGCGGCCACGGCCTGTCCTGGAGAACAGGTAGAGGCTGGCGGCGAAGAGCGCGACCTTGCCGATGCCGGCACCGAGGCCAGCGTAGAGGGCTGTTGCAAGCCAGTGTGAGTTCTCGCTGACGGCTGCGTAAGCCGAGATTACCGTCAGGTAGAAGGGTGGGAGGCCTGGTATGGCGTTGTTTATGAATGACACTATTGCAAGGCCTGGCAGGCCATACTCCTCCACGATATCCACCATGAGCTGGTAATCCATACCTCCGCACCCGCCGTCGATGGGGTCAGGCTTGTTACCCGCGATCCCAGCCCCAACGGGCAGCCAGCCCCAGTGGGGCTCCGCAACGTCCCTGCCTCATCACACCCAAAGGATAACACTAGTGGGACGCGGCTTTAAGCGGGAGAAACCGGCTACCCCACCACCAACCCGGGGGGCGCCTCAACCCTGCGCGGGCTCTACACCGCCCCCAACGGGGGCTTCCGCCCTTTCGAGCAATGTCACCGGCGCCCTCACAAACCTATAAATTAGGCTGGAGGGGTTAAACCGGTTCGCAGCGTTACACAATTACCCCTTCCTCGAAAGCTATATACTATATAACGGGCCCGCGGCTTCCCGGCGGCGGCGCGGGGGCGACGCGGGGTTGAACCCCCGGGCTGTAGAGCCCCTCTCCTCCGGGATGAGCCTCCAGCCTCCAGCCGCGGGCACACCAGAACCCGGCGCTGCGCTGTTTAAAGTTTAAACGCTTGGGGGAACGGTTAAGCCAGAAGTAAGACCCCCCCGTAAGTATTATAACCCTCCGGGCTCTAGACTAGTATTCGGCACTGCCGCCCCGCAAGCCTCACCGGGGGCGGCTGGTGCCTGAAGCTTAATCAAGTGGGAGCCCGAACACCCCCGGGAGACTACCTCGGGGAAGTTCGGGCTCGACAGGGCTCTAGGACGGCGCCCTTCTAGGGGGTAGGGGCGGCTACGCTCGCCGCCCCCGTATGGGAGCCTGTAAAAAGGCTCCCTCCCCCCCTCTGGGCCCGCGAGTAGCCTCTCCGCCCTCGGCTGGCCGCCTAGGGGTCGCGGCCAGCCGCGGCCGTAACTCCGGTTGATCCTGCCGGACCCGACCGCTATCGGGGTAGGGCTAAGCCATGGGAGTCGAACGCCCCGCCGCTGCGGGGCGTGGCGGACGGCTGAGTAACACGTGGCTAACCTACCCTCGGGACGGGGATAACCCCTCGGGAAACTGGGGCTAATCCCCGATAGGCGGGGGGTGCCTGGAAGGGTCCTCCGCCGAAAGGGGCCGCGGGGGGTTATCGCCCGCGGTCCGCCCGAGGATGGGGCTGCGGCCCATCACGGTAGTTGGCGGGGTAATGGCCCGCCAAGCCTACGACGGGTAGGGGCCGTGAGAGCGGGAGCCCCCAGATGGGCACTGAGACAAGGGCCCAGGCCCTACGGGGCGCACCAGGCGCGAAAACTCCGCAATGCGGGCAACCGTGACGGGGCTACCCCGAGTGCCCCCCTTGGGGGGGCTTTTCCCCGCTGTAAGTAGGCGGGGGAATAAGCGGGGGGCAAGACTGGTGTCAGCCGCCGCGGTAATACCAGCCCCGCGAGCGGTCGGGGTGCTTACTGGGCCTAAAGCGCCCGTAGCCGGCTCGACAAGTCCCCGCCTAAAGCCCCGGGCTCAACCCGGGGAGTGGCGGGGATACTGTCGGGCTAGGGGGCGGGAGAGGCCGAGGGTACTCCCGGGGTAGGGGCGAAATCCATTAATCCCGGGAGGACCACCAGTGGCGAAGGCGCTCGGCTGGAACGCGCCCGACGGTGAGGGGCGAAAGCCGGGGGAGCGAACCGGATTAGATACCCGGGTAGTCCTGGCTGTAAACGATGCGGGCTAGGTGTTGGGCGGGCGTGCGAGCCCGCCCAGTGCCGCAGGGAAGCCGTTAAGCCCGCCGCCTGGGGAGTACGGCCGCAAGGCTGAAAGGTCCGTGGGAGGGGGTTCTCACGTGGTTAAGTAGAATTGTCACCCTCCCCGGGCCCAGCAAACTTAAAGGAATTGGCGGGGGAGCACCACAAGGGGTGGAGCCTGCGGCTTAATTGGAGTCAACGCCGGGAACCTCCACCGGGGGCGACAGCAGGATGACGGCCAGGCTGAAGGCCTTGCCCGACGCGCTGAGGGGAGGTGCATGGCCGTCGCCAGACCGGCTGTAGGCGCCCGCACGGCACGCTGAATATATAAAAATAAAATAGGAAAACAGAAGTATTAGGAAAATCTTAAGTTCCCTTTACTGTTTAAACATGATTAATAAACGCGCCGTGCGGGTGCCTGGGCTGGGGCGAACTCGTGCCGTGAGGTGTCCTGTTAAGTCAGGCAACGAGCGAGACCCCCGCCCCTAGTTGCCATCCCCGGGGCGACCCGGGGGGCACACTAGGGGGACTGCCGCCGCTAAGGCGGAGGAAGGAGGGGGCAACGGCAGGTCAGCATGCCCCTAAACCCCCGGGCTGCACGCGGGCTACAATGGCGGGGACAGCGGGTGCCGACCCCGAAAGGGGGAGGCAATCCCTCAAACCCCGCCTCAGTTGGGATCGAGGGCTGCAACTCGCCCTCGTGAACGTGGAATCCCTAGTAACCGCGCGTCATCATCGCGCGGTGAATACGTCCCTGCCCTTGCACACACTGCCCGTCGCTCCCCCCGAGGGGGGAGAAGTCGTAACAAGGTAGCCGTAGGGGAACCTGCGGCTGGATCACCTCCCGAAGCTAGGCGGCAGCCGGGGGCGGGCTCGTGAAAGGCCTGTGAGGGGGGTGTGGGCGCCGTCCTAGAGCCCTTTATGGTTGATGTTTAGTGTGTTGGATGCAGCTCAGGAGCCGTGGGCTCCTGGGCGAAGGGCGCGAGAGGGCTAGCCCGGGGTGCTACTGCGTGGATCGCGGTCGAGCCCCGGGGGCCCTGCTGTGAGCGCCGCCTCCATCCACCAGCGGGTGCAGCCGAGGGTCCGGGGCGCCCGTGCGGGGCGCATGGCCGCCCTAGACAGCGCTCCCTGCCTTGGGGGGCTGCTGGGGCGCCTGTACACTGCAGGCCGCCGGGCCCTTGGGGCCCCGCCCAGGCGGGCCTACGGCACCTATGCCGCCCGGGGGATGGCTCGGCTCGGGCGCCGAGGAAGGGCGTGGCAAGCTGCGATAAGCCCGGGGTAGGCGCAGGCAGCCGTCGAACCCGGGATCCCCGAATGGGACTTCCCGCTGCGGGCGAAGAGCCCGCAGCGCCCCCGTTTGGGGGCGGGAACCCCCCGAAAGGAAGCATCTGAGTAGGGGGAGGAAAAGAAACCAACAGGGATCCCCTGAGTAGGGGCGACCGAAAGGGGGAGAGCCCAAACCAATCCCCCACGGGAGGACCGTGGGGGGATGAGGGGTTGCGGCCCTGCGGCTGGGGCTTCGAGCCCCGGCGGGCCGACCCACGGTAGCCGAAGTGGGCTGGAATGCCCCGCCGTAGAGGGTGATAGCCCCGTAGGCGAAACCGTGGGGGCCCGTGCCGCAGGGCAGAGTACCACGGCTTGGTATTGCCGTGGGAAGCTGGGAGGAACCGACTTCCAAGGCTAAATACGTCCCGAGACCGATAGCGAACTAAGTACCGTGAGGGAAAGCTGAAAAGAACCCCGGGAGGGGGGTGAAAAGAGCCTGAAACCGGGCGGCGACATACGGTGCGGCCCGAAAGGGGTGAAACCCCCGAAGGAAACCCGGGCGACCGGGGAGTACGAGGGGGTCGGACCGGGGTCGCACCGTCCGTCTTGAAACACGGGCCGGGGAGTTCACGGCCGTGGCGAGCTTAAGGGGGTCAACCCCGTAGGCGCAGGGAAACCGACAGGCCCGCAGCCGGGGGCGACCCCGGTGAGGGGCGGGGTCCTAATAGGGCCCGGAGTCACGGCCGTGAGACCAGAAACCGGGCGATCTAGGCGGGGGCAGGGCGAAGCCGGGGGAAACCCCGGTGGAGGCCCGCAAGGGTGCTGACGTGCAAATCGCTCCCCTGACCCCCGTCTAGGGGTGAAAGGCCAATCTAGCCCGGAAGATAGCTGGTTCCCGCCGAAGTGGCTCGCAGGCCAGCCCCGCCGGAGGCCGGGCCGTGGGGTAGAGCTACTGATTGGGCGTGCAGGGGGCGTAAAGCCCCCGGCGCCCAGTCAAACTCCGAACCTGCGGCCGCCGTAGATGGCGGGAGTGGGGTTCCCCGGGGTAAGCCCGGGGGCCGAGAGGGGAACAACCCAGACCGGGGTTAAGGCCCCTAAGTGCCGGCTAAGTGCCAAGCCAAAGGGCGTCCCCCGCCTAAGACAGCGGGGAGGTGGGCCTAACAGCAGCCATCCTCTAAAGGCGGGTTACCTCACCCTTCCACGTGTTGGGTTTAACTGATTTGGTATTACATTCTGTAGTTCATGCCAGTATAGGGTAGAAGGCCTATGAAGTCTACACTTGCCTACATCGCCGGGTTAGTGGCTAGTGATGGCAACATAAATCGTTATTATTTACCTTTGGGTGGGGTGCCCGCCGGAGAGGGAGTGCGTAACAGCTCACCCGCCGAGGCGGGGGGCCCCGAAGATTGGTCGGGGCTTAAGCCGGCCGCCGAGACCCCGGGCCGCGGCTCCGATGGAGCCGCGTGCGGTAGGCGGGCGTCGGGGTGGCGTAGAAGCCGGGCCGCGAGGTCCGGTGGAGCCGCCCCGAGCGCGGATCCCGGCGGTAGTAACAGCGAAGCGGGGTGAGAATCCCCGCCGCCGGAAAGGGCAAGGGTTCCCCGGCAATGGTCGTCAGCCGGGGGTCAGCCGGTCCTAACCGGGACCGTAACACGGATCCCGGGAAGGGGAAACGGGTTAACATTCCCGTGCCGCGGGGGTACGCTTCGCGGCAACGCAAGGCCCCACCCCCGACGCCTCGGGGTAGGCGGACCGGGGGCCCCCTTAGGGGGGCGACCCGGCTAACCTGCCGAAGGCCGGGGAGTGCCGTAACGGCGAGAACCGGCCGAAGGGGGGAATGGCCCGCCTATGGCGGGTTCCGCCGACCCCTGGGGCCCTTGAAAAGGGGGTGGGGAAGGATCCCCCGCGCCCGTACCGAGAACCGACACAGGTGCCCCTGGGTGAGCAGCCCAAGGCGTCTGGGGGCTAACCCGGGCCAGGGAACTCGGCAAATTGGCCCCGTAACTTCGGGAGAAGGGGTGCCTGCGGTCCTGGGGCCCGAACCCTGGGACCGCAGGTCGCAGTGCCTAGGGGGGCCTGACTGTTTAACAAAAACATAGCTCCCCGCTAGCCCGAAAGGGTGTGTACGGGGGGTGAGCCCTGGCCACTGGCGGTCCGTGAAACCGGGGTACAACCCGGCGAAGCGCCGCTGAAGGCCGGGAGTAACCCTGACTCTCTTAACGGGGGTTATCCACCGCCAGTCACAGCATATATTAGGGTTTTGGTTTCTTGGCTTCTTATTGAGGATAGATTAGAGTGGATCAGTGTCTACTGGAGGGATATGTGGCGGGAATAATAGATGCCGAAGCTAGCCTCTCAGTAAGCATAAAAATTCAAGAGGATCTAAGATGTCGTGTACGCGTCGATCCTGTGTTCAGTATAACACAAGACAGCAAAGACGTGTTAAACGTGGTGAAAAACTACTTTGGCTGTGGCAGGTTGATGCCGAAACCAGGTCAAGAACATCTAACATTATATGTGGTTGATAGGCTAGAGGCTCTTGCTGATTGTCTAATCCCTAAATTGGATCGTCTACCATTAATCGTCAAGAAAAGAGGATTCGAGATGTTCCGTGAGATTGTATTAACGTTAACCCGAATGAAATATAGACGAGTCGAGTGTTGCGTCATAAGAGACTTGGTATTGAAATCGTACTCCCTATCTAGCCTAAATAAAAAGTCTAAGCGAAAACGCTCGCTAGAAGAAATTTTGAAGATTATTCCTTGTGATAAGGCGGTGGAGCCCCCGGGAGAAAGGTAGCCAAATGCCTTGCCGGGTAAGTTCCGGCGCGCATGAACGGGTCAACGAGGTCCCCACTGTCCTGGCCCGGGGCCCCGTGAACCCCCTGAGCCGGTGCACAGTCCGGCATCCCCCCGCAGGGAGAGAAGACCCCGTGGAGCTTTACCGCAGCCCGGCGTTGGCCCCCGGGTGGGGGTGCGTAGCGTAGGTGGGAGCCTGTGAGCCACCCTCTCCGGGGGGTGGGGAGGCGTCCATGAAACACCACCCACCCCCGCCCGGGGGCCTAACCCCGCCCCGTGTGGGCGGGGGACAGCGTCGGGTGGGCGGTTTGGCTGGGGCGGCACGCCCGCGAAAGGGTAACACGGGCGCCCAAAGGTCGGCTCAGGCGGGTCAGAACTCCGCCGTAGAGTGCAAGGGCAAAAGCCGGCCTGACCGGACCCCTGAAAGCAAGGGGTCCGGCCGGGAAACCGTGGCCTAGCGCACGCTCGTGCCCCCTCGGTGGGGGCCGGGCACGACAGAAAAGTTACCCCGGGGATAACAGAGTCGTCGCGGGCGAGAGCCCCCATCGACCCCGCGGTTTGCTACCTCGATGTCGGCTCTTCCCATCCTGGGGGTGCAGCAGCCCCCAAGGGTGGGGCTGCCCGCCCATTAAAGGGGAACGTGAGCTGGGTTCAGACCGTCGTGAGACAGGTCGGTCTCTACCCGCGGGGGGTGTGGGCCGCCTGAGGGGAAGGTGCCCTTAGTACGAGAGGAACGGGGCGCCGCGGCCTCTGGTGTACCGGTTGTCCTGGTGGGCAACGCCGGGCAGCTAAGCCGTAGGGGGTAACCGCTGAAAGCATCTAAGCGGGAACCCCTCCCCGAAAAGAGGCGGCCGTTGGGCGCCGGCCTCGAGCCGGCGTCCACGAGGGCTCCCGTAGAAGACGGGGTTGATGGGGCGGGGGTGTGAGCCCCGAGGGGGCTTAGCCCCCGAGGGGTGTAGCCCGCCGCTCCCAATCGCCCGAGGCCGTAGGCTGCTCGCCTGGGGGCGGACAGCATGGTGTATAGCTGCGCTGTCCGCCCCTGAGCGGGGTCCAGAGGGCCCGGCGGCGTCTGCTGCTGGGGCCCCAGCGGCCACCCGGAGGGGCGGGGAGCGCTGGGGGAGTTGGCCCTAGCGCCCCGTGCTGTGGGCCGCCCACTGGATCCTCGGCTTGTGTTGTGCCCTGCTGGTGGATGGAGGCGGCGCTCCAAAGCTGCTCTCCTGTTTTATCGGGTATCCTTGCTAGTATAGCCTAGGCTATACTCCATACTTTAACACCTGTATGCACCGTTAGATCCTCCTTGGTGCCCGCGGCTTGGCCAGTGTTGTTGAGCTGCTATCCAGGCTTGTCGAGGTGGAGAGTGTAAACGATCCTTCCGCTAGCAGGTATGTTGGTGTTAGCGAGGGGGAGGAGGTTAGGCGTATTTTGAAGGAGCATACGGGGCTGGACATGGAGCTTGTGGAGAACGAGGGCGTGCCCATACTACTCTACATGACGGGCTCCGGGAGGCCTGTGACCCTCTTCATGGCCCACTTTGACGTAGTCCCCCCGGGGCATGGATGGAGAGTTACCGAGCCGTTCAAGCCCCTAGTGCTCGAGGGGAGGCTCTACGGGCGGGGCGCCGCAGACGACAAGTCCAACGTGGCCGCGATATCGCTCGCCCTCTCGGGCTTCGAGCCCGCCCGCGGCACTGTTGTGGCCGCCTTCACTGGGGACGAGGAGATAGGCGGGGGGAGAGGGGCTGGATGGCTAGCCGAGAGGCTGAGGTCCGAGGGGCTATGGCCGGACTACGTTGTTAACGGTGACGGCAGCATGGGGGCTGTCATAACGAGGAGGAGGAACGCCTTCAACGCTGTAGTGAGGGTCAAGAGGGAGAGCGGGGAGGCCGAGGGGGTGTCGAGGAGCGTGAAAAAGCTGGGGCTCCGGGTGAGGGGGAGGCCCACGAGGCATGCAGCCTACTTCATCCCAGGGGTAGACACCCACCCCCTCCTGGAGGCCGCCGCCCTCGTCAGGGAGGCTGGCCTGCTCGCCTCGAGCCTCAGCGGCGAGTGGGTGAAGAGCAACGTACTCCCCGGGAGCGTAGAGCTCGAGGCTCTAGAGCCTGGCGGCGACGGCTCGGGGGTATACGACGCCGGCCTCACAGCACTCCTAGCAAGCCTCATACCCCTCTCCCGAATAACGCCCACAGGCCTCCTCTACAGCGACTACGGCGTCACGGCGACGCCCAACGTCTACAGGCTAGAGGGGGGCTGGCACGAGGTTGTTGTCGACGTTAGGGCCATGACCGGTGACCGGAGCGTCGTCGAGGAGGCGGTTGCCAGGAGCCTCGAGGAGAGCCTGGGGTCGAGGGTTGAGTGGGAGTACAGGGTCGAGGGTGGGGGAGGCTACCTCTACACCCCCCGCAGCGCCGAGCTCGTGAGACTCGCCCTAGCCATAAACACGTCGCTAGGCCTCCCCGGCGAGCCGAGGGAGGCTGCGGGGGCGAGTGACAGCAGGTACTTCAGCCCGCGGGGCTCCCAGGCTATAGACTACGGCCCCCTCGGCGGCAACATACACGGGCCCGACGAGTACGTCTATATAGGCCATCTTGAGGTTGCGGTAGAGTTCTACAGGCGACTCGCAAGCACGATACACGGGTAGCAGCGCCGAAACAACCCTCCACCGGGGTAGGACGGCTTGGCCCTGCCCGGCCTAGGGCTCAAAGGTAGCCTGCTCCTAGCTCTAGCTGGCTTTGCAGGCCTGATGGACACGGCGTTCCTACTAGGAGTTGTCGCGGCGTATGCCGAGCACCTGGGAGCCTCAAAAGCGGAGGCGGGCTTCATAGCTGGGCTATACAGCATGGTAGCCATACCAGCCAGCCTCGCCGCAGGCCTAGCCGTGGACAAGGTTGGCAGGAAGAAGGCCCTAGTGGCAGGGCTGGCATGGGATACGCTGGCCATAGCCCTCTACACCACCGCCTCCACCCCCGGGGAGCTGGCTCTCTACAGGGCGCTCCACGCCATAGGGGGGAGCCTAGTCTACCCCGCGTTCTTCTCTATAGTGGGAGACGCGGGCGGGAGGGGGAGGGAGGGCTCGGCGGCTGGACGCTACCTGGCGGTGGTGGGTGCAGCTGTCGCCCTAGGCTCGGCCGGGGGCGGGCGGGCCGCTGAGGCTCTCGGATTCCAGAACGCGCTAAGGCTCCTTGCCCTCATACTAGCCCTCGGCACCGCCGCCGCCATAGCCCTCCCCTACAGAGACCCAGGGGTCATAAGGAGGGGCGGGGTAGCCCGGGGCCTCGCCGCCTCCAAGGCTAGGGTGCTAGGGGCGGCGGCTACAATGGCCAGCCTCTACCTGGGCTTTGGAGTGCTAGTAGGCGGTTTATCCACAGCCCTAACAGGGGAGGGGGTAGCTGGGGGTGAGGAGGAGGCATCGGCGGTTGCAGGGATGGCTATAGGCCTAGCTTCCCTAACATCGCTGCCAGCCTTCCTCCTCGCCGGCAGGCTTATAGACGCTGGCCGCGGCGCCCTGGCGATAGCGTCTGCAACTGCCTCAGCGCTAGCCGGTGCCTCGCTTCTAGCCCAGGCCCACTCCGCCGGGGAGGTAGCCCTCTTCGCCGCCCTCTACGGCCCCCTCATAGGGGCTGGCATGACCCTCAGCACATACCTGGCCATAACAGTCCCTCCATGGTCGAGGGGCACCTCAGTAGCGGTGCAGCAGGTGAGCAACATACTTGGAGTAGCCCTGGGAGCCCCCCTCGGCGGGATCCTAAGCGGGGCCATGGGGCTCGAGGGTATAGCTGTTGGAGTCTCCTTAAGCACGCTCCTACTCGCCTTCTCCTCCCTCCTAGCCCTCAGGGCGGCGGGGGCGAGGTCCTCAGGTTAAATCGGCCCAACCAACACAACACTGTGGTGTGGCTAGCCCTCAGGGGGCGGTGAGCTCTTGGACGCAGTTCTAGAGGCCGAGGGTATAGTTAAGCGGTACAAGGGTCAGACGGTGCTCGACGGGGTTAGCCTAGAGGTAGGCCGCGGCGAGGCGGTCGGCCTCGTGGGCCCCAACGGCGCCGGGAAGACAACGCTCATAAAGGTCTCGCTGGGCCTGGCTAGGAGGGACGCTGGTAGGGTGCTGCTCAACGGCCTAGACCCGTGGAGGGAGCCCGGGGCTAGGGAGGGGGTGGGGGTTGTGTTTGAAAGGCCTAACCTACCCTCCTCCATGCCGGTGGTGGAGTTCCTCGAGTCCGCGGCGGCCGTCTACGGCTCCAGCCCCTCCAGGGTTGACTGGGCTATAAGGGCTGTGGGGCTCGAGGGCCACGAGTGGAAGGCTTTCTCGGAGCTGAGCGCGGGGCTCAAGCAGAGGGCAGCGATAGCCCACGCACTCCTAGGCGAGCCCAGGTTCCTCGTAGCCGACGAGCCCACCTCAAACCTAGACCCCCTGGAGAGGAGGGAGGTCCTCAGGCTCCTAGCCAGGCTCAACAGGGAGCACGGCCTATCCCTCCTCGTCTCCAGCCACGTCATAGTAGAGCTGCTGAGAGTCGCCACGAGGATATACGTGCTCACAGCCGGCAGGCTGGCGGCGAGGGGGAGGCCGGAGGAGCTGTTCAGGAGGGCCAGGCTAGCGAGGCTGAGGACCTCAGACCCCAGCCGAGCCGCAGCACTGCTCAGGAGCCTAGGCTTCAGCGCGGTGGAGGACGGGCTGGGGGTTCTAGTCAGGGTCGAAGAACCCCTGCCGGGCTTCTACCAGGCGTTAGCACATCTCGCCAGGCAGGGCGTCGAGGTCCTCGGCGTCGACCTAGTGGAGCCGGGTGTGGAGGAGGCGATGGCCGGTTGAGCAGGCCGGGAGCGCTGAGGAGGACCGGGGTAATAGCCCTCGTCGACCTTATGGACACCCTCAAGCCCCCGGGGCTGGATGTCCTCGTAGTTATAGTTGGTAGTCTAGCCTCCGTCCTCGTAGTAATCCAGCCCTTCACAAGCGCCTCATACATGCTGAGCTACGCCCTAGACCCCACGCTCTTCGCGGCAACCATATTCCTAGCCCTCCGAGGCGCCGCGGGTATAACTGGTATGATGGAGAACGGGCTGCTCCAGCTACTGGCCTCCTACCCTGTCAACAGGCTCCACCTAGCCATAGCCCTCTACACCAGCAGAGTGCTAGTACCCAGCCTGGTTATACTAGGCGCGCCGACAATAGCTGTAGCCATAGTCATGCTGCCCGTGGCCATAGGCAGCCCCGTAGAGTACCTATCCACATTCCTAGCCTACACAGTCCAGGCGGTCATGTACGGCTCCTTCTTCATGCTAATAGCCCTTGCCACCCGCAGCCCCGGGACGAGCGGCATACTGAGCGTGGCGTTCTACTTCGCATACATAGTAGTAGCCTCGACACTCCTCTACCTCCTCGGCAGGGTGACCGGGAGCCAGATACTGGTGGACCTGGGTACGGCCTCATACCTCCCAGGAGTGGTGGTGCTCTACTACGGCGGGGGCGAGATACAGCCCTGGCAGCCCCTCCTAGTACCCCTGCTAGCCCTGGCAGCCGCCTCCTCAGCCCTATCATACTTCACCAGGAGGCTAGAGCCTTGAAGACGGGGAGGATACTCGCGGGCCTAGCCGCCAGACTGCTAGCGGCGCTAGGCGTTATACTGATAGTAGCCGGCCTAGCCGCCAGCCTCTGGGGAGTCAAGACCGAGAGCATCTGGTCAGGCACAATACCAGTGGGCACCGGGGGGGCCGCGGTCATAGCAGCCATGCCCACAGCATCCTCAGGCACGCTGGATGTACGGCTGGAGGGCGTGGGCCGGGCCTACCTCCTCACAGTCTCGGGAGACCCCCTCATGCTGTTCGACGCCCTGGCGGCGATAAACATAGAGATAACAGGGAGAAACGTCGAGCCAGACATAAGGGCTGGTATAGTCTATGGGTGGGGCGTGGTGAAGGCTAGCCAACAGACGATACAGCTCCTACCCACCATAGGGGCTGTCGAGGAGGTGGAGCCGCAAGCCGGGGTAGCAGAGGCGGAGGCGAGGATAAAGCCCGGCACGTCGCTAGCCATAGTAGCAGTACCCCTCGGCAGCGAGATAGGCTTCACCCTGGATTACAAGGTTGAAGGCTACTCTAGAACCCCTGAGCACATGCTCATAGCCGCAGGCACAGCCACAGCACTCGCAGGGCTAGCAGCCTACTCTAGGGTATCCCGGAAAGCTGCAGCCCAGAGCAAGACCAAGTAAATCCCGCAGGCGGCAGGATCCCCCTTTTAAACTAGGCTCACCCGCTGTAATACCGTTTTTGAACACCCGGCTAGACGCAAAAACCGGGGGAACGAGCCTCCCAGATAGAACTCCCTTAAATACTTGTGGACGGCCGGGTATTACGCCACGAGGATCAGCCTCTACAGAACAAAGAGACTATCTATTATAACTGGCCCAAGCGACAAAAGGGTGCGAGATCGTGAGGCGGCGTAAAGGTATTGTGGGTATTGAGGCTGCGATAGTTCTGATAGCTTTCGTGATAGTGGCTGCGGCGCTGGCTTTCGTCGCCCTGAACATGGGTCTGTTCACCACTCAGAAGAGCAAGGAGGTCATGCAGAGGGGTCTTGAGGAGGCTACCTCCGCCCTTGAGGTTGACGGCAGCGTAATAGCCCATGTAGCCACAGGGAGCGTTGACGCCGTAGCCGTCCCCCTCAAGGTATCGCCCGGCAGGGAGGGTGTTGACATGTCGGTTGATAAGGCTACTGTCAGGGTTATGCTGCCGAGCGGCTTCTACGAGAACGCCTACTGTGGAGTCTTCGACGGCAGCACCCTAGCCGACAGCAAGCTTTCCACGATAATAAATGACACCACCATCGATGGAGCATGCACAGCTGGATTCGCTTACCTTGTGATATTCAACGGCGATGGAGACAGTGTACTGGAGCATGGCGAGAAGGGCCTACTGGTCATGGAGCTACCAGCATCGCTAAACAGCTATGATGAGTTTAAGGTTGAGATAAGGCCTATCCAGGGGGCTGCCCTGACGGTAGAGAGGATGATTCCCGCCTCCCTCCCGACGGATGGTGCTGTGAGCCTTGGCTAGCCAAAAACAATTTTTTTGTAATATAAAACATTTTTTTATAATATTATTTGTAAGTTTAAGGTAGATTGCTTCGATGACGCTTGGAGAGGTGTGGAAGCCGACCTGGGTAGTTGGAGGGAAGCACTGGGGGTGGCCAGCATGGGAGGTGGGGACAGCGACAAGGAGCTTAAGGAGCTTCTTGAGTCCCTAAGAGAGGTTGTTCTAGAGCTTAGGAGTATGCTTCTTGAGTCTAGGAACCCTTTGAGGAAGGTTATGGTTGATGAGGGTGAGGGCAATGATGGTGAGAAGGGGGGTGAGGAGGAGCTCGCCCCTGTAAGCGCCTCCCCCAGGATATTCACACCCAACATCCCCTTGTCTAGCTCGTATCCGAGATTATCTCAGGCAACAAGCCCTGGAAGCAGCGAGAATAGCAGCTCACATACCCCTAAGCCCCAGAAGGCTATTGAGACCCCGGGTGATAATAGCGGTAGTGAAAGTGAGGCCTCTAGAGAGGATATGGAGGGTCATCCTTTCGAGGCCGATAGTTTCGAGCGCTTCGGGAGTGTTTACGAGGCCACCGTCAAGAATATCTCTAAGCCTGGTGGAGTGGGTGGTCACCCCAGCATTGCTGATCTGGTAGATGTTGCCAAGACTCTCTGGAACCTAGGAGAGAGCATGCCTCCAGAGGTCCTGGAGAAGATAATTGATTTGCTAGAGGCTTCGGGGCAGCTTGATGGGAGGAGGAGGGAGGTTGTTAGAAAGTATATAGACCTGATGAGGGAGGCCAGGAAGCTAGGCCTCACACCCGAGGAGCAGATCATAGCTGTCTACAGCATAGCTAGGAGCCTTGGGGTCAGGGATGAAGAATTTGAGAAGGAAGTGTTTAGGCTTGTGGTGAGGCTTCTTGGTGGTAGGAGATGGGAGAATCAACAGTAATAGCCCACGCCCTCCTCACCATAGTTGCGGTGACTATGGCCAGTCTTTTCGCGGGGATAGCAATTTTCAGCTCGTACGAGATTGGAAACTCTCTCCAGTCAATCTATAAGAGCATATCCGATAAGATGAGGACGGAAGTTACCCTGGTCTACATAGTGTACGATGATGCGGGCAATGTATACAGGATATATTTAAAGAATACTGGTCTCACCCCGATGACTAATCTCGAGAGAATGGAGGTTTTCCTCGGCCCATACGGTGGCGAGCTCGACTACTACACCTATAGCACTACGGGGGGCCAGGGTACCTGGAGCTACGTTGAGCACGGCTCCCAGGATGGGGTATGGGACGTGGGCGAGCTCATCGAAATTGTGGCCTACCCTCCATCTGCGTACGCGAACCCGGTTAAGCTTATACTCGTAACCCCCACCGGCGCGAAGATGTCGTTCGTAGAGCCTGCGGGGTGACTGGGCGGTGGGGGTGTCTACCGCCGTTTCGGGGGCTATAGTGGGTATAGCGCTTATCGCTGTTCTCGCCCTGGTAGGAGGCTATCTAGTATCCTCAGTTGACACGCTGGTTGCAGAGAACTTCAACGAGAAGATAATGAAGGAAAACATGTACTCTGGCATTCAGCTTGAAGTGTACAGGGTTTACGTGGACCAGTTCGATATACCAGAAGCGGTTGAAATAATTAATACAGGATCCAGGCCGATATGGGATTTCGCGTCGTCAGACCTCATAATAGTCTTCAAGAATTCTAGGACGGGTATCACGCTCTCCCTCCCCCTCGACTACGGTGCTGAATGGATGCCCACACTCATAGGAAGGATCGACGCTGACAGGGGTATCACATACGTTACATACATCGGCGGGGAGCCTGTATACCCCGGAGAGACAATCGTCCTCGACATAAACCTAAGCCAGAGCACAAAGAATACAATAGTTTCTCTAGAGATGGACGAGGTCACAATAATCTTCACCTACTCCACAGGCTCGAGAGCACTATTCTCATACCTAAGGTGAGGAGCCTTGGCGTCGAACGGGAGGGTAAACGGTAAGGTTGAGATAGTTCCAACCGGGAATGAAGAGTTCGATATAAAGCTGGGTGGGGGTGTGCCTTTCCCCAGCCTACTCATTATCGAAGGCCCCCACGGCACGGGAAAGACAGCCTTGTCACAGCTCTTCTTGAAGGGAGCGCTGGATATGGGCCTCAGAGGCCTGGCTATAGTCACAGAGTCAACTATAAGGGGGTACATCCTGAAGAGCGAAGCGGCCGGGATAAGCTTAACAGAGCATTTCCTCAAGGGGAGGCTTGACGTATACTCTACCCAGTTCGAGGGGTCTAGATGGGGGCGCCGGAGCGCCACTGTTCTACTCGACATGATCTCGAGGTTCCTCGACTCCGAGTCACACAGGTACGAGGTCCTCGTAGTGGATAGCCTGAGCCACATGGCGATCTACTCATCTCCCATAAGAGTTCTCAACTTCTTCAACACGGTAAGGCTAATAGCGGACAGGGGCAAGCTAGTCATACTTACCCTCCACGAAGGCGTCCTCAGGGAGGACCTAACCACCAGGGCTAGGGCAACCTGCGATGGATACATGAAGCTCTCTCTAGCAAGCCTTGCTGGCAAGACAGTGAAGGTTTTGAAGATTGTGAAGCTCAAGGGGGCTAGAAGCCAGTTCGACCCGACCATAACGTTTGACGTGGACCCATCCTTCGGGATAAAGCTAGTCCCGATAGCCCTGGCGAGCGTCTAAGGGGGGTGAGTGGCTTGTCGTTCCTAAGGGTGTTTGGGAGGCGGCGTGGGAGGGGGCTTAGGGATATTGAGGTTAGCGAGCCCGAGTTCGGGGACAGGCCGGAGTATCTGGAGGAGTATATAAGGAGGTTTACCTCGGATACCGGCAGGGAGGAGCCGGAGCTGGTGGAGAAGATTCCTTCTACCATGAAGAACGCGAGAGAGTTCAACGTGGTATACCCAGTGGGCTTCGGCATATTCATACACGCCTACAACGATCCTTTGTCGGAGAGCGGGTACAACAAGTATGTCGTTGTGGAGCCCCCGAAGCCCCCTGAGGACCTTGTTAGGCTTATAGACTATAGGATAGCCTTTGTTCTGAGCGAGGAAGATGCCCCGAGGAGTAGCCAGGAGAAGAAGAGGATTCTCCTGGCCGCTCTCGATAAGGTTGTCACGGTAACCTCTACAGAGAATCTAGGGGGTGGTGACGGCGGCAACGGTAGCTGGCAGTATGCTGTCAAGCGTGGCCGCATAGTAGTGCCTGAGAAGTACTATAATTACCTGAAATACCATTTCATAAGGGAGAAGGTTGGAGTCGGCCCTCTGGAACCATTCCTCAGGGACCCCTACCTAGAGGATATTTCCTGCAACGGAGTCGGCCCCGTCTATGTAGTGCACAAGATGTTCAGGAGCCTGGAGTCAAGCATTAGGTTTGAGAGTGAGAGCGAGCTTGACGACTTTATACTTAAGCTAGGCGAGAAGATAGGTAAGCCGATAAGCCACGCCAGGCCAGTGGTGGATGCTACACTACCCGATGGAAGCAGGATTAACATAGTTTTCGGTAGCGACGTCAGCCTCAAGGGGAGCAACTTCACTATAAGGAAGGTCTCAAAGATTCCGATAAGTGTTACACAGCTGATAAAATGGGGCACGTTCGACGCCAGGATAGCGGCCTACATGTGGATGATGCTGGAGGAGGGTATGAGCGTTTTCATATGTGGAGAGACAGCAAGCGGCAAGACCACAAGCCTGAACGCCATATCCGTCTTCATAAGGCCGGACGCCAAGATAGTTACTATAGAGGATACAGCCGAGGTAGTTCTACCCCACCCCAACTGGACGAGGGAGCTCACGAGGAACACTGGGAAGCCTGAGACCAGTGTAACTATGTTCGACCTTCTAAGGGCCGCCCTGAGGCAGAGGCCCAACTACATTATAGTCGGAGAGATAAGGGGTGCCGAGGGTAACATAGCCTTCCAGGCTATGCAGACAGGGCACCCGGTGATGGCTACGTTCCACGCAGCCAACCTAAGCAGGCTGCTTCAGAGGCTCACGAATCACCCTATAAACGTTCCAAAGACTAACATAGACAGCCTAAACATAGCGTGGTTCCAGAGCGCCGTTCACGTGAAAGGCTTCCCTGCTAGGAGGGTTCTAGAGATAGACGAGATAATAGGGTACGACCCCTCAAGCGGCGCTATAGCAGCTGTACCATCGTTCACCTGGGACCCGGTGAGGGACAAGTTCATATTCTCGGGCCGAGGGGCAAGCTACCTGCTTGAGGAGAAGATAGCTACTATGAAGGGGATACCTAGGAGGGAGTTGTCTATAATATATGAGGAGCTGGAGCTGAGGAGGCGCTTCCTGCAGACCCTTGTTGACAAGAATATTCTAGACTACTTCGACGTCTACAAGGCTATAGTGAGGGCCTATAACATCGGGGTGGAGGAGGCTCTGAAGCGTCTCGAGAGGGACGAGCTGTTGGACTAGGCTAGGGCGTGATAACTGTGCCCCGGCTGCGGGCTACCGCCAGAAAGGCTTTCTACAGGGTCGGGTTGATACTTCTCGGCCTGCCCGTAGCCGGGGCTGTCGCAGCCGTAATGGAGCCTCCTACAAGCTATCTGACTGCCATAGTAATAATGCTCACTTTCGCCGGCCTCCAGGCTATGCTATACTTGATGGCCTCCAGGATACACGTCCTCGACGCCGAGCTACTCTACATACTCCTCCACATGAGGCTGGTAGCCTCGGGCAAGCCACCGGTGGGCCGGATATTCAGGGCGATAGCAGACTTCCCCCAGGTATACGGCGGGTACTCGAGGCTGTTTAGAAGCATATACGATCTGGGAAAGGAGTGGGGCTACAGCTTTCCGAAGGCAGTATCGATTATGGCGGATTCTGTCGAGGGGGAGATACTAAGAAACATACTACAGAGGCTGAGCGGGGTTCTGGCTGTTGGTGAGGATGTTGAGGAGTTCTTCGAGAGGGAGTACAGGACACTGCTGGCCGAGTATGAGAACGTTTACACCCGGACAATGAACTCGGCCAGGGTGTTGCTGGGGATATACGTAACCATGCTTGGCAGCCTAGTCTTCCTGGTGTCCACGTTTATGGTGCTAGCCTTCTTCTTCGGCGGCGACACCAGGATACTCTACCTCTCCTACGCAGCAGTGACTGTAGGGGCGGTGCTACTGGGCCTGCTGGTCTTTATGTCCCTCAAGCAAGAGCCCTTCGAGTATAGGGGAGACCCCGAGATCCTCAAGTACAGGCTCTTGAAGGCCGCTGGCGGCCTTGCCATGGCACTTGGGGCGGCTGTGGGGGCAGGTATAGTCTACCTAAGGGGCGGCTTGGACTTCACAGGCCTGGTAATGGCCTACGCGGCCGCGGGGCTGCTTCTACTTCCAATAGGTATTCTGGCTAGGATGGAGGAGTCTAAGGTGAGGAATGTAGACGAGTTCTTCCCGGTATTCATAAGGAGCTACGGCAGCCACCTCTCGACTGTTGGTAACATGGTGAAAGCCCTAGAGCCCCTCCTAATAAGCAACCTGGGTATATTGATGGGGCCGATAAAGAGGCTCTACACGAGGCTGAAGAACTCTATAAACCCCTCCATCGCGTGGGACCTTTTCTCGGCCGAAACGGGGAGTGAGATGGCTAGGAGAGGAATAATCATTTTCACGGACACCGTGGAGGCGGGAGGCGACCCAAACCTGGCGGGGGCTCTGATATCGGATCATCACAACGATATGAACCGTCTTAGGAAGCTGCGATACCAGGTTGCCAGCACGTTCTCCTCTACTCTCTTCATAATGCATGGTGCTGCGATTATAATACTGTTGATTATGAGCAAGCTTCTAGAACTCTTCTCCAACATACTGCAGCAGCTCACAACACAGCTCCCCCCCGAGATAGCATCCATATTCCCCTTCAGATCCATGGACGTCAGCCTCCTCCCCCTCCTTAACCTCGTCTTCGTGACAACACTGGTCATAGTCAACAGCGCCGTGGTTACAAGAGTGACACCAGGCTCAAAAACATCCTTCTACTTCTACCTATCCCTCTACCTCCTACTCTCAGCTGGAAGCATATTCATAGCAGTTGAGATTATAGACTTCGTTATAGGGTCTATAGTGGTCCCCCAGGATATAGTCCCGCAGCTGTGAAGAAGGGGGGATGAAAATCCTGGGATGCTAGCCCCGTTTAAAATGCCTGGAGTCTAGACTAGCTACCGGGTGGGGATGAGGAGTTTTGCACGTCCCCTAGCCCCTAAACTGGGGCTGTGTGGAGCCTCCACCGGTTCCGACCGCCGTCCTAGCCACGCTGTACTTCGTCCTCAGGCTCTCTATGAGCCTGTGGAGGAGGGTGTAGGCCTTGCTAGCCTCCTCCGAGTTGAGGACGAGTATGGTGTCGACATAGCAGGATATAACCTGGGTTATGTTTATCCCGCTCCGGGCCAGGAACCCCGTTATATAGGCGACTACCCCGGGCGTTGTGACTATGCTTCTAGGGCTCACAAGTATAACGGCGCTCTGGCCGTCTATAACTTCTATAACGTTCGGCAGGTTCTCCAGGACTTTATCCTTGTCCTCCGAGGCTATGATTATGGTTGCCGTCCTGAGGCTCTGGACGAACTGTATAAACCTGGAGTTCTCGCCCAGCTGTGATACAATTTTAAGCGCCCTAGTTATACTCTCTCTAGGAACAGTTACAACTGATATATAATCTTGCACGGCGAGAGCGCTAGCGGCTATTATCCTCTCAATCTGCCCTATAGGCTCTGACTCAAGCTTCTCGGCGAGCCTCACAAGGGCCATCTTAACCGCTACAACACTATGCCTCTCTCCAGTAGCCTTCTCGAGGTCCTCGGCTAGCCTTCTGGCTAGAGCGCTGTAGTTGACTATGCCCTTCCTGAGGCACTCGAGCAGAACGGGATCTCCCATAACATACTCTCTGACAAGCCTGGCCGTGGCCCCCGACACCACCAAGCACCCCTGCAGTTACATTTGTAACTATACTACCTTAAAAGAATTCAACTGTAGCGATATTTTAAAAAGGACCTGTTATGAAAGGTTGGAGAAGGCGATAGGCAATGGCGGTTCTGGAACCCAAAACACTAATCGCCGTCTTGGTAGCTCTAGTTGTGGGCTTGGCTCTAGGGGCAGCCGCCTATCAGGCTGTATTCTCCGGAGGCCAAGCTAGCCAGCCCGAGATGCAGGCTCTCCAGGAGAAGTGTTCCGTCGGCTACGGTCTCCTGGGCGAGATTAAGGAGAGGGGTGTGCTTAAGGTTGGAACGAGCGCTGACTGGCCTCCATACGAGTATATAGATCCCCAAGGTGGCTACGCGGGTATCGATATTGAGCTTGCGAAGAAGATAGCCGATGGACTGGGTGTCCAGCTCGAGATTGTTGACATGAAGTTTGCTGCGCTCTTCCAGGCCGTTCAGAGCGGTAAGGTGGATATTGTAATAGCGGATGTGGCCATGAAGCCTGAGAGGCTTGAGGCCGTTGACTTCACCATACCCTACAGGTGTGAGACGGGTAAGGCTATAATAATCAAAGCGGAGGACGCTTCAAGCTACACAGGCTTCGACTGGCTCTCCGGCAAGAAAATAGGTGTACAGTCGGCAACCGTCGAGGAGGAGCTCGCCAACAAGTACTTCGGCGGCAAGGCGGAGATAGTAACCTATGATAGAGTTTACCCCGAGATGACAATAGCTCTTAAAACTGGCAAGATAGACGCTATGGTGGCTGCCCCAGATGTTGCCAAGCTGATAATCGCTGCTGAGGAAGGTCTAGTGATAATAGACCAGATACCCTACTTTGGCTGCAGCACTGTAGTAGTCCCCCACTGTGCCTTCGAGCTAAAGAAGGAGGTTTCATCGATAATATGGGATCTCATACAAAGCGGAGAGCTCCAGAAGATAATAGACCAGGAGATGGAGAAGTGGCTGCAGCAGAGCTAGGCGGCATTCAACCCAGCCTTCAACCACTGGCCTTCCAGCATAGGCCCCGAAAGCTGCGCTCGAGGACCCGGCGTCTCGGAGGCTAGTGATAGCTGTTTCGGGGTGTAGATGCGTTGCTGGACCTAGCTGTAGAGTATCAGGACTACATACTGAGGGGGGTGGTATACACTATAGCCATAACGCTCATATCCCTGTCTATGGGCTTCACGATATCACTAGTTCTCACAGCAGCCAGATTCCTAGGCTTTAAACCCCTTAGGCTCGCGGCGGAGGCTTATATAAACTTCTTCAGAGGCACCCCCCTGCTGGTCCAGATATTGATGGTTTTCTTCGGTCTACCCAGCATAGGTATTAACCTCTCGGCTTTCCACTCCGCGGTCATAGCTATAGGCTTAAACAGCGGGGCCTACCAGGCGGAGATTCTTAGGGTGGCGATCAAGGGTATACCTGAGGAGCAGATGCTGGTTGCGAGGAGCCTAGGCCTCTCTGAGATAGAGATTATGAAGGGTGTCGTCATACCTCAGGCTGTGAGAAACGCTATACCAGGGTTGACTAACGAGGCCGTTATACTCTTGAAGGAGAGCAGCCTAGCGAGCGTTATAGGCGTAATGGAGCTTACTAGGGTGGGAGAGTATATGGTGAGCGCTACGTTCAGGGCGTTAGAGGCCTACCTTCTAATAGCGCTTATATACCTCTCGCTCTCAATGATCGCATTTAGGCTGCTGAAGAGAGCCGAGAAGAGCCTGGCTATACCAGGCTTCGAGAGGTGGGTGTAGAGAGGGTGGCAGGGCTTCTAGAAGTAAGGGGTCTTGTGGTCTCCTATTCTGGAGAAAAGGTATTGAAAGGCGTCAACGTTAGCCTAAGCCACGGTGAGAAGCTTGTTATAATGGGCCCCTCGGGCTCGGGCAAGAGCACTCTTCTAAAAGCTATACCGAGGCTCGTGGAGCCCGACTCCGGGTCAATACTGTTCAGAGGAGTCGATATAACCAGGCTTTCGGGAGCAAAGCTTAGGATGGCGAGGAGGAGAATAGGATATCTACCGCAAAGCTACAGCCTCTTCCCCCACATGACAGTACTCAGGAACATAACATACCCTCTAGAGAAGGCTCTAGGACTGAGCAGAAGGGAGGCGGAGGAGCGGGCGTTTAAATACCTCTCTATGCTTGGGATCGAGGACCTCGCCCACAGGCACCCGGCAAGACTGAGCGGAGGCCAGCAGCAGAGAGCCGCCCTGGCGCGAGCCCTCGCCATGGAGCCCGACATTCTCCTCCTCGACGAGCCTACCAGCGCTCTGGACCCGGAGTCCAGGGCAGACGTGCTGGAGGCTCTCTTTAGGGTTGCAACGCTGGGCAAGGCCATGATTGTCGTGACGCACGAGGCTGACTTCGCCGTCAAGGTGGCGGACAGAATGGCGTTCATGGAGGAAGGTGTTATAAGGGAGGAGGGCAGGCCGTCGGAGCTTGTTGAGGGTAGCGAGAGGGTGAGGAGGTTCCTGGAGTCGCTTCTGGAGAGCTGCGCTCCCTAGCCCTAGCCTCTCTTCCTCGCTATCACAGTGTAGGTGCCTAGCAGGTCGTCCCTCTCAACGATATCGTACTCGAAACCCTCGTCCTCGAGTATCGAGAGCACGGTGTCGAAGCTTAGTATAGCGTCTTCACCCACGATCTCAAACTCCTCACCCGGCTTTGCCTCGCTTATAGTAACCAGAAACCTGTACTGAGGCTTGTCCCTGCAGCTCCTGAACGCCTCCTCCGTGAGCTCTATCTTCCTCAGAGTCTGTCCCACACTCACCACCCCCCAGCCTGTCATCTCTCTTCCGGGGCCCCGGGAATCCCCATTGTATTGTATGGTATCCTGCGCGGTTATATGGCGTGGTGTTTCCTGGCGCGGGTGCAAACGAAGCCGTAGTCCCCGCTCCACGCCTCGACGGGCTCCTCCTCCCTAGGCCTTTCCCAGGGTTTGAAGCTGAGTGTTGCAAGCTGCCTCTCCAGGCTGAAGCCTACACTACGGAGCATGTAGTGGTGCATGGAGTTAGTTATGAAACGAGCCTTACTGTAGAAGGGGTGGCCGGCTCTCCCCCTGGCCTCATAATACTCCCCCCAGCTGCTATCCCTGGGCACTATGCATGAGACGAGAACGCCACCCCAGGCTAGAATCCTCCACGTCTCCCTAAGCAGCTCCTGGGGGTCGTCTGCGAAGCACAGCGTTACCACTATGAGTGCCGAGCCGAAGACGCGGCTTCTGAAGGGCATCCTCTCTCCAACCCCAGCTACCAGCAGGGGCACACCCCTCTCCCTGGCTTTCCGCAGCATGCCAAGGCTAGGGTCTAGCCCGGCCTCAGCACCTACTAGGCTGGCGAAGAACCCGGTGCCAACCCCAACCTCTAGAATAGGTCTAGGCGCGCCTTCTAGGGCTCTAGACACAGCCTTGGCCTCATTAGCCGCTAGAATACGGTTCTCCTCATACCACCTATCGTACCTCTCGTGGAGCATATCGAACAGGCGGGCTGTGGACGTCTCTCAACACCCCCCGTACAATCACTTGGAGCCTAGCCTCTCGAGCCGTAGACCCAGAAGGTCTGCCGCCACTCTGAGAGCCTCCGAGCTGTCGCCAAGGGTTGCAACGTAGTGGTTGCCTATGCTCTCCTCCAGGATCTTTGAGGCGCCCGGCATGCGCACTATCATCTGGCTCTCACACTGCATCTCCCGTTCTGGACGCCCCCTCTCTATAACGCCTACACCCACCCTGAGAAGCTGGAGCCCTGGATCCAGCCTAGATACCGTTACCTTAGAGCCTTCGGGGAACCACACTGACGATGTGACGCTACCCCCGGTTATGAAGTGCCTCCTGAACTGTATCCTCAGGCCCATGCTGAGGGGGGCTGTGCAGTGGGCTAGGAGCAGGCTGTCGCTCCTTATGTGAGCTGGGTTTGCGAAGAACGCTGGCTTACCCGAGGCGTAGGTGGCTAGCATCATGGATAGCGTTGCAGGGATGTCGCCCTCGCAGCCTACAACCAAGCCCTCGTCGTTGAGGAGGGAGTGGGCCAAGCAGGCGTTTGCCCCCGCCTCCTTATAGAACCACCAGCAAGCCGGCGACACAGCGTCTAACCCTCTATCCCGCCATAGCCTCTTCAGAGCACGGTAGACCTTGAGGCTTCTAGCAGGCTCGCCGTCGGCAAGTTCAACCACCTCACCCTTCTCGAGCAACTGCTTGCCGAGGTCCTCCGGAACGTCCTCCTTGGCTACGTAACCTGCAAATTCGAGAGGGTCGATCTGCACGAGCTCCACTCCAAGTCTTGCAAGGTCCTCGGGCCTGGCCCTGCTGTACACTAGCCAGGGGCTTGGAGGACCTATTGCAGCTATCCTCGACCCCCTCAACCTGGAGGCAGCCCAGAGGCCCCTTACACCCTGCTCCAGCACCCATAACGTCTCGCTGTTGCGGGGGTCGAGGCTGCTGAGATAGATCCAGGAAGCCCCGGGGCCCTCTAGCATGGGTTTAACCTCAAGCAAGCTGGGGAGACTGTTTGCATATGGCTGTGCGGCAATTAGCACGGGAACACCCTTCCCCCTAGCCTCCTCGACCGCCTCCAACGCTATAGCCTCGGTCCCCCCCGTGGCGAGCACTAGGAGGAGGCTTCTACACCCGCTCGGCTCGATCTCTTCACCGCTAGTCACTGCGTATGGCTCCACACCGGGCGACGAGCCCCAGAGGGACTTGAAACCCTCCTCAAGCAGCCTAGAGATCCTCGCTATAAGAATGGGGCTGTGAAGGGGGGAAGCCGCTATCCTGACGCATATACTGTCGAGCCGGGGGTCGTAGGGAGACTGCAAGGCGTTCCACACCCTCCACTAACTATAAGTGGGGGGTTCGAGGATTTAGGCGGCGCTAGATGAGGGCTCCGGAGACCTCTGCCGCTGCGAGGATAGAGTAGAAGCCTGCTGTTATAGGGTCGGTATTGATGTTGAATACAACTGGCCTAACCCCCCTAACTCTCGCGGAGCGTATAACATCCCTGAAGCTCGGCTCCTCGACGCTCGCCATGAAGACTATGGGGGTGGGAGGCGGCCTGTGGGCTGGGAGCCTCTCTAGCGGGTGCACAGCCCTACTGTTGTGGGAGAGGTAGAGGTAGAGGGCGCCGGGTAGCCCGAGGGGTGTCGAGTATACCTCCACCTCGCCTGACGCCTGGGCCTCCTCGATCTCTCCTGCAAACCTCTCCCTCACCCAGGATGTCGATCCTGCGAGGGCCTCCACCTCCCCTCTAAACCTCTCCTCCCTCATCCCCAGAAGCCTAGGAGTCCATAGGAGGCTTGCTACTGACATGGAGAGTATGGGAGCCTCTCGGGGGACTTCAACCCTGCTGGCACCCAGCATTGAGAGCCTCTCTTCGTACCCCGGGTGCATAGGCGGTGCAACGACGTAGACGCCCCCGGAGCCGAGGAGGCTTGCCGCCTCCACGAGATGGATAATCCTAGAGTCCTTAGGGTCTGCCGTGAAGGCGGCTACGGTGAACTCATACTCTCTGTAGGGCAGCAGGCTCAGGCTGGCCTCGCTAGGGTGTGCAAGCCTGCAGACGCCCCCCGAGTGGAGAACGCCAACGCAGAGTATTCTTGCAGCTGGTTCTCCACTCGGGGAGGCAGCTACTACCAGCTCCCCCCCAAGCTTTGGGGGAGTGACGCTCCTAGCCCAGGCCAGGCTCCTCTCGACAGCCTCTTCTAAGCTAGATTGCCGCGGTGTCGAGCGCACGGCAGCAGCTGCACCTCTCCGCCTCAGGCTCTCCCTTCAGCTTGGGTATGACGTCGTAGAGCATTCTCCTTGCCCTCTCCACATTGCTTATCATAACCCTCTCAACCTCCTCAGCGGTCACGGGCCTGTCGGCCCAAACGTCATAGTCTGTAACCATGGCCAGGGTTGCATAGCATAGCTGCGCCTCGCAGGCCAGATTCACCTCCGGCACCAGCGTCATACCTATTATGTCGGCCTTGAACACGTCCTTCCACACCCTGCTCTCAGCCCTTGTCGAGAAGCGGGGGCCCTCTATGCAGACGTACGTACCCTTCTCGTGAACCGTGTAGCCCAGCCTCCTGCCCGACTCTATCAGCCTCTGCCTCAGGTCCTCGCAGAACGGGTCCGCCATGCTGACGTGAACGGTCACAGGGCCGTCGTAGAAAGTGTAGTGCCTCCTGTTCTTCGTCATATCTATAAACTGGTCTGGGACTACAAAGTCGCCAGGCCTGTAATCCTCCCTTAGGCTGCCTACCGCGCTGACGCTTATAACCCACTTAACGCCGAGAGCCTTGAGCGCCCAGATGTTTGCCCTATAGTTTATAGCGTGTGGAGGGATTCTATGGCCCCTCCCATGTCTCGGTAGAAAGGCGACCTTAACTCCAGCCACATCACCCACTACTATGAAATCACTTGGGTTCCCGTAAGGAGTGGAGACCTTAACCTCCACAGGGTTCTCAACTATACCGGGATCATAAAGACCGCTTCCACCTATAACCCCAACCTGGGCTTTCACTCCACCCGGCTTAGTAATCTCGAACACGGAGGGGCACCAACCTGGAAAGTTATACGCTAGAGCTGAAAACTGTCCCGGCTCTAATGGTTTTTAAACTCCTGTACACATATCATAGTTAAGCCTGGGTGGGCCGGTAGCTCAGCCTGGAAGAGCGCCCGGCTTGCACCCGGGAGGCCCCGGGTTCAAATCCCGGCCGGTCCACCATCCACACATCCTGCAGGCGAGCTGCATCATCAACCCCAGGATATATTAGTTATCCCGCGATTATAGGCCAATCAATTTATTAAATTTGTATTTACAAGTATAGACAATGCCGTAGAGGTTCTACGGGGAGATGTACATTGAAAGTAACGGTCCGGGCTGTGGCTTTTCTAATTCTCCTCTCGATTATAACGGCCTCGCCAGCCCTGGCAGGCTATCCAGGCGGCGGAGAGCATGCTAGCCAGCCTAGTGTGTCGGGCGATATGTTCTACTATAGTATGGCGGCTGGGATGACTGCCGCCGCGCCTTCTCCAGTTCTGGAGGATAAACTCCTGCTAGCCACCAGTGGCATAAGCGCCGAGAATCCCTATTCCAGTTTTACCGTGTCTTTCACGAGGAACTCCAAGGTAAGCGTCGAAGCCGGGCGGTTCGGATTCGAGCACGAGCCTTCAGTGGCTGTGGATCCAGGTAATCCTGACAATATTGTGGTTGCGGCCCATCATGAGGGTCTGGCCGGTCTCCCGAACGCCATAGGAGTATACTACAGCCTTGACGGCGGATCCACCTGGACCGGGCCGATTGTAATGCCTTTGGCAAACGAGAGCGATATATACCACTCGGACCCGGCTCTAGCCGCTACCGGTGACGGTGTCTTCTACATAGCCTACATGTCCATAGGGCCTAGGGAGATGCCTGGGGGCTACTTCTTCTCCGCGTCCATAGTTGTAGCCAAGAGTGTTGACGGCGGGGCTACGTGGAGTGTCATCAATGTTATAGACCCAGGCTATATTATCGACGAGATGAGCCAGAACGGCATTATAGTCTTTGACGTCATGCTCGACAAGCCTTACATAGCGGCGGCGAGGGTGGGGGGTAGTGATATAGTCGCGGTTACATATACGGCGATAGCCGACGGCTACGACCCGGCTAAGGGTGTAAGTGTGACAATATTCCGGATAACAGCCGTGATCTCGCCCGACGGAGGCTCGACGTGGATAGGCCCTTCGACCGTTGCCGAGAAGGTTAACACGTCTCAAGGCTTTGGACCTGGGGGGCAGTTTGAGGTCCTCCAGGGCTCAAACCCGGCCGTAGCCCCTACTGGCGAGGTGTATGTTGCTTACTACGACTCCCTAAGCGACGGCTATCTCGAGGGCAGGGCGGCTATAATGGTATCCAGCTCCCAGGACCTCGGCCAGACCTGGAGCGAGCCTGAGCAGGCTGCCGTTATAGACAGGGAGATGGAGTACTACTCCCCCGCTGGCTTCAGGATGGCGGCGTCTATGTTCCCATCAATGGACGTCTCCCCCGACGGCACCATATACATAGCATATGCATCCGCAACCAGCGGTGATCCTGGCGACGTTTTCCTAGTGTACCGGACGCCCGATAGCCAGCTGTGGGAGGAGCCTATGAGGCTCAGCGCAGGCGATGGGAGCCTGCAGTTCTTCCCATGGCTAGACGTCGGCGAGGACGGTAGAGTGCACGTGATATGGGGTGACACGATGGGCGACCCCTCCTACATGACATATCACGTGGTCTACGCCAGGGTAGACACGGCCAGCGGCTCCATAGAGTACGGGCAGGTAACAGACTATGCCAGTTTAGCCTTAGGAGTGTTCTTTATAGGAGACTATTTCAACGTCGCGGCATCGCAGGGCCAGGTGTATGCGGTGTGGACTGACACCAGGATGTCCCTCAGGAAGGTCGGCCCCCTCATATACATAGGGGGTGATACAAGCATATTCCTTGCCAAGCTAGGTGAAAGGCCTGAGCCCAGGTTGGAGGTGGCCCCGGGGGAGCTGGAGGCAGGTAGAGCAGCTATAGCCGAGCTCCGGCTTGAAGACTTCCCCTCCTACGGGGTATACATGTTGAGCATAGAGGGTGTAACGCTAACCAGTATAGACACCTTGATATTCGTCGACGAGCAGGGTAGGGCGGTTCAAAGGACTATACTTCCGCCACTGGCTTCTGGATCGTACTCCCTGCAGCTAGTGGCTTTCTCAGACTCCTCCATCCACGCCGAAAAAGAAATAACCTATACTGACGTGGTGATTCAGGCTGTAGACACCAGCAGGCAGGAGATACTGAACAGCATACAGCAAACAGCAGGGGACACGGGTGCCGCCCTCGAAGCCCTCCAGGCTAGGATGGAGGCGCTGGAGGAGATAGCTAGGCAGAACAGCCAGGACATAAGTGAGATAAAGGGGGAGCTTGTCAACGTCTCGACCGGAGTAAGCAGCCTCTCATCGAAGCTAGATGACGTCGAATCATCTATAGCCTCCAAGATAGATACAGCCGCCGAGGACCTGAAGACGGAGGTGCGGAGCGAGGGTGAGAAGACAAGGAGCACCGTGGACTCGGTACTGGGCGAGATTAAGATGCTTATAGAGGATAGGACCTCGGGCATAATGGATGCGATAGACGGTCTAAAGAACGCTGTGGAGCAGAGGGTAACTGAGGTTGAGGGCAACGCTGAGACAGCGTTGAACAGGGGGAACATAGCCATGGGCCTGAGCGTGCTGGCCTTGCTGGCTGGGCTCGGAAGCGTTGTGATCGCCTTCAGGAAGCCTTAGACGGACACCCCGACCCGCGTTTCTACACGCTCTAACCTCTCAGCCTTTTTTGACCTCTACGGTGTCTAGTGGTTTGTGGGTTGGTGTGGCCTGGGAGACAGGCCTCAGGAACGCTGAGGATAGTACTACTAGTCCTGCGGTGAGGACTGGCTTGCCGTAGTCCACCATGCCCGCTATCCAGAGTATGGTTCCTACAGCGAGTATAGGTATGCTAGATATCATTGTGGGCTCGTCCACCCTAAAGGGGCATCGCGAAGCTCTGAGGAGGTCGGCAAAATATATAAAATAATATAGGGTGGCTGTGGCTAGGACCATAGCAAGCTCGTGGTCCAGAAACAGTGGGGCCGGGGCCAGCACGCCTATCGATATGGAGTGTAGCCTCCTGGTTAGGGCGAGGGATGCTAGAGCTATAAATGCTATATAGCTGGAGAGGAGGAGCCACTTATAATTGTAGGGGCTCAGCACTACAGCCAACGCTACTATAGTGCCAAGCCCGGCCACACCCGCCGCCCTGTTGCCTGTGAAGGCGAGTATTGATGCTACGGTGTTTAGTGCAACCGAGGCAATCCAAAGACGGGGGCTTACGGCGAATGCGAGGAGAGCCCCCAGCAGGAGGGCCAGGCTTATGGCAAGGCTTCTAACGCTCTTTACCGCGGAAACTATGGCTGCAGCCCCCGCAATGTACATGCCTAGCGCCAGCATGGAGAAACTTAGGTTGTCGGGAAGTATGAGGAACGCCATAAAAGGAATGCCCGCCAGGCCCAGCAATAGATGGCTGGCGAGCACGTTCCACTCCAGCCTCCAATTTCCCGCCATGCCACGGCACACCTTAGGGCTCTTGTGCTATCCGAGGAGTACTGCATAAACCAGCTCTCTCTCTAGCGGGAGGAGTATGAACACCACCGCTATTATAGGGCTTGCAAATTTAAAGAGCTTCAAAGCGTCGCGCCTCTCCCCCGTCCTGGCGAACTCTCCCATCCTCGACACCGCCAGGGCAGCGAGGATGGTTGTGCTAATGGCTGTTATAAACCCATAGCCATAATAGAGGGCGAATGCCCACGCCACAGCTACGAGGCCTGCCAGGCTAACGGCTATCAGGGTGGAGATAAGCCTTGGGTTGCCGTCGCTAGGCAGAATAGGTATGCGGGCCATACTGTACTCCTCCCTGAAATAGTAGCCGAGGAACCAGACGTGCATAGGCTGCCAGAGGAACACTATGAGCGCCATTAGTACGCCTCCCGTGGTTATCGAGCCGGCCGCGGCTGCCCAGCCGCCCAGAGCTGGCATGCTGCCTGCAATACTGCCGAACACTATGCTTAGCGGGGTGAACCTTTTTGTTAGCTGGGTGTAGGCTATTATGTCGAAATAGAGGCCAGCAACTACGGTTAGGGCCACGTACTTGTTTATGGCGGCGGCCGAGATAACGCCGATCAGCACTAAAGCTAGACTGCCGACCAGCGCCTCGCGAGGGCCTATCACGCCCGAGGGCAAGGGTCTCCTCCGCGTCCTACCCATAACAGCGTCAATATCCTTATCGAAGTACATGTTGAAGGCTGTAACACCCCCTATGCTGGAGAATCCCATAACCGTTAGGAGCCCAATCATCCGGGGATCCAGGCTGCCGCCACCCGCGAAATACGCGCCGTACATGGTGAGCATAAGGAGGGCGAGCTGCCTCGGTTTCGTTAGGGATATGAAGGCCCTAACCTTCCCTAGGGCTGAAGAGCGTGCGGCCACCCATGATGTGGTAACCCTTTTCATGCCAGGCTTAACCCCCTATTATCCTCCACGTGAACACCCGGCAACCTCTATATCCAGTGGATTTATTCTATGTTTTGTTTGAAACCTATTCAACCCACATTTAAACCTGGCGTGTATGTCATAGGTAGATGGGATGTCTACGCGGGACTCTGGTGTATAGCGAGGGCCGTGGGAGGAGGCTGGAGTTGGGCATACCCCTTGGAGACGAGGATGTGAGGGAGCTGGGCGCCCCCATCGTAAACATGTCTATAATAGTGTTGAATTTCGCCGTCTTCATAATAGGACTAGCTGCACCCTGGCTCATAGTCCCGGGGAGTAGGAGCTACAGCGACGTTATAGCGGCCCTGGGTATGGTACCAGCCTACGTGGTGGCTGGGGAGAGGCTCTACACCATATTCACATCCATGTTCCTACACGGCAGCTGGGCACACATACTGGGTAACATGCTATACCTCTACATCTTCGGCGACAACATAGAGTCCATACTGGGTAAGGTGAGGTACGTAATACTCTACATAGCAAGCGGGCTAGGCGCAGTTGTATTCCACGTGGCTAGCATAGCTTTCATGCCCTCAGAAGCTCTTATAAACGCGGCCCTTTCGAGCGCGAACCCGTGGATGATCCCCGCTGTAGGGGCTTCAGGAGCCATCTCAGGGGTTCTAGGAGCCTACGCCCTCCTAATACCTTTCAGTAGGGTGAGGATGCTGACATTCTGGGGATGGTTCCCCCTCGTCCTAAATGTTCCCGCGAGCATATTCATAGGGTTCTGGTTCATCTACCAGCTGATAATGGGGCTCGCCACATCAGTCTCAGGCGTCTCCGCAGGCATAGCCTTCTGGGCTCACGTGGGAGGCTTCCTCACCGGGGTTGCTCTGGCCCCCCTGCTGGTGGATAAGAGGAGGCTGGGCCTAGCCCTGAGGATACTGTTGTTGAAGACATACTACTAGGTAGATGTTATGGGCATAGGTTTCTCTATATATGCTAGCACCGTTCCCGCAGCAGCAAGCCCCAGAAGCCTATCACCCCTGAACCCCTGAGCCCTGAGCTTCCTATCAGCCTCCAGCAACTCTTTAGGGTTTAATGCTGGCGCTTCAACACCGGCAAGCTTCATCACCTCCAGGTAGGAGGCTACTGAGGCTGCGACGAGGTTCTTCTGTCTCGAGGCCGCGCGGTAAACCGTCAGAACCCTTCCATACCCCTTCACGTTTACCGAGAATCCATAGTCGACGTCTTGAAGCTTCTCAAATATATCTCCGAGGGTGTAGCCGTAGGCTAGTATGGAACTCCTCCTAATACCCTCTCTCTCGAGGACCTCGACAAGCTGGGACGCCCCAACAGCCTCCAGGCTCTCAACTAGGGATACAGAGTCTTCCGGCGATGAGTGGTAAAGCACTCTTCTGGCCGAGGCAGACAGGCTTTGTGATAGAGGCTTTCCCTCCCTCTCAGCGAGGCCAGCGAGGAGGGATAACGTTATTATTGCTGCGTGAACGCCAGGTATAGGCTTCTCTCCAATAGCGTCGAATGACTCGATTATCGACGAAGCTATGATCCTGCCTAGTCCCAGAGACTTAGCGTCTAGCCTTCCCGAGCCCAGGTCCTCGCCGCTCCTGAACGCCTTAAATGCTGCGCGCGCGATTATATAGGCCTCACCAAGTCTAGCCTCAAAGGCTCCCGATGGGATTAGCCTGTGTAGGCCTCCCGGCTTTATGGGTGAGGATAGAAACGTTACTAGGGCTAGGCCTATGCGCTCGGGGGTCTCCAAGACTCTCTACAACCCCTAGTGTAGTCGTGTGCTACACGGTTATTATCAGCTCATGCGGGGCGGGCTTAGTCAGGGACTGCTATGAATATGTTATCCTTATCCCGGACTATCCTAGCCTTGACCTCTACGCCTGGGTTTAGGTCTGTAGCGTTGGAGAGGCCGTAGAGGGCGACAACCCTTCTCCATCCACGGTCAACAGTCAACACCTCACCCCTGTGCCACCCCGGGCCTATAATCGAGAGGGTCACTCTATCACCCCGGTCGAACGGCTTCTCTATCTTAGGCCTCTGCTCAAAACCTATCTCCCGGGGGTCTACGAGAAGCTTGTAGCCTGTTTCCCTCTCCAGCTTTGCGAGCCAGGAGTAGAACCTCCTCCACCCCCAGAGTCTCTTGAGCCCGGCGGGCCTTCTCCCGTACTTGTGGGCTTCGAACTTCTGAATTAAAATTCCCGTGGGCCATCCACTCTTCCTCCCTGCACCCACCCTCTTAGCCCACCGAATAAGGGCCAGCATCTCCTCCTCGTTAACACCAGGCAGCACAACCGGGGTTAGAACAACGTCAATAGACGTGTTGGCTATTATCCACTCCGCCGTCCTCAAAACCCTGTTAACATCATACCACTCCACACCCACTAGCAGGCGGGCTAGACTAGGGTTCGCCGCGTCCACACTAAGGTTTATCCTATCCAGCCCGGCCTTCTCCAGCGTGCGGGCCAGGCTTCTTGACAGGCTTCCGCCATGTGTTTCGAGGGCTACCCTCTCTATCCTATTCATATCCTTGAGGGCGCTTATGATCCTGGTTATTTGAGGGTGCGTCAAAGGCTCTCCGACACCGTCAATCAACGCCTCGACCCCGCCCCCCTTTACCCTGGACACGTGCTCTACCCACTCGACCAAAAGCTCCCAGTTAACCATATACTCGCTCCTCCTCCACCGGCTGCTAGCACCGGCGTCTACGCTGCAGAATATGCAGTCGTGAAAGCAGAGAGTGCTGGGCCTTACCTGGAGCACGTTTGTCCCCCTATCTATGACGCCGAAGGCTATATGCCCTACTAGCGGGAGACTCTCCACCCAGTAAACCCTCCTTCCGTAGTGCCAGCCCGCGGGCTTCAGGGCCGTCTCGGGGCTTCGGCGCATCAGCAGCACCCTTCCGTTCGACTATAGCCGTATTCTCTGTAATACTATAGACTGAACCATTATTAAGTCTTGGCTACAAGTAAACCGCTTGACCCGGGTTGGTGTGGTGTCTATAATGTCCATGGATAGCTTGGCGGGTAAGACGCCCGAGTCGTCTGCAGGTATACACGGATGGGGAGCTTACGTTCCAGTGTACAGGATCCCCACTAGGGAGATAGCGAGGGTCTGGGGCTGGCCTGACCACCAGTGGAAGGCGCTTGATGTGTATGAGAAGGCGGTTGGGGGTGTGGATGAGGATTCCACAACAATGGGGGTTGAGGCCGCTAGAAACGCTATAGCCAGGGCTAGGGTCGACCCCTCGAGCATAGGCGCCGTATTCTTCGGCAGCGAGTCCAAGCCCTACGCGGTTAAGCCGAGCGCCACTATAATAGCTGAGGCGCTTGGAATAACGCCTGTTACCATGGCAAGCGATCTTGAGTTCGCTTGTAGAGCCGCCAGTGAGGGGATGAGGGCTTCCATAGGGCTGGTCGCATCGGGCATTATTAGCTACACCCTTGTTGTGGGCAGCGACACCGCCCAGGCCAGCCCCGGTGACGTGCTAGAGTTCAGCGCCTCCAGCGGTGCCGCAGCGTTCGTCATAGGCTCCTCCAAGGGGGCTGCCGCCGTTTTCGAGGCCAGCTTCACCTACGTCACCGACACACCCGACTTCTGGAGGAGAAGCCTGAAACCCTATCCAAGCCATGGAGAGGGCTTCACGGGGGATCCAGCATACTTCCACCATATAGAGAGCGCTGTTAAAGGCCTCTTCGAGAAGACCGGCCTGTCGCCGGGCGACTTCGACTACGCTATCTTCCACCAGCCCAACGGCAAGTTCCCTGTCAAGGTTGCTAAGAAGCTGGGCTTCACCCTGGAGCAGGTGAAGCCAGGTCTAGTGACACCATTTATAGGTAACACCTACAACGCCAGCGCCCTGCTAGGCCTTGTTAAGGTGCTGGACGTGGCCAAGCCGGGTGATAGGATACTCGTTGCCCCCTTCGGAAGCGGCGCTGGGAGCGACGCCTACAGCCTCCTAGTGACCGACGCTATAGAGGATGCCAGGCCTTTAGCACAGCCTCTGGAGTACTATCTGAAGAGGAGGATAGAGGTGGACTATGGGGTATACGCAAAGATCAGGGGCAAGCTCGTTGTTAGGAAGCTTTAGCCTGTAAAGCTAAAAGGCTTCTCCGAGGAGGTGGCTGTCTATTGCTTAACGTGGCTATAAAGAGTGTAGGAATGGTGAGGGTTGGCAGGCATTTCGGCAGCGGGGCTGAGGATCTGGCTAAGGAGGCTTTGGAGGCTGCTTTAAGCGACGCGGGCTGGAGTAGGATAGATGCTGTTGTGGTCTCCAGCTTTGTCTACCCGAGACTCTCTGGACAGGCAGACATTGCCAGCTACATCGCTTCAAGCCTCGGATTCGGAGGTGCTACAGCCATAACGGTGGAGGCTGGTGAGGCCTCCGGCCTCGCAGCAGCCGTAACGGCCGCCAGGCTGGCCGCGGAGGGTAAACGAGTGGTTCTCCTGGGTGTTGACAAGATGTCCGACGCTCCAAGCAGCAGAGTATACAGCATACTTAAGGGTGTTTACAACGTGGACTGGGACGGTGTATACCCGATTTCCCACGCAGCCATACACGGCTTGCTGGCGGACTTGTACATGAGCATGTATGGGGTAGACCGTGACACGCTCTCCTACTGGCCAGCTCTAATGCATAGCAACGCTAAGGAGAACCCGTACGCCATGCTCAGGTTCGCTATCAAGCCCGAGGCGGTTAAGGATGCGATGCCCGTCGCCCTACCCCTCACGATGCTTGACACGTTTGCCATGGGAGATGGTGCGGCGGCTGTGGCGCTGTCCAGAGGCGATGGGGGCCTTGCCGTGTTGAAGTCTGTGGAAGCGGCCTCAGGCCCCATCTCGGTCTCACACCTAGACGACCCCCTGGTTATGCCTGCTGTGAAGGAGGCGTGGGATAAGGCGAGGTCTTCTGCCGGTATTAGGAGCGTGGATGTGCTTGAGATCCACGACTCCTACACGATAACAGGCATAATAATCCTGGAGTCCCTTGGCCTCGCTGAAAAAGGTACTGCGGCGATAAGAGTTGCGGAAGGCTATTTTACATCCTCGGGAGAAGGTCCGACGGTGAATGCAAGCGGAGGGCTTAAGGCCAGAGGCCACACAGGCGGGGCTACCGGGGTGTACATGTTGGGCGAGGTAGCGATGCAGCTGGCAGGTGTATTCCCGGGGGTTAGCGCTCCCGACGCTAGATCTGGGGCTGCGGTATCGATAAACGGCCACGGATCGTCCGCATACATAGCCGTACTAGCTTCCGACAAGTCGTAGGGGGTGGTGCCGGTGTCTAGGGAGTCAACTGTTAGGGAATGGCGCACTAGACTCCCCAGGTATAGGCTGCTGGGGGGTAAATGCAGCGATTGCGGCAGGTCATTCTACCCCCCTGCGAAGGCCTGCCCCTACTGTGGATCGCGTAACGTAGCCGAAACGGAGCTACCGAGGGTTGGGAGACTCGAGGCCTACACGGTGCTCTACTCCGTCGAGAGCGGTGCCAGGGATAAGAGCCCGGTTGTCATAGGCCTCGTCGACCTAGGCGTTGCTAAGGTTGTTACAGAGATAGTTGACTACGGCGACCCCAAGATCCTGGAGAGAGGCATGCAGGTTGAGGCGGTTTTCAGAAGGATCTATGAAGACGGCGATGAGGGAGTGATAGTCTATGGGGTCAAGTTCAGGCCAAAAGCCTAATAAGATAGAGGACCTGGTTGACAGGCTTGCTAATGGTAGCCTGACCCACTCCCGGCTCGAGAGAGAGCTGGGTAATGCTAACGAGGCAGCCCTCGTCAGGAGGCTTTTCCTGGAGAGGGTTACAGGTGCAAACCTTTCGGGAGTGGCGAGCACTATACTCGACTTCCAGGAGCTCTACGGGAGGAATATTGAGAACCCTATAGGGGCTGTGCAGGTTCCAGTAGGTATAGCTGGACCCCTCAGGGTCAACGGAGAATATGCCAGGGGAGACTTCTACATCCCGCTAGCGACCACTGAGGGCGCTCTAGTGGCTAGTGTAAACCGTGGCGCAAAAGCCATAACTCTATCCGGGGGTGCTAGGGCTAGGGTTATAAGGGATGGTATGACCAGGGCTCCGCTACTCTGGACTCCCAGCGTTGACGAGGCCTACAGGCTGGCCAGGTGGGTGGAGGAGAGGATAGAGGACCTCAGAAGGGTTGTAGGTGGGGTTACACGGCATGGGAAGCTTCAGCACATCTACCCCTACATAATAGGCAACCTGGTGTGGCTCAGGCTCACGTTCTCAACCGGGGACGCCATGGGCATGAACATGGTTACCATATCGAGCGATAGAATATGCCGCTACATAGAGGAGAACTATGGGGGTGATGCCAAGTGTGTGGCACTCAGCGGAAACATGTGCACCGACAAGAAGCCAGCTGCGATAAACAAGATACTGGGTAGGGGGAAGTATGTTGTTGCTGAGGCTCTTATTAAGGGTAACATAATCAGAGAAGTTCTAAAAACCACCCCCCAAAGCATAGACCTAGTTAACACTACAAAAAACCTCCTAGGTAGCGCTGCAGCAGGCAGCCTCTCGTTTAACGCTCATTTCGCCAACATCATAGCGGCTATATTCATAGCTACAGGCCAGGATGCGGCGCAGGTTGTCGAGAGCAGTATGGGCTATACATGGACCGAGGTAAGGGGCGAGGACCTCTACATAAGTGTAACTCTTCCTAGCCTCGAAGTGGGGACTGTAGGAGGGGGCACGAGGCTACCTACCCAGAGAGAACTACTGGCCCTGCTAGGCGTAGCTGGCGGCGGGAACCCCCCGGGATCCAACGCGCTGAAGTTCGCTGAAATAGTAGCTTCTGCAGTGCTCGCGGGGGAGCTAAACCTGCTTGCAGCTATAGCTGCTGGCCAGCTAGCCAAGGCTCACGAACTCCTCGGTAGAGGAGGTCTCAGAGTCGGTTGACCCCATAGCACATTGCTTCGAACTTGCGGTTCACCACTCTATGTACAGCCTTCCTGCTGACCCGATTTTCCCGAGAGTCCTAACATACTTTAGACAGGGCTATTCTCCCGCCGCACCTAGCCATGGGTCTAGAAGGTAGCACTCTCCCGAGGCTATGGCAGCATGCTTGGCATCCTGGAATGTCGAAATTCTTAAAATTGTTACCTATATCGCTCGGACTGGTGGGAGTGCTGAGTACTATGGATATGACTATTTGGTGCCATGTTAGCACCATGTTCTGGGTGGTATTGAATGGTTGAAACCGTTGCTTCCGGTCCAGGGGAGTCAGTGTTCGGCTTTCTCTCTGAGGGTTCCCGGAAGAGCGTTTACGGCCATGAGGTAAGCATTTCCACTACAGGAGATAGCCATGTCTACGAGAGGACGGATAGCAGTGGTAACGTGGTCAACAGAACTTTGCTTGCACCTGGTGTGAGGGTTATGGTTGCTCCATACCCCCCTTTCCTCCTGCCGCTCCACGGCCGTCTTAACTGCCTGTATATGAGGCTAAGGAGCCCTGTTGTCGTGCCTCCTGGAGACCACTTCAGAGTGGAGGTGGGGATTCCCTTCGACATAGCCGTCATAGCCTCCAGTAAGGGGCGTCACACACTCATAGACTACTTTCCTCCAGGCGGTGTTACGCCGAAGATGGCAGTATATGGTAGCAACGTCGAGGGTATGTTGTGCCGGTTCTGGCGTGAAGAATGGGAGGGGCCCGCCGCCAACACTAGGTTGACGGTTGTGAATAACGCCGACGTGCAGGCTACGGTCTCAAGAGTTGTGATTCCGAGGCGAGGCCTGTCTATGTTCTATAACCCTGTCAACGGGGATATAGCGGCCTCCCCGATAAGGATGTCAGTACGGGATATTGACTCTGCCGATGTTTGGGCCGAAGAGCCGGAGCCTGGAGAGGGCTTCATTGAGGTTCCCCTGGTTGAGAGGGATAGAAGGCTCTTCGAAGCCCTTGGACCCCTGGTTCCTAGCAGGATAAGCATGATTTGGGGTATATAGGGGGTGGTGGTGTATGGCCGGTTTACCTGGTTTAGGTGGAGCGTCTCTCTCCTGGCCGTTGAGCGTTAGTTTGGACCAGCTACTAACAGCCATACTGATACTGGCCGTTGGAATTGTTGCAGCGCTGCTAGTGAGGGGCCGGGTTTACATATACCTCTCAAAACGCACATCCAGAGACATATCGGTTGCTATATCCCGGATCCTCTTCTACACTATACTATTCCTAGCCGGTGTAGCGGCCCTTGCCCAGCTGGGCATAGATGTCTCCGTCTTCCTAGTAGCCGGGGGTATAGTCGGCATAGCCCTAGGCATCGCCAGCCAGACGGTCGCCTCCAATCTTATAGCCGGTGTGTTTCTCTACCTTGAACGCCCATTCAAAGTAGGTGACCCTGTGATAGTCGGCAGCATAGGCGGAGTAGTCTACGATATCTCCATACTAAGCTCTAAGATATTGAAGTGGGACGGTGTCATGGCCAGGATACCTAATGAAGCCCTGTTCAAGAGTAATGTTGACGTTCTGAACAAGTCGCTGGCTAGACGTGTAGAATATAGGATTCCGGTGAAGGAGACGAGCGACTACTCCAAAGCGGCGGAAATAGCGTTAAACGCTATCCAGGAGGAGCCTCTCGCCCTTGCAGAGCCCGAACCCCAGGTATTCGTGGACAATATTAGCGAGAGAGGTGCTGAGATTGTTATACGCTTCTGGGCACCCTCCGACCAGTGGTTTAACGCAAAAATTAAAATGCTAAGCATAATAGTTAGGAGGCTTCTCGACGCGGGTATAGAGATAACACCCCCGCAAAGGCTTGTATCGCTGAAGGACGGCCAGGCCAAGACGTAGGGAGAGACTTTAACGAGTTCGGCCATAACAGGCGGCTAAGATGTCATAGCCCTTCCGGGGCTCCTCTTTCCGGTGGTCGGCTCGCCATAGCCCATGAATGTGGGGCTCAGAGCACCGGGCTCTATAATATTCTGTTTTACCGTGCTGGGTTTTAAAGCCTGATTTCCCAACATCGCGAAACCTTATAATCTTTAATATAACTCCTATATAATGGGTTGGTCTATATTGCCCACGCTGAGAACGGGTCTCGTTATTGCGGCTGGCTACGCTGATAAGGTTCGTAGGGTGCTCTTTGCTCAGCTTAGAGACGCCATAAAGTCTGGCGAACTCTCCAACAAGGACGTGGCTATGGCTGCAGGTAATTTGAACAGGGTTCTCTTCGAGCTGCTTGTCAACAAGCTAAAGGCCGACAAGCTCGACGTTGTAAGGATTCAAATAGACTATCATGTTAAAGACTCGCAAATACAGTTCGACTTCTCAACACTCAGAGTAGAGCTGTGGAGGAGGGTGCCCGAAGAGGAGATAGCGCCTGTAGTCGAGGATTTCGCTAAAACCGCTCCCAAGCTTCTCGAGGAGGAGATTAGGTTTACGGTGGAGAGGGTTGGCGAAACCGACGTCGGGGATATAGTGTACAGAATTATGTATAGGGGTTCCGACGTCGGGGCTTTGATAGTGACGCCGCTAAATGGTGAAGCGCTTGTGAGGGGAGCTGTTGTGGAGCCGACACCTCTTGTCCTCAAGAGGACCAGAGTACAAGTTGAACCTGGCGATCTCGACGATTTTATAAGCGATAAAGTCTCGCAGCTGTTCGCCGAGGCGCAAAACGTGGAGAAGAGGGAAGCTGTGAAAGTTGTTAACGAGATACTGGCGCTTGTAAAGGCTGGCGAGACTGTGCTTGAAGAGATTGAAGAGGCGGAAAGTTGACGGCGGTTTTAAATATATTTTTCCTAGTATCGGCAAGGCGGGCTGTACTAAGCCTTCCATGCTGCACTTCAGAATCTCTATCTAACTAGGGTCTGCCAGCGCTGGGTACGGCTCGCCGGCAGATCACGTTAAGTCTAAGCGTTTCCCCAGGCTCTACATTATAGGCATTGGATAGTTTATGCTGCGGGGTGTGTACTCACCGCGGAAGTTAAGTCTGTATCCGCAGCGTGGGCATCTGAAGTCGCTGGTGAGTCTCCACTCTACTATGGCGAAGCCCTCCCTGTCGACGACTTTGTATCCACATTTCGGACAGTACGTGTCCTCCAGAGGGTGGCCCCATACGTTGCCTATGTAAACGTGTTTCAGCCCCTCCTCCATGGCGATCCTAGCAAGCTTCTCAAGAGTTTCAACGGGAGTGTGGGGTAGGTGCCTAAGCTTATAGTCTGGATGGAACCTCAGCAGGTGGAAAGGCACTTCCGGGCCTAAGTTCTCTACTATCCACCTGGCCATGCGCCTGACATACTCGGGCTTATCCCCCAGTTTAGGCACTACTAGGTTTGTTATCTCTATCCACCATCCCTTCTCCCTCATAGCCAATATAGCCTCGTATATAGGCTCTGGATCTGGAACGAACATGATCTTCCTGTAGAACTCGGGGTCTCCCCCTCCTTTGAAGTCAACTGTAGCCGCGTCGATTAGTCCTCCTAGCTCGTCGACAGCCTCGGGTGTCATATAGCCGTTGGTTACCATAGTGTTGAGGAGGCCATGTTTTTTGGCCTCCCTGGCGACATCATAAACTGTTTCTATGAATATCGTGGGCTCGTTGTAAGTGTAGGTGATGCCGTCGGCACCGTAAGCTAAGGCTAGCCTCACCACCTCCTCGGGCGTCCTATACACACCGTAGAGACCCTTCTCTAGTCTAGATTGGCTTATTTCAAAGTTCTGGCAGAACTGGCAGAAGAAGTTGCAGCCAACCGTGCTTATGCTAAGTACGGTCGAGCCTGGGTAGAAGTGGAGCAGAGGCTTCTTCTCAATAGGGTCTATGTTGCTGGCACTGAGGAGGCCATATACTAGGGTGTATAGTTCTCCGCCTATATTCTTCCTAACGCCACATGCACCGTATTTCCCGGGGGCTATAACACACCTTCTCTGGCAAAGGTCACATCTAACCCAACCCTCCTTACCGTTGCTGAGCTTAACCCAAAGCCTGGCCTTCCTAACATGCGGCTTCTCCGTCAGTCTTAGCCCAGCCATACCCACCCCCACTATAAATTTATAGGCTGTGCCACCCCTTTAGCCCTCCCCCTCTGTACAATGCTGCTCCAAGCTTTCCCAAGCTAACACTTTATAGCCCCTAAAATACCTGTTTACACTACACGGTGCGGGGGTGCCCGAGCCTGGCCAAAGGGGTCGGGCTGAGGACCCGATGGCGTAGGCCTGCGTGGGTTCAAATCCCACCCCCCGCACCATGACTACCCCGTTGTTCTAGGCTGGTGTTTTGCGGCTTCGGTGGCTGAGTGATGTCTAGTGCTTCTATGGTTAAGGCTGTTGTAGTAATCATTGATATCGACAGGTTTGAGGAGAAAACCAGGATGCTAGGATTAGACCCCTACAAGCCTAACAGGTTCACCGCTCTTCTAACAAGCCTTATAGAGGAGTTTGCTGTTTCACGGAGGGCTACGGTTGTTTACGGTCTGGACAGGGAAAGAGGCACCGAGGAGGCTCTGGTCGAGATTCCTCTAACAGATCCTGAGGAGGTGGAAGGCGATCTTATCCGTATAGCTAGGGAGATGTGTGAGGCCGGGGCTCCAGTGACTGTTGTAGCTATTGAGAGTCTAATGGGCCCGGGGAAGCCTGCTGATAGGAGGGCAGCATATTCTGGAAGCCCGTTTAGGAGAAGGGCCAGGAGGATTCTAGAGAAGCTTAAGAAAAGAGGGGGTGGGGTAGTCTACGTTAATGGTAGGATAGTTTGGAGGTGCATGGGGTCGGAGTGAGACTAGGCCAGTCACAATATCCTCAAAGGCTGCCCGCCTCGTCATCCCCATGTTATCTAGTGTATTGATAGTTCAGCATTCAAACCCTTTATAAAGCATGCTAATAACCCTTTTTAAGGGATTTAAGGGCTGCCAGGTTGGAGGTGCGGCTGTAGTGTCTGAGGAAATAAGTTTTGTAAAAGAAATAGATACTGGAGTTGAAGGCCTTCCTAAACCAGAGGTTAAGATAGAGAATATTGTTGCCACAGTTATTCTGGAGAACCAGCTCGATCTAAACCTAATAGAGACTAAGATACAGGATGTAGACTATAATCCCGATCAGTTTCCAGGCCTTGTCTACAGGCTTGAGAGCCCGAGAGTTACAGTTCTTATATTCAAGTCTGGTAAAATGGTTATAACGGGAGCTAAAAGTATTAACCAGCTAATACATGTTGTTAAGAAGTTGTTGAAAGCCTTCGCAGACCAGGGCATACCTATAAGCGGTAAACCGCAGATACAGATCCAAAACATAGTTGCCTCCGCCAATCTTAAGGTTTACATAGACCTTGAGAAGGCTGCCCTCGAGTTCGAGAATAGCCTGTACGAGCCGGAGCAGTTCCCCGGCCTCATATACCGCATGGACGAGCCCAGGGTTGTAATGTTGATATTCAGCAGCGGCAAGATGGTTATCACCGGTGCTAAAATGGAGAACGAGGTGTACGAAGCTGTTAAGAAAGTAGCTAAAAAGCTTAAAGAAGCGGACGCCATAATAGGCATAGCGGAGTGATGAACAGGGTTGAGCGCTGAAAATAGCCTCTGTACACGCACCTCACATTTCAATCAAATATTTTGGCAAGCTCTCTGAGGGGAGGTAGCCTTAGGGAGCCTACGCTCTCGTCTATAATGATAGGCACAGCCTCTTCAACAATACCCTCCTCTCTAATGTACGGTGAGAGGTATAGGCTGCGGTCCAGAGTTATTGGATTACCCGTCTGGTAGACGCCGAGAGCGGGTAACACTATTATGCTTCCTCCACACTCCCTGGGTACCATAAGGAAGGCGGGATACTTCACCCTGCTGCCAGCAACGTTTATCTTAACAGCAGGATGCTCATGACCTATTATAATTATATCAGAGTTAAACTCTAGCTTCTTATGGCCGTGGATAGCCACAACTCCTTTCTCGACCTCAAAGTAGTCTTCAACGAACTCGCCACCACTCTTTGTTACGACACCTTGTATATAGTTGTCGTGGTTACCCCGGACAACTATAATCTTCTCAACACCCCTGCTCGAGAGCCATTCCAGAAGCTTAGCGGTCTCCAGAGCCTCCTGCTTCAAAAGCCTGTCGAACACGTGCTTCACGTCGCCAACAATAACAGCCCTCCTCGGCCTAAGCCCGGAAATAGCCCTGTCAAGCGTCAGCATAGCCCTGCGTAGCTGTACACGCGGGAGAAAGACTCCAGTCTCAGTCATAGCCTGCTCATAACCGAGATGTAAGTCCGAGAAGAGTATTGTAGAGGAGGGCTTGTGATATAGTATGGGCGAGCCTTCCACTATAAACAAGCCCTTAGCCTCCTCCAGAGGTACTAGCTTCACCATCGACCCTGCCAATCTTATCCCCGCAGCCCCGTCATACTAAGCCAGCCTAACCCATTCTAGGCGGCCTCCTCGCCTTAGATGTTATGGGGGGCGAGGGTATTACAATTTATTTCCAACAAAAAGGGTATAGACTATGCATACCGCGTGTTAGCGTTTAAGTGTATGAGCCAGATGAGGCATACTATATGCTTTGCCTAAGAAGAGGATCTTCTGTTATGTTGGATTCTCCAGACAGGGAGAGGGGTTTCGTGAGGAGCCCGTATTGCCCCCCATGTGGGGGTTTGTGGCGGGCCCGCCGGGATTTGAACCCGGGACTTCCGCGGGGCCAGGACGCAGCCCCTAAACACTCCCCCTCTACGGGTTAAAAGCCCGCCGCTCTGCCGGGCTGAGCTACGGGCCCACTCCCGGCCTGTTTTAAGGTTGTTTTGGACGCGGGGCTATAAGCATGTGGGGGGGTTAGGTGTTTGAAGTTAATTAGGCCTGGATAGAATGTGTGTTGTGGGTAGTGGGGGGTCTCCCTAAGTGTCCTCTAAAACCCGTAAGTCTAGTAGGGTGATTTTGGAGCATGAGTATGTTCCTGAACATAGGCTCTTGAGTATTGAGGAGGCGGTGCAGGTTCTGAAGAAGTTGGGTATTAAGCCGTGGCAGCTCCCGAAGATTAGTGTTAACGACCCTGTGGCACGTCTTCTGAAGGCTAAGCCCGGTGACATTATTGAGATAACCAGGCGCAGCTACACGGCTGGGGAGGCTAAATACTATAGGTTCGTCGTGGCCTACCAGAAGGGGGTGAAGTAGCGTGTCTAACATGGGTGATGGGCAGCAGCATAGAGGAGAGATAGATGTTGATGAGCTTTGGACTGTTTACAAGTCGTTTATCAGGGAAACAGGCCTTGCCAGGCAGCACCTTGACTCTTTCAACAGGTTGGTCACGCAGGAGATACAGAAAATAATTGATAGTATAGGAGAGGTTAGGCCTCAGTGGAGGATATACGCTGGAAGGCGTAGGTACAGGCGTGGTAGATTTGAAGAGCCGGAGGTTCACTTGCCCGATGTGAAGATTGTTTTCGGGAAAGCCAGGTTTAAGGAGCCTATGGCCAGGGAGGTTATAGAGAGTTTTGACAGGCGCGTTACCCCATTCGAATGCCGTGTAAGGGGTATAACCTACTCTGCCCCTCTGATGGTTGAGATGACTATAGTGCAGGACAACATGGTTGAGAGGACGCGCGAGGTCAAGATAGCAGACTTCCCTGTTATGGTGAAGAGCGTTCTAGACCCGCTATCCAAGTATGACGAGGAAACCGTGATAGAGATGGGCGAAGACCCAGGCGATCCAGGCGGCTACTTCATCATAAACGGTAGCGAGAAAGTTATAGTAGCCCAGGAGGATCTAGCGGTAAACAGGATTATAGTAAACAAGAGCACAGCCGCTACAGCTAGGATCACCCACACAGCCAAGGCCGTATCAACGGTGCTAGGGCTTAGGAGGCAGGCTATAGTCGACAGGATGAGCGACGGAACTTTGGAAGCCAGCCTGAGCAGGCTAAGATACCGGATCCCCCTTGTTGTGCTCCTTAGGGCTTTGGGCCTGGAGAAGGACTTAGAGATAATGCTTGCAGTAAGCGCCGATCCAGATGTGCAGAGGGAGATGCTGCCTAGCCTAGAGAAGGGGAGGGCTCTGGCGCCCACTAAGGAGGACGCCCTAAAGTACCTGGGCAACAGGATAGCCCCAGGCCAGCCGTTGGAGGTTAGGATAAGGAGGGCTGAGGAGTTTCTGGATACGCAGCTGCTGCCCCACCTAGGAAACAGGCCAGAGGACAGGATAAAGAAGGCATACTTCCTGGCTGAGATGGCCAACAGGGTGCTCCAGCTATATCTAGGTAAGAGGGGCGAGGATGATAAGGACTTCCTGGGTAACAAGAGGCTGAGGCTAGCTGGCGATCTCATAGCGGAACTCTTCAGAGAGTCTCTAGAGGCTCTAGCAAACACTATGGCGCAGAAGCTTGAGGAGCAGCTGGCGGAAAGGAGGCAGATCAGGCTGGACTTCCTAGTTAGGCCCACTATAATAAGCGACAGGCTTAAAGGCGCCATAGCCACTGGCAACTGGGGTCAAGACCGTACAGGGATAAGCCAGCAGCTGGACAGGACGAACTGGATCAGCCTTCTTAGCCATCTTAGGCGGGTTATATCACCCCTGAGCAGGGGTCAGGCGCACTTCGAGGCGAGGGACCTACATGGCTCCCACTGGGGGCGCTACTGCCCCTTCGAAACCCCTGAAGGAATAAACTGTGGTCTCGTCAAGAACTTAGCCCTCTCCGCCTACATCTCGGTGGGTATAGAGGAGTCTATAGTCGAGGAGATGCTCGTTAAGGAGCTAGGAGTTGTGCCTCTGGAAAGAATACTGGAAGAGGCGAAGCAGGCAGGGGAGCCTCCTGAGATAATGCTTAAGGGTACAAAGGTTTTCATAAACGGGAGGCCGCTTGGCTACCATCCGGACGGTGAGGAGCTTGCAAGAGAGATTAGGGAGCTTAGGAGGAGTGGTAGGCTCAATGTCGAAAGGCCTTGGGAAGTAAGTGTTTACCATCTAAAAGAGGGAGAGATAGACGAGCTCTATGTGAACACAGATTCAGGTAGGCTCATGAGGCCTGTTGTCGTAGTGGAGGATGGAGTGCCTAAGCTGACGAGAGAACATGTGGAGAAGCTGTCAAAGGGCGAAATAACATTCTGGGACCTCGTCAAACAGGGAGTAATTGAAATGCTAGACCCAGAGGAGGAGCAGAACGCTTTCATAGCAGAGCTGCCTTGGGAGGTGACTAAGGAACACACGCACATGGAGCTTTGGGTCCCGGCAATAGTAGGGGTAGCCGCCGCCACCATCGGCTACCTCGAGCATAACCAGAGCCCGAGGAACACATACCAGGCGGCCATGGCTAAGCAAGCCCTCGGCGTTTACGCTCTAAACTATAGGATAAGGCTAGACAGCCACTCCTACCTACTCCAGTATCCGCAAGTGCCTATAGTCCAGACTAGGATGCTTGATATAATGGGCTACAACGAGAGGCCCGCTGGGCAAAACATGGTAGTGGCCATAATGTCCTACACGGGTTACAATATAGAAGACGCACTCATATTCAACAAGGGTTCAATAGACATGGGTTTGGCTAGGGCTTACTTCTTCAGAGTATACACCGGTATTGAGAACGAGTATCCAGGAGGAGAGAGGGATAGGATAACCCTACCAAAGCCCGACGAGGTTTACGACTATAGAGGAGCGGCAGCGTATTCCAAGCTCGAGGCCGACGGTATAGTTGCGCCAGAAACCGAGGTTGAAGGCGGCGAGATACTAATAGGTAGGGTGAGCCCGCCGAGATTCCTAGGTGAAGGCAGGGTTATATCCATGGCGACCGTGAGGAGGCGCGACACCAGCATACCAATGAGGCTGGGTGAGAAGGGTGTTGTGGATATGGTAGTCATATCAACCACAGTCGAGAGAAACAAGCTTGTGAAGGTAAGAGTGAGAAACCTGAGGATACCTGAGATAGGCGACAAGTTCGCCGGTAGGCACGGGCAGAAGGGTGTTATAGGCATGATATTCCCCAGGTACGATATGCCCTACACGGAGGACGGAATAGAGCCTGACGTTATACTCAACCCGCACGCCATACCCTCGAGGATGACTGTTGGCCAGCTTCTCGAGGAGATAGCTGGTAAGCTGGGTGCTATCAAGGGCAGGTTCGTGGACGCTACACCCTTCTTCAAGGAGGATATAGACGGGCTTAGGCTGGAGCTGCTGAAGGAGGGTTACGACCCTAACGCGAGGGAGGTTATGTACGACGGTAGAACGGGCCAGATAATAGAGGCGCCGATAACTATCGGCGTTGCATACTACCAGAGGCTTTATCACATGGTTGCAGATAAGATACATGCGCGGGCGACTGGCAGAGTTCACCTCCTCACTAGACAGCCTACCGAAGGTAAGGCGCGCCAGGGAGGCCTGCGCTTTGGCGAGATGGAGAGGGACTGTCTAGTTGGGCATGGAGCCTCAATGCTGCTGAGAGATAGGATGCTCGAGAACAGCGACGCATATATAATGTATGTGTGCAACACATGTGGAAACATAGCGTGGTTCAACAGGAGGAAGAAGGTGCTCGAGTGCCCGATACACGGAGAGGAGGGCGATATAAGGCCTGTCAAAGTCCCGTACGCGTTCAAACTACTGCTTCAGGAAATAACTAGCATGATGATAAAGCCGGAGCTCAAGGTCACCGACAAAATCTCCGTTATCAGGAAGATTGTGGGTGACTATACTTGATCTTCCCGCTTAATGCCCTTGCTTCCGGGGGTGTCAGGTGACATGTCTCTCAGGCTATCTGAATTCCGTGAGGCAAACCTGCTCGACAAGATACTCTTTGGGGTCTTAAGCCCCCATGAGATAAGGCAGCTCGCAAAGGTGACCGTGGTAAGAGGTGATCTGTACGAGGCTGATGGAACCCCAGTCTCCGGGGGCCTTAGAGACCCACACTTCGGAGCTATAGAACCGGGCGAGAGGTGTCCTGTATGTGGAAACAGCAGGGAAGAGTGTCCCGGCCACTTCGGTAAGATAGAGCTTGCGAGGCCAGTGCTCATACCCCATTACACCGATTACGTTTACAAGATCCTCCAGGCAACGTGCAGGGTCTGCGGCAGGATAACCCTCCCGGAGGAGAAAATCAAGTACTATAGGCTAATCTTCAGGAGGCTCAGGGGCAAGTGGCCTCAGCTCGCCAAGACTTTCGCCACGATGGTTGTTAAGGAGGCTGCTCAGGCGACCCAGTGTCCGCACTGCGGGAAGCCACAGTACAAGGTGGTTTACATAAGGCCCTTCCACTTCTACGAGAAGAAGCCGGAAGGGGATGTAAAGCTAACGCCGTCTGAAATACGGGAGAGGCTTGAGAAGACTGGTAGCGAGATAGAGATTCTCGGTGTCCACCCTGAAAGGTCTAGGCCTGAGTGGATGGTGGCCACCGTACTGATAGTGCCTCCCCTGGCAGTTAGGCCTTCTATAACGCTAGAGACGGGCTTGAGGTCGGAAGACGACCTTACCCATGCCCTAGCTGAAATAGTGAGGCAGAACGAGAAGCTTAGGAATGTTATAGTAACGAACGCGCCAGAGACGCTTATAGAGGAGAACTGGATGGTTCTGCAGGAGATGGTTGCTGCATACATAGATAATGAGCTGCCGGGTGCTAGGAGGCTTACCCACAGGAGGAAAAGGTACCTGAAGACTCTGGCCCAGAGACTTAAAGGGAAGGACGGGAGGATAAGGGGCAACCTGTCCGGTAAAAGGGTCAACTACTCGGCCAGGACGGTGATAAGCCCAGACCCGTATATAAGCATAAACGAGGTAGGCGTCCCGGAGGAGATAGCTAAGACGCTGACTATAGCTATGAGGGTTACCCCGTACAACCTAGAGGAGGCTAGGAGGTTTGTGCTCAACGGCCCTGATAAATGGCCTGGGGCTCTCTTCGTTTACAAAACCTCGGAGAGGAAGAAGTACGATCTCAGATTCTTCAAGGACTATAAGAAGCTGGCTGAGAGCCTTGAGCCAGGTGACATAGTGGAGAGACACCTGATAAACGGCGACATAGTACTCTTCAATAGACAGCCCAGCCTTCATAGAATGTCAATAATGGGCCACATAGTGAGGGTTATGCCCGGGAAGACGTTTAGACTCAACCTCCTCGTCTGCCCGCCTTACAACGCTGACTTCGATGGTGACGAGATGAACCTCCACGTGCCGAGGCTGGAGGAGGCCCAGGCCGAAGCGAGGGAGATTATGCTTGTGGAGAAGCACATACTAACTCCGAGATACGGCGGCCCAATAATCGGCGGGAGGCAGGATTACGTCAGTGGAGCTTATCTTCTGACTGTAAAGACCCGGCTCTTCACTAAAGAAGAGGTTGAGAGGCTGCTAAGCGTGGCTGGCTACAAGGGCGATCTGCCGGAGCCCGCGATTCTAAAGCCTAGACCTCTCTGGACAGGCAAGCAGCTGGCATCCATCTTCCTACCAGACGATCTCAACTTCAAGGGTAAGAGCAAGACTAACGCTGGAGACCTTGCATGTGCTGACGAGCTTTGCCTCCACGACAGCTATATTGTAATAACCAACGGTAAGCTTCTCGAAGGCGTCCTAGATAAGAAGGCTATAGGAGCTGAGGAGCCTAACAACCTCCTCCACATCATAGCGCTTGAATATGGCAACTCGAAGGCGAGGCAGCTGCTAGACAGTTTTTACAGGATGTTTATAAGGATGCTCGAGCTCAGAGGCCTCACCATATCGCTCCACGACATAGACCTGCCTGAGAGGGCTAAGCAGGAGATCGAGGAGTTGATACGCGAGTACAAGGGGAGGGTTTACAGCATAATAGAAGATTATAGGAAGGGTACTCTCGAGCCTATACCTGGAAGGAGCCTAGAGGAGAGTCTGGAGATAAAGATAATGGAGGTTCTGGACGAGCTCAGGAAGAAAGTCCAGGAGGTGGCTTCTAACAATCTAGACCCGTTCAACGACGTGTTCGTAATGGCTAGAACAGGTGCCAGGGGTAGCGATGTAAATATAAGCCAGATGGCTGCTATGCTTGGGCAGCAGGCTGTGAGAGGCAAAAGGATTAGGAGAGGATTTAGAAACAGAGTGCTAGCACACTTTAGAGAGAATGATACAGAACCTGAGGCGTGGGGCTTCGTGCGCAGCAGCTTCAGGAAAGGCCTCAGGCCTACCGAGGTCTTCTTCCACGCAGCCGCTGGGAGAGAAGGTCTTGTGGATACAGCTGTGAAGACGTCGCAGAGCGGTTACATGCAGAGGAGGCTGATAAACGCCCTCCAGGACATAGTTGTTACATACGACGGCACAGTAAGAGATCTCTATGGGAATCTGATACAGCTTAAGTACGGCGAGGACGGTGTGGATCCGATGAAAACCTACCACGGCAAGCCTGTCGATGTAAAGAGGATTGTACAGAGAGTGAAAACTGGCAAGGCAAACACGGCCTGAGGGGGGTGGTTAGTGTGAAGGAGTTCAAGTCTCTCAAGGAGAGTTTGGAGGCGGCTAGATACATACTGCCCGAATCACTCTACAGGGAGTTAGTGGAGGCTATCGAGAAGGAGGAGGGATTAGGAGAGGAGGAGAAGATTAGTGTTGTTAAGGAGACTATAAGGACCTACCTAAGGTCGCTAGCCCAGCCTGGCGAGGCGGTGGGAACTGTTGCCGCACAAAGCATAGGCGAGCCAGGTACTCAGATGACGCTCAGAACGTTCCACTACGCTGGCATTATGGAGTTCGACGTGACCCTTGGCTTGCCAAGGCTTATTGAAATCGTGGACGCCAAGCAGACTCCCTCACAACCTCTGATGTACATTTACCTTAAGGACGAGTATGCTAAGGATCTTGAGAAGGCTAAGGAGGCTGCGCGAAAGATCGAATACACAACTCTCGAGAAGATCATAGACAACATAGAGTGGGATCTAGGCGATAGGGTAGTAGCCATAGTGATTAACGCTGAGTACATGGAGGATAAGGGTGTTACTGTAGAGATGGTTTTAGAGGCTCTAAGCAAGAGCAAGCTAGGCAACGTTATAGAGGACGGGGTTAGAGAGGTTAGCGAACAAGGCGTCAAGAAAATCATTGTATACTTTGAGATATCCAGCAAGCAACTACCCGATGATGAGCTGTTCAATTCCAACGCCTACCATAGGATTCTTGAGAAGCTTAAGAACACCTACATTAAAGGCATAAAAGGGATAAGGAAAGTCACAGTCAGGAGAGAGGAGAGCGAGGAAAGCTACGAGTACATGCTAATAGTGGAGGGCAGCAACCTTAGGGAGGTGTTGATGCTACCTGAAGTCGATCATAGGCGCTCCATAACAAACGATATCCAGGAGATAGCCCAGGTCCTTGGCATAGAGGCCGCTAGAACCGCTATAATAGAGGAGATAAAGAGGGTTCTCGAGGATTCGGGTCTCGACGTAGATATACGCCACCTCATGCTGATAGCAGATCTTATGACATGGCCAGGCTATGTAAGGCAGATAGGGAGGCTAGGGGTTGTGGGAGAAAAGCCCAGCCCGCTTGCCAGGGCTGCCTTCGAGGTCACTGTAAAGCAGTTATACGAGGCTGCCGTATGGGGCGAGGAGGAGGAGTTTGCCGGCGTGACGGAAAACATTATAGCCGGCCTGCCTCCACGTGTAGGAACAGGAAGTGTGCTGCTTAGAATAGGTGCTTCAAGAAAGTAGCTATGGTGGAGTGTGTGGCCGTGGGGTGGTAGATATGTCCGTGTCAGTGGAGAAGGCTCTAAAAGATCTTGTAAAAACCGGCGTGTATATAATGGGCTTCAAACAGTCGCTCAAGGCTGTGAAAGCTGGCGAGGCTAAGGCAGTTGTGATAGCTGAGAACACACCCCCGGAGATGCGGAGGAAGCTAGAATACTACGCTAAGCTAGCGGGCATACCCATTATAGTATTTAAAGGGACAAGGACAGACATGGGGCTCGTAATAGGTAGGAGACACGGTGTTAGTGTGCTCGCTGTCATAGACGAGGGATCCAGCAGGATACTGGAACAAGCGGAGGAAGCGTAAGATGAGCGGTGACGACAGGATCACTCTCGAGGAGCTACGCTACATCTCAGTCTTCCATAGCATAACAGGGGTAACTGCATACCGCTGCATAGTCGACGAGGAGAACAACAGGCTGATATTCCTTGTTTCGGAGGGCGAGGCTGGAAAGGCCATAGGAAGGGGGGGCAGGCTTATAAAGCTCCTCAGAGAAGCTCTTGGAAAGAACATAGAGGTTGTAGAGTATTCGAGCGAGCTAGAGAAAATAGTGAAAAACCTCTTTCCGGGCGTGAATATAGAGGGCATAAGTGTGAGGGAAAGGAACGGAGTTAAACAAGTAATTATTAAGGTAAGCGAGGAGGATAAGGGAGCTGCTATAGGAAAGGGAGGAAAGAACGTAAAGAGGGCTAGGCTAGTTCTCAACAAGCTCTTCGGAGTAGATAAGGTGGTGATAAGATGAGGGGAAGCAAAGGCGAAATAACATCGAGCTCTAGAGAGGATTTATTAGCCACACCTGAATTCGGATTATCGGGGGGGGATTAGGTAGGTATGACTGGGAAGAAGGCTCCGGCGGGCCTATTCGCAGCACGGAAGCTAAGGAGGAAGAGGCTAAAGTTCAGATGGAGCCAGAGGGAGTTCAGGATCAGAATGCTAGACCTAAAGAGGAAGTATGATCCTCTAGAAGGAGCTCCCATGGCTAGGGGTATTGTGTTGGAGAAGGTTGGCGTCGAAGCTAGACAGCCTAACAGCGCCCTGAGAAAGTGCGTGAGGGTTCAGCTTGTTAAGAATAAGAAGGTGGTTACCGCGTTTGTCCCTAGGGACGGCGGTATCCTTTATGTAGATGAACATGACGAGGTTATAATAGAGGGTATAGGAGGTCCTAGGGGTAGGTCGATGGGAGATATACCAGGAGTTAGGTATAGGGTTGTTATGGTAAACGGTGTTTCTCTAAAAGCACTCTGGGAAGGCAAGAAGCAGAAGCCGAGAAAGTAGCGCCAGTGTACGATAAGCTTTAACACTACACTCATAGATCTTGTTTCTCGCCGGTAGCTTGCTTAATTCTCAAATCCAATATACTACTAGTACTCCTCCTCCGAGTAGGACTCATGCACGAGTTTCTCGAGAACGTAGATAGGCTTTCCCGCTATTAAAGCGAGGTAAACCGCGTGGCTCGGAATCATTTTAAGCTTGAGCCTAAAACCGTCTTCCTCGAGGACTAGGGTTGCAGTGTAGAGCCCAGTATTCTGGTCGATCTCGTCAATTACAACCTCTTTCACAGCGTTCACGGCAGCATCCCTAAATACCTCACTGTTCATTAAAAATATGAAGAGGCTCTGCCTCCTAGGAGTATCTATATTATTTTTCATAACGTTAACCGCTTCCACTATCTCGATAGGTATATTTGACATTACAAACTTAGACCCGTTCTCTAGCTTGAGCTCCATGACTGTGACGTCGAAGACGAAGCCGGACCTGGGGTCGCTCATCCTCTTTATATATGCTTCTACATCCACAACCTTTACGAGGCCCTCCCCCGGCAGTACCGGCAAGCCTGCTACCCTCTCTCGCCAGAGACTAAATTAGGGAGCGAGAAGTATAAGAGTTTAGGAGGCTAATCCGACACCTCGGGGATGTAGCGGTTTGTCCGGGCAGGGCGTAGGCTTTAACTTAAGCGAGGGAGTGGAGGTAAGGCCCGACAAAATACGGCTATTCGGAAAGTGGAGCTGGGTAGGTGTGGAGGTTAGAGATCCAAGCCTCAAGAGATACATTAACCTCAAGCCTGTTTGGCTGCCTCACACTGGCGGGAGACACGAGAAAAGGCGGTTCGGGAAGGCTGAAGTCCCTATAGTTGAGAGGCTTATGAACAAGCTAATGAGGCCTGGGAGGAACGGGGGGAAGAAGCATCTTGCCTACAACATTGTTAAGACTGCTTTCGACATTATATACTTCGAGACAGGGGAGAACCCGATACAGGTGCTGGTTAGAGCTATAGAGAACAGTGCCCCGAGGGAGGATACCACGAAAATAACGTACGGAGGTATAACCTACAGGGTTTCGGTCGATGTAGCCCCCCAGAGGAGGGTTGACCAGGCGCTGAAGTTTATAGCAGACGGTGCCAGGCAGTGTGCATTCAACAATCCGAAGCCGATTGAAGAGTGTCTGGCGGAGGAGCTTATACTAGCTGCAAAGGGAGATCCGAGGAGCTACGCCATTAGGCAGAAGGAGGAGATTGAGAGGATAGCTCTGAGCTCGAGGTGAGGCCGAGCCAATTTCTTTTTAAGCCTTACTCTCTCCCTTATCCTTACGGTGTCTCTAGAGAAGGTGGTATGTCATGGCCGAGAAGCCGCATATGAACCTAGTGGTGATAGGTCACGTAGACCACGGTAAAAGCACGCTGGTAGGCCACCTGCTATATAGGCTTGGCTATATTGAGGAGAAGAAGCTGAAGGAGCTAGAAGAGCAGGCTAAGTCTAGGGGTAAGGAGTCCTTCAAGTTCGCTTGGATCCTAGACAAGATGAAGGAGGAGCGTGAAAGGGGTATAACTATAGATCTAACCTTTATGAAGTTCGAGACAAAGAAGTATGTGTTTACAATAATCGACGCTCCGGGTCACAGAGACTTCGTGAAGAACATGATAACGGGCGCTAGCCAGGCCGATGCCGCTATCCTGGTGGTCAGCGCGAGGAAGGGAGAGTTTGAGGCTGGCATGAGCACGGAGGGACAGACGAGGGAGCACCTCCTGCTTGCTAGGACTATGGGTATAGAGCAGATAATAGTGGCTGTCAACAAGATGGACGCGCCGGACGTAAACTACGACCAGAAGAGGTACGAGTTCGTAGTATCCGTTCTAAAGAAGTTCATGAAGGGCCTGGGATACCAGGTGGATAAGATACCGTTCATACCCGTTAGCGCCTGGAAGGGCGACAACCTGATAGAGAGGAGCCCCAACATGCCTTGGTACAACGGGCCGACACTAGTCGAGGCCCTAGACCAGCTGCAGCCACCTGCAAAGCCCGTGGACAAGCCCCTCAGGATACCTGTGCAGAACGTCTACAGCATACCCGGTGCAGGCACCGTCCCCGTGGGCAGGGTTGAGACCGGCGTTCTAAGGGTTGGCGACAAGGTAGTCTTCATGCCACCGGGCGTAGTGGGAGAGGTTAGGAGTATAGAGATGCACTACCAGCAGCTACAGCAGGCCGAGCCTGGAGACAATATTGGCTTCGCCGTTAGAGGTGTCAGCAAGAGCGACATAAAGAGGGGCGACGTGGCAGGTCACCTAGACAAGCCGCCCACAGTTGCTGAGGAGTTCGAGGCTAGGATATTCGTAATATGGCATCCAAGCGCGATAACAGTAGGATACACACCAGTGATACACATACACACCGCAAGCGTCAGCTCCAGGATTATAGAGATTAAGGCTAAACTCGACCCGAAGACAGGCCAGGTGGTCGAGCAGAACCCGCAGTTCCTAAAGGCTGGTGATGCAGCAATAGTTAAGTTCAAGCCGGTGAAGCCGCTGGTAGTTGAGAAGTTCAGCGAAATACCACAGCTAGGAAGATTCGCTATGAGGGACATGAACAGAACAGTCGGTATAGGTATCGTGACAGACGTAAAGCCCGCCAAGGTAGATATAAAGGCAAAGTAGCGAGCAGTATTTATATAGCGACCCCAATCCCCCTACTCCTCCCCTCTGCAACCTGGGTTTTAGGGCAGTCCTTCTACCTCCTGACTAGAATTATACCTAATAGTTTAGCATGAATGTCGTCCAAAAGCTCTAAGCTTATTAGATTAGAGATGTCTTTTGGCAATTTGTGTCAGCCCGTTGGGATGAAAGCCAGAATAAGCTGTTAGTCCCGGGGTAAGCCCAGGTCTATAATCCCTCGCCTTCCAGAGCTTCCAGAGGAGATTTATAGCCATTCGCTAATCTCATTAGAGTGAGGGTGTTCCCGGGCAATGGCTTTCAAGCTAAGGATATGGCTGTGGAGCACGAACGTCAGGAGTCTAGAGGATGTTGTTGAGCAGATAAGGAATATAGCCAATAAAACCGGGATACGCATGAGAGGCCCGGTTCCACTTCCGGTCAAAAGGCTTGAGATCCCTGTGTTTAGGCTACCCCACGGCGAGGGCAGCAAATATTGGGAGCATTGGGAGATGAAGGTGCACAAGCGCCTCATAGACTTGGAGGCTGACGAGAGGGTTCTAAGGCATCTGATGCGGATAAAGGTACCTGAAGATGTTTATATAGAGATTAAGCAGATGACGGGTTAAAGGGGAGAAGCAGCTTCCCCAGCCCCGCTACACTCACATCTCTTAGCTTATTCTCCCAGCCCAACTCCTCGCCTATTATACATATCGTTTTCCCCAGCCTTTTAGCACGGCGGTTAAACTTCTAAATGAACTGCTTCTAACGGTTTTACCCTTTCGCAGTCTAAGATCTTTATAACGGTTATCGCATCTCTTGTGCATAGGTGCCGGGGTGCCCGAGCGGTCCAAGGGGACGGGCTGGAGACCCGTTGCCCCGCGAGGGGCGCGCGGGTTCGAATCCCGCCCCCGGCGCCAGACACGCGGGTCTCCTTCTACTCTCCTAAGACTACTGGCGATGCTGCCCTCCTTTCTACCCTGAAAGCTCGCGGAACTATGTTTTTAGGGTGCGGGTCTAAGAGTGATGCTGCGTGTACGGCTAGTGCCAGGAGAGCGAGGGCCAACGATGCTTCTCTGCTAACGAGTCTAAGCGGTGTTGATGCCGCCAGCAGAAGCGGGGGGATAGGCGTCCAGGATCTAGGCCTCCTAGTGAAAGGTATCTCTCCGCCCCTCACGAGGGAGTGTAGAAGCGCGTGTGGAGCTATAACGCCTATCATTATAGCGTGCCCGGCTTCAACAATATCACGGTCACCAGCTATGAATAGGATAGTGGCTATTGCGGCCAGTGTTGCTATATGGACGGAGAGCAGATAGGCCTGGGGAGCTTTTAAACCAGGCTTTAGAAGGCTGGAGGCTGGCCTCCAGGGCCTCATGACGAACAGGTATATCAATAGTGGTATTAGATAGGGTTTGACTGACATGGTGAAAACCGTTGGTATTGACGCTGCAACGGCGAGAAGGGCTGGAGACAGCCTGATTATAGACTCTCTACCCTGCACGGGCCCCAGGCCATAGATAGAGGCGCCCACAGCCGTCGGGGCCATCAGTAGGGGCACTGGTGTTGAGAATGCGAGCACAAGGATCATGATGGCTTCGAACAGACTAGATACATCTGAGTATAGTAGAGCTAGGGAAGCTAATATGCCGGATACTGGGGGAGCTAAGGCTGCTATCCGGGTCAGTGTATTTCTCCTAATCTTCTCGGCCTGCAGCGCCATATAGTATAGTAGTGCCACTTGTGATAATAGAAACAGCATTGCAAGCATGATAGTAGAGCCGGGTATGGGAGCTGCAGTAGCGAGAATTAAGGCTAGCAGGAGCGGTATGTATTCCCTCGGCGGCCTGGGCGCTCCAGATGCTGCTGCAGTATAGAAGTTAATATACACAGACATTGGAAATAGGAGGCCAGCATAGTACCCGGCAAGCATCACGTGACTCCACACGTTAAACTCCGCCAAAGCGAGACCTAGAAATATGCTTATTGAAGCAGCTAGGATGGAGTACGCCATTACAAAACCCACGTGCAGAGGTGGGGGGCTTATTTCGGACACCATACTTAGTAGCCTGTATTCAGGGTTTTAGCGTATATCCTCCTTAGACTGTATTTAACTTGTATGCCGGTTCGGCAGGTTGATGATAAGTATTTGGGAAATATATTTTACGCTACCCATATTAAGAGTTTGTGGTGTCGACATTGTACTCGGCCTACAAATCCATTGATGCGGCTGTTAAACCCCTCACAGTAACGCCTCAAACCCCTGTGAAGGAAGTTGTTAAAATGATGTACACCCAGGGAAAAAGTGCGGCGGTTGTCGTGGATCAGGATAACAGGCCTATAGGGATATTTACAGAGCGAGATGTTGTGCGGGTTGTAGCCACAGGCGGCAGCTTAGATGCCCCGGTGGAAGAATATATGACGAGGAACCCTGCTGTTGTTAGGGATAGCGAATCCCTGACAAAGGCTCTAGCATTAATGTTGGAGCGAAGGGTTAGACATCTACCAGTGGTAGATCATGAGGGCAGGCTGGTAGGTATAATAACTGCCTCGAGCATAACCGAGGTGTTGAAACGCTATAAGGAAGAAGTGGGCGAGCTTGAGTAGAGGATATCACTGATATTTCAAACTTTTTATCCCCTAGTTGTATAGAACACGATAGACGGCCAGGGGCCGTCGTCTAGCCTGGCTAGGATGCCAGCCTGGGGAGCGCATCCCCACCCCCGCGTCGGGGGCGCCCGGATCGCTGGTGGTCCCGGGTTCAAATCCCGGCGGCCCCACCACAAACTCTACACGGCTTAAACCTAGACTGTTATCGAGACTTTCATTCCATCCCAAGCAAGAACAGTGTTGGGAAATACTCTTTTCGCTTCGCTTAGAAGAGACCTTGCCTCGTATCCGCTATACCTGCTGCTTATGTGGAAGAGGATTAGCATTTTAGCTCCTGAGCGTAGTGCTGTTTTAGCAGCGTCTAGCGACGTGGAGTGCCCTCTCTCAGCCGCCTCTTGCGCTAGGCTTGAGTCTAGGGTGGAGTCGTGTATCACTACGTCAGAGCCTTTGAGGAACTCTTCTATCCTGCTGCATGGGGATGTGTCTCCTGTGTACGCTATAGAATAGCTTCTCTCACCTAATACTGCAAGGTCTCTGAGGGTGAGGGTCTCACCCCCTACTTCGACTCGCCCCTTCTCTATCAGCTCTCTTACCCAGGGGCCAGCCCTTAGGCCTCTTTTCTCGATGATCCCAGGGTCTATACGCGGTCTAAGCTTCCATACCAGTTTGAAGGCGAGGGATTCTATATTGTGGCAGGCCGGAGTCCATTCTATGCTTAGGCGGTCGCCTGAGGACCTGCCTATCTCTAGCGAGCTATTCTTCCCAGCATCGACGAGTACAATCTCGAAACCGAGGTTCTCCCTGGTAGCCTCCAAGGTCTCTTTAACGAACTCCAGCGACTCCGGCGTTGACACTATGGTTAAAGGTCTTCTTCTCGACTGGAGCGACATTGTCATGAGGAGCCCGGCTAAACCGTTTATATGGTCTCCATGGGGGTGGGTTATGGCCACCACATCTATGCTTGGGAGGCTGACTCCCAGCCTCCTGAGCCTTATCTGAGCTGCCTCGCCAGAATCCAGCAGTACCGTGTTTCCCATCCAGTCTCTGACAAGTATTGAGGGATGCCATCGCTGCAGCGTCGGGACCGCACTGCCGCTGCCGAGTATAGCAATATCTATTCTACCCAAGCCTAGCCACCACTATGCTTCTCGTCAGGCTCCCGTGTACAAACATCTCTATAACCCTGACTACACTCAACCCGGCATCCACGGCAAGCGATTCAGGCGATCTCCTGCTTGGACCTGCATAGACGATCCATCCACCCTTCCTCAGAACTTCAACGGCGTTTTTGACGAATTCTCTAGTGAGAGCCTGGTATCCCATTCTACCAGTAGTGGTAGACCTCCCATAAGGAGGGTCTGTCGCTATAGAGTCAACGCTATCGCCTGAGAGGGGGAGCCTTGCAGCGTTCCAGGCTGAGTAGAACCATACACCGGGCGGGCAGTATTTAGATAGATTAGCAGGGCCGCCTCTCACCATAGCCCAATCCAGGTCGCCACAGGCTATCCTAGAAGCACCCACAATGCATGCCTCTATGGCGAAGCCCCCTGTTCCGCAGAAAGGGTCGGCAAAGTAGCCTCCTACTCGGAGGCGTGAAAGGTTGACGAAGGCTCTGGACAGCCTCGGCGATAGCGGGCCGGGCTTGAAGAATGGGCGCCTTCCAGGGCTCCTCTCCATGAACCCTTTACCCTCTAGCCTTGATAAGGCTACTCCGAGCATGAGAGCACCTTCCGTGGCGAAAATGCGTAGGTTTAGTGTAGCCTTTCTTTTAGAGAGTTTGAACCCCCTTCTGCCCGCCTCTGACGCTATCTTGAGGCGCAGTTTTTCCGGGTCCAGGGGGTGAGTGTATGGACCCCGTGTCTCAACGTCTATCCAGAACTCTCTGTCACCTCCGAGTATCGACGACTCAATAACGTACTGGGCATCGTTTACCACTCTATCTATGCAGGACTCAGAGGTTGAGTAGAAGCCAAGGGGGTAGCCTATTTCCTTCACGTAAGCGGCCCTTCGGGTTATTAGGGTTGGATCGTCTATATCAGCCTGGAAAATAGCGAGGCCTTCAAAAAACCCTTCAACCCTGTAGAGCCTGGACTCGACGTCGAGAATGGCCTTCAGCTCCTCGCGGGATAGCGTGGGGGAGTCGCCGCTAAGTATAGCGTAGAATCTCTCCATCAAAGGCTATACACCAGCCTCACCAGCTGGCTAGCCGCGAGGCCCGTCAAGTCGACATAGGCGACTATTTTCGAAGGCTTGCGGGGCAGTGTGTTACCGGTGATAACTCTGGAGACCCCCGCCCTTACCATCTTCTCCTCCGCATCACCAACACCTAGGTAGTGCGCTGCAAGTACTACAACACTTTTGGCGCCCTTCTCGAGAAGCCACTGAGAAGCCAGAGCTATGGTCCCCCCAGTACTTATTATATCATCTACAACTATAGCATCCTTGCCTCGAGGGTCTACCGTAGACTTTACTAGCCTCACCTCTCCAGTAACCCTATCTCTTTCCTTAACCAGGTATCCGTAGCTGGTGCACCCCGTCTCACGGGCTAACCTCTCAACCCGGGGAAGGGAGCCTATATCTGGGGCTACTATAATAGTGTCTTCTCCACATGAAACTCCAGCCTCCCTCATCATGTAGGTGAAGGGAAACATGTTAAGGGTTGGCCCGTTGAAATGGCGCAGAACATAGTCCTTATGTACTTCGATAGAAGCCAGGGCTTTATAGCCTGACGACGATAGGGCTCTCATGACAGCTCTAACACTTATTGGCTCGCCAGGTAGAAACACCCTGTCCTGCCTAGTGTAGGCCATGTAAGGCGCCATTAGTACAATATTGCTAACGCCAGCCTCCCTCAAGGCATCAGCAATGAGTATCGAGTAGACGAGGCTCCTTGATGCGGGCTTCTCAAAAGACTGTACTACAATTGCCCCCTTTATATTGTCTATATCCTCTTCAATCCTAACATACTCCTCGTCATCCGGGAACAGTTTAAACACGGGTTTAACGAGGTGGAGCATCATCCTTCTGGCCAGTCCTTCAGAGAACTCTGTAGACGCAGCCCCCCATCCCCCCACTACAACCCAACTATCCGGCGCCACCAATAGCTGTCACCCCATCCCCCCGCTATACTCGGGGAATCGCGGTCGTGTGTCTGGGTGGACAAGCAGAGAACTCTAGGAGCTGTTATTTGGGGGCTTACCTATTCAGCCTTTAGCGACTACGATCTCTATGGCAGAAACTTTTTTCTTTCCCTCGGTATCCAGGTTTTCGCTGTATATGTTTACGCTCTTTATCACCAGGTTTTTTATGAATAGGTTTTTGAGCATCTCTACAGTGTCGACTGCGTTACAAATGTTTCTGCCCCTAGCTTTTATTACAACTTCTGGAGCGCCTTCCTCGTTTAAAAGCTTCAGGGCAGCCATGACATAGTTTATAGTGGGCTTCTTGCCCACGAGAATCGTGTTTGGCTTCTGCGGCTCTATCGACACGATGCTGTACACCCCACAGTACGATTTATCGTCGAAACCTATATTAGATATTAAAACTGTTGGTAGGGAGGTAGGTTAGCTCTCTTGCTGCCCTGCCAGGTGTTCCTTGAACCAAGAAACTATTGCTTTGAGCCTCGCCACCCGTCTCCTGGGCGTTCCACTGCGCGAGAGGTTATGGTTTTCCCCTGGGAACACCAGTAGCTTTGTTTTCGCGCCTTTCAGCTTTAGAGCTGTGAAGAGTTGTAGAGCACCGCTAAGAGGGCATCTATAGTCTTCGGTGGAGTGTATAATAAGTAGCGGCGTCTCGATCTTCTCTACAGAGAAAAGGGGGCTGAAATCCACATATTTCTGTAGGTCGCTCCAGGGTTCTTGTGCTGATATAAGCTCTGGAGCGAAGTACCAGCCTATATCGCTTTCCCCGAAGAAGGTTATCCAGTTACTGCAGCTCCTCTGAGTGACCGCCGCTTTAAACCTTCTAGTCTTAGTTACTATAACGTTTGTCATGTAGCCCCCGTAGCTGCCTCCCGTGACTCCACCTCTCTGGGCGTCTAGCTGGGGGAAGTCCGACAACGCCTCATCTACAACTTTCATGAGCTCCAAGTAATCGTCAACGCCATATCTACCCCTTAGGTCTGCAAAATCCTCGCTGTATCCATCGCTCCCCCTCGGGTTCGAGTAGATTACTGCAAAGCCTTGGGAAGCGAGCATCTGGAACTCGTGGATGAAGGCGTAGCCGTAGCTAGTCTTCGGCCCCCCGTGTATGTAGAGTATCCAGGGTAGACACCCGCTACAATCTTCAGCATCAGGGGGCAACAGGACCCAGGCGTCTATGTTGCCTCCATGTGGGCTCTGCACCTGAAGCCTCACAGGCTCTGAAAGTCTCCTGGACTTTGTGAACCACGAGTTGTGTTCTGTAAGCCTGTACTCTGTCTCGTCACGATAGACGTAGATGTCTGGGGGGTTAGTGGGTCCCATTTTCACATAGGCTATGGTATCCCCAGTCTTGGATATGCTGAAATCATCCACCGTCGCGGAAGCCGGATCCACCACAGTCTCAGGCTCCCCCAAGGGCCTGCTCTTCATAACTACCATGCGACCAGCATTATGAACACTGAAGTAGATGTGGCCATTGTCATCCCAGTACATGCCCTTCAGGCAACTAGGCCCTCTTGAGTCGCTGTTCACGGTGTTTAGAGTGTTTAGGTCGAGATCGCATGTCATGCATAAAAGCTCCTCAGAGTTGAGATCGTAGACGAATATCTTGTAGTGGGAGAAGAGGCCTCTTCTCCTGTCGTTCGCTTTTACCGCTATATATCGACCCCTGGGGTCGAAAGCGACGGCAGCAATAGTTAGACCCTCTAGCAGCGTCCTCTCACTATCGCCAGCTATATCCCACAGGACTAGCTTGTGTATGAACGGTCTCTTCATGTCGGTGGAGACGGCATAGACTATGGTGTCATCGTCGGGGCCAAAGTCGAAATCAACTATATTATAGTCGGGACCACCCTTCTCTAACAGCACCTCTCCTCCAGGGTACGAGATAACAGTCAACCCCCAGTACCTATCGAAAACCCACCCCTCACTATCGAACCACACCGGTATGCGGTCTATCTCTAACACATCTCGCTCGCTATAGGGCTTCCAATCCCTCCCAACAGGCCTTCTAGACAAGTACCCTATCATGCCACCCTGGCTTGACCACTTGATGTTTAACGCTGGAAGTATAGACTCGTGAATAACCTGTGGCTCTCCGCCTGTCGGGCTTGTTACGGCTATATAATGTCTCTTACCCTGCTTGGTGTCTAATGTACGGGAGAACGCTATAACACTCCCCTCCGGGTTCCAGGCCGGACACCTGTCAGATGGTCCCCCCGTAAGAGGGCGGTAAGAGTTCTCCTCCGCTATCCATATGCCCGACCTGTATTTGTTCTCCTTAGTATCAGCCTTTACAGCGAGATAGGCTACCTTATCACCCTCAGGACTAACACTAGGGTTCGACACGAATGTCAAGCGAGTTATATCCTCCGGGGCGACACCCTTCCTAGGACTAGTCATAGCTGTTCAACTCAATCTACAGCATTATCACCCGGGGGGCTTATTAACAGTGGTTTTGGTATGGTATAGTTTTCGAAAATCCTAGAACCCCGGCCGCCTTATGTTAACTACCTCTTTGTTAACAAGGTTAGGCGGGACCTTACCCTGGGCGAAAGCTGCCAGGTTCTCCGCGGCCATCATAGCCATCCTGAGCCTCGTCTCTCTAGTAGCGCTGGCTGCATGAGGCGCTAGCACTACGTTTTTAAATGCCGTGAGCGGGTGGTTAGGATTCAAAGGCTCCTCCTCGAACACGTCCAGCGCGGCCGCTGCTATCCAACCCTCCCTAAGGGCTTTCACAAGGGCCTCGGTATCCACTATAGCTCCTCTTCCTGTGTTTACCAGTATTGCCGTCCTTTTCATCTGTTTTAGCTCTTTCTCGCCTATTAGATGTCTAGTCTCCTCCGTCAGAGGTAGGTGGATGCTCAGTATGTCAGATTCCCGCAGAAGGTTCTCGAGGCTCCTGTATTCGGCTCCGATCTTCTCCTCAATATCCGGCTTCCTAGACCTGCTGTGGTAGATTATTTTCATTCCAAAAGCTTTTCCTATCTCCGCGACTCTAGAGCCTATCCTGCCCATACCTAGAACGCCTAGGGTCTTACCCCTAAGCTCCAACCCTAGCATCATCATAGGGTGCCAGCCGGTTTTCAGCCTCCACCACTCCCCCCACCTTACAAAGTGGTCAGCCTCCACTACACGCCTAGCGGCAGCCAGTATTAGAGCCCAGGTGAACTCGGCTGTGGCCTCTGTTAGAACGCCTGGGGTGTTTGTCACATATATTCCTAGGCTAGTTGCACATTTTACATCAATATTGTCAAAACCCACAGCCATCTGGGCGACAATTCTGAGTCTGGGTGATTGTTTAAGTAGGTTGCAGTCTATCCTGTCTGTCAGCAGTGTATAGAGAGCGTCCGCCTCCCTTGCTTTAGAGAGAAGGGTATCGTACGGCGGCGGCTGATATTTATCCCAAACTTCAACTTCATAATACTTGGAGAGGAGTTCTAGAGCCTCTTGGAAAACTTCTCTCGTAACGAAAACCCTAGGCTTTTCCACAGCGTCAGCACACCAAAGGCTATAAGAGTTTTCCACTATCTATAAGCGTTGACCAGCTATAACACTATATCTCCAGAGACTGTTTTTAGCAGGTAGCGAGAGATCGGGAAGCGCCCCTAAATTTCCGCGGCATAATAATAATAGTTTGGGAGACTGCGTATGAAGCGTTTGAGGACCGTTTATAAAGTATTTGCTGCCTTAGCATCGCAGTATCGATCTAACAACGTAATTACTGTTAAAAACAATTTAATAACCCTGGATGCATTTAAAGAGGCCTCTGCGACTGTTTAGTGTATAGCTACACTTAACCTGGGTACGGGGGAGTAAGGGCTGTGGCTGAGGCCATGATAGAAGCTAGCAACCTGGTAAAACGGTTTGTGAGCGGCCGTATCAGGAGAAGAGTTGTGGAGGCGCTTAGGGGCGTATCGTTCAGGGTATACAAGGGTGAAATCTACTCTTTTCTAGGCCCTAATGGAGCGGGGAAGACTACTACCGTCAGGATACTAGCAACCCTTCTCGACCCTGACGGTGGTGAGGCTAGGGTAGCGGGTTTCGACGTTGTAAAGGAGAGGTGGGAGGTTAGGAGGAGAATAGGTGTAATGCTGTCCGTAGAGCGAGGGTTCTACTGGAAGCTTACTGGCCGGGAGAACCTGTACTATTTCGGCAGGCTCTACGGAATACCCTCGCGGGAGCTTAAGAGCAGGATAGAGGAGGTATTGGATATAGTTGGTCTCAAGGACCTGGGTGGTGCTGATAAGCCGTTCGAGGAGATGAGCCTGGGTATGAAGGCGAGACTCGGGCTTGCCAGGGTCCTTCTAAAAGACCCTGAGGTGCTTATCCTCGACGAGCCGACCCTGGGTCTTGACCCGGCTAGCGCTAGGACTATCAGAGGAGTTATAAAAAGACTGGCCTCTGAAGGCCGGACCATATTTATAACTACCCACAACATGGTTGAGGCCGAGCTGGTCAGCGACAGGGCCGCAATCATAGTAGGTGGGAGAATAGCTATGGAGGGCACCCCAGATGAGCTCAAAAAGAGGGTTTTCAACTCGGTAAACCTAGAGTTTAAGGTGAGAGGAGACGGTCAAGCAGCAAAAAAGTTCTTCTCGAAGGTTAGAAGCGAGTACGCCAATAGGCTAGTTGGGGGTGTGACCTTTTCTGAGGGTGTGCTTACCTTCAGGATCTCTGTTAGTCGGGAGGAGCCCGCGGAGCCTATAATAGACTATGTAACGCGGCTAGCCTACCAGTACAAGTTTAAGGTACTCGAGATAAAGGCTCTAGAGCCCTCTCTAGAGGACGTTTTCGTCGCTGTTAGCGGGAGCGTCGACGCGCAGCAGGGGCGGGTGAGGGGTAGAATAGCCAGGTGACGGGGGGGCTTAGCCGCCATGGCCGCTCGACCCAGCTCGGCCAGCAGCCTGTTCAGCATTTTCCTAAGGCTTGCGAGGGCCGAGGCGGAGTTTAGGCTCATGGAGCTTAGGCGCAACAAACAGTACACCATAATAACGCTCTCATGGCCGTATCTGATGATGGTGTCAATCTACATACTGGGTACGAGCTATGGAAGCATAGAATATTACAAGGCTGTGACTGGCGTGAAAGATCCCCTAATATTTCTTGCTGTAGCTAGTGCAGTAGCTTTCACGGCCGTAGGGATTATCGACTACACTTCAAACTCTCTCCTCTGGCACCGCTGGCTGGGCACTCTTCCATACGTTATCCTCTCCTCTCCAAGGTTCTCGATCTACCTCTTGGCGTCTGGCACTACTCTGACCATATTCTCAATCGCCATAAACTATGTCTCTATAGCGCCTCTCATACTCTTACTAGGCGGCCTCGACTCTTTCCTCAGGCTTATGGCTATAGTAGCTATAGTGTTCCTTGGCATGATACCGTTGATGGGCATAGCGGTTGTAGCGAGCCTCTTGTCTATAGTAGCAAGGGAAGAGGGTAATGTTCTGGGCTTCCTGAACCCGCTTCTCCTACTACTCGCTGGTGTTTTCTACCCCGTGGAACTCCTGCCAAGGCTGCTCGAGTGGGCCTCTAGGGCCATCCCGGTAACGTATGTGGTGGAGTCAGCAAAGCTGGTATCAGGGTTCGACGCCCCCGGCGTGAAACTCCTATATATTGTGTTGTACGCCTTCGCACTCATGTCTCTGGTTTATAACGTGGGCGGCCTGTTAGCGCTGGAATACCTAGAAAAGATCGCTCAGCGGAGGGGTGTCTCCGGTTGAGTATGCTGGGGGGCGTGGCCAGGGCTTTCACCCAGTTTACCATTATGGTTTGGGCTCACTCGAAGAGAGCATGGAGGATGAGATACAACCTGGTGAACTGGGCTATAATAGACGCCTTATGGCTTCTCATATTCGTATTTGCAGGCCTGGCCTTCACGCCTCCCGGCGACTATAGTGAGGTAGTACCAGTCCTCTTCTTCAGCGTGGTTATGTGGAGCTTGATGAGCACGCCAGTATGGTCTATAGGCAACTGGATTAAATTCTATGTGGCAATAGGTCTTATGGACGAGGTTGAAGCCTCGGGCGCGAGCCACACTCTATTCCTGGCGACGAGGGCGATCCCCAGCCTAGCTATAAGCCTTATATCCTCTCTGGGTGTGGGAGCGATGCTATACTACTCCACAGGGGTTAACATATTTACTGTGAGTAACCCTCCCCTTCTCGCACTCTCACTGCTGATGCTTGCGCTCATGTCAACGCTATACGCGCTAGGGCTAGCCTTCATCGGTCTAAAGCTGAAGGTGCCCGCGCCAAGTCTCGACGTTATGAACCTGGCTATGTTCTTCGTAGGCGGCGTAGCTGTTGACGTTGAAACTCTTATTTGGCCTCTTAGGATAGTCGCGGTCATAACGCCCTACAGCCACCCGGCTGAAATCATGCGCTACGCGGTGGCCGGTGATAGACCATACCTAGGCCTCCAGGGAGAGCTGCTTGCATCTTTACTATTCTTATTTCTCCTTACAGTGTTTGTGGCATTGACTAGGCATGTGGCGTATAGCGACTACAGGAGGATGGGGCCGAGGGGCGTGGGGCTTACTTGACAGGTAGAGTGCTAGGATTGATAGTAAACCCTCTCGCCGGAATAGGTGGGAGGCTCGGTTTCAAAGGTAGTGATGGGGCTTACGGTGTTAGAGCCCTTATGATGGGTGCAGAGCTCGTGGCGCCAAGGAGAACCAGGGCCTTCCTGGAGGCTCTAGATGATGCGCTAGACCATCTGGGTTCCGAGGTTAGGCTTCTAATGCCTCCGGGCAGGATGGGGGCTTCTATTGTTGGAGAAATGCATCGGCTACGGCACATAGCGGTAGAGGCTGTTCCCTGCGTAGACCCCAGGATATGGCCTACCACGGCGCACGACACGGTTAGATGTGCAAGGGCCCTGCAGGATAGGGTTGATCTTCTAATCTTCGTCGGAGGAGACGGCACAGCGAGAGACATCTTGAACGCGGTCGACATGAGGCTCCCAGTGCTTGGCATACCCTCAGGAGTCAAGGTTTATAGCAGCGTCTTCGCAGTCAACCCACAGGCTGCAGCTAGGGTTGTTATAGCCTTCCTGGAGGGGAGGGCAAGGCTTGAGGAAAGACTGGTAGTGGACGTTGACGAGGAGGAATTCAGGCGTGACAGGCTGGTGCTGAGAACTTTTGGAAAACTCCTCGTTCCAGCCGCTGAGGGCGTTGTTGAGAGCCCTAAAACCATGGGCGGCGGGGAGGGCGTAGAGGATATAGCCCGGTTCTTCGCGGACGAGCTATACAGAGACTGTACACTGTATATTCTAGGGCCTGGGCAGACTGTCGCTAGAATAGCGGAGTACCTTGGCGTTAAGAAGACGCTTCTAGGCGTGGATGCACTTCACAACCGCCGGCTAGTGGGCAGGGATCTAGATGAAAAGTCTCTACTCGAGCTTACCGAGAGGTATCCTAGGAGTGTCCTCGTCCTCTCCCCCATAGGAGGGCAGGGCTTCATACTAGGCCGGGGTAACCAGCAGATAAGCCCGCGGGTTGTCAAGAGGGTGGGGGGAGATGGGATAGTAGTAGTTTCTGACCCGGAGAAGCTGAGGGGATTGAAGAGGCTAAGGGTAGACACTGGCGATGAAGAGGTTGACAGGATGTTGCGGGGCTACATCAGGGTGCTAGTGGGGTACGGCAAGTGGAAGATGGTCAAGGTAGAGTAGCAGGTTCCGGGGTAGGATGCCAAGTATAGTGTGCGATAAGGGCGTTCAAACGGAGTTCATTCAGGATCTTAGCGGTTCCAACAGGCTCCTGAGCCTTTTTAAAGCTTTAAGCTTTTCATCCCTCCCGAGCCGGGCGAGCTCAACAGCCTCTTCCAGGGTAATGACAACCCTCTCTGCAGTCCGCCTGTCGAACTTGTAAGGCACTCCATCCTTACCCCCCACGGCATAGGCGTAGACGAAGGGGTTGAGCGGGGTTGAAACGGGGTCTCTAGTGCTAGTCGGAACACCGTAGATTATGTCAGCGACTAGAGCGAGAGCCCTAACAACCTTGGGTGTCAAGCCAGGAGCCGTTAGGAGTTCCCGCTCATCCACGGGGGGGTTGTCGGCGAGCATTTCAAGATACCTCCTCGTCCTCGGATCCAGCAGAACCGGTTTGTAGTAGGGTCTAGCGACCCGCGGGGTTCTCGGCGTCTCCGCGGCTTTCTCTCCGCGGCTTTCCATATAGTCTGTGAGTACCGTGTTTCCCCGCACTATCCTAGAGGCTTCTAGAACCATCCTCTCTATCCTCTTTGCACCCTCTTGTGCCAGATCGATATACAGCTTTCTAGCATCCCTACTTTCCGACGCCACAGCATTAAGGACACCCGAGTTGCTTCGCAGGCCTGAGACTCCGCCGAAAGGCTCTTCAACCGACTCTCTATCAATATGGTACCTTCTGGAGAGGCCGGCCTCGACGTTCATACCCTGTTGAACAGCAACCATTAAACCGGATTCCGAGACTGCAAGGGCATGTATATAGGGGGAGTAGCCGTCCTGGAGGAGCACATTGGAGACTCTGCCGGCTGCTTGGCTGAAGATTTGGACTTTCGAAGCATCTACCCCAACTCTATCCTCAACAGCCTTCACCTCCTCACCTATACTCCTCATCCTCCTGCCCTTACCACCCACAACTACGAATCCCAGGTCCTCGTCCAAGCTAGCCTTCCTGAGTACTGATATGAGGACAGTGGTGCTACCGCTACTGTCCCAATCCATACCTATAGCGTTGTTGAACGCTTGGAACCAGTAGGGGTTCGCGAGGCCCCTGACAATCGCGTCCGGCCCGTGGACCTCAACAACGGCTCTAGCTATAGCCCTGGCCAGTTTCTCCATAACCCTTAGCATCCACACAGGTACCTTGCCGCTGTGCAGCGGGAGATCTGCTATACCAGCCATCATATCCCACCGATTACGCTGATCCCATTATAGTAACACTCGATTACGGGAGGTAGTAAAGCTTAAAAACACGTGTTGAGACTATTAGGGTAACGACAGAATAGCATAGAACCAGACGAGGTGGCAGAGGCATGGCATGTGAGGGAGCACCTGAGGTCAGGATCGGTAGGAAGCCTGTAATGAACTATGTCCTAGCTATACTAACCACTCTGATGGAGCAGGGCACCAACCAGGTTGTGGTGAAAGCCAGGGGCAGGAACATAAACCACGCTGTCGACGCAGTTGAGATAGTTAGGAAGAGGTTTGCAAAGAACATCGAGATAAAGGACATAAAGATAGACAGCCAGGAGATCGAGGTACAGACGCCGGAGGGCCAGACGAGGACTAGGAGGGTCAGCAGCATAGAAATATGCCTCGAGAAGACGGGCGAGGCAGCCTAAAGCAGCGGCAAGACCGGTAGGCTAGCAGGAGAAACAGGGTTTTTTCCGCGGAGAAGGCGTAAGCGCGCCGGCGTTAACGGGAGAACCTGGGGAGGTATATATACTGCGTTAACCCAGGCTCCACCGTGACGAGAAACTTAATGTCGATGTCCATGAATCTCCTACTTTAAAAATTCAATACTCCTCCCTTAGGAGCCGAATTCCCACAGATCACTCTAATAAGCGTAACCACCTTACATAGCCGAATCTCCTATCTCCCCCCAGCAGGTTTCAACATTTAGATGGGTGTAGTGGTATGCCGCGTTACGATGCCGTTGTTGTGGGAGGCGGCCACAACGGTTTAGTTGCTGCGCTAACGCTGGCACTCCACGGTGCCAGAGTAGCTTTGGTAGAGGCCCGGGACCAGCTGGGAGGCCTCTCCTCCGACGGCCTCTCGCTAGGCGTCAGATACCCGAGGGTAGCATATGCATTGGGGCTGTTCCCGGAGGGCCTCGCGAGATTTCTAGGTGTAAATCTCGGTGCATACACCGTGCTCGCCGAACCCTCTTGGGTTGTGGTGGATGCATCATCGGGGGAAACCATATTCAGGTGGTGGACCAGCTTTGACGCGCTTATGCAGGAATTCGTGGAGAGAGGGCTGCCTCAGTCTGAGGCTCGTGCCTTCGTGAGCCTCCTCGACTCGTGGAGGCGGTGTAGCGGCGAGGTAATATTTTCTGTTAGACCACCAAGCCTTGAAGAGGCCTCTGAAGTGCTCAGCCGCTGCGGCGGCGAGCAGTTAGGGAGTGTGTTCCGCAAGAGGTTCGAGAAGGGCCTTGGACAGCTGCTGCCTAGGGATCTCTGGGGGCTGGTAACGTATCCCGGCTACGAATCGGAACCGGGGGCTGCATCTCTCCTGCATATCTGGAACGGCGGTGTGTGGAGGCAGATTCCCGGAGGATGGGCGCCTCTCCTCCTCGATCTCGAGGAGAAGGCTAGGCGAAGCGGCGTAGACATATTCAAGGGTTTAGGGCCCGCCGGGATAATGGTTAAGGGCGAGAGGGTAAAGGGCGTTAGGATCGGGAAGAGGGTTTTTGAAGCGGATAGGGTGATATACTCGGGGAGCATAGTAGCGCTGCCAGAAGCACTGGGTGACTCCAAGGATGTACTGGGGAGCGAGGTCCTGAGGGAGATAGACAGGATTTCAAGAACTTCTCTAGTGGCTGACAGGCTTAACATTTTCACTAGCTGCAAACCCGAGCCTTTCTACAGGGCTGGCGGCAGGCCGTCTCTCGTTGAAGTATGGGGGAGGGGCTACTGGTTTGAGGCCGCCTACCCCACGCTCCACCCAGAAGGTCGGGATAGCCTCTCCAGGAGGCATGTGGTGGCTCTCACCGGGCTATTCGGCGGTGCTGACCCGTACGAGATTCTTAACGCGGCGGGAGTGAGTTGTGTAGACAGGGTTGAGAGTATAGATAAGCATGTTCTGGCCATGGAGTTTCTAAACTCCTCAGGCAACCCCAACCACGTGCCGCTAAACGATGGCCGGATACTTGATAGGAGGCCCTTCGAAGGCTGGTCAGACTATACTACACCCGTTGAAGGACTATACCACGGATCCGCCTCCAGCCACCCTGGAGGCCAGGTGTCGGGGGTGCCTGGGCACAATGCCGCCGTTCGACTGCTAGTCGATGCCGGCGTTAAGCCTAGGAGCCCTCTTGCAAAAATCTAGCTTAAAATCCTACATGCACTCCAAGTAGGAGTCTATCCAAAGTATAGAGTAGAGGGCTAGAAGGGCTGTGGTGGCGAAGGCGCCCGGCGGAAGGTGGAGGCGTATCGACACCTCAGAATCGCCTAGACGCCTGCAGCTATACCTGCAGACAGGGTAGATAAGGGGCCTCAAACCACCCCTCAAGGGCAGTATTCCAGGCTCCACACCCTCCTCCTCCATAACCCTGGCTACGAGCCTTGACCAGCCGGTATGCGAGCCTAGGAGAGTCCTAGAGGGGAGCCTGGCAACTGGTACTCTGTACGTGTATCCTCCACATACGACACTAGCCGCAGACTCTCCCAGCGACCAGAGGCTCCTCCCCTCTTCGACGGCGCGGGTGAGCGCCCTGTTGAAGAGGTAACTTCTGAAGGCTTCCACCACAACTCCTCCGAAACTGCGGCCCTGGGGAGGGGCCAGGCTCTTGGATATCTCGGTAAGTATCTTGGACTCATAGTCTCCAGGAGCAATTCTCCGCTCGAGAGGATACCTGTACCCCAGCTCCCGGGCGAGGAGATCCCATCTCCCCGAAGCGTATAAGATGCTATACAAGTGGGTGTTGGGCCTTGACACTCCAAAACGCTGGGGACCGTAATGGCCGGTAATCCACTCTAGGTTCGAAGTCCTGCAACCCCCGCGAGCCTCCAGCCTAATCCTGAACATGTTACCCCTGTGGCCCCCAGGGTATACGTATCCCCCCCTCCCCAGAAGCCATGCCTCCATCCTACCGCCGTAAGCCTTAACCCTAAGAGGCGTTTTTCTACACCTGTATAGGGATACGTGTTGCCACGAGATAGAGCATGCATCCTTCAAACCCGCGTAAGAGTATATCCTACACCCTAGAAGCCTTGAGAGCGCACCAGCAGCTGCTGGCGTGCTGAGCAGCTTCTTCCTAACGAGGTAAAGCACCCACCCCCTCCTCCTCTCCCAATCAGCACGGGATTCGACGACCCTAAAGCCCCAGGGAAACTGTATGACGGCTTCAGGACCTGTAGAATGGGGGAGGCCAAGGAGCTCTTCCAGAGCCCAGTCGGCAGGCCGGCATTGAGAACCGCTGCTCATATGCTAGAGCCACCTTATTCCGCGAACATCAGTTGAAGACTACCGTGTAATGGAGTGGGGCTTTTATATGTTTACTTAACTTTTTAGGAAGGTGGAAAAACTATGTTGACGGGCTAAGGGGCCTTTGTAGATCGGGAATAGAATCCCAGCTCTATACGCCAGCCTTAGCCCTAAGCTCCTTGACTTTCTCTATAATCTCCCTTACTAGGGTGTCGGCGTCGCCAGGCTCGATTATGGCAACACTAGCAGCAGCAACCTCTATACCAGCAGCCTCGCCTAACCTCTTCTTGCTGGGCACATAGACGTAGGGTATCTTCTTTTCGTCACAGAGAAGGGGTAGGTGCATGACTATCTCCGGGGGATCCACGTCTTCCGCTATAACAACCAGCTTGGCGAGACCCCTCTCAACAGCCTTAGTGGTCTCGTTAGTACCCTTCTTTATCCTCCCAGTCTCCCTAGCACGTTTAACGGCCTCATAGGCCTTCTCAGCTAGGTCCTCTGGAACCTCGAACCTCACGTATATGGGCTTACTCATGGCTCCTCCTCCCCTTTCAGGTCGTCACAGCCTCTAGAATCAGGGTGTGGCAGACCTAATTAAAGATGTGGTTTAACCTGTGATTCCATGCGTCAAACCTTCTTGATCCCGCCTGGGCGCTGTGGTGGGGTTGTCATGCTGGCTGCGTGCGCCTCAAGCTCCTCTTTGAAACCTTTGTAGACTAGGGGGGCTATGACTAGTATCTTCCTGTCTATATAATTTTCGTCGTCAATCATCTCGTTGTCAAAACTAATGTAGTATATGGGCACTAGAACCCTGGTTTCCCCGCCTTCCACTTCGACTCTACCCTGAGACTCAAGCTCCCTCAGCACATCCTCCTCGATGTCACTCACAACAGTTATCTCTATGTCATCGCTTATCACCAGGAAATCGCTGCTGCTAGGATCCCACTCCTCAAGAGCATGTCTGGCCATGTCCTTGACGACTTCCTCAAGCCTGGCCTCGAATATCAAGCTCTCCTCTACCCTACCATGTTCTGCACGTATAACAGCTACTTTCAACCTTTACGCCCGACCTCAAGACTTGGTATTCCAGGCTTAACTAGTTTTTCAAGGTCGAGCAGCTTCTCTATAGCGTCGTCGCTAAGCCCTACTGCTTTGAGAGCCTCCCTTATACTCTTTCCCTCATAGAGCATCCTAGAAACCTCTGCGGCCTTTTCGTAGCCTATTATAGGCGCGACCAGTGTTATCAGTGCCTGGCTCCTCTCTGCAAGCTCCCTCATACGCTCGACCCTCGGCTCCACCCTCTCTATGACGAGACTGGCGGTCTTCCTAAGGGCCTCAGCTACAATTTCTACCTGCCTCACCGCAGCATAGCCCGCCAGGGGGAGGCCCATGCTAAGCTCGAACTCGCCGAGGAGGGAGGCCTGGACCAGGCTGCTGTCCAGGGCTATGGCATAGCTCGCGGCCTGCATCGCAGCCTCTAGTGTAACAGGGTTCACCTTGCCAGGCATCATGCTGCTGCCTGGGACCTCCTGCGGTATCTCAACCTCGGCGATACCGGTGAACGGCCCGCTGTACATTAGCCTGAGGTCCTGGGATAGCCTCCAGAGGTCTATGGCTACGGCCCTGACCGCGGCTGTGAGCATTGCTATGTCTGTGACCAGCCTCATAGCCCTGAACCGGCTGGCCGCAGGCTTGACTGGTATACCCGTCTTCTCGGCCAGTATGGCAACTGCTCTACGCGGGTATTCCGGGTGGGCGTTGAGACCAGTACCGACGGCGGTGCCGCCGAGAGGTACCTCCAGAACCGCCTCCAGAGCGCTCCTGACCATGGAGAGGTCTTTGGAGAAAGCGTCTCTGAAGGCGCCCATTTCCTGGCCGAAGGTGACGGGGAGGGCGTCGCGGAGGTGGGTGCGCCCGGGCTTCACTACGTTAGCATACCTCTCCTCAACAATGCCAAGGCTTGATATAAAGGCTTCAAGAGCGGGCACCAGCTCGTTTATGACCGCCGAGGCAGCGGCCAGCCGTATTGTGGTGGGTATAACGTCGTTGCTTGACTGTCCCATGTTCACGTGGTCATTAGGGTGGACCTCGACACCAGCTATCTCAGAAGCCCTCTCGGCTATCACCTCGTTCACATTCATGTTCAACCCTGTTCCACTGCCCGTCTGGAACACGTCTACCACGATTCTATCTCTGTGCTTACCCTCGGCGACCTCAAGCGCCGCCTGCATAATAGCTTTAGCTCTTTTCTCGTCGAGAAGCCCGAGCTCCATGTTAGCCCTCGCCGCCGAGTACTTAACCATACCTATAGCCCACACAATTCTCCCAGGAAACCTCGTACCCGTGTTTAGGAAGACCCTAACAGCCCTCTCCACGTACTTGCCCATACACCAACACCCACACGACACAAGCTCTAGCCCCCAGCCCGGGAGCCCCTCGCACACGCCGCTACCCCACACCAGCCACGCACGGAGTCGGCGTCGTCTAGCCAGCTCATAGAGGCTCCCGGGGCGGGGGCCCCAGCAGCCATTCTAACTATTTTGTGTGTAGGGCTGTTATTGGTTAGCGGGTACTAGCTTATATCCTTTAGGCCTCGCTGCACAGCCTAAGAATGTGGGTTTAGAGCCTAGGACGCTGGTGGGGGTACCGAGTCAGGGCGAGGGTGGGTTTGATTTGCTGACGGAGGAGCGTGTGCAGGAGGCAAGGAGGTTCTGTGAGGACGAGTACGTAGACTACATAGTTTACAGCTATCTATCCGGGATTGAGGGGGACGAGGAGAACCGGAGAGTATTGAGGGAGATGGCCGAGCAGGAGTATCGCCACTACGAGTTCTGGAAGGAGTTAGTCGGTGGTGACTGCAAAGTTAGTGTCTCCAGAATCAGGCTTATGGTACTCGGGCTTCTAAGGCGGATGCTCGGGGTTACATTTACTGTTAAATTCCTGGAGAGGCACGAGAAGGAGGTTATAGAGTCTTATAAGAAGTTCCTCGAGAATCTCGACGGCGAGGCTAGGAGGAAGCTGGAGGGGATTATAGAGGAGGAGATAAGCCACGAGAACTATCTTATATCTAGGATCAACGAGAACATAGTAAGGTATCTAGGCTTCATAGCTTTAGGACTTGCCGACGCTATAGTCGAGATTACCGGTGTCCACGCCGGGTTCCTCGGCGCGACCTCCACAACCTTGGTGGCGGGTGTGGCGGGCCTTATAGTAGGGCTTTCCGCAGCCATATCTATGGCGGCGGCGGCGTATCTCCAGGCTAAACACGAGTCGAGCACTACCGCCCCCCTACCCTCAGCTATAGCAACAGGGATCGCCTACTTCTTCGCGGTAGTAACCCTTGCCTTGCCATACTTCATCACCCACTCGAACATACTGGCCTTCGTGGCGAGCGTAATGCTGGCCGTGGTCCTAATAACCGCCTTCGTATTCTACAGCGCCGTCATAAACGAGACTAGCTTTAGGCGGGAGATCGTGGAGAACCTCGGCGTGCTCTTCGGAACCGCAGCCGCGGCGTATATATTCGGGGATGTTCTAGGTAGGATCTTCGGAATAGGCGACATTCTCGCGCTCCTATACTAGGGGAGGCAAGCGGTTTGAAGACCGAGACCCACATAGTTTTTGGCCTCGGGGCGGCTGCTCTAGCAGCATCTATGGCGTATGAAGCAGGCTTCGGCGGAGCCTGCCTACTGCCCCTAGTTCTAGCCTCCGCCGCCATCCACATTGCTATAGATCGGCTATCGCACGAGACTGTCCAGGCCTTCAGCCTCAGGACTAGGCTTCTCCACAGCGTGGAAACCCTGGCCCCGGTCTCGGCGGCCGCCGGGCTAGTGGCTGGCTATATGGCCGGGGGGACCCTTGAGTGCGAGCTCGGCGGCTGTCTAGTGTTTCTGGCCTCCGGGGCAAGCCACCTATTCCTCGACGCGCTCAACCCTACGGGCGTGTGGGTTTTGGGTAGAAGGGTGTCGGTACCGCTGGGTAGGTGGGATGATCCTGTGCTTAACGGGGTATTCTCGTTGGCAGGCCTCTCTTTAACTCTAATAGGCGTTTTAATGGCTCTTAGCTAGCCGCAGTAGCGGCCGTAGCAGGCTCTGAGGCCTGGTATCCTGTTGACCATGAACGCTATCTCAAGGGGCCTCACATAGGATATCTCCGGGCCTGGTTTGGAAGTGAGCATGCTGTAGTCCCACCTCCATAGCCTGCTGGAGATCTCCCGCGCCAGCCCCGCTATGCTGGCGCCTCTTCTGGATGCGATGACGCTGGCCGCTCTCCACGCTGTTGATAGCTGCTGCTCCTCCTCAACCTGCCTGAGCGGCCTCAGGTCAATCCTATCCTTCAGGTTTCTAGCCTCGGCCACGAAGCCCTTAACCCTGGGCTTCTCCAGCACCCTAGCCTCAGCCACCACCCGGCCAGCCGGGCGTCCATACTCCTTCGCCACCCTCCTATACCCCATTTCCCTTAGAACCCTGGAGGCCTCGAGCCTCTTCTCAGTGGCGTCGCGGGATCTAAACTCATCCATAACCACTATCCTATCAGAACTCTCTAGCAGGGGCATAGCCCCGCTCGCAACGGCTATCATTGATAGGCCAGCCTTCTTCATGCTAGGCGCCATATCGCTCAGGGGGTTTACCGTCCTCTTACCGGTGATCTCCTCCGCCCAGACGTCCCTATGTATAATGTTTGTGGCGGTCTGGTCCTCGTCGAACAGCACCCCCGAGGCGCCGGCTTCGACATACTCCTGTATCGACGCCGCTATGCTGGTTGCACCGCTGGCGTCAGGCGTGGTGAAGCAGCGTGTATCGGCCCCGCCTGGGAGCGCTTCTATGAAGGGCGACGCGTCGACGCACGAAACCCACCTGCCGTTCTCGCTCTCGACATAGGCTAGCATGTGGTCGCTTACGACGAGCTCCCTACCGTCTCCGGGTATGTGGTTCCACACGCCGTGGGCTATAGCCTCCGCCAGAGTAGTCTTCCCGTGGAAAGCGGGGCCGGTTATAGTGGTAACCCCCCTAGGCAGCCCCATACCGCTGATAACCCTACCACTAGGCAGCTCTATCTCAACCCTCATGCTTGGCGGGCTCTCGAAGGGCACAGCATCCTCCAGAGGCTCCCAGCAGCCTCCACACTTCCTGGGGAGAATCGACCCGTCTCCCACAAAGGCGTAGAGACCCATATCGTCGAGTCTAGACCTTATGTACTCCTGGTCCTTCCAGACGGATATATGCCTCTCCACATCCCCACCGGCGAGGTCCTCGAGAACCCTCTCCACAGCCCTCGGCAGCCTGTCAAGAAGGAGCTCCCTCGCAGCCCCCGCCAGAACCCTCCTCCCCCTCGAGGGTAGACCAGCCCAAACCCGGAAGAGGAGGCTCCAGAACTCCCCGTTCCTAGGCCTGGCCTCCACAGCGCTCCTGGGTATGACTATGGGTGAAGGTGTGGGTACTGAAAGCCTGCCGCTGCCACCCTCGCCAACACCCCTCATGGAATACCTCGGTAGAATCCCGCTGAGCAGCCTATGGGCGTAGTCCGCATATGGCACGGGGTGGGCTCCCGCCGGGGGTTTAACCCTCTTCACATGAACCTCGATAACGCTGGGAGGGGCGAAGGGGTCTCCCTGAACCCTTGACACCCTCACCTCCATCCTGCCGAGGTCCTCGGATGCGCCAGCTAGATCCTTATACGCCTTATACCCCCGTCTGTCTATCCTGCGGAGTACACTCTCTATAGAAACGCGTCCTACCAAAACCTAGACCCAAACATATCCCGGGGCCCCGGGGGAAATTAATGTTGGCCAGCCCCAGGGGCCAAAGCGCGGTTAACGGTGTAACCGTGCATCTGCTCCGGTAAAAATTAAAACATAATCCAGTAATTTCCGGTTTTCATGGGATTGGCGAAACATGAATAGGGAAGGGCATTTCGGAATGGCCATGGCGATTGTATTCGGGGTGTACTCTATTTTAGACGTGAAATCAATCGACTCCATCTTCCTCGGCTTCCTGATAGTAGGCCTCTCAACACTACCCGACATAGACCTTGCCCTCGAGATAGCACATAGGAAGTATACCCACAACCTAGCAGCATCGATAATAGCAGGCCTGCTGATAGGGGTTCTCCTGGAGTCGGGCGGTGTCGAGGGTTTAGGTTTCCTCGAGGGCTTTATAGCGGGCTTCACGGCAGTCTGGATACACATACTCGGGGACCTCATGACGTACATGGAGTTCCAGCCGCTCTGGCCTCTGTCAAAAAGGAAGATGGCGTTTAAACTCTTCAAATCCAGCAACAAGGCGGTCAACAGGGCCATGGCAACCCTGGGCACGGTAATTCTGCTCTACTACCTCCTCACCGATTTCTACGGAGCCTCGATAGGTTATACCGGTGGATGACGTGGTATGAGGACCTCGCAAGGCATCTAGCCCAGCTAGGCTTTAGGATGCCGGAGTTATAATGTGGTGCCGCGGCCGGGATTTGAACCCGGGTCACGGGCTCGAGAGGCCCGCATACTGGGCCGGGCTATACTACCGCGGCTCCCGCGCGCTCGCTAGCTCAGGTGCTCCGGCCTGCGGCCCGATCTCACTATTAATCTCCACGGGGGTTTTTGAGTCTTTCTCCCTCCCGCATGCAGGCGCTGATAGTAGCAGGTTAGCGATCTCCGTAAAAGCTACTAGCTGGACTATGTCGACGTTAACGATGGCCCCGTTGGGCCCTCGCTCAACCACTAGGAAGGGCAGTGGAAGAGGGTTTGAGTAGTATGAGGCTACAGCACCCAAATGGGCTCCCGCGGCGGCGGCGAGGGGTGCTAGGCGGATGCGGGTTTCGAAGAGTGAGAGTATGAGGTATGTAACGAGGGATAGGGATACTATGAGGGAGGCCGCCTCGGGGCCGCCCAGGGCGGCAGCTACCAGGGATACAAGCAGTGTCCATGCCGAGGCTATGAGGACCTCGAGACCGTAGGCCCGCTCCACAGCCTCTACCCATCCACACTCTACACCCTCCTCCAGAGGCGACTCGCCTCTGAAGCTGGCCTCGCTAGGCTTATCCTCCATCCACCACGCCCCATCTACCTATCGTCTGATACTGTGTAAAAATTATGAGTATCAGGGTTCAACCTCGCTTAATGCTGGGTGGCATGTTTGGGCGAGGAGTTTAAACCAGTTATTCAGGAGAAGAGGTGGGATTTAAGCGAGGAGGAGAGGCTACTCTCCCTCTGGGACTCTGAGGACCTGCACAAGTCCACCCTAGACCCGGATGACCCGCGTGAGATAGTTGTGATAGACACGCCACCACCATACCCAAGCGGCAAGTGGCATGTAGGCGGGGCTGCCCACTACACACAGATAGACATGATAGCCAGGTATTTCAAGCTGAAAGGCTATAACGTCGTGGTTCCCTTCTACGCCGACCGTAACGGTCTCCCCGTGGAGGTGCAGGTGGAGAAGACCTACGGTGTCGTTGCTCACGAGATGGCAAGGACCAGGGAGGGGAGGGAGAGGTTCCTAGCTCTATGCAGCGAGTTCCTAGACAGGGTTGAGGGGGAGATAGTGCAGCTATGGAGGCGGCTCGGCTGCGGCTTCGACTACTGGAGGGAAGGTACGGACAGCCCCAGATACAGGTCGATGACCCAGGCGACCTTCATAGACCTCTGGAGGCGTGGCCTGATATACGAGGCGGAAAGGCCTGTAAGGTGGTGTCCAAGGTGTAAGACGACTTTGGCCGAGGCCGAGATAGAGCATAAGGATGAAGAGGACTTTATCTACTACGTCAAATACAAGCTAGAGGAGGACGGCAGGGACCTCGTGGTGGCCACGACAAGGCCCGAGCTGCTCGCCGGCTGCGCAGCCCTGGCCTACCACCCCGAGGATGAGAGGTATAAAGGGCTGGCTGGGAAGACCGCCGTGGCGCCGCTCTACGGGCATAAGGTCAAGATAGTCGAGCACCCGGCTGTTAAGAAGGACTTCGGCACAGGCCTGATGATGATATGTAGCTACGGTGACGAGGAGGACGTGAGACTCTTCCTAGAGCTGGATCTCAAGCCGAAGGTCCTGATAGACGAGAACGGGGTCATGAACGAGAATGCAGGCCCCATAGCAGGGCTACCCGTGAAAGAGGCTAGGAGGAGGATAGCCGAGATACTCGAGAAGGAGGGTCTTCTTGTAAAGAAGGAGAGGATAGTCCACAGCGTCCCAGTCTGCTGGAGGTGTAAGACCCCCCTCCAGATCATACACAGGAAGGAGCTGTTCCTCAAGCAGCTCGACTTCAAGGATGTGGTGAAGCAGGCGGCGGCTAAGATGGATTTCAAGCCTGAGATGCACCGCAAGAAGCTCTACGACTGGATCGACAGCATCAAGATGGACTGGCCGATATCCAGAGAAAGGTTCTACGGGACAGAGATACCCCTCTGGACCTGTAGTAGGTGTGGGGCTAAGCTGGTCCCGGAGCCGGGTAGGTACTACAGGCCGTGGGCCGAGGAGCCCCCGTGGGACTCCTGCCCCAGGTGCGGGGCCCCCCGCGAGTATCTCAAGGGGGAGACGAGGGTTTTCGACACGTGGTTCGACAGCAGCATAAGCCCTCTCTACGTGACCCGATGGATGTGGGATAAAAGGTTCTATGAGAGGGCGTCACGCAACGTCCTGCGGCCCCAGGGGCAGGACATAATCAGGACTTGGCTCTACTACAGCATACTGAGGGTGCTCCAGTTAACCGGGAAACCCGCCTTCAGGTGGGTTAGGATAACGGGCCTGGGCCTAGACCCCAAGGGGAGGCCTATGCATAAGAGCCTAGGCAACGTTATAGATCCCGAGCCGATAGTGGCTAAGTATGGCGGCGACGCCTTCAGATTCTGGGCGGCCATAGCAGCCAAGCTCGGTTACGACTATCGTTTCGACGAGAATAAGGTGAAGACGGGTAGGAACTTCGCCACGAAACTATGGAACCTTGCCAGGTTCGTCTCAAGCTTCCCAAGACCTGGTGGAAGCCCTCTGGAGAAGGCTACCGAGGTCGACAAGGCCTTCCTCGCTCTGGTCGACGAGTATCTGGAGGCTGCTGACAGGGCTTATGCAGAGCTGGACGTCTACGAGCCGGCCAGCCTGCTCTACGAGCTGGCTTGGGACATGTTCGCCTCACACTACGTGGAGCTTGTTAAGGAGAGAGCCTACAACAGGTCTGGCCTATTCACGAGGGAGGAGCAGGAGGCGGCCTGGGCGACGCTGCACGAGATCCTCAGGAGGATACTTATAGCCCTCTCACCTATAATGCCATTCGTAACAGACGCCATATACAGGAGGCTCTACGGCAGAACCGTCCACAAAGAGAGGTGGCCGGAACCCCTCTTCGCCCCCGAGGAGAGGGAGAAGCTAGCCGCGACGGCTCGGTCCATAGTCACCGTGAACAGGGCTATATGGAACCTGAAGAGGTCTATGGGTAAGAAGCTGTACGAGCCGCTTGACACTGCAGAGATACTAGTGCCCAGCAGTCTAGAGAATGCCAAGAGGGATCTTGAGAGCCTCCATAAGACAGCCATAAAGACATACAGCAATACGCGTCCCGAGGGCGCGGAGGAGGCGCTTCCGGGATCCGGAGTATACTATACCGTTAAATCCTAGCTTCCTCCCACCATTCCACGCTTCTCTCAGATAAGGCACTCTGTTTTGACGTAGGTGGATATGGCTTGCGCGTCGAGGTCCTAGACAACAAGCGGAAGATAGTTAGGCTGAGGCCAGAGAGCGAGGAGGACCTCTGGCTGCTGAGGATCACGCTCAGACCTGGTGATGTGGTGAGAATACGCACATACAGAGACGTGCAGGTGGGCTCGGGCAGGAAGGAGAGGGTTGCTATGACCCTCAGCATAAGACTCGACTCCATCGAGTTCCAGCCTTTCACAGGGAAGCTGAGGATAAGCGGTATAGTGGTTGAAGGCCCCGACGAGTTCGGCGTGAAAGGAAGGAGGCACTCAACCGCTGTCTCTATAGGCACGTGGCTTGTGGTTGAGAGGGAGAAGGGGTGGGGTGAAAAGGAGCTGGATAGGCTGGCCTCGGGTAGGGCTAGGGGGACTGCAGTCGTGGCTGCAGTTGACTACGACGAATTCGCCCTAGCCGTTCTGGCGGGTCATGGCATGAAGATTCTAGAGGACACCTCTGCAAGGCTCCCCGGGAAGGACGATCCATCGCGTGAGCAGGAGATAGAGAAGTATATAGACAGGGCCGCGGGGAGGATAGTGGAGGAGGCCTCAAGGCACAGGGCCCCCATAGCGGTCATAGCAGGTCCTGGCCTCCTCAAAGCCAGGGTGGCCGAGAAGGTGCAGCGAGCAATGCCCTCGCTTAAAGTGGCAACAGTTGACACCTCAATGGGCGGTGTCGCCGGGGTTAGAGAAGCTCTTAGGAGGGAAACAGTAACCAGGATACTGAGGGAGCTTAGCATAGTCGAGGCCGAGGAGGTGCTCGAGGAGTTTCTAAGGAGGATAGCCAAGTCGAGGGACACTGTAGCCTACACGCCACAGGAGGTCCTCGCAGTAGCCAGGATGGGAGCTGTTGACACCGTTCTCCTAGTAGACAGCCTCCTCCACTCGCCGGACGATGCCGAGAGGGAGGCTGTTGACGAGGCCTTAAGGCTCGTGGAATCTATGGGGGGAAGGGTGATTATCATACCCGACGACTCCCCAGCCGGGGAAAGGCTGGCGAGCTTCGGCGGAGTGGTGGCCATTCTAAGATACCCGGTCCCGCAGGAGGCTAGGAGGCTATAAGGGTTGTAGTCCTCAAAACGCCCGGTATGCTCCTTATGCCCGTGACTATCTTGTCTAGAAGCCTCATGTTGCTCGCCTCAAGCCTTACAATAAGGTCGAAATCGCCGTAGGTAACCCTAGCCTCCGTAACATTCCTGCCATACCTCCTCACAATCTCGTCCAACACCTCCTTCTCCTTACCCACATCAACGTTTATCAAAACGTAGGCGACAATAGCCTCGGACATCACAGCTAGAGCCACCAACTATCCATTCTGGATTGAGCAGGATTTAAACATGGGAAAACAATGGGTCAGTAGCGCCGGCCCATAACGTCACAGCCCCCCGGGGCTCCTGAAGCGGCTGCTGACTCATTGATCCCCGCTCGTCATCCCTAACGTTTGCCCTCCGCGGCACGGGGGTATATTTTCTTCCTTCAGCCCCATACAGACTGGCAGTCCTCGCAAAACTCTTTTCCACAGGCTATGGGGGCTCCACAGGCTTTACACCTGCATTTGCCGCCTTCCAAGGCGCGTGCTAGGAGGCTTATGGTTGATGCGCTGCTGAACTCCAGCTCGGGCTTGTCGTCAGTCACAAGTGCTTTATACACGTATTTAAACGAGTATTTTGGTTTAACCCTTGAGGAGGCGTCGAACCTCTCCAAGGCTGCATACCCCGTTATAAACTCTGCCTCCACATTCCTGAGCCCGAGCACAACAGGCCTTCCACCACCCGCCTGAGGGGCGTCGAGGTCCCACATGTAGTGGAGGCTAGCCGATATTAGAGCTTCAACACCTATCATGCCTATCACGGTTCTAGTTATCGGTAGAACCGCCGCATCCAGCCCCAACAGCTCGGCGGCGACCGAGGCTAGACCCCTCTCCAGCCTGAGGAGCCTAGGCGCCCACACAACACTCTCTAGACGCTCAGCAGCCCTCTCCACCTGTGCAGGCAGCTCCACAAGCTCGACAGAATCTCTGAGCAAGCCGAGGCCACTGTAGACCTTGATATAGCTGGGCAGGACGGCGTAAACCCTAGCCCCATAGCTCCTCTCCACAAGGCCGACTAGCCTGGCGAAGGCGAGGCTTGCCGGGGGGTTTGTTGCCGAGGGGTAGACGAGTATGCTGACTCCCGGCCTGAAGACGTTCGAGCCGCGGAGGCTCCTTTTAACACCCCTCTCCAGCGCCGTCTTCATGCACCTTCTACACAGCCTGTGCCCGCTGAACCTCCTGTAGTAGACTGCCGGTCTAACGCGGCATAAGCTGCACATGGGCCTGGGGCCGGCTGGAGCCTCCAAGCCTATCCACTTCCCCCTTCTACGGCGATCCTGGCCAGAGTCTCGTCTAGAGATGCGACTACGCTGCCGACTCTTTCGACGCTCCACACGCCAATCCTAAGGGGATAGCCTCGCCCGTCCATGACAACGCCGCCGCACTCTCTGATAGCACCTACAGCCGCAGCCACATCTATGTTGCGCAGCCTAGCCCTTAGGTCCACGAACACGGCTATATAGCCTAGGGCTGTGTAGGCGAGCTCTAGGGCGGCGCTACCCAGGCTCCTGACTTTGAAGCCCCTCCTCAACCCCTTCAACCTGCCTATAGCTCCCGCCACGGCTTCAACTGCGCCGGGCTCGTCTACGTAAACCGATATTATAGACCCCCGTATACCAGGTTTTCCAAACCTAACCCCCCCGTGGTAGCAGCCTCCCCCCCGTGAGAAGGAGACTGGCATGCCGCTGTAAACAGGGGCTACAGACCCTGCCAGGACCTCGCCGCTCCGCGGGTCTGCGAAGGCTATGCTCACCGAGCACCAGGTTATGCAGGATAGGTAGTTAGTGCTCCCGTCCAGCGGGTCTACAAGAGCTATAGGAGCGTCGGAAGCCCTCGAAGCCACCCCCCCGGCCTCCTCGCTTATAACCTGCACCGACTCCAGCTCGCTCCGCAGCATGTCAACAATGTAGTCTTCAGCCTTCTTGTCGGCGACCGTCGTCTCACCTGTAATAACCCTCCCGAGGTCCTCGCTACACGCCATATCCCTTAGGAGCCCGGCCGCCTCTGAGGAGACCTTGACGGCCACCCTTCTAAGTTGTTCCGCGTCGTGCACCCCCTACACCTCCACAGCATGTCCTAGCGGCCTGGCGCCCGCGAACTTCTCCAGAAGCCCCGAGAGTATCTCTATAGCCCTCCTAAGATCCCCTGTTTCCACCCCCTCCACACCCGCGGCTATAGCCAGCACCCTCCTGGTTGAGCGCGTTATCATTGACGCTTTCGAGTCTCTATGTGGGTAGACGTGCATAACCAGGCCCTGGGAGTCCACGAGTATGGGGTAGTTTTTGGGTAGTGTCTGCGGCCTCCCGCCTATAGGCTCGAAGACCTCTCCCCCCCGGCTGAGGGTCAGCCTTAGAGGCGGTTTCACAGTGTCTAGATCGTAGAGGCCTATGGGAACCATCGTCTTGAGGCTTGCTATGTTGCCAGCATCAACAACATTGTTTATAAGGGGTATTCTGGAGCCCCTCAGAACCCTACGGGCTAGAGCCTCGCTACTCGGCCTCACTTTGGTAGGGTCTATGCCAAGCCTCCAGAGGAACCTCCTGTAAGCTCTAACCCTGGGATCGTCCTTTAGAGCCTCGGGCCCGGCGAAGGCCTGAACAACCTCGTCCTCAACAGATCTAAGGGTCTGGACGAGACCCTCTGGAGACTCGCCCACCGAGACGCCGTCGAAGACTATATAGACAAGCCTGACGCCAAGCTTCGCCAAAGGCTCTTCTACTCTAACCCCAACTACCCCCATTCTCCCGCGCCTTACAATTGACATGGTACTGTGGGGGAGAATAATAGATGTTAAGGCCGCTAGAGACACCCTGATGGCTGGAGAGCCTCGGGATGCGGGGTTGGAACAGTGCGGACTACTACAAGGCTCGCCAGGGCCCTCCAGCTCGTGGCAACCATTCTAATAGTATTGACAGCTATGCTCTACATTGCTGGCATCCTTTACGGGGCTGGATTCGCGGTGGTTCAAGGGAGAAGTATGGAGCCCATCCTCCATAGTGGGGATCTCGTGGTTATAGTTGGCGAGGACGGCTACAGCGTTGGAGATATTGTGGTCTACAGGAAGGGCGATAGGCTGATAATCCATAGGGTGGTAGCCGTCTACCAGGGCGACAGCGGTTTGGAGTGTTACGTTGTCAAGGGCGACAACAACCCCATAACCGACATGGGAGACCCTGTCAGGTGCGGCCCAGCTTCTATAGAGGGCGTGGGCTACGCAGTCGGAGTACCAGGGGACGCTATAGTGGGTAAGGTGTTGGAGGTTTCGGGAGTCCCCATAAAGATCCCGTACATAGGCATAATCAAAATACTCTTGGAAAACCTATACTCCTGAGGCTTGAGACCAGGCCTCGAGTCCGCGGGGCGGTTCGGCTTTCTTCATAGCAAGGCTTCGTATACCTTTTCATCGCCTAGAGCGAGAGCCGCTATCTCCCTCACCCAGGACCCCGCCCTGGACCTGCTTCTAGCTATAGCCTCCAGGGCTTCTCTAGGGGTGGAGGATAGTGTCGAAGCAGTTCTGGGCAGTGCTTTCCTAAGCCTCTCAAAAGCCTCGAGATGGTTGCTGCATAGGCTGTAGCCCCCTACTGTCGAAACAGCCCTCCTACCGCATATGTGGCAGGTTTCATCCACCTCTATGCTTCCGAGGGAAACGCCTATCTCCCTTGCTGCAGAGTCCAGCCGCTCGAGGAAACTCTCTATAAGCCTGGATATAGCCTTTTTAGACTCTTCTACCACCTCCATCCTTGTTCTACGGCCGCTGCGTATCTCCTCTATCATGGCCTCGAACCTCCTAGTGAGGTCGGGCTTGGAGAGCTCGGGGAAGAGGGTCTGGATTATGGTGGCCACGGCCTCCCCCAGCGGTGTGACCTGAGACTTTCTAGCCCCCTCGAGGTACCCCCGCTTGTACAGCGTCTCTATGATCCTGGCCCTGGTGCCCTCTGTGCCTATGTTAACGCTCTCCATCCACCTCAGCAGGCTGGCCTTGTCTAGCCTAACTGGAGACTGGCTCCACTCCACCTTGACGTCAACCCCAACCACTCTAGCCTGATCCCCCGTATTCAGGGGGGGTAGAAGCTTCTCTCGGGGTGCGCTATAATGGTAGTACTTAAGCCACCCGGGATCCTCTATCCTAATGCCCTCAGACCTCCAACCCCTACCCCTCGAGTCCCTCAGGAGTACCGTAGACTTCCCCACTATCGCGCTCCTGCTGAAAGCGGCCAGGAACCTCCTGACTATAAGCTCGTATACAGCCATATGCTCTCTGGAGAGGCTCCGGCTCGGCGTCTCCCCGGTGGGGTGTATAGCTGGGTGTGCAGGATCTTCCTTAGGCCCTTGGACGGGCCTAAGCACTCCTCCCGTCTCTCTGAGAAGCTCTCCAGCCTCCCTGGCGAAGGGACCTCTGGCGAGCTTGTCGATTATAGACTTGTAGTTTATTGATGGCGGCAGCTTCTGGCTGTTGGTGCGTGGGTAGCTTATGAGGGCTTCGAGATAGAGGTCCTCGGCTATGCTCTGCGTCTTCAAGGGCGGTAGGCCCAGTATCCTGTTCGCCTCCTTCTGGAGGTCGCCCAGGTTGAAAGCGGGCGGGGGCTTCATACTGGCCTTCTCGCTCTTAACCTCATCCACGGCGAGCCAGGGGTCCTTTCTAAACTCGCTTTTCAAAGACCTAGCTGTATCCAGCGAGGGTGGCTTCCAGCCGTGCGGCCTGGCCTCGAAAACGCTCCCACTCTTTTCGACCGATATTTTCACCGCCACCGAGGCCTTGGGGACGTGGAGGTTTATCTCCCTCCACCTCCTATAGGCCTCGACTAGCGTTGGGCTCTGGACCCTCCCGGCGCTCAGTATGACCCTCTTGCCGGCTGCCCTCCTAGCCGCCTCCATTAGCGCCCTCGACACATTTATCCCCCACAGCCAATCCATCTCGCTTCTCGCCATGCCAGCCTCTATCATCTCCACGTCGAGGGGGTCCATACGTGCATACGCCCTCCTTATATCCTGGGGGGCTAGCGTCGAGAACTTCATCCTCTTAGCCCGTGTAACGTCTCCGAACGCCTCTATTATCTTGAAGCCTATCACGCTGCCTTCAATGTCGTAGTCGCACGCATTTACGTAGAGAATGGCTCCAGGGAGGATCCTGGAGAGCATGCGGTAGAACCTGGCAAGATACCCTGCTCTCCTGTCGAACTCGAAAATCGGGCGCCACTGGAAGTGGAACACCGGGAACCCCCTGTACTCCGAGTGGGGGCCGAAGAGGTGGCCAGCCGAGGGGGCCACAACTATTGTGGCCCCATCCCTGCGCACTAACCAGTAGGAAACACCGTACTCGCTGCACCTCAAGGGCGCCCTGCCGTCTGACAGGGCGTACGCTATTTTGGCAGCCGCCTTAGGCTTCTCGGCAAGAACGGCTATGAAGGACGACGGCTTGAAACACCTCCTCCTACCGCTTGAGCGGCGGCGAAGCATAGCACCTTGAACCCACAGGATCCTATTTGTCAGCTGGCGGGATAAGCGGGGCTGGCTCCCCGGCGGTCTGTGTTATGGATAAAAATCCTTGGACCCCCCGGGTGTTTATCACTGGGACACGGCCTTGGTTAGGGTTTTTATCGCGGTAGATATAGAAGACCCGGTGGTAGTAGGCCGGCTGGCTAGGCTTAGGGACTCCATAGCCCACACGGGCGTTCCTATGAAGACTGTTGAGGATGAGAATTTCCATATAACGCTTAGGTTTATAGGAGAGGTAAGCGAGCCTGTGGCCTCGGAGATTGGGGAGCGTTTGGCCTCCATCAGGTTCGGGAGGTTCAGGATAGAGCTTAGGGGGCTAGGAGCGTTCCCCAGGCCGGAGAGGCCCCGGGTGGTGTGGGTGGGGGTGAGTGCTGGGGCCGAGGACCTCAGGAGGATAAGGGATGAGGTGGAGAGGATCCTTTCAAGCATGGGCTTCAGCCCGGAGAGGCAGGAGTTCCATCCCCACGTCACTCTAGCGAGGATAAAGGGGGCTAGGAACCTGCCCGCACTCGTGAAGCTCCTTAGGGAGATGGGCGACGTGGAGGTGGGAAGCGTTGAAGTCTCAAGTATAAGGCTGAAGCAGAGCATACTCACAAGGCAGGGACCGATTTACAAGACTCTCTATGAGGTCAAGGCCACCCAAGACCAGGGTTAGCGGTGGATGGGGCGCTGGTGTTGAACGGCGTCAAGAGTAGGGGTATCTTGCCTAGCGGGTTGAGGGAGAAGGTACTGGAGGGTATAAGGCCTACAAGGCTCCAGCTTTCGATACTCAGAAGGCTCTACCACATCGTTAAGGACGCTCTAGAAGCTTGCGAGGACCTCAAGCTACTCTCTCCCCGATATAGGGTGGAGCTTGTGGGGAGCGCAGCGAAGGGCACGCTGCTTAGAGACAAGTGGGAGATAGACGTTTTCCTCCTACTGGACGCGCCGCGGGGGGAGATAAAGAGGCTAGGCGAAGAGATACTTAGATCATGCCTGGGGGGGAGGCTGCCCTACTATTTCAAGTACAGCGAGCACCCATACGCGACAGTCTCCCTCATGGGTATGCAGGCAGACATAGTTCCTGCGCCGCTAGCCGTAGACCCGAGGGAGGCCATGGGGGTGGAGAGGACGCCGTTCCACACGAGGTACGTGAGGAGCAGGCTGGAGGAGGAGCCGTGGCTTGTTGACGATATACTACTGTTCAAGTCGTTCCTCAAGGGGGTGGGCGTTTATGGCGCTGAAACCCGTGTAGGAGGGTTCTCAGGCTACCTTGCTGAGGTGCTTGTAATACACTACAGGGGCTTTGAGGAGGCGGTTAAGGCCGCCTCATCCTGGAGGCCTCCAGTGATGATAGATACAACCGGCGGCAAGGCGGACTTCGGCATGCTTGCCAGGAGGTATCCAGACTCCCCCATGATAGTCCCCGACCCCGTTGACCCCTCTAGAAACACAGCAGCCTCCGTCACTCTAAAGAGGCTATCAGAGCTTGTACACGCAGCAAACCTTTTCATGCGGAAGCCCTCACAAAAGTTCTTCCACGCCTTCCAACCCCGCAACCCCTGCATCAAGCCTCTGCCGGGCGTTATGGTTGTTATGGTCGGCGACTACTCTAACCACCCGCCGGACGCTATCTGGGGGCGCATCAAGAGGATCGGCGAGCGGCTGTTCAGAGCGGCCAGGGCAAGAGGCTACCCAGCCCTCTCATACGCCTTCTACACAGACGAGGCTACGGAGGCCGCAGTTTACATACACATGGAGTCGCCATCCAGATACCATATAGAGGCTAGGCCAGGGCCGCCGCCCTGGGAGAGTGAGAGGGCCGTTCGCTTCACCGAGAAGAGGCTGGGGGAGGGGGGTTGGGTGTGGGTGGGGGAGGACGGCAGCCTATCGGGGGCCAGGCTATACAAAGGGAAGGCTGCAGTTGATATAGAGAGGGCGCTCGAGACGCTCCCCCTCCCCCCGGGGACGAGGATGTATAGGGTGATAGTATGCCCGTCGACTGGCCGCTGCGGTTTCCCCAGCCAGCTGGAAGCCCTTCGAGACCCCACTCCTCCCTGGGTGCGCTATGTCTTGGAGGACTGCAGGAGCTGATCCAGACCTGTTACCCGCCCCGGGGAGACTGCTGGATAGCGGCGGTTTTGGAGAAGGCTGGTGTTGAGAGGGTCTGCAGCCTGTTGGGTAAGGGTCACGCTGGAGTCGTGTTCCTCGTCGACTGGCGGGGCTCCGCTGCGGCTCTAAAGGTTAGGAGGAGGGATTCTCGCCGGGAGACCCTGGAGCCCGAGGCCAGGGCCGCTGCCTTGGCCGCCTTGGCGGGAGCAGGGCCTGAGGTCTACGACTTCAGCGAGGAGTATATAGTCATGGCCCCCGTTCTCGGCCCAAGCCTTGAGGACCTCTCTGAGGAGGGGCTTCTGAGGCCTCGCCACATACTGGCCGCCATAGAGGCTGCCAGGGCCTTGGACACCGCGGGCATACTCCACGGGGAGCTCCATAGGCCATGGAGGAGCGTCCTGTTCACCCCCAGTAAGGCTGTGATAATAGACTACGACTCGGCCTCCAGAGGCTGTGGTAACGTGGTGAAACTAGTCTCCGGCCTGTCGAGAAGAATACCTGGGATCCTAAGCCTGGTCCGGAGTGAGAGGTTCCGGAGCCTTGCTAAGAAATACTATTGGGAAGGCTGCGGAGAAACCACCTATATCGATATAGTGGAGGCGGTGAAAAAGAGCCTGAGCTAGAAGTTGAGGCCGGAGGCAGCCTCTCCCGTTTCAACCCCTGCAATCGGCTGGATCTGCCTCTTTATATGCTCCTCGACAAGCGTCGTCCTCCTGAGGACCTCAAACTTGGTAACCACATACTCCTCCTCAAACTCATCCCTGGTCATGATCTTGATCCTCCTTGGCCTCGATATGCTGAGCGGCGACTCGCACCTAGGGCACTGAGCATTGTCATAGCCCGCCAGAGCCTTAGACGGGACGGGAGGCCCGCTGAACTTGTTTCTATTGCTCTTATCACCTATCACGTACCAATAGAGCTTAAAATTACATTTGGAGCAGACCAGGGTTATCACTCCCACCCCACTAACACTTAGACCCACCGTAGCCCCACCATCCCTCCAGTAATACTCCATGAAAATAGTCAGGACGCGGGGACAAAAGGGGTCGCACCCCCTAAGGGAAGCTATGGAAACCAAAAATTAGCGTCTAATCCCTGCGTGTCGAACAAAACTTTCAATTAGCAGTAATAGGCCTTTGTCTATACTCCCGCCTGCTATCCCAGGGAAAAGGGGGGAAGCGAATATAAGTGGGTTTTTCCGTAAGTATTGCTGCCTGGCTCCCACTTCAGCTTTTGCCGCTTCATGACAGCTGCCAACCCTCTAATTTATACTGGGTTAGAGTACTTAGTATGTGGAGGTGAGTCCAAAGCTTGAACCATAAGGCTTCCCTAGAACTTAGGAGCCCTCTCTTCGAGGACATCGTCGAGAGGGAAGGAGAAGTAGGTGTCTTTAAAACCTTCGTAGCCGGAAGCTGGGTTTTGACGGACAGCCTAGCGGTGGTTAAGAGCCCGATTGACGGGAGTATAATAGCGAAGGTGTCTAGGCTCGATGCCGGAGCCATAGAGAAGGGTGTTGACGTCGTCTATAGGTTGGGGAGGAGGAGGATAAGGGACATCCCCGGAGAGAAGAGGCTAAACATACTGTCCAGGATAGCCGACCTGCTAGAAAAGAATGCAGGCGACTTTGAGGAGGTACTCATAGTTAACGCTGGGAAGACGCGGAAGCAGGCTGCGGGAGAGGTTGAGGCTAGTATAGATAGGCTCAGGAAGGCGGCCCTGGACCTCAGAAAGCTCCAGGGTGAGTACGTGCCGGGAGACTGGGACAGGCACACTCTGGAGAGCGAGGGCATAGTGAGGAGGGAGCCGTACGGTGTTGTACTGGCCATAATACCCTTCAACTACCCCCTATTCGACACTGTAAACAAGTTTGTCTACAGCACTATACCAGGCAACGCCTTCATAGTGAAACCTCCCAGCGCAGACCCCCTACCGGTTATCATGTTCGCTAGGCTAGCGATCGAGGCAGGGTTCCCGCCAGAGTCGCTCATGGTTGCAACTCTAAAGGGCTCAGAGGCGGAGAGGCTAGTCGCCGACAGGAGGATAAGCGTTATAAGCCTCACAGGCAGCAGCGAGACGGGCGTCAAAGTGATGCAGTCCGCGGGCATTAAACAGCTGATAATGGAGCTGGGCGGGGGAGACCCGGCTATAGTATTGGCGGACGCCGACCTGAAGTCGGCGGCTTCCAAGATAGCCACGGGTATAACTAGCTACGCTGGCCAGAGGTGCGACGCTATAAAGCTCGTGCTCGTCGAGGAGCCGGTCTACAGCGAGATGAAGAAACTCCTAGTAGAGGAGCTTTCAAAGGTAAAGGTTGGAGACCCGAGGAGTGAATCCACAACCATGGGACCGCTTATTGATAAAGAAGCTGTTGACGCCATGGTTGAGGCGATTGAAGAGGCGGTATCCAAGGGCGCAAAGCTACTATACGGAGGCGAGAGAATAGGCGACACATACATAACACCAGCTCTAGTAGAGGTCGAGGATAAGAGTATACTCAAGGAGCTAAAGCTATACAAAGACGAGGTATTCGCCCCCGTAGCCCTCATAACCAGCTTCTCAACCCTAGACGAGGCCGTAGAACTCGCGAACGGCAGGCGTTATGGCCTCGACGCCGCTATATTCGGGGAGAGCATGGCTAGGATAAGGAAGCTCATAAGATTCCTGGAGGTAGGGGCTATCTACATAAACGAGTACCCAAGACACGGCATAGGCTACTACCCCTTCGGCGGGAGGAAGGACTCGGGAATAGGGAGAGAGGGGATAGGCTACAGCATAGAGTATGTGACTGCGTTGAAGACAATAGTCTACAACTACAGAGGCCGCGGAATTTGGGAGTACCTCTAAACCGCCTCACCTACCCCTTTCAATGTCATTGCGACAAGGTTTTCTCAACCCTCAACCCGGCGGCTGGGTTATGTTCATGTGAGTGCTCTCTAACACAGCGGCACGGGCTCCCGCCAGGTATAATACGGGATGCTCTTTAAAAGTGCGGTGCGCCCACCTCGACTGTTAACCTCTTAGGAGAGCCTGGACCCTATTTCACCTATGGCTTTTCCAGCGGAATATACCGGTATGAACATTTAAAAAGGAATTACCAAACCCTGTCTATTTATGTGGATAAAACTCTAAGTAGCATTAGTAGTCTATAGTATTGAATGGGGGTTAGTGTTGTCACTCTACGAGCCTCTACACGGACTGAGCATCAAGGAACTTCTGATGCTGGTTACTATAAAGAAGACGGGGATTAACAGGATTGGAAAGCTCTATGACTCCATATTTCTTGACGACGAAGTGATAGATGCTGTGTTGGAGTCGCTAGCTAAAAAAGGGTATATCAGGATGGATAACGGTAAGATAGTGCTGAGCGAGCAAGGGGATAAGGCTGTGGCGGTTGGTGACGAGCTTGTGGATAAGATTGTTATGGAGGCTGTAGACTATGGTAAGAACGTTGAGGAGGTGTTCGGCTTCACCCCCGTCCTCCCCTATATACTAAACCAGTATGAGATTGACGTGGGCATAGCATTCCACGTTTTCATGGAGTGGTTCGAGAGGTTCTATGGCAACGGAGAGACAAGCAACGAGGAGCTAGAAAAGATAATCAAAGAACTCGAAGAAGAGTATTAGCTTCCCGTAAGGGAAGCCTCCTCAAAACCGTTATATGCCGTCGGGAGCCCCTATGGAAATAGTATTGGGACCTCCGCCCCGCAGACGCCCGCGCGCCACGCGGGAGATAGGGTGAAGCGGGGATCCGTCGGTGCGCGCCTCAACCTAAAATATACTCCTAATCTGGTGACGGAAAAGAGGATAGGCCCTGCCTGAATCCCTATAATATAGGGGTTGAGTCTCTTGGCCGGAGAGGTTGCCGTTAAGGATGTGAGGGGCCATTCCACGGGCGACACCTACGAGGCCACAATAACACTTGTATACAAGGGCGGCGAGCATGTGGTGAAGGTCTCCAGGCTTTGCTGCCTTCCTGGCAAGGCCGAAGCTGGAGTTGAGGACGGCAAGGTTGTAATTCGGCTTTACACCGTGGGAGGCGAACCCCTGGCCTCATGCATTATAGATGTGGGACACCTGGAGAAGGGCTGTCTAGACTGCAAGTGTCTCATGCTCCCCCCGGGGGAAAGAGGGGCTGGAGAACCATAGCATGGGTGGGGTGGGCTTGGAGCTCCTCCTATACAGGCTGAGGACCTGGGGGTAGCGGAGCCTAGACATTTATCCCTAATGCTGCCGAGACTCTCTCTGCGAATTGTACAGCCTTCATGCGGAGCTCTACGTCGGCCATGCCGGTGTACCTATTGGGCTCCGGGTTCACATTGACAAGGACGGCCCCGCTATCCTTTGCCACGAGGGGTATAAGGCCAGCCGGATCCACCGCTCCAGATGTGCCTATAACTATCATAACATCGCACTGACGGGCGAGGCGGAACGCCTCCTCCAAAACCCCTTTGTCCAGGGGCTCGCTAAACCAAACGACGTCAGGCCTCAAAAGCCCTCCGCACTCGGGGCATGTTGGCGGTAGCCTCTCCGGCTTCCCTCCCCACTCCAGCTTTAAGCCGCAGCTAGTGCAGCGAGCCCTAAGTATATTGCCGTGAAGCTCCAGCACCCTCCTACTACCCGCCCTCCGGTGCAGGCCGTCCACGTTCTGTGTTATAACAGCTGTTAGGACCCCTCTGTCTTCAAGCCTGGCCAGAAGCCGGTGCGCCTTGTTTGGCTTCGCCGATAGAACCCTCTCAATCCTCCAGGCATACCACTCCCACACCAGCCTGGGGCTGCGGCTGAACGCCTCAGGTGTAGCCAACTCTCGCGGGTCAAACCTGCTCCACAGCCCGCCCTTCCCCCTAAAGGTCGGTATACCGCTCTCCGCGCTTATACCAGCCCCTGTGAACGCCACCGCCGAGCCGGCCTCCCGCAGGATTTTGACGGCAACTTCGACACCGACCACAGCCTGCACCCCTATAGGGATATAGCCGTCACCACCAGCCCTAATCGCCCCCTCAGGAGTCTACGGTCTAATGTCCAAACCTCTATAAACCCCTGTTTTAAGGCTGTAGTGTGGGAGCCGTGTTGGAGGAGTTGGAGGAGATACTTTATCTGATGAGCATAAGGCCGCAGTATGCGAGGGCTATAATGGCTGGCAGGAAGAAGTACGAGCTGCGCAGGATACACGGCGTGCCCCCCATAGAGGAGGGTTCTATAATAGTTGTCTATGCAAGCGGTAAGGTCAAGAGCATTATAGGGGAGTTCGAGGCCAGGAGGGTCATACAGGCGACGCCGGAGAAGATATGGAGCATAGCCAGCAAGCCGGGGTCAGGGGTTGGCGAGGATGCATGGCAGTACATACGGGGTGCTAAGAGGGCTATAGCAATCGAGGTCGGTTCCAGGAGGATCTACGAGAGGCCTGTCACACTTGAGGAGATTAGGAGGATAATCCCAGGCTGGAACCCCCCCTTCAGCTATACCCTGCTGGAGCCCGGCAGCCCCATTTACGAGATCCTCATAAAAAGGCTTAGAAGGCGCTACCAACAGCTCTAGCACACGGCCCCGGGATACTGTCCTGTTAATAGCCTCCCAAACCTCCTATAAAAGACATCCAATATAAGGTATTACTAGAACCCGGCGGTAAGAATAAAAAGGGTGGCCCGCGACTGTAATACAGCCTCCAGCACACGTGTTAACCAATGTAAGATGAGGTACTACAGGTGAGGTCCAAGGCTCAAATAGCGGTGGCGGGGCTGCTAGCCATGGGGGGATAGGGCTTTGTTAAACAGTGTAGAGGCACATCCTATAGAGAGGGAAGCCCAGGCAGGGAAGGGGGGTGCCTAGCTGAAGTGCCAGTTCTGGAGGGCATACTATACGACTTCGCCAGGATGCTGAAGCAGGGGAGGAGGGACCTGCTGGAGCTCCTAGACGCCATACAATACAGCCACAACCCGCCGGAGATCGGCCACCTAGCCCGGATGACGGGGCTCGACGTATCGCATGTGAGGAGGATAGTGGAAAACCTTAAAAACACCGGTGTCAGGGCTAGGGTCGACTACAGCCTACAGAAGCTCGGGCTCTCCTACGTGGCCATGGAGTCGACCGGGAGCAACCTCCAGTACATACACGTGGAGCACGCCCTAAAATCCGAGCTAAGAACTGCACTAGGAGCCCTCAGAATCTACGCAACACCAACAGGCGCGGAAGAGCAGCTGGCAAGATACCTCATAGAAAACTACCAAGGCTCCAGGCTAAACCTACTACTGGCAAACGAGGTCCTACTCTCAAAACCCAGCTTCACATACTACTTCGAAGAACCCAAAGACATAAACCCGGCAACCGCCCTAGAACTACTAGACAACCACCCAAAAATACCAATAATAGAAGAAAAACTATACAGACTTTTACATAAGCCGCAGTCTAAGGAGAAACCAGCGTTCAGAGACCTAATAGACCTAATGATACTGGCAGGCCTCGAAATAGATTCATTATCAGTACAAAAATCATTAGTATATATAATGAAAAAACTGCATGACTTGAATTTTCCTATGAGAAAGTATTCAAAACATAAAAAACATATCTCTTCCATAATTGACGGCTTCAAAATAATGATGTATGATAAAATGGACGTTCCTGGTATGCTGTTGTATTTGAACATTAAAGATCTTTCGTGTATGCGGAGCCTAGCATTAACAATGTCTCATTATTTTTATGCAACTCAAATTGTAATGTATAGTAATTTGCAAAAGTTTAAAGAAATGGAAATGGAATTACAAAAAAGTGGGTTCAAAAAAGGAAAAACTGTACTCACATATAACATGCTAATTCTGCTAGCTATAAGTCCTGTATATCTTTATAATATAGTAGATAAAATAAGGGAAATTTGCGATATAGATGATATAAGTGTCTCGTTTTTCACTCCGGAACTTGGTAATAGAGTGTATACTTTAACATATAAAATGTATTCTCCACTAAAGGGTAGTTGGATTTTTAAGGTCAGCTAAAAGTTCTTTGGTATTTTTTGGGCATAGTTTAAAAAGTATCCTAAAATTTATCATTTTAGATAGACATATAGAGTAAAGATAGCTAGAACGGGTCGAAGTCTGGTGGCCTTGGTGCTCCGCCTGGGGACATCTGTCGACACCGTTTTTGTAGGTAGGTTCCTTTTTCTTTTCCAGTTTTTGTTCTTGGGGTAATACTATATCTGGTGGGAAGGTTTAAAAGGTACTCTATTATTTTGTGTGTTGTTTTCGTCTTTAAAAGGAGTTATATGTGTGAGTATGTTCATGGTTTGTGTGGTATCGATTTTGCCTTCTCCCAGGCCTTTACTCTAGGATTTGTTTGTCTCCTCGTATCCCGTCTGATTATTTTGTGGCTTGTTTTATAGTGGGTGTAGGTTTCTTTCCACTGTGCGGCTTTTTGTTGCTTTTTGGGTGGTTGCTGGGGGTTTGGTGTATTTAGGCGTTATTTCGTATGTCGAGTTTGTTTGGTGGGTTGGCGTGTGGGAGGTTTTTGAGAATAGTGTTGTTAGGGAGCTTGTCGAGGCTTATAGGCCTGTGTGGAGTGTTTCCCATGCTCTCTCGCTGATGGGGTGGGATAGCGAGACTTACATGCCTAAGGGTGGTGTTGGGGAGAGGGCTCTCGCCCGGGCTGACTTGTTTGTTCTTAGGAGGAGGCTGCTGCTGAGGGAGGAGCTCCTCCGGCTGCTGGAGAGGGCTGAGTCTCAGGAGGGCCTCAACGAGTATGAGGCTGGTGTTGTGAGGGTTTTGAAGAGGGAGGTGCGTATCGCCAGGTCTCTACCGGAGGAGTTTGTGTTCGAGTTTGCCAAGCTGAGGGAGGAGGCTACTCATGCCTGGAGGACTGCTAGGGAGAGGGATGATTTCGGCCTGTTCAAGCCCTATCTGGAGAGGATTGTGGAGTACGCCAGGAGGATGGCTGATTATCTTGGCTGGGAGGGGCATCCGTACAACGCTCTCCTGGACCTGCATGAGGAGGGCTTGACTGTTGTGGATGTTGATAGGATGTTCGACTCGATAGTCCCCACTCTCAGGAGGGCGTTGGAGAGGGTTCTCTCCACGGGCTCCTACCCTAGGAGCCATCCCCTCGAGTCTGTGGAGTATGAGCGTGGTGTTATGGAGGCTGTGAACAGAGAGGTCCTGGACCTCCTCGGCTTCCCGTGGGACAGGGGGAGGCTGGACGTGAGCCCCCATCCCTTCACCATAAGCATGGGTATAGGGGATGTTAGGATAACCACTAGGTACGAGGGCCGCGACTTCAGGCACACCCTGTTCGCGGTTATCCACGAGTATGGCCACGCCCTCTACGAGCTGCAGATAGACGAGAGGCTGAAGGCCTCACCACTGGCCGAGGGTGCTAGCCTGGGCGTTCACGAGAGCCAGAGCAGGTTCTGGGAGAATGTTGTGGCGAGGAGCAGGGCCTTCATACCCCAAGTAACCCCCATACTCAGGAGGCGCCTCAGCTTCCTCAAGGATTATAGCGACGAGGACGTTTACCTCTACTTCAACATAGTGAGGCCGGGCCTGATAAGGGTCGAGGCCGACGAGCTTACCTACAACTTCCACATATACCTAAGGTACACTCTAGAGAAGGGGCTGATAGAGGGCTCTATAAAGGTGGACGACCTCCCCGAGCTGTGGAACAGCATGATGGACGACCTCCTTGGCGTCAGGCCCAAGAGCTACAGGGACGGGGTCCTCCAGGACGTGCACTGGAGCCACGGTAGCATAGGCTACTTCCCAACCTACACCCTAGGCACGGTGCTCTCGGCACAGATAAAGGCTGCTATAGACAGGTCCCTCGGAGGCCTCTACAGGCTCGTTGAGAAGGGTGAGCTGGGCAAGGTGAGGATGTTCCTGAGAGAGAACATACACAGGTACGGCTCGACATACCCGCCGAAAGAGCTGGTGGAGAGGGGGCTGGGAGAGCCTCTGAACCCCGAGTACTACAACCAGTACATAACCGAGAAGTTCTACAGGGGCTGAGCAGGCCAGCACCGCCAGCCAACCCCCATATCCACTTCCCAGAGCAGGTATGCCGGGTTGAGGCTAGTCAGGGTAGACGTAGCTAGAAGAGCCATCTCCATAGGCTGGCCCCTGGTGGTCGCGGACTCGGCTCTAAGTATAGCCTGGATTGTCGACACATACTTCGTCGGCGGACTCGGCTCTGAGAGTATAGCTGCTGTTGGCGCCGCGGGCTACCTGATATGGCTTTACATGGTTTTCTCCACGCTGGTCTACATGGGAGTACTCGTCATACTCGGCCAGGCTATAGGCTCGGGGAACAGGGAGCTGGTCGAGAGGGCTTCTGGCGAGGGGCTTACGCTCTCCATAATACTATCCATAGTTGTCTGTGCCGCGGCTTTCCTAGTGTCTAGGAGTGTGCTGCGGATACTGGCCCCGGAGGTGGAGCAGCTGGCGTGGAGCTATCTCTCGGTGAGCCTGCTAACTGTTGCTATCCACTACTTGACCATACTCTACGACGCGGTGTTCCGTGCCCTAGGTAAGACGATGCCGATCCTCTACTCGAGCGGTGTTTTCACCCTGGCGAACACCATACTCGACCCTATACTAATCTACGGCCATCTGGGGGCTCCTGCCCTGGGGGTGGAGGGGGCTGCCTGGGCCTCGGTGGCCGCCTCGCTGCTTGGGTTGCTTGTCCTGGTCCACCTATCCCGGTACCTCGACTTGAGCCTTCGCCCGCTCAAGCCCTCGTCAGTGTCGCGCAGCATCCTCTCCCTAGGGTTTCCCAGCATGGTTGAGAGGGTTGTGTTCGTTGTTGGAAACGTTGTGTACCTGGGGAGCGTTTCGAGATGCGGTGCTGAGGCCCTGGCGGCCCACACTATAGGGGTTAGGATAGAGAGCCTGGCTTTCCTGCCGCTGTTCTCTATAGCAACCGCCTCCGGCGTCATGGTGGGGTGGGAGGTTGGGGCTGGTAAGATCGCCGAGTCGAAGAGCACGGGGTGGGAGCTCATCAAGCTCTCCTCCCTAGTGGGGCTGGCCGTAGGCGTGGCCCTGGCCGTCGGCGGCTGGCTTGTGACTCCCGTGTTCACGAGCGACCCCGAAGTCGCGTGGCTGTCCGCAGTCTACCTGGTGATAGCTGGGCTTACAGAGCCGCTCCTAGGGGTTGTAATGGTGGCCGGCCAGATCATAAGGAACGCTGGAGATACTAGGACGCCAACCCTGGTAAACCTGGGCAGCCTATACCTTCTCAGGGTTATCCCGGCCTACCTCCTCCCGGGCCTCATGCCCCCGGGCCTCTGCGTGCTGGGGGCCTGGCTGGCGATGGCCGTCGACATCCTGGGGAGGGCGGCCGTGATAGTGATCATATACCTAAGGTACTACACAAGGCTCGCAAGGAGGGTGGCCTAGGAAGGCCTGTGTGTAAAGCCTAAAGCCATTACCCCGCTAGCCACAAACCCATACTCGTGGGTGGCGCTTAGGTGAAGATAAGGAACCCGGCCCACGCTGGCACCTTCTACCCCGCCAGCCCGGAGGAGCTAGTCAGGTCTATAGAGTCATCCTTCACACACCCCCTAGGACCAGGCAAGCTGCCTCTAAAGGGCGGGGGGTCTAGAGAGCAGGCTATAGCCTACATACCACCCCACGCGGGCTACATGTACAGCGGCCCAATAGCGGCCCACGTCTACTACGACCTCTCCCTAGGGAGGAAGCCTGAAGTCGTTGTTCTGCTCGGGCCAAACCACACTGGCCTCGGGCTTGCTGCGAGCCTGTGGGATGAGGGTGTGTGGCGCACCCCTCTTGGGGAGGTTGAAGTGGATTCCGAGGTTGGGAGGCTTGTTGTGGAGTACAGCGGCATAGTGGCGCCGGACGACGAGGGCCATATATACGAGCACAGCCTGGAGGTCCAGCTGCCCTTCCTGCAATACCTTTATGGGGGGGAGTTTAAGATAGTGCCGATAGTGGTGCTTCACCAGACCCTCGACATTTCCATCAGGATAGCCAGGGCTTATTACAGGCTGAGAGAGGAGAACGGGGTTAACACGGTGCTTATCGCTACAAGCGACCTCAACCACTATGAGCCCTACGAGGAGAACAGGAGGAAGGACCTCCTTCTGCTGAAGGCTATCGAGGAGGGCGATCCCGATGGTGTTTTCAGGATTATAGAGGCCAACGCGATAAGCGCCTGCGGCCCCTCGCCAATAGCGGCCGCTGTCGAGGCGGGGAGGCTTGCGGGGGTTAAACCGAGGGTGCTGGCGTACGCGAACTCTGGCGACGTCACCGGGGAGAAGGCCTGGGTAGTAGGCTATCCTGCTGTGAGGGTCTAGAGGGTTGGCTGTAGAGAGCCCATCGGGGCTTGAGGTAGCAGTGGCGGCTCCCATACTAGGAGTGCCTATACCCGACTCTGAAAACCCTGTCATAGCGGCGCCGCTGGGCAGGGTACGCCTCGAGATAGCCCGAAGCCAGGAGTGCCGGGCTGATGCAGGGGATGTTAGCGGCGAGATAGCCGGTTTCGCCGACAACCTTCTAAAGGGTATAGACGCCGGCTACTGCGTCTCTGTGAGAAGCGTAGGCCGCCACCGCTATAGAGGGCTACCACTGTATGCAGCGGCAACTGTAGCCCTAGTCTACTGGGTAGCTGAGGCTCACGGCGAGCACCTCTCCTCACACGAGATACTCGAGCTAGCCTCCGTGGCCGACCCCTTCTCCTACGACAGGAGCTGGCACCCGGTGATATCGTCTGCCAGGCTATCCTCGGCCGAGGGGAGGGTTGCCGTGTATAGGAATGAGGAGGAGCTGGCCCTATACGGCGAGGAGTTTATAGAAGCAGGGTATTCGGGCGGGTTGGTGAGGGTTGAGCCAAGGGTCTCGAGGGAGAGGATAGGCATGGACACCTACAACGCCCTAGTTCACCTAGCCGGGGTTGCTGTACTCGAGGCCGCGGTCAGGCTGGGCGAGGGACAGCCTCTGGCCAGGATTGTTGGGGACATGAAGCCAATCCAGGATGGGGTGGCCAATATTGTCTGGGGCCTGGGCGACCCGGGGGGCGGGTGCGTCTGGACGCCAGACATGCCAGGCTATTTCACCAGGCTCTGCACGGGTGGTAGCGGTGGAAAAGGCGGGCCCAGGACCTAGAAGCCCGTGTTCCAGCGCCGTGGTTAAGCTGGGGGGCGGGCTGATAACGTTCAAGAGCAGACCCTACACTATAGACCGTGCAATGCTTGAGAGCGCGGCATCGCAGATAGCCGCCTACTCGAGGGGCGTCGGCAGGCTGGCGGCACTGGTGCACGGCGGCGGTAGCTACGGCCACGCTGCTGTGGCGGAGGCGGAGGCCCGGGGGGGCTTGACGCTCGAGGCGGCGCCCCGTGTGCAGCAGGCTATGCTAAGGCTCGCTATGGAGGTAGTAGCGTCCCTCGCGAGACACGGTGTGGAGGTGTCGGTCCACCCGCCCCACACATTCTGCTATGGAGGCGGGTGTATACTTGAACCTCTCAGGAGGGACTATATCCTGGGCCTCACGCCCATGACATTCGGAGACGCGGTCCCGGTGGAGGGCGGTGTTGAGATAGTTAGTGGGGACGACCTGGCAGCCCAGCTGGCGGTGGAGCTGGGTGTCGAGTGCCTCATATATGCGACCCGCGTGCCCGGCGTCATGAGCGGTGGTCGCGTTGTCCCCAGTATAAGGAGTGTGGGGGAGTTCGAGGACCTGGGGAGCGGGGATGCCACGGGGGGTATGGCTAGGAAGGTTAGGGCTGCTCTGGAGGCTTCCAGGAGGGGTGTCTCCAGGGTTGTTATAGTGGGTGGTGATAGACTTTTAGACGCTCTTAAAGGCGTTAATGTTGGTACAAGGGTTGAGGCGCGTTGACAGGCGACACTTCAGCGAGGAAGCTAGAACACCTGAAGATGATAGTGTCTAGCAAGGTCGAGTCTAGAGAGTCCACGCTGCTCGAGTATGTCAGGATTGTGCACAACCCCACTCCAGAGGTTAACCTTGGGGACGTGGACCTGGGGATAGACTTCTGCGGGGGCAGGCTCAAGGCGCCTCTAGTTATAACGGGTATGACGGGGGGCCACCCTGATGTGGAGTGGATAAACAGGGAGCTGGCTTCCGTCGCCGAGGAGCTGGGTATAGCTATAGGCGTTGGGAGCCAGAGGGCTGCTATAGAGGATCCTAGCCTCGCCAGGACCTTCAGGGCCGCTAGGGAGGCGGCGCCCAATGCATTTCTTATAGCCAACCTTGGAGCGCCGCAGCTCTCCCTCGGCTACTCTGTGAGGGAGGTTAGGATGGCTGTTGAGATGATTGACGCGGACGCTATTGCGATACACCTTAACCCTGGGCAGGAGGCCTACCAGCCCGAGGGAGACCCCTTTTACAGGGGTGTTATCGGGAAGATAGCCGAGGCTGCAGAGGCTGCTGGGGTGCCGGTTATAGTCAAGGAGACGGGCAACGGCCTCTCCCGCGAGACGGTGGCCCAGCTTAGGGCGCTGGGGGTTAGGTGCTTCGACACCGCCGGGCTCGGAGGGACTAACTGGATTAAAATCGAGGTCTTCAGGGGTAAGAAGGCTGGGTCACCGCTGGAGGCGGGGCCGCTGCAGGACTTCTGGGGCAACCCCACGGCCGTTGCGGTGATGGAGGCGAGGGCGGCGGCCCCCGACGCGTATATTATAGCGAGCGGGGGTGTTAGGAACGGTCTCGACGCAGCCAGGGCCATAGCCCTTGGGGCTGACGCCGCGGGCGTAGCGCTACCGGCTATAAGGAGCCTGCTCTCCGGGGGTAGGGGGGCTACTCTGAAGCTTTTGCGGGCGTTCGAGTATCAGCTCAGGACTGTTGTTTACATGGTTGGCGAGAGGAGGGCGAGGGGCCTCTGGAGGGCGCCTATAGTGGTGTGGGGTAGGCTTGCGGAGGAGGCGGCCGCTAGAGGTATAGACCCGCGGTGGTACGCCAATATACTGAGGCTCGAGGCCCTCGCCTATAAAGAGGTTAAGTAGGCTTCCCGCTAAAGATTGAAAGGCTGTCGACAACAGCCCTAGAGCCCCGGGGATGCTGAGGGTGTTGGTGTTTTGAAGTGGGATAAACTGTTTGAAGCCGCGTCCAGGTACTCGATGCTGATAGACCACTATATTATGGACTTCATGAGCTTCTCCCCCGACAGGCTGAGCGGCGCGAGTCTACATCTCATAAAGGCCGGGGGGAAGAGGCTTAGACCCCTCATAACGCTCTTGACGGCGAGGATGCTCGGGGGGGTTGAGGCTGAGGCCCGCGCCGTCCCTCTCGCATCGTCTATAGAGACGGCGCACACGTTCTCGCTTATCCACGACGACATAATGGATAGGGATGAGATGAGGAGGGGCGTGCCGGCGACACACGTAGTCTACGGGGAGGACTGGGCTATACTCGCTGGGGACACCCTCCACGCGGCCTCCTTCAAGATGATAGCAGACTCCAGGGAGTGGGGTATGAGCTTCGAGCAGGCCTACAGGGCCTTCAAGGTTCTTTCCGAGGCTGCACTGCAAATATCCAGGGGCCAGGCATACGACATGCTCTTCGAGAAGACTTGGGATGTCGACGTCGCCGACTACCTCAACATGGTCAGGCTGAAGACCGGGGCCCTTATAGAGGCGGCCGCCCGCATAGGGGCCGTCGCGGCTGGTGCTAGTAGTGAGCTGGAGAAGCTTATGGGCGAGGTCGGCATGAACGCTGGGGTGGCCTTCCAGATAAGGGACGACATACTGGGTGTGATAGGCGATCCGAAGGTGACCGGGAAGCCTGTCTACAACGACTTGAGGAGGGGGAAGAAGACGCTGCTAGTCATATACGCTGTGAAGAAGGCGGGGAGGAAGGAGATTGTCGACCTAGTAGGCCCCAAGGCTAGCGAAGAGGAGCTGAGGAGGGCTGCGTCTATAATAGTGGAGTCGGGGGCTCTGGACTATGCAGAGTCTAGAGCCCGCTTCTACGTAGAGAGGGCCAGGGACATACTCGCCAGGGTCCCGGCTGTTGACGGGGAGGCGAAGGAGCTGCTAAACCAGCTCCTAGACTATATTGTCGAGAGGGAGAAGTAGATGAGCGGGTCTGCGAGGGAGAAGAGGGGGTGGGGGGAGGAGTATAGCCCCGAAGACTACAGGTTCCCCGAGCTCTACATAGAGGACCGCACCTCCGAGAGGAGCATATGGGTGGACGTGGAGCGTCGAAAGTACTACAGGGGGCCTGTCGAGGGGCTGAAGCGCTACGGGCTAGCAGTCTACGAGCACGCTATCAAGGAGTCTATAGACATCGTGGGCTCTAAGGTGGTCAGAAGCTTCGTAGTACTCATACCCTGGAGGGGTATGAAGGGGCTCATGCTGAGGGAGGGCACGAGGGTTAAGCTAGTGGAGGCGGCGGGAGTCCAGGTTAGCCACTTCTCTCTAGAGGGCACTCGTGTTGGCGAGAGGACTGTTCTCTCCTACATATTAACGGGGAAGGGGGAGACGAGGACCTTAAGGGCTGGCGTGGAGGGCGTTGTGGCGATAATACTTACAGACCACGCGAGACACCCCCCAGCCTATATATATGTGATAGCCGACGAGAGCGATATTGTGTGGCTGGACCCGGCCGAATAGGCTGGGCGAGCTAGGCTTAACACCCTCCAGGTCCTCAGCCTTATAGATGGCTGTGATGAGTGGTGACGGCTGCGACCCAGACTGCCGGGGGATGATCTGTTGTCACCCTCTCTGAGCACCCCTCCCGCCAGGCCTCCTCTGGGGGTGTAGCGTTTGGGTAGGGGAGTTGAGATTGAGTCAAAGTATAGGATAGAGTGTGGTGAGATCGAGACCATCGAGGCGGTGTTGCGGGGCGCAGGCTTCACCTTCGAGCAGGAGAGTCTGGAGGTCGACATATACTATAGGCACCCCTGTAGGGACATGCTATCGAGGGACGAGGCGCTCAGGCTTAGAGTCTACAGCGGTGGAGGGGGTAAGCTCACCTACAAGGGGCCGAGGATGGAGGGGGGTTTCAAGGCTAGGGAGGAGATAGAGATCAGTCTCTCCAGCGTTGAGGAGGCCCGCCTCCTACTGGCTAGGCTAGGCTTTGAGGAGGCCCTAGCTGTGAGGAAAAGGCGACGGTACTACAGGGGCAGGGGGGTTATTGTCACCTTGGATAGTGTGGAGTCGCTTGGGTGTTTCGTGGAGATCGAGGCCGGGGAGCCGGAGAGTATAGAGAGGGTGGAGTCTATGCTCGGGCTAAGGGATAGGAGGGTGAGTGAGACTTACGCTGAGATGGCTTTGAAAAAGCTGAGGGGGGAGGGGTAGGGTGTTTGGGGGCTGGAGCGTGTGGCCGCCTAGCCCTTGGTCACGCCAATAGGCCTCATGCGCGCAACGAGCCTCCCTATACCGACGGCGTGTGCCACCTGTGCGACCCTGTCGACGTCCTTGTAAGCCTCCGGCATCTCCTCCACGACGGTCGCCCGGTTGCTCGCCCTTATGTAGATGCCCTTGGCGGCCAGCTCCTCGAGGACCTGGTTGAACGTCTTAGTCCTCTTAGCCCTGGACCTGCTCATCCACCTCCCGGCGCCGTGGGGGGCTGTGTACCAGCTCTTCACTCCCTCGGGGACGCCGGCTAGTATGTAGCTTCCTGTCCCCATGCTGCCGGGTATTAGCACAGGCTGGCCTACGTCCATGTAGTCCCTGGGTATTTCTGGGTGGCCGGGCGGGAATGCTCTTGTGGCTCCTTTCCTGTGTATCACCAGCTTCTTTCTCTTCCCGTCTACATCGTACTCCTCAATCTTAGCTATGTTGTGAGCCACGTCATAGACTATCTCGAGGCCGAGCTTGTCCGGGTCCTGGTGGAAGACCTTCCTGAAGCTCTCCCTAGTCCAGTGGGTTATCATCTGCCTGTTAGTCCATGCAAAGTTCGCGGCCGCGGCCATAGCCCTAACGTAGTTCTGGGCCTCAGGCGAGTTGTATGGTATGCTGGCTAGCTCCCTGTCAGGCGGTATGGTCCCGTACTTCCTCATTGCCCTCTCCATCACCATTAGATAGTCGCTGGCAACCTGGTGGCCGAGACCCCTGCTGCCAGTGTGTATCATAACCACAACCTGCCCCTCGAACAGGCCATAAGCCTTGGCTATCCTCTCGTCGAAGACCCTCTCCACAACCTGGACCTCGAGGAAGTGGTTGCCGCTGCCGAGGGTGCCCAGCTGCTCGGCCCCCCTCCTCTTCGCCGTCTGGCTGACCTTGCTCGAGTCCGCCAGGCTCCAGCTGCCCCTCTCCTCTATGTGCTCCTTATCCTCGGCCCAGCCGTATCCCCTGGATATAGCCCACTCCACACCCGTGTCCAGAACCTTGTCCAGCTCCTGGATGCTCAGCTTAACCTTGCCAGTGCTCCCCAGCCCGCTGGGGACGTTGTAGTAGAGCGTGTCCACAAGCTCCTTCAGCTTAGGCCTAACATCCTCCTCTGTGAGATTAGTCCTTAGAACCCTGACCCCACAGTTTATATCGTAGCCTACGCCGCCAGGGCTTATGACACCGTTCTCCTCCTCAATATCCATGGCTGCGACTCCGCCTATCGGGAAGCCGTATCCCTGGTGTCCGTCTGGCATTACTATAGAGTACTTCTGAATACCTTGAAGGCACGCCACGTTGGCTGCCTGGAGAAGCGTCTTATCCTGCTTCATCTTCTCGATCAGAAAGTCGTCGGCATAGACAATAGCGGGAACCCTCATACAAGGCTTGGCGTCCTGGGGAATCATCCACACGTACTTGTCTATCCTCCTAACAGGAAGCATGAGCAACCACCCACCACACTACCAGTTAACTCCTGTTTAACATGTATTGGACTCGGAAGGGTTTTAATCTGAAGCAGGCCTAAGCCACAATTCGGCGGAAACCCCGCCAGCCGCCTGCAAGCCCTGTCATAATGGGGTCCCCGGGGAGTCTTGAATAGCGTGTAGTCTAGCGTGTTTGCAGTAGTCCCGGTTGTGCATCGCACGTACCTGGTTGACGACGAGGTTTATACAGCCGGGCATCGCCCTGGGGCTGCTGTGGAGACCCGGGGGGGCTAGGTGGATCGTTGTATCACTTGTCGGTGGATAGCCTGGGGACGGGAAAAATTTAGAGGCCAGCATCTAGACCTGAAACTGGGTGTGTATATAGAGTGGTGAACTCGATAGACCCCCTGACGAGGCTCCACGGTATAGTGTCGAGCTACCTATCCGAGGTCCTCGGCGTTGATATAGGCGTTGTGGAGCGCCTCCTAGCCCCCCCGCCTAGGAGGGAGTATGGTGACCTTGGATTCCCGCTTATGAGGTTCGCCAGGTCCTCAAACGCGAGCGCTGACTCGATAGTTGAGTCTCTCAGGGGGAAGCTGTGGGAGAGGGGGATAACGTGGGCCTCCCCAAGGCTCGAGGCCGGCTACCTCAACATTGTCTTTGACGTGGAGAAGCTGGGGGACGAGGTTTTCAGGCTCCTATCATCGGGCTGGCGCCCCTCGATGGCGAGGACCTCCAGGCCGGAGACTATAGTGGTGGAGCACACAAGCGCCAACCCCATACACCCCCTGCACCTGGGGCACGCCAGGAACTCCTCCCTAGGCGATGCTCTCGCAAGGCTGTTGAAGGCTAGGGGGCACAGGGTTAACACGAGGTTCTATATTGACGACGTTGGTAGGCAGGCTGTTGTGGCTTCGCTAGGCTTCAGGCTATCCGGGGTTACGCCTGGGGAGCTTGCTTCGAGGATGGGTGTTAAGGTTGACCACGCCGTTGGCTGGGTCTACGCGGTCACACATAACGCTCTGGAAGCCGTTGCTGCGAGGCGGAGGGGTGAGACCTCGAAGGTTGACGAGGCCCTATCTATACTAGCCAGGCTCAAGGAGAGGGGTGACAAGGAGGTTTTCGAGCGTATACTCGAGTCCGTGGGCTCTCTGGAAGATCCTGAGAGGCTCGTCTCCGATATGATGAGGAGGTATGAGAGGGGTGAGGAGCCTGAGAAGAGCCTCATTAGGGGGGTTGTCTCCGCCGTCCTCGAGGGCTTCAGGGAGACGCTGCGCAGGTTCGGGGTTGATTTCGACGACTGGGACTGGGAGAGCGACCTCCTGTGGAGCAGGCTCGTGGAGAAGATTATAGAGGAGGCTAGGCGTAGCCCGTTCCTGACGGTACACAAGGATGCTATAGCCCTCGACATACCAAGGATCGCCCGCGAGGTCCTCGCCCGAGACCCTGAGGCGTCTTCCTACATAAAGCTGCCTAAAAGCCTGGAGATACCCCCCCTAATACTTGTGAGGAGCGACGGCACCACGCTCTACACGACGAGAGATCTGGCTTATAGCGTGTACAAGTTTAGGGTGACAGGGGCCGACAGGGTTATAAACGTGATAGGGGCTGACCAGAGGCTGCCCCAGCTCCAGATAAGGCTGGCCCTCCTGGGGCTGGGCTACAGGAGGGAGGCCCTCAACATGATGCACTATGACTACGAGATAGTCAGCCTCCCCGGGAGGAGGATGAGCAGCAGGAGGGGGGAGTATGTGACTCTGGACGAGCTCCTGGATATGGCGAAGGCCAGGAGCGTTAGGGAGGTCGAGTCCAGGAACCCCGGCGCCGATAGGGGGTGGATAGAGGCTACTGCGGAGAAGATCGCAGTGGGGGCCATAAGGTTCGCCCTGGTTAGGCCTGGTAGGCTGAAGCCGATAACGCTTGACGTGGAGAGGATACTAGACTTGAAGGAGAACACAGCGCCTTACCTCCAGTACACGCACGCCAGGGCCTCGAGCATCCTGGAGAAACACGGTGAGATAGACTATCTCAAGGCCCACCCGGCCAGCCTGGAAGAGGGTGCTAGGAGGGAGATCTTCGTGGAGGCACTCCGGTTCCCCCTAGTATCGGCAAAAGCTGCCGACGACCTAGCTCCAGAGGACCTAGCATCCTACCTGCTGAGGCTCGCCGACATGTTCAACTCGTGGTACCAGAAGGACAGTGTTATACACGAGGAGTGGGAGGGGGCCAGGCACGCCAAGGCCGCGCTCGTCCTCCTAGTGAAGAGCGTCATAGGAGAGGGGCTCAGGCTCCTGGGCGTCGAGCCCCTGGAAAAAATGTAGCCACCCGAGAGAGCCCCCCGTACGGCCCGCTCTCAACCGTTTTCTAGCCTGGCCTCCTCACAATAGTGTCAGGCCTTAGAGGTGTGGTGTGTTTGAGCAGCTCTTGGCTAACAGAGGTTAGGTCTCGGATCCCCATATTCTCCAGGAAGATATATCTCGACACCGCCGGCGCTGGCCCCCTGACGCTCGACGTCAAGGAGGCTGTAGAGGGTTTCCTCGACCTGTGGAACAGAGAGGGGGAGCCTTGGGGCGAGGCTCTGGAGGACATAGTGGAGGCGAGGAGGCTTTTCGCCTCTATGGTGGGGGCGAAGCTGGAGGAGGTGGCTGCCGTACCCGGGGTGTCATACGGGCTTAACGCATTCCTCTCCAGCCTGAAGCTCCCGCGGGAGTCTAACGTTGTGGTGAGCGAGACCAACTTCCCCACCGGCGTCTATACGTTCCACGCCATGGCTAGGAGGGGGCTTATACGAGAGGTGAGGATAGCCCGCGCCACCGACGGCTGCGTGGGCCTCGATGGGTTCGAGAGGCTTGTTGACGACAACACCTCCATAGTATACGTGGACATGGTCTCCTGGATAACGGGGTGTAGGGAGAACCTGAGGGCCCTCGCCGAGCTGGCCCACAGCCACGGTGCGTTGATGGTGAGCGACGTCTTCCACGCCGCGGGCGTCCACCCTCTCGACGTTAAGAAGCTAGGGCTTGACGCGGCGTTTACAGGGAGCTACAAGTGGCTCCTAGGCCTCCACGGAGGCGGCTTCGCCTACGTCTCCCAGGAGCTCCTCCCAAGCCTCGACCCCATGTTCTCCGGCTGGATGGCTATCGACGACTCTGTGATGGAGAGGCTTGCGAGGGGGGAGCCCCTCTTCTCGAGGCCCTTCGACCTCTCAGAGTTTAGGAGGGCGAGAGACGCTAAGGTGCTGGAGTGGGGGACATGGCCCGCCATAGCGTTCGTGAGCCTAAAGGCTTCTCTAAAGCTCCTCACCGTCTACGACGCGCCCGGCCTCTACAACAGCCACACGGGAAGGCTGGTCCAGCGGCTCATAGACTCGCTAGCCAGCATGGGGGTAGAGACTGTGACCCCACGGGGCATGACGGCTGGTATAGTGGTTTTCAGGCATAGGGAGCCGGAAAGGCTAGGCAGGTTCCTCGAGTCCCGCGGTATAGTGGCGTCCGTCAGGCCCGGGAGCATCAGGGTTTCAATCCACTTCTACAACTCTAGCGAGGACCTGGACGCGCTGCTAGAGGCCCTGGAGGAGTTCGGCGGGTGAGGAGGCTTTGGCCCCGCCCCAGGGGCTCATAGTAGCCGTTACCGGGCTTCCGGGAAGTGGTAAGAGCGTTGCAGCCAGGATAATCGCTGAGGAGCTTGGGGTGGAGGTTAGAGTTATGGGTGATGTGGTTAGGGAGGAGACGGTTAGAAGAGGGTTGGAGCCGACGCCCGAGAACGTTGAGAGGGTTGCAAGGACGCTCAGGGAGGAGCTTGGGAGGGCTGCAGTAGCGAGACTCCTCATAGAAAGGCTAGAGCCCGGGAGGTCCTATGTCCTAGACGGGCTTAGAAGCGTTGAGGAGGCTGAGGTCCTCGCCAGCGCCGGGTGGCGGGTGTTCGTGGTTGGCGTGTACGCGCCGAGGAAGAGGAGGCTTGAGAGGCTTATGAGGAGGCGGAGGGCCGGCGAGACTCTAGAGGAGGTCCTGGCTCTTAGGGACGCCAGCAACCTAAAGCTCGGGGTGGGTGAGGCTTTAGCCCTCTCGGACTATCTAATAGTAAATACTGGGAGCCTGGAGGACCTTGAGCTCGAGGCTAGAAGGGCTGCGAGGGTGGCGGCCTGTGGAGGGGACCCGTAGTAGGGTTAGGGTGACTGTGGAGGCCGAGGTCAGGCCTACCGAGGATAGGGAGAAGGTTTTGAAAGCCGTTAGGAACGTGGTGGAGCCCGATACAGTCAGGTTTGAGAAGATCGGGAGCACGGAGATACTCGTGGGGGAGTCGTCAACCCTAGCAAGCCTCTCCAGGCTGCACAGCATACTGCGGGCTGAGAGGATACTGGATGCGGCCAGGGGGGCAATGAAGAAGGGCCTGCAGGGCCCTGACAGGATGATTATACACCTCCACAAGCAGGCCGCTTACAAGGGCAGGTTAAGCTTCGTGTCAAGCGACCACGAGAGCCCCATGGGAGCTATAAGGATCACGATAGAACACCCCAACGTGAGGGAGGTTATAGACTGGCTCGCGCCCCCCACTGTCAGGGGGAGGCCAGTCTTCGAGAGGAGGATGCCCGAGTAAAAGTAAAATAACTATCCCGGCGAGGTCCTCGAGACTCCAGTTTATCAGTGACTGGAGAGAGGGTGGCCCCTGGGGGTATTGTGGCTATTTGAACACTTTCCTGGCCATGAATTCTTCGTAGCTCACGTCGAGGTCCTCGTCAGGCTTTAGCACACCCCTCCTCCTCAGTATCTCCCTCGTCAGTATCCAGTAGATGAGGGCTAGGCTCCTCCTCCCCCTGTTGTTAGCCGGTATGACTAGGTCGAGGTTCTCTATGCTGTTGTCTGTGTCTGCTAGGGCTACTACAGGGACGCCTACTTTGCTGGCCTCCACAACGGCCTGCCTGTCCATCCTGGGGTCTGTGACCATGACAACGTCCGGCTCTACATAGTGCTCTAGGTTCGGGTTGGTGAAGGTGCCCGGTATTATACGGCCGGTTATGGCTTTGCACCCTATCCTCTCACACATCATCCTCACAGGCTTCTGACCGTATATCCTGACGCTGACCACAGCTATCTTCTCAGGCTCGAACATTGAGAGGAACTTGGCCGCTATCGCCAGCCTCTCATCGATCTTGAGATAGTCTAGCTGGTAGTACCCCTCAGGCAGTATCCTGTGGACAAACTGCCTCATATACCTAGTGCATATCTGGGTGCCGTATACCACGCCAGCCTTTCTATAGAGCTCCGCGGGGACAAGCGTCTCCCTAACCTGTGTGCTCACGGCCTACTTCACCCCCAGATCTTAAGCCTCTCTGGAGGAACAGGTATCCCGACCCTATATTTTGCGGCCTGCTCTATGTACGTCACGCTGGTGAACAGCGTCCTCCTGCAGCAGTACCTGTCGACGCCTAGCTCGTCAAGAGCCTCGCCAGGGGTCTTCCCCGAGGCCACCAGCTCCCTGAACCTGGGCCAGAGGTGGCCTAAGGGCCTGCCGCACGTGAAACACCTGACGGGGGGTAGCATGGCGTGTCACCTGTACGACTTCTGCCATCTCCTCCTGGCGCTATACCTCATGTACTTCTCCGGCTCCGTCCTCCTAGGGTCACCCACGAGCATGGTCCTGTCGTGCTCCAAGAACGCCGTTTTAAGGTCTCTGCTTATCTTGTCCATCCTCCTACACACTTCATCGTCGCTCTCCTCACACCTGAAGAACTCGACGAGCCCGCGGGCTATCGCCATCCTCACGGCGTCGGCCTGCCCCATTACACCTCCTCCTTCTACTCTAACTCTTATGTCTACGAGGTTTCTTACGCTCTCACCCGCTATTAGCAGGGGCTCCATCATCTTTATCCTCGCCATCTCTATCGGATATATCTCGAGGGGGACACCGTTAATCCACACCCTACCCTTGCCAGGCCTTATCACAGCCCTCGCTATGGCCCTCTTCCTCTTCCCCGTGGATATCACTATCCTCTCAACCGGTGGGGCCTGCTCGGCGCTCACTTCTCAACACCCCCCTTCCACCCGAGCTGCCTGGCCACGGCTCCGAGCTCGATAAAGTGGGCTCCGAGCCTTGATGCATCGGCCTCGGGGAACCTAACCAACTCCCTGTTCTTAAGCTCCTCGGGCACACCCACATACACCTTAAGCCTTGAAAGCGCCACCCTACCCCTAGCCTTATTCCTGGGCAGCATCCCCCTCACAGCGTGTTTAAACAGCCTCTGGGGGGTCCTAGGCCTCTTAGGCCTCCACTTATGGCTGAAGCGGCTCTTAACCCCCAGGACCGTCCTCCTATAGCTCTCCACAACCATCTTCGGGTCGCCGCTCAACACTATCTTCTCGGCGTTAACCACCTTCACACTCCACCCGGCCAGCAGGAGCTTGGCCACCAGGCTGGCCAGGCGGCCCATTATCATGCCGGACCCGTCAACAACGATCTCCCTAGATTCTCCATCGCCGGCCAACAGACTCAAACCCCCACACTATCCCGATGACCCTAGGCCTATATTATTATGCGCGTCCTGCTCCCCCGGGGGTTCTCCCTGACAGCCTGCTCCAGGGTTATAGCCCTAGAGCCCGAGAGCCTTATCTTGACCAGGGCCTGGAGGCTGAAGGAGAGGGCGGCCACTGTAACCTTCTTCTCCAGCGACCCAGTCCCGAGGACCTTACCTGGCACCACAACCATCTCCCCGTCGCTGGCGTACCTGTTTATCTTGCTCAGGTTAACCTCGGCCCTCCTCCTACGCGGCCTCTCAAGAAGCTCCGCAACCCTCCGCCATACAGGCGCTGAGTTCCTCCTTGCAGCCCTTCTAAGCTCGCTTACTATCCTCCGGGTAACCAGGCTAGTGGGTCCGGTGGGCCTCATGACTCCTCTACACCCACACTCTCTACGGCCTCTGCAAACCTCTTAACTTTCTCCTCCAGCTCCCGGAGAGCAAGCTCCACGATCTTCTCCGGCTTGAGGGCGCCCGTGGACTCCACCTCGAGGTCCAGTATGCCGCTGTCGTAGCGGACCTCTACGGCTCCTCGGCACGCTGTTTCAGCGCAGTATCTCAGCCCGCTTGTCCTCCTTAGACCCTCTAAAACCAGGCTCCCTTTACCCCCCGATTTTAGTGCCTCCACAACATTTGGGTGGGCTGAGAGGCATTCGAGACATTCTTGGCTGGCCTTCGAGCCGTCGTATAGTAGTACGGGGGTGTACCTGAGAACCGAGAGGCTCGCGGGCGACCATTTGGTATGCTCCCTGCCCCTTCCGAGGCGTGCGAAGGCCTGGACATGAATCCTCTGGCCGGGCGCCACGTATATGAGGGGGGTATCGGGATAGACTGGCTTTACCTGGGGATCGCTTATCGACAGGTCGCCTGCTGTTATATACCTGCCCGTCTCACCCTCAGCCTCTACCTCGGCCTCCAGGCTCACCTCCACGAAACAATCCTCCTCGCTAGGCTCCTTACCAGCGCACTCCTCAGGCCTCTTATACTTCTCTACAGCCTCGTTGCTGTCTAGAACAACCAGGCCAAGCCTGTGGGCTACCATTTCGTCGTAGACTGCAGTAGTGTTATCGAATATGTAGGCGTAGTCCACAGCCATTGTGGGTACATCGCTCAAAACGGTCCTCCTCACCGCGTTAACAAGGACGACGGGATAACCCTTTATCCTAAGCCTTATCCTGAGGCCATCTAGCTCCACTACATCAACACTACGCTCCTGGGACGTAGCCACCGAATAGACACCCCGCAACCATGCTGGCTGGTGCTAAACCCGGTGAAAACATATTGGCCGATGGGCATGAGTCTCCCGGAGGCTATACCCTCCTACCCCTTCTGCCGCCCGGCCTCCTCGTGGTGTCGTGGGGTATCGGCGTTACATCCTCGATCCTGCCTATTATGAAGCCAGCCCTGGCTAGAGCTCTTATAGCGGCCTGGGCCCCAGGCCCCGGGGTCTTGGGGCCGTGGCCGCCGGGCGCCCTGACTTTAATGTGTATAGCCGCTATACCGCGCTCCATAGCCTTCTGAGCCGCCCTGCTGGCGGCTATCATGGCTGCGTAGGGGCTTGGCTTCTCTCTATCGGCCTTAACAACCATACCCCCAGTCACCCTGGCTACCGTTTCAGCCCCTGTGAGGTCTGTGATGTGGACGTGCGTGTTGTTGAAGCTACTATAAATGTGGGCTACACCCCACTTAAGCTCCCTCGGGTACATAGCCAATACTCAACACCCCCTCTACGCCTGTGCAGCTTCCTCCGCCTTCTCCTTAAACGGGCTTCCAGGGGCATAATCTATTAGCTTCTCCTCCTCCCTGCTGACCAGGTAGCCGGGGCTTGTGACCCTCCGGCCAGCTATGGCTATGTGGCCGTGTACCACAAGCTGCCTGGCCTGGTATATGGTATTCGCCAGCCCCTTCTTATACACTATCGTCTGGAGCCTCCTCTCCAGAACCTTCTCAGCGTTTATACCCAGGACCTCGTCGATGTCTACATTCGGGTTGTCTATCAGCCCCATCCTGTACAGGCTCTCGACAAGTACCCGCGAAGCCTCTCTCCTAACCTCCGGCGGCAGCCCTAGCAGGCTCCTTGCCCTATGCCTAAACCTCCTAGCCAGCGTCTCGGCCTTCCAAAGCTCCTTCTTATTCCTCAGCCCGTAACGCCCCATAAGCTCCCTCTCACGCTCCAGCCTCTCCTTTATCCACGGGTGCTTCGGGCCCTCCCACTTCTTCCTAGGCTTCCTGGGATCGCCCATAACCCCCCACCCCCGAGGGCTACCTCTTCTTGCGGACGCCTATTGTCATGCCCAGCCTGCCCGTGGTCCTCGTCCTCTGGCCTCTGACCTTCAGCCCGTACTTATGCCTTATACCCCTCCACGACCCGATCTTCATCTCCCTCTCTATATCCCTCCTAGCGTAGAATATCAGCTCGTTGCCTATGAGATGGAGATCCTTTCCAGTCTCGTAGTCTCTCCTCCTATTGTAGAGCCATTTAGGAAGGCCGAGCTGGGTTATATCCCTCAGGACTTCGTCCAGCCTTCTAATCTCCTCTTCCGTCAGGAAACCTACCTTCTTCTCGGGGTCGAGGCCTAGCATACGGATTACAGCCATGGCCGTGGTATATCCGATGCCCTTAATGCTGGCCAGCCCGTAGGGCAGCTTTAGATCTCCATCTATATCGACACCCGCTATCCTGACTATATATTTGAAGCTAGTCTCCTCAGCCAACGCCTAATCCCTGTATTCCAACATGGGGGAAGGCCTAATATAGGTTAGAGGCTCGGCCCAGCGAAGCGGTCCCCACAGCCGCTCCCACAGCCAGAGCGGCTCCGGAGCCGCCGGAACGGCCTCACAGCCCAAGTGTCAGTGGTATGTGGCCTCCCTGGGGCTTTAGCTTTCCGGTACAAGCCTCTACATGCCCTTTATCCCCTGCAGCCTCCTACTCTTAGGAGGTGGGGTTGGCGCTGCCTATGATGGAGGGCGTTAGGAGGGCTGTAGCCAAGTTCTTGAAGGGAGGGGGAGTCTATGAGAAGGCCGTTGACGCCTTCCTCAGGGATCTGCAGAGGGAGTTGATAAAGGCTGACGTGAATGTAAAGTTGGTGCTGAGCGTCACTAGGAGCATAAGGGAGAGGGCGCTCAAGGAGGAGCCCCCTCCGGGCGTCACTAGGAGGGATTGGATGATAAAGATAGTTTATGAGGAGCTTGTGAAGCTTTTCGGGGGCGAGCAGGAGCCCCAGGTGGAGCCGCCTAAGACGCCGTGGGTCATACTGCTCGTCGGAGTTCAGGGCTCGGGTAAGACTACGACCGCCGGAAAACTGGCATACTACTATGTGAGGCGCGGCTATAAGGTGGGCCTGGTCAGCAGCGACACCCACAGGCCAGGAGCATACGAGCAGCTCAAGAGGCTGGCTGAGGAGGCGGGGGCTATGTTCTACGGCGAGAAGGAGGGGGACCCGGCGGATATAGCTAGGAGGGGTTTGGAGGAGCTTCTCCAGCGGGGGGCCGAGGTAGTGATAGTTGACACCGCTGGCCGTCACGGGCACGGCGAGGAGGCCAAGCTGCTCGAGGAGATGAGGGCTATAGCCTCTAAGGTAAGACCTGATGAGGTGGCCCTGGTTATAGACGCGAGTATAGGCCAGAAGGCTATGTCCCTGGCTGAGAGGTTCCATAAGTCAACCCCCATAGGCAGCATAATAATAACTAAGATGGATGGCACAGCCCGCGGCGGCGGCGCCCTTACAGCGGCAGCCGTTACGGGGGCGAGGATAAAGTTCATAGGTACAGGAGAGACTCTGAGCGAGCTGGAGCCATTTGCACCTAGGAGGTTCGTCGCCAGGATACTGGGCATGGGCGATCTGGAGAGCCTCCTTGAAAGGATAAGGAGCTTGGAGGAGGCTAGCGAGCTCGATAAGGCGGCTGAAGATGTTTTGAAGGGGAGGATAACGATGCGCACGATATATAGACAGCTTAAGGCTATGAGAAAGCTGGGGCCCCTGGGCAAGGTCCTCCAGATGCTGCCGGGTGCTTCCATGCTGGCTAGCATAGACGAGGGGGCGCTAAAGCTGGGTGAGGAGAAGATGAGGAGGTGGATGGCTATAATAGAGAGTATGACGTACGAGGAGCTAGACAGGCCTGATATCATTGACAAGAGGAGGATGAGGAGAATAGCCATAGGCAGCGGCACAAGCGTTGAGGACGTGAGGGAGCTGCTAACCTACTACAAGAACCTTAAGACAATGATGAAGAAGCTGAAGCGCGACAAACGGCTCCTGAGAAGGCTGGGCATGGAGATCTAGGAGATCTAGATGCACATATCCTGGGGGGATGGGTTGGAGGCCGGCAGGATACACATAGGAGCAGCTGGCACCCCCCTCGAAGCCGGAGTGTTCATCTCCTCAAGCCTCCTCCTGTCCCATGGAGTCAGGCAGGGAGTTCTTGCTGCTGTGAGGCTTGGGGCTAGGTGGATACTCGCGAGGTCCTCCGACGTGAGAAGACTCTACCCCGACGCAGACAGTCTAGAGGGGTGGGTTAAAGCGGTTTTGAGGGGCCGACCCCTGGGAGCCTCCCTCATACAAGGGGGGGTTAGGGATGTGATGAGCTACATCGGCGTGAAGCCGGAGGAGCTGCTCTGCGTAGACTACGCAGGCGGGGGAGTATGGCGGGATGAAGAGAAGCTTGCAGCGTATAGAAGGGCGGTTTACGGCGATAAGCTGTGCAGCGAGGCGGGGGCTGCAGAGCGGGTTTACACCCCCGCTCCACTCAATGTCGCCCCAGCACTTGTTAACATAGTTTGGGATAGGGTCGACGCGGGGCTTGGCATACCGGGGCCATGTAGGAAGTGCTAGCTGCTGCCAGTGTGCCTGTAGACCTTAGCCTCCTCAGGGTCCACGTAGAACCTCACGGGCTGGCCTGGCGCCGGTGCTCTACGCGGGTCAGAGTATATTGTGATCTCCTGGCCCCCGACCTCTACCTTGAGCTGTGTTCTCCAGCCTAGAAACATGGCTAGAGAGACTGTTCCTTCGAACACATTCTCCCCGTTATACTCGCTGCCTGCCTTGACCCTCTCAGGCCTAATTACCACCCTGACCCTCTCACCCTCCCTAAGGCCCCCCTCCATGTCGGTCCCCACTATGGAAAGGCCCCCCTCAATCATGACCCTAACCATACCGCTGCCCAGTACCTCGGAGACAATGCCCTCAAGAACAGTGGACCTCCCTATGAATGTTGCCACGAAATATGTAGCCGGCTTCTCATAGACTTCCACAGGCGTCCCCACCTGCTCTACCCTACCCCTGTTCATAACTGCCACCCTGTGGCTTATGCTAAGGGCCTCCTCCTGGTCATGGGTCACATAGACTATGGTGACGCCGAGCCTCTTCTGAAGCCTAACTATCTCCTCTCTCATCTTCAGCCTGAGGTGGGCGTCTAGGTTGCTTAGAGGCTCGTCCATGAGGAGGACCTCGGGCTCCGTCACTATAGCCCTCGCCACCGCCACCCTCTGCTGCTGCCCCCCGCTCAGCTGGTGGGGGTAGCGGTCCAGAAGATGGTCGATCTCGAGAAGCTCGGCAGCCCACCTAACACGCCTGACAATTTCGCTCCTAGGCAGCTTGCGGAGCTTTAGGCCGTAGGCTATGTTGTCGAACACCCTCATATGAGGCCAGAGGGCGTAGTTCTGGAAAACCATAGCAGTGTTCCTCTCATAAGGTTTCAGCATTGTAACGTCCCTATCCCCTATGTAGACCCTCCCTTCGTCGGGGGTTTCGAAGCCCGCTATAACTCTCAGGGTAGTTGTCTTCCCGCAGCCGCTGGGGCCTAGGAGCGTGAAGATCTCTCCATCGCTGATCTCAAGGCTGACACTGTCGAGGGCTACAGTGGTGCCGAACCTCTTTGTCACCCCTTCCAGATTTATGCCAGCCACGGGTGCTTCACACCCCTATGAATGCGTACCTCTGCTTCAACGCCACGTTCACGAAAGTTATAGCCGCTACCTGTATAGCCATCAATATAACCACTATGGATGCTGCCAGGTGCACGAAAGCTCCTCCCCCATAACCCCCGGTTACGTAGTCGTAGATTATGTATGTTATGGGAGAGTAGTCTTCGTTGAGACCGCCTATCGTTATGCTGGTGCTCACCTCTGTGACGCTGTAGACGAAAGTTAGGAGCACACCACCCAGGAGGTTTATGCCTATGAGAGGCACCGTTATGTCCCGTATAACCCTAAGTCTTCTGGCCCCAAGGTTCATCGCAGCCTCTTCCAGGCTCTTGTGGAGATGCTTCAGCCCGGCGAAGGCTGCTCTGGTGGCGAAGGGGCTCTTCCTAACCGAGTATGCCAGGACCAGGAAGAGGGCTGGGAATTCGTAGGGGTCTAGTATCGTGCCTTTGGTAAAGTCTGTTGAGAACATTATGAGGAACCCGAGGGCTAGGGCCAGGCCGGGGAGGGCTATAGGTATTGTCGCCAGGACGTCTAGGGGCTCCGAGAGCCTCGTCCTAAGCCTCTCAACCGAATACGATGTTGTCACAGCTATTACTATTGAGATGATCGAGGCGAGTAGGGCGTAGGTCACACTATTCCTAAAGGCGTTCACCACTCGACCGTCGCTCAGGACCTCCCTCATGTGATCCAGGGTGAGGCCCTGGGGCACGGTGCCAATCCAGCTCTCGCTGAAGGCGTACACGACGACTCCTAGCTGGGGTGAGATGCTTACGAGTATCCAGGGTATAAGGATGAGGTATATGAGGGCCTTCGCAAGGGGCCCCGGCTCCTCGAGCCTACGCTCTCTAACACCGCCTTTCTGAAGCATAGCGTATTGGCGTAGGCTGAGGTACCTCTTCACGGTGACGAACCAGAGGCTGGCTGTACTCACAAGAATCAGGGCTAGTATCAGGGTGTCCACAGAGATCTCCTCGACGCTCGGCGAGGCCAGAATCTCGTTGACTATCCACCTGGAGATAACGTTGTCCACCCTGAATGCTATGGGCGCTGCGAGGTCCTCCATGCTAAATATGAAGACGAGGGCGGCGCCAGCCGTTATACCCGGCATGGCGAGGGGTAGGGTTACTGTTCTGTGGAGCCTCAGCCCCCGCGCGCCAAGGTTTTCGGCCTGCTCTTTGAGGCTAGGGTCTATCTGTACCATGCTTGCAAACGCGTTAACATAGACTATAGGCCAGAACATGAGGGTCTGTGTTAGGATGACCCCGGCTAGGCCCTGGAAGTAGACTGACACTCCAAAGAGTGACCCGGTGATCGACGCTAGAACCCCGTTGTCCTTGCCGAAGAGGTTGTAGACTACGAACGCGTTTACGAAGGGGGTGTAGAGAAGCGGCAGCATCATCACTATCCTCACCACATCCCTCCCTGGGAAATAGTATGAGGATGTTAGGAGTGCTGCTGCTGTGCCTACAATAGTGGAGAATAGGGTTACTAGGGTTGCCACTATTACTGTGTTGACTATGACGCCGTAGTCCTTTAGAGAAATTATGAGTTTGTCGGGACCGGTGGGGAGGTCTATATACTTGAAGTGGGAGCCAAGCGGCCTCTTGCTAACGAAAGGATAGTCGAGGAGGCCCCCCAGGGGGTAGTCGATGGATACGAGGGTGACGAGGGGCTTGTAGAGCAGGAGGGCCAGTGGAGCTATGAGCAGGAGGGTGAAAAAGGCTAGCGGGAATGCTGTGAATATGAGGGCACTCGGGTCTAGCCGCCTGGGCAAGGCCTTTGCTCAGCCCCCTAGCGAGGAGAGCTCGTCGAGGAGGGACTCGTACTTCGCTATAGCAGCTTCCCTCCACGCCGAGATGTAAGCATCCTTAAGCCTCGGGTTCTCCCTAAGCACGCCAGTAACCCTTGCTGCGTCCTCCTCTGTAAACACCTTTTCCTCGCCGGTGGCTGGGTCGAGATACTTTAGAGGCGACCCGAGTCTGGACATGTAGTCGTTGAAAGTCTGCTCGTCTATCTTGCCCTCCATGAGAAGCTGGACCATAGTCATCCACACTTCCTTAAGTATCCCGTTCAGGTCTACCAGTGTTGCCTTGAAGTAGAGCTGCATAGCCGACTCTATTTTAAGTGCCTCTTCGTCGCTGAACTCCATAGACTTAGCCTGGGAGAGCTTGTCGTATATTGTTTTGAGGTCCTGCCTCTCCCTGCCCTCGGGCAGCTCGAAAGCCTTCGGGTTAGAGGGCAGCCTGTTGATGTCCTCCCTGAACCATATCTTCTGGCCCTCAGTTAGCACCCACGCTATGAAAGCCTGTGCCGCCTCGGGGTGCTTGGAAGTTGTGAGGAGGGCTATGGGGTCGCCGTTTATGATGGTCTCCCCCTCAGGTATGATATACTCTGTAGCCGGGTTGGCCTTCATAGCTGTGTAGCCGTAGAAGTCGATTGTTATCCCTATAGCCACCCTACCCTGGATAACATCGTCCCTAACCTCCGCGCTACCGCCTTCAACCAGGGCGTTAGCCGCCATTCCAGTGAGGACCCTCCAGCCCTCTTCCCAGCCGTAGGCCTGGAGTATTATCTCGTACATCCTAGTGTTGCTTGTAGACCTAGTTGGGTCTGCTATCGCAATCACTGGTCTGTTCTCGAGGACAAGAGGGCCGGCGTACACGGGTGACGCAAGGTCGGCCCACCTCTTAGGAACAGGTAGGTTGTACTGGTTTAGCACGTCATGGTTCACCGTGAAGCCGAAGCTGGCGACGCTGGCTGCAACCCAGTATATCCTTCCCTCGCTGTCTACACGCTTCATAGGGGCACCGGCAAAGAGGTCTGGGATCTGTGCAGCGGCATTGAGGGCGGCGTCGCTGGTGAGGGGGGCTAGGTAGCCCGCCTGGTATAGCTGGTCGAATAGGGTTGGGCCGCCTCCCCAGGCGACGTCTATATCGCCTCTACTCTCTATGGCGCTTATCCAGCTCACGGGCGGCACGGAGTAGAACTTTATATCAACGATATTATACCTCTTAGCTATATCACTCTTAAGGAACTCCTCCTTCGCCGCCAGCTGTATCTCCCCTGGATGGCGGGTCAGAACCCTTAACACTACTGGCCCTGTCTCGACTTTTGTCTCGGTCGTGGTTTCCGCACCTCCTCCAACACCCCCCTCTGTAGTCGTCGCCGTGGTTGTCGTTACACCCGTTGCCTCTGTTGTTACCCCGGTCTCCTCTGTCTCTACAGGGGTGGTGGTCGCCGTCTCTTCGCCGCCTGGTCGGAGGAGTAGAGCGGCCCCGACGACTATCACGACGAGCAGAAGGCCTGCTATTAAAATGTAGGTAGTCCTGTTTTGGGAGGCCATTACAGGGGCTACCTCCGCTATATAACAGCTTTGATCAGGGCTCTTAACCTCCTAAAACCTCCGCCGCCGCTGCCGCTAGGGCTAGTATTAGGGAGATGTGCATTACAGTGCACCACAGGCATATTGCCCTTGCAACCCTCACCTCAAGGTATACGAGATACGGCACAGCAGCTGCTCCAGCAGCCGTGAGCAGTTGTGAAATACCGAGTAGAAGGCCTATGTCTAGGAGCACCCCCAGGAGGGCGGCTGCAAGCGTGGCGGTAAAGTATATGGGGGCGAGCTCCGAGAGGTGGATTCGCCCGGCTATGAACGCCTGGGGTATGACGTAGGCTGACCTACAGCTTATCCAACCCTTGTTTTCGGCTTTGCAGACGAAACCGCCCCCCATAAGGCTTCTCCTAAATTCGATGAAGCCGCCTATGCTGGCTAGCCAGCCTACTGTCAGTAAGGCCAGGTATACAATGTTTAGTGGATCTGCATCTACCATCGCACAACCCGTGATGTAGGCTTATAGGGAGCTAGGGGAGAAATAGGTGGTTGTATCATCTCGACGGGGCTGCGGGGTTGAGAATGTGTCAAAACATGGAAAAACCGTTCTCGCCTCTCTACAGTACGAAGATTGCAGCTAGGGCTAGAGCTAGGTAGGGTAGGCAGTGGACTTTAAGCTCGCTGACCACGTCTCCACGCGGTATCCACTCTGCGGCGAGCGCCCTGAAGAGTGCGTGCGCGAGTGCTCCACCCGATAGTAGTAGAAGCCCTGTTAGTACTGTGGCCTGCATTGCATAGGCTACAGGGTCTATGATGGCTATCGCCGTCAGTGCTATTAGGGAGAACGCAGCTATACCCACCTCGCCAAGCGCTGCCAGCAGCAGGTACCAGGGTATGGAGGTGTCCGGGTCTTGCACGGGCTGTAGCTCCCCCTCGGGCTCCACCCTAAGTTTAGCCGCTATCCAGCCAAGTATTACCGCGGCGAACGCCAGGCCTAGGAAGCCCACTGCAACCTCTTGGTGAAGCTCCGGCACGCCAAGCGCCATACCAAGTAGCGGGGGTAGAGCTGTGGCCGCCGCCAGCAGGCCTGAGGAGGCTATGAAGTCTCCAGGCGTTATGTCCTCACCCACCCTAACCTTCCTGAGCAGGTAGAGGCCTGCTATTGTAATAGCCAGTGGTGGGCTCGCTACGGTGAGCAGCTGCACCAGCCTTATAGGTATACCAGGCTCTATCATAGACCAAATGGTCAGCTGCATATAGCCGGTTAGCAGTATTATGCCCAGGCCGGTTATCCAAGGCCTGTCAACAGGGTTTGTGGAAACCTTTCTATCCACGAAGGGTATGAGCATTAATATCAGCGGCGGTAGGACGAGCGCCACTATAAACTGGAGCAGCTGGGGCGTGTTCTCCAGGCTGAGTGTCAGGAAAGTCATCTGGAAGATCCTGTAGGTGTAGAGGAAGAACCATGGGGGCATTGGTGTGAAGTCCTCAGCCTCAACAGGGTATGGCTTGAAAAGGGGTGGTAGTAGGTCTGCGAACCTCTGAGCCATGCCAGCGGTAAAGACTATAAAGCCCCACGTCATAAGGGTGACTGCCAGTATGAAGACGAGGTTGACCGGGAACCACGGCGCCAGGTCCTTCCTATCCTGCGGTATCTTCGCAGGCTCGGCCTTCCAGCCCGTCTCCTCCTCCTTCGGGGCTGGGCCGTGGACCTCGAAGAGGCCGAAGTGGAGTAGGAAGAGGAGGAATACTGTGGCGGCGAGGAGCACGTGGAGGGCGGTTATCCTGAAGTACCTTTCGGCGGGGTCTAGGCCGAAGAGTATTGCAACAACATAGAGCCCCAGCTCCTCTCCGAGGCTCCTGAGGTTGAGTGCTGAGCCGATGTTTACAGCCTCCTTAGCTATCCTATCCCCGACAAGACTGTAGCCGAAGAACGCCGTCTGGAGGGCTAGGAAGCCTGTTGCAACACCGACTATCCACACCAGCTCCCTAGGCCTCTTGTATACTCCCTTGAACAGGTTTCTGAAAGCGTGGGCGAAAACCCCTATTAGCATGAAGTGGGCTGCGTAGAGATGGCTTGTAAGCAGGAGGGCGCCGAACGGCCTCTCGAAAATTATAGCCTTACTAGACTCCAGCGGATCCGTGGGCCTATAGTAGAAGAGCAGCAGAAGGCCGGTTAGGGCAAGCCAGAAGAAGCTAGAGGCGACTATAGCCCCCAGCCATATGTCTAGCGTGAAATAGCTGTAGGGCACCCTATAGAATGGAAGGTGGCCTAAGCCACCCCTCTCGTATATCCACTCCCAAGCCTTCCTCGCAAGCATCCTAGCAGCCATAGCCCCACACCCCTTCCCATGGTTAGCACTGAACCTTCTCGGGCTCCCTGTTAACACCCACTACAACCGTGGAGCCTACTAGCTTTCCGCATGTGTTGCAGACTTTGCCGAGTATGGTGGGGCCCACAACGTCGACCGCATAAAGCTCGTCAGTCGCCGGGTCCCACTCGAGCTTTATGGCGGGCAAAGGCTTTACTGTGGGGGGTGTTAGCACTATGGAGCCTCTTGAGGGGTCGTAGGCCGATCCGTGGCACATACAATGCAGCACGCCCCCTTTAGCCCCCACGTCGGGTGGGTTTGTTGTTATTGGTGTGCCCGGAGGGTAGTATCTGAGGGCTGGGTAGGGGCAGCCCAGGTGCTGACATATTAGGTTGTAGGCCACTATGTTGCCGTCTGGACCAACGCCGGGCGGGTAAATGAAGAACCCGCCTCCCGTCGCAATCTCTTCGAGTCTCCTTATCTCGCTATCGCTTAAATCACCGTCAAGCCACGCCGGAGGCTCCATAGCGGGGTTCATCTGGCTGGGAACCCTCATCTCGGGTATTCTAATAGGCTTCCCGCTGGGAGTCTCGAGCTTTAGAAGAGTATTTATAGTATCCACAAGAGGATAGTAGAAGAGGTAATGAGTGTTAGCCTCCAGCTCCGAAGCCTTGACCGGGCTACAGTCTTCCCAGACCAGCTTGCTCCTGGGCATCTCCCCCCTAAGTATCGGCGGGACCGTATACCTAACTATAGGCGGAACTACTCCTAGGAGCGATACGGCAACTCCAGCAGCCCCGACAAGCTTTAGAAAATCCCTCCTCCTAAGCTTAACAGCCAAACCCCTACTCCCCCAGGCGGTCTAGTCAGCCTGTACAAGGTTTAAATATAGTCGAACAACTAACTCTCTTCTCCAGAAGCATCCTATATATTGAACAATATAATTCATGTGGCTTTAGTTAGAAGTGTTTAAGTAGGAGCCTCTACTGCATTCTAGCCAGCCGATATAGTGGAATATAGCATGTCTTCTGGTAGGAGGCTTTTAGCAAGGGTTAGTTTCTGGGTTAGGCTGATAATATCTGCGTGACTCGAAGCCCGCTGGGATCATGTAGACTATGTACTAGACACTACTGGATGCTTGAAGATACTCTGGCTGCAGTAGCAGATATAAAACGCTAATAGCGAATTTATGAAACAGCGGTTCGAGCGAGCGGTGGCATAAACTATGATTAGCGAAGCCAGGCAGTTCCAAGTATTCTCGGAAAATATTAGGAGGGCTAGTATTGAGCTTGGCATTCCTGCTATAGACCCTGAGGACGGCCTTATACTAGCTTCCATAGCATATTTGGTTGGCGGCGGAAAGAGGACTTATGTTGATGCTGGCGCTGGCATCGGCTATTCGACCGTCTGGATAGCCTACGGAGCTTACCATAGGTGTTTGGAGATGGCTTGTAGGATAATTGCTATCGAGTATGAGGGGGAACTGGCTAACATTCTCTCGAGGAAGCTTGAAGGGGCCAGGGATATGTTCGGGGGGAGGATAGAGTTTGAGGTTGTAGAGGGCGATGCTCTAGACTATTTCTCGGACCTAGAATCTAAAGGAGGGGAGGCTTTTGATATGGCATTTGTGGATATAGAGAAGAGGGACTACCCCAATGCTTTAGCTAAGCTTGAAAATCTGCTGGTAACTGGAGGTGTAGCCGCCTTCCACAACGCCTTTCAACCTCCCCCGCCATCCAAATTCTTTAGCATGGTATCGAAGGAGCCGTGGAAGCCCGTGGTTCTACCCACTCCAGCTGGCTTGCTTCTCGCGTCTAAAACGCCACATAAAACATGAACATGAAGCTGGCATTCGAGGATGCCTACGGCTTACGGCTCCTCTAGGGGTGCAGCTACCTCCTGCTCCACCAGAACTTTAATCTCTACAGTTCCATCCTCCACTATCTTATCTATGGCGCTTCTATCCCCCATTATCATTACGTGGTAGCTGCCCGGCCCCTGCCTCATCTCCAGTGTCTCCCCCGGCCCCAGGCATATAGGGCCTGCGGGCAGCATTACAACCCTTCCCTCCTCTTCAACGGTCTTGTGTATATCTACTACAACGTTGCCATTAACACTTTCGGCGATATCGGCGCCTACGATGCATGTGGTTTTACTGGTGTTATTTGCCACTGTGAGATAGACGCCTATAGATGATCCAGTGGATACCGCCTTTGAAGTAGCTACAACAACCCCCTTGTTTCCGCCTATAACGCTATGGGCTGCAAAGCCTATGGCTGCCCCGAGTAGAAGTGATGCTATGAGGGCAAGGAAGAATACTGACTTGCTATTTATAGAGGCCTGCAAGGCGGCTCTCCTTGGAGTACGGATAAGTAGGGAGACTAAATATAATTGTTTTGATACTTTCTCTAACAAGCTGTTATTGTCTGGGAGATAAACTATAATAACTATAATATGGCGGGGAGGTTATAGTAGATGAGATAGGCTCCCGCTCCTATTAACAATATTCCCTGTAGGTACTTCATGGCGCTAGCTCTCATAATCTTCTCGATTTTAACACCGGCTGAGGCTCCTATAGCGCCAGCTAGAGAGTAGGGGAGAGCATATCCTGCTGCAAAGGCTATGCTACTGGCTATGACCAGGTGTGGCGCCTTGCTTGCTAAGGCTATTGCTGTTAGGAGGAATGGAAGGCTGCACTGTAGGCCAAGCACTGGTAGCAGGATTTTTGCCTTGCCACCGCTTCTTATCAATACATCCCTCCCAGCTAGCGTTAGAGCGCCCCACGCTATTATCACGGACGCGGCGTAGTATATCATGAGCTGGTATATGTTTACGGGGATGAATATCGAGACCAGGTAGAGGAGGGAAAGTATGGTGCCGAGCCCAATGGCTGCTGCCATTATGCCAGTGAGGTTTATAACATAGCTTTTGAAGCGGAGCGACTCGGAGACTGATTGCGATGCAAAGGCTGCCACCATGGGTAGGCTGCACGGGGAGAACGCGGCTACAAGGCCCAGTAAGAATCCTACCACTGTAAGAGAAGCTATCAACTTGGGGTCGAATGTGTCTTTAACAAGATACGCCTGGCCTGGTGTAGAGTAGTCTATCATAAATACCTCTCCGCTTAGGCTCTTCTCCACGAACTCCTTCAAGGGACCATACTGGTCTCCGAACCCGAAGGTAGATACGTGCCTGGCCACCTCTACTCCATTCTTGTAGAGTATGAGTGTAGGTGTCCCCTCAACACCAAGATTGGTGAGGAGGTCGAAGGTAGACTCTGCATCGACCTTTATAAGGGTGTCGAGCCATACTTTCACCACCTTGACTTCGTTCTGCTCAGCCGCGAACCTTTCTATTGCTGGGTCTATCTTCTTACAGCCGAGACAGCCTGTCTGCCCTACGTAAACGAGAACCTTATCATAGCTTCTCACTACACTCCAATAATCCTTAGGATTATCAAGGAATATAATGTTCTCGTTCTTACTAGATTCGGTCACCATGAAGGAGAGGATAACCACGGCCACGAATATTATGGTGGCGAGCTTAAGCATAACACCTAGAGATACGGTCTTCGAGCTTCTCGAGATCCTAAGCTGGCTCTTCCCTCCCTTTCCCATCCCAGTCCCCCGCTATACCTATACTAGTATGGAGGGAGCAATATGATCTCCTATGTAATCTAGCCGCTCTCCTCCACCAAATTTAGAATATATTGGAGAATAGCCTCTGCAACCTGCTTCTGACCCCGCTGCCACCCCTCGTCGGTAGGGCTTATGAAATATCTAAACACGCCTTGGCTGTCAACTATTATAAACCCTGCAGTGTGATTCACCCCTATAAACCTGCACTCTCCCGAGTTTTTCAGGCTTAGGTAGTCTTCGTACGTTAGCTGGTTAACTATGCTGCCGTCCTTCTTAACACAATAGAGGCTGACGGCTATTCCAAACATGTCCCAGAGTTTCTCCTGCTTCTCGACGCTGTCGAGCACCCATATCCACCTTACCCCCTTCTCGAGGTAGTCTCCTGCCACGCTCTCCATATACCTCTCGCCATCCGCTATAGTCTCGTAGTACGGGTTTACGCCTATGGTCACGAAGACAACCTTATCCTGTAGGCCCCTGTCAACAAGCTCTCCCATGAGATAGAGCATGATAGCCGACTCCCAATGGCAGACGTCGGGACAATTCACATATTGGGGGACGACGATATTGACCACACCTTCAACAGGTATTCTTATCTCCCCCTCGTTGCTCAACGCCTCCACAGGCTCCAAGGGCTTGTTGTACTCTATAGCCGCTACATAACTGTTGTAGGATGCTATGCTTGTGTTGCCGACAAGCTTGGTTATGACTGTAGATGCGACTATCAGCGCCACCCCGACACTAATGGCGAAAGCTACTAATACAACGCCAACTGCAATAAAAGCTGTTCTACGGTCTACCACTTTTGGTACCCATGGAGCTGGATTAGACGTGTGAAGCTGATTATTTCTTCATTATAATTTGAGGGAACAAAGAAGAGGCGGGCTCCACTAGATCTTCTTAAGAGTTTTCCCGGTTTGGAGCCTATGACGTTGGAACCAGCGTAAGCCCCGTAGTGGCTGAGAGGGTGTCCACCATGCCTGCTATTATCTGTTGAGCTCCTGCCTCACTCTCTGACAATGCCTGCTGGCTTCTCTCTATAACCAGGCTTGCTTTCATGAACTGGTGGCCGACGCCGCAGTACTCGTTACATAGTATAAGGTACTCACCCTCCGCGTTCTTGGGCGGATACCACGTGAACTTTGCTATATAGCCGGGGATGACCATGAAGTTGACATTTGTGCCCGCAATTTCAAAGCCGTGTATAACGTCGGTAGTTGCTACATAGAACGTCACCTGCTTGGGATCCTTGAGCACTATGTTTGAGGGTATCCATACGAACTGCCTCCCTACTATGTACACTTCGTAGACACCCTCGGCCTTCTCCACTACAGGCGTGGTCTGCGCCTTCCGAACTATGTCATCGAGAGCCTGCTGGTCAGCCTTTATCGCTTCGCACGCAGGGTTCACGTTGAGCGCGTAGCTATAGTACGCCAAGCTCGATATAAACCCTGCTAGAACGGCAACAATTATCGCTATAAACATGTACTCGTAGACAAGCCCGTTACGCGCCATTGAAGAATCCCCTCTCAACCATGATGAGGGCAACGGATATCCAGGCTAGTATAAGCAGTGCGGTCCAGACTGCCATGACAGCGAATGCCCCTCTCCCAGCACCCGAGTTAGCCCTCTCACCCACCCTACAGCACCCCAGATTTTCTCTCTGCCAATAAAAACTAAACTATGTTTTAAAATGTTAAAACAATACGCGGGTCTGGCCATTATTTACAGTGTAAAATATATGCTCTACCTCCTGGCGAACATGTACGCTGCAGCCGCTATAAGGACCACGATCAGCAGCGCTATAGCTGCTGCCAGGCCGAAGGGTATACCCGCCTCAGCCTTCTCGGTCTGCGTCTCCACGGTTTCAGTTTCCCCGGTGGTGGCCTGTGGGGTTGTGGTCTCCTGGGCTGTCTCGGTCTGCGTTGTCTCGCCGCCGCTCACACCCGCGATGGATAGGAAGAACTCGTTTATCTTCTGTATGTCAGGGTCACTAGGCTGTTTTCCAACGTTCTGCGCCATAGTAGCCATAAGGTCATCCCAAGTGTTGAAAGCTCCCTTCTGGCCGAAGTACGCCACATCCCTGGCAAACGCATCTATATCTCCACCGTACTTCTCTGGAACCTCTTTAAGCTCATTAACGATCTCGTCCCATGTTGCCGCTACTGTTCCGTTGTGACAGCTCACGCAACCGATGCTCTCGAAAGTAGCCCTAGCCTCCTCCTCGCTGGGCTGAGCGTACATTAGGTAGCCGGTTAGGGCGAAGACTGAAAGCATAATGATTGACACCATAGCGAACGCAGTCGCCCTTACCCTCATAGCTGTAGCCACCTCAATCTAGAATCTAGACCCATGAGTCTATGGATTGGTATTGAAGGGAAAATAAGCTATTAGAGGGTGTGGCAGTGCAGTCCAGTATATATTTCTTCACCCTCTTAACTATCCTCCTCTTTTATAGCTGAAAGCCTTCGGAGAAGGATCTCCCTGGCTTGACGCGGGTCCAGCGCCCTGCCCTTGGCGGCCCTCATAACCTGGCCTACGAGATAGTTAAGTGCCTTCTTCTTCCCAGCCAGGTAGTCTTGGACAGCCTGCTTCTCCCTATTCAAAACATCCTCGACCAGACTCTCGATATCCTCAACCTTCTCCGGCAGGAGGCTTCTAACATCGGCCTCCGGGTTAGCTGCAAGCTTGGGCACTACTAGACCCTTTATACTATCGTAGGTGTAGTCTCCCTTGGCTATTAGGTTTGAGAGGACTACAATAGACTCTGGCGGAGGCCAGTTGCCAGGGCTGTAGAGGTCCTTCCCCACCTCCTTAAGCTCGCCCTTCAGATCTACACCAACAAGCCGGGCCGCTATCCCCGGGTCAGCCCCGAGCTTAACGGCTTCCAGGAATAGGCGGGCTGCTGGGAGTGTGCTTGTTATGCTCCACGCTATCTCCCTCCTAACCCCCATAGACTCTATCTCCCTGTAGACGGTTCCCGGCGTTCTTGAAGCGAGCTTCTCAGCCTCTGCGAGCATGGCTTCCGTAATCTCTACTGGGGGGAGGTCTGGGTCGGGGAAGTATAGGTAGTCAGCCTCCTCCTCTTTAACCCTCAGCGGCTTTGTCATACCCCTCTCCGCATCCCAATGCCTGGTTTCCCTTTCCACCCTGCCTCCCTTCTCGACTATAAGCCTCTGCCTCGATATCTCAAATTTCAACGCCTTCTCCACGTCCTGGGTCGAACCTATGTTTTTAACTTCAACGCGCTCGCCCCCTGCTATGCTGATGTTCGCGTCGACCCGGAACACTCCCTCGAGCCTGGGATTAGTAGCCCCGATATACTCGAGGGTGAGGAGGAGGTAGTCAACGAGCATCCTGGCGTGGCGGGGACTGGGGATATCCGGCTCGGTAACTATCTCCAGAAGGGGTACTCCGCTTCTATTATAGTCAACTAGGGCGTACCTGCTGGTGAGTATGCTGCCCTCATAGTACGTCTTCCCAGGATCCTCCTCGAGGTTTATCCTCCTTATCCTAACCCTCTCCCAGCTCCAGTCGTCGGTGTCGAGATACTCTAGGAGCCCTCCCATGCAGACGGGCGCTCCGCCCGCTTTTTCGAACTGTGTTATCTGGTAGTTCTTTGGGAGGTCCGGATAGAAGTAATGCTTCCGAGTGAAAATAATGTTCCGGGGGACTCTACAGCCCAGGGCTATAGATGCTGCCAGGGCCAGCACTATGGGCCTCCTACTCGGGACGGGAAGAGCCCCTGGTAGGCCTAGGCAGACAGGGCAAACGTTCGTGTTGGGCTTATAGCTCCTGTACTCGCTGTCGCAGCCGCAGAAGAGCTTCGAGCCCGCGTTCGAGAGCTGGACATGTATCTCTAGCCCTATTTTGACGTTAACACCGCTACCCTTCAACCAGCAACCACCCCCGCCAGGCCTGTGATGCCCTCTATTATGCGGGCGGCGCCTACAAGAAGCCTCTCACCCATCCTAGGCCCGACTAGCTGAATTCCGATTGGGAGGCTTCCGCGTATATCTACTGGGAGGGCTATAGCTGGTAGGCCTGAAAGGTTTGCTAGAACAGTGTATATGTCCATCGCGTAGAGCTTCAGGGGGTCGTCCACCCTCTCCCCTATCCTGGGCGGCATTATTGGGCTGGCTGGGGTCGCCACAAGGCATTTTCCGACAGTCTTAAGCATAGTATCCCTTATGATGCGCCTAAGCTTGGTTGCAGCGAGATAGTACTCGTCCTTATATCCCTCGCTCAAAACGTACACTCCCATCAGTATACGCCTCTTAACCTCGAGCCCGAAGCCCTTGGCCCTAGCCTCTGCAGCCTGCCTCCAATAGTCGCCGCTTCTACCCCGGACAGGGTAGAGGGTTCCATCGTACCTGGCGAGGTTGGAGGCGGCTTCGGCGAGGGCTATAGTATAGTATGTTGGAAGAACGTACGACTCCACCCCTCCAAGGCTTATGTACTCAAGTCTAGCCCCCAGGCCCTCCAGCTCCCCCATGGTGTTGTAGAAGGCTCTCTTCACAATCTCCTCCGAGTGCTCCACCAGCCCTTCCGGTATGCAGAACGAGAGGTCCTCCGGCTCCAACCCTCCCTCGCCCTCGGCTGCAGTACCAAAATGGATGCTGGTAGCGTCGTACTCGTCAACCCCAGCTATGACGTCCAAGAGGATCATCGCATCCCAGCTGCTCCTAGCCATAGGGCTTATCTGCTCGAGGCTGTTAGCGTATGGAATGAGGCCATACCTGCTGACGAGGCCGTAAGTAGGTTTAAGCCCTACAGTGGCGGTGTAGGCTGCCGGCAGCCTAACGCTACCCCCAGTGTCGCTGCCCAGCGCAACATCACAGCCACCATAGGCTAGACAGGCTCCGCTACCGCTGCTGCTTCCCCCGGGAACCCTGGAGAGGTCCCAGGGGTTCCTGGTGGGGCCGAAGGCGCTGAATTCGCCTGTAGACCCCATGGCGAACTCGTCCAGGTTCGTCTTGCCAATTATTATAGCACCCTCACTCAATAGTCTCTCAACCACTGTGGCGTTGAAGGGGGGTATGTAGCCGTCTAGCATGCGAGACCCGGCTGTTGTGGGGAGGAAGCTTGTCGATATGTTGTCCTTGACACCAACAACCACTCCTTCCAGCCTTCTAGCCTCACCCCTTTTCCACCTCCTAGCAGACTCCTCGGCAGCGTTTAGGAGTACCTCCTCGGCCTCTAGCGAGATGAAGGCGTTAACCTCTCCCTCCCACCTCCTCAGCCTCTCGAGAACCTCGGATACGTGCTCCACAGGGTCAATGTCGCCCGCACGATAGGATTCTAGAAGTTGTTTAACCGTGTGGATACGCCTCAACGCCCTCCAACCTCCCTCCAGGGTACTCTAACCCTTCCTTCGCCGTCGAGCCTGCCGGGTTCTAGGAAGCTTTCTACACTAACCATCCTCTTCCTGTCGAGACCATCCCTAATCCTCGACTGCGTCTCCCAAACGTGGTACAGGGGTTCTGGGTCGACGCCCAGCTCCTCTAGAGCGCTGGAAACCTGGCCTAGATAGTCTGCGATCCTCTCTATATCCCTGCAGACTATCTCCTTCTCATCCCCCACAAGCTCTATATGGGCTATCTCCCTAAGCCTCTCTAGAATACTGCACCCCTTTTCTTCAGCCATAGAGACCGCCGCCCAGATCTAGCTTATCCCCCCGGGCAGTAATAGGTATAGTCTGTGGATTGAACCGGGATGACTGGTGACTGTAGCCTAGCTACAACGCTCAGCTACGGAGCAGTGCTGGAGCCCTACATACATCCTAAGCCTGGGGGAGTCACCCCCTATGTGAGTGAAGGTGGTAAGAGCTTCGGCGATTTCATACTCCACGCATCCCTCTCTTCCACCATAGTAGCATGGGGGTGTCTAAAGGCTAAGGAGAGGGGGCCGTCAGGCGTAATAGCCTCCGTAAAGGAGAGGTATCTAAAGGAGGTTGCCCCCCGTTTTAAGGGGAATATAGCCTACGGGACATTCATGCTCATGGCCCCCCTCTCTGTAGCGACAGCCTTATCGGCCAGTGGGGAGCCCGAGGTGCTGGCGAGGGTCGCAAGGGAGATAATCTACTGCTGTACAGGCCGAAGGGAGAGCCTTCTTCACTACTCCATACTAAGACGCCTAGCACCCTCACACCTTGGAAGGTATGCGGGGAAGCTGCCCGACGTGACTTCGGGAGACACGAGCGGCATACCACCATACCCTCTCCTCCTGAAGCTCAACTCGTGGGACATGGTCCATAGGGAGCTGGCGGAAGGCTACCCCTTAGCTCTTGAAGCTTACAAACGCTCTCTAGACAAGGTTATTGAGGGGCGTAGCATAGAGGAGGCTCTGCTAGAGGCCCTCCTCAAACTACTGGCAGACCACGGCGACACACTCATATACCAAAAATTTGGGGGGAGAGCGTTTAAGAGGGCTAGAGATGAGGCTGGGGCCGCGCTCCGAATATCCGAGAGGAGGGGAGTTAAATATGCCGTCGAATGGTTAGAGCGCCTCTGGAGAACCCGTGGGTGGAACCCAGGGGCCGCCCTTGATGTACTGGCTGTGGCTGCAGGCTTTCTGCTTATAACAATCCCTAGGTTGGAGGGCGATCGTGACGTTCGATGAGATATCCGGCCTGGGTACGGTGTGTATCAAAAGGTATCATAAGGTAAAAAGATTTATAGTGTGGGGGCTCGGGTCCAACTCTTACCTCCTACATCTCTCCTCGATAGGCTGGTACTTGAGGCCGGTCGGGCCCACGTACTTCTCTGTGGGCCTTATCAGCTTGTTGTTTAGAACCTGCTCTATATAGTGTGCGCTCCAGCCGACCACCCTGCCCATGGCGAATATCGGCGTGTACATGGGTATGGGTATGCCTAGCTGGTAGTAGAGGACTGCTGTGTATAGGTCTATGTTAGCGGGTATCTTCTTCTCCCTCCACATAACCTCCTCCGCCTTCTTCAGCACCTTCATCCAGAACTCCCCGTCCTTGAGCTTGGCGACGAACTTGGCTGCGACGTCGGTCCTTGGATCGTGTAGCTTGTAGATCCTGTGGCCGAAGCCCATTATCTTCTCCTTCCTGGCGAGCTTCTCCTTAATATACTCCTCGATGTAGTCGTATAGTGGCACACCCTTCTCCTCGGCCTTCTTCATCGCGTCAAGGAACATCTCCATAGCCTTCTCGTTGGCTCCTCCATGTAGTGGGCCCTTAAGGGCTGCTATACCTCCTGCTACAGCGCTGTAGAGGTCGCTGAGCGTGCTCCCTATAACTCTTGTGGTGAATGTAGATGCGTTGAAGCCGTGGTCCATGTAGAGCACTAGCGTCGACTCAAAAGCTCTCGCCTCGATATCGCTCGGCTCCCTCATTATTATCATTCTGAGCACATCCCAGGCGTGGTCCCTGCTCGGGTCGGGCCTCAGGAATGTGCCGTGGTGAGCGAGGTTCCAGCCTGTGGTGAAGATAACAGGCAGCTGTGCTGCGAGCCTCAGGGCATGGTCGTATAGGAAGTCCTCGTCGAACCTCCACTCAGGGGCGTAGTACTGGCCGAGGAGCGCCGTACCATAGATCCCGTAGAACATAGGGTGGGTTACCGGGACGTGCTTCATAGCGTCAAACAGCTTCTCAGGGATCTGACCCCTATACTTGTCTATCTTAGACCTTATCTCCTTCAGCTCCTCGTCGCATGGGAGCCTGCCGAAGAGTATCAGATGCGCCGCCTCGTAGAAGCTGGCGTGCTCGCCGATATCCTCTATAGTATACCCCCTATATATCGTGGCCTCGCCCTTGGGATCAACACCACTAATCTTAGTCTCGTCAACGATAACGTTAACCAAGCCCTTTGGGACGACTATATAGTTACCCTCAACCCTACACTCTGGCTGCTGGCTCATGAGGAACCACCACAGTAGCCAAATTTACTATATTTAAATGTGGAGTTGTTTACTTGGAAAACCCCTAACGTATATACCCGTCTATCGTATGAAGCTTTTAGCCAAAGAAAACGATGCCTAATTCTTGCTCTCATCCTCGTAATGCTTTACAAGTTCTACGACATTTGTCTTACCCTTCCTTATAATCCTGACGTAACCAAGAGACTCCAGCCTCTTCAGCCTCCTCCAGAGCGTCGACTTGGGGAGGCCAGTAGCCCTCAGCAGGGCAGGCTGCTCGGAAGTGCCCCCGGAGCTCTTCAGGGTGTCAAGTATGAGCTTATCAGTTGAATCTAGGGTAGTAACAACTGCCTCAACATTATTACCGCCGCTCCCCCGCCTATACACGTAGAATGCCGCTCCCCCGGCCAATAGTATGACGCCAAGAATAATGGCTACTATAACCGGGAGTAGTCCCCATCCCTCTCTAGCCTCAGCTTCAGTAGGTGTATTGTTAGTCCCGGCGCCTCCTCCAACTGCTGCTGTATTGGTGGCGTATTCTGCCGGGACGAAGGATATGGTTGAGGGCTCGCTAAACACTATCTCGAGAGTACTGTCCTTCTTGTCATAGGAAGTTATTCCGGAGGGGAGGCCCAAGAGGATTATTCCCTGCTCCACAACAAGCGTCACGGGCACACCTGGAGGGGTCACGTCAAAGCTGAAAACACCATCGCTAGCCCTTGTGTCCACGAGGTAAGTTATCTCCAGCAGGGTCTTCTCCTCAAGGGGTACTATAAGTGTGTTTCCCTCGACTATAGGAGGTATACTACCACCATCAGCTGTTGTAACCAGTATAGTGGCTAAAATTGGGGGGGTAGGGAGCTGGATACTAGCTAGGCCAGGTCCAGCCTCAGCCCAGACCCTAGCCTCCGCCACCCCATCGCTCCTAATAGTCACCTCGACATCAGTTATGCCAGCCTCTTCCTGCGCCAAGGCTGTGTGACTGGCGATCAGGATCCCTGCTAGCACGAGTATTAGTAACACTGCTGCACGTCCCGAAGCAGTTTCACCCCTCCAGCTGGTCATTCGGGTAGCACCCCGAGCACCTTATTGGCCTGAGAGTTTTAATGCCACCAGCCGATAGACCGATACTTTCCAAGAGGCGGAACGTTCCTAAATCCAATGGAACCTGGTTCTAGAGTTGATGTTCCATAGGGTTTTAAATTAGGAACTAAGCCGGACAAGGTTTGCGGAAGCCTGGAGGTGAGGTGGTGTGAGCTTCTGGAGACTAAAACTGGCTGGAATTGCTCTCGTGTTTACTATACTACTGCCAACAGTGGCCCCCGCTGTTGCAGCTGCCCAGGAAAGCGTTAACACCAGCATGAACCTTGCCGTTAGTCCGTACATTGTTCTAGAAGTTCTCTCCATCAACTTCAGGCTAGTGCTAGAGAAGCATAGTTGGCTCCTCCAGATGCTTGACGAGGACGAGCGGGGTGTTGTTGAGGAGATAGCTGCACTGGAAGATCCACGCTCCCTTTCGCCTAGCGAGGCTGGAAGGCTTGCACAGCTAGGGATAGCCGTTAATGAGAAGATAGGACAGATGATAGCGGAGAGGATAGACGAAGAGGCTGTCAGCCAGGTTAAAACAAGGGAGGTCCTGGCAAGGGCTTCAATAGTTCTGGAGAAGCTTGGAAGGGATAGAGGAGACCCTATTCTGATCGACCTAGCTAAGGCTCTAAGGGAGGCGGCGAGGGGAGACCCGGCTAAGGCGATAAACGTACTCGCCGCTGCTGAGGCTACAGTTGAGTCTGAGGGTGCAATAGAGGTTGCAGCAGTAGGCTCAACCCAGGCCGTGGGTGTGGAAAGGGCTATAGAGATTCTCAGCGGGGTGGCTTCCAAGCTTGAACAGTTGAAAGCGGAGATCGAGGCGGAAGACGGTGGAGAGGCGGAGGTTGCCCTCGAAAGCGCCCTGAGTGGTGTGCTACTGGCAAGGTCGATACTAGAGAGCATTGCAGCCTCCACCACAGCCCTCGGCGACCATGGAAGTGGTGTCGGTAAGGCTGTGGTACAGAGGATAATAGAGGCGAGGATACAAAAACTTGAGGTCATATACCAGGATATAAGTGCCAAGATAGATGCTATTAAGGGAGAGTATGGCACCGAGCTCGACCAGAACCCTGAGGCAAAGAAACTCTTAGAGGAGGCTGAAGAAGCACTAGCGGAAGCTAGGGAGAGGCTAGACGCAGCCAATGCACTGCTGCAGGAAGGAGCTAAGGTAGGCGAGATCATGAGGGAGATTGCTAGGGCACAAGGCTACCTAGCCAAAGCGGAGGCTCTGGCTTCAGCAGCAGAGGTAGTCCTCCTCAGTGGCGGGGGTGAGACTGGCACCGCCACGCCGACAGCTACCGAGACCACCGGTACTACTGGTACTACTACCACAACGACTACCACCACTGCAGAAGAGGCCGAGGAGTCTGTTGAAACGGAGGTTCTAGCAGAGATGGCCAAGATTGAGGCTGAGATAGAGGAGCTCCAGGAGGAGCTTGACAGGCTGGAGCAGGAAGCAGCTATTGCAGGCCAGAGCTATGTACAGGAGATGCTCGATGAGGCTAGAGCCCTCCTGGATAGAGCTTCCACCCTGCTGGCGGAGGCCAGAAGTCTGCTAGATGAGGGGAAGATCGAGGAGGCTAAGGAGAGAATAGCTCAGGCAGAGGCTGCAGTGGAGAGGGCTGATAACAAGCTTGACACAGCTGAAGCTGTACTAGAGGTTATCGAGGAGTATGCTGAGAAGGCTAGGGAGGCCATAGAAGAGGCTGAGAATAAGCTGGCTAAAGCAGAGACCAAGCTACAGATAGCCGCCCAGCTATCCGGCTCGGAAGCCGTTGAGGAGGCTGTTAACAAGCTGGAGGAGGCGAGAGTGAAGCTAGAGGCCGCAAAGGAGGCTTACAGGAATGGCCGCTATAGCGAGGCTATAACCCTGGCCGAGGAGGCTGCATCTACCGCGGAGGAGGCCGAAAAGCTAGCTGAGAAGGCTATAGAAGCCGCTCATGAAGCTGCTTCCGAACTCTTAAACCAGGTTGAAGAGCTGCTCGACAGAGTGGAAGAGCTGCGCGATGAGATCGAGGACCTAGCCGAGAAGGCTAGAAAGGCTGGTATGCTCACCGAAGATATCCAGGCGGCCATAGAGGAGGCTCTCCAGAAGCTAGACCAGGCTGAGAGCCTGCTAGAGGAAGCGGCAAGCCTCGCGAGAGATGGTGATATAGAGAGTGCTAGACAGAAAATCGGAGAGGCTATAGATTTAATAGAGGAGGTCGCGTCCACGGCGAGCGAGATTAGGGATATGGTAGAGCAGGCTGTAGGAGATTTAATAGAGGAATTGCATCATATGATAGAAGAACTCCGGGAGAAGGCGGCCGAGCTCAACAGCAAAGCTGCCAAGCTCGAAGCCAAGGCTAGGAGAATGGGCGACAATGAGGCCATTAGACTTATAGAGGAGGCGAGAAGCAAAATCGCTGAGGCTCTCGAGAAGCTGCAGGACGCTATTGACAAGCTGAGCTCTGGCAGCGTGAGCGAGGCTAGGGATGATATAAGCCAGGCCGAGGACCTGCTAGAAGAAGCTGAGGAAAAGCTCGACCAGGCTAAAGAGAGGCTGAGGGAGTAGTTTTCTAAAACCCACTTTATTTGCTTGTTCTTGTTTTTAGTCTTCTACTCGAGGTTTATGAGCCAGTTGAAGGGTATTTCCATTTTCTCGAGAACGCCTGAGAACCTTGTTATACCCTCCATTACGAGGGTTACAATGTCCTTGTCGTCTAGTCCCCTGCTCTTCAAGTAGAATATAGTGTCCTCTGCTAGGCTCGCTACGGCGGCTGAGTGCCCAGCCCTGGTTATTTCGCCTGTATGTATCTCTAACACGGGGACTGCATAGCCCTTGCCCTTCTCGCTCAAGAGGAATATGTAGCTTTCCACCTCCGAAGCCGCTAGCCTAGCTGTCTCACCAAGCATAGCTACGCCGCGCTGCGCTAGGTAGCCGTTGCCTACTACAACGCCCCTAGCCCTCACCTCTCCCTCGCTCTCCGGTCCTCTGTGGAGGCTGCTTATTATGACGTCGCTAGCCGTGTTTGGCCTGGCTACCGTGCTGGCAAGGGCCTTGAGGCTAGAGAGCCTGCCGTCGAGGAGATTGTCGTCCTGGAATCTAGTCATGCGGCCGCCGCTTATCAGGTAATACTGTTGTATGGAGGCTTTATCCAGGGCTTCAAAGGCTCTGAGAGTGTAAACTGCACTTCTACTGCCGTGGATAACAATGTTGGTTACACTAGCTTCCGCATCCTTACCAACCCTGCCCTCTAAAACAGTGGTTTTCAGCCCGGGTGATGTGACATAGTCAATATAGATTATCTCCCCCTTAGCGCCGTCACCCACCTCCACAACTATGTGGTGACCTAGGTAACCCGGGCCTCCTAGGCTGGCTATAACAAGGCTCCCGAAATCCGTTCCAGGCTCCACAGTCACCTTCACACCAAGGTTAAACCTTAGCACGTGGTAAGCCTGCATCCTGCCCCCGTCAGCCCTAACTAGGGTGAAGGGCTTCAGACCCTCCAGGCTTGACGCGCTCTCCAAGTCAAACTTCTCGGCTTTAACACCTTTTGGTAGTACACCCACAGTAAGATCGGTGCCCAGCGTGATGGCGGGTTTTTGCTGTACGTTATTGGCCAGGTGCTCCGGTAGGGTGTCAGTGGAGTCAGCATAGTCTAGGTCCATAAGCCTCTCGTAGACCTTCCAGTCGGTGTAGTACTTCACCGTCGGAGTGTCAGCTATCTCCTGAAACGGAAGCTCTTTAACTAGCTTCCTAAGCTCATCCCTAGCTATTATAGTGGAAGCCATGGCTCGCCACCGCCTGACACTTGGAGCGGCTCGAGGTTTACTCCGGCTCAGCCGAATGCTCCGTACTCGCTGAACTCCAGCCTGACGACTTTAGTAAGCACGTTGGCGTATTCGAATGGCAGCTCCTTGAGCACGTCCTCCAGGAACCCCAGGACTATTAGGCTCTTCGCCTCATCCTCTGTTAGGCCCCTGCTGGTTAGGTAGAAGAGCTGCGGTTCTGTGAGCCTTCCTGTGGTTGCCTCGTGGTTTACGCTTGCCGTTGGCTCGTCCACCTGGTTGTGCGGGTAGGTATGGGCCTTGCTCTTGTCGTCGAGTATTAGGGATTCACACTCGACATTGGCCACAGCGTTCTTAGCCCCCTTCACTATCCTTATTATACCCCTGTAGACGTTGATGCCGCCATCGGCGCTAATGGTCTTGTTTATAACTTGACTCCTAGTATTTCTGCCGACGTGTATCATCTTGCTACCGCTATCCTTCAGGTAGGGCCCCTTGGCTATTGTCACCACAGCACTCCTGCTGGAGCTGTTGTCGCCTTTGAGTATAGTGCTCGGGTAGACGAAGGTCATCTTGCTGCCAATGCTACCCTCTACCCAGTCAACCCTGGCCCCCTCCTCGGCTATAGCCCTCTTGTTGTTCAGGTTTATCACGTCCTTACTCCAGTTCTGGACCGTTATGATCTTTATAGTAGCGTTCCTGTGGGCGTACGCTTCTACCATGCCGTCGTGGAAACTGAACTTCGTGAGCCTTGGAGCGCTGCAGCCCTCGATCCACTCGACGTAGGCCCCCTCGTCAGCCACTATGAGGCTGTGCTCAAACTGGCCCTCGCCACTCTTGCCTATCAGGAAGAAGCTTTCTATAGGCTCTCTGATCTTAACACCGGGCGGGACGTATATGAATGTGCCGCCGCTCCAGAGGGCGCCGTGGAGTGCCGCGAACTTGTGGTCGCTTGGCGGGAAGACCCTCATGAAATACTTCTTAACAAGGTCTGGATACTTCTGGACTGCCTCCTCGATAGGCATGACTATAACTCCCTTCTCCTCGAGATACTTCTTCACCCTAGCATACACCGTCTCGCTGTCGAAAACAGCGCTCAGGCCGCTCAGGAACCTAGCCTCTATCTCGGGCAGGCCAAGCCTCTCATAGAACTCTCTAATCTCCTTAGGCAGCTCATCCCAGCTCGAGGCCCTGTCTGTCTCGGGCTTCGAGTAGACAATCATCTCTTCAAGGTCTATCACATCTATCCCGGCTAGCCACTTGGGTGTTGGAAGCTTGTAGAAAAGCTCCAGGCTCCTAAGCCTCAGCCTCTTCATCCACTCCGGCTCCTTCTTAATCCTGCTTATCTCCTCTATAGTGCTCCTAGTGATCTTACCCCTGATCTCGATCTCGGTCTTAACAGGCCTCTCTCTCCCGAGAAGCCTCTCGGCAAGGTCCACATCCCTCAGGAGCTCCTTCTTAAGCTCTACCATCTCCCCCATAACACACCACCTTTAACCCCGTTAAATATACTAGACCGCATCCCCCTTTAATCACAACATATACTCTCTCCCTTACTTGCTCCTGGCGAGCATCCTGTAGAGCTGTGCGTAGCCTTTCTCCTCTACCTCCTTGGCGAGCTCGGGCCCACCCCTAGCCAGCACGGAGCCCCTGTAGAGCACTGTGACCCTGTCGGGCTCGACGAAGTTTAGCAGGCGGGCGTAGTGGGTTATGAGCATTACACCTCTCCCGGATTCTCTAAGCTGCTTTATGAACTCTGCGACTATCTTTAGCCCATCAATGTCGAGACCGGAGTCTGGCTCGTCAAGTATGACGATCTTGGGGTCGAAGATCATTGCCTGCAGCAGCTCGCTCCTCTTCTTCTCCCCGCCGCTGAAGCCTACGTTGACCTCCCTGTTCAGTATCTCCCTGTCGAGGCCGAGTTTAGAGGCGTATTCGTACATCCTCCTGATTATCTTCGGATCGGCAGGCTTGCTGAGGTCCTGAGCGCCTAGCCGTTTGTTGACGAAGGCTATTATGAGGCTGCTGAGCCTCACACCCGGGATCTGGGGGGGATCTTGCTGAGCCATGAAGACGCCTTTAAGCGCCCTCTCCTCCGGCGGGAGATCCTTTATACTCTCCCCGTCGAGAAGTATGTCGCCCTCTACGACCTCGTAGATCTCCCGACCCATTATGACGTAGCCGAGGCTCGACTTGCCGCTGCCGTTGGGGCCCATTACAGCGTGTACCTCTCCATAGTTGAGGTCGAAGTCAACATTGTTTAACACGATCTTTTCCCCGATCTTGGCCGTCAGGCCTTTAACCTCGAGACCCATACATGTGCACCCCTTATTTTAACCACTGTTAAAGTATAGGGTTTAGTGCTAAAAACTCTAATTCATACCCCAGGGTAAGGGGTTGTTTCTTGCAGGGGATAAGGGTTAAGATCTATGTGCACAAGACTTGCGCCTCGAGCTACAGCCTATTCAGAGGCCTCAAGGAGAAGGGTCTCCTGGATAGCGTGAAGATAGTGGAGGCTCAGGGCCCGACGGACTCGGGCGGCCGCCTCATATGGAGTGTGCCCTGGGTACTCCTCGACAGTGAGGTCCTCGCGGGGGATCCTGTAGACCTGGGCGTGGTGGAGTCTGCCCTAAAGGGGTCCAGGATCGGCGTTGGCGATGTCGTTGAGGCTTTTATGGAGGCCGTTCTCCACAGCAGTCTAGCCTCCAGCATGGCCGTACTCTCCCGCAGCCTAGATCCGGTGCTGGACGAGAATCTAGCTTCCGCTGCGGTGAGGAGCCCCCTCTCTGGGGTCAGCCCTGGCGAGGTCCTCAAGGCTGTTGGAGCAAGGGCTGACAGCCTCTACGCAGAGTGGAGCGGCAAGCTTGCCAGAGCACTGGCAATGGGCTTTGTTAGGGAGCTATGGTGGGCGCGCGGCGGCTCACTAGATCCAGGCGAGCTGGAGTTGATAGTCTCTTCCGGCGGGTTTAGGCTATGGCTTCTGGCCAAGGGCAGCCTCGGAAGGGTGGGACTCCCCGCTGACCCCAGGCTTGTTGCCGGCTATCCCGAGGTAGGCGAGGCTGAAGATTTCCTGTTGAAGACAGGCCCCGCGCTGATAAGGAGAGTGGAGAGGGAGCAGGCGGCTATACTGGGTGATGAAGAATGGATGGGCCTGTAGACCTTAAGAACAGGGTTCTCGCATGGCTGGCCGACGAGTTTAATGTGAGTGTGAAGAGCCTCCCCAAGAATGCCCCCCTAGACTGGGCTATCAAGGCCGAGACCCAGGCGCCGGTGAAGGTGGCGCTGGTAGTCCAGAAGCCTAGGGGGAGGGATGTGGTGGCCGTCACGATAGGTATAGCGCTTTCGCCTAAACACAGGGAGGCTCTCTCAAAGCTTAGCCCCGGAGCAAGGGAGGAGTTCGCCGTCACGCTTTTAACAGAGCTGATGGCCATGTGCCCCCACTGCCGGGTAGTGGCCCAGCCTAACCCCCGTGACCTACACACAATACTCATATCAAGAGAGCTCTACTCCGAGGATATAACCAGGCAAGCCCTCATGGACGCCTCGGTAACCCTGGTAAACATGTTCCTGTTCACCGTCCTCAAGCTAAACCAGATCTCCCAAACAGCCAGGACGCCGAGGGGGGTTGAGGAGGGCTACATGTAGGTGTAAGAGCGGGCCTCGCTGTGGGTGCGGTGTTTTGGCGGAGACGCTCCTGCCGGGTTCTACGGTGAGGATTGGGGATGCCCTGTGCAGGGTATCCCTACCCATTGTGGCGGGTGTTGAGAGCAGCTGTCTCCTAGTAGCAGGCGTTTTGAGAGTCACCTCAGGTCTCGTGAAGGGGGAGGCTTATGAGCATGTGTCAAGGCCTCTACAGGCGGGGCTTAGAGCCTTCCTGGAGGGCTTCGAGGCTATCGAGAATCTTGATAGCGAGTACGAGAGGGCCGCTGCCTATGCAACCGTCTATGGAGGCCTTATTCTGTATAGCAGGTGTGGGGACTCTCCGATATCAAGATTCTACAGTGCTAGGCTCCTCGTAGGCCTAGCTGCCGGGGGGGAAGGGGGTGTAAGGGTAGTTGAAGACAGGGAGGTCCTGGAGATCTGGTCTCACCTACTCTCCGGTAGGATAGACGCTGCAGACAGGCTGAGCGGCCCTCTAGCGCTACCCCCGGGCTATTCAGCTAAGTTCGGCGGGGGACAGTTCAAGATCGCCGCGTTAGGTTTCGAGTGCATGCCCCCATACATGAAGACGTAGAGAAGCGATTATTGTAGCCTGAGCCTGACAATCCTCGGCAGCCTGCTCCACCTGGCCTCTAGAAGGCAGAGTCTTGAAGCCTCGATGCGGTCGGGAAGCCTGCTAGCGAGCCATACTAGGAGGTCCTCGGCTATAGCTCCTCTCTCGCCAATCGCCTCCTCCAGGCTTGCTCTTCTGGCTGGAGCCAAGGCTTCGTCCAGGGCTGCTGCTATCCTCTCCGTATCAAGCGGGGGGCCGCAGTAGCAGGCTGTGACAGTGATATCATGCCCGTGGAGGCTATTATATCCTAGCTTCTCCGCTGTCACTGCAACGCTTATCTCGGTGCTGCTACACACCTCGAAGAATTCCTGGCCCATCCCTCGGGGACACCGCTTTAGCCTCTTGATCCAAGTGGTACTAGGGGGAACTCCTGTAGCCTAGCCTCGCCCCTCCTGCCTCTAACGTCAACTTCTATGGTATCGCCTGTGTAGGCGTACCTGGTGTCTATGTAGGCCTGGGCCACGCCCCTCTCTATCACTGGGCTGAAAGTCCCGCTGGTTACCCAGCCTACGTCAACATCGTCTATGTATAGCCTGTAACCGGTTCTGGGTATCATTCTAGCATACTTCTTTTTCATAACAAGACCAACTCTTATCCACCTAACACCCTCTCTTCTACAAGCCCTGAGGGCAGCCTCGCCTATGAACCCCTTTTTCCCCCAGTCTATAGCCCCGAGGCCGTAGCGTAGGCTCACAGCGCACGGCCACCTTAGGGGGTCTTCGCCGTACTCATGGCCTCCTAGGACGAAGCCAGCCTCAATCCTCAGGGTGTCTCTGGCAGCTATGCCCGCTGGTTTAGCCCCGGCCTCCACAGCCGCCCTAAAAATTTTCTTAGCCTCCTCGACCTCAGCGATTATCTCGAAACCGTCCTCTCCAGTCCAGCCGCTCCTGCTGACTATGTAGGCTGTAGCTCCAGCAATACTGACATTCTCCTTAAACTGTAGCGGCTTGAGATCGAGAAGATCGCCTCCACCCAGCCTCTCCATAACCTCCGTCGAACGTGGACCCTGGAGGGCCAGTAGAGCATACCTGTCCCTCAAGTCCGTTATTGAGATGTTTATCCCCATGTTCGAGGCGACGCCCCTGAAATACTCTAGCATGGCATCGGCAACGGCGGCGTTAGGGACTATGAGCCACTCGTCCTCACCGAGCCTATAGGGCATCTCATCATCCTTAACCCTAGCATACTCGTTTAGAGCGAGAGTAGGGCCGCTCATGAAGCCAACCTTAGTCTTGGAGACCCTCTTAGTATAGATCCTCTCCAGGAGCTCGGTGGCACCCTCACCCTTAACCACCATCCTCCCCATATGGCTGATATCGAATATACCCGCCTCACGTCTAACGGCCATGTGCTCCTTCAACGTCCCCTCATAGGACATTGGCACGCTCCATCCTGCGAACTCGCCGAAAGTAGCCCCAAGGCTCTTGTGGAGGTCCTCGAGGATATGCTTCCGGATAGACAATCTAAGGCACCACCCACTATAGAAGGGTCTCCTTAGCCGGGGGTAAAAGGTAACGCCCTAACTCCCAGAGGAGTTAGGAAGGGTTTGGTGCCTAGGGTGGAGCCCTCCCGGGTCATAGCTCCCCCGGGATGCGGGGGTCTCCCCGGGGCAGCATCCATTCATGGCTTTACTATTGTGAGTGCTTTTGTTTTAATTAGTTTATCCTCTAGGCGGAAGCGGGTTTGCACTAGCCTCTAACCCTGGTGTGGCTGAGTTTAACTGCCATGCCCGTTGCCAGTGCTACTGTTACTATGGCTAGGGTTGTGTGTAGGGCGGATAGCGGGGGGTTGAGGTGGTACCAGACGACGACCGCTCCGAGTATTATCTGGGTTACTAGAGCGATAATGGTTGCTGTGGCCCAGAGCTTCACCCCTCTGTCGCCTGAAGCCTTCAAGGATAGGTAGGCGGTGTATGTTATTAGAACGAAGCCTAGGCCTGCGGCCACTCTATGGAAGTATTCCAGTAATGTTGCGGTGTTGGCGGTTAGCGGCACTATTTCGCCGTTGCACGTCGGCCAGTCCGGTCCGCAGCCCATGCCAGCTCCATATGCCCTGGTGAAGGCTCCTATGGTTACTGCGAGGAATAGGAGTGCTACTCCGGCGTAGGCATATACCTGGATTTTTGCTGAGGGGAGCGGCAATGCTTGCTCACGCCCTGGTTTCAGGAGTTTCGCTTCCGAGACTTAAATAGGAGGGGCTAGACGGCGAGGCGGTGGTGCCTGGCTGGAATGGGGGTGCGGAGGAGAGGGCTTCTCTTATCAACGATCCTCTACGCATATAGCTTGCTGCGGCTAAAACGAGCGTGGCCAGGGTAAAACCACCGAGGACTGCCTTGTCAAAACCGCTCACCAGGGGCTCGCCGCACACCGGGGAGCTGGAGCTGGTTAGGAACCCCGAGACCTCTATCCTAATTGGAACTTCCCCCACTCTAGGCAGGGTGAAGGTGGCATGCTGGGAGACGAGGTAGAAGCTGGCTATTACATCCTGGGAGAGGAGTACGTGACCCTCCACAGTAATAGGGCCAGCTCTGGTGGGCCAGACGAACGACAGGGTTGTATAGCCACCTGGCTTGCATGTGTAGGGCACACCGTCCACGTTATACACTATGCGGTCGTGGAGCAAGAATGCGGGGGGCCGCTCGGAGAGCGGCCTCGCCTCCCCGGTCTCCGCCGATTCGTAAAGACCGTTTAGGAGCTTTTCCAAGCTAGCTCTCGATACTGAGATGCCCGAGGAGTAGATAACGCCAACATCGCTAACAACACCATCGTAGACGGTCACTACATACCGGGAGAACCCTAGGACGGAGCTGGTGCTGGCGTCGACAACCACAACATCTAGAGCGTACAGAAGAGGGCCTGAAGGTGCAAGCGCGAATGTCGTATACGTGGATGCCGCGGGCAAGAGTAGTACTGCCATTAGTATTGTTAAAAAGATGGGAACGGTGGTGTGGCTGAGAGTCTTCAATGGCGCTACACTCCCCCAGCTGGGGCCGGCCCGTACGCTGTTTACCCCGAGTACCTTTCTATCGCCTTCCTTATAATCTCCTTCGCATCCCTTGCCTGCCTCCAACCTGTCACTTTAACCCACTTCCCAGGCTCTAGCTCCTTATAGTGCTCGAAGAAGTGTTTTATCTTGGATTTTAGGGCTTCCGGTATATCTTCTACGTCTTTGTAGCTGGCGAAGAGGGGGTCAAGCTTAGCCTTAGGCACGGCGACAATCTTACTGTCAGGCCCCTCCTCATCCTCCATATCCAGAACGGCAACAGGGACGGCTTCTATAAGAGAGCCGGGGGCCACAGGCTCGCGGCTTATGACTAGAACGTCCACAGGATCCCCATCCTCCTCCAGAGTTCCCGGGATGAACCCGTAGTTGAAAGGATAAACCATGCTGGTGTAGAGGAACCTGTCGACTTTGACAATGCACGCCTCCTTATCGAACTCGTACTTTACGGAGCTGTTCATAGGGATCTCTATAATAACGTTAACAACATCCGGAGCCTTCTCCCCGGGCCCTATCCTCAGGCAGGCGGACATTGAGAGCACCCGTCTAACCGATAGTTTAGCAGGTCGAGTTATAAAGCTAAGCCTGGAGTAAACCAGCTCCATAAAGGGAGGAGTGTCTCAAATTCATGCAAAATATCTGGCTTAGTTTATAGCTGGTAGTTGAGTCAATTATGAACTCCGGTTTTCACTTGAAACCCGGGGTGCTTAGTAAGTTTATCGAGGAGGAGCGTCTGGGAGTGTGATGTTGCTGCGGCGCGGTAGAGGTGCTTGGCTATATGATCCAGATACTGGAGTCCATAGCGGCTCAGCTAGAGGCTCTCTCGGGGGGCAGCCCCGTTAAAGCGGCCTTCATACTTTCCCTCTACGCCTTTGCAATGACGAGCCTTGGAGGCTTTCTAGTGTTGGCTGCAAGGTTCCAGAGTAGGAAGAGGCTTGACGTCCTACTAGACGTTGGTATGGGGTTTAGCAGCGGGATAATGATAGTTGCGAGTTTCACTAGCCTCCTCATACCCGCTCTCGAGCTATCGAGCACCAGTGTTGTTATATTATCTTTCATATTAGGTGCTTTAACAGTGTATGTGATAAACGAGGTAATACCCCACGAGCACCTATTTAAAGGCTATGAGGGGCCCCCGACGCTTAGGAGGAAGGTTAAGGCCGCATGGCTAGTGGCCACAGCCATAATTATCCATAACCTGCCGGAGGGCATGTCGATAGGGGCTGCAGCCTCCTACGCACTATCCGAAGGGCTGGCGGTGGCTCTTGCTATAGGTACTCAGGACTTCCCAGAGGGCCTGGCAGTCTCCCTCCCGGTGTTTGCAGCCTCCGGCAACTTACTCCTAGCAATTTTAGTCGCAATACTGAGTGGTTTTAGCGAAGTGATCGCTGCAATAATCGTTGCAACGATAATTGGATACAGCCCTGGACTACTGGCTTCAGCCCTAGCTTTCGCAGCAGGGGCTATGGTGTTTGTGGTTAGCTATGAGGCTTTGCCCGAGTCGCACAGGAGTGGCAACGAGAAGCTGGCTACACTAGGATTCTTCGCAGGCTTCATAATAATGCTATATCTAGACACGGCCTTAGGCTAGCACTACCAGGGGCGTTTAAACTTGGGTGAAGAAGGCTCCACCGTGAGGACGCTACTGTTTCTCTCCAACCCGGGGCTGAAGCCTTGGAGGGATGCGCAGAGGCTCAAGAAAGCCATTAAGACTGGGATCCCTTGCGTGAGGAGCGTTAACGTTAGGGTAGCTGATACCCATGTTGAGCTGGACGCCATACATCGCTGCCGGGACCTCGAGAAGGAGCTTCGCAGGGTTCTAAGCGGTTTAGAAACCATATACCTCGTCTATGGTAAGAAAGCCTCCACTGCTTTGAACGTTGAGGACCTAGTGAGGGAAGCGCGGTACTGGGAGGCGCATGAAGCCCTCGAGGACCTCTACTACAGAAGCGGGCGGGACGAGCGAGTTAGAGCCCTTCTCCTCGCGGCGGCAGCCGCGGCTAAAGCCCAGGAGGGGCTTCTGGAGGGGGCTAAAAGACTCTTGAGCAGGATCAGTAGAGACGTTATAGAGGAGGGCCTCCTGGACTATGACTGCCTACTTAGAGCTGTTGAGAAAGCATGGAGGGAGGGTTCAGGCGACATACTCTCGTGCTTTGAAAGGTCAAAACTCTGCAGCGCAGAATACTTAACCGAGGTGCTGTCATGCGATGGTCAAGCCGCTAAGGAGGCCCCCAGCGATTAAAATCCTGGAAGCCGCGGCCGCCCTGGGAGACGGGAGAGTGAGGATCCTCACCGGAGGTTCAGGCGGCGTATGGGCGGCTAAGGTCTCTAGCTCGGGTAGGCCTAGGGAGTATCTAGTGGTTGTGGAGCCCCGGGGAGCGGGGGTGGTTTACGCGTATAGCGACGACAACGGCACCAGGTTTAGAGGCTACATAGGCTACCCTATACTCTCCCTCATGATGGTTGCAGGCCTCCTACCTAGGGATAGCGGTGTCGAGAAGCTCCTGGCGGGCGTCAACTGGACTCTGCTTAACGAGAGGATGAAAAGCTACGCCAGGGTCATGGAGCATCTCCGGGAGACTAGAGTTCCTCCGGGGGAGTGGGCACGGGTTGAGAGGTTTATGGGCGAGGTCCTCGCCAGGCTGAGGACGATGAAGGTCTACTACGACACCTCTCTCCCCTCGAAAGCCCTCGCCTAACCGGCTCTAGCCTTCTCCCTCAGGGTCTCGAGGAGGCTTAGCATAGTCTCTATGAAGCTGGGGCCATAGTGCGCCAGGGTGTCAGGCTCTAGGAGGACAAGCTCAGCACCCCCAATCTCCACCCCCCTCTCCTCCAACTCCCGCTTGACCTTCTCGGCTGATGTGGGAGCGTAGGCGCTGTACTCGTACAGTATGAAGTGGGGTTTGAACCTGTTGATCCTCTCCGCGGGCGGCTGGTAGATCCATGTTGTTCTATCGCGTATAAACGGCGTCTCCACCCCGGCTATCCTGAACGCGTCTGATATATAGGTGTGTGCACCGGCCGTGACGGGGCCGCCGAGATAGACCTCGTAGTATACTCTCAACCCCCCGCCCGCACCCCTTAGTTCTGAGGCCTTTCGAGCCAGCTCCGCCTCAAGCCTCGAAGCTTCTTCTAGAGCCCCCGTTACAATGCCGACCTGCACGACCTGGTCTATTATTCCGGAAACGCTAACCGGCAGCGGTATAGGGTAGACAGGGTAGCGGCTGCTGAGGTCCTCGAGCACCCTCCTCTGCGCGCCCGTAGTCACTAGTATGAGGTCCGGGTTAAGCTGGTCTAGAAGCTTCATATTAACCTTGTAGTAGCTGCCGACCTTGGGCTTCTCCCTAGCCTTCGGCGGCTTATGGTCGTAGACGCTCACGCCCGCAACACGATCCTCCAGGCCGAGCATATACAGCGTCTCGGTGATAGCCGGGCTGAGGCTCACAATCCTCTGAGGAGTCTCCGGCACCTCCACTTCCCTGTTGAGGACCTCAGAGTAGAGTTTTACTCTCACTCCCTCCAAGTTGGATGTGCACCCCCAGGCTCTGGGTTTGGATAGGGTATCCAGCCACGTGTTATAATCGTCTTGGCTCTACAATAATAACCTGTTTGGATGGGAGAGCTATATATAGGCGGTTGTGTGATCGCGGGGTAGGTGGCTGTGCCCTTCTTTGACCCCGAGTATATGAAGAGGCTTGAAGCCTCTCTTAAGAAGTGGGAGAGCGAGACTCTCCCCCAATGGCTCGAGCGGATGCCCGAGAGGATGGAAAGCTTCACTACACTCAGCGATATACCCGTTAGACGGCTCTACACCCCCCTAGACCTCAAGGATTGGGACTACCTCGAGAAGCTCGGGTTCCCCGGGGACTATCCCTTCACTAGAGGTATCCACGCTACAATGTACAGGGCGAAGCTGTGGACTATGAGAATGTTCTCAGGCTATGGAGGTCCTGAGGAGACTAACAGGAGGCTGAAGTTCCTGATAGAGCATGGCGAGACGGGGCTGAGCCTGGCCTTCGACGAGCCGACGCTCGTCGGCATAGACCCTGACGACCCCCTTGCCGAGGGCCACGTAGGCATAGAGGGGGTGAACGTGGCATCGCTGAGGGACATGGAGGTTATATTCGACGGCATAGACATGGGCCGTGTAACTACGAACATGACTATAAACCTGCCGGCCCCGGTTCTCCTTAGCTACTACGTAGCCGTGGCGGAGAAGCAGGGCGTGCCCTACCACAAGATAGGGGGCACGACGCAGAACGACCCCCTCAAAGAGTTCATAGCCCAGAAGACCTACGTCTTCCCCCCGGAAGCAGCAGTCAAGATAGCGATAGACGTTATAGAGTGGAGCGTCAAGAACCTGCCCAAGTGGAACCCGATAAGCATAAGCGGCTACCATATAAGGGAGGCTGGGGCAACGGCTGTACAGGAGCTCGCCTTCACCTTGGCGGATGGGATAGAGTATGTTAGACAGTTGATCGGAAGGAGTCTCGACGTCGACACCTTCGCCCCCAGGCTCAGCTTCTTCTTCGACGCACACATAAACTTCTTCGAGGAGATAGCCAAGTTCCGGGCGGCGAGGCGCATGTGGGCCAAGATAATGAGGGACTGGTTCGGGGCTAGGAAGAAGAGGAGCATGTGGCTAAGATTCCACACCCAGACCGCGGGTGTGAGCCTGGTCGTACAGGAGCCCTACAACAACATAGTCAGAACGGCCATAGAAGCGCTGGCGGCGGTACTCGGCGGTACCCAGAGCCTCCACACCAACAGCTTCGACGAGCCCTTCAGAGTCCCCAGCGAGTTCGCCGCCAAGATAGCGCTCAGGACCCAGCAGATAATTGCGTACGAGACTGGCGTGGCCGACACAATAGACCCCCTCGGGGGGAGCTACTATATAGAGTGGCTTACCGACGAGATAGAGGAGAGGGCGTGGAAGTACATAGACAAGATTGAGGCCATGGGGGGGATGCTGGAGGCTGTTAAGCGGGGCTACCCCCAGAAGGAGGTGACCGAGTCGGCTTACAAGTTCCAGAGAGACCTCGAGGAGGGCAGGAAGTTCATAGTGGGAGTTAACATATTCAGGAGCGACTCTATAGACGAGGCGAGGAACGTGCCCCTCCTAGAGTTCGACCAGGAGGAGATTGAGGAGAGGCAGAAGAGGAGGGTTAAGGAGGTTAGGAAGATGAGGAACCAGGAGAGGTGGAGGAGGGCGCTGGATAACCTGAGGCGGGCGGCCGAGAGGGGAGAGAACATAATGCCCTACGTTCTCGAGGCCGCCCGAGCCTACGCAACGCTAGGAGAGATAATGGGCACGCTGAAGGAGGTGTATGGAGTCTATGTCGAGCCTCCAGAGTACTAGGGAACAGGTCCTCGAAGGGCCGAAACGTCGGTATAAAGTGCTGGTTGCGAAGATGGGCCTAGACGGCCACGATAGGGGGGCGAAAGTTGTAGCCAGGGCTCTGAGGGACGCCGGCTTCGAGGTGGTTTACACAGGGTTAAGGCAGACCCCCGAGCAAGTGGCCATGGCAGCCGTCCAGGAGGATGTAGACGTTATAGGCGTGAGCATACTCAATGGAGCCCACATACACCTGATGAAGAGGCTTATGGCCAAGCTAAGAGAGCTAGGGGCCGATGACATACCCGTGGTGCTGGGGGGCACGATACCGATACCAGACCTGGAGCCCCTCCGCAGCCTAGGCATAAGGGAGATATTCCTCCCAGGCACAAGCCTCGCCGAGATTATAGAGAAAGTGAGAAAGCTCGCGGAGGAGAAGAGAATGAGGGAGGAGGCGGAGGCGTCGGAGCAGGTTGGCCAGGCTTGAAAAGCTGCTTGAGATGGCTTACTCCGGCAACCTGAGAGCCCTCGGCAGGCTTCTAACCCTAGTTGAGAATCCAGGGAGCGAGGCTATAGAGCTCCTAGAACGCCTTACAAGCAGGGCTGGCAAGGCCCAGGTTATAGGGTTTACCGGCATACCGGGGGCTGGGAAGAGCACGCTGGTCTCAAGGGTGATAGCGGGACTTAGGAGGAGAGGCTATAAGGTGGCGGTGGTAGCCATAGACCCTACTAGCCCCTTCAGCGGCGGCAGCATAATGGGGGATAGACTCAGGATGCAGGAGCACGCGGCTGACCCCGGGGTTTTCATACGCAGCATACCCACCCGGGGCATCAAGGGCGGTTTGAGCATGGCAGCCCTGGCCATGGTAGAGGTTTTCGACGCTATGGGTTATGATAAGATAATAATTGAGACGGTCGGAGTTGGGCAGAGCGAGGTCGACATTATAAACGCGGCGCACACTATAATAGTGGTGACGATGCCTGGCGCAGGGGACGACGTCCAGGCCCTAAAGGCCGGCGTTATGGAGATAGGTGACATATACGTCGTCAACAAGAGCGACAAGCCTGAGGCAAACAAGACGGCAGCCTACCTGCAGTTCGCCCTTGAGAAGGAGGATATAGGTAGGAGGGAGTCTGGGTGGAGGCCAAGGCTAGTTAAGACTAGCGCTGTGCTAGGCCAGGGTATAGAGCCTCTCGTAGACGCTATAGAGGAGCACTGGAAGTTCGCCCGCGAAACCGGGCTCCACGCCGAGAAGGTTAAGGCCAGGAGGATACTGCTGGCTAAAATGCTTGCTGAAAGCCTGCTCAGCTCGAGGGTCAACGCAGCGATGGAGGTTAACAAGACACTGCTTGAAGAGGCGGCCGCATCGGGTAGAGGGCTGTTCAGGGCTGCAGAGGTTGTAGCTCGTGAGGCGGCGTCCATGCTTCTCGACAGTGAGTAGGAGCATTGGCGAGTGCAAAATATTGTGCAGACAGGCTATTGGACGAGGGGCGTAGAGTCTAGGGCCTTATTCTACCCTGCAGGAACTTTGTGAGGACCATTCTCTGCACTTCGTTCGTCCCATCACCTATTTCAATCATCTTTATGTCCCTATAGTACCTCTCGACGTCGCTATCCTTACTATATCCTATCCCCCCGAGGACCTGCATGGCCATCCTAACGAGGTCCACCCCTGCCGTGGCCGTGTGGAGCTTGGCCATGCTCGCGTATTTTATGTAGTCGGGGCTCCCCGAGTCTAGCTTGTGTGCTGAGGTGTAGACTAGGAGCCTGCTTGTCTCCAGCTTAACGAGCATCTCAGCTATCATGCTGGATACCATCTGGTGCTCTATTATGGGCCTCCCCATGCTCTCCCTCTCGCTCGCATGCCTAACCGCGGCGTCGAAGGCGGCCTGCATGACACCCAGGCCGCTTGCACTCGTGGATATCCGCCCCTCGTTGAGGGTATGCATGACTAGCTTGAAACCGCCGCCCTCCTGGCCTATAAGATTCTCTGGCGGCACCCTGCAGTCGTTGAAGTAGACTATAGAGGTCCCGCTGCCCCTATACCCCATCATCTCCAGCTTGGAAACCTCAACACAGCTGCCCTTGTCCACGACCAGCAGGGAGATACCCCTATGCCTCTCCTCTGGCCTGCCGGTGCGCGCGGCCACTATGAAGAAGTCGGCGTACGCGGAGTTCGTTATGAAAATCTTCTGCCCGCTCACCACATACTCGCCCCCCTCCTTCCTAGCCGTGGTCATGTGTAGGGAGGCCACATCGGTTCCACAACAAGGTTCTGTCAGGGCGAAAGCACCTATCGCTCCTTTAGCCAGCCTCGATAGGTACTTCTCCTTCACCTCCTCCCCTGCGAACTTAAGGATGGGGTGCACAACCATCGAGCCGCTGACCACGGAAATCAGGCCGTATCCGCTGCTGGCCCTAGAAAGCTCCTCAATAGCCACAACGCTCTCAAGAAGGCTAAGACCTGGCCCCCCATACTCCTCAGGCACCCTCAGCGCGAAGAACCCCATCTCAGCGCCTTCCCTCAAGAGGCTCTCGGGCACCGTGTTAGTAGCGTCAATCTCCCTAGCCTTAGGCGCAACCTTCTTCTCCGCAAACTCTCTAACACTCTCCCTCACGGCCCTTACATTATCGCTTTCCCAGGGGAGCGAGGCTTGGCTGATAGACACCCTATCTGCACCTAGGGTACTCTAGGGTGTGGAGGGAGTTATTAGAGGATTGTAGCTTGGAGGGTCTTTACAACCCACAGCTACCAGCCTCTAGGCACCTCTCTTGCAAAGGCTTGTGTGGCGTGGGGCTGGTTTTAGGCTGGTGGTCTAAATGTGTGGCTGTGTTCATAAGACTGTATTTAGGACGGATAAAAAGATTACTTGCAATTAGTGTTAAGACGGGCCTTAATATGAGTAAAACGGGCCTTATGGATATTCCTTTCAAGCCTGTTGAGGGTAGTGTTGTTGAGGAGTATAAGGCACTTCTCGAAGAGGCTATGGGGTTTAAGAGAGCTGTGGACGAGGAAGGAAGGGTCGTAGACGAGGGTCTCCTGCCAAAGATTAGCGAGGGTGATATTATAGAGATCTACACATACATGGTTAGAGCCAGGGTTATCGACAGCTGGCTCCTCAAGCTGCAGAGGATGGGCAAGGTAGCCCTCCACGCTCCAAACAAGGGGCAGGAGGCTGTTGCGGTAGGCGCAGCGAAACCGCTGAGGAGGGATGACTGGGTTTTCCCCAGCTACCGGGAGCTCGGCGCTTACCTGGTTAGGGGTATGAGCGAGGAGGAAATCCTAGACAGGGCCCTGGCGAACGCCGACGACCCCCTCAAGGGGAGCGACTTCGCGATATTCGGCAACAGGAGGTATAACCTCGTCCCCGCCCCTGTCCCCGTGGGCAACCAGATCCCCATCTCGGTTGGTGCTGCGTATGCGATGAAGTATCTTGGCAGGGATACGATTACCCTCACATTCTTCGGGGACGGTGCGACCAGCAGGGGCGACTTCCACGCGGGGCTGAACTTTGCTGGCGTCTTCAAGGTTCCCGCAGTCCTCGTTATACAGAACAACCAGTGGGCTATAAGCGTTCCGAGGGCCAGGCAGACGGCCGCCCCCACGCTTGCGGTGAAGGGCCTCGCCTACGGCGTCCCCGGGATAAGAATTGACGGCAACGACGTCATGGTTGTTTACAAGGTTGTCAGCGATGCAGCGGAGAAGGCTAGGAGGGGTGGAGGGCCTACTCTGGTCGAGGCGGTTACATACAGGCTTGGCCCCCACACCACGGCGGACGATCCTTCGAGGTATAGGAAGAGTGAGGAGGAGAAGGTTATGGAGAGGTATGAGCCGTTGAGGAGGATGAGGAAGTTTATGGATAGCATGGGTATAATGACGGAGAAGGAGGCCTTGGCTCTAGAGGAGGAGTGGAACAGCAGGGTTGAAGAGATAGTTAGGAGGGTGTTGGCTAAGCCGCCGCTGCCGGAGAACGTGTTCTTCCAGAACGTCTACAGTGAGAAACCGTGGTTCATACTGGAGGAGGAGCGGGACCTTGAGGAAACGCTCAGAACGATGGAGGAGCTCGGCCTGAGCTACAGGGAGTAGGGGGTGGAGGGCAATGCCTGTTATGAACATGGTCGAGGCGCTTAACACCGCTCTGAGGGAGGAGATGAAGCGGGACAAGCGTGTCGTGGTGCTTGGGGAGGATGTGGGTAGAAGGGGCGGTGTCTTCCTTGTCACTGAGGGGCTGATAGACGAGTTTGGAGAGGAGAGGGTTATAGACACGCCTCTCACTGAGATGGGTATAGTGGCTTTCGCCATAGGCATGGCTATGTACGGTCTCAGGCCGGTGGCGGAGATACAGTTCATCGACTTCATATACGAGGCGTTCGACCAGATAGTTAACAATGCAGCGTGGTATAGATTCAGGAGCGGCGGGATGTATAGCGTCCCCCTGGTGATAAGGGGGCCCTGCTGCGGCGGGATAAGAGGTGGTATGCACCACAGCCAGAGTAACGAGTCTTACTTCATACACACACCGGGCCTCTACGTCGTTATGCCCTCCACGCCCTACGACGCCAAGGGGCTTCTAAAATCGTCTATACGGAGCGACGATGCCGTGATATTCCTCGAGCCCAAGAGCATATATAGGACTATAAGGGAGGATGTGCCTGAGGAGGACTATACCGTACCGTTGGGCCAGGCAAGAGTCGTCCAGGAGGGATCAGACGTAACCCTTGTAACATGGGGCGCTATGGTTCATCTGGCTAAGGAGGCTGCAGAGCTTCTCAGGGATAAGAGGGGCTGGAGCGTGGAGATCATAGATCTTAGAACGCTCCAGCCCTGGGACAAGGATATCGTGGTGAAGAGCCTAGAGAAGACTGGGAGGCTTGTGATAGTCCACGAGGCCAGGAGGATACTGGGCCCCGGCGCGGAGATAGCGGCCTACATAAGCGAGAACCATATAGAGCTGCTCCGCGGCCCGGTAAAGAGGGTGGCAAGCTATGACACGCCATACCCCCTGGCACACGAGAAGCTCTACCTTCCAAACATCGCCAAGATATACAGGGCTGTGTCAGACGTTATGCAGTGGTAGGGAGGGAGGTACGCGATGGGCAGGATTGTCCAGGTCAAACTGCCAGACATCGGGGAGGGTATAGCCGAGGGCGAGATTGTAGAATGGCTAGTGGAGGAGGGGGCTGTTGTAAAGCAGTTCAGCCCCCTCGTCAGGGTGCTCACAGCTAAGGCTACAGTCGAAATACCCTCACCATATACAGGCAGGGTTGTCAGGCTTCTGGCCAAGCCTGGCGACGTCGTCAGGGTCGGAGACCCTATAGTCGAAATTGAGGTCGAAGAGGGAGCGGCTACCAAGCCGCAGCCGGAGAAAGCTGAGCTGGCCGGGGAGGCAGCAAGAAGGGGTGAGGAGAGAAGGCCTGCCGAGGCGGCCGCGCAGACTCCGCTAGCTACTACGGCTGTACTGGTGAGGGCGCCCCCCAGGGTTAGGAGACTGGCTAGACAGCTAGGCGTCGACCTAACCAAGGTCAGGGGCACAGGCCCCAGAGGCGCTATTACGGAAGAGGATGTCAGGAGGGCGGCTGCCATGCTAGCCGCGGCCCCTCCACCGGCCGCACTCCCGCCAGTACAAATCGAGGAGGAGAGGATACCTGTAAGAGGTATTAAGAAGTCCATGGTCCAGTCTATGACCCTGAGCAAATCCAAAATACCTCACGCCTACATAGCTGAGGAGGTGGACTTCACCGAGCTTTCCAAGCTTAGAGAAGCATTAAAGAAGGATGCTGAGGAGAAGGGAGTGAAGCTTACTTACCTGCCCTTCGTGTTTAAGGCTGTGGCTAAGGCTATAAAGAAGTACCCGCTCGTCAACGCGGAATTCGACGAGGGGAAGATGGAGATAGTTGTTAAGAAGACCGTGAACGTCGGTTTTGCAGTGGACACGCCACACGGCCTCGTGGTGCCCGTTGTTAAGAACGTAGAGAGGAAGGGCCTGTTCGCTATAGCCAGGGAGATAGCGGAACTTACAGCCAAGGCAAGGGATATGAGGCTGAGCCTAGATGAGGTTTCTGGCGCTACTTTCACGATAACCAACGTAGGCAGCATCGGCAGCGTCATAGGCTTCCCCGTGATATACCCGCCGAACGTCGCCATACTCGGCCTGCATAGACTGGTTGAGAAGCCTGTCTACGTGGACGGGGAGCTCAAGCCCAGGAAGATAGGGTTTGTGTCGCTAAGCTTCGACCACAGAGCGCTGGAGGGGGCTTATGCAACCAGGTTCCTGATGGAGGTTAAGAGGCTTCTCGAAAACCCGGCGCTACTGTTCGCCGAGGACTACGAGTTCCAGTAGACCTTCTAAAACACCGTTTTTAACCTGAAGCCAAGGATAGTTGGCACGAGGAAGCGGTGTTTGGAGTGAATGTAGGCTCTCTAGGTGGTCGGCGTGGAGAAGTTTGACCTAGTCGTTGTCGGCGGAGGCCCCGGGGGGTATCCTGCCGCGGTTAGGGCTGCCCAGGAGGGGCTGAGCGTCGCTCTGGTGGAGATGGATAGCCTGGGCGGCGAGTGTACGAACTACGGGTGCATACCGACTAAGGCACTTCTACACCCGGCTGGGCTTGCTGCCTCGCTCGCGCGGCTGGAGTTCGCGAGAGCCAGTGTAGACTTCGACTTTAAGGGTCTTATGGATTGGGTAGACAATGTTGTTAAGAGCGTGTCGAAGGGTGTTTCAACGCTCCTTAAGGGTTATGGTGTGGAGGTTGTGAAGGGGCGGGCGGCTATAGGTGACGGCGCTGTCGAGGTTGACAGTGTGGGTAGCATAGGCTATTCAAAGCTTGTTCTCGCTCTTGGCACAAGCCCGGCCTCTATACCAGGGCTTGAGCCGGATGGAGAGGTTGTGCATAACAACAGGACTATACTCGGCCTGAGGAGGAAGCCTGGTAGGATGCTGATAATAGGCGGAGGCTACATAGGAGTTGAGTACGCCACAGCCATGGCCAGGCTGGGGGTTGAGGTCACTATTGTGGAGCTTCTCGATAGACTCCTCCCAACTATGCAGAGAGACTTCTCCAGGGTTGTCGAGAGGAGGCTCAAGAGCGAGGGGGTTAGCATACACACGAAGACGAGGGTCGAGTCGGTTGAGGGGCGTGAACGCTACGCCATAGCCGACATATCTGGTGTGGGTAGGATGGAGTTCGACACCATACTCGTCGCTGTTGGAAGAAGGCCAAACACACGGGGTGTGGGTCTTGAGAGGCTGGGGGTGAAGCTGGATAAGGCGGGGTATATACAGGTCGATAAGGAGACCCTGGAGACCGGGGTTCCGGGGGTTTACGCGAGCGGGGATGTCACAGGGCCGCCCCTTCTAGCCCACAGGGCATTCCTACAGGCTGTGGTGGCGGCTGAGAGAGCTGCAGGCGATTCCACGGCGGCCTTCGACGCGAAAGCAGTGCCGGCCGTGGTGTACACAGACCCCGAGCTGGCCACAGTGGGTCTGACGCTAGACGAGGCTAAGGCGGCTGGCATTGAAGCCGCGGAGGCCAGACTGCCCCTCGCTAGCCTGCCCAGGGTAGGGGCTATCGAGGGCTGTAGGGAGTGCTTCGCGAAGGTAGTCTACGAGAAGAGCAGCCGCGCGGTGCTCGGTTTCCACGTGGCGGCGCCACATGCATCGGAGATAATAGCCGAGGCGGCGTTAGCTATCGAGATGGGAGCCACGCTAGAGGACCTCTCCCTCACGATACACCCCCACCCCAGCGTTTCGGAGGCGTTGAAGGAGGTCGCGGAGCTAGCGCTCGAGAAGCCCATCCACTACATTCTACGCAGGGGCGCGGCAAAACGCTAGCACCGCCGGCAAACTATAATTTTTACCTCACCTCTCGATAATCACTTAGGGAGCCCGTGTTCTGGAGGGGTTGATGCTCTATGCCTCGAGTGAAAGTCGTTTTGGTCACCGCTCCTAAAGGTGATGGGGAGAGGCTCGCGAGGGAGATTGTCGAGCAGAGGCTTGCCGCCTGCGTGAACGTGGTCCGGGGGATAAAGAGCTACTACTGGTGGGAGGGGTCTATAAATCTCGATGACGAGGATCTGCTTATTATAAAGACTAGTGAGGAGAAGCTGGATACACTCATAAAAACAGTCAGGGAGATCCACCCCTACAGCGTGCCCGAGATACTGGCGCTCGACGTATCCAAGGGTAACGAGAGCTACATAGAGTGGGTTGTAAAAGAGGTTGGAGGAGGCTAGGGGGGATGTCTGTACAGGTCACACCCACCCTTGTCAGGGAGAAGGTTAGGGAGAGCGAGGTCCTCTCGGAGATTTACAGTCTCATCGAGGAAGACCAGGAGGTGCAGGCGCTACTCCGCATGTCCAACGTTATGGCCGTGGGTAGGCTGCTCTACAACGACCACGGGCCAGTACACGCCAGGATAATAGCTGGCTCAGCGCTGGAAATATTCGACAGGCTCCTGGAGAGCGGGGTGACCCCCTCAACACTTTCGGAGGGAACGCTGGAGAGTGTTGATGAAGCTAAGGCGGTGGTCCTGCTGGCGGCTTTCCTCCACGATATAGGAAACAGTGTTCACAGAGACAACCACGAGCTGATAGGGGCTATCATGTCGGAGAGGATTATAGACAGGATAGTATCTAGAGTGTTCCCCGACTGGAGCACTAGGAAAAAGGTGTTTTTCAAATCTGAGGTTATGCACGCTATATACGCCACGGCACCGAATGTGAGGGCCCTCACTGTCGAGGCGGGAGCTGTCAAGGTGGCCGATGCTACCGATATGGCCGAGGGGAGAGCTAGGATACCCTATCTGAAGGGCAAGCTGGATATGCATAGCTTGAGCGCGATTAGCATAAAGCAGGTACTAATTAGCAAGGGGTCGATGAGGCCCGTGAGGATAGAGGTCAAGATGCTGAGCTACGCCGGCTTTTTCCAGGTCGAGAGGGTCCTCCTCCCCAAGATAGAGACATCCGTGATAAGGGAGTACGTCGAGATCGCGCCATACATAATAGGTAAGGAGGGCGAAGAGCCCCTACAGCTCATGTTCCCCTAAAAACCCCTAGGCCTGGGAAGACTCTTCTGGTGGCTGGCCGGGTGGCTGGGAACCCTTTCAAGGGGCGGGACGTGATATCCATAACAGACTTCACCAGGGGAGACTTGGAGCTGCTCTTTATAGAGGCCGATAATATAGAGTCTAGAGCAAAGTCCAAACCTCTCGAGGGTAAGGTAGTTGCTCTAGCCTTCTTCGAGCCGAGCACCAGGACTAGGCTAAGCTTCGAGACTGCCGTGAAGAGGCTTGGAGGCTCTACACTCCTTATAAGCGGGGAGGAGGCGATAAGCGTTGCTAAGGGGGAGAACCTGGCCGACACAATAACAATGCTGGACTCGTACGCCGACGCCATAGTTATTAGGCATAGATACGAGGGCGCGGCCCTCTACGCTGCTGAGGTTGCGGAGAAGCCTGTCATAAACGGTGGAGACGGCCGTCAGCACCATCCTACGCAGGCGATGCTAGACCTCTACACAGTCTACAGGCTCTTCGGCTCCGTAGACGGCCTCACCTACGGCGTGCTAGGCGACCTACGCTATGGTAGGGCCGCCAGCAGCTTCATACTAGGCCTCACCCTCTTTAAGCCTAGGCACATATACCTCGTAAGCCCTCCCCAGCTCAGGGCTAGGAGGGAGGTCCTCGAGGTCCTGGAGGAGCTCGGCATCCCGTATACCGAGGTTGAGAAGCTGCAGGACGTGCTGGGGGAGCTGGATGTACTCTACGTGACGAGGATACAGAAGGAGAGGATACCAGACCCGAGGGAGTACGAGTCCCTCAAGGGCAGCTACAGGGTAACCCTAGATCTTCTAGAGTCTTCTGCTAAGGAGACGCTGAAGGTGCTACACCCGCTGCCCCGCGTTGACGAGATAGACTTCTCCGTCGACAACAGCAAATACCAGGCGTACTTCCTCCAGGCCAGGCTCGGCGTGAAAGTTAGGATGGCCCTCTTGAGCCTGGTTATGGGGGGGTAAGAGGGTTGGAGGGCGAGGGCCTGCTGGTCAGGAAGATTAGGAGCGGGGTTGTTATAGACCATATACCCCCGGGGAGGGCGTTCACAATGCTTAAGGCCCTGGGCCTCCTCCCGCCAAGGGGGTATAAGTGGAGGATAGCGGTGGTCATTAACGCCGAGAGCTCCAAGCTGGGGAGGAAGGATATACTGAAGATCGAGGGCTACAAGCCGCGGCGGAGGGACCTGGAGGTCCTCGGCATAATAGCTCCGGGGGCGACTTTCAACGTGATAGAGGACTACAGGGTTGTGGAGAAGCTCAGGCTAAAGCTGCCTGAGGTTTCGCAGGGCGTGCTAAGATGTCCAAACCCCACCTGTATAACTAGGAAGGAGAGGGAGAAGGCTGTTTCCAAGATGGTGCTCGTCTCCCACGACCCGCCGGCATATAGGTGCGTCTACTGCGGGACCACGGTGAGGGGCGAGGAGATACACGACCTGATATCTCCATAGACGGCTAAAACAGCTTGAGGCTCCCGGTTATCCTGTCGACCAGCCTAGAGGGGGCTGGGCCCACGGCAACAGCAGTAGGGGTGCCCGGCTCTAGCTGCGTCTTCCCAGCATCCCTCACGAAGGAGGCTGGGAGGCCCTCCTCCACCGCCCTCCTGTATATCTCCTGGAGCTCGTGCAGGCTATCAACCCTCAGAACCACCTTAGCCTGGCCCTGGCGCCTCCACGATTCAAGCCACCTCCTCCACTCAGGCCTACCGCTCTCCATGATGAGGAACACTGCCCCGCAGGAAGCGTGGGCAGCCTGGGCCGCCGCCTTCCCCCTGCCCATGCCGAGGTCCCTCCTCACGACTATAGCTTGCTTATACTCCTCTCTGCTCATGGGGGCTGCAACCTCTCGAGCCCGAGACTCTAGATAGATGTTTATATTGGAGGACTTAAACCCGGGGCCATCCTAAGGATTATGTGGGTGAGTCTCTGTGAAGGGCTCTATAAGAGACCCGTTCGAGGTCCTCAAAACAGCCCGGGTGGTGGCTGTCGTCGGGGCCAGCAGGAATCCCGAGAAGGACGCCTACAAGGTTCCAGAGTATCTTAATAAGGCTGGCTACAGGATCATACCAGTAAACCCCTCCGCCGAAGAGATACTGGGGGAGAAAGCCTACCCCAGTCTAGACGATATACCGGATGAGATAGCCCGAGAGGTGGATGTAGTCGACGTTTTCAGGCCTCCCAGGGAGGCTCTGGCCGTTGCAGAGCAGGCTGTAAGGCTCGCCAGGAGGACGGGAAGGAGGATTGTCGTCTGGTTCCAGAAGGGCACGGCGTCTGAGGAGGCGGTGAAAAAGCTGCTGGAGGAGGGGTTGGATGTTGTCGTGGATAGGTGCATGATGGAGGAGCATAGGAGGATGACTGGCGGAGGGCAGGCCTAGATACCCCCCCACATCCTTATCGCCAGGCGCTGCAGCGCCCCGGGGATTAGCCTTATCCTGCGGAGGCCCGGGGGGTCATACCTGGATCCCCACAGCCTCAAATAGTGCTCGCTAGCCTCGTCGAGCAGGGCTATATCCTCCTCCCCCAGCTCCAGCCGGGCGGCCGCGGCGGCGTCTCTAACCCTCTCCGGCCTCCTCCAACCCACTATAGGCACGGCACCCTTGGACGCTACCCAGGCCAAGGCTACCGACGCCTTTGAAGCGCCGAGCCGCCGGGCCACAGAATCGAGGGCCTCCTGAAGCCTCCGATCTCCCAGCGCGGCCCTGAAGACCGGATCCCCGGCCTGAGCCCTACTGGGCTCCCCCTTGAAACCGGCTAGGGCGCCCTTCGCCAGAGGGCTCCAGGCTATGGGGCTCATACCGTGGGCCCGTAGAAGGGGGAACAGTCTGAGCTCCGGTATTCTATAAGCCAGGTTATACAGTATCTGGTCTACAACCGGCTCAATCCTCCTTGAGCAGGATAGAGCGTCTTCCAGCGTGTCCTCACCGTAGTTGGAGAATCCGTAGTAGCTGGCAAGCCCCCTCTCCACCGCCCTCTCGAGCCCCCTGACCACGCTGCAGAGACTGGCGTAGACGGGAGGGGGCCAGTGGTGCAGTATAACGTCGGGGGGAGAGCCGAGCCTACTCACTATCCCTTGTGCCCCCCTCTCTATATCGCCGGGAGTGCTCCTGAAACCCGCTACCTTGCTAACTATGACGAAAGCCTCCCTCGCGTTGAGCCTTTTAAGCGCTTCACCCAGCATCCTCTCTGAGGCACCCAGCCCGTAAACCTCGGCGGTGTCAAGGAGGTTAACACCCTCCTCCAGAGCTATGGAGAGGCCTTCAACTAGGGTCTCAACCTTGAGACCTCTCCCGCCCCACATGGGCGAGCCGAACTGCCAGAGGCCCAGGCCCACCCTAGAGACCTTAGGGCCAGCTTTACCTAGCCTCGCCTCAGCCACCGACAACCCTCCCCCCGATACCCAGGCTTATTCTGGCGAGGTCCTCAACAGCCTCGGCCATGTTGAGGGCTTCCCAGACGCTCCCCCCAACGGCAACAACACCATGATTCCTGAGCACGGCAGCTCTGCAGCCCGATGCTTCGAGGGCCGTGGCCACAGCGTCCGCCAGCTCCCAGGTGCCGGGCTTGACACGCGGTACTGAGGCGATGCAGCCTACAGTTGCTTGAGCCTCCATGAGTAGGCTGGCCTCGAGCCTCAGCCCGGCGGCGTCCGCGGCTAGTAGGGCAGGCGGGTGTGCGTGTACCACAGCGGTGACACCCTTCAGCCGCCTGTAGATGGCTATGTGCATCCTCCACTCACTACTAGGCCTCCCCCTAACTACCCTACCGTCCATGGTCATCACGGCCACGTCAAGCCAGCGGAGCCCGCCTCTAAAGAGTCTCGTTGGTGAGATGTAGACGAGGCCGTTATGGAGGACGGAGACGTTGCCCCCCATAGCCTGGACCAGACCCCTCTCATAGAGGGTTCTGAGGACCTCGGCAACATCCGACATGACGCTCTTCTCGATAGGCCCCCTAGGAGTGTAGAACACTCTTACACGCCCCCGGCTTCTCCTGAGGAGGGTTATACCGGTTTGCAACATATATTTCTGGTTCCACCCCCCTAGAGTATCCTGCCGTGGCCGAGCTTCTCCACGAGCTCGTAGACGCTAGCCTCACCCACCCCGAGCTCGTGGAGCAACCTGCTAAACTCCCCTGGCTTATAGGCGCAGGCCGGGTCCTCGGCTAGAGGGTTGCCTGTGTAGGAGTAGGCTCTAGCCCTGCTGCCGCCGCATAGCTGGCTGAACTCGCAGTAGCCACACCTCCCCTCGAACACAGCCCCCCGCAGCCTGTCAAGCTCCGGGCTAGACCTGTAGATCTCCTTTAGCCTAGACCTCCTCACGTCCCCCACCGGGTATGGCAGGAAGCCGCTGGGGTAGACTACGCCTCTGTTCGACACGAATATAACACCCTTCCCATCCCTGGTGCCGGTGGTCTGAGCCCTCGCCCCGCCCTGAGGCTCTCCGAGAAGCTCCACTGTTTTCAATGTGAGCTTGCGGTAGAGGCTGCCCGGCCTGAGGTGGATCCTCCAGTCCCCTCCCACGCTCTCGAGAACCCTGCGGGTTAGGGCTATCCTCCTAAACATGGGGCCCTCAACAGTTCTCACTAGAACCCCGTATCTCGAGGCGTCGTAGAGGTAGTTGCCCACATCCTCCCACTCCTGGGGGGTCAGATCAAGCATCCTCGCCGCCCTACCGGTGGGGACTACGTAGAAGACTTCCCACACGTCCACACCTAGGTCAAGCAGCAGTTTCAACGTCTCAGGAAGGCTGTCTACGGTGGGCCTCATAACGGTGGTGTTAATCTGGACGGGCAGCCCTGTTGACAGCGCCTCCCTCACTATCCTGACGCTGGCCTTGAAAGTGCCTGGCACCCCTCGTATCGCATCGTGGACCTCGGGGAGGCCGCTGTCTATAGAGATCGAGATTCTCGCCACACCAACCCTAGCCATCTTCCTTACTACTTCCCTCGTGAGGAGGGGAGTCACACTCGGGGCCACAGCAACCCTTAGCCCCTGGCTGACGGCGTACTCGAGGATGTCCCAAAAGTCGCTCCTCATCAGCGGGTCTCCACCTGTTATCACGAGTATCGGATAGGGCTTACCGAACTCGGCTACCTGGTCTATGAGGTCGAAGGCCTCGCGTGTAGACAGCTCTCCCGGCTGGGGCTCCACAAGAGCCTCTGCTCTACAATGTTTACAAGCAAGGAGGCACGCCTTAGTAGACTCCCAGAAAACTATGAGTGGCTTCTCCTCGTAGGGCCATCTACCCCGCACTATAGCCCCACCTCTCCGCTATGACCCGGGGGTCTAGGAAGCAGAGGGGGTCGTCCCCCCAGAAGTCCCCCGAGGTTCTGAGGGCCCTCATCCTGCTGCCGCCGCCGCAGACCCCCCGGAAGGGGCATTCCCCGCATTTAGGCCCTCTTAGCATAGAGCCCACCGTTACGAAGGGCTTCAGGAGGGGGTTGTCGGTGGAGAGTATCTCCCGCAGGCTCTGCCTCCTTAGGTCCCCTACTATAACGTCCTCGAGAAACTGGCAGGGCCGTACGGTGCCGTCGGGGTATATGCTTATAGACCTCCTCCCGCAGTCCCCGTGGCTGCCGAGTATGCTGAGGAGCTGCAGGAACTCGTCCCTAGTCCTGGCGAGCCTGTCGGCGAGGTAGACTCCGGCGAAGTTGGCCCTAACCAGCAGCACCTCCACCCTGTCCTGATGTCTAGTAGACTCGTCAAGTATGGCGTCGATTGCCCTGCGGAGGTCCTCGGGGCTGGGCATGAGGTCCGGCGTCGCGCGGCCCAGAAGGTCTACCACGTATATAGCAACCCGGGGCACGCCAACCTCGCTGGCGAACCTTATGATCTTGGGGGCGTCTTCCAGGTTATACCTGGTTATGGTGAGCCTGAACCCGACGTCCAGGCCCTCCTCCAACGCGTTCCTAGCCCCCCTTAGGGCAGCTTTGAACGCGCCGGGAGAGCCCCGGATTCTGTCGTGGACCATGGGGTTAACGCTGTCGAGGCTAATGCCTACATAGCTGAACCCAAGCCTCCTAAGCCTGGCGGCGACCTCTCGGGTTATCAAGGTGCCGTTACTGCTAAGCGCTAGCTTGGGTGTTTCATGCCCTGAAAGCGCCCTGGCTATCTCCCAGAAGTCCCTGCGGACAAGCGGCTCTCCACCCGTCAGCGTGACGAGAGGAACCCCGTGCTCCACAAGCTGCTCGGCAACATGGATAGCCTCCCCTGTGGAGAGCTCCCCAGGCGACGGCTGGGGCCCCGCGGATATGTAGCAGTGCAGGCACCTCAGGTTGCAGGCCCTGGTTATGTTCCAGAAGACCACAGGTCTCATGGTGTCAGCGAAGCTGCTAGGCCTCCTGCCCCGGAGGCCCTTTATCCTCGTGCTCACCGTACCCTTACCCGAAGCCATTCGGGTGACAGGTATCATCCGCCCCCCGCACCTCCCTCCACTCTTTAACGGCCTTTGGAGTTTGGTATTCTCTAGACTGTAGTGGAACGGATGGGTAAGTATTGTACAATTATTTATATATACTATACTGTAGGGTGTGGATTCGCCAGCTGATCGTGCAAGCGTATCAGCCTGGGGATTTCTAGAATGAGAGTGGGTGCCCGGCGTGGCAGTAGTAACCCTGGATCTGGGGGAGGGCGAGGGCGTTAGGATTTTCGGACCGGCCGGGGTTGAGGTTGAGGAGGGGCTTGTAACCATACTGGGGGCCGAGCTCTCGCAGGGTGACCGGGTTGATATAGGAGAGTACAGGAGCTACCTGGCTAAGGCCCTGAAGCCAGCTAGGCTCCGCGTCTCCATGTCCGGTAGGGCTCGCGTTGAAATACCTGGAAACGGGGAGGAGCCTCTGGAGGAGTGGATACACATTGCAGACAAGATACTACAGGAGTGTGGGCGAGAGTGCACAGCCGTGGTCATGGGCCCTGTGGAGGCGGGTAAGACCTCCCTTACCGCCGTGCTTGCTAACAGGAGCCTAGCCAGGGGTATACCTACGGGTATTATAGACGCTGACATAGGCCAGGCGGACATAGGTCCTCCAGGGTTCGTCAGCCTCAGCCTGCCTGGAAGCTGGGTGATATGGCTTAGACTGCTAGAGCCTGTTGCCCTCAGGTTCGTCGGCTCCATCGAGCCGGGCCCCGTGGCGGGCAGGGTTGTGACCGCTGTTGCGTCGCTCAGGGCTAGGGCTAGGAGGGAGGGTGCGGCCTTTGTAGCGGTCGACACCGACGGGTGGGTTAGGGGCTGGGGCGCCCTCGAGTACAAGATAGACCTGGCCCGCGGTGTGAATGCCGACGCCGTCGTTGTCGTCGGCGATCCGGAGCTCTACAGCTTCCTTCAGAAGTCATTGGAGTCGAGCGTATACTACGTCAGAAGCCCCTCAGTCCAGGCTGTGAGGAGAGTCGAGGATAGGAGGAGGCTGAGGAGCGAGAATTACATCAGATTCCTAGAGGGGGGTGAGAGGGAGGTTAGCCTGAAGAGCGTGAAGATACAGGGAGCATGCATAGGGGGTGCTCCATTCGAGGATGAGAGGCTGAAGTCGAGCATAGAGTCCCAGCTAGGGAGCCCCGTAAAGCTGATGACTAGATACCCCGGGGGAGTGTGCATAGTGGTTGACGCGGAGAGGCAGGTAGAGCCCCACGAGATTAAGGGTGCTGCAAGGAAGATAGCGGGGGGCGAGGTCATCGTGGTCTCCAGGGGTAGCATGAAGGGGGTCCTGGCGGCTCTTGTCGACGAGGAGGGGGTTGAGCACCCGGCTCTACTGCTGGACGTTGACCTAGACAGCATGAAAGCCAGGTTCAAAACCAGGTTCCAGGGCGAGGTGAAGAAGGTTATATTCGGCAGGGTTAAGCTGGGGGAGGAGTACTACGAGGAAATTAGGGGCCGGATACTAGTCTAAAATTAATGTATACGGGGGTCGGCCCAGGGTTGAAGTGCTGGAGTCTGGGGGGTAGGATTCTAGCAGTTGTTACGGGGGATCTAACGAAGGTTAGGGTTGAGGCCGTTGTCAACCCAGCCAACAGCCTGATGATAATGGGCGGTGGGGCGGCTGGGGCCCTGAAAAGGGCGGGGGGCCGGGTGATCGAGGAGGAGGCGATGCGAAAGGCTCCGGTGCCTGTGGGAGAGGCTGTTATAACGGGTGGCGGCAGCCTTCCCGCCCGGTTCGTAATACACGCACCCACCATGGAGGAGCCGGGGATGAGGATACCCCTTGTGAACGCCTTCAAAGCTTCCTACGCGGCTCTAAGGCTCGCGTCTGGGGCTGGAATCGAGAGTGTGGCTATGCCCGCTATGGGGGCTGGAGTGGGTGGGTTGAGTGTGGCCGACGTCGCCAGGGAGGCGGCCATGGCTGCCTCTATACTCAGGGGGAGGTGGCCGAGGTACGTGGTCTTGGTGGCCAGGGGGGAGGAGGCTTACAGGGCTATGGAGGCTGGGGTTAGGGATGCGCTCGGGGTGGAGGGTGGAGATTGTCCTGCAGACCTAGCTCGGTTAGTATAGCTATAACGGGCAGCAGCGGGATAAGGGTTGCCCTTAGGCTGCTGGAGGCGCTGAAGGGGGAGGTGGAGATAAGGGGCATCATACTGACCCGGGGCGCCGAGGAGGTTGCCAGGTATGAGGAGGGGGTGGGGCGTGAGGACCTCAGGAGGCTCTTAAGATCCTACGCCCCGCTATACATGGAGAACGACATGGCCAGCCCCCTCGCAAGCAGCAGCAACCAGCCGGATGCCATGGCTATAGTGCCCGCGAGCATGAAGACGGTCGGCCTGATAGCCAGGGGTATACCCTCGAGCCTCCCCGCCAGGGCTGCCCTCGCAGTGCTTAGGCTCGGCAGGAGGCTGGTGGTGGCGCCCAGGGAGACGCCCCTCGGCACCGCCGAACTTGAGAACTTGCTCGCTATAGCGAGGATGGGGGGGATAATCGTGCCTCTAACCCTCTCATTCTACATTAGACCCTCCAGCGTTGAGGATCTAGTTGACTTCGCGGCGGGTAAGGTCCTCGACGCCCTGGGGGTTAAAGTCGACATCTACAGGAGGTGGAGAGGCCCAGAGGAGGGTGACTAGGGTTTGAACCAGTCTATCATGAGATAGTTGACGTCCCTCCCCCTCGCTATCGCGAAGACGAACTTCTTCCTAACACTATGGCTGAGCCTACCCGCCCTAACAATCTCGACAGGGTCCATAGCGTCCTCAGGGCTGTAAGCGTGGATTATGAAGGGGGCGTGGTCGATGCCGGGGCCCAGCCTGTATACCGCGAAGTCGCCGCCGAACTTGAGGCCGCTCCGAACAACAAACCCCCTCTCCCTCAGGTCCCTGTATATATTGTAGAGCATAGAGAACCTCGGGTTCCCCCTAACCGCGCTCCTCAGGTCCTCAACGCCAAGGCTAGACCCGTCTGGCCTCTGAACAGTGAGTATACCGTTTTCAACGAGGTATAGCGACTCTACAAGGCTCAGCCTCAGGGGACCGTTGAAAGAGGCGCCCCGGGGCTTCTCAACGTCGAGGGGCTGACCGTAGTAGCCGCAGCTGTAGAGAAGCCTCGCCTGCTCAACATCGATGACTAGGACGGAGTCTCCGATAAGTACTCCTGTGGCTTTTAGTGAGGCACACTTATCCTCCAAAACGTCCACCCAACTCCCCGAGAGGCCAGCTATGCCTCCACTCCGGCCTCATAGAGGATGGACTGGAGCCTCTCCATAACCCTCTGCAGCCTTTCCCTGGCCTCGCCTACAAGGGCTCTCTCTCCCTGAGCCTCAACATGCTTCCCCGCCTCCTTGAGAAGCGTGTTTTCCCTCCACAGGCCAGCCTCAAAGTAGTATGCCACGAGGGCGTAGAGGTCTAGCAGATCCTCCCTATCTATTCGGGCAGCCCCTATGCGGGCCGCAACCTCGACAGCGCTTTCTATGATGTCGAGTAGCGAGGTCCTCAGGGTTTTTAGGTTTGCAACCCCGTCGGCGACTCCCTCAACCCCGCCCCCCGAGCTTGCGATGCCTATGTTCGCCTCGAGATTATCTGCGGTCGCTAGATGGTCGTGAAGGACAGCGGCCAGCCTCTCTATATAGGCTTTGAGCAGGTCTTCGTCGTCCAAGGCATTATACACCCTTTCGCGGGTGAGGGTTAGACTCCGCGCCTCTCGGATTTTATGCAGGGGACCCTAGACTTCCAGCCTTACGCCCAGCTTCTCTTCACCGCGGTAGGGTCTCACTGTCGCTATGCTGTTATCCGCCACCCCATGCTCCTCCATGAGCTCCGGGTTTACGTAGACCCTGTTAGGCTCAGCCTCCTCATCTATTATAGCCTTAAAGGCGAAGCGGTGCCTGTGGGCTATGGTGATTTCAAGTAGGTCCTCTATCCCGAGCTGCTTCGCCAGCTCCGGGCTTATCCTGGCCTCCTCCGGCTTGAGCCTTGGATCGTACTTGAGCCTTATCCTCTTCTCCCTGAGCCTCCTCTCCTCCCTTAGGGATGAGGCTGAGGGGATCATTTCAACGAGCCTGGATATGGGGGCCTTCGGCCTGTCCGGCTTCACCTCCTCCTGGGCAGGGGCCTCACCGGCTTCCTGCTTGTGCTCCTCATCCATCTGTCGCCTCACCTCTCAGGCTCGACCTCCACGGCCTGATATGTAATAGTTAGACGGCGAGTTATAAAGAGTCTACGGGCTGACAGGCGTCCCCAGGTCCTCAAGCCTGGCGCCCTCGTAGATGAACCTCCTGAGCTTGTCGACTACCTCTTCGGAGTCTATCCTGACCTGCCTCCACGTATCCCTATCCCTGAGTGTCACGGTCCCGTCCTCCAGGGTCTGGTAGTCCACGGTTACGGCGGCGGGAACGCCTATCTCGTCGGCCCTTGCATACCTCCTCCCTATACTACCGGAGTCGTCATAATACACCGTAAACCCTGCCTCCACGAGTTTTTCATATATCTCGCGTGCCCTCTCCGAGAGCCTCTCATCGTTCTCCACAAGAGGCAGGACGACGGCCTGTACGGGCGCTATGTCGCGGGGGAAAGAGAGTACGACACGCCCCTCAACCTCCCTGTAAGCGTATTCAAGCGCTATATACACGTTCCTATCCGTGCCGAATGAGGGCTCGACGACGTGGGGCACGAACCTCCTCCCCGAAACCTTCTCCTCAACCTCCACTATCTTGAGGGAGCCTGGAGGAAGCTCTACACCGGCCACAACGGGCTTATCGCTGGTTGCGAGCCTCTCTAGCTCCTCATCGCTCATCCTCCCCAGCTCCTCGAGAACGGCTTTGGCCCGCGACTTGAGGGCCCTGCCTATGGCCGCCTTGTCCGCTACAACCTTCCTCTTCTTAACAACCAGGGGTTTGGGATAGGGTTTGAACGCCGTAAGGTCGTGGCCACTGTACCTCATATGCCTCGAGAGGTCATAGTCTCCCCTGTAGCTGTGGCCAGCCACCTCAACCCAACCCCATCTAGACACCTTGACAAGCTGGTCGAAGGTCTGGCTGGAGTAGTGGGCCCTCTCCTCGGGCCCCTTCTCCTCGAACATTATGCTATCCTCGGGAACCCCGAGGTCCTCGACGAACCTCATGCCGACGGCCATCCAATAGCCGAGGCACGGGCTGATGACGACGCCCTCCCTCACAGCCTCCTCAAGCCTATAAATCTCCGGCCTCTCTTCCCCCCTCCTCTTGGCCTCGTAAGTCAGTATGGGCAGCCTCGCGCCAGCCATCCTCTGGAAGAAGGGGCAGCTCCCCCACTGGTCCTCAGGGTCTATAAAGTACTCCATCTCCATTATAGTGAACTCCCTGAGCCTAACTAGAGCCTGCCTCGGGCTTATCTCGTTCCTCCCTACCCGGCCGACCTGGGCTATACCCAGGGGTATCTTGTTCCTCATAGCCTCGTAGACTCTCTTGAACGCGACGAAGATGCCCTGCGCTAGCTCGGGCCTGAGGTATCCTACGCTCCCCTCGTATGGGCCTATCTGTGTTTTGAATAGTAGGTTGAAAGTCTCAACCCTCCCCAACTGGCCCTGGCACACGGGGCACCTTAGCCCCTTCTCCCTTATGAGCCTGTCTAGCTCGTCCACACTAAGCCCCTCCGCGCTTATGCCAAGGGCCTCCTCAACGAGGTGGTCCGCCCTGTACGTCCTGCCGCAGCTGGTGCACCTCACTATAGGGTCTGTAAAGTGCTTTACATGGCCGCTGGCTATGTACACCTTCTCTGGCCCTATCACCGGTGTCTCTATCTCGACCACATGCTCCTGGTGCATGAGGACGAAGTATCTCCTCCACTTCTCTATAATCCTCCTCTTGAGAAGGTGGCCCAGGGGCCCCCAGTCGTAGAAGCCCGCAACACCCCCGTAGATCTCGTAGGAGGGCCAGAAGAACCCCCTCCTCTTGCCTATCTCAACAAGCTTCTCGAAAAGGTCCTCGGCCACAGCGCCCGCACCCTACAAGCCTGGTAAGCCCGGTGGAGGTATTATTGTGAGGGGCAGCCCGGGGATAACAGCCCTAAACCCCCAGCACCAAATAGACTGTGGGTGGTCACGTGGAGGGCGGCCCAAGGGCGAGGGACCTATACCTCCAGAGGCCCCCGGAGCCCGTGTTCGGCATCCAGAGGAGCAGGGAGGAGAGCTTGTTCAGCGTCGTGGGCGTGCCCTTCGACTCCACATCATCGTACAGGCCCGGCCAGAGGTTCGCCCCCCGGGAGATCAGGCTGGCTTCCCTGGAGCTGGAGTCCAACGGCTACTACGTCGAGGGCGATATAGACAGGGTTCCGATAGCCGATGAGGGCGACGTGGCGGCTGTCCCCGGTAGCGCCCTGCTAACCCTCGAGAGGGTTGCGAGGGTTGTCGAGGACCTGGCTCGAGAGGGTAAGGTGCCTGTGGTCCTGGGCGGCGAGCACCTGGTAACCCTTGGCGTCCTAAGGGGCCTGGCTGCAGCGGGCTTGAGGCCCTGCGTTATCGTCCTAGACGCCCACTTCGACCTTAGAAACGACTATCTCGGGGAGAGGTTCAGCCACGCGACAGTCTTCAGGAGGACGGTGGAGGAGCTCGGACTCAAACTCCTCTACATAGGTGTTAGGGCGTATGAGAAGAGCGAGGAGGTCCTCGCCTCGGAGTCAGGCCTCATAGAGTATGTACCTATGGGGCGGCTCGACATCATAGGCGTGGAGGGAGCGGTCCTCGCGGCCCGCCGGTTCGCAGGAGGCTGCGACAGGATATACATCAGCATAGACATGGACTTCTACGACCCTGCCTATGCGCCCGGCGTCGGCAACCCCGAGCCCGGCGGGGCCAGCAGTAGGGAGGGCTTAGCGCTGGCTTCACAGCTGGGCGACAGGAGGGTTTGTGGTGTTGACGTTGTGGAGGTTTCTCCCCCCTACGACCCAGGCGGGGTTACCTCGATCCTGGCGGCGAAAACCCTGCAGGAGCTCCTCCTCTCAGCGTGGCTTAGGATGGGGAGGGACGGCTAGACGCCGTGGGCCAGAGCCCTCCCCCTCTCCCTGTCGAATATATGTATTTTCTCCCTGTAGACACCCGCCACTACCCTAGAGCCCGGGCTTGGAGGCTCTCCTTCTGTCAGCTTAGCCACGACAACATCGCCCGTAGTGGCTTTGAGATGGACAACGGAGTCCGACCCCAGGTCCTCGACGAAGTCTACATGAGCCTCGAACGTTAGGTCCCCCCTACCTAGCTTCACGTCCTCAGGCCTCACGCCCACCAGCACCTCACCATCGGGGAGCCCTACCCCCTCGACTACGCCTCCAAGGACCTCGAGCCTCCCCCCGGCTATCCTGCCCCTCAGGATGTTCATCTGGGGCGACCCTATGAAGGTTGCGACAAAAGTGTTCGCTGGACGGTGGTACACCTCTGAGGGGGTTCCCACCTGCTGTATCTCGCCGAAGTTCATGACTACCACCCTGTCCCCTATAACCATAGCCTCCACCTGATCGTGGGTGACATAGATCATGGTCACGCCAAGCCTCTTCTGCAGCTTCTTTATCTCGCTCCTCATCTTAATCCTCAATATGGCGTCTAGGTTGCTTAGAGACTCGTCCATGAGGAGGACCTCGGGCTCCGTCACTATAGCCCTCGCCACCGCCACCCTCTGCTGCTGCCCCCCGCTCAGCTGGTGGGGGTAGCGGTCCAGAAGATGGTCGATCTCGAGAAGCTCGGCAGCCCACCTAACACGCCTGACAACCTCACCCCTGGGAACCCTTTTTATCTTCAGGGGGAAGGCTATGTTGTCGAACACCCTCATATGAGGCCAGAGGGCGTAGCTCTGGAAAACCATGGCCACGTTCCGGTCCTTCGGCGGCAGCCTAGTGACGTCTCTCCCGTCGAAGTAGACCCTACCCTCGTCAGGCCTCTCGAGACCGGCCACTATCCTGAGCGTCGTTGTCTTCCCGCAGCCGCTTGGGCCTAGGAGAACAACCGCTTCTCCGTCCCTGATCTCGAGGTCTATACCCTTTAGGGCAACGGTCTTACCAAACTTCTTGACTATCCCCTCGAGCCTCACGCCCGCCAACGCTGCTCACCTCGCCGCCATCGCCCACATGGTAACGAGGTAGCGCCGAGCCAGGAACATGAATACCAGGGCTGGCAGTATGAGCATGAAGGCGGCGGCGAACCTTATAGGCTCTATGGGAGTCGCGAAGGCGCTGTTGAGTATGAAGGCTGGCAGGGTCCTGTTGACAAGCGTCAATACCGAGGCCATGAATACCTCGTTCCAGGAGAGGAGGAAGGTGAACATGCCCGCCGCCGCCAGCCCCGGCGCCGCCAGGGGCAGTGTTATCCTTAGGAACACCATAAAGCTTGAAAGGCCGAATATCATGCCCGCCTCCTCCAGCTCCCGCGGGATGCCACCGAATATAGAGCCCGTTATAATGACTACGAAGGGAAGGGCCATAGCTGTGTGGGCTAGGGCGAGGCCGACCAGCGTGTCGTTGAGGCCTAGGGCGAAGAACGTTTTGAGGAGGGAGACGGATATCACTATTATCGGGAACATCCTGGTTGCTATTATAGCAAGCTTGACAGCATCCCTCCCAGGGAAGACGTATCTAGCGAGAGCGTAACCCCCTGGGAGGCCTAGTAGGAAGCTTATACCCACGGTCATAGCCCCCACGGCAACGCTCCTCAGGAAAGCCTCCCCAGCTCCCAGGACCCAGAGTGTCCTCACATGGTCTAGGGTGAACGTGGTTGATAGGATCGCGTCGGAGTAGTACACGTCTAGGGGTGTGAAGGCGTAGACTATGGAGATGCCTAGGGGCACTAGGATCCAGGATACTAGGACTGCGAGGAACGCGTACCTCGCTATGTCGCCCATCCACGCAGGAGCCGAGATCAAGGCGCTCTCACCTCAGAAGGGTCTCCCTGAACACCCTGATGTAGATAAGGCCTATGGAGGCGGATAGCAGGGCTATCACTATCGCGTAGAGCGCAGCCACATCATACTTGTGAAGCTCAACTATACTGTAGTATGCCTCCCCCGCCAGCACCGGTATATCCCTGCCGGCCAGTATCCAGACCACCGCGAAAACCTGGAAGGCGAAGAGCGTCCTTATCAGGAGGGCGGCCTGCAGGCTAGGCTTTATCATGGGGATAAGTATGTGCCTCAGCTTTACGTAGAAGCTGGCGCCGAAAACCTCCGCCGCCTCGAAGACCTCCCTGTTTATAAGCTGTGCCCCGGCGAAGAGTATCACGAAGACGATGGCCGTGGACCTCCACACCTCCGCCAGGTAGACAGCCAGGAAAGTGAGCCACCTGTTCTCATAGCCGAAGAATATTATCGGCTCGCTGATGAGGCCGAGGTTGAGGAGCAACTTGTTGAGGAAACCCTTGCCCGTCAGCATAGAATACCATATCAGCCCCGCTGCCAGGTCGCTAAGAGCCAGCGGCATGACGAGGACATAAATCACAGCATCCCTCCCCCTGAACCGCTTGAACAGAAGTATGACGGCGGTCAAGGCTAGGAGGGTCTCCGTGGGTATGACGAGGATGGCCAGGAGGAAAGTGTACTTTAGGGCGCTCCAGAACTCGGACAGGGGGCTGTAGAGGAGGAAGTCTACAGCATCGAAAGACAGACTCCCGTTTTTGACGAATGCTATCCTGAAGGAGTCTACTATGGGGTAGGCTATGAATACTGTTAGGTATAGTATTGTAGGCGACAGGAGGAGCCACGCCTTAACCCTACTATCCTGGAGAAGGCTGAACAGCGGCACGGCTCACCCTCTCGCTAAACCCACCGTGTAATATTCTGGGAGATGGGGCTAAAACACCGTTGCATAGGACTTTGCATAGGGAGGTAAAAAACAGTGTCTAGCCGGGTAGGGATTATCAGAGCTGACGGCTTGGGGGCTCGCTACTCGTCTGGCGGCGGCAGGCTAGCCCCGGCCTGCTGGAACAGGCTTAGCAAATACTGCTTCAGCTCTGGCAGCACCTGCTGGGGATCCTTACCTTCTAGCACTATAGCCTTGAAGGCCTCCCTGTAGGTGTTGCTGAAGTCTCCTCCCTTCTCGCCCAGGCTGGGTATCAATGCCACCAGCGAGTCTGGCGTGTTCAGCTGGTTACCCACTCCCTGTGCGAGTATCTTAAGCGGGCCTTCAGGCAGCTTTTCGGCCACGCCGCTAACCGCGGGGAAGAAGCCGACCTTCTCCAGTATAAGACGCTGCACATCGGGCCTCGTGAGATACTCTATGAGCTTCCAGGCTGCTTCCTGGTGTGGAGCGTTCTTGGGTATGGCGAGGCCTACTATGACCAGTATGTAGCCCCTACCCTTTGGGCCTGCCGGGGCGGGCACCACCACGAACTGATCAGGCTTCTGGACTATAGCGTCCTTTATCCTGGCGGTGTGATCCCAGGCTATGAGGACCTCGCCGTTGAGGAGGGGAGCAGCCATCGCCTCGTATACCGTGCTCTGCGGGTGCACGTAGTTCCACAGCTCCTTAAGGTAGTTCCACATCTGGACGGCCTCGGGGGAGTCGAAGTTCTTAACCTGGGCCCCCGTGAAGCTTGGGTAGAGGTAGCCGTGGAGGAACCTGTGGAAGAGCCCTTTAGGCCCTGCTGGGAATCCAAGGGGCTTCTGGCCCGTGGCCGCCTCTATGTTCTTAGCCCACTCAAGCAGCGCGTCGTAGGTCCACTTCTCGCTGCCCGTCATAACGTCCTCCTCTGTCAGGCCCGGAGGGAGGTACTTGAATGCCTCCTTGTTAACGACGAAGACGTAAGTAGCGGTTAGCCAGGGCACGTAGGCCTTTATACCGTAGAGCCTGCTATAGTCCTCCAGAACCTGTGGGAACTCCCTCCCCTCTAGGGATCCGAACTTGCTGAGGTCCTCGAGCCACCCCTTGCTGGCGTAGAGGTCTAGGCCACCGTGGAGGTCGGCTATGAGGCTTATAGTAACCTTACCACTCTCTATCTCGCTCTGGAGCCTGACATTCAGGTCGCCATAGCTCATGCCTATGAACTCGACATCAATCCCGGTCTCCTGGGTGAAGGGCGGGAGTAGCTCCTCCTTCACGAACTGCTGCTCGGTGGGCGGAACAAGCTGGGTGCTAGCCCATATAAGGGTGACCTTCTCGGTCGTGGTCTCTGTGGCAGCCGGCGATGTAGTCTCCGTAGCCGTCCCCGCTTCTCCGGTGGCCTCAGGCGATGTAGTAGTCTCGGCCCCTCCCTGCGAGTAGAAGTAGTAGCCCAGCGCCAGCAGGATTATGACGACTACAATAGCAGCCCCGACCAGGAGGTATCGCGACGTAGCCTCACCCCTCCTAAAGGACCTCCTGGAGGACACCTCCTATACACCTCTGGGATCTCCGCACTACAAGAGGTCCTGGAACTGGTGCTCATGATACGCTAGATTAGCCGCGAAACTTTAAATTAATGCCGTTATCCCCGGTAAGTACACCGAGTTAAACGGTGTTATAGAATTCGGCCGTGTAAAACCTGCGAGGGCCGGGCTCTCAAGGAGGTGTTAGACGGCGTAGACTCTCTTGGGCTTAACCTTCCCCCCCGCTCCCCGCGGCTTTACGAAGATCCTGCTGCTGCACCTCTGGCATACATAGCCCAGGCCAGCCTGGATCAGCTCGTCTATAGTATATTGGGCACCGCACCGTATACACACATAAACAACCTGCCCCTGCCGCGGCTCCTCCTCTACAAGCTCCTCTTCAACACCCCAAATGTCCTCGGCCACGCCACCCAACCCCATGGGGCAATACTTCTCCAGGCCCTATTAAAGCCTAAGAGTTCGGCTGCTGAGACCCTCTACCCTCCTAGTAAACGCTTTAAGCCTCCACCTCAGCACTATATAACGCAATTGGAGGCGGGTCAGCAAGGCCATGATGGACGAGTCTCTATGTGGAGGTCTCCCTCCGGAGATCTGCGAGCAGCTATCCGTAGAGGAGCAGATCATAAAGATAAGGCTGGAGAAAAGGCGGTTCGGAAGGGAGGTAACTATCATAGAAGGCATAAACGAGAAGGAGTTCAACCTTAAAAAACTGGCTTCAACCCTCAAGAGCAGACTCGCAACAGGAGGCACGGCTAAGAACGGGCGCATAGAGCTCCAAGGGGACCATAGGCATAGGGTGAAGAAGATACTCGTCGAGCTGGGCTTCCCAGAGGAGAATATAACGATAATAGACTAGCCAACTATACGGCAGCACTCATCAACGCAGTGAACTAAAAGTGTTTTCCCCAGGGTATCGAGGCCAGCTTCCTAGCGGCGGTTTAGACGTCATCATATCAATCCTAGATAATTGTATAAAACCAACCAGGGGTTTCGCCGTGGAGACGGGGGGGAAGTCGCCGGGGGTTCCTGCATGGTGCTCCCCCGGGATAGCCGGGTTTCTCGATGCCTTATACTCCGGGGTCAATATCAGTGTGGGCAGCGGAACAGGTGGCGGCTCTGTGAGGCTAAGGGCGTCCATATCCCAAGGCAGGTTCTCGGGAGAGTTCTTTCTAGCTGTTAGAGTTGAGGGCGGCGGCGGGCTTCTTGAACTATGTAACTCTCTAGCTTTCTGCGGAAGAGGCTTCTATAGGCCTTGGATAGAGATCTACAACGTATCGCCCAGCCTCCCCACTATAGGCTTCTCGTCTACAGCGGGCTCTCCTGTTGAGGCGGTGCTTCTAGACCTGGCGGCCGAGGCTCTGGGGCCTGCTGAGCCCCTTTACGTCGAGTATGCTTGGGATAGCGAGACGCTCTACCAGATCCAGCGGGGTGCTCCAGCCCCGGCGTCTAGGCTGGGCTTCGAGCTGTGGAGGAGGGGGTTCCGGTGGTTCAAGGTCTGGTACCATCCGGAGGGGTTTATGGAGGGTGGGGAGAAGATCCAGGCGGAGAAGCCGCTCGGCCGGGATCATGAGGAGAGGCTGGTGGGAGAGGTTAGGAGGGAGTTGGAAGGGTTCGTCAGGATGTGGAGGGGTTCGAGCAACGAATTTATGGCGAGGGCTGTTGAAAGGGCTCTGGCTATTTTAGATGGGCTTCGCTGATGTCGCCAATAAATGTTTTTAGAGAGTGCTTCTACAATGGAACTTTTAATAGTTTCAAAACCTACATAATAGTATATTTCCTGGGGTGGGATTATGGCTGAGACTGCTAAGATATTGGCATACCTGGGAGGAGTATTCGCAATCATAGCAGGGCTTGTAAGCCTCGCGACCGCAGTACCACTCGGGAGCCACCTGCTGGAGGCTGTAGGGGTCATTGACGAACCGATTATTTCAGGAGCTGTAGTCAGGCTGCTGGGAGTAATAGGGATAATAGGCGGAGTTGCTGCAGCCTATTTCGCCAGGGAGGAGAACGGCCAGTATGTCATAGCAGGCGGCGTACTAGGGCTGCTAGCGCCGTGCATACTCTCTATACTGGCAATAGTAGGAGGCTACATGATGCTTAAGAAAAGCGGCAGTTGAAGAAGCGGCTGGGCATGACAGCCCGTTATGATAGATATATTTTAGATAAATATTTTATAATGTAAATTCAAACCTCTTCCACCTGCAACACTATATTTTATCCTATCAAAAGAAACTCCATTGAGGAGGCGAGACCGAACTTAATGAATCGGGGTGTTGTTTGTGCCTGGCGAGAGAGTCTCCTACGAGGCCGAGGACAGGTTTACTAAGATCACAATGCTTGTAGCCTTCTTGATGCTCCCCTTAGGTGGCCTGTTCGGGATCCTACAGCTGTTTAAGAGGACACCGGGCTTCCCCGACCCGGTAAGCGACTCCACATACTACACTGTCCTCACCGGACACGGAGTAGTCCTGGCTATAGTGTTTACTACCTTCTTCATAATGGGCATATCAGCTTTCGTAGTATCGAGAGAGCTCAAGACCAACTTCAGCAGGCTAGCACTAAACCTCTCCCTAGGTCTGGCACTGCTGGGCACTGTACTTGCGGCAGTAGCCATACTCTCGGGGCAGGCAAAGGTCCTCTACACCTTCTACCCGCCCCTCAGGGCCAACCCCCTCTTCTACATAGGGGCGGCACTCCTCATAGTGGGCTCCTGGGTATTCATGGTAGACCTCTTTCGCCTCGTGCTGAGGTTTAGGAGGGAAAACCCCGACCTTAAGATCCCCGTGGCGACTTACGGCATCCTCACTGCCTGGGTTATATGGCTTGTGGCAACACCGCCTGTAGCCCTCGAGGTCCTCCTACTCCTAGTCCCCATGTCCCTCTTCGGTATGGAGGTGGATGTGCTCCTCGCCCGAACCCTGTTCTGGTGGTTCGGTCACCCACTGGTTTACTTCTGGCTGCTTCCAGCTGTGGCTCTATGGTACTACGCCATACCTAGGGTGCTGGGAGTTCCGCTTTTCAGCGAGACCATGGCCAAGGTGGCGTATATACTGTACATGATAGCCTCTACACCCGTCGGCCTCCACCACCAGTTCGTAGACCCGGGCATAGGACCGTTCTTCAAGCTAGTTCACACGCTAACAACGTTCGTGGTAGCAACGCCTAGCATGCTAACCGCCTTCAACATACTCGCCACCCTAGAGAGGGCTGGCAGGATGAGGGGCGGCAGGGGCCTAGTAGGCTGGGTATTCAAGCTGCCCTGGGGCAGCCTAGCTTTCTCAGGGCTGATGCTCCCAATAGTGCTGTTTGCGAACGGCGGCATAACTGGGGTGATAAACGCGAGCTTCCAGCTCAACACAGTTGTCCACAACACCACGTGGATCGTCGGGCACTTCCACACCACCGTGGGCGGGGCCTCCGCACTCACGTTCATAGCCGCTATGCTACTGCTGGCTAGGGAGATGATGAACAGGGAGATAGTGGCGCCTTGGCTTGCTGTGGCGGCCTTCTACATGTGGACCGTTGGCCAGTACCTGTTTAGCATAGGCTACTACGTGGCAGGAGTCATGGGGGCTCCACGAAGAACCTCGGAGCTACTATATGGAGGCCTGGCACCCGCAGAGTGGGCTCCATGGCTACAGCTGGGCGCCATAGGCGGTATGACATTCTGGATAGCCGGAGTGATACTCGTGGGCCTTATAGCTGCGACCCTACTATTCGGCAAGAAGACAGCCGTCCCCAAGGATGAGAGGGTGTTGGCCTTCGACAGCACCACCCCTGATAAGATAGAGAACGGCAAGTATATTCTAGAGGAGGTTAGGTTCTGGATAGTTGTTACAGTAGCTCTAGCGATCCTAGGCTATATAGGCCCGCTCTACGAGATCTTCGCGAGAGGACTTGTGCCCGTGGGGCCCGTACCACCCTGATCCAGCAACTACCTAACAGTGAAGCGGGTTTTTATCCTCCATAGAGGCCAGATCTGTTCTAGGGGCGGTTGCCTGCAAAGCGGGGGCTAAACCCCTCTCAATACAGTTTTCCCCTTATTTGGTTTCCCGGTTTTGATAGGAGTGGCCTGCGTTGGCTAAAGTGGCTGTAGTAGGCGGCGGGTTTGCCGGGCTAGTGTTCGCCAGGGAGCTGGCTTCACTAGGGTTGACAATAGAGCTTTATGAGGAGCACGGTAGAGTCGGGATGCCGGAGCACTGTACCGGCATTGTTTCGGGAAGAACCGTAGACATCATAGGCAGGGAAGCGCGTGAGACGATACTAGACTCTTACAATAGCCTCGAGATACGCTTCCGGGGGAGGACCATAGCTCTGCTGGACGTGGGAGGCGTTTATAGGCTTGACAGGGTTAGGCTCGAGGACCTCCTCCTCGAGTCCCTGAGATCCCTAGGCGGAAGGGTGCTCCTCAGGACGAGGGTTGAGAGCGTTGGCTCCGATGGCGCTGTGAGGACGAACGGCGGTGAGGCCCGTTACGACGCTGTGATACTGGCCGACGGCGTCCACGGGAGTCTTCACAGGAGGCTGGGTATTGGTTATATGGGGAGCCACCACTACGGGCTGAACATACTAGTCCCCGGGGGTGGAGAAAGCGCCATTATGGTAGACTTCAGGCTCGAAGGGGGAGTGGCCTTCTCCTGGGAAGTACCCTCGTCGAGAGGCTTTTCGGTGGCGGGAGCCATGGGCACCCTTGAAGGCGTTAAAAGGTACTATGAGAGCCTCGGGACAAGAGCCCTCAAGGTATACGGCGGCAGAATACCCGCGGGCCCGCCGGCCGAGATGCTTTGGGAGGGGCGGGTTTTTGTAGTGGGGGATGCTGGCGGTCTGGTGAAACCCTTGAGCGGCGGCGGGCTGTACCCCAACGCCAAGGCTGCTAAGCTAGCGGCCAGCTTCATTAGGCGGGGGCTTGACGTGGTGGACGCCCTAGCAGGATCGCTCTCCATAGTGTCAGACGAGCTACGTGCCCAGTACGCTGTGGCTAGGCTAGTTTATGGCACCAGGGTTCTAGAGAGCATCTCCAGGGCCATAGGAGACACACCCCTAAGGCTTAAGCTCGACTATGATACGCACCACCAGCTCCTCCTCTCAACGCTCGCACAGGCTGGACCCCTACCCTCTCTCAAGCTGATAGCGGCTGCCCTAAAGGGCGGTGGTGTAGAGGCCCCCCTCTCCCTCCTAAAGATTCTCTACCACTCTACAGTGTCTACGTACAGGCGGCTAGCCGCATTCACACTCTCCAAAGTGTAAGGCTAATACTCTCCAAGCATAAGTCACCTTAGGGAGGGGGTGCTGCAGCGCCTTGACCCGCAGTGGAGGCTTCGATTTCAAGCCTATAGAGTCTGAGCTGGAGACTCCAGAGGGTAGGGCTAAAATACTGTTGATAAACAGGATCGAGCGCGTGATACCGTCAGACTTCCATTCTCTACCCTACTCGATCCGGGTCCTACTGGAAAACGTTGTGAGACATTACGACGGCTTCGTGGTAAGAGATGAGGATGTAGAGGCGGTGGCTAGGTGGGGTGAATACGCTGGTAGAAAGGACGTTCCATTCCACCCCGTGAGGGTGGTGATGCAGGACTTCACCGGTGTGCCGGCGGTGGTGGACCTAGCCGCAATGAGAGACGCCATGAAACAGTTCGGGGGGGACCCCTCGAAGGTTAACCCTCTCATACCCGTCGACTTGATCATAGACCACAGCATACAGGTCGACTATTACGGAACCGCCGAGGCGTTCAGGCTCAACCTTAAGAGGGAGTATGAGAGGAACAGGGAGAGGTACCAGCTTCTCAAGTGGGCCCAGAAGGCCTTCTCAAACTTCAGGGTCGTCCCGCCCGGTAAGGGGATTATACACCAGGTAAACCTAGAGTACCTGGCTAGGGTGGTGTGGCTGTCCAGGAGGAACGGCACCCTCTACGCACACCCCGACAGCCTGCTAGGGACCGACAGCCACACTACTATGATAAACGGTCTAGGCGTCTTCGGCTGGGGGGTTGGGGGTATAGAGGCTGAGGCCGTGATACTAGGCCAGCCCTACTACATGCTCCTCCCCGAGGTTGTGGGGGTGAGGCTGGTTGGCGAGCTGAGGGAGGGTGTGACCACAACCGACCTTGTCCTCTACATCACGGAGAAGCTTAGGAAGAGGAATGTTGTCGGCAAGTTTGTCGAGTACTTTGGGGAGGGTGTAAAGAAGCTCAGTGTCCCGGACAGGGCGACTATAGCCAACATGGCCCCCGAGTACGGTGCTACTATGGGCTTCTTCCCGGTGGACGAGGCCACTATAGAGTATCTCAGGGGGACAGGCCGGCCTGAGTGGCTGGTCCAGCTTGTCGAGAGGTATGCTAAGGAGACGGGGCTGTGGTACAGTCTGGAGGACCCGGAGCCCAGGTATAGTGACGTAGTCGAGATAGACCTCTCCGACGTGGAGCCGAGTATAAGCGGCCCCAGCCACCCGGAGGACAGGATACCCCTGAGGGAGGCTAAGGAGCGTGTAAGGAAGATAATACTGGAATATCTGGAGAAGAAGGGAAGGGGCCCGGCTATAGTGGAGCTTAAGCTAGGGGACGAGGAGGTCCATCTAACGGATGGTAGCGTAGTCTACGCCGCTCTAACCAGCTGCACCAACACAAGCAACCCTAGCGTCATGATAGCGGCAGCCCTCCTGGCCAGGAACGCCGTCAAGAAGGGACTCAGAACACGGCCTTGGGTCAAGACTAGCAACGCCCCTGGTAGCAGGGTTGTGCCTGAGTACTGGAACAGGCTTGGCCTGATGCCGTACCTGGAGGCCCTGGGATTCCATATAACAGGCTACGGCTGTACAGTCTGCATAGGAAACAGCGGACCCCTGAGGTCCGAGATTGAGGAGGCGATAAGGGAGCATGACCTCTGGGTGGCGACGGTTCTCAGCGGCAACAGAAACTTCTCCGGCAGGATACACCCGCTAGCCAGGGGGAACTTCCTGGCCAGCCCGCCGCTGGTTGTGGCGTACGCCCTCGCTGGCAGGGTAGATATAGACTTCGAGAAGGAGCCCGTGGGCTACGACCCCAACGGAAACCCTGTCTACCTCAGGGACCTCTGGCCCAGCCAGAGGGAGGTTAGGGAGGCTATAGAGAGTGCCCTCGACCCGCAGCTCTTCATCGAAAAGTACAAGGACATAGACAGGGGGGACAGGTTCTGGGAGGAGCTGGAGGCGCCGGAGGGAGAGCTCTACGGCTGGGACCCGAAGAGCACCTACATAAGGAAGCCACCATACTTCGACAACATGCCCCTAGAACCCCAGCCCCCGAAGGATATAAGGGGTGCTAGGGTCCTCGTGTGGGCGCCTGACAGGACGAGCACAGACCACATAAGCCCCGCTGGCAGGATAAGCCCCGATTCCAAGGCAGGCCAGTATCTCATAGAGCAGGGAGTCCTGCCGTCACAGCTCAACACCTGCGGCTCTAGAAGAGGAAACCACGAGGTTATGATGAGGTGTACCTTCGACAACCCGAGATTCAGGAACAGGCTGGTGCCCGACAGGGAGGGAGGCTGGACCATATTCTGGCCGACAGGCGAGGTCATGCACGTGTTCGACGCCGCCATGAAGTACAGGGAGATGGGGATACCGCTCATAGTGCTGGCTGGCAAGCAGTACGGGGTCGGGTCTAGCAGGGACTGGGCGGCGAAAGGCCCAGCACTCCTGGGTGTGAAGGCTGTTATAGCCGAGAGCTACGAGAGGATACATAGGAGCAACCTAGTGGGCATGGGCGTGCTGCCCCTCGAATTCATGCCCGGAGAGAACGCGGAAAAGCTTGGTTTGGACGGCAGCGAGGAGTACGACATAATAGGTATAGAGGAGGGCCTCCACCCCGGCAAGATACTGACGGTGAGGGCTAGGAAGAGCGACGGCCGGGTCATAGAGTTCAAGGTGAAGGCCAGGCTCGACACGCCCATAGAGGTAGAGTACTACAAGCACGGAGGCATACTCCAGTACGTGCTAAGGAAGCTTATAAGGGAGCATGGAAGGGGCAACTAGCATTAAGGGTGGAGGCGGCTGCCTATCACGCCTCGAGAACCTTTTTTGCGATAACCGCCCTAAAACGGGCCTTCCCCTGGAGAGCCTCAACATTCTCCAAATATTCTATGGGGACGGTAAACCATCTAACCCTCCTGGCCAAAGTCTTCGCAACGTAGACTGTGCTACCAACTACAGCCGCGTAGTACCTACCACTCCTCCTAACCTCGATGCAGACCTGGCTGGGAGCCCTGTAGCCCCAAACCTCCCTCTCAGCAACACCAGCCTTTGCTGCATAGTGGAGGAGTGTACGTGCAAGCCTCTTTGGAACGCCGAGGATTCGGGAGGCCGAGTCGGCGGTGACTATCTCAGAACCGCTGCTCCCCTGGGAGAATAGCCAGAGCACTGGGAGTAGCCATGGATAGAGTTTGAGGACCTCGCGGATCCGAGCCTCCCCCTCGCCGCAATCTAACCGGGACATGGCGGCGGGGCCCCGCTGATGGTAGCGGGGGGTGGATTTGAACCACCGACCTCGGGGTTATGAGCCCCGCGGGCTGCCAGGCTACCCTACCCCGCTAGGCTACCCCGCCATATTTATTAGAGTCATAACAGGCCTGGGGCTAATATAGTTTTGAAGAACAGCTTAAAACCCCGCCTTAGAGGGGGAGCGGCACTCAACCCCCTCTATATCCAGGCCGAACCGCTCGGCTAGCGAGCACAGCTCGCTCTCGGGGACAACGCACTTCTGCCCAAGCTCCGTCTCCACTAGGACGAGATTCCCCGTTAGCCTTCTGAGCCTGGCCTTCAACCTGCGGCCCCAGGCGAAGACTTATTGTTCGAGGCTGATATTAAGGGTCTCCGGTGTCGCAGCATTGAAGATACTGTACGTGGTTCTAGACGGGGCCGCCGACTCGCCGAGCTCGCCTCGAAGGACTTTGGAGGAGGCTAACAAGCCGAACATCGACTCCCTCGGTTCTCACGCGGTCTGCGGTATGGTGTACACTGTCAAGCCTGGAGTAGCTCCTCAGAGCGACTACGCCACACTAAGCCTGCTCGGCTATAACCCGGAGGAGTACTATCCGGGCCGAGGACCTCTGGAGGCGTTTGGCGCTGGGATAGAGATGAGGAGGGGTGACGTGGCTTTAAGAGCCAATTTCGCCACGGTCGATCCCGGGACGCTGAGGATAATTGACAGGAGGGTTGGGAGGAGCCTTACATCCCGCGAGGCCAGGGAGCTGGCCTCCGCGGTGGATGGGATGGAGCTGGAGGAGGGCGAGGGGGTGGCGCTCTTCCGGGCTACAATAGGCCATAGAGGCGTTCTAGTCCTCAGGCACAGGAGGAAGCCTCTGAGCGATGCCATATCGAACACCGACCCGGCGTACGAGAGGAGGGGGCGGTTCAGCGTCGCCCTTGAGAAATACGAGCCGTATATAAAGCTGTCCAACCCCCTCTCCACGGACGAGTCAGCAGTGCTGGCGGCCAGAATGCTCAACGAGTTCACCTTGAGAGCTATTGAAGTCCTAGACAACCACCCGGTTAACAAGGCTAGGGAGAGCAGGGGCCTCTTGAAGGCCAACGCCATTCTATCGAGAGACGCTGGTGTCCTCCCCCAGGAGAAGCCTCCCGGCTTCCAGGAGAAGTTCGGGCTCAGGGGGGTGAGTATAGTTGAGATGGTTGTCGAGAGGGGTATAGCCAGGTATATCGGCCTGGAGGACATCCATGTCGAGATTGAAGGTAGGGCTAGGGAGGAGGTCTACAGGGAGGAGGCCGCTAGAGCTGTCGAAGCTCTGGAGACATATGATCTCGTGTACGTGCATCTCAAGGGGCCTGATGAGCCTGGGCACGACGGGAGTTTCGAGGGCAAGCTAAAGGCTGTAGAGGAGATAGATAAGCATTTCTTCGCACCGCTTTTGGACGGGATAAGCTCCAAGGGCCTGGAGCCGGCCTTTGTAATTACATCCGACCATGCAACACCCTGGGATAAAGGAGCCCATAGCGCCGACCCGGTCCCCCTAATGATATCCCACCCGGGCCTACGGGGTAGTGTGGACAGGTTCTCAGAATCTACATGTCTCTCGGGGGGGTTAGGGACTATTATAGGCGGCTATAGAATAATCCCAAAAGCTCTTAGCCTCCTGAAAGACTATGTAGGGTAGCCGGTGGCCTAGGTCCTGCGGGAGGAGAAGGAGGTAGTGGCACCGGGAAACACCGGCGGCCCAGAATCGCCCGGAGAGGGAAAGGCGGGGAGGTCCTCAAACTCAGCTGGTGTTAGGTGGGCTAGGAGGGTACAGGCCCCGAGCGTCTCGGCGCGTAAAATATTGAAGGCTACAAACCTGATAAGATATATCTACGCCTCAGCCCTCGCCTCAGCGGTAATGGCCACGGCCGGAGTCGCGCTATACCTCCTAGTCTTCCCCAGCGGTGTAGTGCTTGTCGAAGCCTTCGTCTGGTTCGTCGAAGCCATAACCTTCCTCAGCCTCGCCGTAGCCTTCAACATAGCGGCTTCACGAACTGTATACTACAAGGCGAGATTCGAGATACTGAGGATAGAGAGCCTCATGGCACTCCACTCGGCGTTGATCGGCGTCGCGATAGTAGTGTTTATAATGGGTAAAGCCGTTTTCTCCAAGGGAAGCGAGCCCACGCCGATAATGCTTGCCCTCTACCCCGGCGTCAGCGGCCTGGTCTCGTATGCTATAGAGAGGTACCTTTTCGGGAAGCTTAGGAGGCTTGAGGTTAGGCTGGTATCGCTGAAGTTCGTTGCGGAGAAGCTAAAGCTTGATGTGCTGCTGGAGGAGGCCGGCGCGGCGGCTATAATAGTGTCCAACCTAACGGGTCTCACTATCTTCGAGACCATAATAGTAGTGGGTGTAGGCCTCTACCTCGTGTACGGCCTGGGCTCAATAGCCCTCAAGAACCTCCTATACCTGGTAGGCCCGGGCCCTGGAGACGAGAGGGAGAGGGTTAGAAGACAGATAGAACTGGTGCTTTCAGACATGGGCTACAAGCCCAGGAGGATAAGGGTGGAGTCCTACGGCACGTTCGCCGAGGCGGAAGTGTGGGTCGAATACCCCGCCCGCGCCACCCTCGACAAGTCGTTTAGAACCTCGGTAGCCATAGCAAGATCGCTTGTGGCAAGGATACCCGAGCTTCTAAGGGCCGTTGTAATAATGGTTCCCGTCAGGAGGACTCTAGTGAGGCGGTACCAGAGGACGGGGCAGAGACGTTAGAATTCTGTTTCCTATGTTGAACCGTGCTTTATCCCTTTGGTAGCGCTTGTATCTTCCCCTTACATGGCCGTTTATCTTGAGCCCTTGTAGTGGGGGGCGGGTTCTCCCAGATTAGCCGAGGGATGCCCGTGCCGCCAATTACACAACTTTAAGCTCCAGTGTAACCGGGATAGCATGGTTTGAGTCGGTGAAAACTACTCAACAATGCCATCACAAGAAACCGTGTAACGCTGTCGGAGGAAGCGGGAAGGGACCGGCGGGCAACAATGGGGGAGAGGCTGTATATGGTGCAGAACATATCAGCGCTGGGCCGCGACGCCCCTGCTTAAACCCCGCTTAAATAAAAATTATTATTGAGGTTTTTATTGAAGCAGTGCCAACACCTCTTACAGGGGGTTCGGGGTATGGAGAAGAGTCTGAGAAGCATTCTGGGTAGGCTCTTCGGTGGAACCAGCGGTAGGAGCCCTCGCCCCGCCGAGCCTGGCCCTGGCTTGCAGCAAGCCGGGCTTCCTGGGAACATAGTTGCTACGCTGAGGAGGGTTGAGGAGGTCCTAGCGTCCACAGAGGTGCCGGGCTTCGACATTGACCTCATAACATCTGGTGTCGTGAAGAGGATAAGGCTCTCCCGCGACGGGTCGAAAGCGGCTATATTCATAGACTACACCGGTAGCGACCCCGGCTGCTACTACTGCAAGTTTATCAACTGGAGTCTTTGGAAGAGGCTCCTAGCCGATGTGGAGGCGAAGATCAAGAGTGTGGGTGTAAAGGAGGTTGTGTTCATAGACTGGGCTACAGGGGCCGTGGTAGAGTATAAGGAGAAGGACTGAGCAGCGAGGGAGCCTGCAAACCGTACTTGAGCCTCCTGTGCTGGAAAAGAGTTCAGGGAGAGAGGTGTGGCTAGGAAGGCTATGAACAGCCTTGACGTGCATGTAGCTGTAAATCTCCTTCACCAAACACTAAGGGGGGCGAGGCTCGACAATATATACTGGCCTCCAGGTAGGAACGGTGTGTTGATGAAGTTCAAGGGGCCGGGTGGCAGTGTAAACGTCATAGCAGAGCCTTCGGTAAGGATTCATGCCACGAGCAGGGCTGCGGTTCTAAGAGAGGTAGTGCCTACAGGGTTCGTGGCTGTTATGAGGAGGAGGGTTAGAGGCTCTAGACTGGAGGGTGTGAGGCAACTTGGCTTTGACAGGCTCGCGGAACTCTCCTTCTCCACGGGCCATAAGCTATACGTGGAGATAATGCCGAGGGGCGCCCTAGTCCTCGTAAATGGCGACGGCGTTGTTGAGGCCACTACGCTAGTGGCCGAGTTTAGAGATAGGGTTTTGAAGCCGAAGGTCCGGTACAGGCCTCCCCCGCTACAGGAGGATAACCCGTTCCTTCTACCCCCCGAGGCGCTGGCGGAGCTCGCGTCAAAGGGGGCTGACGCTGTGAGAGGCCTTATTAGGGGCGCTAGGGTGCCGGGTGAGGCGGCGGAGGAAGCGCTCGACAGGTGTGGAGTGGACTACGCTGCACACCCCTCCAGCCTAGGGGGAGGTGTTTGGGAGTGTGTAGCTGGGGTTCTACAAGACATCTATAGGGAGTCGCTCCAGGGGAGAGGCTATCTATGCAGGGGGGAGAAGGGGCTGGAGGCAAATCCCTTCAGGAGGGAGAGGCTAGAGTGCAGCGAGCACCCCACTTTCCACAGCGCGCTCGACGAACTCTTCACACCCGGAGGCGGCGAGGCTGGAGAGGAGCCTGAGGTGGCGAGGCTACGGAGGAGTATGGAGGAGGCTGTGAAGCTTGCTGAGGAGTACAGGCGTAGGGCTGGCGAGCTGAGGAGGGCTGCCGAGGCTGTAGCATCCTCGTATCAGCAGGTGGATGAGGCGCTCCGCAGGGCTGTTAGGGGCGAGGCGCTCCCCCCGGTGGCTGAGGTTAGAGGGAACAAGGTAATCTTGGAGCTAGGCGGTATTAGAGTTGAGGCTACCCGGGGTGAGGATGCGGGGAGGCTGATACTGAGGCTCTACCGGGAGGCGGGCGAGCTTGAGGCGAAAGCTGAAAGGGCTGAAAAGGCCTTTGCCGAGGCTAGGTCTAGGCTGGAGGAGGCTGTTAGGAGGGCTAGGCTCAGGCGTCTCAGGAGGATCTTAGAGAGCCGGAGGAGGTTCTGGTTCGAGAAGTACCATTGGACTATAACGAGGGGAGGGTTCTTGGCAATAGGGGGTAGGGATGCTGGTCAGAATGAGAGTGTGGTAAAGAGATATCTAGGGCACGAGGATATATTCCTCCACGCCGACATACACGGAGCCCCCGCCACAGTACTGCTCACGAGAAGGCTCATGCCAGGCGAGGAGGACATATATGACGCGGCGGTTCTGGCAGCAGCGTACAGCAAGGCCTGGAAGGCGGGGGCTGGAGGTGTAAGCGTCTACTGGGTCTATGGGAGGCAGGTGTCTAAAACCCCTCCATCCGGCGAGTATCTGGCCCGCGGCGCGTTCATGGTCTACGGCAAGAGAAACTATATACACCACGTACCCCTTAGGCTAGCCCTCGGAGTAGCCATGCACAGGGATCTCCCCCAAATAGTAGTAGGCAGCGAGGACGCGGTGTCTAGATATGCCATAGCCTACGCTATACTACTGCCCGGGGATATGAGTGTGGGAGAGGCGGCGGAGAAGCTGAGAGCTACCCTCTCCAGGATCGTCTCGAGGGCTGTGGGCGAGGAGGCGGCTCTCAAGGTAGAGGCCTTACCGTCGGGGGAGATCGAGGCAAGACTCCCCGGGAGATCCAGGATAGCTGGGGCCAGGGCTGGCAGTGGCGATGCACGGCTTTTCGAGGAAGCCCTGAAAAGATACGCCTCTTCAGAGGCCTAAGTGCGGCGGAACAATGGTTAAACCCTAGGAGACCACAACAAATCTAACTAGGGGGGTGTAGGCTCTAGTAAAGGGCTGCCTAGAGCCTCCGCCGGGCACCCCAAAGGGGCTTGGGTGTGGAGGGGCTTTGGTGGAGATAACGGGGGAGACTCTAGCTAACGCTCTGCTAGTGCTTATACTGGCGGCGCTTCCCAGCGTAGCCTGGTTCTTCCAGGTTAGGAAGAAGATGATAAGGCGGCAGGCGGGTCTGGTCAGGGTTTTCGAGCAGGTTATAGGCCCCCGGGACCAGAGGTATGTGGTGCACGGGTATCTAGTCGGGTTCACTGCGGAATACTGGGTCAACAGAGGGCCTATAAAGAAGGTTTATATAACGTATACGACACCCCCATACCACGCCTTCTTCTACCTACCCATCATTATGCTGTTCAGGAGGCGCGAGAAGCTTGAGGTTGCAGTGGAGGTTAGGGACTCGCTGGGTGTCAAGGGCGAGGCACACATATACAGGCGGGGCGGTATAGATGTTGTCCAGCTTGTGTATAAGGATGTTAAACAGAGCCCCCTGAGGAGAAAGCTGAGGAGGCTTAAGCTGCCGGATCTAGGTGCCGAGGCCTACGCCACTGAGGGGGAGGCTTTGGACTTAGCTAGGGAGCTTTGGAGGAGGCTCTCCCGTCTCGGGTCGGTGTTCCGGGTCTCCGTGGTGCCCGGCAGGAGGCTTGTACTGGCGGTAACGTCCCCCAGGCCCGATTCCTTTGGAGCGGTGGTGGAGGAGGTGTTGTCAGTTGTCCGGGCGACAGCGGAGGAGGCAAGGCAGGTTTGAGGGGTTCGAGGCTTTCAGGCTATCGCGCCTCCTCTGCAAGCTCTCACGCTGCTCAAGCCTAAGGCTCGCCAGCGATCTTGGGGATGAGACGGAGCCTGTCTTGGAGGGGGGTGTGGGCGGGGGCGGCATAAGCGGCCAGCATGCCGCCGTCTTCATGGCGGAGAGCGTATATAGGGCGAGGCGTGGTGGAGACTGTTGCAGGGTGTTCGACGAGGTCTCGAGGGTTATAGTGAGTATGCTGCCGGAGGATGAGCTGGAGGGGATTGCTAGGAGGCCTCTCGAGCCCCTAATATCGGGTGTGGCGAGAGGCTATCAAGGGAATGTATATGGGCTTGCCGGGCTCCTCTCCTCCATCTGGCGGTACGTCAGGAAGCCCAGCCTAGGTAGTCTAGTTGACCTAGCTGGCGCGATTCTGAGGGAGGCTTCTAGACCCTGCAGTCTGAACCCCGTGTTGGAGGACGAGATAAGGAGGTACGAGTCTAGGATGAAAGCTTATGGAGTAGGCCTCGCCCTCCTAATCCCCGCATACATCGTAGCCCCGGTATTCTTCGGGCCGCTAAGCTTCGTCCCGCTGGGCATGGCTACTGCAGCGCTATGGTGGGTTATGAGGAGGGATGGGGCTAGGTTCTACCTCCTCAACGTGGAGCGTGGATGGAGTGCCTGCCGGCTCAGCAGCGAGGATCTTGAGGAGATAGTCCTAGGCGCCTCACCCATCAGCAGGGCCTACAAGGATCTGCTGGGTATGGATGTGAGGAGGATGTTCAGGTCCTAGCCGCACGTAAGCTCAACAACGCTCCATCCGTCCTCCCTTCTGTAGGACCTGATCCTCAGCCCAAGCCTGGAGGCTTGGAGGCTCAAATGGACCTTCCAATCCTCCAGGCCGCACTCCCCCTCGCACTCCTCCCTGACATAAACACGGGCAACACCGCCTGTGACCTCGAGCACAGCCTCAAGCTGAGGGTTTGACTCGGCTAGCCCGCTGACCAGGGCCACCGCCCTCTCCTCGAGACCGCAGCCCCCGCTACCCTCCCCTGCAGAATTCCCCGAGGCTCCTGGCAACCTTAACCCCCTCACCCGCCATTCTAGCGGCCTCCTCCACGCCTACGATCCTGTACATTCCTGTTAGCACAAGCAGGGAGTCTACACCCCAGAGCCTTGCGAACTCGACGTCAGTATCTATCCTGTCACCCACGACAACCGCTTTCCCCGGCCTGTATAGTGTTTGTAGGACCTCGACCAGGCCTCTGGAGGGTTTCCCAGCGACGACTGCTGGCCTCACGCCGGTGGCCTTCTCGAGGAGGGCTACTATAGAGCCCGCGCCGGGTATAAGGCCCTTGGGCGTGGGCAGGGCGTGGTCGAGGTTTGTGGCTACGAAGAGGCTCCCGTCGTGTATGGCGGAGGCGGCTCTAGCCAGCTTCCCGTAGGTGAGGTTCCTGTCGAGCCCCACAACAACAGCATCCACATCGACATCGTCGCCGGAGCTGGCCACGGTATGGCCCTCCAAAACAAGCTCCTCGACAAGCCCCTCCTCCCCGACTACCATCGCTGTTGAGGGGCCCCTCTCCTTCTTCAGCAGGACAGCCGCGCTGTAGGCGCTGGTGACTATCCTCTCCGGGGGTATATTAAGCCCTATACTCCTCAGCATTGACGCGTAGACTCTCCTGCTGCGGGTGGAGTTGTTCGTCAAGACCACAAGTCTCCCTTCAGAGGCTAGTCTCCTCAGCACCGCTAGATTATCCTCTATAGGCTCTCCCCCAATCCATATAACGCCGTCTAGATCGGCGAACACTATATCGTAGCCGTCCAGTCCAGGGCAGCCCTGCAACCCTCCAACCCCGCCTGAGATACTCGGATGGCGGAGGTGATTTAGCTTGGGTTTTACAACTTATTAGGGACGGGTTTTCGAAGATACTCTAGAGGCGGCGATGCCTTCTAGGAAGTATGTGATAGTTACTGGAGGAGTTCTGTCGAGCGTGGGCAAGGGGCTCACCACGGCCAGCCTGGCTCTTCTGCTCTCGAGCCGTGGCTACAGCGTTGAGGCTATCAAGATAGATCCTTACATAAATGTTGATGCCGGCACTATGAACCCCTACATGCATGGAGAGGTTTTTGTGACGGAGGACGGGGGGGAGACCGACCTAGACATAGGCCATTATGAGAGGTTCCTTGGTAAGAACCTGTCTAAAAAACACAACATAACCACGGGCCAGATCTACTTCTCCGTTATCTCGAAGGAGAGGAGTGGAGACTATCTGGGCCAGACTGTCCAGGTTATACCGCATATAACTGACGAGATAAAGTCTAGGGTAAAGGAGGTAGGCGATGCATCCGGGGCCGACGTTGTTATAGTGGAGATTGGAGGCACGGTGGGTGATATAGAAGGCCTTCCTTTCCTAGAGGCTGCCAGGCAGATGAGGCTTGAGGAGGGCTTCGACAACACCTTCTTCATACACGTAGCCCTAAGCCCCTACCTCCCCACGACGGGGGAGCAGAAGACGAAGCCTGTCCAGCACAGCATACAGGAGCTGAGGAGGATAGGTATACAGCCCGACGCCGTGGTGGTCCGCAGCCACTACCCCCTCGAGCCCGAGGCGGTCAGGAAGATAGCACTCTACGCCACACTGCCTATGGAGAACGTGATAAACAGCTACGACATAGAGAACCTCTACAGGCTTCCGCTTCTCCTCGAGAAGCAGGGGCTCGCGAGGCTGGTTGAGAGGAGGCTGTTCGGGAGGGAGTCGCGTCCGGACCTCTCCAGGTGGGAGGAGTTCGTGGGCCTCTACGAGAAGGCTTCGAGGAGGGTGAGGATAGCCATGGTGGGCAAGTACACGAAGCTTAGGGACAGCTATATAAGCATAGTTGAGGCTGTTAAACACGCTTCAGCCTACGAGGGGGTGAAGCCGGATCTCCTATGGGTAGAGAGCACCGATATTGAGAGGGGTGAGGTAGATGTTGACAGGGTGTTTGAGGAGGCCGACGCGGCGGTAGTGCTCCCGGGCTTCGGCGTTAGGGGTGTTGAGGGAAAGATAGAGGCGATACGCCGCTTCAGAGAAGGCAGGAAACCCCTGCTCGGCATATGCTTCGGCATGCAGCTCTCGGTGGTGGAGTACGCTAGGAACGTGCTGGGCCTGAGGGAGGCTCACACGACTGAAGTGAACCCGCATACACCCCACCCTGTAGTAGACCTCCTGCCCGAGCAGAGGGGTATAGACAAGCTGGGGGGCACTATGAGGCTAGGCGCGAGGCCTGTAAGGATAGTGGAGGGCACTATACTCTGGAGCCTCTACGGGAGGGAGGTCGCTAGCGAGAGGCATAGACACCGTTACGAGGTTAACCCCAGCTACGTCGACAGGCTGGTGGAGGCTGGTCTTGTAGTGAGTGCGTGGAGCCAGGAGGGTTATGTGGAGGCTATAGAGCTTAGGCCCAGAGACCACCCATTCTTCCTTGCAACCCAGTTCCACCCGGAGTTCAAGAGCAGGCCCCTGGACCCGGCACCGGTCTTCAGGGGCTTCATAAAAGCTCTGGCCGGGCAAGAAAGCTAGCCCGCCGGACCCGCTACTCAAGCATGAGTACTATCCGCCTAGCCCTGAGCTCAACAGTCTTCCTTATACCCCTGTCCCCCGGCTGGTAGCGTGGCACAACAATCCCTATCTCCTCCAACTTTCTTATCTGGCTGCTTATGTTAGCCTTGCTCTGGCCGAGGACCTCCGAGAGCTCGTCGAGAGTCTTAGGGCCATCTGCAAGCAGCTCTATAATCCTCGTCCTAGTCTCGTTAGCCAGCGCGTGGGCTACCTTGGCTATATGCCTATACCCCCTAACATACATGACACCCTCCTCCTCAACTATTCCCTCCTCCTTCCCGGCTATACTATCAGGCGTGGAGCCCACTCTTACCCCCCCAATATTCGGTTACCAGCAAATTTTAAAGTGTTAGAACAAGTTTTTATAATATGCAGTGCTGTTGAACAGGTTAGACACTCCCACCTAAGGTTAGGAGGGCTCCCCCAGCGTTATACCCTCCTGGCGCCACAAGTCAGTACGGGTACGTGCCGGTTGCCGTTGAACCTGTGGAGCGTCTACACCAGCTTGGGCGGCGACGAGCTGAGGGTGCTTAGGGCTATTGAGAAGTGGATGAGGAGGTACCGCTACGTGCCGGTAGAGCTTGTCGAGAGGTCTTCCCGCCTACCCCCCTCAAGGTTCTCGAGGGCTGTGAAGACGCTTGTAACTATGAAGCTTATTAAGAGGAGGCTCGGTAGCCTGAGCGGCTACACGCTAACATACACGGGGCTTGACGTGCTGGCGATAGACAATCTGAGGTCTCGCGGGATTATAGAGGTCCTAGGCGACAAGATAGGGCTCGGTAAAGAGGGGGACGTCTACATAGCCGTCTCGCCGGCAGGCTCCAGGCTGACGGTTAAGCTGCATAGGGCTGGTAGGGAAAGCTTTAGGAAGATTAGGAGGCACAGGAGCTACGCGCTAGACCTGAGGCCCACGAGCTGGCTCGACGTCTCCAAAGCCCTGGCTGAGAGGGAGTTCAAGATACTCGTGAGGCTCGAGGAGGAGGGCGCCAGGGTTCCCAGCCCTGTAGCGTGGAACAGGCACGCCGTTGTCCAGAGGTACGTTGAGGGGGTTCTACTAGCCGAGGTTAGAGTTCTCGACGCCGAAACAGCCGCGTCCATCCTTAGGGATGTGCTTGAAACCCTGAGGATAGCTTATACGCGAGTCGGAGTGGTCCACGGCGACCTTAGCGAGTATAATGTCATAGCAACCGCTGAGGGCGGGGGCGTGGTGATAGACTGGCCCCAGTACGTCTACAGGGACGAGCCCCACGCCCACGAGCTGCTCACGAGGGATGTAGACTATATTCTAAGATATTTCAGGAGGAGGGCGGGGCTAAAGGTTGAATTAGCCCCCGCTATAAAATATGTGATGGGGGAGACAGGAGAGCCCCCTGTGTAGACCAGGCCCCGACAGGGGGGTGGTGTTGTAACGCGCGCCGTTATGGGCGTCGATATAGTTTCCGGAGAGCCAGGAAGCAGGAGCGCCAGGTACGCAGCGGTTATACTTGACGGCAGTGGTAGGGTTGTGGAGAGGCACGAGTCAATAAGCCTGGCTAGGCTTATAAGGATAGCGTGGAACAGGCAGCCCGACGTACTGGCGGTGGACAACGTCTTCGAGCTCGGCAGGGGTGAGAGGGATGTCGGCAGGGTCGCCTCCATGCTACCCCCCAAGACAAGGCTGGTCCAGGTTACCCTGGATGGCGGAAGGCTGGCGAGCCTGAGGGAGGTTGCCGAGAAGTATGGTATAAGGATCGATAAGAAGCCGACTCCAACAGCTACCGCATACCTCCTAGCCGTGCTCGCCCTAGAGGGGGCTGGAAACCCTGTGAGCGTCCTCGAGGAGAAGACTCTGGTAACAGTCTCTAGGGCTAGGAGCGGGAGCGCGGGGGGCTGGAGCCAGGCTAGGTATCAGAGGAGGGTTAGGGCTGCAATATCACAGGCGGTCTCCCGCATTAGGGAGTCGCTCGACAGGGCGGGGCTCGACTACGATCTAAACTATAGGAGGAGCGAGGGCGGGATAGAGTCTGCAACCTTCATAGTCTATGCTCCCAGAGAGAAGCTGGAGGGTGTTGTGAGGCGTAGGGAGGGTCCCGACTACTCAATTAGGATAAAGCCGGTGGCTAGGAGCAGGATACTAACACTCCCGAGCACGCCGGATAGGGGCTCCCCCGTGATAGTGGGGATAGACCCCGGGATAACAACTGGGCTGGCAGTCCTTGACATCAACGGCAGGCTTCTCCACGCGGAGAGCGGTAAGAACCTGGATAGGAGCAGGGTGACGGAGATAGTCTACAGCCTTGGGAGGCCGGTGATGGTTGCTGTAGACGTGTCAGACCCTCCGGAGACGGCCAAGAAGCTCGCAGCCCAATGGGGCGCCATACTCTACACCCCGCCTGCAGACCTCACGACCTCTGAAAAATGGGGTCTTGCTAGGCGGGTCCTCGGTCCCTCCGTTGATGACACACATGTTAGGGACGCCGCGGCAGCGGCATATAAAGCCTACATGACTCTCGAGTCCAAACTCCGCTCTGTCGAGAGGGCTATCGAGAAGATGGGGATAGATGTTGATGTAGAGCGTGTGAAGATTGACGTTATAAGGGGGGTTACGCTGGCTGAGGCGCTGGAGCGCGCTATAGAGGAGGAGCTTGGAGGGGGTGAGCCGGAGCTCACCAAGCCCGAGCAGGGTCAAAACAACCATCAGTCCCAGGGTTCTGGGGATGGGGGTAGTGTCTACAGGGAGATAAACAATCTAAGAGAGGCCCTCGAGGCCCTAAGGATAGAGAACTCGAGCCTTAGGAGGCGGCTTGAGGACATGGAGAGCGAGGTTAGAGCGCTCAGGGCGCAGTTGGAGAGAGCCAGGGCGCGGGCTAGGAGCGAGCACAGCCTGAAGAGGGAGACGGAGATTGTGAGGGAGAGGGTGAGGAAGCTGGAGCAGAGGCTCGAGGAGTCTACGCTCAGGATTGAGGAGCTGAAGGCTACCGTGGGGGAGCTTAGGAGGGCTGTCGAGCTTCTGGGACGCGGCACTCACCTACTGGCGGTGGAGCTGGACAGGCTCACGCTGAAGACGGTTAGAGAGACCGCCTCTACGGCCCGGGGCGGCCGTCTCATAATCGTGCTTAGAGGCGGGGACACCTTCACCTGGGACGCCGTGGAGGAGCTGGCGAAGACTGGCGTGGAGGCTGTGGTGGCGGAGCACCCAGACTCCCCCGCGGCCAACGCCCTGAAGAGCAGGCGAGTCCCGGTAATACCCCTCAGTGAGGTCCAGGTCCTCAGGCTCGGCGGCTACGTGCTAGTGTCAAGCGAGGTCCTGAGAATAGCGGGGGAGATGAGGGCTGAGTGGAGGCGTAGGAGAGATGCGGCTGTGGATATCATGAGGATAGTTGAGGAGTACCGGAGGTCCTCCCGCCGCTAACCCCCCCTTCCGCAGCGTCTAGTAGACTGTTATATCGCCTCTCACAAACTTCTCGGTATAGCCTGTTATACCGTCTAGGACTGAGTTGGCTATAGCCTCTATCTCTCTCTTGGCGTCTGCGGTGATCTCCCTACCGCCCTCCATCCTAACTTTCACATCGACTATTAGAGGCCTGTCGATAGGCTTGCCTATCTGGCTCACCAGCTTCACGTACACCTCCTCCACGCTCTTCACCTCGCGGTGGATTAGGGCTGCTATGTCGTTGGCGACGACGTTGTATATCTTACCAACGTGGTTTACAGGGTTCTTGCCCGCCGCGGCCTCCATGCTCATAGGCCTCATAGGCGTTATAAGCCCGTTAACCCTGTTGCCCCTCCCGGTTGCACCATCGTCACCGTGCTCGGCACTCGTTCCCGTTACGGTCAGGTAGAGAATGTTCTTCTCGGGTATGTCGCCGGTGTTGATGTTAACCTTGACGTCATAGTCTGGAGCGATCCTCGACGCTAGATCGAGTATAAGGTTCTCAGCCTCCTCCTTGACGGACAGGTAGTCGCTAACACTGTCCACCTGGCTGCTTACTACGGCCATGGCCACGGTGAGTGTTATCGTCTTCCCGTCCCTCACTCCCATCACCTTCACATCCTCCCCGACGGCTGGCAGCCTCGCCTTAGTCTTCCTGCTGTTCAGGAGCTTCTCGGTCTCGAGAACGAGCCTTTCAAGTGTTGATAGGGGTGCGTAGCCCGAGCCTATGCTGGTGTCGTTGGCTAGGGGCACTCTCTCCTCAGCCTCGAAAATACCTACGAGATCCACGCTACCCCGACCCACCCTGTAGTCTACTATGACGTGCTCCTCAGGGTCTAGGAATCTAAAGTTCTCCCTGATGTAGTTCTTCACCGCCCTCAGGATCATTGGGCCGACGGGCACGCTCTCCACACCGCCCCCGGTCTTGACGTCGGTGGTCGCCCTACCCGAGACAAGGATATAGATGGGCTGGAGGACCTCCCCCCCGCCCAGCCTAGGCGCGGCCTGGCCGCCGACGAGAAGCACCTTGTCAACGTTATGGTGCAGAACCTTGCCAAACCTCTCCACATAGTATTTACTCAGCTCCCTGCTCACAGCCTCAGCCGCAGCGTCACAGATCGTGTCAGGGTGCCCGAGCCCCTTACGCTCCACAAGCTCCACCTGCAGGTCCTCAACCCTAGGGTAGGGGTAGCTCTCCACCACAATCCTACGGGCCACTGCTACTACACACCCTAAGTTACCGGGGGGTTCCAGTCGAGGGAAATATATTGTACTGCCATACACCAGGGAGGCGAGGCTCACCCTCCAAGCCCGAATATTAGCCTTATGGAGGCGTGGAGAGACGGCCACAGAACCAGGTAGACCATAACCTGGGAGAGAATAGACTCCACCACCCCAGATATCGAGCCTCCCGAGAGCCTCGAGTAGACGGGGTAGAGAGCTAACGCGACAGCCAGACACAGAGCAACACCCCCCACCCCCAGCGCGAGACCAGGCTCAACCCCCCAAATAGAGGGCGCCAGACCCACCAGCCCCGTGGCCAGGGCCGACGCCAGCGCTAGAGAAGCCCCTACAACACCTGCAGCCGCCACGTTAGCCTTCAACACCCGAACCCCCGCCATCAACCCAAGGGTTAGGAGCCCCGGCGCAGCCCCCCGCCACCAGGGGGGCTGTTGTGTGGCGGGCCCGCCGGGATTTGAACCCGGGACCACCGGCTTTCCCCGCGCAGCAGAGACAGGGGCTCTCCCGACCCCCCGCGCTTAGAAGGCCGGCGCTCTGTCCTGGCTGAGCTACGGGCCCGCTCCGGATGGTTTATTCTCTACTCTGGAAGCCTTTATAATGTGGAGCCGCTGGCACGCCCTCCCTTAGAGACCGTATAGGCTGGCGAGGTCCTCACCGCCTTTGAGCCTGGTGAGGCATAGCCCACAGTCCATTTGGGCTAGCCTGAGGACCTCAATCCTTGGGTAGGTGAGGTCGATTATGGCTAGCCTGCTGTAGAGGGGCTCCCCTACGCCGGCCAGGAGTTTCAAGGCTTCAAGGACCTCGAGGGACGATACCACCCCGACGGTGGGGGCGATTATGGCTGTGCAGCCCGACAGCTCCGGGTTCGAGGGGGCTATGCACGCTAGACACGAACTCCTACCCCTCTCAACCGTGGTTACCTGGCCGTGCATCCTCTCGGCAGCCCCGTGGACCAGTGGCCTGCCGCGTCTCCAAGCTGCCGCGTCGAGCCATAGCCTAGCCATCCAGTTGTCCAGCCCGTCCACGATGACGTCGGCCTCCTGGGCGAGGTCCTCGGCGAGGATCGGGTCTAGAGGTTCGGGGATGGGCTCCACCTCGGCCTCCGGGTTCATTTCAGCCAGCCTCTCCGCTGCAACTACGGCCTTGTACTTGCCAACGTCGCCTCTCCCGTAGAGGACTTGTCTGTTAAGGTTGCTCGGCTCAACAACATCCCTGTCGACTAGGATTAGCCTGCCGACGCCCGCTGCGGCAAGGTAGGCGGCCGCGAGGCTCCCAAGCCCGCCTAGACCCACCACGGCGACTCTCGCGCTGGCCAGCCTCAGCTGCCCCCGGGCGCCGAGGAGGCCCAGCTGCCTGGAGTACAGGTTGAGGTCCAGCCTCTCTATAGCCCTGGGGTCGAGGGGCTCCAGCCCTACTTTCTCCTCCACTCCGTCTTCTCCCCCATGTCGTGGAGTATGAAGCCGAGCTCTGCCAGCCTGTTCCTGATATCGTCTGCGAGGTCGTACATCCTCCTCTTCCTCAGCTCACTCCTCACATCAACAAGCGCCTGCACCAGGCTGTCCTCGAGAGTCTTCTCGGGTCTCCTAGACTCCATTATGTCGGGGGAGAAGGCGTAGACGCTGTTGAATGCAGTGAGTATCCTCCAGGATAGCCATAGGAGTGTGTAGCTCTCCGTTTGCTCAACCTCCCTGAAGTATGTTGTGGTGAACTCCCATAGGCTGCTCATGGCCTTGCCCATGTTGAAGTCGTCGGACATGGCCTCATGCCACCCCGAGATCACCCTCTTGAGCTTGGCGAGAGTCTCAAGCTCGTTATCCCCGAGCCTGCCGCTAGGCTCAGCCCTCTCTAGCCTCCTACCGATGGAGTCTGCCGCTTGTCTAAGCCTCTCATACAGCCTCCTATACTGGCCTAGAGCCTCCTCGCTATAGTCTAGGTTGCTCCTGTAGTGGGAGCTGAGTAGCCAGAGCCTCAGGGGGCCCGGACCCCACTCCCTCAGCGCCTCCCTGAGGGGTATGATGTTCCCCAGGCTCTTGCTCATCTTCTCACCTTTTATAGTGAGGTAGCTTGCGTGCAGCCAGTACTTGACCCATCTGTGGCCGAAGTAGCTCTCGCTCTGCGCCCTCTCATTCTCGTGGTGAGGGAAGACCAGGTCAACCCCTCCCCCGTGAATGTCAATCCTGCTTCCCAGGTACCTGCTGCTCATGACGCTGCACTCGATATGCCATCCAGGCCTACCCCTCCCCCAGGGGCTTTCCCAGCTTGGCTCGCCGGGCTTGGCCGCCTTCCATAGGGCGAAGTCATAGGGGCTCTTCTTCTCGTGCATCACATCCTCCTCCTGCCTCCAAGCCTCCTTCGAGAGGGAGCCGCTTAGCATGCCGTATCCAGGGTACTTGTCGACCTCGAAGTAGACGCTACCGCTTTCGGCAACGTAGGCGTAACCCTTCTCGATGAGGCCGTGGACGAACCTGATTATATCCGGTATATGGTCGGTGACCCTCGGATGGTGGTCTATCTGTATGCCCAGGCTCCGGAGCCCCTCGAAATAGTCCCTGCTATACTCCTCCACAACATCCCTCCAGTCCCTCCCCTCCTCCCTCGCCCTGTTTATAATCTTATCGTCAATATCCGTGATGTTCTGCACGTGGAAGACGTCGAAACCCCGGAGCCTGAGGTAGCGCTTAACCGCGTCGAATACTGTGAAGGTCCTAGCGTGGCCTATATGGGTGTAGTCGTAGACAGTAGGCCCACACACATACATACCGACGAGAGGCGGCCTGTGGGGGGTGAAAACCTCCTTCCTCCTACCGAGCGTGTTAAAGACCCGTATCAACACGTAGCACCCACCGAGAATCCCGGGTAGAAAGGAGTGGAGTGCTGGGCCTCAATACCTTATCTCAAACCCCCTGAACTCCCCCCTGTAGGGCTTCAGCTCCACCCTCAGCTCCTTAACTCTAGCCGCCGGAGGACCTCGGAGGGCCCAGCATATCAGCCTCTCAACAGCCTCCCCCTCACCCTCGACAACAGCCTCTACACTCTCACCGTCAGGCAGATTCCTAACCCACCCAGACAGCCCGAGACGCCTGGCCTCCTCACGCATGCTAGCCCTGAAAAACACGCCCTGCACAACGCCCCTCACAACAATCCTGGCCCTGACCATACTGTCCTTAACGCTTGGAACAGCCAAAACACCCACCCCCGACCCCAGCCCCCCGGGAATGGCCAGCATTCTACTCGGTCTAGCCAGGAGTATTTAGCCTAGGCCCCTAACCCATCCTTTAGAGGAGCTGCTTGACTAGGTTTACGTATTTGAATCCTGTGTCGGGCACTACAACAACGTAGTCGCCAGGCTCAAGCTCTCCTTCGCCAGCTTTCTTTGCCAGAGCCTTCACAGCAGCGCCGCCCGAGGGGCCTATAATTAGGCCGTCGCTCCGGGCGACCTCCGCCATAGCCTCCACCGCCTCCTCCAGGGTCACCTCGGCCAGGCTGTAGTCGATGTCGAGCATGTTTATCCAGAGCATCCCCGTCTCAACCCTCCTTATCCCCGGTATGGAAGCATCCTTTGCTGGCTGCACTAGAACCGCTTTAACCCCAGGGTCGACGCTCTGGAGGTAGAAGGCGACTGCGGACATGTGCCCGGAGGTGCCTAGACTCCCGGAGACGCCTTTTAGCCTGAGTCCTCCCCTGCGGGACTGGACGAAAATCTCCCGCGCAGTCCCCCTCATGTGGGCCTCGAAGTTTGCGTCGTTGTAGAACTGGTTTACATGGACCAGGCCCCCGCTCCTGGCATCTTTCATAACCCGGGGGAGGAGGTGGACTGTCGAGGGCGCTTCAGGATCTACAATAACCTCGGCGCCGAGCAGCCGGGGGAGTGTCTTCCCGAAATCCTCAGCAGCACCAGGCAGGTAGACGCGGGCCTTGTACCCGTAGAGCCTGGCTACAGCGGATAGCGCTATACCAAAGTTCGAGGAAGTGGCGTCTCCGACTAGCGAGCCCTTCTCCACCCTTCTGGAGAGCCTGGAAACAATCTCTACAGCCGGCCTATCCTTCACGCTGAGGCTGAAGGGATTGTACCACTCTAGCTTTAGCCAGAGCCTAACTCCCCCTGGCAGCTGGAGGCGGGACCTAACTAGAGGCGTCGGCTTCCCTCTCGTGAAGAGGTCTAGGGGCGAGGAGAACACCATATCCGGGGCCCCGCCGATATCGTAAACACCCAGCTCCTCCAGGGTGTAGCTGCATCCCTCCCCCACCGGTATCTTGACAGCTCCTATAACGTAGAGTGCCTTCACATACCCTGGCTTCTCCCTGGGGTTGGAGACGCACCCGGCCGCGCCCCTCCTCAACACACCCCTAGCTGTCTCAAGATAGGAGAAACCTCGTACAGAGTCTAGAACCTCCAGATACCCGCTTATATCAGCTAAAGGCACTTCGCCGAGCTACCCCCAGGTGCACCCAGCTACCCGCCCCGCCTAATCAGCACCCCTTAGCTCCTCCACGTCGATCTCAAGGGACAGCAGTTTGGATACCAGCCTCAGGGCAACTATGCTAACGATCTTGCCCCCCTCCTTCACGGCGACACCGGGCTTTCCGCTGGCTAGAAGCATTGTTATCACCCTCTGTATACTAGCAGCCCCGCCGACTTCGAACAGCGCCTCCTCCCTAAGCTCGGAGACCGGTTTCTCCCTGCTATAGCTCTTGACGGCGTCGCCAATGCTCACAGCGAACTCGCCTTCCCCGCTCTTCACTACTATGAACTCGCATCCCTCGTGAACGCACTTATCTACAGCATCTGCAACCGTAGCTCCGGAGTCGACGTACACGATATTGTGGGCTACCTCCACGCTGTCGATGATGGACGATATGGGTGTTGAGGGGTCGAGGGAGATGTGGAGGCACAGCTCGCCCTCCAAACAAGCACCACCAGGGCATTCTTTGGGGTTGAAGCAGTATAAGCCTGAGAACCACCTATTCTGTTGATGAATCTATACACAGGTTTGAAGCTTAATTTAAAGCCAGTTATGTAGAAGCGTTATAATAATGACCGTATGGTGGGTGGATAGATAATGAAAGCCGGTTTAACCAGGATACTCATAGCAGCGGTTATGATAGCCATATTCGTCCTACCATCGATCCCGCTGGTCACTCTAGCCTCAGCACAGGCCGGCCAGCCTGTTGAGAGGATAACGTTTAAGACGGTCACCGACATGACGGCTGGCATCGTCGAGGTCGGGAGCGGCAACGCAGACATATTCCTCTGGAGCCAGCCCCTGAAGAACTACCTCGACATACCCCAGGACGTCATGGCTAACATAGACCTCATACCCAGCAGCTCAACCTTCACTGCCCTCGCAATCAACCTCGCGAGCAACATTTACGATTCCACCAAGCAGGGCGAGATAGTGGTTAAGGTCAACGGCCCCGGAGACTATGAAACCATTCAGGGAGTCCAGATACCTGGTCTTGTCTATAAGAACGCCGACAGCGCCTTCGGCAGCAACTGGGTCGACATAACCCAGGTCGACCCCAACGACAGGAACATAGAGTTCAACCCCTTCGGCGTGAAGAAGATAAGGCAGGCGCTCCAGCTGATAATTGACAGGAGCTTCCTAGTAAACGGCATCTACCAGGGCAGCGCCAACCCCATGCTGACGGCCATCAGGTCTGGCCACCCGGCTTACGAGTGGGTGGCTGATATACCAGAGGAGCTGGGCGTCACAAGCGTTGCTGATGTCGCCACAGCCGAGCAGCTGATGGAGGAGGCGATAAACGAGCTGAACCAGATATACGCCGAGTACGGCTACCAGCTGGTGTTCAAGGACGACCCACTAGCCCCCGGAGGCAAGTGGCTGTACTTCGTCTACCCCGACGGCACCGAGGTTCAGGTAGAGGTAAACTTCCTGATTAGAGTTGAGGATGAGAGGCTAGACAGCGGTAGGCAGATCGCAAACTGGATCGAGAGCTACCTCTGGATAAAGGTTAACAGAATAGAGAGGACGAGAACAATAGTCACGCCACTGGTCTACGGTATAAACCCGATACAGACAAGCGATACCATAGGAGGCAGGCTATGGCACCTCTACACCAAGGGCTGGGTCTCGGTAACCGACGACCCGATATACTGGGCCAGGTACGACGTAGCGTTCTTCTACGCCCCGCTAAGGGGCTACGGCCCCAACCACAGGGTCCAGGACTGGTGGTTCTGGTTCAACCCTGAGATGTACGAGCTGGGCTACAAGCTGTACTTCGGCAACTATACTCCAGACCAGGTGGACCAGCTAAGGGAGGACATTAGGGCGCTGACAAGGCTCGGCCTGGAGGAGGTACCCAGGGTATTCCTGACCGAGAACCTAGAGTTCTTCCCCATAAATAAGAACAGGGTCACCGGACTGATATTCGGCACAACGACAGGCCTCTGGAGCATGTGGGGCGTCAGGACATCAAGGACCGTCGACGGCAACCTGACTGTGATAGAGTTCAGCGCCGCTGGAGCGCTCTTCCTAAGCCCCTGGAACCCGGTGCTAGGCTTCACAGACATATACAGCGAGGTAATCAGGTACCAGGTCGCTGACTTCGGAATGTACGCACACCCAGTAACCGGCATACCTGTGCCCATCAGGGAGAGCTGGAACGTAGAGGTCAACCCCGACGGCATACCCGTGCCTGACGACGCCATGGTCTACGACCCCGTTGAGAACAAGTGGATAACAGTGGGTGAGGCCAAGGCCCAGGGCAAGGACTACATACCAGGTGTGGGCAGCGTAGTCTCAGAGGGCGCCCAGGCATCGGCCAAAGTCACGTTCGACTTCGTCCTGGGCAAGTGGCACGACGGCACCGACATGACCCTAGCAGACATACTGGGTGTGCTAGCCTTCTACTACGAGTGGGCGTTCGACGACAGCCAGGTGACGGGCGAGACAGACCCGTTCTACGATTCCGAGATAGACGGTGCAGTGACGGGCACGCTGGAGCTGATATACGGTATTAAGATTGTCGACGATGACACTATAGAGGTCTACACACCCTACCTGGACGTAGACCCCGCGCTGATAGCATCCACTATAGACATGTGGGTGTGGACCCCGCTGCACATGATAATGGCCCTGGAGAAGGCTGTTGTGGAGGATCCCGGAGGCACTAACTACGGCTGGACGGACAGGGAGGCTACTGGCGAGATAGCTGTGGATCTGCTGAAGCACCCTGATGTGATAGCCCAGATGGCCTCCGAGCTGGTAGGCCAGACCGAGGCTCTGAAGTACGTGAACGGTCTCAACATCATGAGCCAGAGCGACATGGACGCCAGGCTCCAGGCCTACGTGAACTTCATAAATGAGAAGGGCCACGCCGTCGTGTTCAACGGGCCCTTCATGGTAGAGAGCTACGACCCCAACGCCAACGTTATGGAGCTAGTCTTCTTCCAAGACTACCCGCTGGGCAAGGGCTTCATACCGCCGCAGCTCCTCGAGGTAACTAGGAACAACGTCTACGGAACCATAGAAACGGCGCCGCCGACAACCACGACTGAGACAACGCCCACAGAGACGACAACCCCAGAAACAACCACAACGCCCACAGAGACCACACCAACGGAGACCGCTCCAGCCCAGACAGTAGTCATAACCAAGACCCTTGAGAAGACTGTGACCCAGGTGCAGACTGAGACGGTGACCAAGACTCAGGTGCAGACACAAACCTCCGTGGTCACCCAGACAACTACAGTGACGACGGGCGTAAGCACTACGGTGCTGGCCGCGATAATAATACTGATAATACTGGCGGCCGCGGCGTTCTTCTACCTAAGGAGGCAGGGTTAAACGTAGCCTCCACAACCCCATACTATTTTAACTTTGTACAAGTTTTTTAGGGCCTCGTTTAAACACATGGCTTCTCCCAGGTCCTCCCCTAGTCTTATGCTACCTCGTTAGGTCTTCCTTACCAGGCGTAGATTTCACCGGTTTCAGCTTCATCGTCTAGTCGAGGAGAGGCATATTTAGCAGTTGGATCACTAATAAGGTTTCATAATAGGAGCTAGTGGGGGGCTACTGGATGTCAGTTCTCCGCTTTGCCGGCGCCAAGATATTTAATGCCGCTATTACGCTGCTAGTCGCTCTACTCCTTATATCGGGGATTTTCGCCGTCTACACGGTTACCGAGCTTAGGGGGAGGCTGGCGGAGGAGTATGTGCTGGCTTTGAGGCAGCTTGAGGTGCAGTATAGGAATAATCCTGAGCTTCTTGAGGAGAAGTCTAGGCAGCTGTACGAGAATCTTATGGAGAGGTATGGCTTGACCGGCAATTTTGCTCAGGATGTTGTCACGTGGACTGTTAAGCTTATAAAGAGTAATATTACATTCGACTTCGGCACCACCCAGTACTCCTACATCGGCGGCACTAACGTTATAGGCGATATACTTCTCCTCGCTATGAAGAACACAGCTATACTCTTCCTGACCGCCACTCTCATAACCTTCGCTATAGGGATAATACTGGGCTTCCAGATGGCTAGGAAGCCTGGCAGCATACTTGACAGGGGGCTCTCGGTCTTCGGTATGATAAGCTGGAGCTTCCCCACATGGTGGGTCGCCATTATAATGATACTCCTCTTCTCCTTCTACCTCCGCATCTTCCCCGCGCAGGCCCAGTACGTCTACTTCGAGCTCAGCAAGATCCCGCCTGACATGCCTTTCCTCGAGACGCTACTGGAGCAGGCTAAGATATGGCTGAAGTACATGACGATGCCGGTTATGACCATAGTTTTGGTGAGCTTCGGAGGCGCATCCTACCTCATCCGGAACATAGTCTTGGGAATACTTCAGGAGGACTTTGTGACCGCGGCAAGGGCCCGGGGGCTGCCGGAGAGGAGGGTTATATATGGCCACGTCCTGAGGACGAGCAGCCCTCCAATCGTGACTTATCTCGCGCTCAGCATAGTGGGGGCTTTTGGAGGCGCGATTATAACCGAGGCGGTCTTTGGCTGGCCAGGTATGGGGCTTGTCTACTGGATAGCGATACAGCAGAGCGACGCGAGGGTTCTAGTGGCGAGCACCTGGGTCCTCACGGTGTTCTTCATACTGACTATCCTTATATTGGACTTCATCTACAGCCTGCTAGACCCGAGGGTCAGGACGGGAGGAGCTTAGTGGAGACGAAGAGTATAACTGGGGTGTACTAGGTTGAGCTTGACGGCTGAGAGTGTTAAGGGCTTCTTCCGGGAGTATCTAAGGTACCCTATAGGCATAGTCGGGCTTATACTCTTCGTTATACTTCTGTTTATGGCAGCATCCTTCGAGATTTACGGTGACCAGGAGGCGATAAAGAACTGGTTCACGAACACACAGTATTTCGAGGACTATCCGAAGACTGTCCCGCCATGCTGGTTCGAAGAGCTTAGGGGCGGAAACCCCACTCCCACTCTTGTGCTGAGGTCTGACGATCCAGAGACTAGTCAGCTGCTCGCGGAGAAGCTGAGGGCCTCGGTGGAGAGGGGTGACGACGGCTATGTGAGGCTGGTAATCAACATGGAGTTCGACGTTCCCGGGAACAAGCCTCCCGTGGACGTGTACTCAACCCTCTACATGGCCTACAACGTGACAGAAGGGTTTATGTACGTTGAGAAGATATACCTTGAGAGGCCAGACGGCTCGGAGTTTGTTTTCGTGGAGAAGAGCGAGGCCCCCCAGCTACCCATAGTAGGAGGCCTCCCAGCACAGCTCCAACAGCCTGGGGTTAGGATCGACAACGTCTTCCCAGGCATGCCTCTAAAGAAGCTGAAGGGCTCCTCAGTGAGCTTCAGCCTCAAAAGCATGGCCACAAGCCAGTCCCTCCTCCAAAGGTTCGTAATACCAAGCCTCCAGGAGCAGGGTATCGACGTTAACCAGATCGGCTTCGGCAACATAGTCACAAACCTTTACAAAGCAATATTCTCGACCGACCCGATAAACTCCCTGGTGACCGGGAGCTATGACGTGCTTAACGGAACCTACAGGCTGAACATAGTTTTCGTCGCGCAGGACGCAGAGATAAGCGTGGAGCCGGAGAAGCTTGTGGTTAAGGGCTTCTGCTTCGGCTTCCTGGGGACTGACGACCAGGGTAGAGACCTGTTCCAAGGCCTCATCTACGGCACCAGATGGGCCCTTATAGTGGGGCTCCTGACGAGCGCTATAACGGTGGTCTTCGGCAGCCTCTACGGCATAGTCTCCGGCTACCTCGGGGGGTTGGCGGACGAGGTTATGCTCAGGTTCGCCCAGATAATATACAGCCTGCCAGCCCTCCCCCTCCTCATACTATTCGCGGCGATAATAGGCGGTAACATATGGGTTATCATATTCCTCATAGTAGCCTTCAGCTGGCCTGGGATAGCGTTCGTAACAAGGAGCATGGCGTTCCAGATAAAGAGCGAGCCCTACGTGGAGGCCGCTATAGCCAGCGGGGCGAGCACCATAAGAGTTGTGCTCCTCTACCTAGCCCCGCAGGTGCTCCCCTACATGTTCGCGAGCATGGCCCTCAGCGTCCCAGGCGCGGTTATAGCGGAGGCCAGCCTCAGCTTCCTAAACCTGGGAGACCCCGACCTTGTAACGTGGGGTAAGATCCTCTTCGAAGCCCAGGACGCTGGGGCAGCGTTGAACGGGTACTGGTGGTGGGTCATCCCCCCCGGGCTGGCGATAGCTGTTGTGGGGATGACATTCGTGTTCATAGGGAACGCTCTGGACGCGATCCTGAACCCCAAGCTGAAGAGGTGAGTGCCCCGTGGCTGAGGAGCTTCTGGTTGTAGAGGACCTCAAGACATACTTCTACACCCTCAGGGGGATAGTCAGGGCTGTGGACGGCGTCTCCTTCACACTGAGGAGGGGCGAGATCCTGGGTATAGCGGGGGAGAGCGGCAGCGGTAAAAGCACCCTAGCATGGAGCATCCTAGGCCTCGTCCCCCCGCCGGGCAGGATCGTCGGCGGAAGGATAATGATAGACGGGATGGATGTTACGGCGATGAGCGAGACCGAGCTGAGGAGGAAGGTGAGGTGGAAGAAGGTTAGCATGGTGTTCCAGGGCGCTATGAACGTGCTAACCCCGGTCTACACTGTTGGGAGGCAGATCGAGGAGGTGCTCCAAGTCCACAAGGGGGTTGGAAGGAGCGAGGCTAGGCAGAGGGTTTACGAGCTGCTTGAGAGCGTGGGGCTCCACAGGAGCATAGCCGACCGCTACCCCCACGAGCTTAGCGGGGGCCAGAAGCAGAGGGTTGTCATTGCGATGGCCCTCGCGCTGGAGCCGGATATAGTGATAGCCGACGAGCCCACCACCGCCCTAGACGTGGTGGTCCAGGCCCAGATACTAAACCTCCTCAAGAAGCTGGCCTGGGAGAAGAACCTATCGATAATACTGATAACCCACGACCTCTCGGTCATAGCCGAGCTTGCGGAGACGGTTATGGTGATGTATGGGGGCAAGATAGCGGAGTACGGGCCCAGCGACACCGTCTTCACAAAACCCCAGCACCCCTACACACAAGCCCTACTCAGAGCCATACCGAAGCTAAGGGGCCCCATAGACAGGCTCGCCTACATACCCGGCTCCCCCCCGGACCTCCGCAACCCCCCGCCGGGCTGCAGGTTCCACCCCCGCTGCCCGAAGGCTTTCGACAGGTGCTCCAGAGAGGAGCCCCCGCTCTTCAAGGTGGGCGAGCGCCACCTGAGCGCGTGCTGGCTTAGCGAGGGAGGGGGTGAGTAGGCATGTCTAAGGTTCAGACGGAGGCGGCCCAGAGCCCCGGGGCTCTGGGTGGCGAGGTCCTGAGGGTCGAGGACCTCAGGGTCTGGTTCCCCCTGAGGAGGAGCATCACGGAACTCATAACGATGAAGCCCCAGAGGTTCGTGAAGGCCGTTGACGGCGTGACGTTCAGCATAGCCAGGGGAGAGGTCTTCTGCCTCGTGGGAGAGAGCGGCTGCGGCAAGACGACCACGGGCAAGGCCATACTCAGGCTCGTAAAGGCTACTGGTGGAAGGGTTTTCTTCAAGCCGAAGAAGGAGATTCTCGACGAGCTTGAGAGGAGGGGTGTCAGGAGCCTGGGCGACGGCTTCATAGACCTCCTAGCCGTGCCCAAGAGGAAGTTCAAACCCCTGAGGAGGGAGCTGCAGATCGTCTACCAGGACCCCTATGGCAGCCTAAACCCCAGGTTCACAGTAAAGAGGATACTCGAGGACCCGCTGCTGATACACGGCATAGGAGACGCCAGGGAGAGGGAGGAGATGGTTGCCAGGATGCTGGAGGCCGTCAAGCTGACGCCGGCGAGCGACTTCATGGACCGCTACCCCCACCAGCTCAGCGGGGGCCAGAGGCAGAGGGTGGCCATAGCCAGGGCCTTCATACTAAACCCGAGCCTGGTGGTTGCTGACGAGCCCGTCTCAATGCTCGACGTCTCCATAAGGGCCGAGATACTGGAGCTCCTCCTGGGCTTCAGGGAGAAGCTGGGCACCAGCCTCCTATTCATAACCCACGACCTAGCCGTGGCGAGGTACATCTGCGATAGGATAGCGGTGATGTACCTCGGCAAGATAGTGGAGACGGGTGACGCCAGGAGAATAATCGAGAGGCCTATCCACCCCTACACAAAAGCCCTAGTAGCCGCAATACCCGAGCCAGACCCCTCCAACAGGAAGAAGCTAAGGGAGGTTCCGATAAAGGGCGAGGTGCCCAGCGCCGCCGCCATACCCCCCGGCTGCCGCTTCCACCCTCGCTGCGTCGAGTACGAGCAAGACATAGACAGGCTGAGGGAGATGTGCCCCGTTAAGGAGCCGCCTCTCAAGAGGCCTACTGAGGGGGAGGAAAGCAGAAGAGTGGCGTGCTGGAGATACATACCATGGAGCTAGGGGGAACCGTAGAAGAACGGGGGATGGTTCAGGGTTGTCTAGCCTCGCGGAGGTTATGAGGGCGGTCAAGACTGCGGTGGAGACGTTCAACAACTGGCTGATGGGTGATATGGAGCTGGTTATAGACTCGATAAGGGACGGCATTATAAAAGCCCTTGTAAAGCAGAACTGCGCTTGTAGCCTGGACTTCAGCCTGAAAGAAGAGCTGGAAAACGCCTTCAAAGAGGCGGGGCTAGAGACGGAGGCCGAGGTCCTCGGCTGGGACGTGGAGAGAGGCGGCTACAAAGTAGAGATAAGACTGAAAAACCCAGGCTAACCAATTAAAACCGTAGGGGCGGCAACCTCAATACACCGGGAGCCGCCGTAGCTCAGCTGGCAGAGCGCCGCCCTGGTAAGGCGGAGGCCCCGGGTTCGAATCCCGGCGGCGGCTCCACAAACCTAAATCTTAGGCGGTAGGCACCTGGGACGTGGTATTCTGCTTCGAATATTTAAACTTTCTGTCCTTGCATGGAGCGGGCTCCCTTCTCTCCAACTATAAGAGCTAGGCATCTTCTCAGGTGCTTGATACCGGGTATTAGACTTGGCGTTTCAAGAGCATACCTCCTAAACTCCTCACCATACGCATCCTCCATGTACTTCTCCTCAATCCTTATTACAAGTGTGAACCAGGCGTAGAGCAGTAGAGTCGATATTAAGGGGTAGCCATATATCAGACCCAGGCCAAACATCATGGTTAACACCCCCAGGTATAGGGGGTTTCGTGTACACCTGTAAGGCCCGTGGGTAACCAGCATTGACCTTGGCCGTGTCCGGATCCTAAGACCCAGGATATAGTTTCCTATAAACCATCTAGACGTATCTAGAGTCGAGCCCAGCATGTGGAGTGGGCGGAAAACTGTCAAAACCCAGGCCACTAGAATTAGCCCCAGCAGCGTTACAGCACCCCCAAGGAGCTTAAGCCCGTATCCTGGGTGGAGCTCAACCCCTAGAAGCCGCCAGAACAATTTTCCAATATAGAGTGCTACGAGAACGTTAAACGCTATAGCCAGAGCCTCCCCTGCAAGAGCCTCCCTCCTATTACAGGCCTTGAAGAAGAGCCTAGCTAGCTTGATTGAAAAACTCTTCACAACACGCCGCCCGCATACCCTAACTCTAAATAGGGGGGTAAGAGTTTACCTCTGGTTTATAGCTTGTGTAACCATAGGCAGCTTCCCGCGGATTTCCCACACCCCACCCCTAGGCTTATTTACAAGCTTTTACTAACTACCGGAATCTGTTCAGCCGGGCCAATTGAAAATCTTTTGGCGTGGGAGTTTAGGTGGTAGCGGGGCTTCCATCCTCAATGACGGGGGGTTATGGGGCTTTAGCCGCAGTGGGTTTGATTGGTTTTATGAGGCACTATTAGTTTTAATCCTGTCCTGGGCGCGCGTGCTAGGGCGCTTACCCCGATTTTAATTTAGGCGGTTGGGCCAGGTTGTATTTTGTGTTGGGTTGTGGAGGTTTGGAGGAGCGCCCTCTAGAAAGGCTTGTTATATTATCGGGAGTGACGGGCACCGAGATATCTTCGCTCCTCAGCGCGGCCGAGGGGGAGCAGGATGTCTATAGGGCTTTGGGTTGTGGCAGGTGTGTGTTCAAGTTTGAGGAGCTCGTGGAGGACCTTGCCTTGGGCCCCTGTGGTGATATCAGCCAGCTGGTCAAGCTTCTCCAGGTCTCCAGGCCTAGTGCTAGGGGGGCGTTCAGGCGCGCCCTGGATAGTCTTAGGGAGAGGGTGGAGAGGGCTGGATGTAGGGTTGCCGTTGTGAGTATGCACCTCTCCTACCTTAGCCGTGATGTGCCTACGCCCAATCCGGTTCTAGGGGATGTTGTAGGCCTCGCCAGGGAGGTTATTGTTGTCCACGTTTCTGAGGACTGGTACGACCTTCTAGACGCTATTGCTGAGAGGCTGCATAAGGGCGGGTGTGCGCCCCAGTACTCGCCGTACAGCTTCAACCCCCTCACCCTCCTCTACTGGCGGGGTATCGACATGAGTGTGGCCGAGATGCTGAGGGACTTCTTCCCCAACGTGGAGAGCATGATATACGCTGTAAAACACCCCAGGGAAACCACGGTCAGGCTCCTGAGGAGCCTCCTGGGGTTGGGAGTGTATGAGATGGTCTACGTTTCCCACCCGATAACCAGGGTGAGGAGCCTTTACCTCAGGCTTAAGGAGAGGGGGGTCGATAGGCCTCTTGGGAGTCTACCGCTTGTTAAGGCTATGGAGGGGTTTAAGAGGGCCTACATGGAGAGCAGGCCGGACACCATACTCTTCGACCCAACAACTATTGACGAGAAGATACTCGACCTAGACAGGGAGGTCTACAAGGCCATCTGCGGCGGGGAGGCGAGCCTAGAGGGCAGGCCGGTCTACTCGTTCATACACGTGAACCACAGCAACAGGTGGCCAACGCCCCCGGACTCCCCGAAGGCCGAGGCCGGTAGGTACAAGCATCTCAGAGGCTCTCTCAACCTCGTCCCAGCCATAGGAAAGCTGGCTGGCTCTGAGGAGGTTGAGCTGCTCAACGATGTATGCCGGGGCGGGAGCCTCTGGGCTGGCTACACCCCCCTAGCGAGGAGGGTTGAGGAGGTTGTGGACAGCCATATAGAGATTAGGGACTACAAGTATGTTGAGCAGTCGAAATACCTCATAGTATTGATGCCCACCCTCTACAGCACGGAGGAGGCGGGGGGCGAGGGTTATAGGCTGAGGGCGTGGAGCGTGGAGAGCCAGGGGGTGTATAACGAGGTTGCGAGGGCCCAGGCCCTGGCGAAGCCTGTTTACGTGTACATACTACCCATCAGCCTCGAGGCCGCGGCGGCTGACGTCGGCCTCGAACCCCTGGCCCTCCTCGAAGCCCTCGAACCGGGACCGCCCTGCGATCCTAAGTCAAAGCTGGAGAGCCCCGAGGACCTGGAGGCCATATCGGAGCTCGTGGGGGCTTGCGCGAGGAGGAGGATGAACCCGCCCTTCAACTACATACCATCCTCCGCCAGGATATTCGTGGCGAGACCCCTAGCCTCGCCCGAGGACCTCCGGAGGGCCACCGAGATATACAGGCAGCCCGGCAGCTTCAGGCTGGTAATATGATGCTAGCCGGAGCTGTACAGCCTTGAGACTATGTGGCGGATCGCCTCGTCCGGGTCCCCCCACCACACACCAGCGTACCTAACGCTAACCCCCTCATCACCCGCCTCCCTCATGACTACCTTCAGGCCTAGCCTCTGGAAGAACCACGCCAGGGCTTCAGCCCTCCTCCTGGCGTGAGGGCTGTATGTTATCACCACCTCGCCGTCAGCCGGCCCTGCCATAGCCTGCACCCTACACATCCTAAGGCCCTCGGCCTGTTAGAGCTGTGATGGATGGTGTTACCCTAGGGGAGGAGGTGCGTGGATATACCATGCATGGGCGGAACTACAGCCAGCCCCCAGGCCTATACCCCCCGTTTATACCCTCGGCCTCCAACTCCCGGTTGATGGGGTGCCCCTGTTTTGAAGCCCACAGCCGACCTTAGATCCTACCTCGAGTTCCTCGAGTCCAAGGGTATGCTGAGGAGGGTCAGGGCCGAGGTCACCCCGGTGCTGGAGATCCCTGAGATTCTTAGGAGGATCATGTACAAGGGCTCAGGCTATGCGGTGCTATTCGAAAGGGTGAAGGGACATAGAGGGTTCAGGGTTGCTGGCAATATATTCTGCAGCCTCGAAGCCGTCAGGGAGGCCCTCGGTGTTGAGAGGCTAGAGGACATAGGTGAGAGGCTTTTCGAACCGCTAAAGGGTCCCCCACCCCTGGGTATCGGCGGGAAGCTTAGGAGCCTCGGCGAGGTCCTCAGCCTGGGTAGGTACATGCCCAGGGCTGTGGGTAGGGCGGGGTTCACGGCCAACGTTCTCGAGGGCCGCGAGGCGAGCTTCCACTCTATACCCGCCTTCAAGGTGTGGCCTAAGGATGGGGGGCGCTACCTCACCTATGCCCTCGTCCACGTTAGAGACCCTGTCAGGGGGGTCATGAACATGGGTGTCTACAGGGTTATGATAGCCGGTGAGAGGGAGGGAGTGGTTCACTGGCAGATACACAAGAGGGGTATGCAGGCGCAGCAGGATTCTGTGGAGAAGGGTGAGAATAGGATACCAGCGGCGCTGGTTATAGGCTCCGACCCAGGCACGCTACTCACCGGCGCTATGCCCGTTCCCTACCCTATAGATAAGCACCTCTTCGCTGGCGTCGTCCGGGGGGAGGGGCTGCCGGTGTATAGGCTCCCCAACGGGATCCACGTGCCTGCTAACGCGGAGATAGTGCTCGAGGGTTATATAGACCTTGAGGACCTCAGGGAGGAGGGGCCCTACGGCGACCACTTCGGCTACTACGACAAGCCCTCCAGGCTCTTCCCCACGTTCCACCTGGAGAGGGTGTGGCACAGGGACGAGCCTATATACTATGGCAGCGTCACTGGCAAGCCGCCTCTCGAGGACGTGGTTATAGGGAAGTTCGCGGAGAGGATATTCCTCCCCGCGATACAGACTCTACTCCCGGAGGTTGTGGACATCGACCTGCCCCCCCACGGGGTGTTCCAGGGGATGGCCTTCGTTTCGATAAAGAAGAGGTATCCCGGCCACGGGAAGAAGGCTCTGCTAGCGCTCATGGGCCTCGGCCAGCTTAGCCTGACGAAGATTATAGTTGTCGTCGACCACGACATAGACGTGCACGATGTAAACCAGGTTATATGGGCCGTGTCAAGCCACGTAGACCCCCAGAGGGACGTCCTCGTCGTCCCCCACAGCCACACAGACGAGCTAGACCCAGCCACCCCCACCCCCATGTACGGCAGCAAGCTGGGTATAGACGCCACCAGGAAGCTCCCCGAGGAGTATGGGGGGAGGGAGTGGCCCGAGGAGGTGGCCCCAGATCCGGAGACGGTGAGGCTTGTTGAGGCCAGGTGGGGAGAGTACGGGCTCGACTAGCCTCTCGTGGGACGCGGGAGCTCTCAGGAAGGGAGGGAGGCTCCACGCCTACATGAGGCTCGTGAGGATAGAGCACACTATATTCAGCCTCCCCTTCGCCTACGTGGGAGCCCTACTATCCGGATACCCATTCACCCTGGCCGACGCCATCCTCATGGCTGCCGCGGTCGTCGGCCTGAGGCTCGCGGGGATGGCCTACAATAATATAGCCGACCTGGACATAGACAGGCTGAACCCAAGGACCATGAGGAGGCCGCTTGTAGTTGGTGCGGTGACTATGAGGGAGGCGTGGGCTATAGTTGCCTTGGGCTCGGCCATCTACTTCGCCTCCGCAGCCCTCCTGAACAAGTATGCCCTACTACTCTCCCCACTAGTCCTGGCTATAGCCCTTACCTACCCCCACGCTAAACGCATTCACCCCCTACCTCACCTCCACCTCGGCGTAGTCCTTGGGAGCGTGGTCTTTGGGGGTGCCGTGGCGGCCTCGGGAGACGAGGCCTCAAGCCTGGCCGAGGTCCTCAGAAGCGTTCCATGGCTGTACGTCGCGGCCGTGTCACTCTGGGTCGCGGGGTTCGACACCATATACAGCATTATGGACATAGACTTCGACAGGAACCACGGGCTGAAGAGCATACCAGCAGCGATAGGCGAGAAAGGAGCCCTCGCAGCATCCCTAGCCATGCACGCAGCATCCATAGCCCTCTTCGCTATGGGGGTAGAAGCCTACGACCTCGGAGCTATAGCCACAGCCTCTACGGCCCTCACAGCCTCAGTGATAATACTTGTGCAGACTATGGCCTGGCTGGGAAGGGTTAAGGAGAGCTTCAACCTGAACCTTGCCGTGCCAATCCTCATAGGCATTGGCATTATAATAGATACACTCCAACATAAACTCCGATTCTTCTCGGATGGGTGAGTGAACCATCTCCTGACAACATAAGCTGTTGACTGATCCTGGTACTGTGATAAAGCCTCTCTGCAAGTGGCGTGGGACAGGCTTAGGCCTGGTAGCATTGGGGCTTGCTACCTCTGAACTGTCTGTAGTTTAATTAGCCTTTGTTTGTATCGAATATTTATCACCATGTCAGCCGCAGAACTTTATGGCTTAAATTATGCTTGTGCACCCTCCCTTACAGTTGGCTAGTTTAGGCTGTGATGAAAATGCATGGAGACCACGGTAACCATGGGCACGATCATCACTCCCGGGCGAAGAGTCGACAAGACCATGCGGATCACGCGGGCGAGTATAAGAGGAGGTTTATAGTCTCCTCAATACTAACGGTCCCAATCCTCATCCTCTCGCCATCGATCCAGAGGTGGGTGCTGGGCTCAGAGCTGGCAATGCCAGGCTCGCTACCCCTCCTATGGGGCTTGTCAACAGCCGTCTACGTCTACGGAGGCTCGCCCTTCCTCAGCGGGCTCGTTAGGGAGCTTAGGAGATGGACACCGGGTATGATGACTCTTATCGGCATTGCCATCACAACAGCATATATATACAGCAGTGCAGTGGTCTTCTTCATAGAAGGGGCGACGTTCTTCTGGGAACTGGCAACCCTTATAGACGTGATGCTCCTCGGACACTGGATTGAGATGAAGACGATCTCGAGGGCTTCACGTGCCCTCGAGCTTCTGGCCAAGTCCCTCCCCGCCACCGCCCACCTGGTCACAGAGGAGGGTGAGATAGTCAATGTTGACGTATCTATGGTGAAGCCTGGTGACAAGGTTTTGGTCAAGCCTGGAGAGAAGATGCCCGTTGACGGTGTAGTGGTGGAGGGTGTCACCAGCGTTGACGAGGCTCTGGTCACAGGCGAATCTAAACCCGTCACGAAACGGCCCGGGGATAAGGTCATAGCGGGGGCTGTCAACCTAGAGGGCTCTATTATAGTGAGGGCTGAAAAGACCGGTAGGGAGACTTACATAGCACAGGTTATAGAGCTTATCAAGAGTATACAGGAGAGCAAGTCGAGGGCCCAGGACATATCCAACAGGGTGGCAAAGTGGCTAACCGTTATAGCTCTCACCGGTGGGGGCTTTACCGCCTTCACATGGCTCTACCTAGGGCAGCCAGCCACCTTCGCCCTAGAACGGGCTGTTACAGTCATGGTTATAGCCTGCCCCCACGCCCTAGGCCTGGCGGTCCCCCTCGTCATAGCCCGCTCTACAGCTCTGGCGGCAGCCAAGGGTATACTGATTAGGGATAGGATAGGCTTTGAGAAAGCTAGGGAGGTTACGGCAGTTGTTTTCGACAAGACAGGCACACTGACGAAGGGCGTTTTCGAGGTCACGGACTTGGTGGCCCTCGGGAGCATGGACCCGGAGGAGGCTCTGGCCATAGCCGCCAGTCTCGAGGGTCGGAGCGAACACCCCATAGCCCAGAGCATAGTGAGGTATGCGAAGTCCAGAGGAGTAAAGCTCCGGCCTGTTGAGGATTTCAGAGCGATGCCTGGCAAGGGGGTTGTGGGTAGGGTAAACGGCATTGAGGCAATGGTAGTGAGCCCCGGGTACTTAAAGGAAGCTGGCTTGGAGGTCTCCGACGGCAGGGTAGATACTCTCGTACGGCAGGGGAAGACCGTTGTCTTCCTCCTAGTGAACCGGAGGCCAGCCGCAGCTATAGCCCTCTCTGACGTGATAAGGGAGGAGAGCAGAGAGGCTATAGCTACCTTGAAGAAGATGGGCATAAAGCCTATAATGCTCACCGGCGATAACAGGCGCGTCGCCGAGTGGGTTGCCAAAGAGCTCGGGATCGACGAGTTCTACGCAGAAGTCCTTCCTCATGAGAAGGTGGAGGTTGTTAGGCAGGTAAGGTCGAAGGGGCATATAGTAGCGATGGTAGGCGACGGGGTCAACGACGCGCCGGCCCTCATCGAAGCCGACGTGGGCATAGCGATAGGAGCCGGAACGGACATTGCCATAGAGTCGGCAGACATAGTCCTAGTTAAGAATGACCCGCGCGACGTGCCCGTGGCTATTGAACTCTCCAGGAAAACATACAGGAAGGTCGTCCAGAACTTGGCCTGGGCTACAGGATACAACGCGATAGCGCTCCCACTGGCGGCAGGCATCCTATACCCCATCGGCATACTACTACCTCCCGCGGCAGGCGCCTTCCTAATGAGCATGAGCACCGTGATAGTCGCGGTCAACGCAACACTACTACGATAGACATAGAATGCACTTGATCACGCCTGATTAGAAGAAGACGTAAAAGCTGGAGAGCCAAGCAAGCTCTCCCAGGAGGCATACTCCCGGTAGGGGTACTCGCAGTGGATAGCTTTCCAGCTGATTAGAGGCTAAAATAGCCTAGATACATATTCCCGTATAACAGTTTGGCTTCTCTCTGGTTTAATGGGTTTAGTGCCTGGTTGTGCAGGTGTTATGTTAAAATATATACTTGCAGGTTTACTCCTGGGCATTCTAGTAGCTGTGCCCTCGACCTACCTCGCCTTAACAAACATAAATCTCCCGGCGGAGGATATGGTGGGTGAGGCTGTTTATCTGGAGCCGGATAAGCAAGTCTACGGTAGCGGCGACACTGTAACAGTCAAGCTTGTGAATAACGGCTACCGCACTCTAGAGTACTATATCGGGTGGACCCTGTACACTTGGGACGGCGGGACATGGGTGGCGGACCCCAAGTTTAATCCTGTTTTTCCCATCTCCAAAGACACTATAAAGCCTGGAGAAACCAAGGTTGTAGCAGTTTTTAAACCAGAATCTTTTGACTTCAATCCGGGTGAATATAAGATCGTGAAAATCCTTGAAGACGTTAATAGCGAGGAGCACATACTGGTCGAAGCTGAATTCAGGGTTGGAGGCTAGCCTGCCCCGGTCTTTTAGCCGAAGCAGGAGCTGGGCTGGCTTGTTGAGCAAGGCCTGAGGGGACTACAGCCCACTACCCATCGTTATAAATAACTTATGCCGACCATTATTCTAATGGTGTCAGGCTTTGGTGAAAGCCCTTGTCATAATATCGAGCAGCGACGTTGACAAGGCTTTGACGGGAATGCTCTGGGCTACCAACGCTTTGAAGAGAGGCTGGGCCGAGGATGTGGAGCTAATATTTTTCGGGCCTATCGAGGCTGAGATAGCTAGAGGCAACCAGAGGCTCCTGGAGGCTATAGCGGCCTACTCCGAGGTTAAGGGAACCCCCCTAGCGTGCAAGAGGGTGGCGGAGATCGGCGGCTTTGAGGAGGCGTTGAAGGATAAGGTGAGGGTAGAGTACGTGGGGGCTAAGATAGCGGAGCTCCTAGGCAAAGGATATACACCCCTAGTATTCTAGCCTAGACTCTCAGTCTTGGATACACAGTTTTGTCTGGCCTATTACAAGACTTATCATGGGTGCTCCTGCTTTGGCCGGAGCGTCTGAGGTCCTCGGCAGGGCATTGACAGCCGTGGGCGTAGACCCGTCTACCGTAGACCTCGAGAGCCTCTCGACGAGGAGGAGCGTGAGGGTATCCAGGTTCGAGGACCTCGTCTACGTGGGGTTTAGGCGGCAGTTCCGCGGGGTTCCTGAAGGCACCCTCGTGGCGTTCAGGCGTGGTGAGCATCTCGTCGTCTGGGGATACCCCTCGATAAGGAGGATGCTGCTGCCCAGGATCGCTGTTCCCAGGTGGTTCCCCGGGCCGACGGTGCTTGTCGAGGAGAAGATGAACGGCTACAACGTCAGGGTCTTCTCCCTCGGCGGCAGGATATACGCTGCTACACGAGGAGGCTTGGTATGCCCCTACACCACCAGAAGGCTCAGGAGGCTCCATGGGGAGGCTCTCCAGAGCCTTCTAGACAGCCTTGGCCCTGGCTCCTACATAGCCGGGGAGGTTGTGGGGCTTGAGAACCCCTACACCAGATACTACTACGAGGAGGCCCCCGGCTTCGGCTACTTCATATTCGACATATTCAAGGAGGGGACACCGCTGCCTCCTAGGGCGAAGTTCGCCCTAGCCCCCGAGCACGGCCTCAGGACGGTTAACCTGCTCGCAGAACTCCCCGTGGACGGCCTGGGTGTGGAGAGGCTCTACAGGATAGTCGAGGACCTGGAGAGGAGGGGTAGGGAGGGGGTTATAGTGAAGGATCCTGAGGGTAGGGTGGAGCCCCTGAAGTACACCACGAGCAGCACAAACATAGGGGACATCAGGCTTGGGATGAGGTACCCGTTCGAGGAGGGGAGGTCCTTCCTATTTCCCCGGATTCTCAGGGAGATCTTCAGGGAGTGGGAGACGGGCCGGAGGAGCTACGGCGAGCTGGGGGAGGCTATACTCGCCCCTGCTATAGAGGCTGTGGAGGCTGTGAGCAGGGGTGAGAGGCTTGTGGAGGAGTTCGAGCTTGTCCTCGGGGGCGAGGATGAGACTGAGGAGGTTATAGCCTACTTCGCCAGCCTAGGCGTGCATCTCGAGATAGCCGGAGTCTCGCGAGGGGTTGATGGTGTGAGGGTTTCCTTCAGGAAGCCGAGGAAGAGTGAGGGGGAGATAGCGAAAATACTGGAGACCGGCATTAGCCCCCTAGACTAGAGGGCCTTTGTTTGCGGTGCCGTCGGGGGTGGCTGGTGTTGGGTGAGAGGCCTCCGCCTAGCGTGGGCAACGTTGTGGTGGCCGACACTACAATGTTCACCGACGCCAAGCTACGCGAGGTCCTCGGCGCCAGGAGCTTGGAGGAGGCCGCCAGGATAATGGCTAGGGTGCTAGCCAGGGCGTCCAGGATGGGGCTGACAGTCTACATAACCCCCAGCGTCAGGGCGGAGATAGAGAGGTTCATGCTAGGGAACGGGGTCCAGCCCGCAACCCTAGCCCGGCTCCTGGCGTGGGTGAGGGTTAAACCCCCCACCACACACGAGCTCCGCCTGCCGGCGGCCATGTTCAGGAGGTATGTTGAGACTGTTAGGGCTAGGCTGGATAAGGGGCTTAGGGTGGCGGAGGACCATGTGAGGAGGGCTCTTAGGAGTAGGGATGAGGAGGGCGTTATAGTGAGGTCGCTGAGGGAGAAGTACAGGGAGCACACTAGGAAGGGTATGCTGGATAGCGTGGAGGATGTGGACACCCTTCTCCTCGCCCTCGAGCTTGGCGCGGCCGTGGTTACTAGCGATGAGGGGCTTCGCAAGGCGGCCGAGGACCTGGGGCTCACTGTCCTAACGCCCGTCGAGCTGCTGGAGTATATACTCGCCCTTGAGGAGGAGGTCAAGTCGGTTGAGGAGTAGGACCCTCCTCACCCTCCTCCTAGCCCTGCTACTGGCGTCCAACCTACCATACTCCTCCGCCGCGGGAGAGGCTAAAGCCCCCCACCTCAGCCTCCCCCAGGGGGTTTCAACCCTCCAGCTGCCGGAGGGCCAGGGGCTAGCCTACTCCCCCGGGGACCTGGCCTACGCTGAAGCCTTTAGAACGCAGCTTAAGGGGGATACTATTATAGTCGTGACGGGTAGCGAGGGCCTCAGGCTAAGCGGTGGAGTAGATGATGGCGCTCTTAGAGCTAAGGCAACCCTGCCCAGGGGCTGCGAGGACCTCGAGCCAATGGTGCACGCCTACCTCGGCAGGGTTAGTATAGGCGAGATAGCCATGGGGTATACAAGAGTCTCCTGCGGGGGCGGGATGGCCGAGGTCCTGGTGGACCTAGACGGCGTGCTAGCCCTGGCCCACCCAGACCCGGGGGAGCTTATGACGATAACCATAACCCTCGCCCCGGGGGCAGCCCTGCTCATAATAGCCTTCCAGCCAGCCCCCGAACCCTCGGAAGGAGGGGCCCAGGGCGGGGAGCCCCCTGTAGACCCGGGTGTGACGGCTAGGGAAGGAAGGGATAGCGGGCTTCCCCTAGGCCTCGGCAGCCTGGCCATCCTAGCCCTAGCCCTCTCCGCGGCTATATTGGGCGCTATTCTCGAGGGCGTCCATCCAAGGCTTCGCGGAGGATGTCCATAACCCCGGGGCTGCTCCTAACCCTCCTGTAGAGGACCGCCACCCTCCTCCCGTTGACCAGGGGCCCGTGGGCCCTGAGCCCGCCGCTGAAAGTGCGGGGAATGTGCAGTATCTCGTGTATAACGACCTTAACCTTCTCCTCCAGGGGGAGGGGATCGAACCTCTCGGAGACAACCTCAATAACATACCCTGGGTTATAGCCGAGGGCCGCCGCCCAGGCTCCTGGGGTGCCGTAGATCCTTGCATAAGCCCTACTCCTGCTCCCCCTACTCCTTACACAGTAGACGCGGGAGACGTCCACATAGTCAAGCCCCAGTGCGGTGACGAGGACCTCAACAGCCCTACAGACCTCGGGCGCCCTCTCGTACCTAACCCTCCCCAAACCCCCAGCCACCACCAGGATGGTGGAGCCGCGTCTAGAGTAAAAAGGGGGTGGGATACCCGATGTGGGGGCGGGGGTTCTATGGGGCGTGTCTCTCGGCTATCGTGGAGGCTTGGCGGCTAGAATTCGGCCTCGAAAGCCACCTTCTCCTCGGCCTGGAACCCCACCTTCGCGTGGGTGCCGTCGCAGTAGGGCTTGTTGTTGGAGTGGCCGCAGCGGCATAGGGCCGTCTGCACTCTACCGTCGACCTCGAGCAGGTAGGGGCCGTTCTTCTTCGCAATTATCCTGACCTTCGCCATTGCCCCTGCACCACTCCACTCTTTAGGGGCCGTTCTATATAACGTCTCCCTATACGTGGGGCCAGCCACTACCCCCGGGGTAACCTCCTGTGGGGCGTGGGCGTGTTTAGAGCTGGGAGAGTATCTGGCCCACCACCCTATCCCTAATCTCGCCGAAGCCGCAGTCCACGGCCGCGAACCCCCGGGGGGTTTTGCTGACGCAGCCCCAAACGCCCAGGAGGCCGAGGAGCTTCTCGATCATCATCCTCTCGAAGTAGCCCATAACAGCCTCGAGACCCTCCAGATACCTCCGATATATTACCCCCCGGCCAGCGAGGTCCTCAGGCCCCCCAGGCCTGCCTAGCTGTGCTAGAGCCCTGTGAACCCCCTCGGCCTGCTCCACTATCCTACTGGCAAACCTGGCGAGAGCCTCCAACGCCTCCCCCCGGGTGTACACCCTGTCCTTATGGGCCGACACGTACTCCCCCGCCTCAAGCCCCGCCGCCGCCCTAATGTCGAGGAGGAACAGCTCGGGGCTCGCCTCGGGGTTGCCGTACCAGGGCCCGAACCCCGTTAAATCTATGTCGACAAGATGCACCACCCCCCCGGGGGCCTCCAGGAGGGTGTGCGTCAGGAGGTGTCCCCTCGCCGGGTACGTCTTGAGGCACACGCCCCGGAGGCAGAGGTCTTCCCCCGGCCTGAAATACTCCGACGGCTCCGGGACGCCCTGGAGGTCCATGGCGAGCCTCGCCATATCAATCCACTCCCTCCACATCTCCCCGGCAAACCTCAGCGCAAGCCTCTCAAGACTCCCGGCGTAAGGCTCCTCACCCACAGGCGCAAGAACCCTCCCAGCCCGGACCCTGTGGAACCCCCTGATATGGTCGGGGTGGAAATGGGTGAACACCAGGGCGTCAACACCCTCCAAACCATAGGCCCACGGCTCGCAGCCAGTATCAACCAGAACCTTGAAACCACCATCCTCAACAAGCAGACAATTACTATAGGGGAACCTACCGCTCAAAGGCCCAGGCACCAGCCTAGCGCGAGCCAACCCAGACCAACCCCCAGAGAGGTGGGTGGAGGCGGTGAACACGTCCCAGGCCCGCTCACTCAAACCCCCGCACGCGGGGGAGTCACAGGCCACATACAACTATCACCCGCAGGAGGCTATAACAGCTAACCTAAGAGGAGCAAAACCCTAACGCTTTAACCCCCCGGCCGAAACAAGAAGATAATATGGCGCGGCCGTCGTCTAGCCTGGACTAGGACGCCGGCCTCCCAAGCCGGTGGTCCCGGGTTCAAATCCCGGCGGCCGCACCACAAACACCTCCTCACCATCACCAACGCATCATACCAAGAATCATCCACCCAAAGCCCTGATTATATCAACACCTCCTAGACAACGGACAAGAATAGCATTGGGAAATTTAAGAAAGCTAAGCAACCCATATACACCTAAACCCCCATCCCTTATCCCGCTAAAACAGGAAAACAAAGGCTAACCTATAAAAGCATCCAAGCTTATAAGCTTTTCTACGAAAAACCAAGGCCCCTCAACACGGGGGAAACCAGGAATTCGTACTACCACCGAAAACCTTAAAAACACCTAACCTACAAACAACAACAAGGAACCCCACAAAACAACATTGTTGAAAACAAGCAAGACTAAGAGGGAGCCTTGGCTGCAATGCACCCAGGCTTTACCAAAGTTGAAAACAAGCAAGACTAGGAGTTCTTTGATGTAAATAACGTGTCTATTAGTCGGGCTGGTTCGGCTTTTGACTTTTTCTTTCTATGTCAATGGGTAGTTTTTCCCTGTGTTGCCCCGTTTTCCTAGGGGTTTATTACGATTCTTCCTATTCTTCCTCCTTCTAGTGCTTCTTTTAGGGCGGTGTTTATCTGGTCTAGGCTGTAGGCTTTGTAGAATGGTTTGACTCCTCCTTTGCCTATGGTTTTTATGGCGGCTTCCCATTCTTTCCGGGTGAATGCTGCTGATCCTGTGAGTGTTATCTCTCTCATTACTAGTAGTGCTGGGCGTTTGATGGTTACTGGCTCTCCTGATATGTTGCCTATGAGGACCAGGCGTCCCCGGGGGCGGAGGGCTCTCATGCTCTCGTTTATCGTGGGCGCCCCGACTGTCTCCATGACGACGTCCACCCTGCCCCTCTCCCTGTAGAAGTCTAGGCTTGTCACCGTCTCGACCCCGATCTCCTCCTCGAGCACCCTGCCCTTCTCCCTGCTCCTAGTGTAGGCCACAACCTCAGCCCCAAGGAGCTGTAGGTACTGTATCCCGTGGACCGCCACCCCGCCGCTCGCACCCGTCACCAGAACCCTCTCACCCGGCCTGACGCGGGCGACGCTTGCGGCGTGCATCATAGTCGCCACCCCGCATGTTGCGGCGGCGTACTTGTTGAAATCCCCGTCGGGGAGGGGTATGAGGTTCTCCCGGGGGGCGTAAACCCTCTCCGCATAACCCCCCGGCAGGTTCTCCCCCAGTATAGCCGGGGGACAATCGCCCCCCAGGCAGCCCGGGTCCGGTATGGCGGGGTAGACGGAGACGGGCTGACCCTCATAGAGGCCGAAGACCTCGTGGCCCAGGACAAGGGGCGGTTTGAGGTTGGGGAACCCTCCCTTCCACACCACAAGATCCCGGCCGCACATGCCCACGCTCCTAACCTCCACAGGCACCCAGCCCTCAGGAGGGTCGACCTCGAACTCCTCAAGCCTGAAAGGCTCTCTCCAGCCGTACAGCACGGCAGCCCTAAACTTGTCTCCCAACATAAACCACCCGTGCCACCAGACCGGACAACCAATATTGGAGTCGCGACAGTCATTAATAGATCTTTTACAGAGGCTTTAGACACCGAGTGTGCCGATATCTCGGCTGCATGCTCCCTGAACCTCGAGGCCGATGCTGGCTATCTAGTCCACCCCCAAGGTGCCATGCTGTACCGTGGTCCCTCTGCCTGCTTGTCCCGGGCTTCTATTATAATCGCAGATTATGTGGATATGTGTAGTGGATGCGGAGGGCGTTGTCGAGGCCTCTTTGAAGGGTGCAGGACCGAGATGGATGGCTCAACCATTGAGAAGGCGGCTCGCGTTGTAGGCTGGCTGAGCTACACCATCTCCCAGATGCTGCCAGGGCTGCGTATGCGGAGAAGTGGATAGTCATGGGGGTCGCTATAGGGGCGGCCTCGGGATTGGCTGCTCTAGCGTTCTACCAGCTCCTCAATGCTGTGGCTGGGATTGCAACGGCGGCCTTGGGGGGAGCCGCGTCTACAGGAGACCTCGGTCTTGTGCTCTCAGAAATAGGCAGCCCTCCCATCCTCGCCCCCCTGGTCATACTCGGGGGTGCCCTGGTGAGCTCCGTTATAGTGTATAGGCTGTCTCCCGAGGCTGAGGGGCACGGGACCGACGCAGCTGTGAAGGCGTTCCACCGCAGGGCCGCCCAGATACCGTTTAAAACCGGCATTGTAAAGGCGGTGGCCTCATCCATACTCGTGGGCACCGGGGGTAGCGGGGGGGTTGAGGGGCCGAGCGTCCAGATAGGAGCCTCCATAGGCTCGACCATAGCGAGGATGCTTAGGCTCAGGATCGAGGATAGGAGGATAGCCCTTGTAGCCGGCATGTCGGGAGCCCTCTCAGCCCTATTCCACGCGCCACTGGGAAGCACCTTCTTCGCCGCCGAGGTCCTCTACAAGAGGGATCTAGAGGTGCAGGCGCTCGTCCCAGCCTTCATATCCTCCATCACAGCCTACACCCTAGCAACTATAGCAGGCTACGAGCCCCCCCTCCCCAGGCTGGAGATAGACGGTTCAAACCTCTACACCCCCGAGTCTATAGCTAGCTACATACTCCTCGGCATCTTCCTCGCACCCTTCGGCTACCTCTATGCCAGGGTTTTCAGGGAGTCTGAGCGGGCCTTCAGGAGGCTCGAGGACCTAGGCCTGCCCCGGAGCCTCAGGCCGGTGGTGGGGGCGGCGGGCCTCTCACTCCTAATATACGCAGCCCCCTTCGCCGCGGGGAGCGGGAGAGGGGTGCTGGCCGCCGTACTCTCGGGGGAGCCCGTCTCCTGGCTGCCGGTGGGGGCCGCCGGGCTTGGGGCGGCCCTTGCCCTGGCGGCCGCTGGCCTGCTAAAGATAGCGGCCACCAGCCTCTCCATAGGCTCGGGTGGCAGCGGGGGTGTTTTCGCGCCCGGCCTGCTGGGAGGAGCCCTCCTGGGCCTCTCATTCTACGCCCTACTAGAGGGGACGGCGGATACACCTCTCCCGGCGATGGCGTACGCCTACCTGGGCATGTCAGCCTTCTTCGCTGCCGCAGCCAAGGTACCCCTGGCGACGAGTATCATGGTGGCGGAGATGGGGAACAACTACCTCCTAATACCCCCAAGCCTCCTGGCCTCTATAGTGGCCAGGGAGATCTCGGGGAACACATCCATATACTCCAGCCAGCTCCTCCACAGGCCGCCTAGGGAGGTTATCGATGCCGAGGCCCTGCTGGCTCTACTAAGGGAGAAGGGTATAAAGGTGCAGCTAACCGCTGGGCAGCTCGCCGACGGGGGTGTGAAGCCCGTGGGGCCCGAAACCCCCGCGGGGGAGGTGCTCAAGCTGATGGAGAGGGGCCTCCCAATAGTGCCGGTTGTTGACAGCGATGGGAGACCGGTCGGCGTGATAACACCGGAGGCGGTGGAGGAGGCTATAGAGGAGGGGGTAGACCTGTCCACAACACCTGCCTCCATGCTGGCGTACATGGAGGTGCCGATAGTGAGGGAGGATGAGGGTGTGGACGTTATCCTAGAGAGAATGCTGACATACGAGTCCGAGGCCGCCATAGTTGTTGGCAAAGATGGCAGGTACCGGGGTGTTGTGCTGGCGGAGGAGGTTATAGCGGCGCTAGCCTACATCATCCAGGAGGCCGGCCCGGCCTCCACACCTATAAGGCGCCGCCCAGCCCAGGCTGTAGGGTAGAGGCTCCTCGCTCCCCGCCTCCTACTCCTCCACCGCTAGGGCCATAACCCTCCTGTATGACAATACACCCACGATGCCCGCCAGGGCTAGTGTTATGTAGAGGGGCCAGGCCCCAGCCAGGGCTTCCGCCGGAGTGGCAGAGCCGAATATAGCCTGTTTACCCAGCTCGACAGCTAGGGTCAGGGGGAAGTATAGTGACACGTCGGCCAGAAGCCCTGGCAGCATTTCCCTGGGGATAGCCAGGCCGGTGGAGAATATTAGGAGGAACCCGGCTATACCCGCCAGCGCCGCCGCGGTCTCCTCAGTCTTTACCAGGAGGCTGATGGGTATTGAGGCTAGGAATATAGTCTCCAGCCCTGCGAGGATGAGCACCGCCCCCGCCACCACCCCCAGTGGGTTCACACCACTGTAGTCCGCGCCCAGGAGGATGGAGCCAGCGAGGATGGCCAGGGTGGTTACGATGGAGGACGTCAGGTTCATGCCCGTCATGAAGCCGAGGAGGCTCCTCGACCCTCCAGGGCTGGATGCGACGAGGTCGAGCATCCTCTCCCTCCTCATAGCTATCAGCATCACCATGCCGCCGTAGAGCGCGATGTAGAGGGACTCCACACCAACGAGGTTGACGCTGTACTCGGCAAGAGCCCTCTCCGGTCCGGAATCGCCGCTTATCCTCTCCACCTCAACACCAGCAGCCCTCAATAGCAGGTTCTCCAGGGTCCTGAGGTCCTCGCCCTCCAGGCCGACCTCTCCCCCCAGTATCGAGGCTGCCACAGCCTGGGCTAGCCCCCTAGCCAGCGGTGCGTACTCGTCGCTACTGTAGAGAACCCTCACACCACCCTCCTCCTCCAGGATTGCCACCGCTATGAAGCCGCTCCTCAGCCTTTCAACCAGCTCCTCCGGAGACTCGGCAGCTTCGGGGCTTAGGCCCATGCTCTCGAGTATATCGTAGACTCTAGAGTCCCTGGGGTAAACCCCTATGGCGGGGCCACCTCCTCCCCCCAGGAATATGTATTTGGCGATAACCAGGAGCAGGAGGGGGAAGCCTATGTACCAGAGGAGGACGGAGGGGGTCCTCCGCAGGCTATAGAGCGTCATGAGGGCCCCCGAAGCCAGGCCCAGGGCAAACCCCGACCGTCTACCGCGGCTCAATCCATCTCCTCCCCCGTGACGGCGAAGAACACCTCCCTGAGGCTGGGCTTGAGGACCTCGATCCTCTCAACAAGTATACCTGATTCGCTATAGGCCGAGGCTATCCGGGCCACATCACCAGGAGCGTCTATAAGGTAGTCTGCAAACCCGGGCCCCTGGTGGACTGGCTCTAGCACACCCGGCACCCTATCGGCCCAGACCCTAACCCTAGGCCTCGGCGCGTACCTCTCTATGAGCTCCCTAGGCCTCCCCCACGCGGCCAGCCTCCCCCGGTGCATTATGAGGACCCTGTCAGACTCCGACTCGGCCTCCAGGGGGTCGTGGCTGCTGAACACCACAGTCCTACCCCTAAACACCCTCCTCAACGCTGACCAGAGGGACTCTCTAGCCCTCACATCAAGACCACTCCCGGGCTCGTCGAGGACAACGACCTCTGGGTTGGCAGCAAGCGCGAGGGCAATGCTCAGCGCCCTCCTCTGCCCCCCGCTGAGCCTCGCCACCACACGGCCAAGGACATCCTCGAAACCCAGCATCTCGAGAACCCTCCTGGCCTCCCTCCTGGCAGCGCCGGGGCTAAGACCCAGGAGGCCGCCTACGATGGTGATATACTCCATCCCCGTCATCCTCCTAGCCATCGGGGGGTCCTGGGAGGCATAGCCTATCAAGCCCCTAGCCTCCCTCCACCCATCACCCCACACATCATACCCGCACACAAACACGCTACCCTCTGAGGGCCTAAGGACCCCCGCAACCATCCTGAGAAGCGTTGTCTTGCCGCTCCCGTTAGGCCCCATCACACAGGCCCGCTCGCCCTCGCCGACGCTGAAAGAGACGCCAGCGACCGCGGCACGGCCTCCGAACCTCTTCCACAAACCCCGGACCTCCACAGCACAGCCCAAACCCGGCACTCCCCCATGCAATAGTCACCACGTAGGAGGAGCACTGTAATTAAGCTTATCATAGTCCTGATTAGCGTTTAACCAGCGCTGAGCCCGGAGGGTTTCCAGAGATGATGCAGCACGATATTGTATAAGCCAGCCTAAAACATCGCACCAGCAATAGCTCATACCCCTGGAGCCCAATATTCTGTTTAGACTAATTAACACCGGGAAACATTATGCTTCCAGGAGGCGAATCCTGTGTTGACCGCAGAGTTCTCCAGAATGGTTAGCGATATTGAGCGTCTCATAGCGGTTGAGAAGTACGGCGTCCAGGGTGTTGTCGACGGTGATAAGCTGCTCGTCATCGGCTTCAGGGAGGGCTCTGTCAACGCTTACGTCTTCGACGGCGCCGAGGCGGAGAGGCTTAACAGGGAGCCTATAAACGGTGTTCTAGACCCGGGGTATGGTGTAGGCAGGGTTATACTTGTTAGAGACGTCTCCCGGGGGGCGGAGAAGCACGCTCTCTTCAAGGTTGACCCGTCGAAGCCCGGGTCGGAGGAGAGGCTCGGGGCCGTCGAGCCCATGAGGATTCTGAGCGGCGTCGACACGGGGGAGGCTATTGTTTTCACCGGGGCCACGGAGGAGAAGGTTGCCCTGTATGCTCTTGAGGGCGATGTGCTGAGGGAGCTTGCCAGTCTACCGGGCTTCGGCTTCGTCTCCGACGTTAGAGGAGACTTAATAGTAGGGCTAGGCTTCTTCGGGGGCGGCAGGGTATCGCTCTTCACTTCGAGCCTCTCCACGGGCGGGCTAAGAAAGGTCGAGAGCAAGGAGGGGAGCTTCACGGCCGCAGCCATATCACCGGGCATGGAGATAGTGGCCGGGCTGGAGACCGCAAGAGAGGCCAGGATAGTCAGAGTAGACCCCGGGGAGGCTTCCATCGTGGAGCTGGAGCTCCCTTCAACCGACATAGCCCAGTACAAGCCAATGGCCATCACCTGGCTCGGCTACCTCCCAGACGGCAGTCTCGCGGTTGTCGCGAGGAGGGAGGGGCGCAGCGCCGTTTTCATAGACGGCAGGAGGGTTGAGGCTCCCCCGGGTAACCACGGGAAGGTTGTCCTCTGGAGGGGCAGGCTTGTAACGAGCCACACTAGCCTCTCCACGCCACCCAGAATAGTCACCATACCCTCGGGGGAGGCTATACTGGAGGGAAGGCTACCCGGGGACCTGAGGTCCTCACTAGCCGCCTCGAGGTTCGTCTGGGTCGTGAGCTTCGACGGTTCCAGGGTCCCCACCCTCGTGCTCGAAAGCGGCAGAGCCCCGAAGCCCGGCCCCACAGTGGTCCTCGTCCACGGCGGCCCCTTCGCCGAGGACAGCGACTCGTGGGACACCTTCGCGACCAGCCTCGCGGCAACCGGCTTCCACGTTGTGATGCCTAACTACAGGGGGAGCACTGGTTACGGGGATGAGTGGAGGCTCAGGATAATAGGGGACCCCTGTGGTGGAGAGCTTGAGGATGTTGCAGCTGCCGCAAGGTGGGCCAGGGAAAGTGGGCTAGCCAGGGAGCTCTACATAATGGGATACAGCTACGGCGGCTACATGACCCTGTGCGCCCTCACTATGAAGCCAGGCCTCTTCAAAGCAGGCGTGGCTGGGGCTAGCGTGGTTGACTGGGAGGAGATGTATGAGCTGAGCGACGCTGCATTCAGAAACTTCATAGAACAGTTAACCGGTGGCAGTAGGGAGATCATGAGGAGCAGGAGCCCGATAAACCACGTCGACAGGATAAGAGAGCCACTAGCACTCATACACCCGCAGAACGACAGCAGAACACCCCTTAAACCTCTCATCAGGCTCATAAGCGAGCTACAGGCCCGGGGTAAAACCTTCGAGGCACACATAATACCTGACGCGGGCCACGCTATAAACACCATGGAGGACGCGGTAAAGATACTTTTACCGGCGGTCTTCTTCCTATACACGCAAAGGGAGAAGGCGAAAAGCCCGGGCGGAGAGCCCTAACGGGGTCCCCCATTTACCCGCTGAATACTAGGGTGGAGGGCCTTTGCCTCAGTATTACATGGCGCTCCAGCTGTTGCACGTACTAGCGGCCATACTCTGGGCTGGAGCTATATTCAACTCACTATGGATGCTCGCCCGGGGCAGAGACGATGAGCTAAGGGAGGTGCTGAGGCTCACAGGATGGCCCGCGACCCTGGGTATAGTTCTCGCTGGCGTTACGGGGCTGGCCATGGCCCACCTACGCGGCTACCCCCCGCTAGCTCACGCTAAGATAGCATTGTACATACTGCTTTTCGTTGTAGGGGGCTACGCACACTACAGGCTGGCAGCCAGGAAAGGCGGAGGGATGGAGGCAACGGTGAAGATGCTCCTCCTAGCGGCTGCTGCGGTAACCGCGGGTTTGGTGGTTGTAGGTTGGATGCTTAGATTCGGCCTGTAGCCACGCCCGGGCTCTGCATGGGGGCTGTCGGGCTCTCCACGCCCCCCTCCTGTGCTTTGAGCTGTATAAAGCCTACCAGCAGCAGCACCCACGACACTAGGAGGACGAGACCCCCGATTATGATTATGAGGGTGATGGACCCGATTAGGTAGGCCAGCCCCGCGTACCTGAACATGTCTACACCAGATTTTTCCGCAAGCGTGTCGAGAGCCCTCCGGAAGAACACGGCGGATGCAACCAGGAGGACGTAGAACACTATGAACCCTAGTATCAACCCCCCGATCCCGGCGGCCGAGAGGGCCTCTATCTCCCCGGGCTCGAAGGCCCTTCCTGTAGCCAGGGTGAAGAGGCTTGCTCCTGTTATGAAGATGAACGCCAGGAAGCCTGCTATCGAGAGAGCCACGCTAATAACTGCGTTGCGGAATATAGACTCCTCCCCAAGCATCTTAGAAAGCATGTAAAGGGAAACCAGCACGAGTATGAAGCCCACTATACTGGCAAGCGGTACGAGGATGCCCAGGAGAACTAGGGCGGACCCGGCTATCCCGAGCATCCTAGCGGTCCCAAAATCCTGGGGTGTTGAAGCCAAAACCGTTACACCGCTTAATACGATACCACTAATATTATTAAACTTTCACGATGAAAACTAGGTCTAACAAAGCGGTAGATTCAACATGCAAAAACCGGTCTAGAGGGGGGTGCAAGGCTTCAAACTCTCGGAACTCCCACGCTCACCAGTGGGTGTGTAGAATGGGTGTTGAGGGGGAGATTAACCGTTTCCTCCAGATCCTCCGGGAGTCCAGGCAGAGGGGACTAGTGGTCGTGGGTACCAGGGATATGATAGGCTGGGCCGAGAAGCTGTCACGCTATGCTAGTGGTGACTGCGCCATAGTAGCTCCATCCTCCAAGGGGCTCTCAAGCCTCTGCAAAGCCTGGGCTCCTCCAGGCTCTATAGAGAGGATACTGGGGGGAGAGTTCTCCGCTGCTATAATAGCGGTTGAGGGTCTCATAAGGCCCTCGATAATAGCTGGCGCCGGCGAGACCATACGCTCAAGAGGATTCCTGGCGATAGTGGCCGACCCGCCGGGCGAGTGGGATCCAGGTCCTCCCGGGGGGACAGGCCTCTACAGGCAGTACCTGATCTCCTCCATAAAGGATAACCCGCTCCACCTCTGGGTGGACGCCGATGCCGGGAGGATTGTTTCCCGGTCAACAGATCTCTCAGAGGGCGTGGGCACGTCTTGGAGTCTAGATGGATACAAGCCTTCCCCCGCCTCCGGCGTCCCAAGGAAGCTCGCAGCGGCCTGCAGGTCTGAGAGCCAGGCTAGAGCTCTAGAAGCCCTAGCCCGCTTCCTCAGGGGCAGGTGGCGCAGCGCCCTGGTGAAGGGTGATAGAGGGCGGGGGAAGAGCTACGTCCTAGGCCTGGCCCTCGCCTACGCCGCGTGGAGGAGGCTTATAGGGAGGGTTATCGTCGTCGGGCCCACCCCCTTGTCGGTCCAAAGCATGATGTCCGGCCTGTTGAGGGGGCTTGAGGTCCTCGGCGTCGGGGGATACAGGGTTGTCAGAGCCTCGGGGGGCGAGGTCGTCAGGGTCTCTGGAGCGTGGTTTAGAGTTGCATACGACCCCCCCGACACCGCGGAGCCCGCGCCCCTGGTTGTCGTTGACGAGGCCGCCGCAGTCGGTGTGGCGAGGGTAAGGAGGCTGTCCTGGAGGGCGGGTAAGACGCTTGTGGCGACGACTATACACGGCTACGAGGGGAGTGGCAGGGCTTTCGCAAGGCTACTCCCAACCATACTCCCCAAGCCATATATGGAGCTGGAGCTGGCCGAGCCCATACGCTACCTCCCCGGCGACCCCCTGGAGAGGTGGCTCTACAGGGTCTTCCTGCTCAAGGCCGAGCCAGCCGAGCCCGAAGACCTCTCTGAACTCCATGCTGTGGAGGTGCCTAGGGAGGTCCTCGCGAGGGAGAGGAGGGTTCTGGAGAGTGTGTACGGCATACTGGTCCAGGCCCACTACCGGAACACGCCCGACGACCTGCTGGCGATGCTCGAGAGCACCCACCACAGGATCTACGCCTTAACAGCGGGAGGTACGCCAGCGGCGGTGGCCGACGTTGTGATCGAGGCTCCTGAAGCCGAGGAGGAGGCTAGGATTGCTTTGGACAGGCTACTCTACATGGCTGGCGCCAGCGATGCGGCTTTTAGGGGGTGGAGGGTTTCTAGGATAGCGGTACACGAGAAAATACAGCGCAGGGGCCTGGGATCCAGGCTCCTTGGGTACATTGAGGAGAGGGCGAGAGAGTCGGGGGCCAGCCTCCTAACCACCATGTTCTCAAGGCACGACGTCATACCCTTCTGGATCAAAAACGGTTTCACACCCTTCTACATAAGCCCGCGATACAACAGGGTTACAGGCGAGAAGAACATAGCCCTAGCAAAGCCCTTGGACGAGAGGGGCGGGGAGATCGTTGAGGCCGCATCCAAAGCCCTCTCCCACAAGCTAGTCCTAGCGGGCTCAAGCATATACCGGGATCTGGCGGCGGAGAAGCTGGCGCTCCTACTCCACAGCACGCCGCCCTCCACTCCTCCCCTAGGCCTCACCAGAGTCCAGGCAAGACATCTAGAGGGATTCCTCAAGGGAGAAGCTATGGCCGACCAGGCCTTCGACGCCGTCTACATAGCCTTTGCAAACGCACTCCTAGCAACCCGCAGCTGGAACCCCAAAGACCCCAGGGTTATAGGTGCTGTTGCAAGGGTTGTACAGGGCAAACCCTACAGCGAGGTCGCCTCCATAATGGGCGCTGAGACGGTTGAGGAGGCTGTAGAGCTGGTTGAGGGGTTTCTAAGGGAGGTTCTGGAGGATGCTAGGGGTATATGGAGCAGCAGGGTAATACCGTAATACCCCTAAACCCCGACACCCTATCCCCGGGGGGTGTACCGGGGGGCCTTGGCTTCGGAAGCCCTAGGGGCCGGTGTGGCGGCTGAGATGTTTGAGGCGGTTAGAGGGAGCGTAAGGCTTGTAGACGGAAGGCCAGTCTTCAGAGAGGGTGCGGGAGAGCTTCTCGAGAGGCTGAGGCTCACCATTGTAGAGGCGGTGCTGGCCAGCGGCCTGGAGAGGGCTGCAGAGTGGGTTGAGATTTTCAGGGGAGAGCTCGAGAGGGCCCGCAGGGCTGCCAGCCTCAGGGGGGTGCTGCTCCCCAAGGAGCTGAGGAGCTTCATAGAAGACCCCCGGGGCCACCTGGCTAAGAAGCTCTTCCAATACTCAATAGACCTTGCCCGTGGGAGGCTTTCCCCCGAGGAGTTCATGTCGAAGGCTAGGAACGCGCTGAACACCAGCATGGCGACAAACCTGAGGAGCATCTACCAGCACTGGGTCTTCCTCGCCCTCGTGGCTGAGTATGGCCGCAGGGGGGCCTCCATAGTCTACCCCGACCACGGGTTCCTCCACATAGAGAGGCAGGGGAGGCAGAGGGGCGGGAGCATACCGGCTAACGCTGTAGTCAGGCTCCCAGGCGCCAGGGAGGCTAGCTTCTACCTCGAAGCACCCCGCCCGGTGGGCTGGGGCGACTCCAGGGGGCTGGAGAGGACGTGGAGCCTCTACACGAGCCTGCGGCCCGACATGATAATCTACGGGGGTAGGGTGCTGGATATGGTGGAGTGGGTTGAGGGGAGGCCTAGGGTTAAGAGGCCGAGTGTCGTGGTTGAGTTTAAGGAGCTTGAGGACTGGTACGATAGGGTTAGATACCTCAAGGGCCCCCTGGTGAAGAGGTTCTCGGCGGAGGAATGGTACGAAAGGTGGTTCGAGGGGCTTAAGACGGGGCTGGCTGACATACTGGGGGTGGAGCCGGGCCGGAGGGAGGAGAGGAGGGAGGGGGTTAGGGTTAGGGAGCACAGGCTAGTCCTCCTATACAGGGAGGTGTACAAGCCCGACCTACTAGTCCTGGTCTCCAGGGCCCCAGTACCGGGTGCGATAAGGCGTGAGCTGGAGGCCGAGGGCGTGGCGGTTGTGGACGGGGTAGAGATAGGTAGTAGGGGGCCTGTGGAGGAGCTGGCGGAGGCTCTGGAGCCCTATTTCGAGAAGGTTGTAGACACTCCTCTAGACGAGGTGGAGCATAGGCTCTGGCTCATGGGGGTTCAGGTGGATAGGAGGAGGCTTGAGGAGGCTCTGGCGAGGATGGCGCTGGAGGACCTCCCACGGCTCGCCTCAATGCTTGAGGAGGGGCTGGAGGCAGGGGCTGGTGGCGGAGAGGCTGGTCAGCAGGCGTGACGCCACTATACTCTAGCCATAGCCTCGGCCAGCTCCAGCATCTTCCTGTAGGGGTCTTTAGCCTTCATAACAGCGCTCGCTACCAGCACCCCCCTGGCTCCCAGCTCGACAGCACGCTTGGCGTCCTCTCCGCTGGTTATGCCCGCGCCAGCCAGCACAGCCACCCCCCTGTCTACGCTGGCCACCGCCTCAACCCCCCGTGTTATAACCTCTGGTTTAGCCCGGGACACGGGTATGCCTGTCCCAATAAGCTCCGGAGGCTCGAGGGCAACCATAGCTGGCTTCAGGAGGGCGGCAGCCGCCGCCTCCTCGGGCGTGTCGGCGCAGGCGAGGACCTCGAGCCCCAGCTCCCTCGCCCTCTCAACCACCGCTTGGAGGTGCCTATAGGTTACTTTGTGCTCGCTATGGTTCACCATGACACCCTTGAAGCCCTCCAGGGCTGCGGCCTCCACCGGCGTGTAGCCCGTGTGGGCGCCAAGGTCGAGGGGGTCTGCGTGCTGGATGTACACGTCGCCGTAGACACCGGCTATGGAGGAGGCGTTAACCAGGGGAGCCACTAGTATAACCCTAACGTCAGCCTCCTGGGCTACACGGCCAGCGTCTCTGGCCAGGCTCCTCCCTTCGGGTCCAAAGGCGGATCTATAGGTTTTCATGTTAACCGCGAGAACGGGCTTCAATACTGGGTCACCACACACATGGTTCCAGGCCGCCTCTGTTAAGGCTTAGCCCCCTACTTTGTCACGGGCTCCCAGTCGAGCCCCAGCTGCTCGGCGTATCTCCACGCCTCCTCAATCTCCCTCCGGCTGGGCCTCCTCGCTATCTCCGGCCATTTGTGGGGCATTCTTAGGACGAGGTTGTCGGGGTGGTACTGGTCCATAATGTTGACTAGGACCCCGCCGTCCAGGTTCTCGGCTATCCACCTGAGCACGGGCTTGGTACAGCACTCTACATGGCCCGGCATGACCAGATGCCTCACTATCATGTCTCCATGCTCCGCGGCTATCCTTATGTTCCTCGTCGTCACCTCCCAGTACCGGGGGACCGCTGAAAGCCTCATGGCACACCTATTGTTGCCGAACTTGAGGTCGGGGAGCCAAATGTCTATCAGGTCCACGAGAATGTCGAGAGCCTCCAGCGTCATGTACATGTTGCTGTTCCACAGCTGGGGTTTGGAGTGGCTGGCGTACCTCATGCTCTCGACGATAACGTGGAGGCTGGGCACAGGGTCGCCGCCGACATGGTTAATATTCCTGGCGCCAGCCTCAGCCAGCCTGTCCTGAATCTCCGCCAGCCTCACTGGCGTTACAGGCACCGCTTCCCTAGCCTTCCACTGGCTTACATCCCAGTTCTGGCAGAAGACGCAGGTGAAGTTGCAGCCGCCATAGAATATGGTCCCGCTGGGGACCAGGGGCGCCTCCTCCCCTAGGTGGAGGAATGCGCTGTGAACATAGACATCCCAAGCCAGCCTACAGGCCCCCCTACGCCCCCTAGCCCTCTCCACCCTACACCTCCTCTCGCACAGCTCGCACGGGCTCGCAAGCCTCCTGACTAGCTCCACCTTGACGTCCATCAAGCTGGGACTAGCATCCTCGAGACCCTCCTCGTAGCTCCCGCCCTCCCGCAGACTCCTATAAAGCCTCCTAAACTCCCCCGCAACCCTCTCATGCTCCCTCCACAGCTCCTCAGTCGAAGCCTCCTTAACATCCTCCAAACTGTCGAACCCGACCTCGAAAGAACGCACTATCCTAAACTTCGGCGGCTCCTCCCCCCTCATAACCCTCACATACCACCCAAGCTTCTCCTCGACCTGGGGGTATCTCCTCCAGACGTACAGGGCGTCAGGCCTAACCAGATACCACTCCGGAGCCGCGTATATCGGCATACCACACCCCCAACTATACATTATAACACGGGCCCAGCCTAAACCTTAGCACCCCCCAGTGGCGGAAGGCTAAACAGCGGGGCCAACATACTTTCTAAATTCCGGGGCGGCGCCCGTGTGGAAGGCGTTGACTAGGGAGGCCCCAGAGGGGTTGATGGCCTCTCCAGCCCTCCGAGGCGCCGCTCGCCAGACTTGTTTGGAGGCGATTTAGCGGTGGAGGTTGTGGTTAGAAGGCTGGTAGACCCGGTGGAGCTTGAGGAGGCTGTTGAGGTGCATGCTAGGGCCTGGGGTAGCAGGGATTATAGGGAGGTGGTGGCGCCGCACATCCTCAGGGCGCTGGTAGACAACGGCGGCCTGGTGCTTGGGGCTTTCGCCGATGGGAGGATGGTTGGCGCGAGCTATGGATGGTATGTGGGCTGCGGGGAGTCTAGGTACTTCTACAGCCACGCAACGGGTGTGGAGGAGGGCTACAAGTACCGTGGCATCGGGTTCGCCCTGAAGGCTAGGCAGAGGGAGGAGGTCCTCAGTGAGGGTGTAAGACTGGCCAAGTGGACCTTCGACCCGCTTCAAAGCCTTAACACGAGGTTCAACCTGGCCAAGCTGGGGGCTATATACAGGGTTTACAAGGTGAACTACTACGGCGAGATGACTGACGAGATAAACAGGGGTCTGGGGAGCGATAGGGTCGTCGCAGAGTGGTGGCTGGACTCCAGGCTGGTGAGGATGAAGCTGGAGGGCAGGCTTCGCCCGCCACCCGCTGAGGAGCTTAAGAGGGTATACGGCGCGGTCGAGGCTCTCGCCCACAGCGGCGACAGCACACCCCAACCTCGGGAGGCTGCGGGTGCAAGGGTGGCGCTTGTAGCCCTCCCCAGAAGCATTACCAGGGTTAGGGAGGAGCTGGGGGTTGAGGCTGCGAGGAGGTGGAGGGAGGCCACTAGGCGTGCTATAACCAGCCTCCTATCCGCAGGCTACGTCGCTGTCGACCACACTTTCGACTCCCAGGGGAGAAGCTTTGTGGTCCTCGTGAAGGCCAGCCTCCAGGATGTTCTCGACGCGAGGCTCCCCTGGACCGTCTAGACAGCCATCTGGAGGTCCTCAGGGTCTAAATAGGCTTCACAGGCTGCTCTGCACCGCACGCCTCGCACTTTAATATGTAGGTCCTCTCCTGCCTCAGCAGCTTGGTGTCTATGCTCCCGCATGTTGGACAGCGGACGTAGATCTTCATGAACAGCTGGAGGAACTGGTTTATAACCTTCCTAGAGACCTTGACGTTGAGGATGAGCTGGCCGCTCTCCTCCTCGTAGCTCGCCGCTGTGGCCAGCTCCTTCTGCAGATACCTCGCAACCAGCTTCGGGTCCCTCTTGAGAGCCTGTGATATCTCCCTGAAGTTCCTAATCACGGTCTGGCTCCCTATCCTGATTATCTGGGGCTCGGGTATGCGGTACTCAGCCGTACCGCTCTTCGGCGGCACCTTCTTGTAGAGCTTCTCGAGAAGATAATCATAGTCCATAAGCCTCTCGGCCTCCTCATCCAAAACCCTGCCAGCCATCCGAACACCCAACAGCGATATATCAACCCCCGGGGATATTATAGTATTATACACATGGCGGCTCCACACCGCCCATACACCCAATAAACCACACCCGTGGTGAAGAAGAATGGAGTGCACAGGCAAAGCGGGAGCGGCCCTCCACGGCAAGAACGGTAGAGGCGGCGCCGTGAGTAGCAGAAAGTACTACCTAGAGGTGTATGGATGCTCGCTCTCAGAGTTCGACGCCCTCATAATGGCGTCCAGGCTCGAGGAGGCCGGCTACAGGCGTGTGGAGAGGCCTGAAGATGCCGACGTTATCCTCGTCAACACCTGCGCAGTAAGGCTAGACACGGAGCAGAGGATAGCTGAGAGGCTAGAGAAGCTGAGGCTAGATCTACCAGACAAGAAGTACGTGGTGGCTGGCTGCCTTGTCAGGGCGAGGCCCGGGCTTGTGGCGAGGCTCATGCCCGAGGCTAGCCTCCTCGCGCCCCAGGCTGTTGAAAGGGTTCTCGAAGCGGTTGAGTCGCTCGATCATGGAAGAAGGCTTGTGGTTCTGGAGGGCCAAAGGGACACGAGCTCCATGCCACCCCTCCCCGTCACCGACGCTGTTGTAACCGTGATGATACAGGAGGGCTGTCTAGGCGACTGCAGCTTCTGCATAACCAAGGTTGCCAGGAGGCAGGTGAAGAGCTACAGCCCCAGGATTATAGTGGAGAGGGTTAGGGAGGCTGTTGAGAGGGGTGCTAGGGAGATAAGGCTGACAGGGACAGATGTTGCCGTCTACGGTGTAGACCTACCTGGCAGGCCGAACCTAGCCGACCTTGTGGCTACTATTCTGGAGAAGGTTGAGGGGGACTATAGGATCAGGATAGGCATGATGACTCCCGACCAGGTGGAGCCCTATCTAGACAGCCTCCTTGACGTCTATAGGGATGAGAGGGTCTACAAGTACTTCCACCTCCCAGTCCAGAGCGGTGACGACGAGGTCCTCAAGATTATGAAGAGGAACTACACAGTCGAGGAATACAAGGCTATACATAGGAAGATAAAGTCCAGGTTCCCCGACGCCATGGTGGCTACCGACATAATAGTTGGCCACCCCGGCGAAACCTGGGAGGCCTTCTGGAATACTGTAAGGCTTGTGAAGGAGCTGAGGTTCGAGAAGGTACACCTAGCCCAGTACAGCCTCAGACCCCACACCGAGGCCGCCTCCATGGAGCAGGTTCCAGACAGTGTGAAGAAGGAGAGGAGCAGGATACTGGGGGGAATAGTGGCTGAGATAGGCCTGGAGCTTAACAAGAGGTATGTGGGCCGTAGGGTCAGGGCCCTCGTCGCCGAGCGCTCATGGAGGGAGGGCAGCATGACCGGGAGGCTGGACAACTACACGCCTATAGTCCTCCCCTACAGCGAGGAGGCGATGGGAAGGTGGGTATACGCGGAGGTGGAGGAGGCGACGTTCTTCGACCTGAGGTCCTCCAGATTCGAGCTTGAACCCTAGCTAATCCTTATCACCCGGCGGTGCAGAGCATTATATTTGTGGTGGGCTGATATGGCTGAAATCACTGCTGGCGACATCTTCACAGGCGTGCTGCTACAGCTGGGGGGCGGCGGCATCCTGGGGTTCGCCGCCGGCTATGCCCTCAAAAAGGCTATAAAGATCCTCCTCCTCGCAGTTGGTGTGTTCACCCTGGGCCTCCTAGGCCTAGCATACTACGGCGTGGTAAGCGTAAACTGGGACAAGCTCGCCCTCCTTGTTGAGAGGGCTATCTCGGGGGGTGAGGCGGCCGCCGCCAGCCTAAAGTCCTACATAATAGCCGCCACACCCTTCGCCGCCAGCTTCCTAGTAGGTTTCTCCCTGGGCTTCAAATACGGCTAGCGCCAGTAGTTGTAATAGGCGGGGGGCTTCCCCTCCATCACACCCCTGTAAAGCGCTATGTGCTGGCTAGCCACCATCGGCCACTGTGTAGCCGCGGCATAGCTGTAGAGCTGGGCGCTCGCCGAGGCGGCGATCTCATAGTTTCTAGAGAGCCACTCCATCCTCCGGGCCAGCAGCTCCGGGCTCCTTGGGGGCACTGTCAGCATGGGCGAATACTCGTAGAGCTCCACAAGCCTCGGCACCCTCGTCCCGAGAACCGGCTTCAGACTCCCCATGCTGAGGTGTAGGACGCCGCTTACACTATACTTCCCCGGCCTATCCTTGTAGGGTAGGACTATAGCGTCGCTCATGGCGGCCAGCATGAGTATCTCGTCCGTCGAGAGATACTTCTCTATAACCTTTATCCTGCCCCCCATAGAGGGTATCTCCTCGGGGGCCACCCCCATGGGCTCGCCCGCCACCACTATCCTAAGCCTGCTGTCGCCCACAAGGGCCGCGGCGCTGGCCAGGATGTCCAACCCCTTGTCAGGCCTCAGGAACCCGGGGGTAACTAGGAGGAGCTCGGAGTCCTCCACCTCAACACCGAGCTTCTCCGCCAGCCTATGCCTCGGGTAGCCGAGGTAAGGGTTCACCAGGGTGCCATGGGGTATCTTGACTATGACGCTGGGATCGACCCCCTGTGCCTGGAGCTCGAACTCCATGAGTATGCTGTGGGTTATTATAGCGTGGAGCCTGCTGGCCCTCCTCTGCGTCTCCAGCCTCTCCTGGCTCGCCGTACTCTGCTTATGAACCACAGTGTGGAATGTTGCCACGACAGCGGATGCCAACCCCCTCTTAAGAGTCTCCAGCAGGGCGTCTACGATACGTGGCCCGTCACCGTAGATACCGTACTCGTGCTGAAGGTGGACAACGTCAGCCCCGCCATCATCCTCCAGGTTCTTTATAAGCCCCTCATAGGAGGGGTCACGCCTCATGTAAGACGGGATTATCTCGACCCCGAGAGGCTCGTCGTAATACCTCTCCCACCCGGCCTCCCCCGTGGAATACACCCTTATAGATGCCGAGGGGAGGACTGTCCTTAGCCCTGAGGCCAGCATCCTGGTGTACTCGCCGACGCCGCAGTGCACCGGAGGATATCGAGATACAAACGCTATCTTCAACGCCAATTCAGACCTAGGCACCCCCAGAGCATCCGCCGCATCCAAAGGTAAAGGGGGTATGCCGCCCAGTTTAAAGAGTGTGGATGCGCTCAACGGTATCGAGGGCCCCATGAGGAGTAGAGGTGCAGGCCGGTCTTGGGGGTTATCAACAGGCTGAGGGGATTCTATGAGGCCAGGGTGGCTCCAAGGCTTGCCGCACTACTCTCGAAGGCCACGCCAAACCCCAATGTCTATACCCTAGCGAGCCCTGTGGCCGCAGCTGCAGCAATACCAGCGTGGCTATACGCATCCCCCGCCGCTGGCCTCCTACTAATAGCCCTCTCCCTCGCGCTCGACGCTGTGGACGGGGCGGTGGCCAGGTTTACAGGTAGGGCCAGCTTACTCGGCTCCTTCCTCGACTCCAGCCTCGACAGGGTATCGGACACGCTATACCACGTCGCACTCTACATAGCCGGGGTGCACCCGCTAGTGGTCATGGCGATGCTCTCCGGGGGGCTGATAGTGCCGTACCTGAGGGCGAAGGGCGAGAGCCTCGGGCTAGAAGTTAGGGGGAGGGGGGTTATGGAGAGGGGGGAGAGATCCCTCGCTATCCTGGCAATACTTGCCGTCTCGGTCTACAACATCCAGGCAGCAGAAGCGCTGGCTATAGCGGTGGCGGCGCTGGTCTGGATAACAGTGGCCCAGAGGACGATATATATCGTGGGTGAGCTTAGGGGTTGACTAGGGAGGACCCGGTTGAAACTCTACTCAGGCTTTTGAGGGGGTTTGCGAGGCTTAGGGCGGGTGTCATCGATATTCTAGAGGCCTCCGGCCAGGAGAGGTTTAAGATACACATCTCAAGCCTAATCAGGGCGAAGAGGGAGGAGCCCACAAGCTATGTCGTCGAGGACCTGCTACACGAGCTATCGGCCCCCACGTACTCGGAACGACTGGAGAGGCTGGGCATAAGTATTGTGGAGGATAAGGGTGAAGTCTATGTGGAGGCTCCAACCAGCCTGCTCTTAAAGCTGAGGCGAGAACTGGAGACCGGAGAGTAGGCGCTGGAAAAGCACACTGTGTGGCCAGCCCCGTGCGCTCCCCGCCTCATCCTAGCGGGTGTCCCGCTGGCATCGGCGGGGCGGGGAGGTGGGGCTGGCCCCGGGGTATAACTGTGTTTCCCTCTGTCCTTTCAACCGTTGCTGGGGGCGGGCTACTGTTCTCCGAGGAAGAAGTCGAGGCCCACCCCCTTCCTCTCCCTCCTCCTGGCTTTCCGCCTCTCCCCGCCTTTCTCCCCTCCTGCCTCTGCGGCCGAGGGTTTAGCGGGTTTCTCAGAGAGCCTCGCCTTCTTGAGTGTGGCCACCGCCTTCAGTATCTCGCTCTTACGGCTGCCCGCGAGAAGCTCTATCATGCTCTCTGTGAACCCGTATTCCAGAGCTATCAAGGCAGGCTTTGTGGGGTCTCTGGAGCTCCTGAACATGTAATGTAGGATAGGGAGGACCTCGGTCTTCACGGTTCTCTTGCTTGTTAAAAGCCTCTTGGCGAGGACCTCAGCCAGCTTCTCCCTAGTCTCCCTAACCCCGCGGAGCTGGGCCATCATCCTGATCTTCTCAGGGTAGGAGTATCTAGTCTTGAGGACCTCCCCCTCCATCCTAGCATAGGCTACACCCGGTCCCATTAGGTCGAAAACGTACGAAAGCAGCTCCCAGTTACCCCCGAACTTGGCCCTTCCGAGGAATACAGTCGCTCTAGCCAGGGCGTCGAAGGCCCTGAACAGGTCTGAAGGCTCTCCATACTTCCTGGGTATGTTGTCGTTTATCCAGCCTATCAGCTCCTCATAGTCCTTCTCGCTCTGGCTTACCGCCTTCCTCGCAATCCACGCCTGCCTGGGCTTGTAGAACACCTGGTTTAGCGTTCTCCAAATGTCTATGCTCTTCTCCCTCCCCCTGACTATCTCCCTGGCTAGTGTTAGCGTCACCCTCCCGTAGCCCTCGGCAACTGCCTGGAGGTCGTTTATAGCCGACCTGAGGTCGCCCTCACTCCTCTCAGCTATGTAGCGTAGGGCGTCCCTCTCGCACTCTATCCTTTCAGCCTCGCATATCCTCTGGAGGACGGAGATTATCTGGGTAAGAGTTAGCGGTTTGAACTCGACCAGGAGGCTGGCCTCCCTCAGGGGCCTCAGAAAGTCTTTCCACGGGTCGTTGGCCGTCATCACTATGGGGTTCTCTGTAGTCTTTATGATGGAGAGGAGAGCCTCTATACCCCCCGCGTCCTCCCTGGGGTTTATGCCGTCCACCTCGTCTAACAGGATCACAACACCCCTCCGGAACATGCTCTTCTTGCGGGAGGCAGCACCGACTATACGCTCGATATCGCTCCTCCTCCTATAGTCGCTCGCGTTAAGCTCTATCATCTCCAGGTTAAACTCGTTAGCTATAGCTTCGACGAGGCTCGTCTTGCCCACGCCTGGGGGGCCGTATAGGAGGGCGGCCCTCTTATCGGGTTTCCTCCCCCCGAGCCACGCTTTAAACCAGGGGGCAAGGACCTTCTTAGCCTGATCCTGGTTGACAACGTCTTCCACACGCCTCGGCCTATACTTTATAACCCAGGGTACCCGGGTTGAGCGTGCCTGTATCGGCAACCCACTATACCTCCAGCTTCCTCGCCATCATCGCGAGCCACGCGAGGAATGCCGAGAGCTGTATGTCATCGTCGCTACCCTCAACCAGCCTGTAGTGAACCTCTCCCAGGTAGTCGGCGGCTAGGACCCTGAGCTCCTCGGGCATCTTAAGCTCGGTGGAGAACAGCTCCCGGTGTATCTGCCGCGCAACATCCTCCCCGCTCATCCCATACTCTATCATGATCTTCCTGAGGAGGCTTCTAGCTGCTGTGAAATCTCCTTTCAGAGCAGTGGCGAGCATCTCCCTAACCTCTCTAGGCTTGGCCATGCCCACCACCCTGTAGACGGCGTCTACAGTCACCTTGCCGAGATAGCTTGCCGCCTGCAGTACGTTTATCGCCCTCCTCATGTCGCCCTCGCTTATCTCGTATATAGCGTCTAGCGCCTCTTCCTCATACTCTACCCCCTCGTTCTCGGCGATATATCTCAGCCTCTCTATCACATCCTGCTTCGAGAGGGGCTGGAACCTGAAGAAGGCACACCTGCTCTGAATAGGGTCTATAATCTTGCTGGGATAGTTAGCTATCAATATGAACCTGGTCACGTTGCTATACAGCTCCATAAGCCTTCTAAGCGCCTGCTGGGCGTCGCTGGTCATGTTGTCGGCCTCGTCCAGGAGCACAATCTTGAACGGTATCTCCGGAGGAGTCCTGCTGCGGGCGAACTCCTTAACCTTCTCCCTTATAACGTTGATACCCCTTTCGTCGCTGGCGTTCAACTCGAGCATATACTGCCTGTAGTTCTCGCCGTAGAGGTCGTGGGCGAGGGCGTGTGCTGCAGTCGTCTTGCCCGTCCCCGGCGGGCCGGCGAATAGCAGGTGAGGCATGTTCCTCTGCTTCACAAACTGTTTTAGCCTCTCAACAACATGCTTCTGATCCACAATATCGTCCAGCCTCCTGGGCCTGTATTTCTCCACCCAGAGCATCTCCAGAACGCTTGACAACAGTATCGCACCCTCTAGAGAGTATTTTGAGCGTGTAGGGTGTTATATTAGGTAAGCGGGTGAGCAACCGCCGCAGTCGGGAGAAGAATCGAAAAACTATGCCGCCGGGCCAGCGGCGGGACCTACACCTGCTAAAGCCGCCTAAATACTGTGCAGTATAACAGTAGAGAGTCTAGGGTGGCCGTGTTTGAAGGTGGAGACAGGGCACTTCACTGTTAAGACTGAGAGGAGACTCCAGGTTCTCGATGTGACAGGCAGGGTTGAGGAGTGGCTCTCTACTGTTGGCGGTGTGAACGGCCTCCTAGTTGTCTACGTCCCCCACACCACGGCCGCGGTCGCGGTTAACGAGGCGGAGCCGAGGCTTATGGAGGATATAGTAGAGTTCATAAGGGAGCTCACTAAGCCCGGAGGCCCGTGGAAGCACAACACTATCGACGTCAACGCCCACGCACACCTGGGCAACACTATAATAGGGGACAGCCGTGTCATCCCTGTTGTGTCGGGAAGGCTGTCCCTAGGGACGTGGCAGAGAATACTCTTCATAGAGATGGATGGCCCTCGGGAGAGGACGGTCAACCTACTCTACGTAGGAGAGTAGGCTTCTGGGGTGTAGGGGAAGAGCTATATAAGGTTGCCGAGCATACGGTAGTGTTGACTCCTGCAGCGGTGGGTGGGGTGCCAACTCCTGTTGTCTAGAGGCAGTGATAATGGGAGGGAGTCTCTAGAGGAGGCTCTCGAGAGGACGTTGGAGGAGCTGAGCCTGCTTATAGGCAAAAGGCTCGTCGGCGTAGCCCTTAGCACATACGCCCTTGAACTCGTATTTGAAGACTGCCGGATTGTAGCAGTTAGCCCTTCACCCGGTATACCGGAGCTTAGGGTATCAACCCTTGAGGAGGGGGAGTGTAGGTGCCTCAGGGAGTGCCTTGAGAAACATGGTATTGGCAGGGAAGAGACCCAGGACTGCATGGATGCTTGCATCGAGAGCACGTATAAAGAGGAGGGTGGGGAGGGCGGCGTCTAAGGCTGGCCACCGTTGATTCCCGTGTTGAGAGCCCCTAGCCCCTGCAAGAGCTTCACCAGGTTGTGGAAGGCTGTTATCCGTGCCATGTTGGAAGCCTCCTTGGGTCCAGGGTTTTTCATGAAGAACGCGTTAACCTCGTACACGGTACCCTTGTACCCCCTCTCTAGCAGGCTATAGCTGATCCTTGCAAGGTCGACCAGGAGGCCGGCTAGGGCGGGGCTGTCATTGATCCTCATGTTAACGACTAGCTCGTCCTCCAAGCCGTTGAAGGTCTTCCAGGCTATGTGCATTGCGACGAACTTCTTGTCCCCCAGGGGCTCCAGATAGCCTGTGGGCTTTATGAAGTGGGGGACATCATAGCCTAGTATGTCCCTAACAACGCTGCTCTTAGTCTTCTCCTTCATGAGGTTCTTTTCCGGGAGTGTAAGCGCGAGGAAGTCGAGGTTTCCTCCTATGTTGAACTGTGCTATCGAGAGGACCCTCCTGTTCCTCTCAGCAAGATGCTCCAAGAGGTCTGCAGTTAGGGGCGTGGCTCCCGTGGCTCCATCATCCCCTAGGACAAGGCTCTCGGCACTCTCGTACATGGAGACGATAGCCGGGTCGTTGGCCAAAGGCGCTGGTATGGCGTTGACGAGCGCGACCCTCCTAGCCTCCCTCTCAGCATATCTGAGCACGGCCAGGGCGTAGGCCTGGCTAGCGCTTACAAGACCCTTACTCACCCTCTCCCTAACACTCCCGACGGTCTCGAAAGGCTCCGCCTTCTCGGTTGTTATCACGTTTATAACCACGTCGGGCTTTAGATGCTGAAGCCTATCGGCAACCTTCTCTACAGCCTCCTCCATACCCAGCTCCTCATCAAGACCACGGGCACCCGGTATAAGGCCCTTCACGCTGCCAGCGTGTATACCCCTCTCAACCCTAACCGCCTCGAGGCTTCTAGGGACTGGCAGTTGGCCGCCGAGCATGTCCTGGGCAACCTGGTAGAGGGTCTTACCCACCTTCCTGGGATCGACGTCGAAGGATCCCACGATCTCTAGCCTACCCACGGGAATCTCGTACTCGAACCTATCCAGAGGAACCCCGATGGGCTCAAGCTCCCCGGACTTTATCCTCTCAAGGCCAACGGCCAGGTGCGTGGCGACGAGGCCTTGCCCCAAGATTGCTATACGCACCACACAGCACCACCCCGCTGACTGGGTACCAAAGTTATTTTAGGCTAATCAAGATCCCATGAGGCTAAACCCGGGTTTTCCAGGATTTTTTGAAAGCCTTATAATAAAAGTTTTCTCTTCAAGGATTTAAATGTTTACCAGTGAGCAGGTGGGCGACCAGCTATGCACCTCGGGACTTGAGCAGGGAGAATATGCTGGCCGACTTCACCGCCACGTATACGTGAGAGAGAAACGCCACAGCGGCTAGAGCCTCGAACGGCCTGGCAACGGCTGTAAGTACTGCAATAACGAGGAGCCTGACATCTCTCGAGGCCAGAGAGTCTAGAGGTCCCACAAGCGACGGGTGGACGCCCGCGTCTCTCTCGCCCCTTGTGTGGAGATAGCTCACCAAGATGTCTCCCGACACAGCTGCTACAGCCGCCAGGACAGCCCACTTCTCAAGACCGGGGATGCCTGATGCGGCGTAAGCTATTGCAAGGTAGATAACAGTATCCGCATACCTGTCGAGCATGGTGTCCAGGAAGCCTCCAGCCCTTGATGCAACGCCCCTCTTCCTCGCTACAATACCGTCTACACCGTCAAGAATAGAGGAGGCCTGGACGAGAATCCCGCCGGCGAGAAAATGTCCTAACGCTATAAGCACGGCTGCGGCTGTGGCTGTTAGGAAGGATATTAGGGAGAGCATGTTAGGTGTTAGGGGTAGTTGAAGAGCTATTATTGCCGAGGCTATTGCAGAGGCTATCCTCCTGTTCAGGAGTCTGGAGACCGGGCCGTCCGTGGGCTTAGAATCCCCACTCACCTCTGACAGCCTCCAACACCCTGGATCCAACCCCACTCAGCAGCCTCTCTAGATCCTCGGTAGAGTCGACCTCCGTCCAGGGCCCTCCACCGACGTCCACTAGGCTAAACCTGTATCCCCGCTGTGAGGCGCAGGTTATGACTTGGGACACTCCGGCCTCACCTTCGGGAGAAGGGTCTATACATCCTAGGGCGGCCAAGCCAGTATCCAGTGTGTGGAGTCCAATGTCAACGCAGCACCCATCGAGACCCTTCCCTAGCCTCAAGCCGCCGGGTTCCATTGAGACGTGTGTAGCCTCCCGCAAGTCTATATAGGCGGGCCTGGAGTCTACTCCGAGAGCGTTGCAGCCCGCTTCGAGAACCCTCCTAGCTATGCTGGGAGGGTAGATGTGGTCCCCCATGGAGACAGCTAGGCAACCGTAGCCTCTGGCACCAGCCTCCATCAGGCCCTCGACGAGGCTAAAGCCGTTTCCGAGGATGGAGAGGGGGGAGAGTATAGTGTCTGAGGCCTCGTATGGACACTGCTCAAGGGCGGACTCCACAATGTTTAGGTTGAACTGGGAAGCAACGACGAAAACCCTCTCCACCCCCGCTAGGATGAGGCTTGCTAGGGGATAGCACAGCAGCGGGTACCCCTTCACGCTAACCGCAACCTTGTGTAAACCAACCTCCCTGCGGAACCTTTTCGAGAAGCCGGCCGCCAGCACTAAGCCCGCGCCAGCCACCTTCTCACCCCGCCTCCAGCTTCAGCCCCACGTTTCTAGGCTTGGCCACTAGGACCTCACCTTCAATTCCACGTGAGCGGAGTATGGCCTTGAGCATGCGGGCATCGGAGGGGGCTGTAGACTCGTGGGATATGGTGTATAGGGTAGGCCCCCAGCTGGATTGGGCAAGCTTGACGCCGTTTCTCGACGCCTCGTCTATAATCTCCAGCAGGTCACGCCTGTAAACACCCCCCTGGAACCTCTGGAACATGAGGCCTGTTCCAGCCTGTATGGATGAGAGACCCTCCAACGCAGTGTCAAGGTCTCTCCTCGCGATGCCGATTGCCAAGAGGAGAGCCCCCCGCACCCTCAGATCACCGCCTTTAGCCGCTCTCAGGGCGGCGGCCTCCAGTATCGAATCCTCCATCCCCCCCTCCTCCAAACCGGGCTCCACCCGCGGCAACACCACCACGAACCTCCAATCACCAGGAATACTCAGGTGGGCTACTGGACGCGCCGACACTTCTCCGGAGTCGAGGACGAAGCCGCCGTGAGCGGCCAGGAGCGTGCCAACCGCTGAGAAACGCCCCCTACCCAGCTTGAGTGCTAGGCTAGCTATATCGGGGTTTAACCCTTTCAGGGCTGAGAGAGCCAGGGCGGCGGCCAGGGAGAGCTGGGTTGTAGAGCCGAGGCCTACATGCCTGGGAGGCCCGCTCAATACCCTAAGGCAGCCCCACATAAACCCGGCCCTCTCAAGGAGCCTGGAGACATCCTCGTCAACCTCCCACCGAGGCTCTCCACAGTCCCAAGCCTCAACCCTGACCCTCGGCTCGTCGATGTAGAAGCCAGCCCCACCCCACACCCTGCGCTGCGGGTCTACAATGTGGAACCCTGCGTGCAGCCTAGAGCCCCCCTCCACCGAAATTCTGCTCACCACCGGGAAGCGCCCCTATCTCTAATCCCGTGTAGCTCTAGGGGGCTTAGGTAAATTAGCCTGGTGGGTAACAGTATTACATTGAGGTGTATCCTAGGCTTTGGGCCTTAACGATAAGGTTTCACTATATGCTTCAGCCCCTGCTATAACGTTCGAGCCGTCGACAAGCCTTGGCGAGGCCGTGTCAGCATTGCTCGTGCTGCACAAACACAGGATACTGGTAGGGAGGGGCGTCGCCGTCACGGGTATCATAGAGCCGGGTGACATACCCGTTGTGTTCGAGAGGCTCGGGATCGGCGCGTGGAACACCCCAATTGCAGCCCTCGCTAAGAGCAGGCCACCCGTCATAGGTGAGGACACTACTGTGGGTGAGGCGGCCGAGCTTATGGTCAGGACAGGCCTCTCCACCCTTCTGGTCGATATGCGCGGGGCCCTGGGCGTGTTCACGAGCTGGGACGTTCTGCAGGCGGTAGAGCCGGAGGAACTGCTTGCTCCTGTATCTGAGGTTGTAGGATCTCTTCACCCTCGAGTTTCGCCAAACGAGCCGGTGGAGACTGCTCTAGAGTCTATGGCCTCCTCTGGGAGGAGCGTGGTTCTGGTTGGTGTTGAGAGCCCCTGGGGGTTCCTAGAGCCCCTCTCAGCCCTGAAAGCCGCTGTCGAGGGGTTGACCGCAGGGGATGCGGCGGAGCCTATCGACGTTTTCACACACTGTGAGGGAGCCTTGTCGGAGGTGGTAGCAGCTATGGTGGACGCGGCTTCGAGGCTCGCGGTTGTCCACTCCGGCTGGAAACCCCTAGCTTCGCTGGACGAGTTTGACGTAGTGAGGGCTGCTGCTGGCTTCTGGGTTGGCCAAAGGCTCCGAAGTGGAGGGGGAGCCTAGGTTATTGGCTGAGGCTTTTGTAGGAGGCTTTAAACCCTTCTCTATGGTCGAAAACGCTCGTTCCTGGCGCCCCCTGCCCGGACACGATCTCGACTATGAACACCTCCATGAAAGGCTTTGCAACACCCCTAACCAAATGGCCGGCTACACTCTCTCTCGGGGATGTGCCGAGAGTCACGTGTAGGTGGACGTTATAGCCCTCCGACGTCTTCAATATGTTGCCAGCAAGGCTCGCAACCTCGATCACCCTCCCGTCCGGGGGCCTAACATCTACTGTATAGTAGGTCGCCTCCTCGGGACTATAGTAGGCAACCGTCGCCTCAGCCATGCCACCTATACCCACAACCATGGCGAAGCCCAGGTCCTCGGCCTCCGCCAGCCCGGAGAGGGTTTTATGAACATCCTCACCCTCCTCTATCTTAACCGCGAAGACCCTGCCTGTAGACGCAGGGAGCCTGCGGACCATCCAAACTCCCCACTTTATCAAAGCAGTATGTCGTGGGGCTTTATCTCCCTGGAGCCGCTTGGAGTGACCCTTGCCAGCCTGGCCCTCCATGCCGAGATTATGTCCTGGGCTCCGGCGTAGCCGAGCGCCGCCTTGAGCCCCTCGGCGAGCTCATACAGCGTCTTGACGACAGGCCCTGTGTAGGGGACTAGCCCCTCCACACCCTCCTCGACAGCCTTAGCCTGCCTGGAGTACCTGTCTACTGCGAACCTCCTCTCCATGGCCCCCCTGCTGGCCATGCCGCGATACGGCTTGTAAAGCCTATCGCCAACCCTTATCCTGGGCCCGGGGCTCTCCTCAGCGCCAGCGAAGATCCTCCCGCCCATAACTGCTGAAGCCCCTGCTATAATTGCCTTTGCAGCGTCGCCAGCGTTCCTGACCCCGCCGTCGGCTATTATGGGTATTCTACCAGCTAGGCCCAGCTCTTCCAGGGCCTGGGCCGCGTTCATGACGGCCGTTAGCGTGGGGACGGCGGCTCCCGCCACCTCACCGGTGCTGCAGATGCTGCCGCTCGATATACCCATCCTAAGCCCCGCCACCTCCTCAGCCCTGGAGAGCGTGTCTAACACGCCCTCCTTCGTGCCAAGGTTCCCGGCGACCACGTCTATGGAAACCTCTTTCACTAGCCTCGCTAGGCTGGAGAGGGCGTTTGTGTTGTGGAGGTGAGCCACGTCTACGACGAGGAAGTCGGCGCCGCTCTTCTCAAGTAGCCTCGCCCTTTCGATGTCAAAGGGGCTGACCGCGGCTCCCACTATAAGCCTGCCATCACCATCTATCGTGGGCAAGGGCCTGATCCTGAGTAGATATAGGCTGAGGTATCTAGCCTTATCCAGCCAGAACTGGGCGTCAGGCCTCTCGAGGACTAGATACCCCTTTATGCCCCCAGCCCCGAAGACAACCGCTGCTCCAGCCTCAACCTCCTCCATGATGAGGGAGTAGTTGTCGAGGCCGTCGGGAAGCTTGATCCTGGGTACCTCGCTCCACGGCGATGGGGACAGGCCCTTGACAATACGCACCTGCCGCGCCTGCTCCTCACGCGGCATATTTCTATGTATAACCCCCACCGCACCCAGCCTTGCAAGGGCCGCCGCCATCCTCCACTCCGTAACCGTGTCCATGGGGCTTGATACGAAGGGTGTGCTGACGAAAATCCTCTTGCTAACCTTGGTGGCTAGGTCTACATCGTGGGGCTCGACAGTGCTTAGCCCAGGTAGGATGGCTACGTCGTCGAAGGTGAGGAGTAGCGTGTCGATCCCGTGGTAGCTATTCTCTTCCAATACCACGACCACCCTTGACAGCCCGCCAACAGCCTGCCCGCTACTCTATGGATACGCGGCGGCCGATTCTAACGACCTTGTCATGATAGACTATTATACCCTTGTCAGTTATCTCGAAGGGATGGCGCCTCATGCTATGCTTCGTACCCCTCATCTTCCAGATTATAAGGCTCCTGATGAGTTCTCCGTCAACCTCGTCCAGGTCAAGCCTGATAATACCGTCGGCCGCGTGCTCGACACCAGGGCCTCCGAACCCCCTCTCCGTGACGGAGACCTGGCTCACCAGTATGCTGGTGGTTCCGAGGCCGGACAAAACCCTCTTCAACAGCATCACCGTCCTCCTAGCCAGAACGGGTTTAGCCAGGTAGAGGGTGGAGACGCTGTCTATAGCGACTCTCTTAGCGTCAACATCCCTTATGGCCTCCTTCAAAACGTCGATCAGAAGCCCGACATCCTCAGGGTCTGTAACGACATACCTCTCCTTCTTCGCCGCCTCGCCGATGCCGCTGGTAAAAGCGTCGACGACGGCGAACAAGCCCTGCCTCTCATACTCTCTAACGTCCCACCCGAACTGCGCCATGTTAATCCTAACCTGCACCGGATGCTCCTCCAGGGCGACGAAAACTCCAGGCTCTCCCTCTCTAAGGCCGTTCCAGAGGTATTGATATGAGAATATCGACTTGCCCGTCCCTGGGCCTCCGCTTAGGAGGACTACATTCCTCCGGGGGATGCCTCCATAGAGGATCTCGTCCATGCCTGGTATGCCTGTCTTAACTCTATCGACCAATATACTCATCCTAATATGGGAGACTGTATAGCCTCGGGGTTAAAAGCGGTAGGAATAAAAGGGCTCTATCCCCTGTCTGAGACCCCTTTGACGTAGAGGTACAAGCTTCTCTGCCAACCGGTTGTAGCCGTTTCAACCTTAACCGGCTTCCAACCGGGTATGGGGAAGTCTAGGGTCACGATCCTGGCACCTTCACGGAGCTCGCGGGCGAGCTTAGGCTTTAAACTCTCGTTGACGCTGGTGAGGAGGTACATGTAGACCGCTGTAGCGTCCTTAAGGGGAGTCTTGAAGAAGTCGTTGTTGACGAACTCTATCCTGTCGGCAACACCCTCCTCCTCAGCCTTCATCCTAGCCTCCTTCAACAGGTCCTCCCTAGTCTCCACACACACCGCCTTCTTCACCCTAGTCTTCTTCACGGCCTCGATCACAACCCTACCGTCGCCGCAGCCTAGATCGTAGAAGACATCGTCCTCTCTAAGCTCTAGAAGCTCGAGGATGCGGGGTATAAGCTCGGGCCTCGTCGGGACGTAGGGGACTAGGGGGTTGGAGCCGAGAGTCAAAGCTATCCACCCTAGAAACGCGAGATCCTCGTCGAAACCCCGTTCCAATCTCTATCCTAAAAGTACTATTGGTGGATTAAAAGGTAGAATAAGCTTTACATGGGAAGGTGCAGAGCGGCGGTTCCCGACGGCCTGTGCAATTTGTTCGAATCCGTACTAATTAACAACAATATCATTAAGAAAGTTAAACATCAAAATCTGCATATACATCGTTATTGTATATGTATCTGGCTTCAACATTATAAGGGCTTATACCCAACTGTAGGATAAGGTGTTCCCCTGTTGGACAACGGGGGTAAAAAGGGAATTCTAGTGGAGTCGGCTCCTAAGCCTGTAGGCCCCTACAGCCAGGCTGTCGAGTCTGGTTGTTTCATGTTTGTCTCGGGCCAGATACCCATAGACCCCGAGACAGGTGCCCTGGAGAGGGATGGGTTTAGGGAGGCTGCTAGGAGGGCCCTGGAGAATCTAAAGGCTATAGTTGAGGGCGCCGGCTACAGTATGGATGATATTGTAAAAGTTACAGTCTATATCACGGACATTGAAAGGTTCTCGGAGTTCAACGAGATTTATAAAGAATATTTTAACAGGCCGTATCCAGCTAGAGCTGTGGTGGGCGTCGCCGCGCTACCCCTCGGGGCGCCCCTCGAGGTCGAAGCGGTGCTTTACACTTGTCGGAAGAAGTAGAAGCCCTTAGGCTGGCTGACGAGATTTATAGGCTTAGCTCCGAGGCCAGGAGGTACGTAGCCAGAGGTGCCCATGTGACACCCCTCGACAAGAGCTCCACCCTCTCGGCGATAGCAGGAGTGGAGGTTTACCTCAAGCTCGAGAACCTCCAGAAGACGGGGAGCTTCAAGGTCAGAGGGCCCCTGTTCAAGCTTGGAAGGGCCCTCGAGAGGGGCAATGTAGAGGGGGTTGTGGCTGCCTCCGCAGGGAACCACGCCCAGGGTGTGGCGTATGCCGCCAGCTTCTACGGGCTGAAGAGCGTCATAGTCATGCCTGAGCTAGCCCCCCCGGCCAAGGTAAAGGCTACTAGGTCGTATGGGGCGGAGGTTGTGCTGCACGGCCGTGTTGTTGACGAGGCTTTCAAGCTCGCCGAGAAGATTGCTGAGGAGAGGGGCTATATGCTTGTCCACCCGTTCGACGATCCCGAGATCATGGCGGGCAACGGCACTATAGCCTGGGAATCATACGAGCAGGGAGGCAGGTTCGACACCGTCATAGTACCAGTCGGCGGGGGAGGGCTCATATCAGGGATTGTCTCGGTAGTGCGGAAGCTAATGCCCGGCGCGAGGGTTATAGGTGTTGAGGCTGAGGCTGCGCCCAAGTTCGTGGAGAGCCTCAAGGAGGATAGGCGTGTTGAGGTTGAGGTTACCCACAGCCTGGCTGACGGTCTGGTGACCAAGAAGCCCGGCAAGCTGACGTACCCTATAGTGAAGTATCTCGTGGATAAGGTTGTAACTGTGGACGAGCACGAGATAGCCAGCGCCATGTACCTCCTCCTAGAGAGGTCTAAGATACTGGCTGAGGGGGCTGGAGCTGCGGGCGTGGCGGCCTTGCTGGCTAGGGTTGTGAAGCCTAAGGGAAGGACCCTGGTTATTGTTAGCGGGGGGAACGCGGATCTCACGAGCATAGAGAAGGTCATACTGGTTGGTCTTGCCAGGGAGGGTAGGATAGCGAGGATTACGGGAGTTATACCAGACATGCCTGGCCAGCTGTATAGGGTGCTCGAGGTGATAGCTGAGAAGAGGTGTAACGTAGTTGACATTGTACATGATAGGCTCCACCCGAGGATAAGCCCTGGGATGGCGAGGGTGACGATAGTTCTGGAGGTTCCCGAGCGGATGCTCCTCTTCGAGCTGCTGGAGGACCTGAGGGACATGGGCTACAGGTTCGTCATAGACTGATCCAGTCCTAGCTATACTAGTGCACAACCGATACTTACTCAGGCTTAACAGCCCGACTCTACATCCGACTAGGATTAGGGCTGTTAGGGTATGTCGGCCGGTGCCACGCAGCTGTTGGGCGAGAGGGATATAGACCTCCTTATGGAGCTCCAGTACAACTTCCAGATCTCCCCAGACCCGATAGGCGATGCTGCTAGAAGCGTGGGCCTCAGCCCGGAGAGGGCGGTGGAGAGGCTGAAGGAGCTTGCCAAGGCCGGTATAGTCAAGAGAATAGGCTTCTACTACAACTACCGCGCCCAGGGGAAGACGGCGGCTCTCGTAGCGTTCGCCGCGGGAGAAAAGTACCGGGAGCTGGCCAACCTCTTCCGGGGCGACCCGGATGTGACGCACAACTACCTCAGAGACCATCCAGTCTATAATGTTTGGATCGTCATCAAGAGGCCCACTAGGGAGGAGCTCCTAAGGGCTGTTGACGAGGCGGCTAGGAAGGTGGGGGTTGACGGGTGGATAGCCCTGTTCAGCAGGAGGACCTACAAGCTCAGCGTCAAGTACGATCTCAGGGAGGGTATATCGAGGAGCGGCCGCTACTGGAGGGTTGAGGAGAAGCCCCCGAGGCCCGAGGACCTCGGGGTAGACCCTATGCTACCCAGGCTCGTGAGAGTCCTCCACCTCAACTTAAACCCCTACCGCCACGCTGCTGACAGGCTCGGCATCACCGTGGACGAGGTCCTCAGCCAGGTTAAGCTCCTCCTAGATAAAGGGGTGCTGATGGACCCAGGCCTAGCCCTAGACGGCCACAAGGCAGGGTTCACAGAGAACGCGATGGTTGTAATGGAGCCCGAGGGGAGCGGCGAGGAGACATGCGAGAGGGCGGCTGAGCTTCCTTACAGCACTCACGTCGTCCTCAGGGAGAGCTACCCCCCTGGGGCGTGGAGGCACATATGCTATTTCATGGTCCACGCCACCAGCAAGGACAGGATAAACATGGTGCTGGAAGAGGCTAGGGAGAAGTGTAGACCGAGGGACGCCATGGCCATATTCAGCCTCGAGGACCTCAAGCCAGGCTACGTGAGATAGCCCTCCGTGACAGGGGCCTGGGACCCAGTATAAGCTTTGCACAGGGTTAGGAGAGCTTACCGCAGGGGGTAGGCGTCCTAGAGGCCCGCTCGAGACCCGGGCCCTAGGCTGGAGAGGATATGGGGATCCTAAAACTCGGGCTGCTGGATATGCTCGCCCTCAACCCCAGCACCGAGGGGCTCCAGGCCTATCCTAGCCAGGGGAAGGCCCACCGCCGGCGCTGCAGTCCCCCATAGCTCTCTTTTGAGCAGCTCTCTAACAGCTATCCGGATTACCTCACTCCGGCTGCTGTACCTACCGGCTCGGACAAGCTCGTCTATTCCCTTAACGTACATCTCGGGCATTTTCACCGTTACGAGCCTCATCCCGGCGCTTCACCGTGGTGTTGTAAGGGTTCTTAGAGTTTTAGGGGAATCCCGGGCTGCTATACGAAGGTAATACCGGGTGTTTTGCTATGTACAAGAGTATGACTAGGCTATCGTTAGTGGTTGTAGGAGTTAACTTCTAGTGGAAACCACATGATGTCTACACCCCCTAACACCCTATATACCCGCATACCCTCCCGGGTGCTTGCGAGTGTTTAGCGGTGTTAATGCACATACTTACGGGTGCTAAACAGCCCGCCCCCTCTTATCTCCAGGGTGGGTAGGGTCTGTTGGCCGGCTTCACAGGGCTGCCAGAGTCTAAGCTGGCCTATGGGGTTTACAGCCTGACGGGGATGTATGGTAGTGTGGAGCCGGGTGAGGCTGTCGAGGTCCTCAGGTTCGCGAGAAGACTGGGTGTGGAGCACTTCGACACTGCGGACGTCTACGGCAATGGCTTGGGCGAAAGCCTAGTGGGCCAAGCCTTCCCCCGGGGGGAGGGTGTTTTCGTGGCGACCAAGATAGGCTACGATTTCTATGGTGGAGGCAGGCCTAGGAGACGCCACGACAGGGAGTATCTAGAGAAGGCGCTGAGGAGGAGCCTCGAGAGGCTGGGAGTCGATAGGGTTGACCTCCTCTACATACACAACCCTCCCCTTGAGGTCCTGGAAAAGGGGGAGATCTACCGCTTCCTCTCCTGGGCCAAGGGTGAGGGGCTCATAGGCCTCGGCGGGGTCGCTCTAGGCCCTGAGACCGACGTCGCTGAGGAGGCTCTCGAGGCCATGTCCCACAGCGAGGTTGAGGCGGTACAGTTTGTCTACAACATGCTGGAGCAGGAGCCCGGCTACACGATAGCATTATGGGCCAGGGAGAGGGGCGTGGCTGCTGTTGCAAGGGTTCCCCACGCAGGGGGGGTTCTAGACGAGAGCATAACACCCCGGGAGGCTGAGAGGCTCAGGGACCATAGAAGCCTGAGGAGGGGGGGCTGGTACAGGTGGGCCTTCAGAGTATACAGCAGGATCAAGCCCCTACTCGAAGACCTACCGGGGACGCCGGGCCAGAAGGCAATAGCCTTTATCCTATCGAGCGCGCCGATAGACTCTGTAGTCCTAATAGCGAAGACTAGGGAGAAGCTGAGGGAATACACCTCCCCTGAGAGCACCATACGGCTGCCCAGTAGTGTTGTCGAAGAGATCAGGAGGATATACATGGAGGAGGTGAGGGAGAGCCCGGAAGCCCCCCTCAAGAGCTTGAAGCTAGCGGGGGTGTTGTAGAGTGGGGAGGATAGTTATTGTATATCACGAGCCGGGGGATCCGGCGTCGGTAAAACTCGTTGAAGACCTGGCCTCTAGGCTGGAGGACAGGCTTGGAGTAAGAGTCGTTACTGTCCAGATGAAGGATGTGGAGAGCAGGGGCGCGAAAGCCTTCAACAGCGGAGACACCGTGGTCAGCCTGCTCCCGGCAAGGGGGGGCCACCTCCACACGGTGGCCGAGGCGGCGAAGAGGGCGGGCGCGAAGCATGTAGGCCCCATACCCCCGAGCCTGACGGCGAGGGCTCTGATACCGGTGTTAAAGGGCTGCAGGGAGGTGGGGATCGTATACTGGCCCGCCAAGAGGTTTAAAGCGGAGCAGAGGGAGGACCTGGAGGAGGTGGCGTCGAGGCTAGAAGAAGGAACGGGCGCCAGGGTAGAGCTCGTCAGCATCGGGGATATAAGGTGTCTAGAGTGTATGGCGTCCTCGAGCCTCCTACCCGGAAGGGCGTCAAGAGCTGTGGAGTCATGCAACCCAGCGAGGAAGGTGCCATACCTCCTGGCAGCAGCTAGGCACCTAATAGAGGAGTGGATAGAAGGCCTAGCCACCCTTGAGAAGCCTGCAGAGGGCTAGAGCCGCTCTAGCAAGATCCTCCCTCTTCACAGAGGGGGGTATGCAGAGGGGCCTTGGCGGGCATGCTGAGACCGCCAGCGCCGTTGAAACGCCTATCGCGACATACCCCCCTGCACCCCCGCCCCCCTTCTCCAGAGCCCTGCAGTACATCCTCGCTATCTCACTGCTCGTAAGCACCGCAACGTCGACCTTGAGCCTCGCCGCCTCCTCCAACATCTCCCCCCGTATGACGGGCTCGTATATAGCAACCTCGACAACCCTGAGCCCAGCCCCCTCCACGCCCCTACCTAGCCCGGCCCTGCTCCTCGCCAGCACTATGCACTTCTCGCCAGCCCCCTCCGCCTCTCTAAGCATGGAGGACACGCTATAGCCTCCCCGGGGGAGTATGGGCTTCACACCCGCCATCTCCAGTAGAACCCTGGCCGTCTGGGGGCCGACGGCATACACCCTCTCCGCAGCCTCGAGGACCTCCGGAGACCTGGCCAGGAGCTCGGCACCCCTGGGGCTTGTTATCCCTAGCACAGGGCATCTGCGGAGGGCACTCAGCAGGGACTCCCTCCACCCCTCCGCCTCCCTAAACCCCATGACCGGTATCCAGAAGGTGCTGCCACCCAGGAGCTTATGGAGCTCTATAGCGAGGTCCTCGCTCGGGGTGAGGACGAGGTAGCTACACACCGGCTCCCGCGACACATCTAGCCACCTCCACAGCCCTCCTATAAGCCTCTTCAACCCTGCCCTCGCTACAGAGCCTCCTATACTCTCTGTCCTTCCAGAGAGACGCGTGTATAGCCATCCTAACCTTAGGATCCCCTACGCTCTCGAGAAGCATCCTCTTAACCCTCCCATGGGTTTTTAGAAGGCACTCGACCTCCCTGTCGCTCTCAAGCATCTCGACTATCTTTTCTAGCGCCCTCCTAGCTGCAAGGCCCGATACGCCCAGGCTCGTGACGCCCACGATAAGCCCGCCAGCCTCACCGGCGAAGGGGAACACGAGGTTCCCGAGCCTGTGGTCGGCTGCCATGTTCACAAGCTTCCCCGCCTCCAGAGCATGCCCCACAAACTCCTCAGCCTCCCTCGTGAGGGGAGTAGCGACGACGACTATAGAAGCCCAGGGGATGTGTCTCCTCGCCTCGTCGAACCCGCCCTCTACCAGCTCGACTCCAAGCCTGCCAGCAGCCTGCTGTAACTCCCTCGAGAACTCGAGGGAGACAACCCTGACCTTCGCGCCCTTGGAGGCTAGGAGCAGGGCCCTCCTACCCCCGACGCCGCCGCCCCCCACCACTAGGACCCTAGCCCCTCTAACCCTCACCACGAAGGGGTGATACCCCATCTCCCACACCCAGCCTATATGGCGCCTGCAGAAAGCTTCTCAAGAAGGCTGGCGTACTTCAAACCGCTGCCCGTCAAAACCAGTATAGTATCCCCGGGGAGAATACCCTTCTCCCTGAGGACCTCTAGGGCTGCGAAGACGGCGGCACTGCTTGGCTCTATCAGGAAGCCTTTACGAAGCGCCGTCCTCACCGCTCCCGGCACGGCCTCATCCCCAACCACTACAACACCTCCCCCGCTATCCACCACCGCACGCGCCATCTCACCGAGCCTCGGCGGCCTTGCAAGGAGTAGCGCGTCGAGGAGTTTACCCTCGCCTCCCCCGGTCAAGCCGAGCTCGGGCACGAGCCCCTTGAGGGAGTAGGCTGCTGGCGACTGGACAGCGATGAGTCTAAAATCCCTCCCGGCCTCCTTGACCCCCCTGTATATACCGAGCAGGAGGGTGCCGCTGCTAGCCGGAACAAGCACGGTAGAACCGCTTCTAGCCTCACCCGCCATCTCCCTCCCCAGGCTCTTGACCCCCTCTAGGAATAGAGGGCTAGTCGGGTGGGCAACGTGGAAGCACCTCTCAGCCTCGGCCTCCGCCAGCCTTGCAGCCTCCTCCCTGCTAGCCGCCTCCACAAGCTCGGCCCCAGCTGCCCTAATCAGAACCTTCTTACCGGGAGAGGCTCTACGCGGGACGAAAACCCTAGCCCTCAAGCCGAGCCTAGCACTGTAGACAGCCGTGCTCAACCCCGTGTTACCGCTTGAGTCAACTACCACACAGTCGTACCCTAGCATACTGGCCAGTCTAAGGCTGTAGCCAGCACCCCTGTCCTTGAAGCTGCCCGAGGGGTTCAGGTACTCCATCTTGGCACGGACGCCGCCGCCAACCTCCACTAAGGGTGTTGAGCCTTCTCCAAGCACCGGGCCAAGCCGGGGGAGCCCCTCAGCCTCCAGGGGCCCCTTACAGCGGGGGCACCAAGGCCTATACTCCCCCTCCCTAAGCCTCACTCCACACCTAGGGCACCACAGGACAAATCCCAAAGAGTCCGCCAAACCCCATTGCACCACATCACAAGGAGTCTGCATCACAGGGAGAAATAGGCTGACAGGCTGGCCTTGTTCAGCGGGGAGGAGTGGTTTACTGGCTGAGGAGCCCCGGAGGGGTTCAAGCTTACAGTAGTGTTAATTATAAAAGTGTTGCCCTCTGAGCCGCCTTCTGGCCGCGGGCCGGATGTCTCGTTCCGTCCTAGGAGGACACCTGCTTCTCCTGCGCCTCCAGAACGTTTATGATAGTGTGGGCTAGGTGCTCAGGCTTAGTATACCACTTGTCGTAGGAGTATTTCTTCTGCTTGTAGGAGAGCTCGACGACCTCCTGGGCGTCTCTGATGGTCATGACGATCTCGCTGCCCCTGACTAGGCTGAACTGGCTCTGGCCCCTGGGGAGTATCTTGAGCCCGTACTTGGCGAGGTGCGGCCTGAGTATGTCCTTCAGCTCGTCTAGATACTTGCTCATATCTAGATACACCGGATTCTAAAGGGAGATCCTGGGGGCTATTAAGGGTTATTAAAACGTTTACCGTGGCCTGTTATGTCGAAGGGAATACGTTGGGATTTAGACCCTCGTAAACAACTTTTCTAGCTGGCTTGGTAGCCTTGGCTGGGGAAGTTAAGACCATAACTGTCGTTGGCGCCGGGACTATGGGGCACGGTATTGCTGAGCTCGCGGCTATAGCAGGGTTTAAAGTGTATCTGGCCGACATTAACATGGACATCCTGAACAACGCCCTCCAGAGGATAAGGTGGAGCCTCGAGAAGCTGGCTGAGAAAGGGAGGATAAGGGAGTCTGTCAACACAGTCATGTCGAGGATCACTCCGATAGTCAGCGTTAAGGATGGCGGCTACAGCGAGGAACTGGCGAAGGCACTCTCGGAATCCGACTTCATGATTGAGGCCATACCCGAAAAGCTAGAGCTCAAGCAGCAGCTCTTCGCCTTCGCCGATAAGCACGCCAAAGAATCCGCCATACTGGCCTCAAACACCAGCAGCCTGCCTATAACCGAGATAGCCGCAGCCACGACCAGGCCGGATAAGGTGGTTGGAATGCACTTCTTCAACCCCCCGGTCCTCATGCCCCTCGTGGAGGTGGTGAAGGGGGAGAAGACGAGCGAGGAGACTGTCGCGGCGACGGTAGACCTTGCTAAGAAGATGGGAAAGCAGACGGTGGTTGTGAAGAAGGATGTTCCAGGGTTCATAGTAAACAGGATACTCGGCAGGCTCATGGAGTCTGCCTGCCTCCTGGTTGAGAAGGGCGGCTACACGGTTGTTCAGGTGGACGCCACGGCCAAGTACCTACTCGGCCTGCCTATGGGCGTTTTCGAGCTCGCCGACTACAGCGGTATAGACGTGTTCTACTACGTCTTCGAGGCTATGAGCAGGAGAGGCTTCAAGAGTGCGAAGTGCAGCATATTCGAGGAGAAGTTCAAGGCCGGAGAGTACGGCGTCAAGTCGGGCAAGGGCATCTACAGCTACCCAGCCCCCAACAAGTACGTGAAGCCTAGTATACCGAGGGACGAGGCTAAGGTTGACCCGCTGCTCCTGATGGCCCTGCCGATAAACGAGGCCGCATGGCTGCTTAGGGATGACGTTGCGACCAAGGAGGATATTGACAAGGCGGTGAAGCTCGGGCTGGGATGGCCAAAAGGCGTCTTCGAGTATGCTGACGAGTTCGGCCTAGACAAGGTGGTCGAAGCCCTACAGAGGATTAAGAGGGACTTCGGCGTCGAGCATGCCGAGCCCGACCCGCTCCTCCGGCAGATGGTTGAGGAGGGCAGGCTTGGGAGGAAGACTGGCAAGGGCTTCTACGAGTATGGAGAGGTTGAGGAGAAGAAGATGGAGACGCTCCTGGTAAGGGTGGAAAAGCCCATAGCCTGGATAGTCCTGAACAGGCCGGACAAGCTCAACGCCATATCACCCAAGATGATAACAGAGCTTTCCCAGGCTCTAGACGAGCTGGAGGAAAATGACGATGTTAGGGTTGTAATATTGACGGGCGCCGGGAGGGCCTTCAGCGCGGGGGCTGACGTGACGGCCTTCGCCCAGGTGACACCCATAGATATACTCAGGTTCTCCAGGAAGTTCCAGGAGGTCACGCTCAAAATCCAGTTCTACACTAAGCCCGTGATAGTCGCGATAAAGGGCTACGCCCTAGGAGGAGGCCTCGAGCTGGCTATGTCGGGCGACATCAGGATAGCGAGCGAGGACGCCATGCTAGGCCAGCCCGAGATAAACCTGGGCTTCATACCCGGCGCCGGCGGGACGCAGAGGCTCGCGAGGCTCGCAGGCCCTGCTAGGGCGAAGGAGCTGATAATGACTGGCGACATGATACCCGCCAGGGATGCGGAGAAGATGGGTATAGTCAACAGGGTGGTGCCTCCCGAGCTTCTGGAGCAGGAGGCGAGGAGCCTTGCCCTGAAGCTGGCTGAGAAGCCTCCGATAGCGCTTGCAGCAGCGAAGTACGCCATAGACTTCGGCCTGGAGAGCAACATATGGGCTGGCCTGCAGCTAGAGGCCTCCCTCTTCAGCGTCCTCTTCAGCACTGAGGACGTTATAGAGGGCGTCACAGCGTTCCTGGAGAAGAGGAAGCCAAGGTTCAAAGGAAGGTAAAGCGGGTGAAGACAGGACCCACCTTCCTTTCTTTTTAGGGTCTTCACCAGCCCCCTATTCTAATACCAAAGACCCTTTAGGCCCGGCAGCATCTATGGTAGACATGGCCCCAGAGGGGCTGTAGCCGGGTCGTCTAGCGGCCCAGGATGCGGGGTTTTGGCCCCCGTGACCCGGGTTCGAATCCCGGCCCGGCTACCACACGTTTACACTCAAGCCGGCCCGGCGCTAGATGTACTCAACCCTGGCGCCCGCCGCCTCGACGGCCTTCTCCACCATCCTCCTCTGCGGCGACTTCAAGCTCTTCTTCTCCACTAGCGCCACCTCCGCCCTCCCTGGGTAGCTCTTAAGCACGGCGTCCCTGAGGACCTCGGCCGTCGTGCCCCGGTCGAAAGCGTACCTGGGTATAGCGTGTCCTATGCAGTAGCTGCTCTCGAGCTGGAGCTTAGTGTGCTTGGGCACGTAGTGGGTTCCCCCAAAGCCGGCTGCAGGGGTACACCCCCTTTTGATCCTGGGTAGCATATCCAGCGCTGTTTCGACAGCCAGGGCCAGTGTCTCCCACCCCCGGGGGTTGCGCCAGTCCTCCTCCGTGCTACCGAGCTCCGCGAACACCACCGGCTTACTCTGGCTGGTCGGGCCGTGGTGGGTCGCCTCTAGAGTCACCTCATGAGTCTCCGCGAGACCCGTCTCCCTGGAGACCCTGGCTAGGGATATCAGGAGTGCCTTGGCGAGGGCTGGATAGGCTACCGCCAGCTCTCTAGGCCTCCCACCGAGGCTGTTGTCACTGGTTGGGTTGCCCGGGTGGTGGACTGTTAGGCTCTTCCTACCGCTCTCGGCCCTATGCTTGGAGAGCACTATAACAGCCTCGGCTTGCGGGTCCGGTGTGGCATCGAGGATCTCCAGCTTGACGGCCTCGGCCTTGAAGCCGGCGATCGCCAGGTCCTCGTGTCTAAAGCACTCCACGGCCATCGGGCAGTGGGCGGGTTTTGCGGATAGGAGGCGGGCCAGCGCCTGGGCGGCTCCGCGGCCAGCCGGGTCACCCGTGCTGTACGCCACCGCCAGCCTCAAGCCCTTGCACCCTCAACGCCGCTATCGTGACGAGGGCTATGGTTTTAAGATCCTCTATAACACCTGTTTCGATAGCCTTGAGTGCTTCCGAGAGGGTCATGTCAACGACTCCCTCAATAACCTCGTGCTCCTCGGGGCTCATCTCACCCTTATCCAGGGAGTAGGCTAGGAATAGGTGGATATACTCGGTGGAGTATCCCGGCGAGACGTGGCCTCCTCCGACCCTAACCAGAGCCTTAGCCTTAAGACCGGCCTCCTCCTCCAGCTCCCTCGCCGCAGCAGCCTCCGGCGTCTCACCCTCTTTAAGCGTCCCGGCGGGGGCCTCCAGGGTCCATTTCCCTATGGAGGGTCTAAACTGGCGCACAAGGATTACCCGCCACTCCCCGTCTTTCTCCACGAGGGGTAGGACGGCGACGCTATCGGGGAACATAACCCTGTCCACGAGTATCTGCCTTCCGTTCGGTAGAGTTTCTATCCTAGCCTCAAACCTAACCCTCCTACCCCTACACTCCACATTCAACCCTCTATACACCTCCCGAGCCGCTGAGGCGTGACCAAAGGGGGGTAGAGCCCTAGGTGAATCTACACAGCGGCCCTCTCTCCCGGTTTAATGATTGAATGACAGCTTTTATCTTTCCCTATACTCCCCCATGGAGCTGGGTGTAGGGTTTAGAACAGCCTCCTGAGAATGTTGAACGTTAGTGTGGAGCCAGCTAGAAGGCCCGCCGCGTTGGCTAGGGCTTTCGCCAGTGCAGCCAGGCCCAGCTTGTAGTCTAGTAGTGCTATCCCTAGTCCGAGGGCGGCGAGGGGCGGTATTAGCGCTGCGGCCACAGCCACCCCTATAAGAGGCTCGTTGAGCCTCGCCACTGCTGCAAGAGATACAGCCGCCCCCAGTGCGAGGCCTATAACCAGGTCTGCGGCGCCTGGGCTGTAGGTCTGGCGTAGGTGTTCTAGAGGCTGTGTTGCGGCCGACCCAGGCCATAGCGTGGAGACTATAAAGGCCGCCGCCGTGGATGAAGCTAGAGCTATGAGGGCTAGTATAGCCAGGGAGGCGGCGCCTCCTCCTGCTACCCTAAGCCTACCGAATGAGAGGCCAACGGCGACAGAGTATATTGGGGAGAGGATGGGCGAGAGGAGCATAGCCCCGACGAGGAGGGGGGTACTCCCCATAGTTAGGCCGGCTAGTGCCACGACGCCCGCTATAGCGGCTAGAAGCGCCTGCAAGAGGTCTATGGAGGATCTATCCTCAGCCTCATCCAGCACCTCCTCAAGAGGTCTACCCCTCAGGATCCTCACCCGTCTAAGGAACCTCCTGGATAGTATCCTCCTAGAAGCTCCTATACCCGCTTCAACCTTCTCCATGTAGACGGCGTTCTCCCTCCTCCTCAAGTCGACAGCCCTGTAGAGGCCGGGTAGAACGTCCTGGAGAGCCTCCTCGGGCGCATATATCTCGAAAGCGATGGCAGACCCTTCACCGTTGAATGTTGCGGCGGACTCATACCAGTAGAGTCTAGCCTCCCTGAGGACCTCTCTCACCCTCTCAGCCTCAGCCTCCGAGGCGTAGACCGTAACCCTGTAAAGCGGCATCGATTTAACACCCCACGAGGCCTAGGGACCACTTAGGGACTACTCATGTTTATATTCGCGGAATTCAAAGGGACTCCCTCTCCGGATGCCGGCTATGGAGCTTGCGCTACCAGCGGTTGCAGGTCTGCTGGCCGGGTTTTACATGAGAGGCGCCTACTCTCACCTAGTCGAGCGGCTTATATACCCTGTTGTCTGGGCTCTAGTTTTCACCATAGGCACGGGCGTAGGCTCGAGGATAGAGCCTGATGTCGCTGCAGAGATCTTATACGGCTCCCTCCTTGTGGCACTTCTCCCCGGCGCTGCAAGTGTAGCAGTTGCCTTTGTCCTGACTAGACTGGCCTCCCAGGGGGATGCTGAGGAGGGTAGACTAGTCGCCAGCAGCTATGGGGGGATAAGGAGCCCCGTTATTATTCTAGTTTTCCTCATTGCAGGCACTGCTGTGGGGCGGCTGGCGGGACACCCGCTGTCGCAGGATATATCCACTATGCTCCTCTACGTTCTCCTCCTCCAGGCTGGCTACCTTGTCGGGGGTTCTGTTGGGCTGAGAGGGATAATAAGCGGGGGTAGAGTGGGAGGCCTACTAGCCCTCTCATGCATTATCGGCGGCCTACTGGGCGGGGCGGCGGCCGCCCATATTGCCGGTTGGAGTGTGGGGAGCGGCGCCGCTATGGGTATGGCCTCCGGCTGGTACTCTCTCGTGGGCCCGATCCTCTACACGGAAGACCCCTATCTCGGTGTTGTTGCCCTACTAGGCAACATGCTGAGGGAGACTCTGCACATTATAGCCTACCCTATCTTAGCTAGGAGGATGCCGATAGCCGCGGTAGCGCTAGGTGGAGCAACAACCATGGACACGGGCCTCCCGGTAGTCCTGGCATCTGCTGGTGAGAGAGCCGCCCTCCCCGCCTTCGTTCAGGGGGCGATGCTCACTCTAATCCTAAGCGTCATCCTCCCCCTCTATGTCTCGATAATATAAGCCGGCCCGGCGATAGAGAGGGGCGTGAGCCCTGCTCGCCCAACGTATATTCACCATGATATACGCCCTCCACGCTACACAAGGTTGACTAGGGACTCTAGGGCTTGCCGTCGAGCTATGGCGGGAAAGCCGGTGGCAAGGAATCCTGCAGCCAGTGCTTCTACTGGTGGCCCCATGCACTATACCCAATCGTCGGCTACTGCAGTCTACACCGGACTGTGACCTTCGAGGACTACTGGTGCGAACGTTTTAGGGAGATGAGGGTTGAGGAAGGGCGTTTTTACTGGTGTCTAACGTGTAGAACACGTCTCTCGTGGGAGGAGGCTGAAACACATCTCAAACGCGGGCATAAAGTGTATAGATCTGCATATCTAGAGCCCGATATTAGGGAGGAAATATATGACGCGTTCTAGTAGAATTAAAAAGTAGGTATCGTGTCGCACGCCTAATAGGGTGGTATGTATTGGTCGACATTAGCCTCATAATAGGGGGTCCCCAGGGCGGCGGTATAGAGAGCGCCGGCCAGATTGCGGTTAAATCCATGGTGCTCCTGGGCTACGAGGTCCTCGGCTCGAGGGAGTACCATAGCAACATAATGGGAGCCCACAGCTACTACCACCTGCGCGTCCAAGAACACCGGCCCCGAAGCCTCAAGCTACCTGTCGACGGTGTTCTAGCTCTCGATGCGGAGAGCGTTTTCACCCACTTCCGCGACGTCAGGCCGGGGGGCATCCTAGTCTACGACCCCGGTACTAGGTCTACGAGGGTGGACGCTATACAGCCTATGGCAGCCCCTTTGAAGAAGAGGTTGAAAAGCCTCTTCGAGTCTAAGGGAATGCAGCCCATTGTCGAGTCCGCCGTCAAGCTGGCTGAGGAGGCGGGGGCTAGGATTGTCGGTCTACCTCTGAAGGAGATGCTCAAAACCCTATCCGAGAGGACGGGCGCCCCAGTAGCAAGGGTATCGAGGGCGCTGAACACGCTGGGCCTGGCGTCAATGCTCTACATGCTGGGGGTCCCCGTCGAGTATGTTGAGAAGGCTATAGCCCTCCAGTTCGCCGGTAAGGAGAAGGTCGTGGCCATGAACATTGAGGCTGTTAGGATAGCTGTGGACTACGTGAGGGAGGCTTTCGGCGAGCCTGTGGAGAGGCTTCCTCCAGGCCCGAGGCGCGGGCAGACTATGATAGTGGCTACGGGTAACGATGTCGTGGCTATGGGGAAGATTGTTGGAGGCCTAGGGGTGATAACATACTACCCGATAACACCCTCCTCAGACGAGGCCCTGTACATCGAGAAGCACAGCTACATAAGCATCGACGGCCCCCTAGCCGAGAAGCTCGGATACGATAAGATAGCGGTGGCGATAGTCCAGATGGAGGATGAGCTTGCGAGCATAAACGCGGTCCTGGGCGCCGCGGCTGCGGGCGCCAGAGCCTCGACAACAACAAGCGGCCCCGGCTTCAGCCTTATGAACGAGGCTATCAGCCTCGCCGTGGAGGCTGAGATCCCGGTAGTGGTTACACTCTGGATGAGGGCTGGACCCAGTACTGGGATGCCCACTAGGACCGGCCAGCAGGACCTTCTGCACAGCATATTCTCAGGCCACGGTGACGCTCCCAAGATAGTTGTTGCCTCCGGTGACCATGTGGAGGCGTTCTACGATGCAATCAAAGCGTTCAACTGGGCTGAGGAGTTCCAGACCCCTGTTATTCACTTACTAGACAAGTACCTCGCCTCAAGCATGGTCAGCCTGGCTAGGGAGGACCTCGACCCGTCGAAAGTATCCATAACCCGCGGGAAGCTCCTGGAGAACCCGCCCGGAGACTATAGGAGGTATGAGGTTGAGGAGGACGGTATCAGCCCTAGGGCTAGGCTAGGCTCCGCCACTATGGTGATAACGGGGTTAGAGCACGACGAGTATGGCTACGCCACGGAGGACCCGGTTATGAGGGAGATCATGATGTTTAAGAGGGAGAGAAAGTTCAAAGTTATCGAGGAGAGGATTCCGGACGAGGAGAAGGCCGTGCTCCACGGAGACGCGGACGCGAGTATAGCCCTCGTATCATTCGGCTCCACCAAGCAGCCAGTGCTTGAGGCCCTCGAGATGCTTAGGGCCGAGGGCGTGAGGGCCAGGTTCGCCCAGATACGGCTCCTCTACCCGTTCCCAGGCCGCCTGGTGGAGGAGATGGTAGAGGGTGCTGAGAAGGTGATAATTGTGGAGCAAAATATCCTGGGGCAGCTGGCAATGCTTCTCAGGGCACATACTTCAATTAAACCCGATTCGAGCATAGTTAAGATAAACGGTAGGCCTCTGTACTCGTTTGAGGTGGCTAGCGCTGTGAAGAGGATACTTGAGACCGGGGAGGAGCGGGTGGTGGTTAGCCATGGCTCGTAGCTGGCTCGAGTATAAGACCCAGGCCTGGGTACAGTGGTGCCCAGGCTGCGGCGACTTCGGCATACTCAACAGCATCTACAGGGCTGTCTCGGAGCTGGGCATAGACCCTGAGAATCTCGCGGTGGTTGGGGGGATAGGCTGCAGCGGGAGGACTACCTACTATGTGAAGGGGAGCAACTTCCACGCCCTCCACGGCCGTGCAATACCTGTGGCAACCGGGGTAAAGCTGGCTAACCCCAGTCTAAACGTGATTGTGGCAGGCGGGGACGGAGACCTCATGGGGATAGGCGGCGGCCACTTCGTAGCCCTGGGCAGGAGGAACCTCAACATAACGGTGTTGCTGTTTGACAACGCCGTCTACGGCCTCACAAAGGGCCAGGCAGCGCCGACACTGCCGGCTTGGATCAAGACTAAAGCGTTGTCTATGCCGAATATCCATGACAACATAAACCCTGTGCTTCTGGCCTTCGCCGCCGGCTATACCTTCATAGCCAGGGGTTACGCATACCACACGCAGCAGTTGAAGGAGCTTATAAAAACCGCTGTTAGACACAGGGGTGCGGCCCTCGTCGACATACTGCAACCCTGCCCGACGTATAACAACGTAATGACTAACAAGTGGTATGAGGAGAGGATATACTATGTCGACCAGGAGGATGGTTACGACCCTGTGATAAGGACCCCGGAGGAGTTCCAGAAGAAGGCCCCCACGATAGCTGCGAAGCTGATGGAGTTCGGGGACAGGATACCTCTCGGTATACTGTACTGGAACCAGACCCGGGAGTCTTTCGAGGAGAGGTTGGAGAAGATAATGCCGGGCTATATGAGCGCGCCTCCCGCCACTAGGAGGATAGAGTTGGATGGCAAGCCCTTCCTACACCCCTTCGACGTCTTCAAGGACAGGCTAATAGTCCCCTAGATGGGGCTCATCTCCTCAGCCGGGCTCGTGTCCTCACACTTTTCAACCACCATACCCACCCTCCCATGGCTGCCCGTCAGCTTCACGCAGACGTACTCGGGGTTCAGCAGCTCCTTTAGAGTCGACACTATCTCCTGCGCCAGCTGCTCCTGGCTTATCCTGACACCCCTAAACTTCTCGAGCCAGCTGGCTAGGCTCAAAGCCTCTAGGCAGGCCTCCCTGCTCACATACTCTACTTCAATGTCGTAGCTGTCGGGTGCTCCTGTGAAGGGGCATACAGCGTCTACAGAGGCCTCCAGCATTATGTGGAGGCCGCGTGGACAGGGGAATGTGTCAGGCTTCCCTGCAGCTCCTGTGGACATAGTAGTCGCCCCTAGCCTCAAACTCTTCCTCAGGGCCCGGCGGGTTTTCGTATCTGGTGCAGTCCGGTATCCCGGCTTCCTTGAAAGCGCGGTGCCTGTTTATGCAGGATTCACACCTGCCACAGTGATATCTACCGTTGAGGTAGCAGCTCCAGGTCTCGTAGATGAGGCTCCCAACATTGTTGTAGGCCCACCTGAGGAGGTCTGGCTTGCCGAGGCCCTCTCTCGAGGGGCTCCAAACCTCGAGCCTCCTCATACCCCGGAAGTGGCAGAGCCTGAAGGCTGTCTGGAGGGACTCTATACACTCTGGGCTGCAGTCCGGGTAAAGGGGCTCGCCCGTGTCGGGCCTCGGCCTTATATCACCCCTGTGGGCCCCGTACGTAACTACAACCCTCTCCACATCCTCCTCCTCGAGGATGCTGTAGGCATATGCTGCTGCTATCGAGAGCATGACCACATTCCTAATAGGCACTACAACGCTGGGCGTATAGTCGGCCTCTACCTCAACCTCCTCATCAGTAAGCTGCGTTCCCCTCCACAGGCTCTTCATGAAGCTTATATCAACAAGCCTATGCTCCAGAACCCTGCCCCAACCACGCTTTCTCGCCAGCTCATCAGCCTCCTCAAGAAGCTTCTTAGCTGTGTGAACCTCGCGTGTAGCCTTCTGACCGTAGTTGAAACTGAGAGCGTGCACGCTACAGCCGCGGGAGAGCCACAATAGGGTGTAGGTAAAGCTGTCTGGTCCCCCACTAACTATCGAGACCGCCCTGCAACCCGTCAACAAGACCGACCCTCTAACTCGGTGCGTTAGCGAGGACTCTAAAATCTAAACTTCGCAAAGCAGTGAGAGAATTCTCTCTGATCCTGAATAGATGATCAATTACATTAATACAGTGGGGGTTGTAGGGGGGCGTCAGTGCTTGAGACCCTCCCCATAGCCCGAGTTGCGGGGGCTTCGGAAGCAGAGACTCTCCATCCCCCCATTCTACGTTTCCTGGTGAGCTGTGGGTTTAGCTGTTAGGACCTAGTTTGCTTCGGCGGTCTTTCGTTAGGCTACACAGGCTGATCAGGGTTCTGGAGTAGACTCTCGCTGCTTTAACAATGTCGCCAACTCTTATGTGCTCGCGCCTGGTGTGGCTAAGCCGGGGGTCGCCGGGGCCGTAGGCTGCTATGCTCCTTGTCGCTAATGCTAGAACGTTCATGTCGCTTGTACCCCTCTTAACCACTATTCTCGGATTCAAGCCCTCGCTCCTCAGGCTCGTGACGAGGGCTTTTGCAGTAGGGTTTGACAGGCTAGTCTTTACAGGGTGGAGCAGGCTTATCCTAGAGCAGAAGCAGCCACGAGTATAGGTGGAGTCGCACAGCTCAGCCGCCGCTCGTAAGGCTTCTATAGCGGGCTCTTCGAACCTAAGGTTTACTGTTGCAGCCGCCCTTCCGGGTGTGACATTGGCTGCAGTACCGGCCTCGAGCCTGGTGACTGTGGCTCTGGCGTCATTATGGAGAACGTTGGAGAGGATCATTACAAGCGAGTCCGCCGCCCCCGCCCCGGGGTTTGAGGAGTGGCCCTCTTCACCCCGGCACTCTATCTCGACTGTTAAACTCCCCCTGTAGCCTATGGCTATGCCATCACCCCCCGTAGGCTCTCCCACCACTACGTGGAGAGGAGTAGCACCACGTGACACAAGACCCCAGGCCCCTGTGCTATCTCCCTCTTCACCCACAAGCCCGAGCACGGCTGAGCTACACGCTAGACCCTCTCTAGAGGCTATGTGAAGCCCCAATATCATAGCGGCGAGAGGCCCTTTAGCATCCACCGCCCCCCGCCCCCATACAGTGTCGCCCTGAAGCCGGGGCTCTAGCATCCCGGGGACCGTGTCCAGGTGGCCCACTAGCCCTAACACGGGGAGGCCGTCGGGGCCTGCCGATAACGTGGCGTTGCCACACGCATCCACCGAGAACCCAAGCCCCAGCTTAGACGCCCACTTCTCGAGGACGGGGTGCAACCTCTCCTCACCGCCTGTAGGGGTGTAGACTCTAAGAAGGTCTAAGGCTAGCCTAGCAGCCAGCCTCCCGGCATATACACTGCTCGAGGCCATACGCCACCATCTCCACGTCCCGACGTGATATAGCATAGGGTGGCAGGAGCCTCACTACCGTGGCTCCAGCCTTCAGGGCCAGGACGCTTTGAGACTCCTGTAGACACCTCAGCACCGGACCCGGATCAAACCTAAGCTCCACACCCAGCATCAAGCCCTCGCCCCGGATATCCCTTACGGGCCTTAAACCCCCGAGCCTCTCCTGGAGGAGCTGGGCAAGCAGAGCCCCGGCCCTTCGCGCCTTATCAGGGACGCCCTCCCCCCTCAGGAGTCTTGAGGCCGCTGCTACTGCAGCCATGGAGAGGGGGTTGGCCGCGTGGGTTGAGCCATGGCGCCCTCCGGCGAGGCTCTTGAGGACTCCATCCCTCGAGACAACCGCGCTGGCTGGTAGCCCGCCGGCTATGCTCTTTCCAGCAGTCATTATATCGGGCTCCACCCCCAGCTCTAGGTGGGCCCAGGTCCTCCCGGTACGCCCGAACCCGGTTTGGATCTCGTCGAAAATCAGAAGCGCTCCAACCCTGTCAGCTGCCTCCTTTAGAGCTTTGGCGAGCTCCGGGCTAACCCTTGTTAACCCCCCTTCACCCTGTATCGGCTCTATGATGATGGCTGCGGTATCCCTCGGAACCCTCTTATCAACATCCCCTGGGTCGATCGTGGGGCTTATGAAAGTCGCGTCGAGAACGGGCGCTCCGCTCCTATATCTCGGGTTCCACGTGACGCTGAGGCTGGCAAGAGTTCTCCCGTGGAAGGAGTTTTTCAGAGCGACAACCCCCCTTCTGCCTGTGGCCAGCCACGCCGCTTTCAAAGCGGCCTCGACAGCCTCGGACCCGGTGTTCAGGAACACTATTTCCTCCGCCCAGGGAGGGGCAACGCGGGAGAACTCGGCTAGAGCCTCCTCTAGGCTCGGCGTTGAGAAGCTTGATGAAGCTGCTATCAGTTCTCGGGCCTGGCTAGCCACCGCCTCCACTATGGTGGGGTTCGAGTGGCCTAGGAACGCAGCCCCGTGGCCGGCGTGACAGTCGATAAACCTCCTGCCCGTGTCGTCCCACACGTACTGCATGCTACCTTTAACGATCCTTAGACCCCTATAGCCGTAGAACCTCACAAGCTTCAGCATCCTCCAGGACACCCCATGGGAGGGGTTGCTAGCGCCTTGCCCTGGAGACAGCGTGCTCGGCGATGAGGGCCGCCACGTTAACCCCTGTAACCTTCACGGTGTTCTTAAACTCTGTGGAGGGGTTTACCTCTAGAACCAGGAGTCCCCTGTCGGGTGACTCAACTACATCCACACCCCCGACTTCTACGCCAACCGCTTCGCAGGCCTTAAGGGTGAGGTCCTCAAGCTCTCCTGTGACAGGGGCCGGAGCTGCTTTGCCTCCGGCGGCCATGTTTGTGGTGAGACTGCTGGCGTACCTGTAGATAGCTGCTGGGACTGTATCATCTATACAGAACGACCTTATATCCCTGCCGGGCTTCTCAACATACTCCTGCACCAGCCCCAGCTTTAGGTCGCCCTGAACATAGTCGAGGGCCCCGGCTAGGAGGGAAGCCTCGCCCTCGTCCCTAAGGAGGGAGACAAGCTTGCCCCAGCTGCCTCTAGCTGGCTTGTACACCGCGGGAAACCCTAGTGTGCTGGCAGCTTTGGGTAGGGCGGCCGGGTCTAGAACAGAGATGGAGCGGGGGGTCGGTACTCCACGGCGGGTCAGGAGCATGTGAGTCCACGCTTTATCCTGGGACGCCGCTATCGCCTGGCTGCTATTTATAGCTTCCAACCCCCAGCTCTCCACCGCCAGAGCGCCGTATAGCAGCCTTCTCCCGCTAACACCCCGTACAACCGCTAGATCAGCCTGTAAAGGAGGCTCGCCTAGGGGTAGGTATGCTGTGGAAGTGTGTATAGCCTCAACCCTAGCCCTCTTCCCCAGCTCCTCCAGCAGCATCTTCTCGTCCAGCCTTGCGATATCATACATGAACAGGATGGTGGCAGTACCGCTCATTCCCCCCAGTCCTCCTCAACGCCTCCAAAGACTCTTAGAGCAAACTGGCCTCCGCTCTCAACAACCTCAAGCACAACGCCGCAGTCATGCTCGATCAGCTCGCCACTCACAGCATCCTCGGGCAGGCTGACATCGAGGCCGCAGACGGGGCATCTTACAGTAGTCATGGTCCTCGCCTCCATCGGCTAGACCCTTGTTGTCCGCACCCTCCTGTTAAGCCTTCAATCATGGAGCATGGAGAGATATGGTTCCCGTTTCGAACCTTCATCTAGAATTTAGTGCGAACACAATAAAAACTGGTGTGTCTTCTAGAAGCCTTGGGTACTAGTGTATGGCGAGTCGGGTTCGAGTGGGTATTCTTGGAGGCTCGGGGATGACTGGTGGAGAACTCCTCAGAATACTGGCTACGCACCCAGGTGTGGAGGTGGCGTGGGCTACCAGCAGAGAGTACATAGGCAAGCCTATCCACGCGGCTCATCCACATCTAAGGGGGTTCTACCAGGGTCTGAGGTTCGAAGCGTTAGAGGATGTCGATATGGGGGTTGTCAACGTCGTTTTCAACGCACTACCACACAGTGTAGGCACTGTGATAGTTGCCGAGGCCTTTGAAACGGGGATTAGGGTTGTAGACTTGAGCGCGGACTACAGGCTCAAGGATCCAGACCTTTATCCCGCCTTATACGGGTTCAAGCACCCCAGGCCAGACCTCCTAGAGGAGGCCGTGTACGCGCTGCCCGAGATCTACGGGGAGAAGCTTAGGGGCGCCAGGCTGTCGGCTGTGCCCGGGTGCAACGCTACCGCAGCGATATTGGCCGCTGCGCCCCTGGCGGCGTCGAACATGATAGAGAAGGGTTACGGACTGATAGTTGATGTGAAGGCTGCGAGCAGCGAGGCGGGCTCCAGGCCCGGCAGGCACAACATCCACCCCCTCCGAGAAGGCTCCGCCAGGCCCTACAGCCCCTGGGGCCATAGGCACGCCGCCGAGGCCGCCCAGGTACTGAGGGAGCTCGCTGGCGAGGGCATCAGGGTGAGCCTGGTGCCCCACGCCGTATCGATGACCAGAGGCGTTCTAGCGAGTGCCCATGCCTGGTTACGGGAAGGCTATGGGTTCAGAGAGGCCGCCACGGCTTACGCATCCTTCTACAGCGGCTCGCCAATGGTTAGGATAAAACCTATGGCCCCAGGCCTGCCAGGCGACCCGCCGGACGTTAAGAACGTGCTGGGAAGCATGTACGCCGAAGTGGGGTTCGCCGTAGAAGAGGATTCCGGAAGGATCACAGGGTTTGCAGCTATAGACAACCTAGTCAGGGGGGCGGCGGGCCAGGCGGTCTACGCTATGAACGCCATGCTAGGCTTCGACGAGTGGATGGGCCTCCATACTCCACCCATCAGGCCTTAAAACGGGGGTTGTAGGGCTTGGCCAGGGCTAGTGTGGCCGTTGTCAAGATTGGAGGCTCTATAGTCTCCAGGCTTGGCGGGATTGCCGACGAAATAGCCTCCATAATCCGTGGAGGCTGGAAGCTGGTTATTGTGCATGGCGGGGGGCGTGTTGTCGACGAGTATTCTAGGAGGATGGGGGTGGAGCCTAGATATGTAGTCCACCCCTCTGGAGTCAGAAGCCGCTACACCAGCCGGGAGGAGCTTCAGGTATATGTTATGGTCATGGCGGGTCTACTGTCCACCGCAATCTCCGCCGAGCTGGCGTCCCGGGGGGTTAGAGTGGTAAGCCTCACCGGCCTTGACGGGCTCTCCGTCTATGCTAGAAGGAGGGAGCGGATCGTGGTTGTTAACGAGAGGGGGAGGCCGCAGGCGGTCCCCGGGGGTTATACAGGGAGGATTGAGAAGGTGGACCGCGGTTTCCTCGAGTCCATTCTCCAGGGGGTGGACGCTATCCTATACTCACCCATAGCCTACGGCGTCGTAGATGGCAGGGTTACAGTGCTGAACGTCGACGGCGACCAGATGGCCGCTGCCCTTGCCGCGTCACTCAGAATCCCCCTTGCCCTTGTCGCAGGCGTGCCGGGAGTGCTTTTGGGGGGTGAGGTTGTCGGGAGAATCCGTGTCGCCGATGCGAAGGGAATTGCCGCCAAGGTTGGCATCGGCATGAACCGGAAGATACTTATGGCAGCCAAGGCGGTAGCCGAGGGCTCCCCGTACGCGGTTATAGGGGACCCCCCACTCCACAGCCTCATAAACGGGGACAGGGGAACGCTGGTGACGATATGATGAAGCTGGCAGGGCTAGATGAGAAGGACCTCAGACTGCTATCCATACTCAAAAGGAACTCTAGAACTAGCTACAGCTACATCGCGAGGGAGCTGGGGATTACGGAGTCGGCGGTTAGGAAGAGAATCAAAAAGCTGGTGCGGTCCGGAGTTGTGAAGAGGTTTACAATCGAGTATAGCCTCCCAGGCAGCTTCACAGCGGTGATACTGGTGAGAACGAACAACACTAGACCCGTGCCCCAGGTGGCCGAGAGGATAGCCGCCTACACCCATGTTGAGAAGGTTATGGAGGTTACTGGGGACTATGACATCATAGCTATCGCGGCGGCACAGGATATCGAGGATATAAACAGGCTAATAGACTATATTCGGGGCATCGAAGGAGTGCACAGCACCTACACAATGATAGTCCTGAGGGAGCATTGATCAGGTGGGTCAAGACAAGCTTCGTCTCATATCAGGAGGTAAACATGAGTTTAAGGCTTATTTTCCCTGTGAGATCAAGACGGTGTAATCTATAGGGCCGTCCAGTATATGCATGTAACCCGGTAAACATAGTGTCTGGTGGCTGTTTTGCTGCGAAGCGAGTACGACATCATAGTTATAGGTGGAGGAGCGGCCGGCTTTTCAGCAGTCGTAGCCGCTGCAGAGCGCGGCGCTAGCGTCCTGTTGGTGAGCGAAGGACCCCTGGGCGGGACTTGCGTGAACTTCGGGTGCGTACCATCGAAGCACGTCCTCTACAGCCTCGCGACAGCCCGCAAGGCCGGCCTCAAAATTAGCCTCTCGGAAGCTTTAGAGGCGGCCCGCAAGATATCGGCTGACCTCCGGAGAGATAAGTATGAGTCCCTGTTGGAGAGCCTTGGTGTTGACTACCTCCGCGCTAAAGCTAGGTTTAAAGGGCCGGGGGTTGTTGAGGCCAGCGGCCGGGAGTTCAGCTACAGAAAGGCTGCTATAATTGCAGTAGGAGCTAAGACGTGGAGGCCGCCTATACCTGGGATCGCCGATGCCGAGAAGGCGGGTAGAATACTCGACAACGAGAAGCTGTTCAGCGAGGGACCTCCGCCTGACATGGAGAGTGTGGCCGTGATAGGGGGTAGGGCCCAGGGTGTTGAAGCAGCGCAGATATTCGCCAGGAGCGGCGTCAAAACGGTTCTGCTCCAGCGCAGTGGGAGGCTCCTGCCTAAGGACGAGCCGGAGGCTGGATTCTACATGAAGAAGGTGCTCGAGAGGGATGGTGTTGAGGTGAGGACCTCGGCTAAGCCCCTTAGAATCGAGCCCCTGGAGAGTGCGGTGAGGATAGACTACGAGACTCCAGCTGGCCCTGCATCCGTGGAGGCGGACCACATTTATCTCGCCACGGGTAGAAAGCCTGTTCTCCAAGGGCTCGGCCTCGAGAAGGTTGGGGTTCAGGTCGGTGGCGACGGTTTTATTGTTGTCGACGAGAGGCTGAGGGCGGCGCCCGGGGTCTACGCAGCGGGAGACTGTATAGGGGGGGTCCAGCTAGAGCCGGTAGCGGCTAGAGAGGGCTACATCGCTGCTCTCAACGCGCTTGGGGAGGACATTGAGATGGACTACACGGTTATACCTAGAGCGGTGTTTACAGACCCAGAGTTCGCTAGCGTGGGGCTAACTGAGAGTGAGCTAGCTAGGAAGCTCGGAGTATGTGCCTGCAGAACCGTTGACCTGACGCAGATACCCAGAGCCAGGATAATGGGCTATGACACGGGGTTTGTGAAAATGGTGGTGGACCCGAGGACCAAGAAGGTTGCGGGACTCCATATGATGGCGCCCAACGCTTCCGAAGCTATACACGGGGCGGCATACATACTGAAAGCTGAGATGACGGTGGACGACGTCATAGACACTATACACGTCTTCCCATCCATAGCTGAAGGAATAAAATATGCCGCTCTAGCCTTCTATAGGGACGTCTCTAAAATGCCCTGCTGCCTCCTTTAAACACCACCAACCCACTGCAACCAGCCCCCATGCGGCTGGATAGACGCATTAATACTTTGGCATTTGGCGTCCATAACAGCCGCCACTACGCCACAGTATTTCGGTGGCATCTATGGACAGCTGGTTCGGCGTCGAGCTCTCGCCCGGTGCGAATAGGGAAGAGATCGTTAGGAAGCTTCTCTCGGCCTTCGCCGACGAATGGGTGGCTGGATACTACTACATGTATACGGCAATGGCAGTGAAAGGACCCCATGCGGAGACCATTGCTGAGATATTCATGAAGGAGGCGCAGGAGGAGATAGGCAAGCATGCAAGAATGATAGCGGAGAGGCTGCAGGACTTTGACGTTGACCCGCCCAGAGATTTCGCCAGGCTATACGAGATATCTGGCTGTAAGTATCCTCAGCTTCCGGAGGATCCGTACGACGTCGACGGGTTCATAATAGCCGCGGTTAAGGCCGAGATATGCGCTATAAAAGCGTATAAGGATCTCTTCGACCTCACACACGGAGTAGACCCCGCCACCGAAGAACTCGCCGAGGACCTGTTGAGAGACGAGGTTAGACATAGGACTGAGATGGTTAACCTATTAACGAAGGATGGTATAGAGAGGCTGAGGAGGGAGCTGGGGTAGCCTACTTGGCCGCAGCCTCACCCCACGATGCACGCTACGCAGGGACCATTGCTGAGGGCTTTAGAGGGAGGCTTATCTCGCTAATCCTACCTCTTATAGCCGCTCTTGTCGTTGCCATTGTCATATCCTTGTTAACCCAGGGTTGAAGCTCGATCTCGAGGCACGTTTTCACATGTCACAGGGTGCCGGTGCACTATCGGGACTCTGGCCGCTGGGACATTAGGCTACCAAGCAGCATTACCAACATGCCATTCTTTTGTGAGGATTAAAGGTCCTGGCGCCTTACACTAGAGTTTCGGCAACGGCTTCCTCCTCCTGAACCGCCTTCGGCTGCTCCACCTGCCCCCCCTGCCCAGTTGGGGCCCGGTCGCCGGGAAGGCTTGGTTTCCACCTGCTCAGCCTATAGCTTATGCTTGTGACCGTTATGCTGCTTAGGGCCATGGCTGCTGCCGCGAGCTCTGGCCTGAGGGCCACTCCAGCCCAGGCGAAGGCTCCCGCGGCTACCGGTATTAGTGTTACGTTGTATATGAAAGCCCAGAATAGGTTGAACTTTATAGTGTTATAGGTTTTTCTCGATATCACTATGGCCAGGGGTACACGGCGCAGATCCCCCTTTATCAAGACTATATCGCCTGCTTCGACGCTAACGTCTGTCGCGTTCGCCACTGCTATGCCCACGTCAGCTCTGGCGAGACTCGGCGCGTCGTTGACGCCATCGCCAACCATAACTACAACATGCCCATTCTTCTGTAGCTCCCTTATAACATCGGCCTTACCCTCCGGGCTCACTCCAGCCCTATACTCATCTATCCCCAGCTCCCTCGCTACAGCCCTGGCTGTCCCCTCTGAGTCGCCAGTGAGCATCATAACCTTCAAGCCGAGCTTCTTGAGCCAGGCTATAGTATCTCGTGCCTCAGGCCTGGGCTCATCCCTTATCGCTATCACACCAGCGGGTTTACCGTCGACTGCTATGAACACTGTTGTCGCGCCCCTAGACTGCCATTTCTCAGCTATAGGCTCTAGTGGCCCTACGTCTACTTCAAACCCCTCCATAATCCTCTTGTTACCCACTATGACTGTGCGGCCCTCCACCTCAGCGTAGACGCCCATCCCCGGGAAGATCTCCGCGTTCTCAGGATCCCTCGGGCCCCTCCCCGCAATCTCCACGTAGGAGTCTATAATAGCCCTTGCCAGCGGGTGCTCACTCCACTTCTCAGCCGACGCCGCCAGCTCCAGGACCTCACGCTCGCTAAAGCCCTCCACAGTCTCTACAGCCGAGACCCTCGGCCTACCCTGCGTTAGGGTGCCAGTCTTGTCGAACACCACTATAGAGGCCTTTGCAAGCCTTTCGAATGCAACCACGTTTCTAACCAGAATGCCAGCCCTAGCCGCGACGCCCACGCCAGCGGAGCTTGCGGTGGGCGTCGCAAGTCCTAGGGCGCATGGGCAGGATATGAGGAATACGCTTGCAGCCCTTATTATAGCGGTCTCAAGCCCCCCGAGGATTAGCCATGCTGTGAATGTTAACGTGGCGATGCCGAGCACCGCCCAGAAGAACATGCCGGACACTCTGTCAGCCAGCCTCTGTATATCCATCTTACCCGCCTGGCTATAGGCTATCAGACTGGCTATCCTGTCTATAGCAGTGTCCCCAGAGGTTCTAGTCGCCGATATGTGTAGCCAGCCTGAGGCCACCATCGACCCAGCCAGCACTAGATCTCCAGGCTTCTTCTCAACAGGAACAGGCTCTCCAGTGAATACGCTCTCGTCTACATACGCCCTCCCCTGCACAACATAGCCGTCCACCGGTATTCTCTCGCCCTGCCTAACAACCACGAGGTCGCCAGGCTTGACCTCTCCAACATCAACTTCAACCTCTCTCCTGCCCCTCATAACCCTGGCCTTCTGGGGCTTGAGTCTTGCGAGGCTCTCGACCGCCTTGCCAGTTCCCTTCTTCACCCTGGACTCTATGTATCTCCCGATTAGCACAAAGCCTATTATGAGGCCGATGCCCTCATAGTAGAGCTCGCCCTTTATTATGTTGAGGGTCGCTGCTAAGCTGTAGAGGTATATGGAGAGGGTGCCGAGGCTGACTAGAGCGTCCATCCCGGGGGTGCCGTTCCTGAGGCTCCTATACGCCCCAACCAGGAACCTCCTGCCGGGGCCCAGCAGGACGGCGGCAAAGGCCACGGCGCCGTAGTATGGTAAAACGGCTCCCGCAACCTCCACCCCGGCAAGCCTCTCCAGGGCGAGCAGTATGTAGTATGCAACGCTTGCGGCGATGCTAATTATACCGTCCCTCAGGAGGCGCCGCTCATCCTCCACCTCGAGCGCGGCGAGGCTCCTACCCTCGGCGATCTCAGCCTTGTAACCGGCCTTCCGCAGCCCCTCCAGCACGTCATCTGGAGAAGTGGTGTGGGGGTTGTACCTGACAACCACAGTCCTGTTCGTGTGGGAGGCATAGGCCTCCGCCACACCCCTCATACGGAGAAGCGTCTCCTCGACAACCCTCTCATCGTCGACACTGCTCATCGAGGGAACCCTTATTATAGCCTCCGCCAGGACCACATCATAGCCCACAGCCCTGACAGCCTTCACAACATCCGAGAGCTTTACAGACCCGGGTTCGTATGCAATCACCGCTTCACCAGTCACAGGGTCTGCCGACGCCTCCACGACGCCTGGAAGGCTCCTCAGAGCCTTCTCCACCGTTAGACCGCAGGTGGCACAGTGCATCCCCTTTATCGAAAGCTTCTCCTTAACCAGCGTCACTCCCGACATTTCAACAGCACCCCACTACATATTTTCCGCTACTTCTATTAGCTCTGTAGTATTAAAAAATTTTTAGTAGTACGGTCTGTTGTCAAAATGCGTTGATGATGTAAAATCGGGGTCCTCAACGCCCGAGCTACCGTTCTCACTCAACTACTAGCCCCAAGCCCAAGCTTTGAAAACGGTATTGTTGGAACCCTACTGCAGCTGTGACTAGTTTTTAAGGCTTAGAGGCCGGAGTCTCTAGGTTTGGGTTTGCGGGGTGTAGTATATGGCCCTATCCATGTACCATTACATCGCCAAGGAGTGGAAGAGGCCTTACGATGGTCTTCACGGCGAGCTGATGAAAGCTAGGCTTCTTGAATGGCGCAGGCAGCCCGCTGTACTCAGGGTGGAGAGGCCCACTAGACTAGATAGGGCCAGGGCTCTGGGCTACAAGGCTAAGCAGGGGGTGGTTGTAGTCAGGGTCAGGGTGAGGAAGGGGGGTAGGAGGAAGCCTAGGCCAAATAAGGGCAGGAGGCCCAAGAGGATGGGAGTCTACGGCTTCGCCCCTGCCAAGAGCCTCCGGCTAATAGCTGAGGAGAGGGCCCAGAGGAAATTCCCGAACCTCATAGTACTCAACAGTTACTACGTGGGTGAGGATGGTAGATACAAGTGGTACGAGGTCATACTCGTCGACCCCCACCATCCAGCCATAAAGAGCGACCCTGAGCTGAGCTGGGTGGCAACGGGCAAGCACAAGGGTAGACCCTTCAGAGGCCTCACTAGCGCTGGCAAGAAGATGAGGGGCCTGAGAAAGAGCAGGGGCCTCAAAGGCACCCACAACTACAAGTGGAAGAAGAAGGAGAAGGAGAGGATGCTCAAGAAGAGGCATGAAGCCAGCAGGGGCGCCAGGCTAATAGAGCCTGACGAGATTCGAGAAAGGTTCCACAAAGGCGACCTACAATAATAAAATGCCAACCCCCGCTGGCTAGAATTCTTCAAGCCCCGCTCCCCTTCCTCCCCCTCCACAGGGAAGCGTTGGAGGGGGCTGTGGATTCCTATGATTGTCGGTGTCTGGCATGATGGGTGTTTCATGGCTCGAGGCCAGGGTCTCTGTACACGCCACTGAGGATAGAGATAAGGTAGTGAAGGCTCTCTCCAGCATCCTCCCCCTAACCGGCGGCGGCTTCGAGGTTGTTGAGGATGTTTTCGAGGGGCACTATGGCAACCAGATTAGGGTGATAACAGTAAGGCTAAGGGATGGTCGGACGGCGTTGAAGGTGTTGGAGGGTATATTGTCGAGGCTGCCGGTCCACGATAGGCGATACCTCCTGGATACACTTGAAGAGAGGGTTGACAAGAACGGGGTTCTCTACCTCAGGGTTTCCAAGCAGGACGCGTATCTAGGCGATGTGAGGGTGTATGAGGGTGACGATGTGATAAGGATTGCAGTCGGCTTTCAGGGAGGAAGAAAAAGAGCGATCCGCTTCTACAAAAGCCTTCTTGAAAGGCTTATCGATAGTGAGGGGAACCCGGGGTAGGGGCTCGAGTCTTGGGGCTTGTAGACGCCTCGATCAACCCCCCAACGGGATCATGCGGGGAGGTCCTCAGAGCCGCTAGGAGGCTCGGCTTTACAGCCGTTGCAGTTCCCGTAGAGTCTGCTGGAGAGTGCACAGGCCAGGAGACGGGGGATGCACCACGGGTTTACAGGCGGGGCTACGTTGAAGCCTCTACTAGGCGTGAGGTAAGGAGGGCTGTGGACAGTTTGTTTAGAAGTGTTGACTTCATAGTTGTCAAGCCTCTCACACTTGAAGCAGCTAGGTACGCGGCCGCCAGCAAGAGAGTTCACATGATTAGGGTGGATGGATCCAACCTCTGGGCCGCCGACCGGGGCACTGCGGAGATAATGTCGCAGAGAGGATGGGGGGCTCTGGAGGTGTCGCTAAAACCGCTAACCCTGGATCCAGGCTCACCATCGGCATGGAGGGTTCTAGCTGTGGCTTTGAGGAGGAGCTTCGCATATGGGGTCCACGTGTTCCTTGTGAGCGATGCGGCTAGGGCTCACGAGCTATGGAGCCCTTACTCTGGGGCCTCAGTGGCCGCCTTACTCGGCGTGCCCTGGGACCAGGCGATGCTGTACTTTAGCGAGGAGAGGCTCAGAATACTTCAGGAAGCCTCCAGGAGTTAGGATTGGAGGGCCTCGGTGGAGAGATAGAGTCGCCACGAGCCCGCTACAGCAGGCTTCGGTGGTCGGTCTCTCCCTCATCGGCCCCATTATGGTCGAGTATTAAATAGGGCTCAAAGAGCCTTTTAGGGAGAGGAGTTTGAACTGTTAGGAGGGTGGACTGCGAATGGCTTTCCCCATGCCGCCTCACCAGACCGCGTATGATAGGGCTGCCACAATCTTCTCCCCCGAGGGAGACCTGTACCAGGTGAGGTATGCTTTCGAGGCGGTGAAGAAGGGGTGGACAAGCCTTGGCATCAAGACTAAAGACGGGGTGGTCATAGCGGCTGAAAAGAGGTTCATAGGCCCTCTCGTCGATATCGATGATATAGACAAGATATATAAGATAGACGATCACATAGGAGTCGCTTTCGCAGGAATGGGAGGCGACGGGAGGATACTAATAGACTATGCAAGAATGTTCACAGTAAGGCACCGCCTCCTATACGGCGAGCCGCCGCCGGTCGAGCTCGTTGCCAAAGTGGTTGCAGATGTGAAACAGGCCTACACACAGCACGGCGGGGTGAGGCCCTTCGGAGTAGCCCTGATATTCGCCGGTGTAAATCCCGATGGTACTACCAAGGTCTACAGGACAGACCCGGGAGGCCAGTACTTCAGCTTCAAGGCTATAGCCATTGGGAGCGGGGAACAGGTTGCAAACGAGATGTTCGAGAAGCACTACCGCAGTGATATGAGCCTCGAGGAGGCCATCAAGCTAACTCTCAAGATACTGTACGCCATAATAAGGAAGACTGTTGAGGATACTGAGAAAGCCATAGCATCCTTGCCGGAACAGGTCGAACTCGCCTACATAACTGTTAAGGACAGAATGTTCATCAAGATGACGAAAGAACAGGTTAAGGAGGTTGTGGACAGCATTAGAGACGAGCTTATGCAGCTCTAGAGTCAGCCCCCACAACCATGACCTAACCCACACCCCACCACAGATCCTAACCCACATTCTGCAGAACAGTCTCTAACCCAGAGGCTTTCCATGTAAGCCAATAAAAGCCTCTACCCAACGGCTTCACTATCGGGTGCTGGAATGAGCGGCGAGAAGCAGCTAGCCGGCCATATAGTGGTCCCGGGCGAGCAGTTGCCGGACGAGGTTGAGGCGTCGCCCCCCTACGTTATCGACGATGAGGGGGTTAAGAGGGCTACTGTTGTTGGCCTGCTGAGAGAGAAGAGTGATGGCGGAGGCAAGGCTTTCGTAAAGCTCAAGGAGATATACATCCCCCAGCCTGGAGACGTGGTTATAGGGCTTATACAGGGTATTGGAATTATGAACTGGTTTGTCGACATCAACAGCCCCTACGTGGCAGTGCTCTCAGCGCAGGACTTCTTGGGCAGACCTTTTAACCCGTCTGTCGATGATATGCACTCCCTGCTGAAGGTCGGGGACTATATTAAGGCTAAGGTGGTCGCTTTCGACAAGACTAGAAGCCCCTTGCTCACGGTTCAGGGAGAGGGTCTAGGGAGGATCATAAGGGGGAAAGTCGTGGAGATATCACCTGCGAAGGTGCCACGTGTTATTGGGAGGAAGATGAGCATGCTGAAGACCCTCGAGGAGAAGACAGAGTGTAAGATATTCGTGGCGAGGAACGGAAGAATACATCTCGAGTGCCCAAACGAGGACTTGGAGGCAATAGCTGTCATGGCGATAAAGATCATAGAGGAGGAGGCGTACACCTCGGGGCTTACTAAGAGGATTATCAAGTTTATAGAGGAGGAGAGGAGGATAAGGGAGGTGTAGTGTGGTGGCGGGCCCAGTACCCGAGGGTGTTGAGCTGCTTCGAGATGGTAGGAGGCATGACGGGAGGCTGCCTGAGGACCTCAGGCCCATTAGAATGCAGGTCGGCATCCTCAACAACGCCGATGGAAGCGCTCTCGTAGAGTTCGGGAGGACGAGGGTTCTGGCGGCCGTATACGGGCCGAGGGAGCCTCACCAAAGATTCTACATACTGCCGGACCGGGCCGCCCTCAGGGTTAGATACCACATGGCCCCATTCTCCACCGACGAGAGGAAAAGCCCAGCCCCCAGCAGGAGGGAAATAGAGCTTTCGAAGGTCGTTAGGGAGGCGCTAGAGCCCGTTGTCCTGGCAGAGGAGTTCCCGAGGACTGTTATAGACGTTTTTCTCGAGGTGCTCCAGGCTGATGGCGGAACAAGGACTGCAGCGGTCACAGCCGCCAGCCTGGCCTTGGCGGACGCTGGCATACCTATGAGGGCTCTCGTGGGTGGCGTTGCAGTTGGGAAGATACAGGGTGTCCTTGTGGTTGATGTTGACGAGCTCGAGGATATGTATGGGGAGGCGGATATGCCTGTAGCCGCCGCGCCTGATATAGGGGAGATTACACTGCTACAGCTTAACGGCGTTCTTACGAGAGAGGAGTTTAGGACGGCGCTCTCTATGGCGTTGAGGGCGATAGATAGGGTTGTAGAGTTTGAAAAGGAGGCTATTAGGAGGACCTATCTCGAGGTTGGAGGTGGTCAGGAGTGAGTATAACGCCCCACAGGCTACCCGTGGCCCCAGTTATCGTGAGGGAGGCGTACCTCTCCCTCCTGCGGAAGGGGTGGAGGCTTGAGGATAGGGATTTGAAGACGCCGAGGAACGTTAAGATAGAGACAGGTATAGTGGAGAAGGCTGAAGGCTCCGCTCTGGTGAAGCTTGGGAAGACCCAGGTGATAGCTGGTGTTAAGGCTAGCGTGGGTGCTCCCTTCAGGGATACTCCGAACCAGGGCGTTCTAACTGTACACGCAGAATTCGTTCCCCTCGCCAGCCCTGTGTTCGAGCCAGGGCCCCCTGACGAGAACGCTATAGAGCTGGCCCGTGTTGTCGACAGGAGCCTCAGGGAGGTCGGTGCAATCGACCTAGAGAGCCTTGTCATAAGACCGGGCGAGAAAGTCTGGGTCCTATGGGTCGACCTATACATCATTGACCACGACGGCAACCTGTTCGACGCCAGCATGCTTGCAACCATGGCCGCACTCATGACGGCTAGGCTACCCAAGTATGAGGAGAGCGAGACGGGAGACATAGTGATTAAGAAGGGGGAGAAGGGAGAGAAGGTAAAGGTTAAAACCAGGGTAGTCACTGTCACCACCGCAAAAATAGACCGCTACATTGTGGTGGACCCGAGCCTCGAGGAGGAGACTGTAAGCGACGTGAGGCTTGCAACCGCTATAGACGGGGAGGGCAGGATAGTTGGAATGCAGAAGACGGGCATGGGAAGCCTAACGGAGGCAGACATAGAGACTATGGTGAACTACAGCCTAGAGGCCTCGAAAGTTTACTTTAAAGCCCTCGAAGAGGCAATCAAGCCCTAGTGGGGGTCGGTAAGGTATGGGCAGGACAAAGGTCGTGGGCCCCGCCGGGAGATATGGACCTAGGTATGGGGTCAGCGTGAGGAAGAGGGTTAGAGACATACTCATAAGACGCTACCAACCCCACGAGTGCCCCTTCTGCGGCTCCACCGGAACCGTGAAGAGGGTGTCAGTGGGTATATGGTCATGCCGGAAATGCGGAAACATGTGGGCGGGAGCAGCCTACACACCGAGAAGCGGCCTCGCTAAATACTTCAGGAGGTATATTGTGAGAACATAACTCAACAACGCTAGCCTCCACACCCCTGCCCATTGGAGTTTAAACACCGCATTACTACACCTCCCGACCCGCTTTAAACTCCTAGACTAACCCATGTTCTAACAGGCTACTGAGGTTGGGCGGGGAATCGTCGATAGATACTGGCGGCTATAGGATACTAGTCACAACGAGCAGGAGGCCCAGCCCGAGGGTTAGAAGCTTTGTGAAGGACATCTCAGCCACCATACCAGGGGCCTTCCGCTTCACAAGAGGCCACTACAGTATGGAGGAGCTCGCCAGGGAAGCCGTAATTCGAGGCGCTGACCGTGTGGTTGTTGTTGGTGAGAGGAGGGGAAACCCGGGTATTATGAGGGTCTACTCAGTGGAAGGCCCTGGCAAGCCCGAGAACATTGTTAGCTTTATAGTTAAGGGGGTAAGCCTATCGCGTGAGCGCAGGAGGGGGCTGCCCCAACTAAGGGGGGATGAGGTCCTCGTCGCCATGCCTCTCGACACAGGGGTTGCCTCGGAGTTTGCAGACGCATTCATAATAGCCTTCCACGCCCGCTTGAAGCCGCCGGCTAACAAGGGTTATGTTGAAGCCGTTATAGAAAGTCTAGACAGCAGGACGGCCGTCGTGACATTCCGCTTTAGAGGAGTCGAAGTCGGGCCCAGGCTCAAGCTAGGGAAGCCCGCCGAAATGGTAAAGAAGAATTTGGGGGGCAAGGAAGGGTGGTAATTTGGCGGCGGGTTATGGAGTCCCTCTAACATATGGCAGACACGATTTCGGGGCGTACAGGGTTGTTGTTGAGCCTGTTGACAGCGGGTTTGTGAGATACAGGCGTGAGGGCGGGGGCGCTGTAGAGCTTCTTCTCGACGGGGGCCTAGACATCCGGCCTATGCCTATGTATCCCATATTCAAGCCGATCTATGTCACCAGATTCATACTGCTGAGGGTAAAACCGGAGATAGTAGTCTCCCCCGGCTCCGAGAGAACCTTTTATACTCTCATCCCGGTGGATACCGCTGTCTACGCCTCACCAGGAGACGAGCCGAGTGTGGTTGACGTTATCCCTATGGACGATAAGCCTGGTCTCGTGCTCTACGGGACACCAGAGGCAGGTGTCGTGGCGAGGCTCGCAGTATGCAGCCCCTCCCCACGCCCGCTCGAGCCCAGGCTGGGGCGGGCTCTAGCCAAGATAGTTGTGAGGAACACCTCGGGAACTCCTGTCACAGTATCAAGGATCCTCCTAGACTCGGCTCCGCTAAAGCTCTACTATGAGCCCGGGGGGTGGAGGGCCTATACCCAGGAGCTGGTGGTGGAGGTGGATAGGTACCGGGGCGTCGTCATGTATAGACAGCCCTTCGTGGAGAAGGCGGTCCCGATAGCCGACCCGCCGGAGGTAAGACCACCTAGGTTCTTCCAGCGGACCGACATGATGTGGGGTGTATAGGGTGGCTATAGGCGGGTCTGCGGCTGAGGTCCTCTCTAGCCTCGCAAGCCTGCCTCTTGAGAGGGTGGGTCTGGCCCTGCTGATACTTGCCGTAGGGCTGGTTGCGGCTGTTGCTGCGAGAAGGGCTATCGAGAGGTATGGGTCGAGGGTTTTCCCCCGCGATATTACAGTTCTGCTGGCTAGGTCAACCTACTATATGGTACTGTTTCTAACGGCGGTGGCTGTACTCCAGGCTCTGGGGATCGAGCTTACAGCCCTCCTCGTCGCGGGAGGTTTCGCAGGTCTGGTGCTGAGCCTTGCTCTACAGCCCCTCTTCTCAAACTTCTTCTCAGGCCTCTACCTCTACGGGGAGAAGAGCCTTGTCATCGGGGATCTAGTCTCTGTAGGCGGTTTCATGGGGAGAGTGGTGGAAGTCTCCACAATGTCCACCAGGATCAGGACGATAGACGGCGAGGTGGTAAGGATACCTAACTCGAAGATAATAAACGACTACATGGTGAACTATAGCAAGAGTGCGGTTAGAAGGCTTACCTTCAAGGCTTCGATAGCCTATAGAGAGGACATAGGTAAGGCTATAGAAACTATCTCGAAAGCGCTCGGCGATGTCTACCTTGTCCTCAAGGATCCTGAGCCGGAGGTGTATGCTTCCGAGCTGGGGGACAGCGGTGTCATAATAGACGTTAGGGTATGGGTGCCCACAGACTATTGGTACCAAGCGACAATGCAGGTTATCAAGACTGTTAGGGAGGCTCTGGCTAGGGAGGGCATTGAGATACCGTTTACGCAGGTGGATGTGTGGTTCAGAACACCCCTCAGCATCGGGGGAGAAGGGCGTGAGATACAGGGCTAAGCTCAGGTTCTGCCTGGGCGAAGACTCCGAGACTGTCTATAGGAGCCTGGAGGCCGAGGCCAGGCAGAGGGGGCCTGCGAAGGGTGTCGTAAGACTGTCTATGGATGGTGGTTGTGTGGGGCTAGACATTGAGGCACGCGACCTGGCGGGTTTAAGGGCCATAGCAAACAGTTTTATCCTCCTCATACACGCCTCAGTATCAGCAATACGTGGATCGTATAGGGGTGGGGGGCTCAAGGATAAATCTCCCCATTAGGAAAGTGTATCCCGGTTGAACGGCTATGGTAGAGAGGCTACCGCCGGAGGTTGAGGCTAAATACACTAAGTATCTCAAGCTTAGGGAAACCCTTAGCGTTGTCATGAGGGAGAAGGCCACTGTAGAGGCTGGGCTTGCTGAGGTCGAGAGCGTGCTCAAAGAGCTTGAGGGGCTGCCGGACGACGCAGAACTCTATAGGCTCACAGGTTTCGTGCTCGTGAAGAGGAGTAAGAATGAGATAGTCGATGATCTCAACAAGAGGAAGGAGGATCTAGAGCTGAAGCTGAAGGTGCTTAAGAGCCAGGAGGAGCACCTTAAGAAGGAGCTTGAGAGGATAGAGTCTGAGCTGAGGAGGCTCTTGCAGGGAGGGGCACTTGGAGGGGCGAAGGGAGCATAGCCCGCAAAGCCTAGAGGAGGCTTTGGTGGAGTTAGAGGAGAGGATAAGGAGGAGGCTTCAGGAAGCCCTGGGCTCCTCTACACTGCATTTTACAATAGTGGTTAAAGCCTCGGGCGATGAAGCCGGGATATCCAGCCTTAGCGTGGAGGTGGAGGCGGTTAGGCCTGGTCTTGAAGGTCTGCAGGATATTGTGGATGCCATAGTTGAGGAGGAGGTTAGGAGGCTTGAGGAACGCCTCAAGACTGGTGGAAGCTTTAAGAGCGTTGGCAGGCGGCGGGGTAGGGAAGAGGTCGGCGGTGATAACGCATAGAAACGCCGATCCCGACGCTGTGGGGGCTGCTCTGGTTATTCGCGAGGTCCTCAAGACCCTAGGACACATCCCCTGCCTCTACAGCCCTGAGGGGGTTTCAAGGCTTTCTAGGAAGCTCCTTGAGGCTGTGGGCGAGAGGTTCGAACCCCTGTGTAGTCTGGATGAAAAGCCTATAGCAGCTATTGTGGTCGACGCGGCCAATCTAAGCCAGATAGCAGGGGCGGAGAAGCTCTTCGAGACGGCACGGTTTAAGGCCGTCATCGACCACCATGAGAGAGGATCCATACATGAGGCAGTAGATGTAGCGGTTGTAGACCCCGGTGCGGGCAGCTCAAGCGAGCTCGCAGTCAAAACGGCTGTCGAAGCGGGGGTTAAGATACCATCCCCTGTGGCAACCGCAGCCCTGGGAGGCATAGTATACGATACTGGCCGCTTCCTGAGGGCCTCTAGGCTTAGCTTCGAGGCCGCAGCACACCTGATAGCCCTCGGGGCGGACTATGGGAAGGTGCTTGACACCAGCCGGCAGAAGGGTAGGAGGGACAGGGGGGATCTATCCCTCAGGCTGGCTAAGTTGAAGGCTTACTCCCGCCTCAGGGTGGGGAGGGCGTGTGGCGAGCTGTTGATAGCTGCAACATACATTGGTAGTTTCGAGAGCACTGTTGCAAAGAGCCTAGTGGACGAGGCCGCGGACGTTGCCATAGCTGTGGCCGAGAGGGCCACGGAGTTCAGGGTGTCCGTGAGGGTCTCACACCTAGCTCTAGAGAATGGGGTTACAGCACAGGCTATAGCATCCATGCTGGCGGAGAAGTTTGGAGGGGAGGGTGGGGGGCATGATGAGGCTGGTATGGCCCACATACCCTACTCGGCGGCGGCCAGCGCGGAGGAGATGGCGGAGAAAGCGTTTAACCTTGTCTCGGGGAGGCTCGGCTGGATGTGCGTGTCAAAGCGTGAAGAGAGGAGATAATGATTGTGTAAACGCTGGGCAGGCGACGAGTGGTCTCCCACCTCTTATCCTCGCCATCTAACTAGTTGGGTTGAGGAGGTGTTCGGGGTATACTTTGGGGCGTGAGTGTTGGAGAGTGGAGGGGGCAGAAGCGGCGGTCAGAGACCTAGGGTTTATGCTGATGTCAGGGAGGAGAAGAGCCCTGTGCCAGCTATACTGGAGAGTCTAGGTGTTAGGGTTATAGTAAGGCAGCTTCCTATGGGTGATTATCTAGTTTCCGACTCCATAGTGGTCGAGAGAAAGACCAGTAATGACTTTGCCAGGAGCCTCTTCGACGGTAGACTCTTTGAGCAGGCCTCGAGGCTCGCCGAGCACTACGATATCGTCTTCATTATAATAGAGGGACCTCCTGTTCCAAGGCGCTATAGGGGGAGGGAGAGGAGTCTCTATGCATCCATGGTCTCCCTCCAGCTGGATTATGGGGTTAGGATAATGAACACTATGGATCCGAGGGGCACGGCACTCGCGATCGAGAGCCTGGCCCGATTCTCCTCCAGAGGCGGCGGCCAGAGGATAGTTATTCATAAGAAGCCTAGGCTGTCCGACATTAGAGAGTGGCAGCTCTACATACTCCAGTCTTTCCCCGGGATAGGGAGGAGAACGGCGGAGCGGATACTTGAACGGTTCGGTAGCCTAGAGAGGTTCCTCACCGCTTCTAAGGCCGAGATATCCAAGGTTGAGGGTATAGGTGAGAAGAGGGCGGAGGATATAAAGAGGATTCTCATGACACCCTACAGGACCTCCCCGAGTGGGGCTAAAAGGCCTGCTAGTCTGGAGGACTTCTACAAGAGAGGCGGGGAGGGGGATTCTGGATAAGCTAAAAACCCCCGGCACTCACCGGCTAATCTTGGAAGGTGTCGCACACCATGGGAGCTAGAGTAAAGGTTGTATCTGAGATAGAGAAGATAATGAGGAATATAGACCAGATAAGGAACATAGGCATAATAGCCCACGTCGACCATGGAAAGACGACCACGTCAGATAGCCTCCTGGCAGCCGCTGGCATTATATCCGAGAGGATCGCTGGCGAGGCCCTTGTACTGGACTATCTGAACGTGGAGAAGCAGAGGGGAATAACCGTTAAGAGCGCTAACGTCAGCCTCTACCACGAGTACGAGGGTAAACCCTATGTCATAAACCTCATCGACACCCCAGGCCACGTCGACTTCTCGGGCAAGGTCACCAGGAGCCTCAGGGTGCTGGACGGCGCCATAGTTGTTGTTGACGCTGTTGAGGGTGTGATGACCCAGACTGAGACAGTCATACGCCAGGCCCTCGAGGAGAGGGTCAGGCCCATACTGTTCATAAACAAGGTTGACAGGCTGATAAAGGAGTTAAAGCTCCCTCCCGAGAAGATACAGCAGCGCTTCGTAGAGATTATCAAGGAAGTCAACAACCTCATAGACCTATATGCAGAGCCCGAGTTTAGGAAGAAGTGGAAGCTAGACCCCAACGCTGGTATGGTAGCCTTCGGCAGTGCAAAAGACAAGTGGGGGATCTCGGTCCCGCAGGTCAAGAAGAAGGGTATCACATTCAGGGAGATTATACAGGCCTATGAGAAAGGCAAAGAGGCTGTGGCCGAGCTGTCGAAGAAGATGCCTCTCCACGAGACCCTGCTTGACATGGTAATAAAATTTGTCCCGAACCCGCGGGAGGCTCAGAGGTACAGGATACCCAAGATCTGGAAGGGCGATATTAACTCTGAGATCGGCCAGGCCATGCTCAATGCAGACCCCGACGGGCCTCTCGTGTTCTTCATAAACGACGTCAGGATTGAGAAGGCAGGGCTCGTTGCTACTGGTAGAGTGTTCTCCGGCACCCTCAGGAGCGGAGAGGAGGTTTACCTACTTAACGCTGGCAAAAAGTCCAGGCTGCTCCAGGTCAGCATTTACATGGGACCCTTCAGAGAGGTTACCAAGGAGATACCCGCTGGTAACATAGGTGCTGTGATGGGCTTCGAGGATGTGAGGGCGGGTGAGACTGTCGTTTCGCTCGGCTACGAGGAGAACGCTGCTCCCTTCGAGAGCCTTAGATATGTTAGCGAGCCGGTTGTAACCATTGCGGTAGAGCCGGTTAAAATACAGGATCTCCCTAAGATGATAGAGGCTCTGAGGAAACTCACAATAGAGGACCCCAACCTGGTTGTGAAGATCAACGAGGAAACCGGAGAGTACCTCCTCTCTGGAATGGGTCCGCTGCACCTCGAGATAGCCCTTACAATGCTTAGGGAGAAGTTCGGCGTCGAGGTCAAGGCGAGCCCACCCATAGTGGTATACAGGGAGACGGTTAGACAGCAGAGCAGGGTGTTCGAGGGTAAGAGCCCTAACAAGCATAACAAGCTCTATATAAGTGTAGAGCCCCTGAATGAGGAGACGATAACGCTTATCCAGAATGGGGCCGTCACCGAGGACCAGGACCCGAAGGATAGGGCGAGGATCCTTGCCGACAAGGCGGGTTGGGATTATAACGAGGCTAGGAAGATATGGGCGATAGACGAGAATATAAACGTGTTCGTCGACAAGACGGCGGGAGTCCAGTATCTTAGGGAGGTTAAGGACACTATAATAGCGGGGTTCAGGTTGGCTCTCAAAGAGGGCCCGCTGGCGGCGGAGCCTGTGAGGGGTGTCAAGGTAGTCCTCCACGACGCGGTGATACACGAGGACCCGGTTCACAGGGGCCCCGGGCAGCTGTATCCAGCAGTTAGGAACGCCATATGGGCCGGGATACTGGACGGCAGGCCGACTCTTCTCGAGCCGCTCCAGAAGCTTGACATAAGGGCGCCTATGGAGTATCTAAGCAACATTACAGCGGTCCTAACCAGGAAGAGGGGCAGAATAATCAACGTCGAGACCACAGGGGTGATGGCCAGGATAATAGCAGCCATCCCTGTGGCCGAGAGCTTCGACCTAGCCGGGGAGCTGCGAAGCGCCACCGCCGGGAGAGCCTTCTGGGGCGTCGAGTTCTACGGCTGGGCTCCAGTGCCGGACCAGATGCTCCAGGACCTTATTTCCAAGATAAGGCAGAGGAAGGGCCTACCGCCGAACCCGCCCAAGATCGACGACCTGATCGGCCCCTAACCAACGAGGTAATGAGGCCCCCTTCTCTTCCCCTCATACTTTATTAGCATTATGACAGTTTATCAAGTGTTTACACGGGTAATGGAGGGCTTCCGGCTCGAGCGGGACTCGAGGTATATTCACCCCATATTTTAATGTTACATAATAGTGATACGCCTAGGGTTCGGATATTGGGGCTCATAGAAACGCTATACAGCCCCGGCGTGATGCTCTTAGTTTCACTTGTACTCATACCCCTACTCGTTATAGGGGCTACAGTAGCCCTCGTTATACTGCTCAAGCTAGTCACCTCCGGCAGGCCGGATGTGGAGAAGATAGAGTATAGGAAATATCTAAGGTATGACGCGGGCAACCCCCCCAGGCCGGGCGACTTCCGGCGGAAGGTAAGCATGCAGTATCTCGGCTATCTCATACTCTTCCTGGCCGTCGAGCCTATAGTAATATTGATGGCCCTCATACTGATAGCGCCGAGGGAGGCGCTGGCGAGGGTGATATTTCTATATATCGCTATATTACTGATCTACGCTCCACTCCTATACTATGGCATTAGAGAGTCCAGGCGGCTCGAAGCCTGGATACTCGGGTAAAACTGGGGGTGACTGCATTGGCTCTCGAGAGCGAGGATAAGGTCTACGTTGGAAATGTTGATGTCGCGGCCAAGAAGGCTAGAGACATTCTCCTCGGCAAGGTACCTCTGGATAAAATAGTTGACTGGGCCACGAGCTTCAGCCTATGGCCAGTCCACCTGACTACAAGCTGCTGCAGCACCGAGTTCGCCGCAACCTTCGGCCCAAGGATTGACGGCGAGCAGTTCGGGGCCCTCCCCTGGGTCGGCCCTCGGCAGACGAACCTGATCATAATAGAGGGCACTGTTACCAAGAAGATGGCGTGCGCCGTGAGACTGACCTGGGAGCAGATGCCCCACCCCAAGTTCGCAATTGCCATGGGGGCGTGCGCCCTGGACGGCGGCCTATTCTACAACAGCTACAATATAGTCAAGCCGTGGCAGGTACTCCCCATAGACATATATATCCCAGGATGCCCGCCCAGGCCGGAGGGCGTGGCTAGGGCTATCGTAGAGCTCCAGCGGAAGATTAGGAGTAGGAAGATAGCCAGCGGCTGGGTAAAGGAGGGCTGGAGGCCCGACAGGGAGCCACTAATACCGACGGAGGATCTTTGCGGGTGGGCTGTGAAGAAGGTGTGAAGGAGAGGGGAGGTGCCTTGGCGTCTGGTGATGTTGCCGAGGAGGGTAGGCTAGCGTCCCAACCCAGGGATGCCGAGTCTACCCTGGCGAAGGCAGTGGAGATGGCTGAGAAGGCTCTTAGGGAAATAGGTGTCGAGTTTAGGCGGGATGAAGGCAAGGGGTTTGTGGACTTCATAGTCAGCGTTGACGATCTAGTAAAGGCTGCTGAGGCCCTTAAGGCGGCTGGTTTCGACCATGTAGTCAGCGTAACTGCAGTGGACTACCCCAAGGAGAGGAAGTTTAGAGTCGTATACCACGTCTCAAGCTACCTCGACCCCCACCTTAAGGGCGCTATAGTCGGCTTGGGAGTGGAGATCCCTAGAGTAGAGAAGCCCTCGATGCCTAGCCTCTCCCAGGTTTGGGTAAGCGCAGAGTTTCAGGAAAGGGAGGTTTACGAGTTCTTCGGGATAGAGTTCGAGGGCCATACGGATCTTAGGCCTCTTCTCCTGACCCCTCCTGTGGCTGAGAAGAGGCCCTTGAGGAAGGACTTTGTTGTTAGGGAGGAGAGCATTTACGAGGGGGTGCCTAAGGAGTGGTCGAAGGCGTAAGGGTTTACGGCGGCTGGAGGGACGATCTGGGCCTTAAGATCATACCCTCGAAGAAGGTTGCCAAGGACCTGTACGAGATATACATAGGCCCACAGCACCCTGGCTCGGGCCATATGAGGATAACCATAAGGGTCGACGGCGACATAATTGTAGAGGCCGATCCCGACATAGGTTATGTCCACAGGACAATGGAGAAGCTTGGCGAGATCAGGGGCTGGATAAGGCCTATACCGCTATTCGAGAGAATGGCTATACACGACGCCTGCAACATAACACTACCCTACGTTCTGGCTGTCGAGAAGCTTATGGGGGTGGAGCCTCCACTCAGGGCTAAATACCTGAGGACGCTCCTCTGCGAGATAAACAGGATAGGTGCGCACCTCTACGGCTTCGCGATATTCGGAGTATTCCTTGGCCACAGCACCATGTACATGTGGGCTATGGGAGATAGAGAAGTGTTCATAGAGCTCGCAGAGGCTCTCACCGGTGCAAGGCTAACCCACTCATACCCCATACCGGGTGGCGCCCGGAGGGACATACCAGCCGACTTCCCAGACATGGCGAGGAGGGCTGTAAAGTATTTGAGGAGAAGGCTGGATGAATACGCGAAAATATTCCTTAACAACCCGGTTATAAGGAGTAGGCTGGAGGGGGTTGGTGTTATACCGAAGAGGGCTGCTGCGGAGATGGGCCTCGTAGGCCCTAACGCACGGGGCAGCGGGATAGATTATGACGTGAGGCTCGTTCACCCCTACGATGCCTACCCCGAGCTCGACTTCGAGGTCCCCGTGTTCGAAGAGGGGGACGCCCTGGCTAGGACCTATGTTAGGGTGGAGGAGATCAAGCAGAGCCTAAGGATTATAGAGCAGGCTGTTGAGTGGCTCGAGAAGCATCCAAGGGAGCCTATAGTTGATAAATACCTTTATGGAAAGTATCCTCCGCTGCATAAGAAGGTTCTCGAGTCTGAGGGGAGGGCGAAGCTGCTTCCTACCGTAGCGGCCATGAAGGTCCCGGCAGGAAGGGCTATAGGTAGGGCTGAGACGGGCAGGGGCGAAACGGTCTATTACGTTGAGAGCGATGGGGGGGTGAACCCCTACAGGGTTAGAATAGTGACGGCCAGCGCTAGGAACGTGATAGCGTTCAAGTACGTGCTCCCAGGCCATAGGGTTATGGACATACCAGCCATCTACGGCAGCCTAGACTATTTCCCACCGGAGGCTGATAGGTAGACCCCTGGATGGTTCAGGGGTGAATATGGGATGTCACTCCTTAGTGCGCTGCTCGCTATCATCTTCTACCCGCCCATATGGCAGCTGCTCATACTAGGCTTCGGCGGAGCCCTTCTCATAGCTATAGTCGCGGTATGGTTCGAGAGGAAGGCGGCTGCTAGGGTGCAAAGGAGGATAGGGCCATATTGGGCGAGCCCAAGGCTCGGCGGCCTCCTACACCTGGTTGCCGATATGATGAGATATGCGTTCCAGCAGGTGATAATCCCCAGGACTGTAGACTACTTCCCCTTCCTCGTAGCCCCGATAGTGGGTATGGCGGTATCGATACTGCCATTCGCAGTAGTACCCCTCACCTCTAACCCCAGCTACTGGCCCCTCCCGCCGGGTCTTATCGAATATAGCCTCCTACTCGCCCTAGCAATATCAACACTGCCACCAATCTTCCTCATCGTAGCAGGCTGGGCGGCCAACAACCCCTTCACTATAGTGGGCGGCGTCAGAGAGGCCTTCATAATCCTGGCTTATGAGCTGATAGCCATACTCTCGCTCCTAGCATCCGCCGTAACTGTGGGCAGCTTCAACATAGTGGATATAGTGGAGGCTCAGGGCTTCGTCAAGTGGTTCATAATACTCAACCCCCTGGCGTTCATAGCAGCCCTCATAGCCATAGCCATGTCCACCTCGGCCTTCCCCTTCGAAATACCGGAGTCCGAGCCAGAGGTGGTTGCAGGCCCCTTCACAGAGTACTCGGGCATCCTCTATGCACTGAATATGGGAGGGGCGTACATGAGAAGGTTCGCCTTCAGCCTTATTGTATCCCTAGTACTCCTGGGAGGCTGGTATCCCATAGTTCCCGGCGAAGGGGTTGTGACCGGCTACCTACTGCCAAGCCTGGTTGTGGTGGCGAAGGCCACTCTCGTCACTCTAGCTATAAGCTTCCTCAGGGCTGTCTACGGGAGGTACAGGCTCGATCAAGCGCTAGACCTGGCGTGGAGGCTTGTCCTTCCGCTGTCTCTCGCGGCTATACTGCTGGCGTTAATAGAGGCTTACCTGGGCATAGTCTAGCTTGTAAAGCCTGGCACGGCATCACGTAAATACCTCCTTTTAATATACTCTCCTCGTGAACTCCTAGTTCATGGATTATATATTTGGATCTGTGGCAGCGCGAGATGGATGTTGTGGGGTGTCGATAATGCCTCCGAAGGCGGTGGCTAAGACTCTTCCCAGAAGGGGTGGGCTGTTCGCTGGAGTGGCGGATAATCTAGCGGCCCTAATGATAGGCCTAAAATATTTCGTTAATCCCAGGAGGTTCTCAATATACTATCCTAGGGAATATCCTGAGCTCCGGCAGGGTTACAGAGGTTTTATAATCCTTAACAAGGCTAAGTGTATAAGCTGCGCCGCCTGCGCAAGGATATGCCCCAGCGCCGCCATGAAGATGATAAGAGTACCGGTTCCACACCCTAAGGAGCCTGAAAAGACGGTTACAAAACAATTCCCTGTCATAAACTACCAGCGGTGTATCTTCTGCGGTTACTGTGTAGACATCTGCCCGACCGAGGCGCTCTACCATGTTAACTACCACGACATAGTGTACGACAACCTGGCCGAGATGTTCTGGGATCTAGAGACGTTCCAGAAAGAGCCGGAGTACAGGACGGCGCTTGAGGGGACGCCGATAAGGCTTGTGATACACGAGGAGTATGGGCTAGTTAAAATACCTGTGAGGGGTGCCGAAGAGAATGGCGGGTAGCCTCGAGGCAGCGGTACTCATTGGAGTAGCAGGTCTCGCAACCCTCTTCAGCATGTTTGTAGTTAGGTATAGGGACATGGTATACGCCAGCGCCTCACTAGCGCTCGTGGGGCTGGCCTCAGCCGCAATACTGGGCCTTCTAGGCTTCCCGCTGGTGGCAGTCTTCCTCGTTATAGTGTACGTTGGCGCCGCGGTAATGTTCATCATAGTTAGTGTGAGCATGCTCGGCGGTGGAGGAAGGGAGGAGTGGGATGACTGGAGAGGATTGGCTGCAGCGGCCGCAGCCTTCTCCACAGTCATACTCTTAGGATTCGTAGGCGGCCTCTGGCAGCTCTATACGGCCCCGCAGCCTGTGAGGCTAGACAGCATAGCTCTAATACTAACCAGAGATCTCTACCCGGTGATAATAGTGCTGGCCGCCGGCCTGGCAGCCACTATCCTCGAGGGTATAGCTATAGCCAGGAGGAGGTGAGGGGAAAGTGGCAGACGCAGCCCTGTCGCAGGTAGTGGTATTGCTGTCCGCCGTTCTAGCGGCTATAGGCGCCTACGGTCTAGCCGGCTCCAAGAATCTAGTGAGGCAGCTGATATCCGCCGAAGTCATATTCAACGCCATACTGCTCCTGATTATAGTCGTCCTCAGCGGGAGCAGCCTTGCAGCAAACATCCTTGGTATAATGCTTGTTATAGTCGTCTCTGGCGAGATAATAGTTGTCGTCGCCCTTGTAGCCGCCCTCTACAGGAGGCTAGGCACCCTCGAAACCATGCCCCTTGAGGAGGAGGGGGTGTAGGCAGTATGGAGCTAGGATTCCCACTACTCTGGCTAAGCCTGATCCTGCCTATACTCGCATCTCTAACCGTAGTGGCTCTCCCACCGAGGACTGTATACTGGCTTCTCGCGGCGGCCCTGGCAATCCCCGGTGTTGTATCAACCTATTACGCCTTCCAGGGCGTACTTTCTGAAGGCGTTGTAGACCCTCTGAGCATAGACCTATCCAGGGTAGGAATCGGGGTTGTGGCGCTCGCCGTCGACGGGTTCTCCTATCCTTTCGTCCTAGGCGTGTCCATTGTAACAGCCCTTGTCGCCGTCTATAGCTACAAGTACATGGCAGTGAGGATAGGGGAGATGGAGCGTGAGGGAGGGAGAGCCCCTGGCCATGCAGCCTACCTAACCCTATACAGCATATTCTCCTCGGCGATGCTCGGCATAGCCTACTCGCTGAACTTCCTACTGTTCATAATCTTCCTGGAGCTTAGCCTCCTATCCTCCTTCCTTCTCATAGCCTTCTACGGCTATGGAGATAGGAGGAGGATAGCGCTCCTATACTTCGTTTGGACCCACATAGCCGGGGCTCTAGCGCTGCTAGGCGGCCTCTACTACGTTATAAAGACTGGCACTTTCGACGTCGCCACGGTCGAGGGCGGTAGGATAGTCTACTTTGCGAGCCCCGTGGACAGGAGCGTATACGCAGCGATTGCCGGCGTGAGCCTCCTCCTCGGGATGCTCGTGAAAATGGCGGTCTTCGGCGTCCACATGTGGCTGCCATACGCCCACGCAGAGGCGCCTACACCCATCTCAGCACTCCTATCACCAAACCTGATAGGCCTCGGAGGCTACGGGATAGCCAGGTTTGCAGCTGCATTCTACCCGTGGCTGCTTGAGGACCTCAGACCGCTGCTGCTCGGGCTTGCCTTCGTCACCATAGTCTACGGTGGTCTAGTGGCTCTTTCACAGCTAGACTTCAAGAGGTTCCTGGCCTACTCGAGCATAAGCCAGATGGGCTACATGCTTCTAGCCCTGGCGACGCTGCACCCCCTAGGCTTCGCGGCCGCAAGCCTAATCTTCCTCGGCCACGCCGTTGGCAAGGCTGTCCTCTTCATGACAGCCGGCGTTTTCATAGCCGAGGTACACGGGCTGAGGAATATTGCCAGGATGGGAGGGCTGGCCAGACTCTATCCACTCACGGCGGCGGCAGCCCTGATAGGCTTCCTGCACCTAGCCGGCATCCCCCCCGCCTTCGGCTTCTGGGGTGAACTCTACCTCACACTCTCCGTGATAAACTATCCAGGCTACAGCGATGCTCTGAGCCTCGGCCTCCTGACAATCATTCTTATAACCGCCTTCACTGTAACAGCCGCCTACTCGTTCATAACTATGAGAAGGATATTCTTTGGCAAACCCCGCTCCGAGATATCAGCGAGGGAGGAGGTAGATGGGTTCAAATCGACGGTAGCCCTCCTTGCGGTCCTCGGAGTAGCCCTATTCCTAGTAGCAGGCCCTATGGTCACCGACCTAGCCGCATCTAGCCTCGCAATGGTTGAGGCCTTCCTCTCGTAGACCCCGGGGGTGGTTATGGTGGCTGTGGAGAGCAGCGTGATAAATCTCCCCCTAATGCCCTGGAGCCTCGTATGGATGGCTCCCTATCTCGCAGCGGTAGTGATAGCGGTTGGATGGCTTCTAGGAGTTAGGAGGGAGTCTTTCTATGGCTGGGTGAGCGTCGCTGGAATACTTGTGTCAGCCCTGTTCTCAACGTATCTCGCGAAGCTTGTTCTAGTCGACGGGAAAACGGTGCACGTGGGGGCAGATAGTGTTTGGATACCCCACCTTGGAGTAGGCTGGGGCAGCTACTTCGACGGCCTCTCTGCAATCATGAGCCTCGTAGTCTCATGGATAAGCCTCCTGATCGCCGTCTACTCTATAAAATACATGGAGGGTGACTGGGGTTATGGCCGCTACTTCTTCATGATATCGTTCTTCGTAGGAAGTATGATGCTCCTAGTTGTCGCCGACAACCTCGTCCTAATGTTCGTAGGCTGGGAGGGGACGGGCATAGCGAGCTACGCCCTGATAGGCCACTGGTACACCGACGAGGAGGATTACTGGGTCGGCAGGCCGGGTAGGAGGGTGCTAGGTACGCCTATGTTCTTCGAGCCGAGCCATAGCGCGGTGAGAGCTATACTATTCACGAGAGTAGGGGACATAGGTTTTCTGATAGGGATTGCAGCCCTCTACATTACCGCGGGAACATTGAGCATACCGGAGCTAGCCTCCACGGCACACGTATGGCTGGCTGAGTTCGCAGGCCAGGGAGTGCTGCCCCTGCTCCTACTAGTATTCACCCTAGGTGCCCTAGCCAAGAGCGCCCAGATCCCCTTCCACGAGTGGCTTGTAACAGCGATGACAGGCCCGACCCCTGTCTCAGCACTTATACACGCTGCCACTATGGTTAAGGCGGGAGTGTATTTCGTGCTGAGATTCACCCCAATAATCGTGACTGGCGCTCTCGCGGTGGGGGCGCCCGAGGTCCTCGGCGGAGTGAACTCTTATTTCACCCTTCTAGCCTGGATAGCCGTTCTAACAGCGCTGCTCCTATCCCTCATGGCTTTAGTGAGCGACGAGCTGAAACTCATACTAGCCTTCTCAACAGCAAGCCAGCTCGGCTATATGATACTAGCGGCGGCGGCCGGAGGCATAGTAGCCTCAGCCCTCGCAGGCGGGAGCGCCGCCGAGCTGGCTGGCGAGGGAGTAGCAGCCGGCCTAGGCCACCTGGTCAGCCACGCAGTCTTCAAAGCCGCCCTCTTCCTCGCAGCAGGATGGGTTATACACGCTGCCCACAGCAGGTTCATAGACCACATGGGAGGGTTCGCCAGGTATATGAGGCTGACAGCCCTGGCGTTCTGGCTCTCCGGCTTAAGCCTAGCCGGGGTGCCGCCGTTGAGCGGGTTCTTCACAAAGGAGGAGGTAGTAGCGGTCGCATATAAGGCCGAGCCGTTTATCGGAGGGCTAGCTGCGCTAACCGCCCTGCTCACAGCCGCATACACAGCCCGTATGATAATCAGGGTCTTCCACCTTCCACCCTACGAGAAGGGGGTGGAGGAGCACCTCCACGAGGCGCCGCCGCTAATGCTTGTACCATACACTATACTAGCCTTTGCAAGCCTGGTGCTCGGGCTATGGTTCACAGGGTTCTTCGACACACTATCGAAGGCGGTGACCCTGAGCCTGGCCGTGGAGGAGGCGCTCGTGAAATTCAAGGTAACAAGCCTCACCTACAGTGTCGTAGCTGGAGTTCTAGCCTCCATAGCTCTCGTGGCCGGGCTCTACATGGTGCTGAGGGTCGACTTCAGGAGAATTATAAGAGAATACTCCATCGCCTCAGCGATACATGGGTTCCTGTATGATAGGATGTACTTCAACGCTATAGTGTATATAGTCGTCCTGGGGGGTGGCGGGGCCCTAGTCGCCGCTCTACAGGAGCTAGACCTCGGTATAGACCTGCTCTACCATTCCATACTCGTGGCCGCGGGAGGCGGCCTAGCGTTTCTGGCCCGGAAGATATACAGGGGCAGGACAGATTACATTATCGCACTTTACATAGTTTCCCTTGCCTTTGCCGCTCTGGCGGCTTACGCCGCGTTTGAGGACAAGATCGGCCCCCTGCTCAGGATTCTTGGAGGATAGGGAGGTGGGTTCTATGGTTAGTGCAGAGCTTGTCGGGAATGCTGTCGCAGGCCTCATATACGTCGAGCTAGCCCTGGCTGTTATCATACCAGCTATATACGTGGCGGCGCCGGGCCTTGCCAGGTATGTGCAGGCGCTGACGGGCGTTGCCGTTCTAGCGTTTTTGATAGCCTCGGCAGCTACAGTTTACTATGTCTTCTCGTACGGTAATCTCACTACAGCTAACAACATGATCGTGCATGACAAGCTGTCCTCTGTAATGCTGCTTGGAGCGGCTATTGCAGCTGCACTAGCATATATACAAGCTTACTACAAAGCAGAGGAGTGGCCAACACACCCAGGATACTACGGCCTCCTACCTCTAACCCTATTCGGAACCTTCTTCCTAATGGGAAGTCTAAGCCCCTTGTTAATACTGGCTTCATGGCTAGTGCTCTCAGTGGCCACGTACATCATAACAGGGTTGCCTGGCGATAGAAACAGCGTGGCAGCGGCCGTCAGATACATCTATGTAGGCACACTGGCCACACTTTTCATGGCCGCTTGGATAGCCGCATTCTACGCTGGCCTCCGGCCTCCGCTAGCTCTTGAGGCTCTGGCGATTGTCGCTATAATGGCTAGCATAGGGTTCAAGCTTGGCGCCTTCCCCTTCCACTGGTGGGTTCCAAACGTATATGGCAGGGCTGACGGCAGGGCCATTGCTATAGTTGCGGGCGTCGCTAAGCTCGCCTTCCTAGGCCTCCTGGTAAGGCTAGTATACACGCTTTCAGGAGGCCTAACACCCTTTGAAGCAGACGCCCTTGCCCTCCTACTCGCCGCATCGGCAGTAGTCACAATGACTCTTGGAAACCTCTCCGCACTGAACACAGGAGACCTGAGGGCGATGCTTGCATACAGCAGTATCGCACAGACCGGATACCTCCTCGTTGGCATGGTGGCGGTTGCCAACCTAGTGAGCGCCGGAGTTAACCCGACAATAGCGCTGGCGGGGATAGGCCTCCAGGCTGTAGCCTACGCCGTAGCCAAGGCCCCCCTCTTCAGCCTAGCCGCGGAGACAGAGGGCAGGGTTAAGGGGATACTCAAGGGAGACTGGGCCTCTGCTGTGAGCGTAGCCATACTGCTGGCAAGCCTGTTGGGCGTCCCCCCGCTCATAGGCTTCTGGGGCAAGCTCTACATGTTTCTACCAGCCACAAGCTACAGCTCAATACTAGTACTTATAGCCCTCGTCAACAGCGGAGTCAGCTCCGTCTACTATATCAGGTTCCTCAGGGACGCGTTTGACGAGGCCGACGAGGCCCCCAGCATAACAGAGGAGAGTAGGTATGTCTTAGTGCTCGCAGCCCTGGTCACACTCTTACTGGGCCTCGCAGCACCCCTAGTTGTAAACTCCTTCTTTTAACCTAATGTTCCAGCCCCAATCTAAGTTAAAGGTGTAGAAAGGGGCTTCACCTTCCCGGAAAACTTTCCCTAGGCTACCGATAGTTAACTCGCTAACAGAGTTACCAGCTCTGGCTATATACTTGGGGTGTGTCGATGGTATTACCCTAGGATTCCAGGGTCAGCTGGGAGCTGTGCTAACCAGCCTCCTCAAGCCCTTTCTCTAGAGCCTTCTCCATGGCTGGTCTGAACCTTTCAGCGCCTAAGGCTATGAGGGGTGCTGCGTGATCTGGGACACTCATAAATTGGTCTAAGAGTACCCTCCAGGTGTAGCCGCATCTGCTGCAGAATCCCAGTCCTATCCTTCTTGATTTGTCCGTGAATATGCCCACCTCAAGCGGTACCGTGGCGCCGCAGCGCGGGCACACGGGTATTCCTCTTGAGACAAGCCATGTGTAGAAGCACATGTGGCACACCATGTAGAATCCTTCGTCCCTTCTAACCATCGTCTCGCTCTCAACCCCACATACGGGGCACCTATGGCTTATGCCAGACCACATGTATCCCTTTCTCTTGAGCTCTTCGGAGAGCCCCCTTAAAATGCCTTGGACTACCAGGAGCACTCCACCACTCCTGTAAGGATCTACATCGCTGCCTTCAGCCACGCTGACCAGGTCCTCGGGCTTGCATCCGGAGGGGTCTAAGCCTAAGAGGATCTGTGCCCTCTTACAGTACTCGCTTATCCTATCGCTGCCAAGTAGATCCTCCGCCTTCTCTATTACACATCTCGCGTCACACTCTTCTACATCTATCTTACCCCTAAGGTCCTCGATAATTTCAGACTGAAGCCTCTCAACCTCTCTCACCTTCTCTAGATCGGGTAGTTCGAGCCTGTGCAGACTCTTATAGGCCATTAGAGATCTTACCAGCTCGGAGACTCTCCGTCTAATCCTCTGGGATCTAGCACCATCTGCCATTGCCTTCACAGTCCCCACGAGTATATTTACTTGTCCAAGGATTTATGGAGAAGACTATAGCCCGAAGCAGAGAGGTCGGGTTAGAACGATCTAGCCGACCTCCTCTCCGGCCAGTTTTGCCTCGAGGAAGCGGTGGAGTTTGGCTCTACCGCTCCAGGTAATCTTGACTCTCCCCTTACACAGCCTTATAAGACCTGCTGCGGCCAGCGTTTGCAGACATTTTTCCACGTCTTCTCTGTCTACTCCAAAACCGGGCGCAGCATCTACTATAGTACCCAGCCTCTCACCATCAAGGGCTGAAGCGATCCTTAAAACGTGTATGCAGCCCTCCAGATCGCCGGGCACGCTGAACACCCTAATGAGATTGGGTGGGCTGTAGGGTGTAAGGATCGAGACCGGGTATTACCCTGGAAAACCACGTTTTCCGCCTTGAGACGTTTTCCGTCATGCCGATTTATGCCTAATGAATGCTTGGCTGGGTTTAAACGTTACAAATACCATCGTTGGGTTTAGAAGGAGGGATTAGTAGGTCTGTGAGATCCTCGCTAGCACCCTCTCCTTGTGTAGCTTCATGTGTATGGATGCTAGCACGTATGCCATGTCCTCGAAGGCGAGCCTAGCTACTTCCAGCCCTCCAGCTATAAAGCCCGCTTGGAAGGGATAGCCAGCTAGTGCAGCCCTAGCAGACCTCAGGGTCTCGGCTCTAGTAGTTTGTCTAAGGGTTTCAAGCATTGAACCCACGTCACCGCCCTCAAGCCTAACCCCTGGGATGACTTGAGAGAGTGAGACGGCAAGCCCGGCGGCGCTGTCCTCGCTCTCGTAAATCTGCCTCACGCCCCCGTCCCAGTTGAAGCCGCAGGTGCTTACACCTTTGTAGACCGTGTCAAGGCTTCTGGCGTCAACTCCGGAGTATTTCGCCTGTAAAACACCGGATATTAGCATGAACTTTATCCTCGGGCAGTATACCCTCCAGACTAGGCTGGACTCCCTTGGAAGACTACTCGTGGCCGCCTCCAGCATGCTGACAGCCAGGGGGCCTGGGGCGTAAAGTATGAGCCTCTTATCCGGCTCGGATAGTAGGCTGGCCAGCTTAATGTAAAGCTTCCTCAGTAGGGGGGATGGAGCGCTATTGACAATAGCCTCTACACTCTCAGGCTCCTCCCCCGATGAAACTATCTTGTTGAGCGTAGTACCCTCTACCGCCGAGGTTGGTAGCTTGGAGATGTTTTCCAGGTTTAGGTTTCCGGCTCGGAGGGAGTACAGTGTAGATATGACGTCTTTGGCATCCTCTATCATGAGGTTAAAGCCGACTGCATACTTTGCCTTTGCGGGAGAAAGTTTTACGGCTTTAACCACGATAGAAGCGAAATCCCTCCATAGGAGAGGCTCTAGGGCTGACATGCTCTTAGCCTCCTTAACACCGGGGAATGCTGGTGCTGACGCGGTGGAAAGAGCCTCTGCAAGGCTCTCCGACTCCATAAGCTCTCTATACTGCGAGGGGTCCGGAAGCATCGATAGAACAGCCCTAATGTAGGGGACGGCTTTTGCATAGTCCGAGGCCAACAGCTCTACCCCCCTAGCAGGCTCTCAAGCTCACTAAGAAAGGCCTCTACACCTTTGCCCCAGTTTCTCTCGGCACTCTCCCTCAGCTCTCGTTTGGCAGACTCTACCCTCGACTTAGTCTCCCTCTCGAGCTCCTCCTCAGCGCTGGAAAGCATCTTTTCAAGCTCGGCCAAAGCGGCCTCCAGCAGTTTGCCAATCTCTCTCTCCAGCCTCTTAGCCTCGCTGTCCGCGGTAGATGCTATATTACCTGATAAGTCAATGGAGGCTTCGTCAAGCTTTCTTGCAGTCGAGTCTATAACGTCCAGCGCCCTGGCCAGCTTCTCCACCGACAACAAACCCACACCCAACAAGGTAGAGTTAATCCCGAGAAGTCTTATTATATAGCCCGCATACTTCCCTGCATAACCTCCTTATGGATACCACAAAACAACGACACCCAATGGCGGGGGAGAAAACCCTATAAGGAGCATAAAAACGATTAACACTAGCTTAGGGCCGCATAGCTTGGCAGTAACCGGACGGTGGATTGAACAGTAGTTAGGAGGTGGTGCAGCTGTAATGGACTTGATTGTAAAGCCAAGTCATATCAATGGCGAGGTTAAGGCGCCATCATCCAAGAGCCACACTATAGCGGCGATATTCGCATCCCTACTCGCAGGCGGCCGCTCAAAAATCCTGGAACCCCTTTACTCGAGGGATGTTGATGCCGCGGTAAATGCGGTTAAGAGGTTTGGAGTATCTGTTCAAAGCGACCCTGGAGAACTTGTCGTATCCTCCCCGCCAAGACCTTGGTGGCCGAAAGTGGTGAACTGTAGGAGGTCGGCCACCGTACTTAGAAGCTCGATCGTGGCGGCCTCCCTAGCTCCCGGAATCTCTCTTATCTACGGTGATTCCCATACCAACTCCACGCCTGTTGACGAGCTGGCGAAGGCCCTGAGAAAGTTAGGAGCGGAGGTCCTAACCACTAATGGCAAGCCCCCTGTAGCCGTCAAAGGCCCCCTACCTCGAGGCTGCTGCGAGGGTGAGACTGTTGGGGCTAGCGACGGCGAGTCGCTCGCAGCGCTGCTCCTAGCCTCGCCACTGCTGGGATTCTCTATTAAGAAAGCTGGGACACAGTTATGGCACCATGTTGCAGTCACACTACACGTGCTCCGCGGATTTGGAGCGAAAATAGGTTATGAAGGTGATGTATACCACCCCGAGAAGCCCTATAGGCCTGGAACCTATAAGGTTCCAGGGGATTATGTAAGCGCTGCTCCACTTCTCCTGGCCGGCGCTATAGCAGGTAGGGTTAGAGTGCGCAGGCTAGACCCCAATGACCCCCAGGGAGAGAAAGTTTTCCTAGATATACTGGGTCAGGCCGGAGCAAAGCTAAACATTATAGGTGATGCCGTTGAGGTCACCGCCGACAGTGTTCTCGAGCCGTTTGAGACGGACGTATCTGAGACGCCAAGCCTAGCTCCTGTTCTGGCCGTTCTAGCAGCATATGCTAAAGGGAGGACAATAATAAGAGGTATTTCCCGGCTAAGGCTCAAGGAGGGGGGCAATCTGAAACCTCTCGCCTCAAACCTCAAGAGACTGAAAGTGAAGGCTAGACCCCAGTGCGGTGGAGACTGTCTCGAGGTGTATGGCGAGGGTTTCGTGGAGGGCGGTACGGCGAAAGGCTACGGCGACCCAAGGATAACCATGGCATTTGCAGTGGCGGGGCTGGCCTCCCGAAGGGGAGTGAAGGTCACAGGTGCATCCCGCTTCAAGGATTATTACCCCGGCTTCGTGGAGGACCTGAGGAGTGTAGGGGCTGAGATAGAGGTTGTAAAGTAAAATGGCGGGCGCTTAAAGCTCCCCAGGCCTCCAGCAAGCTACCCAATGGCCCTTTTCAACCTCTTCTAGAGGCGGCTCTTCGAGACATTTATCAACGGCTAGTGGGCAGCGTGTCCTGAACCTGCAGCCTGAAGGCGGGTTTATAGGGCTCGGCGGCTCGCCTCTTATCCTTATGCGGGACCTCCTCCTTGCCAACTCGGGATCTGGGACTGGTATGGATTCTAACAGGACCCTAGTGTAGGGGTGCAGCGGTTTTTCGAACACCTCCTCCGCCTCGCCGAACTCAACTATCTTTCCAAGATACATTACAGCTATATAGTCGCTCATGTATCTAACTACCCCGAGGTCGTGGCTTATGAACAGGTATGTCAGGCTGTACCTCTTTTGAAGATCTTTCAGAAGGTTTAGTATCTGTGCCTGCACGCTAACGTCTAACGCGCTCGTAGGCTCGTCCAAAACTATGAACTCGGGCCTTAGGGCTAGTACCCTGGCTATGGCTATCCTCTGCCTCTGCCCTCCGCTGAACTCGTGGGGATACCTGTAGAGGTGCGTCTCGTTCAGGCCCACCTGGTATAGGAGGCTGACTATATACTCCTGGAGGTCGCCAACCTTTATACCGTGTACTTTTATAGGCTCGGCTATAAGGTTGAATATGGTTTTCCTGGGGTTTAGGCTGCCGTAGGGATCCTGGAATATAATCTGAGCCCTCCTCCTGAACTCTTTAAGCCTCCTGCCCCTCAGACTCATAACGTCGGTGCCATCGAAGAATATCTTTCCTCCGGTAGGCTCCTCCAGCCTCAGTATTACACGGCCGAGGGTCGTCTTGCCGCTACCGCTCTCACCAACGAGCCCGAGCGTCTTGCCCCGGGGTATCCCCATTGTCACGTTGTCAACCGCTTTGACAAAGGCTCTGGTGAAGAAGAGGCTCTTCACCGGGAAGTACTTCTTCAACCCCACCGTCTCTACGAGCAACTTCCTCCCGAGGAACATCCTCTGGAGAACCTTCCTAGCATCATCAACTCCCATCTGCTCGCCCCTCACAGTCAACACCGGCTCACCCCAAGCTAGCCTTTCTCAAGCGCCCAACACGACGCCTTATGCCCGGGGCTATATTCCTTGAGCAAAGGCCTCTCCCTGCTACACCTATCGAAGGCTAGGGGGCAGCGGGGGTGGAACCTGCAGCCGGGGGGCGGTTTTATTAGGTTTGGCACGGTGCCCGGTATATGCTCTAGATTGTCTATCCTGGCCAGAGGGTTAGGAACAGCTTTTATCAAGGCCCTCGTGTAAGGGTGTAGGGGGTTTTTGAATAGCTCCTCTACCGGAGCCTCCTCAACAATGTTTCCAGCGTACATAACAGCGACCCTGTCGCAATACTCCGCCACAAGGCCTAGGTTATGGGTTATGAGAAGGAGGGTCAGACCATGTCTTTTCTTCAGTTCTGTTAGGAGGTCCATTATCTGAGCCTGGATTGTGACGTCAAGGGCTGTTGTGGGCTCGTCGGCTATCAGGAGCTTAGGCCTGTTTGATAGTGATATCCCTATGACGCCCCTCTGCTTCATCCCCCCGCTGAGCTCGTGCGGATAGCTTTTGACCCGCTTCTCCGGGTCAGGCATTAGCACGGTTTTCAACACTCCTACAGCCCGCCTTACCCCCTCCTTGAGACTCGTCACTCTCTCGTGGGCCAGCATCGTCTCCCCAACCTGATAGCCTATGGTATAGAGGGGGTCCAGAGCTGCTGAAGGATCCTGGAATATGTAGGCAATCTCCTCACCCCTTAGCCGTCGCAGCTCTTTCACGCTCAGTGACATGATGTCGACCCTCTTGCCGGGCTCTGGGTAGTAGTATATCTTGCCCTCAACTATCCGGCCGGGCGGGTATATAAGCCTTGTCAAGGCCCTGCTTGTAACAGATTTCCCGCATCCTGTCTCGCCGACGAGACAATATGTTTCGCCTCTGCAAATCCTAAATGAGACATCCTCTATGGCTTTGACTACACCCGCGTATGTGTAGAAGTAAACCTTCAGGTTTTCAACCTCAATTATGGGGTCGCAGTCACCACTGGACATTATATCCTCACCTCCCCTTAACCTTAAACTCTATTCTCCTCCTGGTCCTCGGGTCCATTATATCTCTAAGGGCGTCACCCAAGAGGTTGAACCCGAGCACGGTGAATAGTATTGCCAGTCCTGGGAAGAAAACTAGCCACCAAGCGTTAGGGTAGTATTGGGCGCCATCGTAGATTATCCTGCCCCAGTCAGCTATAGGCGGAACTGCGCCTAGACCGAGGAAGCTGAGGCCAGCCTCGACGAGTATAACAGCGCCGAAATCGAGGGTAAGGTAGACGAGGACAGGGCCTAGGATGTTTGGCAGTATGTGGCCTACGAGGATAGAGTGGGTTGGTATGCCTAGAGCACGCGCCGCCTCGACATAAGTATTCTCCCTAGCCGACAGCACCATCCCCCTAACCAGCCTCGCATAGACCGGCCACCACACTATCCACAGTGCTATAACAACAACCACAAGCCTCACCATCGGAAGCGCGTCCTCCGGGTTAAGTGCGAAGAGTCTCAAGAGCGTTCCAAGCAATAGCTCATTATTCATTATTATAGGGTCTAGCCTGCTTGGGAGTACTGCAGAGAGGGCTATCGCCAGTATCAGTCCCGGGAAGGCTAGGAACACGTCGACAACCCTCATAATGATCTCGTCGACAACCCCTCCCTTATAGCCTGAGAAGAGCCCGAGGAGAATCCCTATCCATGGGCCGATCGCCATGACAAGGATTACTACTATGAAGCTAGTCCTTGCTCCGTACAATATCCTGCTGAGGAGATCTCTCCCATACTCGTCGGCTCCAAGCCAGAGCTTATACGTACCCGGCTCTATGCCGAGCTGGGTGCATATAGAGTCTTCAGGCACCTCCACTACAGTCCCTGGCGGGGCTAGCCTTACGGCGTCGAAATCTGTTACACAGTATACTAGCTGGTCGTTGTATCCCAGTGGAGCGATAAATGGGCCTATAATGGCTATCATAATGAAGATAACAACTAGTGCAACCCCAAGCAGGCCTATCGGGCTCCTGTTGAGGGCATAGAGGGTGAGCTTAAGCTCGTCTAGCCTCGCCCTATTCCTCTCCCTCCACCCAGGCCTCAGCACGTTCATGAGGGCAGCTAGACTATCCACAATTGCATCTGCAACCCTGTCTAGAAGCTTTTTCTCGTATACCTCGTCCCCCGACATCCTAGTATCTCACCCGAGGGTCAATTATAGCGTAGGTAATGTCCACGAGTAGGTTTACTGTAAGGTAGATGATGCCTACGAATAGAACACCTCCCATTAGCGATAGGTAGTCGTAGTTGTTTATACTGTCGAGCAGGAACTTTCCAAGGCCCGGCAGCCCGAATATCGTCTCTGTTATAGGGGCTCCTGTCAGGAGGCCGCCGAAGATGAGTCCCAGAACCGTCACTATAGGGATCGAAGAGTTCCTCAGAATATGCCTGTACTTCCATGTGGATGGGAGCCCTCTCGCGTCCATGAACTCTACATAATCACCGCTCATCGCGTCGAGGAAGCTGTTCCTAACTAGCCTGGCTACGAACCCTATACTGGGGTATGCTAGTGTGAAGGCTGGTATCGTGTAGCGTCTGAGTACGTCTTCGAAGGTGGCCATGTCGAGCATTATGATAGAGTCTATAAGGGGTATCCCGGTTATGGAGTATGGCGGCTCGGGAGTCCCTGCCAGTGTTATAAGCCTGTACTTAGTGTAGAACACAAATATGAGCAGGTAGGCTAGCCAGAAGATGGGGACTGAGATGCCGACCAGCGCCATGATTCTAATTACAGCGTCTACTATAGTGTCTCTGGTCAATGCAGATATTATGCCGAGGGGTATTCCCAGGATAATTATGAAGACGAAGGCTAACAGTGTTAGCTGGATTGTAACCGGCAAACGATCCACTATCATATCCCACACGTAGTTGCTGGTGACCGGGCTTATCATGGTGTTCGTCAGTAGCTTGTACATGAAGAAGAAGTACTGCTCCCAGAACGGCCTGTCTAGCCTATACTCCTTTACAATCTGCTCTACAACCTCTGGGCTAGCCTTCTCCCCGCCAGCCCATAGCTTAGCAGGATTGCCCGGTACAACAGTGGCTATTAGAAACGTGACGAAAGTTACGCCTACTAGCGTGGGTATAAACGTTAGGATACGCCTCACAAGGAAGCGGGTAAGGTTAGACACTCCCACTCTCACCCTTCCTGGCTTGCGCCTTCTACTAACCACTCGATATATCCAGGAGCAAAAAGCATATACGCGATCCCGGGCTGGAAAGAGCGTCTATGCTGGTAAAAAACCTTTGTAGTCGCAGGGGCCCCGCCTCTTCTACCATATTCAGCCTGAGAAGAAGGTTCTCAGCTCGCTCAGGCTCTGGAACTGGTCAACCTGTAGTACTGTGAATTTAGTGCCACCGTAGAACAGGGGGCCTGCATAGTTATCAGGGTCTATATAGTCTGGAGCCCAGCCTACTATCCACACGTCGAAATCGCCCTTCTCGGTTCTGGAAAGTAGCGTGGGCCATTCTAGAGGCTCGACGACCACGTTGAAGCCTAGGTTGCCCCATATCGTCTTGAGCATGTTAGCCACTTTCTCCCTCTGCGAGTTGCCCTTATTATACCAGATCTTAATGGTGTAGTCTGAGGGGTTGATGCCGCTCTCCTTGATCAACTCCCTAGCCTTAACTATGTTGAACTCGTACTGTGTGACTATATCGTCGTTGTGGCCGAGGAAACCTGCGGGCAGCACTCCGTTGAGCCTCTCTATGTATCCGGCGTAAACGGAGGTCTTAATTTGGTCGAATGGTATGGCGTACATTAGGGCCTGCCTAACCTTGGTGTTGTTGAACGGTTCCTTCATGGCGTTGAGCACTATGAAGACTATAGTAGGGGATAGCCCCTTCTCCTCAACAATTATCTGGAAGTTCGTTCCCTCCATTGTGTAGCCTTTTATATCCTCGAGCCTGTCGAGGGGTATAGCGCCTGTGTCGGCCTGACCGCTCTTCATGGTCTCTATCCTGGACACCGCGTCATCGTTTATCAGGAAGATGACGACCTCATGCTGGGGCTTGTCCTGGCCGTAGAGGTCTTGCCATAGCTGCTTGTTCCAGTAGTACGGGTTATACTCGAGTATTATGTAGCTACCCTCCTTGTAGTCCTTCACATAGTATGGCCCGGTGGCTATAGGCTTCTGGTGGAGAAGTATGTGGCTCGGCTCGTTCTCACCGGAGCCTATGTATGCCTCCCAGGCCGCGGGGTTCTTGCCGAAGTCGGACGCCTGGAGGGCTTCCTCATACTTGCCCTGGAGCTCCTCGACATTGTCAAAAATGTACTTCATTGGTATTACGCTGGTGAATGGATCCGCGAAGATGCTCAGAATCGGGGCATATGGGTAGTAGAGCTTGATCTTTACGACGCCTGCAGTGTCTCCGCTGTAACCGAAAGCCTGGAGTAGCTCGTCCAGGCTCTTAACCTCGCCGTTGAAGCTTCCGTAGGATGCGTATATGCCTCCCTGGCTTAGGAGCTGGTTGAACTCGTTCTCGCTGAGGACCTGACTGTTGTTAACGTCGACAAACTCTGTTATCATCCAGCTGGGGTCTAGGCCGAGCCTCGCTATCCTCCATATAGTGAAGAGCACGTCCACAGCTGTTATATCATAAGTCTTGTTGTTCCAGTTGTCGAAAGCCTTTACCCCACCCCTTATCACGAAATACCACTCCGTAGAGTCTTCGTTGTGAGCCCACGCCACGGCCAGCTCCGGCATGAGCTCAGTGGTCTCGTCCTTCCAGAACGTCACGAGTGTCTGGCCTATGTTGTGCCATATATGCCAGCCGAAGGTCTCGTAGTCGGCAGCAGGGTCGAAGGTGTCTGGCCAGCCGAAGGTCACGTCTACCCAGGTGTTAGGCCCGTTGGAGTAGCCACCGAAGCCTAGGTCCACCACCGGGGCGTTCGGGTCCTCGCTGATGAGGTCGAATCTAATGTCTAGTGTGGGATGGTAGTACAGCCCCTGTACCCAGCTCCAGTAGACGAACACGACTTTATACTGGCCGAGCCATAGTATAGGGACCTCCTCGTTACTCAGCTTATACACCGCCTCGTATACAGCCTCTCTGATGAAGGGGTCCGCCGACTTCCTACCAACGATGATTAGGGCGTCAGCATACTCGTTCCTGTAGAAGGCTGGGTTTATGTCGACGAAGGAGACCGACTCCTCAACAGGCTTGGTATTCGCCTCGTCCACCTCAAACTTAACCGCTATAATAGGCTTCCCCTTAGGGTCGAAGTCGGGTACATACGCACCAACGGGCCCTACAACCACGAAGGCCTTGCTAGTCTCGATAACCATTGCTTGCGGGCCTGTAGGTGTTGTTTCAGATGGAGTTGTCTGGGCTGGCTGTGTTTGGGTAGCAGTCTGAGTGCCAGTCTCCGTGGGAGTGGTTGTGGCTGCTGGTGTCGTCGTTTCAACTGGGGTTTGGGTTGTCGTCGTTTCCTGAGCCCCTCCACCGCCGCCCATCAGGTATATCGCCGCTAGGATGACTATGACGACGACCACAGCCCCCGCTATCAGTAGCCTCCTATCCTCCAAAGCCAAGCGTGGAGCCACCCCACTCCGTTCTAGTAGAGGATAGATTGACCAGGAACTGTATTTAAAGATTATAATTTCCACAGGCCGTTGCCCAGTGGAGAGCATAAATACCTGTTAAGAGGCCTCCGTCTCCCCAATATAGGGCTTAAATCCCGGCCAGATACTTTTTGAACTGTGGAGGCGGTATTTCGGTATGACCTTTTCGATAGTAGCGGCTAACCCAGGCTCGGGTGAGATTGGAGTTGCAGTTGCTTCAAAGTTCATAGCCGCTGGCTCGCTGGTACCGTGGGTCCAGCTTGGGGTCGGGGCTGTGGCAACTCAGTCGTGGGCCAACGTTAAATTCGGCCCTGCTCTGCTCAGGCTGCTCGAACTCGGGTACACTCCCCGGAGGGCTGTCGAGATGGTTCTGACGGGCGACCCGAGGAGGGAGATGAGGCAGATAGGTATAGTGTCTGCTGGTGGCGAGGCCTATGCGTTCACAGGGAAGGAGTGCATAGAGTATGCGGGCCATATTATTGGTGATGGTTTCGCGGTCCAGGGCAACATACTAGCTGGGCCGGAGGTCCTGGAGTCGATGGCAAGGGCCTACGAGACCACCAGCGGAGAGCTTGTGGACAAGCTGTTGGCCGCTCTCGCAGCTGGTGACAGGGCTGGCGGAGATAGGAGAGGCCGGGAGAGCGCCGCCATCGTAGTCTACAAGCCCTGCGGAGGATATGGGGGGTGCGAGGAGGGCGTGGGCAAGTATGTTGACCTTAGGGTCGACCACCATCCAGACGCTGTCAATGAGCTTTTACGGCTGTTTAAGATATGGGAGATAACGATACTCGAGAGGGAGGATCCGAGCGACATTGTCAGCATAGAGGATGTCGCGGGTGAGCTTGAAAGAGCTCTCGCGGCCCTCGGGTTCTATAGAGGGCCCTTCAGGGGTAAACCATCACGTGAGCTTCTCGAGGCTCTCGAATCCTGGATGGCTATAAACAATTTCGAGAACAAGATAAGGAAGGACGGGTACATATGGGGAACGGTGTATAGATTCCTGCTCGAGGAGGCTAGGAGGGTTGGAGGGGATAAGGAGAGTTAGGCTAGCCATACCTTACCATGTTTTCGAAACCGAGAAGGGAGAGGGGGGAATAGGCTTTGACGCAAGTCTCTGGAGAGCTGTTGATATGAGCTTCAGAAGGAGCCTCTTAGCCGTCCCCATCTCCAAGCTGGGGTTGAAAGCAGAGGGCAACTGTGTACTCAAGCCAAAGATGTCTCCTGAGGAGGTCCTACAAGGGCTTAGGGAGATAGCTAGACAGAAGCCTAGCCCCTATAAGGTTTTCAAGGCTAGGCTAGCAGCCCTTATCACCCCCTTCTCCCGGGGCGAGCTAGATAGGGTGGGAAGGGAGTATGTTGAGGCTATTCAAGCAGCAAACCTTGCCTCAGCAATACTCGAAATGGGTGTCGGGCGCTACCGTGGAGTGTATTGGGGCAGTGTGGATCTGGAGCTTGAGGATAGGGAAAGGGGGGGAGGCTTGAGGCTTGTAGACGCTCCCTCACCCGGCTATAGAGGACTTGTGGAGAACGACATGGGCGTGAGGAGGTTTTTAATAGTGGCGGCTAGAGCCTGTGTCGGCACAATAGAGTAGTTGTTGATCCTCCCCCGGGTCCCGGCTAGATCCAGCCCCTGAGCTTCATCGCTTTTACAACCCTCTCCACGGCTATCATGTATGCGGCGTCCCTGAGGCTGTTCTCGTCTGGCTTCAGTTTCTTCTCCCAGTACGTTATAACGCTCTTAGTGTTATTCACCATTTTCTGCTCGAGCTTATTCAGAGCCTCCTCATCGGTGATCCACCCGCCCATCCTATTGTTTACCCACTCTATGTGACTCATTATGACGCCGCCGGCGTTTGCCAGAATGTCGGGGAGAACTATGATACCCTTCTTAACCAGTATTTTCTCGGCGGCTGTTGTTGTTGGGCCGTTTGCACCCTCGGATATTATCTTTGCCTTAATCCTGTCTGCATTCTCCTCCGTGATAACCTCCTCTATCGCGGCGGGGACTAGAATGTCCACGGGTAGCTCGAGTATCTCCATTGTTGAGATCTTCTTGCCACCTTGGTAGTTAGCCACGGTGCCTGTACTCCGTTTCACCTTCAACGCCTCCTCAGGGTCTATACCCTCGGGATCGTACACACCACCTCTGCTGTCGCTGACGGCAACTATCTTAGCCCCCATTTCTGCGAGAAACTTGGCTGCATAGTATCCGACATTTCCGTAGCCCTGGACAGCGACGGTTCTCCCCTCAAGACCGCCCAGGAACTTTTCCGCTGCAACACGGGTTGAGACGGCTACACCATAGCCTGTCGACACTATCCTGGCGTTGAGGCCTCCAAGCTCAACAGGCTTCCCGGTCACAACGCCGAAGAACTGGCCCCTCTTCACCTTGTTATACTCATCGAGAAACCAGGACATGACCTGGGGGTCTGTGTAGACGTCGGGTGCTGGTATATCCTGGTCCACGCCTACTATGTCGCTGATACTCTCGAAGTACTTTCTCGATAGAAGTTCAAGCTCGCGGGGAGACAGTATCTTCGGGTTAACCCTAACACCACCCTTACCGCCGCCGTATGGCAGTCCTGCCAGGCTGTTCTTCCACGTCATCCACATGCTGAGGGCTATTACCTCATTCATTGTAACGTTGGGGTGATACCTTACCCCTCCCTTGTAGGGGCCGAGAGCGCTGTTGTGCTGGCTCCTCCAGCCTAGAAACGTCTTTACAGTGCCGTCGTCCATTTTAATCGTGATCCTTACCTGAAGTACTCTGTCGGGGCTGGCCAGGACCTCGTAGACATGGTCATCATATCCCAGAAGGTCGATAGCCCTCCTAAGCTGTGCACGGGCCTCATCTAGAGGGTCTGTAGGGTGCAAGGCCAAGACCTCCACCATTTTATTTTAAAGTGTGGGAAGGATTTTAGCAGAATATTAGGCGAAGATACTAACAGGTCCCACAAAGATCCCTCCAACGCGTGGGTTTAGACCTATTTAAGCATATTTTGCAACCCTAAACGTTTTTACAGCAGCTTATCACAAAACAACCACAGGCCTCAACCCCACAGGCAGAAGGCAGAGGTTGCTGCATAATGAAGCTGCCCAAGGCTATAGGCATCATACCGGACGGCAACCGAAGGTGGGCACGGCTCCGCGGGGAAAACCTCTACATAGCATATTATACAGGATATAGAAATGTCAAAAGGATACTCGGCTACATAAGGGACTTCTACCCCAGCGTAAGGTCAGTCTACCTTTACGTGCTCAGCAGGGATAACTGTAGCAAGAGGAGCAGGGGAGAGCTCTCAATACTATACAGGATCATGAGGAGGTCGATAGAGAAGGATATAGAGGAAATCAAGATGAGTGGGGCGTCGCTCGTCATAGTAGGCGATCTCAACCATCCAAACCTGCCCGAAAACATAAGGGAAGGCCTAGCCCCCTACCACTTCGACTTCTACATGAAAAACGGTGGCCTGCCCGAGGGGCGTAGAGTTGTGGCCGGCCTATGCTACGACCCCTTCTGGGAGATAGAACATTACAGCCCCAAGCTCCTCCCCAGCAGGCTTCTCGACGAAATAGACCTAGTTATAAGAACGGGTGGTGAAAAAAGGCTGAGCAGCTTCTTCCCCCTCCTAACAAGATACGCCGAGCTATACTTCACTGACAAGCTCTGGCCAGACTTCACCAGGGAGGACCTCGACGAGGCTGTTAAGTGGTTCTCAACCCGGAGAAGACCTATGGGCCGGTGAGAAGGGAGGGGTCAAACGTGCTACAGGCCCGTTTAAGGTTAAAGCCTCCCACCCGGAATTTTAGAGCGGTGGGGCTAGGCAGCCGCCGTAGCTCAGCGGGAGAGCGCCCGGCTGAAGACCGGGTGGTCCGGGGTTCGAATCCCCGCGGCGGCACCACATGAAAAACCTGCCTCTCCAAAACAATCCTCCGCCTAACGATGGCTGTTGGGAAAAGTTGTTGTTTAAAAGCTAGGTTGATGTTGCTAGGGGGCATGCTAGCCATTGCTGGGCTAGCATCAAGCTTCGCTCCTGAACTTGATGTTGACTGGTATGAGCTTGAGGAGTATTGCCGCCACCACCATACTGATAGCCACCCCTACATACCATATTGGACCCTGGGGGAATGGCACGCCTAGGACGCTGTTCACCATCCCTAGTGGATACGCTATTATATAGGATAATATGAGGCCAGCCAAGAGGCCTACTGTGGTCGGAAGTATGACGGGCTTGTAGCTCGGGTTTGGAGGTCTGTTCAGGCCTCCTATCCAGTGTGCTGCTAGTAGGGCTCCTAGTATCGGTCCTAGTATCACGCCGTAGCTTGCTGCGAATGAGGTAACGTATCCTACTATCTCAGGGGCGTTGTCGAGGAGCCACCAGGGAGCGAGTATGAAGCCTGCTGCGGCTGAGATGAGGCTTGCCTTTCTCCAGCTCATGCCGGCTATGCTTTTGAGTATGTCTATCATGGGAGGCAGGTTGGCCGTTAGATCCGTTGTCCATGGCGCTAGGAAGGCGAAGGATAGCCCCAGCAGAACCGCTATTGCGCCTGGGGCATACTCGGTGATTATCTCCTGGGGCAGAGTCTTTCCTGTGAGCAGGACGAGCTCGTAGCTTAGGTAAGTGCCTAGAAGCTGGCCCCCTACCATGCCCAGCATGACACCTATCCAGAGTGCCCCCCAGCTCTTGGCCTCCCGCGAGAGGTCGCTAATGTTAACCGCTACAGTGGCCCACCAGTTGGTCTGTATAGCGAGGTAGATTAGGAAGCCGGAGCTTAGCAGGCCCACGCCCTGCGGTACTGAGGCGGGCTGGAATCCGGCGCTTTTCATCCAGAGCCAGAGCCAGGCGAAGTAGAGGAGCAGCAGGGGGCCTGCGAGGGTCGCCGCCTTACCTATACCCCTGACTCCTAGCCTGAGCACTAGGTACATGGAGCCCAGGTAGACTACTAGGGCTGCTGGTATGAGTACAGTCGCCTTATCAAGTAGTACGGCCCCTGAGAGGCCGAGGGCGAAGAGCAGTATCAGGTTTAGGGCTAGAGCTCCGTTGTAGGCTTCCACGCCGAACCACATAGCCCCCACAAGCCCTCTCATAACTACTGCAGCCTTGCCAGTGAGGTTTCCAAGGCTTCTGACGGCCTGTTCTGGGAAGTCTATCTTGTGCTTTATCCCCGCATGGCCGTTAAGCGCCATCGCCACCGCTACTATTAGGTTGCCTGCGAGGGCTGCTAGAAGGGCTTCCTGGAGTGAGAGGCCGAGGTTGAAGGCTATGGGGCCTAGGAAGAACAGTGGAAGGCAGGACGCCATGCTGAACATTATAAAAACGTACTCAAGGGCTCCTAGGCCCCCTTTTCTCGCGGGGGTATTGCCCAGACCCATAAACCCTGCCTACATGCTTCCGGTCTGTTAGAGTTTATAAGCTATACGGCCGTTGAACAGCCGGAAACAGCGCGGTCCCCCCGTTCCATGAGTCTTAGGGGTCATACCTCGATGCGCCTGATCATAGCCAGGTTAGCCGCTGCCAAGGCTAAAGTGCCCACTGCTAGCGAGGCGAGATATAGGGGGAGGACCTCGAGGGGTTTTAGCTCCAGAGTCACTGTTACTTGGCCGCTTGCGCCGACGGCGGGTAGTGGTATGGGGGTGAAGCTGTTGCCGAGGGTGATAGCGTAGTACACTATTGACGGGAGGTTGGTGCCTGCTAGGTAGGGTATGGTGCCTGACACGATTATCTCCTTCTCCAGGAAGTCGATCCACGCCTCGATATTGGTGAACCCTTCTATCAGGAGGATTATGGATAGGCCAAAGCTCACGGCCATACCTGTGACGAGATAGACTGCAGCGCCCAGTATCATGCCGGCTATAGAGCTTCTTGTGATAATACCCAGTATACTGGAGGTTAGTATGACCGGATAGAGGCCTATTCCCAGTATGACCCCTGTCAAGGGGGCGAGCCACCAGTCCCTTTGCCAGCCGCCCAGTATAACCGAGGATATCAGGACTGTCAAAGAGGCAACAGTGTAGAAGACCGTAGAGAAGAGGCCGGCGGCCGCCAACTTCGCTAACGGGTAGATCCTCCTAGACGGTCTTAGCATAAATAGCTGGAAAGAGCCGTCCCTAATGTCGGAGGCGAATAGGTCGCCCCCTATGACAACACCCAGGAGCCACGCCCAGCCTGCAACACCCACTGACGCTAGGAGACCTGTTAAGGCGCCTGTGCCTATGTCGAAGCCCATGAGAACCGCCCAAAGCCTCTCCCCGCCTATGTCTCTGGAAGCAACGAGTTTTGCCACCAGCGCTCCCAGCACTGGTAGGACGGCCATGGCGGCCATGAAGATCACAGCCCGGCGTTTCACTAGCCTCAGGACCTCATAGTATATGATGGCCTTAGCCTCCTCCCACGCCATCGCCTGCACCCACGAGCTTCAGATAAGCCTCCTCCAGGCTCGCTCTCTCCACCCTGTACTCCCTAATTTCAATTTTCTCGGAGAGGAGGAGGCTCAGTATTCTAGACGAATCTTCGACCCCCTCCACCGCAACCAGAACCTCGCCCCCCCGGTCGATAGTGTAGGCGTTAAAGCCCTCCCTCTTTAGAACTTCCACGGCCCTCCTAGGCTCACCAGCCGAGAGTATGACCCGTGGAGGACCTGAGAGCCATGCTCTAAACTCCTCGACAGTCCCGTAGAAAAGCGGGGCCGTTCGGAGGACGAGGATGTGAGTTGCGAGGTCCTCAAGCTCCCTGAGTATATGGCTTGACACTATCACCGTCGCACCCTCCCTAGCAGCCGCCCGCACAAGCTCCCTAACTCTAAACACCCATTCTGGGTCTAGACCGGTGTAGGGCTCGTCGAGAACCAGTAGCTCCCTCTCCCCTAGGAAGGCCTGGGCCACTAGCACCCTCTTCCTGGCTCCCTTGCTCAGCCTACCTATGGGAGTGCCGCACTCGGCTCCAAGGCCCACAAGCTCCAGAGCCTCTCCCGCTCTCACCCTGGCGTCGACACCGCTATAACCTTCAAGCCTAGCCAGGGTCTCCAGGAGCATACACGGTGTAGTCCAGAGCGGGGCTTCCGGGAGCTCAGGGACGTACCCTATCTTGGGCATTAGCCTCTCAAACTCTGGACTCCGCGGGTCAACCCCCTCTACCAGAATCTTACCGTCGGTCGGTTTCACCAGGCCCAGGATAGTTTTGAGTAGAGTCGTCTTCCCGGCCCCGTTAGGGCCTAGGACGCCTAGGACGCCTGAGGCGAACGAGAACTCTACATCCCTATAGGCATGGCGCCTGCCGAACCTTTTAGAAAGAGAGGCTGCGGATACTTCGAAGCCCAAGTGGAGGGGCACCAGGGATTCCGTGTGTCCCGGCTGTACTATTAAGCCTCACTCTGGCCCAACACCGTCTCGACCGGGGTGTGAAGGCTAACAGCTTCATCGACAATCCTCCACACGGTGGCGAGGACGGCCTCCGGCTTTTCAACACCCTTCTCCACCCTCTCCAAAGCCTCCTCAAGCGTTCTAGTCGTCTCAACAGAGACTAGATTCTTGAAGCCGTTAGCAAGGTAGCCGTATACTGTCACGCCAGTTTTAGTCGGTATCAGGTATCTCATCCTCTTGCTCTCTATTACATATCCGTGTCTCCTGTTCTGTTCTATAGCCTTAGCGTAGGTGCTAGGCCTCCCTATACCGCTTTCCCTCATCATCCTAACTATGTCGCCAGCCCTGTAGAGCCTCTTCAGGCTAGACCTAACTACTGACACCTCCTCGACCCTCAGCAACTCCCCCCTCGCTATGCTAGCCAGCCACTCCTCTACTAGGGGCGGGTTCACAATGGAATAGCCGCCTCTCGCCCTGGATACTCCAGCATGGCTAAACACTGTCTCCCCCGCCTGTAGCGTAGCCTCAACGATCTCAAGCCTCGCCGGCTTCATCTGGCTCGCTATAAACCTCCTAAATATCATATCGTACACCCTAAGGTGGAGGCGGGTGAGCCGGGTTGGCATCCTTATCGACCCTGATAGCACCGCCCTTTCGAGGTCCTGAGCGTCCAGAGGCCTCGTGGGCCTTATTGCCTCATGGGCGCCCCCCTCCCCCCAGCCACGGGGCTGGGCCTCCGACCCGAGCCCCTTTGATTCTAGATACTCGAGAGCCAGCCTAACCCCTGTAGGGCTAACACGCGTCGAGTCTGTCCTGTGGTATGTTATGAGCCCAGACTCGAACAGGTCCTGGGCTATCCTCATAGCTAGCCCTGCGCTTAGACCGAGCCTCCTGCTCGCATCATACAGGTACTCATCGGTAGTATATGGGGGCTGTGGGCTCCTCTCCTCTACTTTCCTAGCGACGTCAACCACCTTGAGCCACTCGGTCTTCCTTAGCATCTCAACCTCCCCCCGATCCCTGGTGAAATATTTGGTCTTACCATTGGGGGAGAGCTTGAAAACTACCAGGTAACCCCTCGTCTCCCGCCACTCGCTATACCTCTCTACTATCCACCCGAGAACCGGTGTCTGGACTCTGCCTGCGCCTAGCCACGGTTTAGAGAACTTTAGCTTGAGATGGGTGGATAGGTGGAAGCCTATCCACCGGTCCACTATTCTCCTAACCTTCTGGGCCTCTATCAGACTCTTATCAACGGTTTCGCCGCTCCTGAGTGCCTCTAGAACTGCTTTCGGCGTGACCTCGTGGAACCTACCTCTCCTGACGTTGGAGTTGTACGGCCTTACCGTGAGATATACGTCCCAAGCAATCTTCTCACCCTCCCTATCAGGGTCGGTCGCTATTACAACCTCGTCAACCTCGCTTGCAAGCTTCCTAAGTATCTCTAGAACCCCCTTAGAATCCACCTGCCTTGGGCTGCCGCAGCGCGGGCATACTGTCGACGATGATGTGTGCTGGGCTCCACAGTCTAGGCAACGCTTTATAGTGGAGTAGTAGGCCCTATAGCCCCCTCCATTCTCGTCCACCCCGTACTTGCTGCCCACAGGGTCGGTGGTGAGGTCTGTTAAGTGTCCCCTAGTGCTTGTTACCTGCAGGATATAGACTACTCCGCTCTCCGGGTCGCTTACACTAGCCTCATATATTACGCTACGGCCCATCCTCCTTTTACCCGGCCTACCCCAGAACCACGCTATTGTTCTCGCCTTGGTGGGGGACTCAACAACCAGAAGCGTAGTCTTCACCCTAACCTTCCTCCCACGCCCCCTCCTCGACTCCTCTATCTCCCTCTCAAGCTTCTCCATGTCAACCTGGTCTAGAGGCTGGAGTCGGGAGCTAGTGGTCCATTTGAGCCTTTCACCCAAGGCCTCAACATACTCCGGCGACTCCTCAACGACTATGCTCAGCCCCCTAGTCATAACTCCCTTGTATAGCCTGCTGACCCTTCCAGAGGCCTGGATGTAGGTGGGGGCGTCAGGTATCACGAGATAAGGCCCACTGGGATCCACAACAAGCCCTCCCACCCGGAGTAGCCCACCCCGGAGTCGAGCTTCTTCGGCCAGCCATTCCGCAAGTCTGGGTGCCGCCTCCCTGATTATCTCGGCGGCCTCTCCAGCAGGACCATGTGCCTCTAGCTTCCCCCTGGCTGCCAGGGAGACTATGCTCGTGTCTACTACTCTCTCAAGCAGCCGTGAGAGCCTCCTGAAAGCCTCCCCCGCCCATTCAACACCACTATCTTGTGCTAGGGACAGGAAAACTAGCATCCTCCTCGGCGAGTATAGGGCCTCCAGTAGCGGTGTTTTTGTCGAGGGCGCGCCGAGGAAGACAGCGTACCTCGACCTCTCTGGAATGTCGAGGCCCCTGACTATAACCCCGTACCTACTGGCCATGCCAACCAGGACCTGGGCCTCGCCTCTAGCAAAAGCCTCTACAGGCCGCCTCGCCCCTGTCAGAGCGAGAGCCACTGAAACACCCCTCTCACGTAGCCTCTCGGCTATCAGCTTGGCTGCGTCTTTCCCTAGCCTCTGGCTTACGAATACAATGACGCCGTCACCGAGATCCGATGCTATATCCACGGCTCTACCCACAATGTCTGCGTCGATAACATAGGCGTCAACAATGTTCCTGAGGTAATCGCTCCCTCCCCCTACCTCGAAGCCTAGGAGCTCCTTGAAGATAAGGTGCTTCAACCCTCTGGGCCTTCCCGTTGCACTCGCTATAACCAGCTGGCCGGGAGAGGTTTCTGAGAGGCTCAGCCTCAGCCGGGCCTCGAGACTGGCAATCTCCTGCTCCAGCTTCGACACTATGGAGTCTCCTGCTCCGCTACTCAGGGCCCGGTAAAGCTTCACTCTGGCCTTGACGAGACTGTAGGCAGCCTCCACAGCCTCCTCCGTAAAGCCAGTTAGGAGGAGTACACGCTCGACGTTCCTACTGTTCCTGAGGAGGCTATCCACATCATCAACTATTGCTAGATTGAACCTGTATTTTGGGTAGAGAAGGTCGAACCTGCGGGATAGGAAGCCGGTAGTTGCAACTAAGAGTCTGGCCTCACCCCTGCTAATCTCGTCTATGCTAGCCTGTTTGGCCTTAGCCGGCATTCTAGAGTAGTATGCAGTGGCTAGCCCTGGCTCTATCTCCTCGAGCCTAGCGTGAACCTGCCGTACAAGGTTTTCCGTCGGGACAAGGTATAGCACCCGCCCACCTTTCACGGCTGCAATATAGGCTGCATAGACTGTTAGGAGAGTGCTTTTACCTACCCCAGTAGGGGCGATTATAGCGAAACTGTCCCCTTTAACAAGCCTCTTAGCCCAGCTCCGCTGCGCCGACCAGAGTCGGCTCCCGCTCTTAGCCGCAAAATATGACTCAAACTCCCTAACCTCCCTGAGGCTCAAGTACTCCCACGAGTAAGCCCCCAGGCTACCGGCCCTCTTTAGGGCTCTATAGACGTTGGAGGGAGTGATTCTACGTGGAGGCCGGGGCAAGCACTTTGAGCACGGCAACCCCCTCTCCAACCTGTCCTCTTCAATAATACCGCCGCAATTGTAGCATAAGCCCATGTAAACAGCGTTCACTCCGCCCGGCATACCGACTACCCCACCCTCTTGCGGGGGTGCCACAGCTACAGCTAGCCTAACCCCCGGCCTAGACACCGATGAGACTAAAGGGGCGCTGGGATTGAGTGGTAGAAGGGTATGTAATACCGAGCCGAGAAGAATGGAGTTAACCTAGCCTAGATGAGTGAGGAGTGAATATTAGGAGCTTGTCTAGGGCCCTTCCACTACCACCTCTTCTAGGAGCGGTGGCTATCCTCTAGAGACACCTCAACGAGAATTTCTGTCTCACGGGCTGGCCCGGAGAAGTTTGGCCTTAAGTCTAAAACCTTAATCGTGAGAGCCCTCCCCATTTTCTCCTGAGCTATCCTCAGGGTCTCGAAGAGCGTGCAGACCTCATCCCCCACAGCCCTAAGCCTGACTCTCCCCCTTTCCTGACACTCCACTATCAGGGTTATAGCCAGGTCCTCGGGCCTGACTCCATCCCTAACCCTTATAACCCCTCTCTGAGGCACCTCCCGAACACCTCCACCATAGTTTGCGGGATGTAGGATTTTTGAGAGTATCAGATGCTACCCTCTCCAGTATAGCACCGGGGGTTAAGACGAGGGGTAGTAGCGTGTATATAGCCAGGAAGAATGCTGGTAGCAGGCTCATCAAGCCAGTCGCCTTCGCTATCTCTCTCACGGTCTCTGGAGGCGCTCCTACAGCCCGAGTGTATAATATCTTGTTGAACGTTGCTCCAAGCGTTATCCCCAGTATCCCCAGCGTGAAAGTGTCCACCCCTAACCTCGTCAACAGTCCTGCGAGGGATAGTAGAGTAGCGTTAGCGCTTATGAAGCCTCCTACTATGGATAGCACAAGCAGTGCTATGCTACCTGTGTAGCCCGACAGTAGCCTGGAAGCAGCGTCAAATAGCATAGTTAGGAGGAAGAACGCCACCGCACCTCTCACAGCCACACTCCACTGGAGAGGCGTGCTTGGGGTTACCCCCTTGTTCTCGACCTTCTCCAGAGCTATGGTTGAAGCCCAGGCTATTAGCGTGGCTATAGTCATAAGGGCTAGCAGGATAACCGCGGGCACGGCGGCCTCCTGCAGGTTGAGAACTATCTCCCCCCGGGGTATGCTCCCCCCCAGTAGGAGTGCTAAAAGGCCAAGAGCAGCTATTCTAAGCTGCATCACGCTTAAGGCTGTTATGACGGCCTGGAAGATAACCTCCGCCTCTATGTCGCGTCTCGAGGCTATGCTAGCAACTACAGCCTCACTGTTTACTATGCTACCAAGAATTATGCTGGTCACAAACCCCCTAACCCCCCATATTCTCGAGGCTATGTAGCTACCGAAGCTAACTGCCACTATAGCCGTGAAGAATACGTAGACCTGGAACACGTTGATGAAGGGTATGTAATCGCTCGCATAATAGGCTGCAGGACCCAGCACGAGAACGAGAGCGGCAACCTCCATTAAAGCTATTAGCTCAGAGTAGCTGACGGACCTGGTTATCCTGACTACCGGGTACTTCGAAGCGAGGAGCAGGCCTCCAATAACGCCGACAGCCACCCCCTCCAGTATGAGGCCAAAACCACTCATTAGGCCGGCCAAGAAGGTTATGAGTATGACTATGTAAGTCGTGAATCCTAGCGCTCTGAGCCTGATCATCCTTGTATAGGCGAAGAGGAGTGTGAGGAGGGTCACAGTTACAGTGCCCAGGCCTGCCTCGAAGGCTGCAAACAGCACACCATACTGGGAGGCTGTATATGAGGTTATGTAGCCGGTAGCGCTGCCGTAGAGTCCTATAAAGCCCATGCTTCTGAAGCCGGGAATACTGCCCGACTTCTCGCTCCTCCCAACAAGCTGGGCTCTCTCCCTCTCGATACCTATTAGAGCTCCTACTAGCAGGCCGGTTCCAATCCTGAGTATAAAATCCTCGTAGCCGATGCTAGTTTCCACCATACCCCATCAGCTCAAAAACCTCCTCCAGAGACAGCCTGAATAGGCCCTGTGGCGGCACAGAGCCCAGGGAGCCTCTATATGGCCTCCCTATCTTTAGATGGACACGGCTCCCCTTAACCTCGGCCTCGACTATTCTCCCCATGGCAATGCCGTAAACCACCAGAACACCGGATTCTCTATCCTTCCTGAAAATCCTGTAACTATCCATGATATCGGCTAAGGCGTCCTTCCAGCTCTCCGCCCTGCAGGAGGCCTTCAGCTCTAGTGAGACCGCCCTGGATGACATAGCTATCAGCCGTGCAAGCCTAGTTAGGCCCTTAAACCCTATTTTAAACACAACCCTCCTCTCAACCTCGTCGACATAATGCAGCAAAGCTCCCTCATCATCCAGAGCCTTTACGAGCCTCGAAAAAACGCTATCCGGCCTTACATAAATTGAGCCGACTACATACCAGGAGCACCCCTCTATGCCCCTCGCCCTGGAAACCCTGTAGGCTATGCTAGAATAGCCTCCCAATCCCGTTACACCCGAGAGCCCTGTTTGCGGTCAGCCGGGGATAACCTCAACACTCCCAACCTTTCAGACTACCTCGTTAACATCATCCCCCAAAGCACTATAGATAGGTTAGCGGGACACCGGGCAAGGGCCCTCGGCAACACAGGCCCTCCTCATAACTAATGCTCAGAGTGCGAGCTCCACTCACCGGGCCCAACATACTGTATAAACCTAGGAGAGATATAGAGGATTACACGCCACCCTATTAACCTTCGGGGAAATATGATTAAGGTTGGAGAGCGCCGGGGTGGCCGAGCGGCCCAAGGCGGCGGGCTTGAGACCCGTTGCCCCGCGAGGGGCGCGCGGGTTCGAATCCCGCCCCCGGCGCCATCAGAACAGCCCTCGTTCCCCCTTCCTTCCGCCCTGACGCAGCGAGAGCCCTAGGGGGGTGGTGTGTATTTTGGGAAAGACGCGTGGGCTCCAAGTAGGGTAGAGGGGTGGCTAGAACCCATAGTGGGGATGGCTACATGGATATGTTGGGTGAGTCACCCTAGGGTGAGTTTCTTTAGCTCTTTGGCGAGCCTCTCGTACCTCAGTATATCCTCCTTGGTTAGGCTCGGCGGCACTTTCTTTAGCGCCTCTAGGAAGTGCCTCATCTCCACCTTGCCTACTTCGAGCTTCTCCCTGAGCTTTGCCATAACCGCCTCTCTAACCACAGCCTCTATGTCGGCCCCCGTGTAGCCTTCGGTCATTTCTGCGAGTCTGTCTAGGTCAACGTCGTCCGCAAGTGGAACCTTCTTGGTATGTATCCTAAATATCTCCTTACGGGCCTCCTTGTCCGGGGGAGGCACGTATATTAGTCTGTCGAACCTTCCGGGCCTCAGCAGCGCAGGGTCTATGATGTCGGGCCTGTTGGTGGCGCCTATGACGACAACGTTGGTCAGCGGCTGTATCCCGTCCATCTCCGCCAGCATCTGGTTAACTATCCTGTCGGTGACCCCGCTCGTATCAAATCTAGCCCCCCTAGCGGGGGCTATGGCGTCTATCTCGTCGAAGAATACTACGGCGGGGGCTGCCTGCCTCGCCCTCTCGAATATCTTCCTGATGGCTCTCTCGCTCTCTCCCACCCACTTGCTCAGTATCTCCGGCCCCCTGACGGCTATGAAGTTCGCCCCGCTCTCAGTGGCAACAGCCTTAGCAAGCAAAGTCTTACCAGTACCCGGAGGGCCAAACAACAACACACCCCTAGGAGGCCTAATACCCATCTTCTCAAATATCTCGGGGTGTTTCAAGGGCCACTCCACAGCTTCTCTTAGAGCCTGCTTAGCGTCCTCAAGGCCACCTATATCGCTCCACCTAACCTCGGGAACCTCTACGTAGATCTCTCTTATGAGCGTCGGCCGTATCATCTTCATAGCTTCTATAAAGTCTTTCATAGTAACCTTCAGCTCCTTGAGGACACTAGCCGGTATCTCCTTAGCCTCGAAGTTAATCTTACCCTCCCGTATGAACCTCCTCAACGCAGCCATGGCAGCCTCCTTAGCAAGGGCTGCGAGGTCCGCGCCAGTGTAGCCGTGCGTCATCTCCGCCAGCTTATCCAAGTCCACATCCTCCGCCAGGGGCATGTTTCTAGTGTGCACCTTCAGTATCTCGGCCCTGGCCCTCTTGTCTGGAGGCCTGATCTCTATCTCCCTGTCGAACCTTCCGGGCCTCCTCAGCGCAGGGTCTATGGCGTCGGGCCTGTTGGTGGCGCCTATTACTATAACCCTGCCCCTCTCCTTCAGGCCGTCCATGAGGGTGAGGAGCTGGGCCACAACCCTCTTCTCCACCTCCCCAGTAACCTCCTCCCTCTTGGGGGCGATGGCGTCTATCTCGTCTATGAATATAATGCTGGGCGCGTTCTCCTCAGCCTCCTTGAAGATCTCCCTAAGCCTCTGCTCGCTCTCCCCATAATACTTGCTCATAATCTCCGGGCCGTTAATAGAGATGAAGTACGCTCCGATCTCGTTAGCCAAAGCCTTGGCGAGCAGAGTCTTACCAGTACCCGGAGGCCCATAAAGGAGAATACCCTTCGGAGGCTCGATGCCCAGGTGCTTGAATATCTCGGGGTGCTTCATAGGCAGCTCGACTATCTCCCTTATCCTTTCCTTAGCCTCTTCAAGGTCACCTATATCCTCCCAGGTGACCTTTGGAACGCCCCTTAGCCGCTCGATCTCCTCCCTAACGGGCTTCTCCCTAATCTCAACCTCAGTAGCCTCGGTAACATACACGAAGTGAGCGGGCTGTGTTGAAACCACTACCAGCGGGAGCCCCTCGAGAACCGGTACTATGATAGTCTCTCCCCTGCTAATCGGCTTCCTAAGTAGAAACTCCTTAACGTACTCCACGAAGTCCCTGCCAAACCTGATAGGCTCCGTGGGCGCTAGAACCACCTTCGAGGCCGGCTCCACCTTTTCAGCCTTCTCTACGGTAACAGTATCCCCGACGGTAACACCTAGAGCAGCCCTTAGGTAGCCGTCCATCCTTATAATGCCCCTGCCCTCGTCGTCGGGCCTGAGGGGCCATACCACCGCTACTACGCTTCTGTCACCCTTCGAAACCTTAACGAAATCGCCTACCTCGACCCCAAGCCTCGCCGCTGTTTGACGGTCTATACGGACAATCTTCCTCCCAACATCCCGAGGGTAAGCCTCGCTCACCCTCAGCTCAACACTAGATTTGACCAATTCATCCTCACCTCCAAACATCCACTATCTAAACCTAAAAGACCTGGAGGTTATATCGGTCAGGTCTAGACTAGGCCGGCCTGGATAACGTGATCGACCAGTGACATCAAGGTTAGTCTGAGGGATGCTGCCGAGTCTTAAAGGGCCGGAGTTTAAGGGGCCTCAGCCCCGCGCGGCGGCCGCACAAGCCCTCTAGGATAGAGCCTAGGGCTTCGGTCCTGCTACGCATCCTCACCGGCCCCGATATACCACGTATAGACGCTAAGCTATTTCCGGTTTAGTGTGCCAACGGGTTCTTGGGTTCAAAGCAGTGTCTTGCGGGGATAAGCTGCGGATCGCTATCGTGGTCTCGGAGTTTAACTATGACGTAACCCGTATTATGGAGGAGAAGGCGGTAGACCACGCACGGTTCCTAGGGGCTGAGGTGGCTGTTGTAGCCAGAGCGCCGGGAACGTTTGACACCCCCTTTATTGTTTCGAGGCTCCTAACCTCCCGTGAGGATATAGATGCAGTTGCGGTGCTCGGCGCCGTTATTAAGGGCGACACAAAACATGACGAGGTGGTAGCGCACCAGGCCGCTAGGAAGATTCTAGATCTAAGTATAGAGCACGGCAAACCGGTAACCCTGGGAATTATAGGCCCTGGTGCTAGTCGGCTAGAGGCTCTTGAGAGAGCGGAGGAATACGCTAGAAGAGCCGTCGAGTCCGCCGTAAAGCTCGCCAGAAGGTCTAAGGAACTGATGGGCGAATGCTAAACAGCGGCACAACCTGCTGATGCATGACACCTTCTGAGGATGGGGCAGCCACAGTATGGTCAGGCCGGAGGGGTGTAGGGGGGTTTTGGCGAGAGCTGTTAGGGTTGCGGTCGTCGAGCAGGTTGGATATAGAGAGTGGACTGAGGAGTTGGGCAGTGACCGGGAGTGGATAATACAGACCCTCCAGAGCGACATATATGCTGCAGCCCAGAAAGAGGCCGCTAAATACGGGGGCTTCGTCCTCCCGATCCGATACGATATAATGCTCCTAATCTCCTCGAACATGAGCGTGGGAGAGCACGCTAGGGTTCTAGATACAGTAGCCAGCCTATCTAAGGTGAGAGTTAGAATGGCAAGCTACTGCAGTGTCAGGCCGCTGGACGCAGTGGAGAAAGCTTGGTCAGCTCTCCACGATAAGGGGGATAGACTCATCTATGAACCATGTGAGGCCGAGGAATACGCCTCAATCGCCCATATAGACCTCAACAATGTGACAGCCATAACAAGGGCCGAGGGCCCGGTGAGGACTTACTATGAGGTTATGGATCTCATGGCGAAGATCTCTAAGGTAGCCGAGGAGATCGGGGCTGTAACACAGTATCTAGGAGGCGATAACATACTCGCCGTCATACCGCTCACAGGCTCAGTAGAGAGAACCGTGGAAAAACTCCTTGTGAGGAACGACTTGAAAGCAGGTATAGGCATAGCACCGACAGCCCGAGCCAGCCTAGCTCTGGCAGCAGAGGCTCTGCACGAGATTAGGGCAAAGGTAAACCCTGGCCCTATCGTGGTCAAAACGCAATAAAAACCTCTGGGAGAGCATCTATTAACCAGTGGGGCTAACGGTGGAGGAGTACTACATAAAGGTTAGGCTCACGAGGGAGGAGTACGAGAGGCTCCGCGACCAAGCACGGAGAAACGGCTTCACCAGCGTAGCAGAATACGTTAGATGGCTTCTCTCCAGGCACGTGGAGGGCGGTGAGGAGCCGGCCACAGGAGTCTCTCCCGAAGTACTTAGAAGCCTTATGGCCAGCCTAGAGAGGCGTATAATGGATCTTCTAAACCCTTACACAGGCAAAATTGACGAGATCAACCTCAAGCTGTCAAGGATAATCGAGATGATCGAGGCTATGGAGTCTGTGAAGCGCGAAGAGTTTGAGCGCGCCCTCCCAGAGTATAAGGAGGGGAGGCTGGCAGGGAGGGAACAGAGGCGGTACGAGAGGGGCGAGTACAGAGGCGGGGACGCTATTGATAGGCTCAGGAAGGAGGGGATACTGTTTCAGGATGAAGCCGGCTGGATAAGGTCGCCCCAGAGGTTCTTTGCCTCCCTCGAGAAGAGGGGAGCCGTCGTTCTCAACATAGAGGGTAGGTACGTTGCTGTTGACAAGGACTATTGGGAGAGGTTTAGAACCGTCCTGGAAGAACTCGACGTTTCGGACAGCATAGCGGCGGAAAAGATAGTTGAGGAGAAGCTCGGCGAGAGGGCTGCAAAGCTCTTTAGAGAGATGGTCAGGGCGGGTATAGCGGTCTTCGACGAGGATAAGGGCGCGTGGATACTCTATCTACCCCCCTAGCACCGGGAGCCTCCCAGCCAAAGCTATCAGAGTCTTAGCCAGCTTGAAGGCATCACTATAAAACTAGCCTCGCCCAGCATCTGCAGACCTCTTCACCCGAGTTCCTCCTAGGCTAGGTATTCCTCCTCATACACTATCCCCCTCGACAGTAGGTGTAGGAGCCTCTGAGACACCAGCACCCTCCCCCCAATCTTGGGATAGGCATAGGGGAGACTTACACTAGCTGTAACACCCTTTATCGGGCTTTCCAGCTCGATTTCAAGGCCTCTCGCAAACTCAATCTCCCCCAGACTGTAGCCTTCAGCCACAAGTATGGCCGTCTTAACGGCTCCATCAATGCTCAGCTGCTCAGGCCCGAGGTTCCTCCTCGCACAGGCCGTGTACACCTGGGATGAGAGGAGGTAGGTCCTCCCTCTGGGGGGATGATCCCCCATTATGCCGCCCACTATCATATAGGTAGCGTGGGCCGCCTCTTCGGGCTCCAGATTCCTACGAGACCATAGGTCGAGGAGAATACAACCTGGCTTGTTAAACCTAAACCCACGCTCCATAGAAACAGGCACACCCATGGCCCGAACAGCCGCGTATAGAACCGGGTTTGAGGCTCCTGCTACAACAAGCCTAAACCCCCTCTCGCCCGCGAAGAGGTATGATTCCCAGAGCTCCTCCAGAAGCCATCTAGAGGGTGCTTCCTCCAGAAGCTCTACCACAATAGTCGGACGGCCTATAGTTAGGGTTTCATGATTGGGGTTTTGGTAGAGCGGTCTACTAGAGGCCCTGCTCTTCATCCCCCCACCCGGTCTGGTCCGGTCCACTTGCTTCATCCCATACATTAGTAGAATTAAAGCCGTCTGAGGTGAAAGATCTTAAACCACTCTAACCGGGGCTGGAGGCCAGGGGAGAATCCATGTTAGAGTTTTCAAGTTTTGAATACTATATATTAAGGCGGGGTGTGCTTCTTATGTATATCCCTTCTCCATAGTGGGATTACAGTGGGATAGGTGAGGTGGTTTGCCGACTTCTGTGGAGAAGCAGATTTGGTATGAGGTTTTCGATGAAGCATCGAAAATATTCCGTAGCATCAGAATGGGGAGCGGCGAGGAGTGGGGCCGGATAAAGGTGAGTCTGGCGGCGAAAATAGCGCGTATCCTCGCAAAATACTTCCACACTATAGACTACATAGCCCTCTCTGACCTCTCCGGGGGAGAGTGTGATACGAGCGTTAACGGCAGCTTCGACATAGACCTGGTTATAAAGGTGCGCAGCCCCGCGGAGGCGTACGCCCTTTCAACGCTAGAAGAGATAATTGATAATGCCGTTAAGGAGGCCTTCTTCACCACTGTGAGCTACGAGGGTTACAGGAGGCTTCTCGAGCACTACCAGAGGGGGCTCAAGCATAACGTGGTGGAAATGCATATAAACGATGTATATGCCCTGAGACTGTCAAAAGGCATCGAGTGCCCGCCTATCGAGCTGTACAAGAGCTAGGCCTTGCTAGGGCCACGCAACCCTTCCCGAGGCTCCGTCAAACACGACTATAGCCCCATGCATATACTCGGGGCTCTTCACCAGTAGCCTTATAACCTCCTCGAACTCCTCCAGCCTCCCAGATCTGGCTAGAGGGCTAAGCATTTCAACCTCCCTTCTCCAGACGCTCTCCAGCTCCTCCCCCCTCACCTCAGCTATCCTCCCCACAGTCTTCAGCGCTCCAGGCGTCCTGAAGCTGCCGAGCAAGAGGAGTATAGGCCTTATCTTTTCAGGATAGAGTCTTGCCGCAGATTTCACGAGCCTCGAGAGACCTGCTCTAACAGAGTCCGATACTATCAGGGGGTCCATAGGCTCGGCTACTGTGAAGCTTGAAAGTAGGATTACAGTAGACTTAACAGGGTTGTAAGACGCTAACGCTTTGAATAGGCTGGATGTGGAGGCCAGGTAGAGTGCCGCCGCCTCTATCCAGTCCTCCCACTCTGCTTCCCGTAGAGTCAGGGGTTCCCGCGATATGTTGCCGTATGCCGTGACGGCAGCGTTCACACCCCCTAGTACCTCCACTGCGTGTTTGACAGCGGCCTCAACATGTCCCTTGACCCTCAGATCTCCCACCAGCGGCTCTACAACAACCCCGAAGCTGTCTTCCAAGACCCTGGCGCTAGCCTCAAGCGCTTCCCTCCCCCTAGCGACAATCACCAGGTTGCAGCCGAGGCTTGCGAGAGCCCGGGCTGCATGGAAACCAAGACCCCGGCTCCCACCTAGAACAAGCCCTCCACACCGCGCCAACGATCCTGCCCACTAAAACCCTTTCAGGTGTAAAGTGGAAATATTCTTAGGAGGCGGCTGTGATGATGGCTGGTATTGCCGAAGGCGGGTAGCCGTTGAGGATGGACACCAGTCTTTGAGCCGCCGCCTTCAAAGCCCTCGACTTTATAACCCCGGGCGATTGTATACTAAATTATATTTACGGGTTTGAAAATTTGGTTGGAGCTAGTGAGAGCAGCGGGAGCTCTAGGAGCAACATTATAAGAGAGAGTCTGAGGCAGCTCGTCCTCAGGGTCCTCGCTGAAAGGCCCTATCACGGCTACGAGATTATGAATAGGATAGAGGAGATAACCTACGGAGCCTGGAGGCCAGCACCGGGCACACTGTACCCGCTGCTGGACCAGCTAAAGAGGGAGGGTCTCATACGCGTGGAAAGGATGGATAAGGAGGGCGTTAAGGGGGGGAGAAGGATAGTCTATGCCCTCACCGAACAAGGTTGGAGAAGGCTGGCAAGTATAATGATAGAGAAGACTAGAAAGGTGGACTATCTAATCTACTATCTTATGGAGGGCTGCAAGATACTCAGGGAGCATGGTTTTGCAGAGGAGGCTAATAGTGTCTGTGGAGAGGCTAGGAGGGCTGTGGCGAAGTTTGAGAAGGCGCTGGAAGAGTCGTGCGGCATCCAAGAGCCCCTACTGGAGGTAGAGAGCAGGAGGACCTCTGGCTAACTAGAGGCCATGAATGGGGGTGTCTTCAACACTAAACCACCTTTTATACCTAACAGCATAGAACCCGCTAAGGGCGGGTGTCCAAGCCTTGGCCATAGAGTATGTGGAGGCGGCCGGGTTCCCACTTGCTACTGCAGCAGCCACCCTGGCTGCATCGTTTTACGCATACACCGCTTATAGGAACTCTGGCTCGACGGCCGCGCTAGCCCTATCCGCGGGCCTGTTCGCGGTGTTCATACAGGCTGTTCTAGAATCTGTGATTAACGTTATGGTGTTGAGGAGCCCGGCTTTCTACGGATCATCAACACACTATGCCCTCGACGCGGTTAGGGGTATTGCAATAGTTTTCTGGAGCGCGGCCATGGCGTCAGTGTTAATTGAGACTATAGGTGTTGAGAGTAGGTGGATAAGGCTAGGCCTCCCGGGAATAGTATTCGTGTCTGGGACCGTGTACACCCTGGCTGTCAACCTGTTGAGCGGTATTGAGCCGCCCAGCCATAGGCTACTTGTCAGCAGCATAGGCAGGGTGCTAGGCCAGCTAGTCCCCCTAGCACTTCTGGCGGGAGCATACTTCACCAGAGAGCTGGCACTGCCTACAGGGAGCCGGGCGGCCATGCTTATAGGCCTAGCGTTCATAATGCACGGATTCACACTCCCGCTGTACTCCGTCGCGAAGAGCCTGGGTATGGTTACCTTAGGCCTGTGGTACGCTGTGGGTGGGATAATGCCCGCCCTCCTGGCGGCATACGGCTTCAGGCTGCTGACAGAAGAGCAGAGGGAGGCGGTTGCAGGGTGAACGGGTTTTCAAGGCTAGAACGTGCCTACCGCGCACTTTGTTCAGGCCGTGGAGGCATCCTCACTATTAATAATGTTCTCCCTCTATCATTCATATTTTGAAATGTATCCAGCGCCTTGTAAATAATATTGGGGGAGCAAGGGTAAGGAGGTATGGCGCCGCGCGTAGTGTGCCCCTTGGGCGAGAGTAGGGGGCCGGTGGTGTATTGCAGGGTTGTGAAGCGTCCTGTAAATCCACTAGCATTTCCCTGCACTACAGCAAGGTATGTTAGCTGCAGGTTCTACAGGCAGGCGCAGGCCGAGGAGGCTGCGGCTAGTGCCGAGACCTCTCTCACCAGGACCCCCTCCGCTGGAACACCGCCGATACCAGCTAGTGGGAGGCCCGCCACGGAGGAGCGGAGAGAGCAGGCTGTGGAGGCCGAGACTCATGAATACGACATTGAGGAGGCCGAGAAGCTGCTGGACCCCCTTTTCCAGGCTGGCCTGGTACTGGACTATACGCCTCTAACATTCACAGCCTCAGGGGCAACACTAGAGGAGGTTGCAAAGGATCTCTACTCCGAGGTGGAGAAGGCCGTGGGAGAAGGCTGCTTCGTGGCAAAAACGATAGATACACCCTCCATATTCCTGAAGATTTGCAGAGGGAAATTAGTCGCGGCCGCCCAGGAGGATAGAGGGCCGCTCGAGGAAAGACACCTCTCAGAGCCTCTGCCCCGGAGGCGCTTGAGACTCATAGTCTACGGCCCCCTAAAGGGCGAGTAACGGTATGGAGCACGGTAGCCCCGGAGAAGCATCGAGCCCCCGCCGCCCACCCTACCCCAACACAGGAGTATTTCCCTACGGGAGTCGAGGTACGTAGCCTCTATTATGGGAACAAGCGTCTCAACCCTCAAAGCCTAAACACCGCTGGACTATGGCCTGAGGAGATTGGAGTGCAGCGGCCTCACCTCACCGTCATGTTTGGAGGCGCCCCGGAAAACTGCCGGAGCTATACATCCAGCCCTTGCCCAGGCCCGGTTTGCTACATAAGAGCTGGATCGTCTGGTTGTCTTCCTAATTAATAAAGTGTTTAGACAGGCATTTTCACGTGAGCTACGGTTACGTAGGGGTAGTCGGAACTCTCCACTGTAGAGGCGAACCTGTGGTAGTGGCTCTCCCGGTGTAGGACTGCGACTATGAATCCCAGGTCTGCAGCCTCGACCCCGCCCGCCTTCATCCTGTTGAGCGCCCTTCTCAACCCCACTATCCTGGGCTCTACTGGGAATAGTCTACTGTAGGCTCTGATGAAGGCTGCCCTAGCCTCTTCGCCAGCTACAGCCACCGTTATACCCATGGGGCCCAGAACATCCACAAGCCTCTCGAGCGTAGAGGCTAGTGGGCGGCATTTGGAGATGCTTGGGCATTTCATAGTTTTAGGGGCTTTCAACAGCCTCTCTGGGCTGTCGGGAAGCGGTTTGAGTAGGGGTGTGTTGAAGTACTCCCTAACACCCTCCCTGAAAGCCCGGCTGGCCCTCTCACCCCTCAGGCCTGAGATGCTCTCGAGAAGCCTTCTCAATCTCTCTACCTTAAGAGCTTCCAGCGAGGCGAGCCGGGCGTGGTAGATAAGAAGGTCAGTAGTCGGGATTGTTATACTCCTATGCCTCACCTCAGGGTTCATGTCAACTATCACAGCGGGCCCGGAGCGCTGGATTATAGCCCTCTTACACTCACCCCCTCCCCCGGGCCTGTTATAGTGTATCGCCAGCCCTCCCCCGGGCCCGCTACAAAGGGTTATGGAGAGGCTTGCAGGCTCGAGCAGCTCACCACGAGGCAGCTCCTCCTCGAACCCAACTATGCCCAACCTGGGTAGCACAATCCTTGGAGCGAGGCCGGAGTCCTCGAGGTCTCTCCATGAAACTCCCTTCCTCAACCTGTATATGTGAAGCCGCCTAGCTACACTATAGTCTAGGAGGCCTGAGGTCCTCAATATGTCCAGGAGCCTCACTGCTCTGGGGGGTGTAGCGGGCGGGGAGAGGAGCAGGGTGAAGCTCTCCTCCCGAGCGTGTAGCTCGACTAGGGCGTTGTAGAGTGCGAGCACAGTTGACAAACGGGGCAGCTGCTTCAGGCCCATAGCACGTCTAACCCGGAAGTCCTCAGGGGCGAACAGTATAACCGACCTCGCAGGCAGCCCATCCCTTCCCGCCCTACCTATCTCCTGCACCAGGTCCTCGACCGAGTCGCTGGGGAAAAGGTGTAGGGTCCACCTAAGGTTGCTTATGTCCACGCCCATCCCAAACGCCTTGGTAGCCACTATTACCTTCCTCCCGCGGCCCTCGGATGCCATCTCCTCAACGAGCTTCCTCCTCCTCTCGCCCATCTGCCCATGGTATAGGAGGACCTCGCAAACACCCCCCAAGGCCGGCTCCAGCCTGGAGGCGATTGTCTCCGCGTTAGCCCAATCCATCACCCTGCTTTTGACAAAGCCTGTGAAGACTGCTCCCACCCAGTTCTCCGACACCCCTGTAGCCCAGGCTGCGAGCTCTCTGACATGCTCTGCGGCTGCATCAAGCCTAGCCCTGCCCGGGGGGGAAACCCTGGCTTCCACCATTATGTTCGGCCTGATGGGGGCTATCCTATAGACCACTGTGGATTCGGGGCCCGGCTCCGTTTCAGCCGCACCATCCTCCTCAAGGTCTACAATCAAATATCCTTCCGCGCCCAGCATAGACGCGACGGACTCTATGATATCCAGGGTGGCTGTGGCAGTGAGAGCCAGTATCGGAGGCCAGCCCTGCTCCAGCCTAAGGTCAGCCAGGGTTTTAGCCATGTAGAGGTAGCTGTTCCTGAACGTCTCCCCCCATCTAGAGGCCGTGTGAGCCTCGTCAAGCACAGCCAGGGTGAGACCGCCGCCGCCTACAACCTCCCTTATCCCGGCGTCCTCAAACCTTTCCGGCGCTATGTAGAGGAGGTCTATGAGGCCGAGAGCAGCAGCCCTCACCACCTCACTCCTAGCCCTGGAGCTTAGGCTAGAGTCGATGTAGCAGGCGGCCAGCCCCCTCCTTAGAGCCCCCCTAGTCTGGTCTCTCATAAGAGCCTTAAGAGGCGTGACAACCAGTGTCAAAGCACCATAGCCCAGGTACGCCAGCCCCCTGGCGGGAGCCTGGAAGAGGAGGGACTTCCCGTAGCCGGTGGGAAGGACGGCTATCGTCACGGATGGGCTGAGCGAGGAGTACACCCTGGATATCCTCTCCAGTACAGCCTCCTGGCCAGGCCTCATGCTGGAGGCCCCGAGGAGTGTCACGGCAACACGGGTAAGAACCCTCTTCACAACACCGCTGTCAACAGGCTCACCACGGGCGGTGAGTGGCCTGTGGCCAGCGGCCCAGGAGATGCCGACGGCGCCGAGCCTGTGCAAGAGCTCAACTATCCTCCCCCACTGCCAGGATACCAGGCTCGCCTTCCCGGAGTAGAAGCGGCGTATGATGCGTGGGAGGACCTCGTCCCTCAGCAACACCTCTGGCAGAATAACCACAGTCCTCTCGGCAACAACGGCGAGCTCTGGACGGGCCTGGAGAAAACTCCAAGGCACAACCAGGAGACCCCCCTCGACGAACCAGCGGTGCAGCACTCCTCCCCGTAGGCCTGCAAGGAAGCCGCCCAGACTCTCTGCAACGAGGGATGCAAGGGTTTCCTCGGGAGTTACGACAAGCACCCTCCCCTCCTCACCCTCGAGGAGCCTCTCAAGGGTTGTGATCAGCCCCCTCGGCCCCCTACCTTGTGGGGGCTCGAGCCGTACTTCAGGAGCCTCAGCCCCTGAGGGGGCCTCCACGCCGAGCATAGCAGCAGACTCCTGGGGAGCCCAGCCCTTGACTCTAAGCCTGACCCGCACCCCCCTCCCCTGGCTGGCGGGCCTCTGGGATGCCTTCTCTATCCTCGCTCTAAGGTCCTCCGGCAGGTGGGAGTGTGCTTCAGCGGGTCTAGAGAGACAGCGGTCCAGCGGCTTTACACAGTCCAGCAGAACCTCGCCCCCCAGCCTGGCGAGGCGCAGCTCCCCCGCCTCCACCTGCTCACCCCTAGCGGGGTGGCGAGGGTTCGGCACAACCTCCGAGGATCTTAGGAGCTTAAGCATGCTCTCGGAGAGGCTCGGTGGGGCTGCCTCTAGAGCCCGCCAGACGCTTCCCCCCCGGGCCGCTATGCTCTTAACAGCCATGTACGCGGCGTACTCGAACCCCCTATAGCCTGGATCGTCGGGAGGATCAAGAAGGTAGGGCCTCCATGTCTTGTAGAGGAGGCGGGGGGCGTCTGTGGCCACCACATCGCCTGAGGGATGGGCTTGGCCAGCTCCTTCTGGGGAGGGTGTTAGGGATGACGCCGCCTCGGGGGCCAGCCTCACCTCGGGCGGCATTCTAGACCAGTCCACCCCCAGGCTTTCCAGGAGGGACACCGACTTCGATACTATATCCGCCACTGCATCGACGATGCTCCCGGCTGTAGAGGAGAAGTGGTAGATGCTAAGCCCGAGATCGCCTCCCGCCTCAGGCACGGCTATCGCGGAGAGTAGAGAAGCGTCCACAGCCCTGGGATACCGGGTGGAGCAGCCCCAGTGGACGAGTATAGAGGCTCCTAAACCCCATGCAGCCAGCCCGGCGGCATCGCTGTTCGACAAAACCCTAGCCCTACCCCCAGGCCCCATGGCCGCGGTGTCCACCATAAGCCCGCCATACCCGAATACCACCCTGCCCTCGCTGCATACAGCTACCGCAACACCCCCAGGCTCAACACCTTCTAGACTCCAAGGCTTTCTACCCGAGAAGAGGAGGACGGCTGCCGCCTCAAGCTCAAGATCACTTGGAACGCTGCACCCAGCCGCCTTCACCCTGGCGACAAGCTCATGGAGACCCCTATCAACAGCCTCGCGGAGCCACTCATCCCCCGGACACCCCTTCTCACTAATATACCTCCCCAGGAGCAGGGGGTTGTCGAGGACCTCCCCGAAGGAAAGCTCCTTCCTCAGCCCAAGACTATCAGCTATCCTCTCCCAAAACTTCTTCAACAAGCAACACCCGCCGGAGCGTCCAGCCCCACCCTAGATCCAGGTAGTGCAGACCCTCTAATTAGGGCTAAACCGCTTCTCTCCCAACCGCCCCAATTTGTTTAAACCGTAGTGTCTTCTATCGACGGCGAAAACATCCACACGCCCGCACAAGTTAGGTCCGGATATCCCGTGTGGACTCGTAGGCGGCGCTGGAGGCCAAAGGGCGCGGGCCTCCCATACTGCTCAGACCCCCTGGCTCTCGAAGCACGACCTACAACGCCCCCGAGGACGCTGCACCGAGGAGCGGTATAGCCTGCTACGTTCAACGCCACCCTCCCCAACGGCCATACCCGGGAGGCCCGGGGGCTTTGACGTTATACCCGCGCCCTGTTAGGTAGTGGTATGGATAGTTTCCGTGGGTGGCCTGCCTTGGGTAGTGCTGGAATGGTTGATATAACGGGTAAGGAGCCTGTGAGGAGGGAGGCAGTGGCCTCTGGCTTCATAAAGCTGAGGAGGGAAACGGTCGAGGCTATAAGGAGGGGTGTGGTGGCTAAGGGTGATGTTGTCTCCGTCGCATCTGTAGCTGCTGTGCTCGCGGCGAAGGAGACACCCCGCCTGATACCCCTAACCCACCCTATCCCTATTGAGAAGGTTGAGCCCGAGGTTAGGGTGAGGGATGATGGGGTGGAGGTTAGGGTGAGGGTGGCGACGACCGCTAAGACGGGGGTCGAGATGGAGGCTCTTGCCGGGGTTACAGCGGCCCTGCTGACTGTGTGGGATATGGTTAAATCGCTGGAGAAGGATGAGACGGGCAACTACCCTGATACAGTTATAACGGGCGTGAGGGTCGAGGTCAAAAGGAAGGGATAAAGAGAACTAATGTATAGTATGCCGAGGAGATCCGTTTTTGGACACCCTCAGTAGACCTCGAAGGCGGCGTCAAGAGGCTCGTCGGCTTCATCGCCCTCAACATGGATCAGGCCCTTCCTGTTGAATATGCGGAGGAGCTTCATAGCCTCTCCTCTGCTCCTCAGTTTAACTAGGATCACGTCAACACCATCCACTATCTTAGCGTCCCGCGGAAGGCGCATGCGGGAGAGGGTTTCCCTCGCTTCCGGTTTGAGGGGTATTACATAGTAGCCGTGGGGATCCCTGCGGGACAGGATGTCGCGGAGGAACCGCTCTGCCAAGGTGAATACCACCTCAGGAGGAGCCTCAGTCAGGCCCTGGTCCACGGATATTATTATAGCTGTCCACTGTTTTATAAACGTTTCTCGGAAACCCGTCTAGCACAAAACCCGGAGCAAGGCGGAAGCCGCCACGGCCTAGAGCCCACTGTCTTTTATACCAACAGCGCGCTCACCTTCTAATACTTTAAACCGTAAAGTTTTTACATGGAGGTGGCGAGGTTTTGCAGCAGAAGAAGATATGGCATCCCCCCCGGGAGATCGTGGAGCAGAGTAACGTGCATCTTTTCATGGAGAAGCTTGGAATCAAGAGCTATGGAGAGCTGGTTAGGAGGAGCACCGAGGACCTCAAGTGGTTCTGGGGAGGCCTTCCCGAGTGGCTCGGCGTAGAGTGGTTCCGAGAGCCTAAATCTGTTCTCGACCTGAGCAGGGGTGTCGAGTGGGCTCAATGGTATCGCGGAGGCCTGCTCAACGCTGCTTACAACGTGGTCGACAGGATTGTCAAGATGGGCTATGGCCATAGAGAGGCCTTCACATGGGTAGGCGAGGACGGTGAGGTCAGGAGGTACACCTACCTCCAGCTGAAGGACGAGGTAGACAGGATGGCCCGCCTCCTCTCCCAGGACTATGGGGTAAGTGTTGGAAGCGTAGTTGCAATCTACGCTCCCATGATGCCGGAGAGCATAGTGGCAATGCTCGCTGCAATGAAGATCGGGGCTGTGGCATCACCCATATTCTCCGGATTCGCCCCCCCAGCTGTCGCTGAGAGGCTTAAGCTTGGAGAGGCCAGAGTGCTCGTCACAGTCGACGGATACCTTAGGAGGGGGAGGAGGATAGCCCTGAAGGAGCAGGCTGACCAGGCTGTGAAGCTCGCGGGGGGCGGGGTAGAGCATGTTGTTGTGATCAGGAGGCTCGGCATAGACATCCCCTGGGTTGAGGGTAGGGATGAGTGGTACGATAGGGCTATAGCGGGCAAGGCGGGGCCTGTGGAGCCGGAGGAGCTGGACCCGGAGCATCCCGCACTCCTCCTGTTCACCAGCGGCACCACCGGAAAGCCCAAAGGGGCTGTGATAAGCCACGCAGGCTCCATACTCCAGCCGGGTAAGGAGCACTACTTCAACCTAGACATCCACCCAGCCTGGAGAGAAGGGGGGGATAGGCTGTGGTGGATAACCGATATAGGCTGGATGATGGGGCCGTGGCAGGTCCTAGGCTCCCAGCTGCTCGGGGCTAGCCACCTGATGGTTGAGGGTGCCATAGACTATCCTGACAAGTCCAGGGTTTGGAGGCTTATCCAGGAGCACGGGGTAACCCACTTCGGCTTCGCAGCAACAGTGGCCAGAATGCTCAGGGCTATAGCCAGCGACACTGTCGAGGAGTACGACCTATCCAGCGTCAGAGCCTTCGGCAACACCGGGGAGCCCATAGACCACGCCACATGGATGTGGGTTATGGAGAAGCTGGGCGGGTGGAGGAGGCCGCTGATAAACCTTAGCGGCGGCACCGAGGTGTTCGGCTGCATACTGCTACCAAGCACCGTAGTCCCCCTGAAGCCGACCACCCTCTGGGGCCCGGCTCTCGGTGTCGACGCCGATGTTTTCGACGACGAGGGGAGGCCCGTTAGAGGGGAGCCAGGGTATCTCGTTGTTAAGAAGCCCTTCCCCAGCATGACTAGAGGCCTCTGGAAGGACCCGGAGAGGTATATAAAAACCTACTGGTCCCGCTTCCCGGGAGTCTGGTACCACGGCGACTACGCCCTAGTCGACGAGGACGGGTTCTGGTACATACTCGGGAGGGCGGATGACGTGATAAAGGTGGCTGGTAAGAGGATAGGTAGCGCGGAGCTTGAGAGCGTTCTCACGCAGCTACCTGAGGTGGCTGAGGCGGCGTGCATAGGAGTACCCCACCCTATCAAGGGCGAGGTCATAGCGTGCTTCCTAGTCCCTAAGGGAGGGTTCGATGCTAAAGAGCTAGCCGCAAAGGCTAGAAAGGCCATTGTGGAGAGGTTCGGCAAGCCGTTCGCCCCGGAGCATGTTGTGATAGTAAGCGAGCTCCCGAAGACGAGGAGCGGGAAGATAACCAGGAGGGTGCTGAGGGACCTGGCCCGGGGTGTAGAGCCGAGGGAGTTGAGTGTGCTGGAGAACCCTGAGTCGGTTGAGAAGCTTAAGGAAGTAATACGCAGGATAGCGGGAGGCTAGCGAGGCCTGGCGAGGGGGGCTACCGCCTCCACACCACGGCGATAATCCCGGCTATTATCAGTGCGGCGCCAACGAGCTGGCGTATGGTGAGCGTCTCCCCCAGCAACAGCCAGCCGAGTATGGCGGCTGTCAACGGGACGAGTGGTATGAAGACGGCGCTCTTAGAAGCCCCGACCTTCTCAACACCCAGGTTCCATAGCGTGTAGCCTAGAGCCCCGGGGACCGCTGCAACATATAGTATCAGCGCAGCCTCCACAGGGCCCAATCTTAGGCCTCCCCCGGGGGCTAGTGCAGCATAGGCTGGTATCGTGAATATCGTGCCGAAGAGGGATGTCCAGAACATCACAACGTTCTGGTCATAACCCGCCAGCTTGACCCTGAGGATGATAGTGTATACCACCCAGGAGAGGGCCGCCCCGAACGCCAGCAGGAAGCCTAGGAGGCTGACGTTGGAGCCGGGGGATGGAGATAGCACGAGGTAGGTCCCGGCCACCGAGACTAGTGCCCCGGCCGTGGCGAGGAGGGTCGCCTTCTCCAGCCCCAGGACGACAGCAGCCATGTATGTAAGGGGTGTTGCGAGGGCGGTGACCAGGGCTGTGATGCTCGCGTCCATATGGCCTAGAGCGCTGTAGAAGAATATGTTAAACCCTGTTATCCCTAGGAGGCCTAGAACAGCGCTCCAACCCATCAGACTCCTATCGGGGTTAAACATCTTGTCGCGGGCAATGTAGAAGGCGGAGACGCCGATTAGCGGTGTTGCGAGGGCGAACCTGACTAGAGTGAGGGTTACACCGTCGATGTGCCCCCCGCCCACAAGATACCTCCCGGCGACAGCGTTGGTGCCCCACGAGATCGCCGCGAGGGCTGGTAGCAGCAGGCCGGCTACACCGCTGAATCTCGGCAACGAGGAGCCCTAGTAGGCATTGGGCCGCTCCGGAAATCTTATACCGTGGACGTATCCCAGTCTATAGTCTATCCCACCATCGTAGTACCGGAAAATATTGTTGTCAAGAGGGGGGTTAGAAGGCCTTGTTTCCCCCACGCCTGGAGTTGTTCCTGCAGAGGCTCTTCACCAGTATGTTCAGGTGTTCCGGCGGCTTCCTCGGGTTAGTGGCTTTCTCGTTCAAGTCGATGAATATGGGGGACTCGTCATCGGGGCCGAACATCTTGTCCTCTATGACGCCTTCATCTGGCTCCACCGGTATGGTGCTCATGTATGCCAGCGTCTCTACACCGCTGTCTATTATGCTGCCGACCAGTATTATGGGGACGCCCGTCTCCCGGCTCCTCACCTCGAGGAATGTCTTTACAACGTTGTGGTCCATGGTGACTAGACCGTCATCGTCTATAATGCCGCCCAGGAAGCCGCTGTTGTAGGGGAATATCGTTCCGATAATCATCTTCGAGCCGCCCAGCTGGAGGTGCCTGAATATCTCGGGGGTGGCGAGGTCCTCGTCGCTGAACACGCCCAGGCTAATCTCCGAGCCGTTAACCTTCAGCTTAAATATACCCGGCTCCTTCCCAGGGCTTATCCCCATGTCCCTCTCCTCCTCGGTGAGCGACACCTTCCTATACTTCCCAGCTATGGAGCCGTCGGGGGCTGTGAGGACGGTTGTCACGTAGACCCTTGGGCCGGCCCTCTCGATTATAGGGCCTCCGAGGATGTACACCCCGTATTCCTGGCTCCACCTCGCCATGAAGCTCACACTCGGCCCAGCTGGTATGTTCTTCTCGGAGATCTTCTCCGCCAGCTCCCTTAGCTTGAGCCTGGCCTTGCTCGGGGGGTAGTAGCCTATGAGGGGGCCCGTGAAGGGGTATGAAGGTAGGACTATGAGGTCGACAGTCCTTGTGGAAACAACCTTCTCAATAAGTATTGAGTGTCTCCTGGCGTTACTCCTCTTCGCGGCTAGTTTAACCCTAGAGTGTAGGATAGCTAACCTCACCCCTCAACCCACCTCTGCACCCCACACTCTCGCTGCCTCGGGAGTCTTTACGGCGCACGTTACGAAGCGCGAGACCCAGGTATTACCCTGTGTATTACCCCGCGCCGGGCTCCTATGCTTAGTGGGGTGTTCGATGTTTAAAAGGAGTGCGAGGTCCGATATCTCGTTGAAGACCCTGTCTAGAACATCATCCCTGGAAGCCTCCCCCCTCTCCACCATATCCATCTCCCTCTCGAGCTCCCTAGTCCTAGTCTCGGAGACGAGGGAGGGCACCCTCCTGAGTATCTCAGCTATCCTGGCGCCGTACTCCTCCTCAACGGCCTCGGCGAGCTCTTTGGTCAGGTAGTTGTGGACACTTATGCCCCGGCTTGTCGCCACCACGAAGCCAGCGCCCCTGCCCTCCTCCCTGGATATCTCTATAACATACCTCCTTCTGAATAGGGTCTCAACTATCTTTGCATAGGTGCTAGGCCTCCCAATGCCCCTCGTCTTCATCTCCTCCACAATCTCCCCCTCGGTGTACGGGTAGGCCCGGGGTACCTGCCTGCCCTCAACCACCGCCCTTATCCAAGCCTCTCTACCCTCAATTAGCCTCGGCTGTGGCCTGACATAGGGCCACACGAGGGTGAAGCCCCGTGTAACTCCCTCGGCGTCGCCTGGCCGGCCCACCTCAACCACCCTCTCCAGGGTGAGGATGTAGCCGTCGAGCTCCGGCACGTGGAGCCTGTAAACGACTCTAAGTGCGTCGGCCTCCCTCATCTGGCTGGCCATGAACCTCCTAAATATCATGTCGTACAGCCTCAGGTGCCTCCTCGTGAGGCTACCCGGAAGCTCTATAACACCCTCCTCCACGAGGAGCTGGAGCCTCTCCACGTCGATAGGCCTCACAGGCCTTATGGCCTCGTGGGCACCCCCCTCACCCCAGCGCCGCGGCCTGTAGAGCTTGCTGGCTAAGCCTCCAAACCTCGTTTCCAGCCACTCCCTAGCAACCTGCATACCCCTGTCGCTAACCCTCGTCGAGTCCGTCCTGTGGTATGTTATGAGTCCCCACTCGAAGAGGTCCTGGGCTAGCCTCATCGCCTCCGCAGAGCCGAGGCCGAGAAGCCTGTTAGCGTCCCTGAGCATAGTGTCGGTTGTATAGGGTGGAGGGGGGGCTATCGTCGTCCACTCCTCCTTCTCCACAACCACCTTTACATCGAGCCACGGCTCTATACCCGTCTTCCTGTGGTGCTTAATCCAGTTATCCAGCACGCTCTTGACACTCTCAGGCACCTCAGGGTCGTCGCTCCTCACGGCAAAGAGGACCTGGGAGTCGTGCACCACCCTGTAGAGCCACACCTTCCTCCTGTAAGCCAGGGTCCTGTCGACAACCCACCCTAGCGTGGGTGTCTGCACCCTCCCGGCGCTCAGGTTGTAGTAGGCCTTGTACCTGGCGCACCTCTCCCTATCCATGTGGGGCCTCTTCTCCCCGTACTCCTCCAGGACCCGCCTACAGTACCTGGGCCAGAAGTCGCACCAGAGTAGGGGGCTGAGGGTGAAGCCTATCCACCTGTCCTCAACCCTCCTAACCACCTGAGCGTCCACCAGGTTCTTGTCGAAGCTCCTGGGGCTGGAGAGTGCCTCAAGAATGGCCTTCTTAGTCACCTCGTGGAACTCGAGCCTCCTGATGTTGGGGGCGTAGGGCCTTAGGGCTAGGGCCACGTCCCACCCTATCTTCTCCCCCTCGGTATCTGGGTCGGTGCCTATATAGACCTCGTCGGCCTCCCACGCGACGCGGCGGAGGTCCTCGATGGTGCTTAGACTGTTCCTCACCAGCTCGCTGCCGCAGCGGGGGCACCTTGAAGATTCCTCCACAAACTGGTAGCCGCACTCGAGGCACCTCTTTATGCTGGTGTAAACCGGAGTGTAGGCTGTGGCGCCGTTGCCCCCGGTCCTGTACCTAAGGACGCCGAAGATAGCGTTCTCAGGCTCGCCTCCAGCAACCTCAACATCCCTACCGTCAACCCTGACGACGAGGTCGAAGACGTGGCCGCCGCTCGCCATTATCATGAGAATCCTGTCCCCGGTGGCCACCTCATAAACCCTCCCTCCCCCGGGGAGGAGCCTCACGCTGGGCTGTCCAAAGAACCTGGCTATCGTCCTAGCCTTGTTGGGGGACTCGACGACCAGCAGCGCAGTCCTAACAAGCTCCACCCCCTTGTAGAGGCCTTTAACAACCTTCCTAACCTTCTCCCTGTCCTCGTCTATCTCCCTGATAACGGCGTGGAGGTCGAGGTCCTCGAGCCTCCTCCACTCGACCTCGGCCATCCACGAGACCCTCTTCATAAGCCCTCTCAAGACAGCCTCGTTATCGACGACCACGACGCTAAGGCCCAGGGTTATACCGCCCGCATAGAGCCTGCTCGTCCTCCCGCTCGCCTGGAGGTAGGTCGCAGGGTCGGGGACGAGTATGTAGGTCCTCCCGCCCTCCCTCACCACGCCCACATCAAGCTCCCGTAGGCTCTCCCACACGTCATCCCTCCTTAGAGCCTCCCTCAGGAAGTTGTAGGCGTCGAGAACCTGCTTGTCGTACCCCCCCTCGACCTCCCCCCGGGCCACCCTCTCCGCTATCATCTGGAGGGCTGCCGGGCTGAGGAGCCTGAGTATTCTCCTGAGCCTGCCCATGTGGCTTCGGGCCGCGCTGGCAACCTCCTCAATCCTGCTCTCCGCAAGTATGGAGAGGAGCCTGAGGAGCCTGGATGGGTGGGGGTCTCCGATGTCGCTCCCGAACTTGTGCCGAGGGACTCCAGCGAACACGGCATACCTAACCCTGGCCGGTAAGTCTATCCCCCTCACCAGCGTGCCGTAGTAGTTTGCAACGCCCACCAGTACATCAATTTCACCCTCCGCAAACCTGTCTAGCAGCTCCAGAGGCTTCTTAGCGTGGTAGGCCTCAGCCTTAACCCCGGCCCGCCGGAGGTCCTCGGCCAGCTTCTCGGCGTATTCTACACCCATGTCTATCGGCACGTAGACAAGCCCCCCTGTGCCGAGGGTTTTCACTAGCTCTACAACCCTCTCCGTAACACCGTCCTGTGGGTACGTGTAGCTGTCCACCACCCTCCTGAGCCCTATATCCCCCCTGCCCCCCGCCTCGAAGTTGAGGAGCACCCTGAAGAGCCTCACCCGCGCTCCCCGCGGCCTTCCTGTGGCGCTGCTGACGATGAGGCTGGCTGTACCCTTCCTCTTCGCCTCTATCTCCGCCTCAAGGCTCTCCAGCCTCCTCTTAACCTCGAGCAGCTTCTTCCTAGCCTCCTCCCTCACCTCCTCCCTAGGGCTCTGGAGGAGCGACACCAGCCTCGCCTGCTCCCTCTGGAGCCTGAGGACCTCGAGGCCGGTTTCTATGGCCTCCTCGTCGAAACCCACTATCCTGAGTATCGCGTCCACGCTCCTAGCACTCCTTAGAACAGCGTCGACATCGTCGACAAACACCAGCCTAAACCTGTAGCCAGATAGCTTGTCAACGTATTTCCTGGCGAACGCGGCCGTAGTCACGAGTATATCGAAGTCCCCGTTCTCAAACCTCTCCAACGCCTCCCTCCTCTCAGCCGCCTTAAGCTTGCTGTGTATCACCAGTATCCTGGCCTTCCTGCAGCCGGTTGACTCCACCATAGACTCCAGCTTCTTCGCCACATTGGCAGCCAGCGTAGTCGTCGGCAGTATAATATAGCTCCTCATACCCTTCCTACAGGCGTAGAAGAGGGCGGCCGCCGCGCCGAAGGTAGTCTTACCCACCCCTGTTGGCGCTATTATGCTGAAGCTATCCCCCCGGGCGAGCCTCTTAGCCCAGGTCCTCTGAGCCCCCCATGGGGGGGAGCCGACTGCCTTCTCGAAGAAGCGCCAGAGGCTCCTAGCCTCATCCTCAAGACTGGCTATAGCCTTCACGCCAGCCCCTAGGGTGCCCTCCCTCTTCAGGAGCCTCGCCAGCCCAGACCAGCTGGAAACCCGCCTCCCCGGGATGCTGGGGAGGCATCTGGGGCATGGGAGGCCCTGCGAAAGCCTCTCCTCAGTATTAGGCCCCCCGCAGTTCGGGCACAGATACCTGTAAACCCCCCTGGAAACGGCCCAGCCGCTAGCCACAAACACCAACCCATTCACGGATAAGCCGGGGCCGTGGAATCATAAAGTTTCGCCCTCCACACCATCCGGCCCGCGATGCAAGCCCATTAGTGTGTAGAATGCTGCTGCCTCCATAGCCAATCCCGCGAGCAGGGCTGAGCCAGCACCAGCCACCGCCCCTATCAGAGCCACGGCGGCGCCCCCTAGGAGAAGGGTTAAGGCTGTCTCCATTCCCCTGCTAAGGCCGCGCATCCTGTAGCCTATGATTGCTAGGCCGCTCTGGAAAAGTATGAAACCCGCCGTCAACACAGCCTCACCCACACCCGCCAGCAGGAGAATGGATCCGGCGGCGGCAATTGCAGAACCTGTTTTCAGCAGGAGGACGGCTAGCCGAACGTCCCCGGCCCTCCCACTCCCCACAGCCTCTGGAGCGGCTTCGAGGATCCCGGAGGCACGGTAGGCTATGAGAGAGGCTGCTAGGCCTCCGACTGCTATTAGCGTGTTGGAAGTATACTTTCCCACAGAGTCTATAGTGCTCCCGGAGATCTCGGGGAGCCCTAGCAGGCTGGATCCATAGCTGAGCAGCACCCCGACAAATCTGATGCTGACGAGAGACGCACCAGCCAGCACTATAGAGGCTAGCGCGAGAGCTATGGATAAAAGCATGCGGGCCGAGAACTCTCCAAGCGCGGCTAGCAGTGTATCCCCTCCCCCACCCTCCTCGGGCTCCAACACTCCACACCCTATGCGGGGGTGGTCGAGCCTTCGCCTACAGGCCTCCCCTCCTCCTGGACCTCCTGGAGGAGGTTTTTTGACGTGGTGTACACCATGCGGAAGCCTATTATCTCGAGTATAATGGCTGGCAGCAGCATTATTGACAGGGCTGGTATGTAGCTTAGGAGGTGTAACGCCGCCCCCAGGAGGGTTATGTTTAGGGGCGTCTCCAGCTCAGTGTGTAGGCCGCGGAGCTTGTAGGCTAGGAAGCCTATTCCGATCAGCGATATGATATCGCCGACGGCGAGGAGCAGAATACCCACCAAGATGATTGTTAGGGCGGCGCCGACGAGAGTTATAACCCCGCCTATATAGAGGAGCTCAGCACCCAGAGTGAGGTCCGACTTTGCCTGCTGGGATCCCAACCTTTTCACAGCCTCCTTCACGTAAACGGCGCCACGATAGAATACATAGGCGGCTATGATCAGGAGCAGGACAGTCGCTAGCAGGGAGGCGGCCACACCCAGGATGGCGAAGGCCTCGAGCCCAGAGCCGAACACGGCTTCAAGGGTCACACCGACGAGGAGGAAAGCACCCAGCACAGCTAGCCAGGCCACTAGAACAAGCAGGAACAGCATGTAGCTCAGGAATATCTTCCTAAACCCCCCGGCAAGAGCGTCCAGGAGAGTCCTATAGTCATCCTGGGGAAGATCCTTTAGCATCGCGTATCACCATCCCGCAGCTACCAGGCCACGGGTGTTCTGCGGCGGGAAGCTACTCCAACCACGCCCCTCCAACACAATTAACAGCTAGGGGCATTAAGAAGCCGCTGCCTCCACCTCAGGTTATCTACAGGGCTGGACCACGGTATTAACGTGGGCGGTAAGTTTGGGGGGCGAGAGAGTTTTCGACGTGGTTATAGTAGGTGGTGGCCACAACGGGCTGACGGCCGCCTCTATCCTAGCTAGGCGGGGCCTGAGTGTGGCCCTCCTCGAAGCCTCTGAACGGCTAGGAGGCCTCTCAGCCTCATACACCCCCTGGCCCGGCTTTACAGCGCCCCTCGGGGCCTACGTCCTCGGCCTCTACCCGAGGTGGCTCATGAGAGAGGCGGGTATCGAGGGGAGGATTCGGCTTCTGCCCAAGGAGCCCGGTATGACCGTGGTGCTGGGCGGTGGTAGGGCTCTGAGGGTTTACGGCGACGCGGGGAGGACCTCTAGGGAGTTCTCCCGGGTGTCCCCTGCGGACGGGCGGGCCTACCTAGGGTGGGCTAGGCTGTGGAGCGCCCTTGGGGTGCTGCTCGAGGAGATATACAGCCACCCTCCCCTCCATCCGCGCGAGGCTATCGAGCACGTTTACAGGGCCGCCAGGACGCCTTTGGTGGGCAGGATTGTGGAGGAGGCTCTCGAGGCTGCCCAGTGGATGCTGACGGCACCTGCATCCAGGATCCTGGGGGAGTGGTTTGAGAGCTGGGAGGCGCGTGCCGCGCTTGTCGAGGACGCCCTGGTAGGGGAGATGGCCGGGCCCTCGACGCCGGGCACGGGTATTGTGCTGGCCCACCACTACCTGGGAGTATCTACCGGCAGGAGGGGTGAGTGGGCGTACGTGCAGGGTGGCATGGGAAGGCTGGCCCTAGCTCTGGCCGAGGCCGCCGCCGGGGCTGGTGCCTCGGTTGAGGCGGGGTCCAGGGTTGAGGAGGTCATGGTTAGTGGTGGGAGGGCGGTTGGCGTGAGGACCTCGGACGGGAGGGTGTATAGGGCCAGGAGGGCGGTGGTCTGGGCGGCCAGCGTGAAAGCCCTCCCCGCCGTCGCAGAGCTTGAGAAGGGGCTGGCGAGGAGGATAAGGAGTCTGGAGTCGTCGGGGGCTTCCTCCAAGATAATACTGGCCGTGAAGGGCCCCCTAAGGCCCCGGAGGGAGTATAGCTGGCTAGGCGAGGACCTCTACAGGAGCAGCGTCGTAACCATGCCCGGCATGGAGTATGCCGAGAAGGCGTACGGCGACGCCCTGTCGCGTGGGGTCAGCAGGGAGCCCTGGCTCTCCATAAACGTGTTAAACCTGGTTGACCCCAGCCTCGCGCCAGAGGGGTGGAGCCTGGCTAGCATCTTCCTCCAGTACACGTGGAGGAGGGCTAGGAGGTGGGGAGAGGAGGATAGGGCTGAGGTCGGGGAGAGGGGGCTCCAGGTTCTGGAGGGGGTCTTCAGCCTACCCCGGGAGGGTGTCAGGAGCGAGGTCCTCACTCCCCGAGACTACGAGGCCCTCGGCAACCCCGGGGGGAGTATATTCCACATATCCATGAGGCTCGACCAGCTATACTCCTCCCGCCCGCTGCCCGAGGCGTCGGACTACAGGGTGCCGGGTGTAGAGGGCCTATACCTAGCCTCGGCGTCCAGCCACCCCGGAGGCGGGGTGTCAGGGCTGCCCGGCTGGCTGGCGGCCAGGAGGCTCCTAGAGGACCTCGGGGTTGAGAGGCCGAGGAGGCTTAGCCTCGAAAAACTGGCTGTCAAGATGGCGCGCTCCGCCCGAGAGATACTCGGCCCCTAGCCCAGCCTCCCCGGCAGGTGTTCAAGGAGCCTGAGGGCGCCCTCAAGGTCGCTTAGGTAGAGGACCTCGGCTGTGCTGTGAGTGTACTTCAAGGGAATCCCTAGGGCCGCACTGGGCACTCCAGCCCTCTGGAAGGCCGCCGCGTCCGTCGTGCCGCCAGCCGTGGCGTACTGCAGCCCTAAGCCAGCGCTCCTAGCCGCCTCCTCCAGGAGCTCGACCAGCCAGCGCGGTGTTATATGCTGGTTGTCCATAGCCCTAACCACCGGCCCCCCACCCGGCCTGGTGTGGCCTGTCACCGCGGGGTGGCAGCAGGCCATGGTGTCTACGGCCAGGAAGGCCCTGGGCTTCAGCCTGGAGGCCACGTAGCTGGCCCCCCGGAGCCCTACCTCCTCCTGGACAGTCCAGGCCAGGGCAAGGCCCTCCGCCTCCACGCCCCCCTCGGCCACCCTCCTGGCCAGCTCGAGGAGGAGGGCGACTCCCGCCCTGTCGTCGAACCCGCGGGAGGCGACCGCCCGGCCGCCGGCTAGTATGCTCCAGTGCTTCTTAAACACGGCTGGCTGTAGAGGCTTCACCCCCAGCTCCTCAGCCTCGGACCTGGACTGCACGCCAATGTCTATCCTTAGCTCGTGCCATCGCAGAGGCTTCTCGGCATCGGCCCGGTCGAGCTGGAGGTGGGGTGGGGTTATGCCTATAACCCCCTCTATCCTCGCTCCCCCGTCTAGCAGGATCTCGACGTGCTGGCCCGGGAGGACCCTGTCGTCTATACCGCCCAGCTTTCTGAAGGACAGCAGGCCGTCATCCCCGGCGCCCGTTATTAGGAAGCCCAGCTCGTCCATATGCGCGGCCGCCAGGAGCCTCGGCTCCCCGCCTGAGGGGTTGACCACAACGTTTCCAAGCTCGTCGACAACAGGGTCAAGCCCGAGCTCCCTAAGCCTGTAGACCACTACGCTCCTTACCAGGTCCTCATACCCGCTCGGCCCTGGTGTAAAAACCAGCTCCCTTAGAGTATCCAGCAGGCTCAAGACGATGCACCGGGTATAGAGTGTGCATATGGAGGGTTATACAGCGCTGTCTAAAGGCAAGTATGTTCAGCCTTTGCACACGAAATCGAGGACCTCGTACTCCACCCCTTCCGAGCTGGTACCAGCTAGCCGCCTTCTCCGAGCCCTCTTATGCGCCTCCTCGAACTCCCTACTCTCCACCCACTTCTCAAAATACTCCTTAGACTCCCAGACCGTGATTACCACGACCTCAAGCCTCTCCCTGTTCGCGAGGACCTGGAGTGATCTGAAGCCCTCTCTCCCCTCCACAAGGCCTGCCCTATCCCTGAAAGATTCAACGACCTTCTCAAAAGCCTCAGGCGTCTCCGCCCTAATGTAGTTAACAATTGCGTAAGCCATCGCGGGCCACCAGGGTATTTAGCTGGGCCGGCGGGTCTAAAATCGTGCTGCTAGACCATGGTGTTGAGGATCGGTAACAATGCTCTCCGCCTACAGGGCGTTGGTACGGTGGCAGTAGCTTTGGGCTGCCTTCTCCTCCGACACCTTCCCCTCTCTAAGATCCCTCTCGATAAGGCCCCTATCCCTCCCGCAGGGGTCTCCATAGCCTCCGCCACCGGGCGTTTGTATATACACTGTGTCACCCTCTACAATCTCAACCGTAGACATACACCCCAGATCCATCCTTGACCCGTCCCTCCTTACCAGGTAGTGTCCAGCGGGCTCTCCTGGAGACCCGCCCTCAAGCCCCCACGGCCTCGACCTGCATCTCTGGGCGTATACTGTCAGTGTCGCCTTGCCCCCTGTGAGCTTGAAGGCCCTAACGACGCCTAGGCCCCCCCTCCACCTCCCGGGGCCCTCGCTGTCCCTCCTCAGCTCGTATTTGACGAAGAGAACGGGATACTCCGCCTCCATCCTCTCGATGGGCGTGTTTAGAGTGTTAGTCATGTTTGTCTGCACACCGTCGTAGCCGTCCCTAACAGGCCTCGCCCCCTCACCACATGCAACAGTCTCGTAGAAGGCCCAGCCAGGTCCTCCCAGCATAACGTTAGTCATGCTGCCGCAGCTAGCCGCCGGGACCCTGCCCGGCAGGGCCCTCGCCAGAGCCCTGAACACAACATCGGCTATCCTCTGGCTCGTCTCCGTATTCCCCCCGCTAACTGGTGCAGGCTTGACAGGGTTGACTATCGTCCCCTCGGGGGCTATAACCTTGACCACCCGGAAGAAGCCTTGGTTAACCGGCATATCCGGGTCTATAACCGCCTTTAAGGCGAAGGAGGTAGCGGCGGCGGTCACCCCGTATACGGCGTTAATCGGCTCATCCACCTGGGGCGACGAGCCTGTGAAGTCCACCTCAACCCCACCACCCAGTATGGTGAGCCTTGCCTTGACGACAGCCTCCCCCCTCGATAGCTCTAGGATATCGCTAGCCTCCCAGGACCCCGTCACACCTAGGCTTTCAACCCTCCTCCTAGTATACTCCTCCGTGTAGCTTAGGATCTCGTCCCACGCCTCAAGCAGCGCTCGGGGAGAATATTTTTCCGCCAGCTCCCTAATCCTCCGTTCTCCAACGTTCAGAGCCGCTATCTGGGCCTTGAGGTCGCCCTTGAAGTAGCGGGGGGTTCTAACGTTCCCAGCCAGCAGCCGCACTAGCCCTGAGTCTAGCCTGCCCCGCCTGGCCAGTTTTACAGGGGGGATGACGACTCCCTCCTGAATAAGCTCCTTGACACTCCCCCCAACGCTACCCGGGTTGAGGCCCCCCACGTCTACATGGTGGGCCTTGTTAGCAACTATAGCTACAGGCTCGCCGCCATGGTAAACCGGTTTAAGGAGGGTCACGTCGTTCAAGTGGGTGCCGGATATGTAGGGGTCGTTTACTATTACTATGTCGCCCGGCTCTAGAGCCTCCCCAGCCTTTTCCAGATGCTTGACCGTCGACTTCACGCCGATAGCCATGCTCCCGATATGGACGGGGATGTGCTCCGCCTGGGCCACTAGGTCGCCGCTGGGCGTGAGCACGGCGCAGGTATGATCCATCCTATCCTTAATGTTAGGGCTGTAAGAGGTGTTCCTCAACACGATACCCATCTCCTCGCTCGCGTAGATTGCAGCGTGCCGGATAACCTCTACAGTAACCTTGTCAACCACCGCTCCCCACCTTCATCACGATCGAGCCCAGTCTATCCACGAACGCGCTCCAGCCCGGTGGGATGACTATGGTGGAGTCCGGCGCCTCCACCACGGCGGGCCCATCTAGCCGCGAGCCAACGCCCAGGTCCTCTAAACGGTAAACACTCGACTCCATCCACCTACCGCTGAAGAACACGCCGCGGCTGCCCGCCGGCTCAGCCTCGCCAGAACCCCCCTTTCCCGGCGCCCTAAAAACAGGTTTATCCGTAACCCCCACGGCCTCCAGCCTGGCAACAACTATCTCGACCTCCTCCTCGGGGCTGCTGAAGCCGTATCTGGCCTCGTGAATCCCGTGGAAGTCCTTGACCGCGTCGGCAACGCTACCCCTGTATGGGACCCTCAGGGTATATGCTTGACCCCAATACTTCATCTCGAGGAGCCTCGTGTAGGACCTCCTATCGCCGGGCACGCCCTCCCCGTCTAGAACCCGCCTTGCCCTCTCCTCGAGCATGCCGAAAACCCTCTCCAGCTCCTCCTCAGAGACTCTCCCAGCAGGTTTAGCTATCCCAGCATGGAAACTATGCCTGTAGTCGGCTACCAGCAGTCCCAGAGCGCTGAACACACCTGGGGCTGGGGGGACGATAACCCTTCTAACACCGAGCTCCTCAGCCAGCTCGGCGGCGTGCATCGGACCTGCACCGCCGAAGGCGTACATAGTGAATTCCCGGGGGTCGTGTCCCCTCTCCACAGTCACGAGGCTTATAGCCCTCGACATTATCGTGTTGGCCAGCTTAACTATAGCCCATGCAGCCTCCACCACGTCCATCCCCAGGGGGTCCGCAACATGTTTCTCAACGGCTTTCACAGCTAGCTCCAGGTCGAGCCTGAGCCCCCCGGCCAGCCTCCCGGGCAGCCTGCCGAGAATCAGGTTGGCGTCGGTGACCGTGGGCTTGACCCCTCCCCTCCCATAGCAGGCGGGGCCCGGGTCGGCTCCAGCGCTTGCAGGCCCAACCCTTAAGCCCCCGCCCGGGTCTACCCAGGCGATGGTGCCCCCGCCCGCGCTCACCTCCGCCAGGTCTACGTGGGGGTACCTGACGGGGTAGCCGCTCCCCCTCACGGTCTTCCCCATGTGTACCTTACCTCCCACCTCGTAGACGTCAACCAGCTCGGGCTCACCGCCTATGATGCTTGAGGCCTTAGCCGTCGTCCCTCCCATGTCGAAGCCTATGGCCTTATCGACGGCCTGAAGCCTCGAGAAGTAGGCTACGGCCACTGCTCCAGCGCTGGGCCCGCTCTCGATGAAAGCTGCTGGCCTATCAACAGCCTCCTCAACACTAGCCACCCCGCCGTTGCTCTGCATAACCAGCAGTACACCCCTGAACCCTCTATCGCGAAGGCTCACCAGCATCTCCTCAAGATAGCTCGAGAGGACGGGCTTGAGGACCGCGTTGACGAGGGCTGTGCTAGTCCTCTCATACTCCATAGGTTGAGGGTCTACCTCGTGGCCCGTCACAACATAGGCCCCGGGGCACTCCCGCCTGACCGCCTCCGCGGCAAGCCTCTCATGGTGGGGGTTGCGGTAGCTGTGGAGGAATGAGATGGCGTAGACCCTTACCCCCTCCCTGCAGAGGCGCGGGGCCCAGTATCTAACCGTCTCCAGGTCGAGAGGCTCGATCTCACTCCCGTCAGGCCCTATCCTGCCCCTAACACCTATTCTCAGGTCCCTGGGGGCCAGTGGTGAGGGCTTCTCGTAGAGGAGGTTGTACAGGCTGGGCCTGTTCTGCCTGCCAATCTCCACTATGTCCCTGAAACCCTCGTTCGTAAAGAGGGCGACCTTCGGCGGCTCGAGGCCGACCTGCCCTAGGAACATGTTGGTGCCTATGGTGGTGGCGTGGACGAGGACCTCGACATCACCCGGGCTATCCACAGCCGCAGAGAGCCCCTTCACGACCCCCTCGACAGGCCTTCTAGGTGTGGTGGGGACTTTGTGGACCCTCAGCCCCCCGTCATACACTACAACATCTGTAAAGGTGCCTCCAACATCGATCCCAACCCTAAGCCGGGGCATGACATGCCAGCCGGGGTATATAGAATAGCCTGGGATCACATATATCACGCTGGAGGCCTCAGGCCTGCGCAGCCGATGATGTCTACTCCCGACAACGACGAGCCGGAGGGATGAGTTGAAGGCATTTGGCTGAGGCGCCTGGGGGTGGCTGTCCTGTGGATGGCGTCAATAGCCTTGTGGATGCTGTTTACGCTAAGGAGGCTATCGTCGAGGAGCTCAGGCGTAGGGTCGGCGAGGAGGGGTTTAGGAGGGCCTCAAGGGACTGGCATGCGCGGAGGAGGCCTATACCATGTGGGATGACGGTGCATACCGGAGTTGGCTGCAGCTACGGCTGCCTATACTGTTATATATACGATATGGGCTTCACTGGCAAGCCCCAGCCCTACCCCCTGTCTGGGGAGGAGCTAGCTCTAGCCCTCGCCCTAAACCCGTACGTAGCCCCAGGCCCCAGGGGGACTCTGCTCGCGTTCGGCAGCGTTACAGAGCCTTTCATGAGGGAGACGGCCTGGCGCGCTATAGAGTATCTCGAGTCCACGAGGAGGTGGCTAGGCAACCCTCAGCAGGTTTCCACTAAGACGGGTCTGAAGGGCAGGCTGCTCGAGAAGTTTGTTGAGGCGGCTGATCCCCGGATAGACGTTCTAGTATCCATGACTACGCTGAGGCTCTGGAAAGCCCTCGAGCCCGGTGCCTCCCCGCCTGAGGAGAGGATGGAGTTCATGAGGAGGCTCGTGGAGGCTGGTTTGAGCGCTACACTCTTCCTCAGACCTATAATACCCGGGGTGACGGACAGGGAGGCGGAGGACATACTCTCCCGGGCTGCTTACGCGGGAGTAGACAAGGTGGTCCTGGGTACCCTACGTGTTGCAGAGGGGATACTGCGCCGGCTGAGGGCCTCGGGGGCCGTCGATATGGGGGAGATAGAGAGGCGGCTGGCCCGCTGGCCGAGGAGGGGAGAGCAGCTGCCCATATACTCGAGGGACCTTAAGGAGAAGATAGCGTTGAAGGCGAGAGAGATAGGGTTTAAAGTCCTCCCCGCGAGCTGCAGCGCCAACATAGAGAGCCACCGGCAGGGTTGCGCGGCCTGCAGGCTAGGCCCCTGCGGGGACCTATCCAGGCTCCCCCCTGCTAGCGATAGGGAGGTAGCCCGCCTCCTAGAAGCCCTCGGCCTCAAGCCCCTCAAGGTCTCGGTGAAGGGTCTCACGGTCGAGGCTGCCATCCGGGGTGGTAGGAGGGAGGCTGAGATAGCCTCCTACTGGATTATAGGCCTCCTCCGCCGGTCTCCCAGGGTTAAGGCGGTTAGAAGCTAATACACTCTAAGACACAACAGATTCCACTAAGGAGGCGCTCCCATTGCAGCCCCAGTCCTCACATCACACCCAGGAGGCGTGCCCCCTCTGCGGTGAAGAGTTCGGCACTGTCACCCTCAGAGGCGGCCGCCGAGTCAGGATACGCGGGCTCTGCCCCGGGGACAAGGAAAAGCTCCTCCGCTTCTACAATAGCCTCTCGGAGGAGACGATCTACACGAGATTCTTCGCGGTCGTTAGGTACTTCGACCCCTACATAGAAAGGCTGCTCAGCGACAGGTGCACGCTAGTTATAGTGGCCGAGGACCTAGAGACAGGCGATATTGTAGGTATGGCTGAGAGCTTTGTGGACGAGAAGACTGGAGCAGCTGAAGGGGGTATAATAGTTAGGGAGGACTACCAGGGCCACGGCCTCGGCTCCGCCCTCGCCAGAGTAATGATATCAGTACTCAAGCTGGCGGGCGTCAGGAAGCTCTATGGCTACGTCCTCTCAGACAACCAGAGGGCCATAACACTGGCGAGAAAGCTTGGGGCTAGAACGTTGCGAGAGCAGCCAGGGCTAGTCAGGGTTGAAGTCGACGTAGAGGCCGCGGCCCGCAGAATAGCCCCGTCGACAGGGGAGAAGAGACGTGGGGAGAGATGATGCCTCCCCGACGAGACTACAGAAAGTTCAAAAATAGGGTCAAAGTATCTCGTCCTTTATCCTCAACTGTATGCTAGGTGGAGGAAGGTTTCTAACCTAGGCTAGAACCTCCTCCTACCGCCGCCCCTGCGGGGCTGGTAGCCACCGCCTCTGAAGCCTCCGAAGCCGCCTCCCCTATACGGCTGCCTCTGGCCGAAGCCCCTATACTGGGCTTCCGGCATCTCTTCGGGTATGTCGCTGGCCTGCGGCACCTCGTCAGACTCCACCCTCTCTATTGTAGACTCCCTGCCGACGTTAACCTGGACCTTACCCCTGTAGCTGGTGGTCCATGCTCCCTCTATCTTAACGGCCTCACCCTCTTTAAGCGTGCCCGCATGGCTACCCCAGAGGGTCACCTTAACTCTCCCGCTCTCATCGCCTATGACGGCTTCACTCAGGGTCGCAGGCCCTCTCTTGGTCTCAACCATCTTCGGTTCTCCCGCCTCTAGGACACGGCCGGAGATCGAGATGTTCCTAAGACCCTCCTTAAGATCCATAATTCGGGTTCTATCTCCTTCCAACGCTCCTCATGCTCCACTCAGGCAGGTGTCGCCAGGCCTTTTATATCTGTCCTCCCCCGTATTACGCATGCTAAGCCATATAGTCGGGCGTCTCGCGGACGGGCTGAAGGACGCGGGGGTATTACACTGGGGTAGACTTCATAACAGAATACCGGCCGCTAAAGCTTAAATAACACTTAGTCTATATATAAATCACGGTGCTGAAAGATGCCCAAGAAGGAGAAGATAAAGTTCTTCGACCTAGTCGCTAAGAAGTACTACGAGACCGACAACTACGAAGTAGAAATAAAGGAGACAAAGAGGGGCAAGTTCAGGTTCGCCAAGGCAAAGAGCCCCTACACCGGCAAGGTCTTCTATAGAGTGCTAGGGAAAGCCTAGCGGAGACGCCTGCAAAGCAGGAGAGGCACCTTCAATCATACACTCATACACATTGTTTTTATCCAAACATACCCCACTACTCCCTCATCATCATATCAGCCCCTAGGCTCACGAGAACAAGGCCTATCGCGGCTGATAGGAGGCTGGCGGCGATGCTCCCCTGGTAGATGGTGTAGACGCTCACCCCGAAGAAGAATATGCCCGAGACTGCTAGAACAAGGCCGCCGAGGAAGGATCTCCTGGAAACGGTTTGCCCGAGTATCCTGCCAGCCACTTTCCACACCACCCGGGGGTTTAGTGCTGGAGCAGAGAGTTTATTCTCTCGACCGCCACGCCATAGTCCACAGCCCCGGCAAGCCCTGCTAGAGCCCCGAGTGTGAGGCTAGCTAACGCCGCAGTCTCGACGCCAAGCCTACGCCACGTCACTAGTGTAACAGCCCCTATTAGGATAGCAGCGGGATAACTGCCCGCCGCTGCCAGCAGCACCGGGTAGAGGGATAGCAGCGCTGCTCCCAGCCTCCTGAGGGTTGGGGGCGTGAGTGTCAGCTGCCTTATTATCCAGGCTATCTGCCATGCTGGAGAGCTCCTCCCCCGGCCAGCCATAACTAACGCCGCGGCAAGAGCGCCTGTGATTGCCCAGAGGTAGATAGCCCTCCATGATATGTAGTCCGCCCTCAGGCTTGAAAGCCACGCAACCCCCGCTAGGAGTGTGGCTATTGCTGCCGCAGGCGCCAGCTTGAGGGACCCAGGGCGGCCTAGGGCTAGAGAGGCCACGCCGCCCAGGACCATAATAGCTCCCGCTCTGGCGCCAGCAGCATAGGCGGCTAGCCCCAGGAGAACCGCCGAGAGCCCCCCAGCCTCGCTAGAGCCGGCTAGCCTGGCTAAAGCTAGCGCTAGCCCCGTGGAGAGCGCTATAGTGGCCGAGGCCAGGAGCCCCATTGTGGCGTAGGCAGCTGCAGCCGCCGCCGCGCCAAAGGCGAGAACCGCCATATCCCCCCGGATATCCTCCCTCAAGGGCTATACACCTCCAGAGTCTTAAGGAGTTTAATGCTGGACTCCAGCCACCCGCCAGCAACCACCCTCCTACCTCCAACAGCCTCCGCTTCACGGAGGGCTCCAGCCCTTACAAGCCTCTCCTCTGGAGAGCTTCCTGTCGGTGTCATGAGTGCGTAGAGGATGAGAGGAGTTGGTGGCCGGGGAGACTCCTCCACCCTCTTCACAAGCCAGGCTAGGTTGACCCCCGGGCCAGTGACGAGTATGAGGGGCCTCCGGGGCCTCATTGAGGATGCTTTACGGGCACAGCTAGCCAGCCCTTCCGTGGAGCGGCCGTGACCCTCCTGGAGCCTCGAGAGCACTGTGGCGAGGGAGGCTGTGTCCATAGCCCCCCTGGCCTCGAAGCAGCTCCACCCGTTAAAGAGGAAGACCGAGGCTGAGCCGCCTGACTCCCAAGCTAGCGACGCGAGGGCGAGTGTCAGCCTGGCGGCGTGGTCTATCGGAGAGGCTAGCGGCCCGCCTATCCACATCTCGCCGCTGGCGTCCAGAACGATTGTCATGTTGAGCCTAGTCTCCATTGCAGTCTCCCTGACGACCAGCGTCCCCGCCCTGGCTGTTGATGGCCAGTGTATCAGGCGGGGATCATCACCGGGCTGGTACTCCCTAAGCTCCAGGAACTCGTAGCCTAGGGGCCACCTCCTGTTGACCGGCTTCGAATAGCCAGTCAGGGCGGCTAGCCTAAGCCTAACCTGCTCTAAAGCCCTCCGGCTAGGAGCCGCCTGCAGCAGCACAGGGAGGGAGTGTCTAACGCTCGCCACCGCAAGCTCTCCGGGGGCTTTGGCGTAGACTTCAACCTCAGACCACCTGTGGCTGCCCACTGAGGGCCTGACCTCGTACCACGCCTCAACAACCCCGCCCGGTGTCGATTCGACTAAAGCCTCGGGCTCCCCCACGACGACAACCCGCCTCGGCGGGGAGTCCCTCACAACAGTCCCTCGGGGGAGGCCGTGTGGCGCCTCAACCCTGAAGGCTATCCTCACCCTAGCCCCCTCCACCGCCTTGATATGGCCCGTGGCCCTAGAGACCCGGGCTCGGCTTAGGAGTGTGTGAATACGCTTGGAGTATAGCATGGAGAGGCCTAGGGCGAGGATGCCCAGGAGGCTAGAGGCGAGGAGCATTGGGTCTCCCGTGGCCAGAGCCCCGGCTGAGGATATGCCCGACGCCAGCAGAAGGCTCCAGCCCCTCCTGGTGAGCATCACCGGCAACCCGGCCTGACCCCCCGGCTTTCATGTTAGGGTGTCTCGACGGAGGAGAGTATGTCCTCTACAACCGACTCAGGCCTGACCCCCTCCAGCTTGGCCTCTGTAGTGAGGATGAGCCTGTGGGGGAGTGCAGCCTTCGCCGCCTCCTTGACATGGTCGGGGATGACGTAGCCAAGCCCGTCTAGCAGGGCTAGGCCTCGGGAGAGCATCATTATAGAGAGGGCTGCCCTGGGTGAGCCTCCTAGCTGGACGGCTGGGTGTTTGTGGGTCTCCTCAACAATCCTCGCTATATACAGCTTTACGTTTCTGTCTACGTGGATCTTCCACACAGCCTCCTGAGCCGCCACTATGTCCTCGGGCCTCGCGACGGGCTCCACAGGGAACTCTGTTATACTCCTATACCTATCCATAATCTCTACTAGCTCCTCGGGCGACGGATGCCCCACTACGACGCGGGCCATGAATCGGTCTAGTTGTGCTTCTGGTAGTGGGTAGACTCCCTCGAGCTCTATGGGGTTCATTGTGGCGAGTACTATGAAGGGGTTGGGGAGCCTGTGGGTCTCACCCCAAACAGTAACCTGCCCCTCCTGCATAGCCTCCAAGAAAGCACTCTGGGTACGAGGGTTAGCACGGTTAACCTCATCAGCAAGAACAACATTAGCAAAAACAGGACCACGCCTAAAAACGAACTCTCCAGTCCTCTGGTCGTACACCATAGTACCTATGACATCGCTCGGCAGCATGTCAGGGGTGAACTGGATCCTGGAGAACCTGAGGCCAGTGGCCCTGGCTATGGCCCTAGCCATAGTGGTCTTAGCTACGCCCGGTACGCCCTCCAGCAGAACGTGACCCCGGGCGGTGAGAGCGGCCAGCACTAGCCTTATCTCCCGCTGCTTCCCGACTATAACCTTGGAAACCTCCTCGCTAATGCGCGAGAAAACCTTATCCACCCTTAACACCCAGAACCCTATAAGCCCTTTCGAGTAGGAGGCGCCTAAGAGGCCTTATCCTCAAGGCAGGCCCCAGGGCTAGGCACAGCCTCAGGAGGCGGTCCCTCCTAGCGGCCTCGTGGAGGGCGTAGAGGGCTAGCTTCTCCAACGCCTCATCACCAACACCCCTCTCCAGAGGCCTCCACGGTCTAGCCAGCGCCGCTATGACGGTTGAGAAGACTATTATGGACGCTAGGGTTGCATACTGATTTATACTCCACATTGAGGATAATGCTCTCGACGGCACTGCCGCCAGCCCGGCGAGGGCCTGGCCATACCTGAAGTATATTGGGAGCCCCTTATAGTGGGCGTCGTCGAACACCACAACATCCCCGGGCTCAACGAGCAGGCTGAGCAGGCCGAGGCAGAGGCTCCTGTTGCCATCGCCCAGCCACGGCGGGGGGTCTAGCATGAAGTTGGCACACATGCTCGAGTCGGCCACCACCAAAGCATTGAAGCCGCCTCTCTCAACCTTAACAGCTAGAACCCTGTCCTCCTCCAACCCTCTGGAGGTGCAGAGGGGCTCGCCTCCGCCATCCACCTCTATGAAGCTCGGCTTAGACGCTAGACCAGCCCCGAGGGGGCCGCAGTCGACCTCAACTATATACTGCCACCCCCCGGAGGCGCCGGGCCTAACCAGCTCCTCCCCCGAAATCCTCACCCCAGCCATCCTCTCGAGAAGCCAGTTGGAGACTATGGTCTCGTCCATCACGAGCATCTTTAGCCTGCCCTGGGATGCCAGTCGGCTTAACACCTGGTATTCCTCATACGTGAATGGCTTGTCGGGGGCTATTACGACGTAAACTATCGACCCCCCTCTATCCGCCGCCAGCCCATCCAACTCCTCAATACTCCTGATAAGCATCGCGCCGTAGGACTCCCTAGCGGCCTCGTAGAACTCGCTGGCCCCGTAGACTGAGGGGTTCGATGGTGAAGTGGAGGTATAGATCCTCAACTCCCCCCTCATGGCCGCGTCCACGGCAGCCCCAGAGAGGACCAGCCCTGTTATGAGTGTGAATAGGAGGATTGCTCTAGCCCTCATCCCTGGCCAGCCTCCAGGCCCTCCTCACCATCTCCTCGCTCGGCTCGCCCGGGGCGTAAACGCCAGAGTAATAAAGCTCTACAAGCTCCCGCGCTCTGACGCCTGAGGCCTCAGCCTCTTCCGCAGCCTCCCTAGGCGTCATAGACCTTGCTATCCTAGCCCCCCGCGACAGGGCCTTCTCATACATAGCCTCGAGCGCTAGACGGAGGCTCCTCTTCCTACCCGGGTAGAAGTAGCTCCAAGCCCTCCTCAACCCGCCAACAACAGCCGCAGGGGAGAACCCGGCCACCCTCCTCCCCCCGCTGGCGCCGCCCAGGAGGACGACGGCCATGAAGAGTATGGCGACGATGGCTGCGATGTACAGGAGGCCTGCTCCAGAGGCTTCAGGGCTACCGACGTTTACGTAAGGAATCGTGACTACCCCTGTGTAGGTAGCTCCGCCACCGCCCTCGCCGACGGGGGCAGGGGCTGCCGTGGTTTCTAGAGGCGGGAGGGGTATGACGTGCCTAGCCTCGGGCGGTATCAACGGCTATATCCCATGATGCCTCCTTCCAGTATGAAGGGTAAATATTTGGAGTCTCGTGGGGGGGGTACTGCGCTTACCTGTAACCCTCTATATCTACCCGCCTTATCTTCTTGTAGAATGAGACCCTCCTGTTAACGTACTCCATAAGCTCCTCTGGCGATGCTGTGGAGCCCGCTCTAAGTACTACCCTGGCGACGGGTATTTGGCCCACATCCCCGGCGGGCTCGCCCCACACCCTAGCCTCGACGACGTCGGGGTGAGACTCAAGTATGACCTCCAGATCCCTGGCAAGTATGGCGTAGCCCTTATACTTGATTATCCTCTTCCTGACCCCCCGGAAGAACATGAGACCCTGTCCGGTGACCTCTATTATGTCACCCGTCCTCAGCCACCCGTCGACAAAAGCCTTGGAGTTCTCCTCTTCAAACTCGTAACCCTTCATAACCCAGGGTGCCTGGGCCAGCAGCTCCCCGACTCCTGGGGGAGGCTTTACGCCTCCGTCTTCGGCCAGGAGGGAAATATCGACACCGGGGAGAGGCACCCCGATAGTGCCCTCAACCCCCCCAATGCCGGGCGTCTGGAAAGTTAGTATTAGGCTCTCGCTCATGCCGTAGGCCTGGAGCAGTGGGGTGCCCGCCTCGCTGCCAAACCTCTTCTGCAGCTCTGGCGGGAGAGGAGCTCCAGCGGAGACCGCCAGCCTTAGGCCTCCAGCGGCGCCCTGCTCCAGCAGCTGCTGGAACATGAGGGGGACGCCAGCAAGGTAGTTCACAGCCCCCTTTGATATGAGCTCCCCCGCCAGCTTCGGGTTCCACTTCTGCATTGCTACCACGACGGCCCCCTGGATGAGAGGGGCTATGAGAGATGCCTGCAGGCCCAGGACGTGGGTGAAGGGTGTGGCCAGCAGGCTAACCGTGTCCCTGTCTATTCCAGCTGTGCCCGCGAAAACCTTAGACCCCATCCAGAGGCCGAGGTGGGTGTGTATGGCCTGCATGGTCCTCCCGGCTATACCTGCATAGTATATCGAGAACGAGTCGTCCTCAGGCCCTACATCCCCCTCAAGCGTCACGGAGCTCGAGAGGACCTCGCCGAGGCCCAGTGACTCTACACCCTCAACCTCGAGGGGCTGGGGGTTGTTGGAGAGCTCCACCACAGTCTTTATATTATCTATCCTCGCCACGGCCTCCCTATTCCTCTCCAGGAAGCTCCTGCTTGCAGCCAGAGTCTCCAGCCCCCCACGCCCCTCCAACTGCCAAACCAGGTCCTCGCCCACAGTCAGAGGGTCTATTAAGACGAGCCTAGCGCCCGAGGCCAGGACGGCGAGGGAGAAGGCTATAGCCTCTACGAGGTTCTCAGAGGCTACAGCCACCTGGGCTCCAAGCCCAGCCCCCCTGGACTGGAGCCAGCCCCCAACCCTCTCTATAAAGGAGGCAAGGCTCCTCCAGGTGTAGCAGTAGCCTGTCTCCGCCTGGATAAGGGCGCAGCCCTCTCGGGATGACCTCTTGAATATCTCCTCATGCACAGGAGTGAACCTGGCTCTAAGGGCGTCGATATCCCGGGGAGCGTAGGGGGGCCAGAACTCCTCCCAGGGCTTGGTGGGCGAGGTTTAACACCATAAACCGGTGCCGGGGTATGGGGGATAAACTTTCCCAGTCTTAATGAAGTATATACAAGGCTTGAACAGGCTATCCAGATGGTGCATTTACATCACTAGAAACCCTCATTATTTCCCGCCTAAAGATCCTATCCCACTATCGGGGGACAACGCAACATTGTCCTCTCCATCTACCGTCGAGAAATACAAGTTCGATAGGGTGTGGGACTACGGAGAGCTGTACACTAGGCCCAGGCAGATTGGAAAGCCAGTTCTCTGGACGGAGGGTATAACACTCAGGTTCGGCGGCGTGACCGCGCTAGATGGCGTGAGCGTAGAGGTTAGGCGGGGGGAAATTCTGGGTATTATAGGCCCCAACGGGGCTGGCAAGACCAGCCTCCTAAACGTTATAACAGGCGTCTACAAACCACAGAAGGGAAAGGTGTACTTTAAAGGTAGGGATATAACTGGGCTTAGGCCCCACCAGCGCACGCTACTAGGCATATCAAGGACCTTCCAACACAGCGAGTTATTCCACGGCATGACAGTCCTTGAGAATATCATGGTTAGGCTCCACCCCTGGACCCGGGGAAGCATTATAGAGAAGGCGCTCTGGGCCTTCAGAGCTAAAAGGTGGGAGGTGGAGGCTAGGGAGAGGGCCGAGCATGTCATCGACCTGCTCGACCTCCACAAGTACAGACACAGCCCGATAGGCTCACTCCCCCCGGGCATACAGAAGAAGGTCGACCTGGCGGGCGCCCTTGCCCAGAACCCGGAGGTGGTGCTGATGGATGAGCCTATGGCTGGGCTCTCGAAGGAGGAGAAGGAGGATATCGTCAGGGCGGTGATCGAGACGAGCGAGACGATGCACACCACCATGGTCCTTATAGAGCATGACATGGAGGTTGTCACAGATATATGTGACAGGGTGGTGGTGATGGACTATGGCAAGGTCATATTCGAGGGTCCCCCGCACGAGGCTGTGGCCGATGAGAGGGTGAGGAAGGCGTACCTGGGTGAGTAGCTGTGGAGGCCCGCAGCGTGGAGAGGCAGCGCGAGAAGCCTTGGGAGGGAGAGATCTACGAGTCCACCTTCCCCTGGCTACTCGAGTGGAGGGCCAAAACACAGCCGGACAGGGTTGCATTCAGGTGGAAGAGGTATGGGATCTGGAGGAGGTATACCTGGCGTGACTACTACACGAGGGTGGCCTACGCGGCACTAGCCCTGGAGAGCCTCGGCCTCGGCCCGGGGGAGACAGGTGCTTTCATAACGTTCAACAGGCCCTCCTGGGTGATATACGAGGTCGGCGTCCAGCTCCTGGGAGGCAGGGCCATGGGGATATACCGGGACAGCCTGAGCGACGAGGTGGGCTACCTACTCGACGCGGGTGATGCAAAGTTCGTGATGGTAGAGGGTCAGGAGCAGCTTGACAGGGTGCTGGAGTCTGGCGTTGATGTTGATAAGATAATTATTGATGAGGCCAAGGGGCTGCACCAGTACCGGGGGATGGTCGGCTCGAAAATAGTCACGTTCGGCGACATCATGAGGATGGGGAAGAAGCTCTACCTTGACGGGGGCGACCAGAGGGTTAGGAAGCTGATGGGCGAGCTGGAGCCGGACATGGTGTGCGGGTTATTCACAACAAGCGGCACAACAGGGCTGCCGAAGCTGGCCATGATATCGTTCAAGAACATGCTGGCCATGGCTCACCAGCTTAACCTCGTTGACCCCGTCAGCGGGGACTGGGAGTACGTCTCCTTCCTGCCCACAGCGTGGATTGGGGAGCAAATGATGAGCATCCCCTACCACATGATAGGGGGGTTCAAGGTTAACTTCCCGGAGACTCCCCACACGCTGTGGAGGGACTTCAGAGAGATCGCCCCCCACTTCATGTTCTCGCCGCCTAGGATATGGGAGAGGATAGCCAAGGATATTATGGCGAGGATAGACGATGCAGACCCTCTCAAGAGGGCGGCCTTCAGGCTGGCGTACAAGATCGGCTACGAGGCGGCTAGGAGGCGGCTTGTTAAGGGGCGAAGCAGGCCGCCCGCAGCGTGGAGGATCCTATACTTCATAGCCTACTGGCTGGCCCTTAGAGCCGTGCTGGATAAGGCCGGGCTCAAGAGGATTGTGAGGGCTTACACGGGCGGGGCTATGATAGGCGAGGACTACGTGATGTTCTACCACTCCCTCGGGGTGAACCTTAAGCAGATATACGGTCAGACCGAGGTTGCGGGTATAGCCGTCGTCCACCCCGACGACGATGTTAGGCCCGACACCGTCGGTAAGCCGCTGCCCCTCACGGAGGTTAGGATAAGCGAGGACGGCGAGATACTTATGAGGAGCCCGGCTATGATGAAGGGTTACTACAAAAACGAGGAGGCCACGGCAAAGACCATAGTAGATGGGTGGCTCAGGACTGGCGACGTGGGTGTGATAACTGAGGACGGCCACCTCAAGGTTCTGGATAGAGCTAAGGAGATAATAGTCCTCTCCGACGGAACCAGAGTGGCCCCCCAGGTTATTCAGAACAAGCTGAAGTTCAGCCCGTACATAGGAGAGGCGGCTATAGTGGGCTCTGGAAAACCCTACCTAGCCGCCCTAGTAAACATAGACTTCGAGATAGTGTCGAGGTGGGCGGAGAGGAGGAGGATACCCTTCACGAGCTACTCAGACCTTTCGCAGAAGCCTGAGGTCCTCCAGCTACTCAAGAGGGAGATAGAGAAGGTTAACAGGAGGCTCCCGGAGAAGGAGAGGATCAGGAGGTTCGTGAGCCTCTTCAAGGAGTTCCACCCTGACGACGAGGAGATGACTAGAACCAGGAAGCTCCGGAGGATGGTTATAGAGTCCAGGTATGCCGGCCTTATAGAAGCCATATACAGAGGGGACGAGGAGTATGAGCTCACGGTAACTATGAAGCTTGAGGACGGGAGGAGGGTCCAGGTGACTAGGAGGGTCAAGATTATAGACGTCGAGGTGTGATGAGGGTGCCGGGGCTCCTCGAGCAGTGGGGCAATCTGGTGTTCCAGGGCGTCCTCATGGGCCTCCTATACTCGCTCATAGCCCTGGGGTATAACATTGTATACAGGGTCAACAAATCTATAAACTTCGCCGTACCCGAGGTCGTTCTCCTCGCGGCTTACCTAGCGTGGGTAGCCTCGATAGCAACAGGCAACCTCGCAGCAGCCTTGGCCATAGCCCTCGCCGCCAGCATAGCGGTGAGCATGGCTATGGAGAGGCTTGTGGCGAGGCCTCTTCTAGGCCGGCCGCCCATAGCCCTCATCGGGGCGACCCTAGGCCTATTCTACATGCTCAAGGGTGTCGTGCTTATAGTCGGGAAGGGGGAGGTGGCCGTCCTCCCGTTCTATCCAGAGGTGTATAGGCTAGGGTTTCTAACAGTAGGCACCAACGACGTAGTAGCCTTCCTAGGCTCCATCGCAGTGCTGGCGGGTGTGGTGTTACTGCATAGGAAGACCAGCTTCGGAGCAGCTATGAGGGGTGTGGCGGAGGATGCTGAGGGGGCGGCCGCCTATGGGCTGCCTGTTAGGAGGCTCATGCTAGCTGGCTGGGCCCTGGCAGGCCTCGTAAGCGGCCTTGCCAGCCTCCTCCTCGCCATAAAAACCCAGATATCGCCCGACCTAGAGTTCTTCGCCATCATAGCGCTTGCGGCGAGCTTGATAGCAGGGCTTGACAGCCTGGGAGGCATAGTCGTGGGAGGGGTCTTCCTAGGCCTCGCCGAGCAGGTCGCCAGCAAGATTCTAGACCCCTACCTACCTGGGATAGGGAGGGACATAGCCTTCTTCATACTGCTTCTAGTCCTCCTCGTCAAGCCCTACGGCCTCTTCGGTAGTGAGAGGATAGAGAGGCTCTAGACTGGGGGTGTGGCTGGTGCCCGCTGGCGTGTTTAAGGAGAGTTACGAGGCTGATATGGCCATCTTCAGGTACCCTATACACTGGGCCGCTCTAATACTCGCCGCTGCAGCCGCCGTAGCCGCGCCATTCCTAATTGGAAAATACTATCTCAACCTGCTGGTCGTGATGATGATCTTCTGGATAGCGGCTATAGGCCTAAACATAACCCTTGGCCTCGCCGGCCAGATATCCCTAGCGCACGCAGCCTTGATGGGTATAGGGGCCTATACAGTAGCGAACGCAGCCCTCCACCTAGGGGTCAACTCCGTCGTCATCCTCCCGCTCGCCGGAGTCGCCGCAGCCCTCCTGGGGATAGTACTCAGCCTCCCGAGCTTCAGGCTGAAGGAATACTACCTCGCAATGGCCAGCCTGGCTGCCCAGCTCATACTAGAGTATGTCTATTCCAGGATAGACCCCGACCAGTACACCCCCGTGCCCCCCGAGTCGAAGACACTCCTTGGCATAAGCCTGACAGACCCCACAGCCCTCTATTACTTAATCCTGGCCATAGCAGTTGTCATGGCCCTTGCAGCGGCCAATATAGGCCGCTCCAGCCTTGGCAGGGCCATGAAGGCTGTGAGGGATAATGATGTCGCCGCCGAGGCTATAGGCATAAACGTTCAGCTAGTCAAGGCCACGGCCTTCGCGATAGGCGGCTTCTACGCGGGTGTTGCTGGAGGCCTCTACGCCATATACAGCTCTGGAATAGGCTGGGAGGGGTTCACCCTGGTAAACTCGATCGAGCTTCTGGGTATGGTGTTGATAGGCGGTCCTGGTAGGGTTGTGTGGGGGAGCCTGTTGGGCGTTCTGGTTATGAGGACGGGTTGGACTATGATGGAGAGCACCATCACACCCTTCCTCGTAGGCCTGGGGCTCACCGTCATAGCCTCCTCGGCAAAGTATATTGTACTCGGCTTCCTGATAGTTGCTTTCATCATAGCCGAGCCAGAGGGCCTCATAGCCGTTCTCAGGCGGGTTAAAGAGTACTTCAGGCTATGGCCTTATAGCTATTAGAACTTGACCTTTAGTATACAAATTCTCTTTTATAAAAAATTTAAATCCTCTGATTGAAAACGTCTGTTTAATAGAATATGAGGTGTCCTTAAAGTGGCCCAGAATAGGACCCTCATCTACGCGGCAGCCGCAGTGGTAGTTCTCGTTATCATAGCGGCGGCAGCCTACTTCTTAATGGGAGGGGAAGAGGCTGCTGGCGGTGCGGGTGGAGAGAAAACAATAACCATAAACGTGGGGCTCCTGGTCGACGAGACAGGCCCTACTAGCGACGTGGGCAAAGGCTACGCCCTCGGGGCGGAGCTCGCCTTCAAGTATTTCAACGAGAAGGGGATATACACTAAGGACGGGGTCAGGGTAAACATCAACTATATAAAAAGGGATTACGCCTACAACCCCACAACAGCCGAGGAGTACTACAGGGAGTTTAGGGACAGGTATGGAGTCATAGCTGTGATTGGATGGGGAACCGCCGACACCGAGAAGCTCTCCGACCAGGTGGCAACCGACAAGATAACGTACATCTCCGCAAGCTATTCGGCCAAGCTTCTCGTAAAGCCCTTCAACTTCTACCCCGCCCCAGACTACAGCACACAAGCCTGCTCCGGCCTCGCCTTCCTGGCCAGCGAGTTCGGCCAGGGCAAGCTGGCGCTGGCCTATGACAGCAAGGTGGCGTACTCCAGGAGCCCAATAGGGGCCATTAAAAAGGCGGCTTCCGCTCTCGGGCTCCAGATAGTAGGCGACTACGACCTCCCCCTAAGGGCTACTGAGGCCGATGCCGAGAGGATAGCCAGGGAGATGCTCTCCGCCGACCCGGACTATGTGTGGTGCGGCAACACCATAAGCAGCTGCAGCCTCCTCGGTAGGGCTATGGCTAAGGTGGGGCTTGACGCCCTACTCCTTACAAATGTCTGGGGCTTCGACGAGAGGAGCCCCCAGCTCATAGGCGAGGGTGGCTACGGCAAGGTCTTCGGTATCTCACCCTTCATATACCCCATGTTCGGCCAGGATGTGGAGGGCATAAAGACTATATTTGAGGCCGCAAGGATGAATGGTGTATCCGAGGACCAGATAAACCTCCGGGTAGTGCAGGGCTTCGTAAACGTCTGGCTCCTGATAAAGGCTATCGAGTCCGTGGACTCGCAGGACCTCCAGGAGAGGGGTGGAGAGGCGCTGAAGGAGGCGTTGGAGGCTAACACCTTCAACCTCGGCGGCATTACAGCAGACACTATAGACTACGAGCCAGGGTTCCACCTGGCGTATAGGAAAGTGTTCATAATAAAGCTGGGCGAAAACGGCGAGCTACAGCTAATGGGCAAGTTCGAGGCGCCCAGCGAGGTTGACTGTGCGAGGTATACGATAGAGGAGGGAGGTTAGCCCGGGGTTGGGGCCTCTCCTCAACGTCAACAACGTCGAGATAATGTACCACCCATTCATACTGGTGATAAAGAACCTCAGCCTCTCCGTTGAGAAGGGGAGTATAACCTGTCTAATAGGCCCGAACGGTGCTGGCAAGACAACCCTCCTGAAGGCTGTATCTGGGGTTATCAAGTATGAGAGGGGGAGGGTGACCAGGGGTTCCATCGAGCTTGAGGGAGAGGATATAACCAATAGGGAGCCGGATGAGATCGCGAGGAAGGGAGTCATATACGTCATGGAAGGCAGGAGGATCTTCAAGGAGCTTACCACAGAGGAGAATCTAGCCAGCGTTGCCTACGCAGCTGGGGCTTCCAGAGACGATATTAGGAGCGTGTTGAGCTACTTCCCCAGGCTCAAGGAGAGGCTGAGGGAGAGGGCGGGCAACCTCAGCGGCGGGGAGCAGCAGATGCTAGCGATAGCCATGGCCCTCCTCTACAGGCCTAAGCTCCTGATGCTTGACGAGCCGAGCCTCGGACTAGCGCCCAAGATAACGTCCCAGATATACGCCACAATAAAGATGCTCCACCGGGAGGAGGGCCTCACAATACTTCTGGCGGAGCAGAACGCGAAGAAAGCGCTGGAGATCTCCGACTACGGTTACGTTATTGAGAACGGGAGGATAGTCCTAGAGGGGTCTGCGGAGGAGCTTAGGCTGGACAAGGATGTGGCTGAGTTCTACCTCGGTATGGGCAAGAGGACAAGCTACGCCCAGGTAAAGTGGTATAGGCGGAAGAAGAGGTGGGTCTAGAGGCCCCGCCCCCCCACAATTTCATCCACAACCCTTTTTAAAGCCCTGGCCGGAAGGCTCCACAGGCTCCCGTTCCTCTCGAGGCATGCCGCTAGCTCTCCAACCCACGGCTGTATATATTTCTTCGCGAAGCGGCGGGCAGCCTTAGCATCATCATCGTAAACCAGAGCTAGATACTCAAGCATAGCGGGAAGGTAAGTGGGGATCTCCCTCTCCACGGGCACGTCGAGCTGCTTAGCCTTATAGTGGCTCTTAACCTCGAGCAGGAGCTGCCCCACCATATCCTCCTTGCCCTTCAGCAGGTAGGTGTGGGCGTAGAGACTGCACTTCGGGGGCATCTCGAACACGGCCACATACTCCTCGTCAGCCCTCCCGAGGTTTAGCTTCTCCAGGAACTTGATTATTAGGCTCGCAGCCTCCTCATCCTCCCCGGCGAGTAGAGTCCCAACCACCTCCCTGTTCCTAGCCAGCTCCTCTAGGTCCTCGCCGGGATAGCTGAATATTATGCTTAGAGTCTTCAACGTCAGTCTCATACTGCCTCCCACCTCCTCTTGTTAAGCTCCAGCAGGTATAGGCTAGATACTACAAGAACCTGGCTGGATATCTGCACGCCCGGGCCCGTCATCAACACTCCCAGAAGCCCTGGGCTCCCCGTGAGGCTGTAGAGTATTATGGCTGGTGGGAGGAGCCACGGTGACAGTAGCTTCATAGCAAACACCAGTATCTGCCCGGTTATATAAGTGTTGCCAGCTGCGAGGAGGAGGCTTAGGAGGGTGGCCGCCGAAACTAGGATGAGCGTCTTACCCTTGGGGGTGTGTAGCCTTCTCACGGCGGCTAAGTATGTGAGGGGGAGTACCAGCCATGCTATATTGAGAGCGGTGTCTAGCTCCGGGCTGACTATCATGGAGTTCAGGGCGAGGCCCCCTAGGAAGAGGGCCTCCGCCACCCGCCTAGGATCAACAGCCAAAATGTATGCAGACAGGAGGGGGAGAGTCCAGTAGAGCCTGGCAATCCCCAGGTAGTCGAAGAAGTAGAAGGCGGCGATAACAAGAGGGACGTACCTAAACCTATCCATATACAGCGGGAGTGATAGAAGAGTGGCAAGGGAGGCTAGGACACTGAGGTTAACAGCCGTGACCCCAGAAGCTGTTATCAGGCTGCCGACAACGTCTTGAGCCTCACCATATGGAATGAAAATGATTACCCTGAACAGAACCCTATTGAAGATGAGCTCAGCCAGGTAAACACCCAGCAACACCGGGACCGCGATGCGAAGCCACTCCAGACTCAATACCCGGAGTGCGTCAAGCCACCTCGAAGAGCCCACCAGACTCTCCAACCAAACCACCCTCAATTAAGCAAGCCCCCGTAAATATCCGCCTCCATGTTACAACGGGCTAAGGCTCAACACGGGAAAACCCAACGGCTATACATGCGAGGAGGAGTATAGGCAATGCATACACCCAAAAAACGTTTGGGAAGTAACCCGAGTTTACCTCTTCGGCCTGACTAGGTAGACGTACGCCGCTACACCCACAGTATATACTATCAACCCGGCTATGAAGCCGGCGAGAGCCAGGCCAAGGCCACCCCTAGCCACGGTTTCGGTGACCGTCTCGTACACCGTCTCCGCCGGCTGAGTCTCCGTAACCGTCTCAGTCTCGCCGGGAGCCGCCTTAGGCATGCCAAGCTTCATAACGAACCAGGCGCTGGTGCTCTTCTTACCGCCAACCTCGGCCTTGCCACCCTGCCATACAGCGAAGGCGACTGATGTCTCGCTCCCAGGAACTAGCGTGGGCACGAGCTCGTGTATCGAGCCTGTGGGCCTGTAGAGCAAAACCATCCACTTACCATCTTTATATACGGCGCTCGATCCCCAGACCTGGGCCTCGGGGGGCGCTAGCTCTATGGGGCTTGTGGGGACGCTGTGGAGCCCGAGAGCCTCCCTATGCTCGGGGTCCATGCCGTAGGCGCTCCCAGCTATCAGCGTCTCCGTCTTGCCAGCGCTGCTCCAAAGCACTATGCTCACCGGCTGCTCGGTGGTGCCCATGCAGATGTAGGGTAGGGAGTCTGTCGTGAGTGGGAACTGAACGGCAACCTTGTCCGGATACTGGTCGATACCGCCTGGCTGGGGCACGTCCATAGTGGGGTCGTCCCACTCCAGGTATATCGCCAGTAGGCCCTCGCTGCTTACAGCCGCTGCGACGCGGAGTGTTCTAACGTCTTCGTAGCCTGTCATGGGATAGACTATGTTCTGGGAGACGAGTGACACCTCCGCCTTCTCAATCTGCTGCCAGAACCCGTCCTCGGGGTCGAGGGGTATAGCCCCCTCGACATACACTGCGTTTATAGCTGGAGCCTGGGCTGTGACTACGGCGAACCCCGCCACACCTGCTATGAGGGCCGCTAGGGCCATAAGGGCGAGCAGGGCTAGACTGCGGCGAGCCATAGCAACCAAAGCACCCCACCCCCCTCTGCCTACCTACCGCCCCTGCTGGGGAGCCTGATGCGGAGCTCCTTCTTGGCTGTTGGTATAACGAACCTGTCCCTGCTGACAGCCAGCCACCTGAACATCATGTCCGCGTCCTCCACTGTGAGGCCGCTCTCCTCGAGCACCCAGGCCGCCTCGCTCCTGCTCTTACCCTCAACCTCTATCTGCCTGAAGAACTCTCTTATCGCTAGAAGCCTCTTGAGGGCTTTCCTGACCTCCTCCTCGTTGCCGGCGGCGAACATGTTGGCCAGGTATCTTATTGGTATCCTCAGCTTGTCTATCGTTGGTAGTATACTGTCGTAGTCTGCACTGTACTTGCCGTTCCTGTCTAGCACGGTTACAACAGGGTTTAGCGGGGGGACGTAGAACACCATGGGTAAGGTTCGGAACTCCGGGTGCAGCGGCAGGGCTATCTCCCACTTCTTGAACATATAATACACTGGGCTCTTCCTCGCGGCCTCTATGAAGTTGTCGGGCACGCCGGCCTCCCTTGCCGCCTTCACAACCTGGGGGTCGAAGGGGTCTAGTATTATGTCTCTCTGGAGCGCGACTAGCTGGTCCTCAGGGGCTTTCGCCGCCTCCAGAACCCTCTCCTCGTCGTAGAGCACCACCCCCACGTACCTTATTTTACCGACGCATGTTAGGGCGCAGACAGGCGGTTGGCCCGTTTCAATCCTTGGGAAGCAGAATATGCACTTCTCACTCTTACCGGTCTTCCAGTTGTAGTAGACCTTCTTGTAGGGGCAGGCTTGGACGCACTGCCTGTAGCCTCTACATCGGGTCTGGTCTATCAGAACTATACCGTCCTCCGGCCTCTTGTACACGCTCTTCCTTGGGCAGGCCGCGAGGCAGCTCGGGTTGAGGCAGTGGTTGCATATCCTGGGGAGGTAGAACATGAAGACGTTCTTGAACTCCTTGTATATGGCCTTGTCTATCCCCGCCCAGTTGGGGTCGGCCGGTATCGTGATGTCGCCTCCTGCGAGGTCGTCGTCGAAGTTGGGGCCCCACTGCACATCGATCTTTTCGCCGCTGTACATGCTTATCGGGTCGGCGTGGGGCTGCTGATCCGAGAGCTCCTCGGAGAACAGGTTCTCGTAGTTGTACGTGAAGGGCTCGTAATAGTCGTCCTTGCCGGGAGTCTTGAACCTTCCTGTCTCAAGCCTCAGCCTGAGCTTCCCGTTCTTCAGTACCCAGCCGCCGCCATACTTCTCCTGGTTCTCCCAGGTCTTCGGGTAGCCTACGCCAGGTCTGGTCTCCACGTTGTTCCACCAGGCGTACTCCAGGCCCTCCCTGTTGGTCCAAACGTTCTTGCAGGTTAGGCTGCATGTATGGCAGCCTATACACTTATCCAGCACCATTACCATGGAGAGCTGAGCCCTGACCATCTTCATCCACACCCCCTACTAAGCACCACCCCGTAAAAACTAGGCTCCAGGCTGGGGTGCCTTGGAGCCTAGCTTGTCGTGCAGGTACACTATCACCATGGTGTCCCTGTTAACCCCGGTGGGGCCGTAGTAGTTGAAGAAGTAGCTGAGCTGAGCGTAGCCTCCCACCATCAGGTTAACTTTTAGGTCGGCCCTGGTTACGCTGTTGTGTATACCACCCTTCTTGCCCGTCAGCTTGCTCGGCCTAACATAGATGTGTCTCTCCTGGGCGTGGTACATTATTGCGACGCCCTTAGGTATCCTCGGACTCGTGGCCACCCTTGATACTATCACTCCATTGTCGTTCACTATCTCAACCCAGTCGTTGTCCTCTATCCCCGCCCACCTGGCGTCCTCGTCGTTCAGCCACACAACCTGGCCGCCTCTGAAGAGGGTCAGCATCCTCAAGTTGTCCCAGAACTCGCTGTGTATGTTCCACTTACCGTGGGGCGTTAGATACCTGAGCAGAAGGTACCTCCTACCGCCCTCCTCGACCCTGTAGCCGTTCATCTGGGTTATCCCTAGCTTGGCCGCGGCGTTCCTAAGGTAGCCCAGCATGACAGGGTCCAGCGGCGGCTTGTAGGTCGGCAGCATCTCTCCTAGTGCTAGGAACCAGTCATGGTCTATGTAGAAGTGCTGCCTGCCGGAGAGTGTTCTCCAAGGCACCAGCTTCTCTCTGTTGATGGTGAAGGGCGCGTAGGCCCTGTTGAAGTCCTCTATACCGCTCCACATCGGGCTGGTGTGGGATCTTCTTGGCTGGCCCACCAGGTCGTCGAACCTGTACCACTCCCTACTCTTGGCCAGATCCCTGAGGGGGACACCCGTCTTTGACTCGAGGCTGGCGAAGCTCCTCTCGCCCAGCAGGCCGTTGGCCTCTGGGCTCAAGGCTAGTATAGCCTCGGCAGCATTCTTATCGCTCTCAACACTTGGACACCCGTCGGGGCACTGCTCCCAATACACCACTCCCAGGTCCTGTTTCAGAACCTCGTAGATGTCGCTGGTGTCGTAGGCTACACCCTTGACTCCCGCCTTCCTCGCCTTCGGGCCTAAGCTTATAAACATCTTGTATACGTTCTTGTAGTCTCTCTTGACGACCTTGAGGTCCCACATTGTCCTGCCCGGCACCGGCTCCGTCTCCCCATACTTCCAGTCCTTCTCAACCCCGTATGGCTGGGCTATCTCCATGGGCGTGTCATGCCACAGGGGCCTTGCCACAATGTCCTCAACCTCCTCGGTGAAGTGGCTGGCGGCTATCTCGCTGAACTTCTTGGCCAGCTCCTTGAAAATGTCCCAGTCTGTCTTGCTCTCCCAGAGTGGGTCAACCGCCGGTGTGAACGGGTGTAGGAACGAGTGGAGGTCCGTCATGCTTAGGTCGTACTTCTCATACCATGTGGCGGCTGGTAGGACTATGTCCGCGTATATCGGCGTCGTGGCCATCCTGAAGTCTATGGCGACTAGAAGGTCCAGCTTCCCCTCAGGGGCGGCTCTCCATACAACCTCCTTGATCAGGCTCCTGTCCACCTCCTCGCTCATCGCCTGCGCCATAGGGCTGCCCAGCATGTGCTTGAGGAAGTACTCGTGGCCCTTGCTGCTGCTCCCGAGCAGGTTAGCCCTCCATACGAACATGACCCTAATCCAGTTCTCAGGAGCGTCCGGATCCTCTATCGCCAGCTTGAGCTGGCCGCTCTTCAGAAGGTCCACCACATGCTGCACAGGGTCTTTGCCGATCCTCCTAGCCTCGGCAGCCAGCTCCAGAGTGCTCCTGTTGAACTGGGGGTAGAAGGGTAGCCATCCTAGCCTCGCCGCCTTAATGTTGCAGTCCATCGGGTGGCTACACTTCATCCTCTCCCTCACATCGCCCCAGGGCGCCTCGTAGTATTCGGTGGTTAGCCTATCGTACCTCCACTGGTCCGTGTGGACGTAGTAGAAGCTCGGGCTGTTCTGGTGCCTCGGCGGGCCTATCCAGTCTAGGGCGAACGCTAGCTTCGCCCACCCGGCTATAGTCCTTATCTTCTCCTGGCCTACGTAGTGGGCCCAGCCGCCTCCGTTCCTGCCTTCCGCCCCAGCGAGCTTGACCAGGGTCAGTATAGCCCTGTAGTGGAGGTCGCTGTGGAACCAGTGGTTAACGCCGGGGCCGAGCATAACCATGACCCTGCCCTGGGTCTTAATAGCGGTGTCAGCCCACTCCCTCGCCAGCCTTATTGCCAGCTCCCTGCTAACACCGGTTATGTCCTCCTGCCACGCCGGGGTGTAGGGTTTCTTATCATCGTATCCCGCCGGATAGTCGCCGGGCAGCCCTCTGTCCACGCCCAAGTATGCTGCTAGGAGGTCGAACACTGTGGCCACAAAGGCCTCGCTGCCGTCGGCGAGCTTCACCCTCTTCGCTGGCACGCCCCTCTCCACTATGCCCTTCTCGCCGAAGGAGGCCCCGAACACCGGGAACTTTACCATCACCACCTCATCGCTATCGTCTATGAAGGAGAGCTTCGGGTCCACAGGCCCCCCGGTTACAGGGTCCTCCAGCTTCAGGTTCCACTTGCCGCTGCCGTCCCACCGGTAGCCTATGCTCCCGTTCACAAGCCTCGGCCTGCCGGTGTTTGAGTCGTATATGAGGAGCTTCCACTCCTTGTTAGGCTCTCCACCATAGTCCTCGCTATAGTACTCATCGGGGTGTAGGTCGGAGAGTCTCAGGAACTTGCCCGGCCTGTAGCCGCCTTCATAGGGCTCAAGCACTACCAGGAATGGGAGGTCTGTGAAACTCTTGACATAGTCTATAAAGAAGTCCACCTGCCTCTCGACATAGTACTCCCTGAGGATCACATGCGCCATGGCGAGGGCGAAAGCCCCGTCTGTACCCTCCTTGATGGGGACCCAGACGTCTGCGAACCTCGTATGCTCGCTGAAGTCCGGGCTCACCACCACGATCTTAGTGCCCTTGTACCTAACCTCCGTGAAGAACTGGGCGTCGGGAGTCCTGGTCATAGGTATGTTGGTGCCGAAGTTTATTATGTATGCTGCGTTGAACCAGTCTGCACTCTCCGGCACATCAGTCTGCTCCCCCCAGACCTGGGGGCTCGCTGGAGGGAGGTCGGCGTACCAGTCGTAGAAGCTGCCCATAGAGCCTCCGATTAGTTCTATGAACCTGGCTCCGCTAGCATAGCTCACAGGGCTCATAGCGGGTATTGGGGTGAAGCCGAATATCCTGTCGGGGCCGTACTTCTTTATGGTGTACACCAGGGCCGAGGCTATGATCTCCAGCACGGTATCCCAGTCAGCCCTAACCCAGCCTCCAAGGCCCCTAGCCCTCACATACCTACTCCTCTTCTCAGGGTCTTCAACTATGCTTGCCCAGGCCTCCACAGGGTCGCTGTAGCTGCTCCTAGCCTCCCTCCACAGCTCGAGGAGAGGCTTCCTAACGTATGGGTACTTCACCCTCAGAGGGCTATAGAGATACCAGGAGAAGCTTGCACCCCGGGGGCAGCCTCTCGGCTCGTAGTTGGGATAGCTCGGACCTATATCCGGGTAATCACCCGCCTGAAGCTCGTAAGCCACTATACCGTCTTTAACGTAAACCATCCAGCTACAGCTCCCGGTGCAGTTGACGCCGTGAGTGCTCCTCGCCACCTTATCGTAGGCCCACATGTCCCTGTAGAACTTCTCCCACCCCCTGAGGTCCTCGGGATAGCCGAGCCTGGGGGTCTCGATCGTTGTGAGATACCTACTGTTGGATAGGGCGGAGGCGAGCGGTCCGAGGCTTGAAAGGAGGCCCGCGGCCGCTAGAGCCTTCAGAAAGCCTCGCCTACTCAGTTTTACACGAGAGCCGCTATTGCCCTCCCCCTTCTGCTGTGACAAAAGAATCTCACCCTCCAGGCAATAAGGCCACATTACATTTACATAATTATTGTAGAATATGAAAGAAGCCTGGAAACCTAGACTGGCGGGGAGCCTGATACATAGGCTGGAATTATAAATAATTAAATAGTAAACAATGTTAAACAGCTCTGTTAAACGCATTTTCAGTTCAAGCACTCCAGCTCGTTACCGAGAAGAGCAATATCGAACGGTGGATTACCCCAATTTTTTCTACCCGAGGCTTAATACTGGGAATTGTTCAAAAATTAAAAAAATTAAAGCGCTAGGTAGACCAGCCTGAGGCGTTAAAGCCATAATATCTTGTATAGACACTTTCCAGTAAGGGGGTTTGAAGTGGGAGCTGGCAGTAGGGTGTCTACTGTATACTCGACCTCGATAGCGTACCTAGCCTTAGCAGTTCTACTAGCATCAGCACTTGCCCCCGCTGCTGTTGCGGTCGCTGGCGACGAAGACAAGGCCTTGAACCTCTACTCCTGGAAGCTTCCCGAGTTGAGTCTAACTAGCTTTAGCGGAGAAAGCGTCTTCTGGAGCACGGGATACAGGACTGTGATAGGGGCGGGAGGGGAGGCTAGCTGGGGTGAGTGGCTCCGCGTTGAGGAGCTCACCATAGATATAGGATATAATGGTGACGATCTGGACGCGTATCTCCAGGCTAGCGGCGAGATCACCGTAGAGGAATGCAGCGTCGAGAACCTCGAGCAGAACCTTAGTGCGAGCCTAACACTTTCCCAGGGAGTCGTAGAAGCCTCTGTAGAGGCAGGTGCCTCGTGGAGCGGGGTCGAATGCAAAGACAATGGAGAGCTGGCTGGAGAGGGCCGGCTGGAAAAGTCTTTCGAGATAACGCTGGAGACGGGGGATGAAGGAGGGTTTACAGGGAGCTTCCAGGCCACAGTATCAGGCAGTGCCCAGGCGCTGCTAGGCCCGGAGCATGAGGGGGATGTCAACATAGAGTTCAGCGGGTCCATAGAATACAGCCCCCCCGAGGAGGCGGGAGGACAGGGTCTCCTAGTGGTAGAGGGCTCTGCCGTCGTGGAGGCTGGTGACGAGGAGGCCGCCGATGATGTTATAGAGCATATTGTAGACGTGCTTGAGCGCCTGGACGAGATAGAGGGTGTTGAAGTAGACGTGCGGATACAAGACTCGGCACAGCCAACCATAGAATTCTCGATAGAAGCCAGGGCCGGGCAACGGCTCGCAATGGCGGCGGCCGCCCTAGCATCCGCCAGTGATGGAGAGGGGAGCCTCACAGCATCCCTAACAGTCTCCAACGGCGAATTCACGCTGGAAGCCGAGGCTGGGGCCAGCGGCGGCCTGGCCTCCCTAGCAGGCCTTCTAGCCGGCGTCAATAGCCTCCGGATTATAGCAGAGGTTTCACAGGGCGCCTTCACCCTGGAGGCGGAGGTGGAGGGTTACACAGACTACCCTGTAATGGCGTTCGAGGCCCATAGGAAGCTCTACCTGGTAGCCGCGGCCTCCGGGCCGGAGGAGTATAGTGTAGTGCTTTCCACCCAGGGAGACAACGCCTTATATATTGACGGGGCTGTGACGGATAGGCTCGAGGTCACAGGGGACAACATCGACAGCCTCAAGAGGGTGGTGCTACTCGTAGGCTACACCCAGCAACAGTCCTCAACTATCCAGCAGGCCGCAGAGACGCCTGGAGGGGGAGGGGGGTTGCTAAACGAGAACAAGCTCACAGCCCTGGCGGGGGTCGCTGGACTTGCTGTGGTTGCTCTGGCGGGCTACATTCTCATCCTGAGGAACAGGGTCTAACCCGCCTCCACAACCTCCTTATTCAGCTCCAGAAACTCTCTCCACACCTCCACCGAGCTTTCCGTAGCCTCCTCCCCCGCAGGGTTCCCTAGTCCCAGGAGGCCGGCTACGAAGGCTGGGAGCCCCTGCTCCAACCCTCTTCCAAAGCCCGTCTCGAGCACCGCCGCGACTGGATAGCCTGAGGCAAGCCTGCCTAGGGAGTAGTAGGTGTTAGCCGTTAGCTTGGTGAGCGTGAGGGGGCTGTCGCCTGTGTAGCCGTCGAACCCCATGCTGGCCACTAGGGCGTCTGGCGCCGAGTCTCTTATCATGGGCTCCAGCCCCTCCAGGAGGGCTAGCATTATGTCGTCTCCAGAACCCTCTGGCAGCACTATATTAAGGGCGGCTCCGTCCCCCGTGACTCCCGGCTCCCCCGTCCACGGGAAGCTCTTCCTCCAGTCCTGGTGTATATCGAGGTGGAAGATTCTCTCGCCCATAGGCAGCGCCTGGAGTATCTCCTGGGTGCCGTTTCCGTGGTTGGCGTCGAAGTCCACTATAAGAACCTTGAGCCCCCTCTTCGCCAGCCTATATGCTATCGCCGCCGCAGCATTCACCAGACTCCCCCCAAGGCTCGGCGCGCCGAGTCCAGGGCCTGCAACGCCAGCGTGATGGCCCGGCGGCCTCCCGAGCACCAGGGCCTTGCCTCCCTCTACAACATGCTCGGACGCCTCTTCAACAGCGGATGCAAGGGCTTCGAGAGCTGCCTGGGTTCCCGGGCTTATGTAAGTGTCGCTATCGATGAAGTAGGAGTCGAGGGAGGCTTCAAGCTCCGAGAGGAGGCCCCGAATGTACAGCGGGTCGTGGACCTCCTCGAAAACCCTGAGGCTCCCGAAGCCGGGCTCAACCTTCTCAAGCCTACCTAGCAACCCGCTCCTCTTTATGGCGGCCACCGCCCTGTCCAGCCGCCTAGGCTCCTCTAGGTGCCCGCTCCCGCGCGGGGGAATGTGCATCTTGAAGACTGCAGTATAGTACAGCCTCGGGTCATCAGACAGGGCGGAGCACCCCCTGGGGGCTAGAGGTAGAATGTGTCGGATTTCCTCTCCTCCCCTCCCCTCCCGCACTCAGTAAGAACAGCCGCCCACTCCTCCCCTCCGCCGGTGAAGACGGCTATAACCGCGTCCTCACTATGCTCCCCTCTCTCTAGTGTGATAGTATAGAACCTGGCCTGAGCTCTCCAGTCGCGGAGGCTTGAGAGGACATGGGCTATAGCCTCCGCCGGCACCCTCACGCCGCCCACCCTGGCTTGGTCTGCACCCAGCTCTTCGAGACGGGACTCCCTAGCCTCTGTGAGAAGCCTGGACACGTAGGTGGAGCCGACCACGACTAGTATACAATCGCCAACCATCACCGCAGGCACGGCTCCCTCACTGGTCTCGACAAGCTGGAGGGCTATAGGGTAGTGGTGGCATATGAGGTGGCCGGTCTCCGGGTCTACCGCACCGTGGAGCCTCACAACTGCCTCCCAGACGGGGTCCGGCAGGTACTCGGGCTTCCCAACTATCCTGGCCGGCAACTTGGAGCGAACACCCCGTGGAACCCAGGATCAGGGTTTGTTGGAGGGGCGAATATATCCGGAGGGAGGGCTGGGGGACCGTTACCTTGTCTACACGTATCTAAACAGGTCCAGCGCGAGGTCCTTGGCCCTAGCAGCGGCGGACTGGAGGGTCCTCCTCGCCTCCCCCTCGCTGACACCACAGCTCCTCTCCAGCAGCCTGTAGAGTGTGGATCCCCTTGCAAGGTCTGCTGAGAGCTTCCCCTTCCTGTACCTCCAGATCTGCGGCTCCTCCCGGCGATGCCTCACACCCTGGCTGGACATGTTTAGAGAGGGGTATGTTATCAGTAGTTTGGAGTATGACTTTCCCTCGAGCTCTCTGGATACGCGGGCCTGGTCGGAGGAGGCTATTTCGACAGGCTCGAGGGGGTAGCGCTTCCTGAAGACGTATATCCTACCACCCGTATGGTCCTTCTGGTACGGCTTGTAGGAGGACCATGAGAGGGTTACCAGGGGTGTTGTGTTGCGGCGGAGGAGCCCCGTTATGTGTGGGCTCTCGCTCTCTATAGCCTCTATGAGCCTCGGCACTATGCCCTCGCTCCCGGATATGAGGGCGTCTACATGGCGGCGCGCCACGACCCCGTAGGACAGCAGATGGAGGGCCAGGCAGGCCTCCCTATACCAGGACCTGGCCCTCCTGTCGCTGGTCTGAAGCTTATCGCCTAGGGCTGTAATGTATCCGGCGAGATCCTCTGCCCTGCCGAACGCTATCCTTGTCATAGCCTCGAACAACGTGTCGTCGGTGGCCATGGAGAGAATCTCCTCAAGGCTGCTGAGACTCTCCCTATCCACCCCGTGCTGGAGCCGAGCTAGGGCCTCGAGGGCGGGGTACTTTTCTAGGAGCCTCCTAGCCTCCTCCCTCCCGGCTATCAAGCCCTCCCTCGCGTCGGCCTGGAGGTGGGCGGCGGCTATGTATAGCAGGCTTATCACCCTAGAGAGCATGGCCGAGTATATCATTGAGACGTCGTGGAGGTAGACGTCGCTGTACATGTAGATCCTGGCCAGAAGCATGTTCTCTATAACCGTGACACCCTTCTCCAGAATCCCCAGGCGGAGGGAGGCTTTGAGGGTGGAGTGTGTGTGCCTAGCCTCCGGGACAAGGGTGAGAACAGCGTAGTAGCGGTTAATATCGTATATCCCCGAGAGGCTCCCAGTATGTATGCTGTCCCTGATTATATAGTCAGCCCTGTCCACGTCGATGCCAGAGCTCAGGAGCTGTGCTATGATGCACATCGCCGCTACCGTGGCGTAGCGGGAAGCCCCCGCGCTCTCCCCGAGTCCACCGGGTGCTGCGGGTGCCTGGTACTCGGCGTCCCGCATACACCTCCTCTCCCACTCACCTCGGGAGTAGGCCAGCCTGAGTATCTCAACAACCCTCCGCAGGTCCACCCTCCTATTTCCATAGAGGATCTCCACATCCTCTTCGGCAAGCTTCGACACGATCTTTATGGTGAGGTCCTCGTGCTCCTCCAGGAGGGGCAGCTCCCGGACGGCCCTAGGGGCAACCATGATCAGCGGGTCGTGGAGGGCCTGCTCGGCTATATGGCTCGCCATAATGTGGCCCGAGTCGTGGAGGAGAGCGGCCACAACGGCCTCCCCCTCCATATTCCGGAGGGCCTGCGTAACATCCCTTATGAGGTTGGTGGCAAAGCCTTGGAGCCTCTTCTGGAGGCCCCCCTTCAGGGGGTACTCGTCCTCTATATACTCGGCGACGGAGGGCATCACTATCTCCTCAACGTTCTTCACAATGTGGTGGAGGGCCCTCCTCATAGTGTAGGCGACTCCCAGGCTATGCTCAAACCTCGTATGCACCGCTCCCGGGTAGACGTAGTCCGCCAGGCTCAGCTGCCTCACCCTCCTGAGCCTCTGGAAGAGGGGCCTGTCTACTATGGTGGCCACAAGGTCCGACGGCAGCTCTATAAACTGGTGGACCACGTCCTTGACAATCTTAGACTTAACCCCCCCGGCGCCTCCTCGAGGCATCAAATTAGCACCACACAAACCCGGGCTAAGCCTTTAAACCCATAGAACTACTCCTGGGCCGCAAGGCTAATTTGAGTATTACCTCTAAGACGTAGGTTTTAGAGCCCAGAGCAGGGAGTCCAGAGTAATACCGGCTACACCGCGTATTACACGGGTATCCCAGAGGCTCCAACCCCACAGCCCCCGGTGAAGGAAAACACTCTCGGAGACCCCCCGTTTGGCCTGGCATTAACAACCGTGGACAGGGTGAGCATACTTTGACCCCCCCACTAACCAGGAGGGAATTTCTTCTAGGCGTGCTCTGGCTAGGGCCCCGCACCCCTGGCGAAGTGTTGGAGCTCGCCAAGGTGTACAGCGGCAGGAGCCCAGCACTATTCTCCCCGGAGGAAGTTGAGAAGGCTGTAGACCACTTCCTCGTGGCAGGCCTCGCGAGGCTGGACAGGGAGGGGAGGCTTGTGCTCGAGAGGAAAAGCCTCCACCCCAGCCTTCGGGAGGCGGCGGAGCATATAGCGGGCATACTCTCTAAAACCCTATCCCCCCCACCAGGATGACACGGGTGCCATTGCTTGGCCAGACCCTACACATTTATTTTCAGCACAGCAACCCTCGACGGCAGGATCGCCAGCGTCACCGGGTACAGCCTCCTCAGCTGTAGGGAGGACTTCGAGCTCCAGCACAGGTATAGGGCTTCAGCAGGCGCAGTCATGGTGGGCAGCAGGACCGCGGTGGTTGATAAGCCTAGGCTAAACGTGAGGCTCGTCCCCGGGAGGAGCCCACTAAGGGTTATAGTGGATTCGAGGCTCAGGGTTCCTCCGGAAGTCGCGGGTCTCCGCAGGGGGAGTGTGCTCATAACTACCGAGGGCCACAGCAGCGAGAGGCTCAGGCCATACCTAGAGAGGGGTGTGAGGATTGTTGAAGCAGGGAGGGGGAGGGTGGATCTAGATAGGGCTGTCGAAGTTCTGCGGGAGGAGCTGGGCGTGAGGGTTTTAATGGTGGAGGGTGGAGGGGGTCTGAACTGCGCCATGCTGGAGAAGGGGCTGGTTGACGAGGTAAGGGTCACCATAGCCCCCTTCATGTTCGGCGGGGGTGTAGGGCTGGCTGAGTGCCCAGGAGTGTTCGACGGGGAGGAGATAAGGGTGGAGCTATCCCTCCTTCACTCCAGGATACTCTGCGGCAGCTGGGTCCACATGATCTACACGGTGCTGAGGCCGAGGAAGCCCCTCTATTAGCGGGGAGCAAGACACCGTCAACGGGGGGCTGAAGCGTGGGTGTCCGTGGTATAGTCGGCGTGGCTTCGGCCATAGGCAGCATACTAGGCTTCCTGCTCACTGTCGGCGGCGTCGTGCTCCTGGGATACGTCTACTCGGAGGCTCGGGGAGGGGGCCTGGGCGCCCTGGTGATATTCCTCATATACCTTGTTATCACGCTCGGAATGTTTATAGTGGGGAACATAGTCTTCATAGTATCCTCCCTCCGCGGAGGGACGGTGGCCAGGATACTCTCGGCACCCATGGCCCTGGTAGACGGCCTCGCCGCGCTCGTGGTCGCTCTAGCCTCGCTCGAGGCTTTTAGGGGTGGGCAGGTGGGGGCTGCTGTGACGGGAGGCGTAATAACGCTGGTGCTTCTTGGGGTAACCTTGTTCTATGTGAGGAGGCTCAGCGGGCGGGGCTAGCGCTTACAGCCTGGAAGGATAAGTCGCTGAGGACCTCAACTTAAGGGAATTTGGGTTCAAGGCTTGGGGGAGGCCCTTCCCGCAGCCATAGTGGCTCCCATAGGCCTAGCAGGGCTCGCTCTCGCCGGGGTATTATCCGCTGCTGTAGCCCTCATGTTCTTCGGCCTGGGGTTATGGAGCCGGAGACGCTGAACTTATTCAACCTCGCAATCACGGCCTTCTCCCTGGTCGTATCCATCGTGGGCTCTCCAGCGGGTCTACTGGCACCGGGGAGCCGGGGCCCATTGGGCTTCCTACTCTTATCTATATTCTTCCTCATATCAGCGGTGAGGAGTGCGGTCTACGGCTATGCGATATACTCCGGGGCATTCGGGGGAGGTAGTGCTGTAGAGCTGCTCCGCAGTGTAGCCATGATTATGCTAGCCACCGCCATCCTCGGCATACTGTTGTCCAGCGCTGGGGTGTGGCTGGTTGCCTCCGCCTCTGGATCCCGGGCCGCCAGGGCCGCGTGCGTAGCAGGAGCCGTAGCCCAGACAATGGGCCTCCTGCTGAGCCTCGCTCCCCACTACCTGGCTCCGGGAGGGGAGGGCCGGCTGCTGCCTGTGTTCGGAGCCTTCTCAAGCATAGCTAGGGCTATCGGGCTGACACTCTACACCGTCTCAATACTCACAGCAGCTCTTTCACCAGCCACACCCCAGGCCGGGGCTGCAGCAGGAGAGCGCACGGGTTCTGGCGCTTCTGGCGGTTAGGAGGCTTCTATAAATCCGCGCCCGGGCGACAGGTTTGTTTCTGGTGTTGATGGTTGGGGGAGAGGGGGCCCCGTCTCTATATGGCCAGCCTAGGCGAGATACTTGGCGGGAGGGCCACCGACATCTACTTCATCAGGACTAGGCACGTGGCGGAGAAGTATGGTGTGGGCGGGAAGAGGGTTAGGATGGAGGTCCACGCCTACAGCCTCCCCCGGGGTTATGAGTGGGCGGTCTACGCTGGGCTCGAGGAGGCCCTAGCCCTCCTCCAGGGAAAGCCCGTGACAGTATACAGCATCCCCGAGGGGACGGTGTTCCGGAGGAAAGACCCTCTAATGGTCGTCGAGGGCAGGTTCCAGGATATAATCTTGTTTGAGACGGCTCTGCTAGGCCTCCTCAGGTTCTCCACCAGCATAGCCACCAAGGCTGCGAGGGTCAGGCTAGCTGCTGGTAAGGGTAAGACTGTGCTCTTCTTCGGCCTCAGGGCTCTACACCCGGCCGTACAGCCGGCAGCGGATAGAGCAGCCCTCATAGGGGGGCTCGACGGTGTCAGCGGTGTTTTGAGCAGGGACTACCTAGGCGTCGAGCCTCGGGGCACCATGCCCCACGCCCTCATAATAGTGTTCGGGAGCCAGGTTGAGGCGTGGAGGGCTTTTGCAGAGACGTTCAAGGGCGAGACCCCCATCATAGCGCTCGTGGACACGTTCTGGGACGAGAGAGAGGAGGCCCTGATGGCGGCTAGGGAGCTGGGAGAGGTCCTCGCCGGCGTGAGACTCGACACGCCTGGCAGCAGGAGGGGGAGGATGAGGGATATCGTGGAGGAGGTTAGATGGGCCCTCGACATACACGGCTACAGGCACGTCAAGATATTCGTTAGCGGGGGCCTCGACGAGGAGAAGGTGGCCGAGCTCAGGGACGTGGCCGACGGCTTCGGAGTCGGCACCACTATAGCGGCCGCACCCAACATCGACATAAGCATGGACGTGGTGGAAGTCTACGAGAATGGAGAGTGGAGGCCCAGGACTAAGAGGGGCAAGCTCCCCGGCGCCAGGTCAATAGTCCAATGCCAGGGGGAGAGGAGGGTGGCGAGGCTTGGAGAAGAGCCGACGGACTGCGAACCCCTCACCCAGAAGTACCTCGAGGACGGCCGCCTCACCCAGAGATTGCCCAGCCTCGACGACATAAGAGGATACGTGCTGAAACAGCTTGAAACCCTAGGCCTCCAATAGACTAGGCGGGGGCGGTGAGGAGGAATCCGGGAGCCAAGCCCCCCGTGGACGGGGGGCTGTGGAGAGCGCGTACTGTGCCGAGCCCCTCAGGGCCTGCCTGCGGGGTGGGGTTTGGTTGGTTCTAGACTGCGAGGAGGCGGATAGGTGGCTGAGGCAGGCGCGGTACACGCTGGAGTCTGTCAGGTCCGACTATGACGGTGGTTTCTATAGCTGGGCGTGTTTCAAGGCTAACCAGGCTGCAGAGTACTCTCTAAAGGCTGTACTCAGGGCTGGTGGGGTGGAGTCTTTCGGCCACGACCTTATGGGCCTGTGGAGGAGGGCGAAGAGCCTTTGCCCGGGCCTTGAGGATCTAAGGGATTGTATAGCTCTTCTCAATAAGATGTATGTGCCGACGCGGTATCCAGACGCCTGGCCAGGCGGTGCTACCCCCTTCGAGAACTACACTCGCAGGGATGCGGAGGAGGCTTTGGAATGCTCGGTGAGGGTGTATAGGGCTGTGGAGGAGTGTCTGGGTGAGGAGTGTGAGGGTGCCTAGGGAGAGGTTTGACGAGTGGCTTTCTGCCCTGGAGAAGGCGAGGATGGCCGCCTCGAGGATTGTGGAGCACCTAGGGGATGCTACTGTAATACTTTTCGGCAGCTTCGCTAGAGGGGATTTCAACAGGTGGAGCGATATAGATCTGCTGGTTGTTTCGCCGAGGTTCCGGGGTGTCAGGCTCCTCGACAGGTTTGACATGGTTTCGGGTGTTGTGGGGGAGGGTGTCGAGATAATTCCTATGACCCCGGAGGAGTTCCGGGAGGCTCTAAGGAAGCCTGTTTGGAGGCAAGCCCTATCCAGGTCCTCGGCGCTGGTGGTTGATAGGCTAGGCCTCGCTGAGGAGGTGGAGGCGGCCCTAGGCCGCAGACCCCAGAGCCTTGAGGATCTTGAGGACAGGGTTAAACGACTACTGAGAACAAGGTCGTCCTAAGAAGGCTCCGCGGGGCGGCTCATAACGGTGCCCCTACTCTAGAATATTGCCCCTCCACCCTAACACTAGTCACGAGGAGAGCCCGTACCTGGAGGTGCGTGCTTTATTGCCGCGTTTCGACTATGTAGTGGTCGGCGCTGGCGTTGTTGGCCTCGCAGCCGCCTACTACCTCAGGCTCTGGAGCGGCGGTAGAGTTCTCGTAGTCGAGGCCGGCCACGCCCCGGGCTCGGGGGATAGCGGGAGGAGCATGGCGGCCTTCAGGACCTTCTTCTCCAGCACGATGAACAGGCTGGTCGCGGGCTCGACGGTGAGGCTGTTCGAGGACGCCCAGAAGAGGGGCGAGGACCTGGGGCTCGTCAAGTCCGGCTACCTCTTCGTGTTCGACAGGGAGAGGTGGAGGGAGGTTGAAGGGCCTCTGAAGGAGGCGGGGGAGGAGGGGAGAGACTACCTCATCATACCCCCGGAGGAGCTTGAGAAGAGGCTCGGCATGAGGACTAGGGTGTCGGGGGGCGAGGAGGCCGAGGTCCTGGGTGTGGGTGATGTTGAGGGGGCGGTGCTCATAAGGAGCGCCGGGTTCCTAGACGCCGAGAAGGTTGTAGACTACTACTACCGCCGGGCCTCCGGGGCCGGGGTTGAGTTCCTGTTCGGAAGGAGGGTTGTAGGTGTCGAGCTCAAGCCGAGGGTCGAGCTGGGCATCGAGGGTGAACCACTCCCCTGGCAGGAGGCCAGGGCCTCCGCAGTCACGCTCAGCGACGGCACCAGGGTTGAGGTGGGCGGTAAGTTGGTTGTAGCTGCTGGTGTGTGGAGCAACAGGCTCCTGAACCCCCTGGGGATAGACACTTTCAGCAGGCCGAAGAAGAGAATGGTCTTCCGGGTCTCAGCCTCGACCGAGGGCCTCGGGAGGATCATGAGGGAGGGCGACCTCTCCGGCGCGGGGGCTCCACCTCTCATAATACTTCCGAAAAGGGTCCTAGTAAGGCCCGCCCCCCGGGAGCAGAGCTTCTGGGTGCAGCTGAGCGACAACCTGGGGAGGCCCTTCGCCCTCGAGGAGGACCCCCAGCCGGAGGAGCACTACTACAGTCTCGCCATCCTACCCATACTCTCCCTCTACCTACCCCAGTTCCAGGACACCTACCCCAGCGGCGGGTGGGCGGGCCACTACGACATAAGCTTCGACGCCAACCCCGTCGTGTTCGAGCCTTGGGACAGCGGGATAGTAGTGGCGGCGGGGACGAGCGGGAGCGGCATAATGAAGAGCGACAGCATAGGCCGCGTCGCCGCCGCCGTCGCCCTCGGACTAGAGACCGTAGAGCTATACGACGGGGTCGAGATGCCGGTGAGGTGGATGGGCCTCGAGGGGAGGAGGTACGAGCAGGAGAGGCTAGTCCTCTAGACCCCGAGGAGCCTGCGGGCCATGGCTATAGCCTCATCCAGCCCAAGCCTCTGTGAGGGGCACTCTCTGCACGCCCCGTTGACGGGGTTCCAGACGCAGCCCCTCTCCAGGTAGTCCCTAGCCTGCATCGCCGCGAGAAGCCTGGTAGCGGCCATGCTCTCCCTCGAAGCCCCCGCTATGTGGGGCGTTATTATCGCCCGGGGGCTGCTGTGGAGGCCCATCCTCCCGCTATCAGGAGGGAGGGGCTCCTCGGGGTGTACGTCGAGGACGAAGTAGAGGTCCTCCCTCTCAGACGCCACGGCCTCAACAGCCCCCGGCTCCTCGGTGCCACCCCTCCCCACGTTAACATAGACGGCGCCCCGGGGTAGAAGGCGCAGTAGGCCAGCCTTCACGAACCCCCGGGTCTCGCTTGTGAGCGGCAGGCTATTGACCAGTATGTAGGACCTGGAGAACAGCTCAGGGGGCTCAAGCCGCCTAGCCCCCAGAACAGCCTCCAGCGCCGGCTTCCTGCCCCTGCTGTAGTAGTAGAACGGGCCGGCGCCGAGGGCGGCTAGCTTGAAAGCAACGCTCTGGCCAATCCTACCAGCCCCAAGGAGGCCGACGCTCCTCCCCCTGAGGAGCAGCCCGGAGATGTGGGAAGGCCACCCCTCCCGGGCCCACCGGGGGGTATAGATGTGGCCTGCAACCACCCCCCTGAGAGCGGCGAGCACAGCGCCCACCACATACTCGGCCACAGCCTCGGTAATAACCTCCGGCTGGTTCGCCACACACACCCCAGCCTCCCCAGCGGCACCAACGTCCACATGGTCATAGCCCGTGCTCGCCAATATTATGAGCTCGAGGCACCCCCTATCCCTGAGGAGGCTGGCGTCCACAGGGCTGAAGGCGTTTATGAAGACGCGGGAGGACCTCACAACACCCCACATATCCCGAACAGAGGACCTCGCCTGAGGCGAGTAGACCCTGAGGCCCGAGAGGACCTCGGAGACTCCACCATCCATGGGGAAGTTCAGAGCCACGTCAAACCTGCACCCACCCAACCCCCACGCCCACCCCGGTGAAAGCTGGGACTGCGGTGGCACTTGACTTTAACGCCCCAAACCCCCCCGGGCCGTCCGAGGCTCACTCCCTCCTGGAGAGGCGGCCGCTCAAATCAACATGCACCGTCAAGTCCACCCCCATCCTCCTAAGGGCGTAGACAGCCTCGTCCGCGAGCATGTCCGCGGCGAGAGGGTCCATCCCACAGGGCGGTAGGACGATTGCGTCTCCATGATACCTCCCTGGCACCACCGTCCTTACCCTGACGCTGACGACCCTGAATCCCCTCGCCTCCAGCTCCCTCCTGACCTGGGAGGCGGCCTCTTCAGAGGCCATGTCGGAGAGGTGGTGCACAAGGCTTCTGGCGTGGGCCTGGAGCTCGTATAGGAGGTAGGCCTCTATAGCCCATGCCCCAATATAGTCAACCAGGTAGCCGAGGCCGAAGCCCCCCAAGGCTGAGACGGTTGACACTATGCTCTCGAAGATCTCGGACGCGGTGAAGGCGGCCATAGCCCCTCCTACGATCGGGCTCCTCCTGAACGCCGCCACCGCCCCGGTGTAGAGGATGAGGCCCAGAAGCCCGAGAACCGCGGCGCCGAACCCTACCTCGTAGGCCCCGGGCCTGGCGAGGTATGCAAGCCCGAAGCCCGCGGCCACACCATACGCCACAAGCATGAAGGAGACGCCTCCGAAAGCGAGCCTCCCATGCCCCGAAATGGTGGTCAGCATCGGGCGGGGCCTGGGAGGCGCGGAGCCAGTAGAGGGCCGCTATACCAGCCGCTATACCGGCGATGCACGTAGCCCCGTCCACCAGGAGAGCCTTGGAGCCGTAGGCCAGGCTACCCGCTACCTTGACAGATGCGCCTGCAACACTCAAAACCAGGCCAAGCCTGAAGGCGGTGTCGGCCACGCAACCACCCTATAGAGAGATCGTTAGCCCAGAGGCTGTAATACCCTCCAGCCCGGCTCAAGGACTTAGGCGTTGGAGGTAGGGGTTGTGGAGGAGCTCGCGCCCCAGCGTAGTCTCTGGGCCGTGGCCCGGGAGGAGCCTCGTCTCGGGAGGGAGCTCCCTCGCAATCCTCGCCAGACTCCTCTCCATAGCCGCTGGGTCTCCCAGGGCTATATCCACCCGGCCTATAGACCCCATGAATATTAGGTCTCCTGTGAAGGCCAGCCGAAGCCTCGGCTCGTGGAGGACTATGTGGTCGGGGCTGTGACCCGGGGTGTATAGTATCCTGAGGCTAAGGCCCGCGGCCTCGAGCGTCTTGCCCTCGCTGAGCTCGATGTCGACGCCGAACCTCGGGGTAGCGGTTAGGTAGCCCATCTTTACCCCGAGCTCCGCATAGGCCTCGGCAACCCTAGGCGCCAGAGGGTGTGCCGCCACGACAGCGCCGCGGGCCACCAGGGGTTCCACGGCAGCCACGTGGTCGAAGTGGCCGTGGGTGATTGCTACAACCACGTCGCGGCAGCCGAGGCGGGAGAGCAGGTCGAGAACCTCAGCACCCCCAGGGTCTATAACCAGGCACTCCCCCCGGGCGGCGGCTACGTAGGTGTTGACCCGGAGTATGCCGAGGGATAGCTTCTCGAGGGCCTCCATAAACCTGTCCCCGCCGCCGCTACCTACCCACCCGCCCTTTCAACCTCGTCTCTGAGCCTGTAAAACTCGTCTATCAACCTGTCCCTACCGGTCTCCCTGTCGATCCTCCCAGCCTCCCCAACCATCTCTCCATGCGCCACAAGCCTTCTAGCCTCCTCAAAAACCTCCAGGTCCTCATAGTCTATATGCCGCCTGATGAGCTCCACATACCTGGCCGCATAGCCCTTAACCCTCTCAACAGAACCCTCCCCCCGCTCGAGCTTCTCTAGCTCGAGCAGGAGGCCCCGCAGGAGGTACCTAGCCACACCGTGGTCGCACGTCAGCCTCTTCAAACCACCCTCCCTGAAGGGATGGCCGCGGGCCTCCATACAGGGGAAGAGAGCCGCCTCCTCCTTGGCGTGGTGGCAGCCGTCGGCGAACTCCTCCAGAAACCGGGCGAGCCTGGCCACAGTGGAGGGCGGCAGCCTCCCCTGGGCGAGGAGCTCCACGGACTCCTCAAGCACGTCCAGAGCCTGCAGGATATACCTGTGATCGTCTATAAGACTATCGACAACATGGGTTTCGAACCCCTCCAACCCAAACTCCCCGGGGTTAGGGTCATAGGCTCCCGTTTAAAATCTAGCCCGGGTTGCTTCCCAGCTATATAGACTGTTTTAAAATGTTTTTATAAGAATATATTTATAAGAATAAGAATATATTGGAAAACTAATTATGGCATTGCTATTGCGGCTAGAAACCCGCTTCAGGTTCTCAACATGTAATGTACTGCTATTATGGAATATGTTTTATTATCGCATACTCTTAAATATAAGAATTTAAATTGTAGTATTGAAAAATAGATTCCGGGGTACAGTTTATGGGATATGTTAGTCGGGACAACCAAAATTTCAGAAGCTTAGCCGCTTTCGCAGCAAAAGACGCTATAAACCATTTTATCATGGGGTCCCTAGCCCTACTGGTATTCTCACTATCCATAACCCTCCTCAGATACCTGATAGTGGGAGATAATCCGGGCGACGCTCCACTCGAGGAGGTACTTAACCCTTTCGGCAGCCTAGCTGAAAAGCTGAAAAAGAGTTTCGGGGAGAGGGGGCCGGGCATCTCGGGCTTCGCCTACATTGCTGCAGTGGTATTCCTGCTGGTACTCACGCTGACGTCACTAGGGATACTGTCATACTTCAGCCTGTCAAGCCTAAAGAGATTGAGGAGGACCTTTTTCCTACTCAAGCGGGGGAGCGACGCCCTGTTCGCTAGGCTAATCGCAGCCAGTCTGGCCGTAACGCTAGCGCTACTAGCGGCTTCGCTAGTGTACGCTCTTTATCAAGCTCTCAAGCTGCCAAGCCCCTACTCGATAGTCGAGGAGCACGGTTTAACCAGGCCACTACTAGTAGCCTCAATAACATTCTACCTTCTAGCCATTGCCGTGGCGGTGACTTGGGCTGTACAACATATACACCCCTTAGGGCAGGTTACACCTCCAGCCGTACTCCTAACCATATTCTCACTAGCTGTCACCTGGGTAACCCTAGCAAACCCCGACATGCCCATAAGTCCTCTCGGGCCAGGAGGTCTTGTGGTAGGGCTTGTGGTGGTAGGTAAGAGGCTAGAAGGGGCCTTGGAAACCAGCTATGGCAGGGCTAGGGCGGCGGAGGCAAACCATGTCATGAGGAACTCCTTTTAGAGTGAAATGAGAAGCTTTTTACTTTTAAACGTTTCCCACGGACTTTAGCAGGATCGTGTAGCTACTTAAGATATTAGTACTAGACGCCATTGTTTCAATGGCGGGTCAAACAATTTGTATCATGACGCCGGAGGCACTCGATGAAGACTAGTACTAGCATTACTAGCCAGAGAGAAGACATGCTTAATAAAGGATACTTCAATCTAATAGCTTATAGTGTAGCCAGTGTTCTAGGCCTGGCCGCTAGGTCCTCAGCTACACTCATGGTAGTGTTCATCACCATTATATCCTCGATCCTTTCCCCTGGCTGGCCGAACCCTACAAAGGAAGAGGTGTTTTGGTGTCGGGCTGGAGCAATTTTGCCCGGCTCCTCCAGAACCAGGTCTACTTGGATCTTGGAGGGTTCGGAGAGGTAGTTTTAAAACTCACACTAGGTCAGCTAGCCCTTGCTAGCTTTGCTGCATGGCTCTACTACATGATGAAAAGCCATTTTGTCGTTCGTGAAGGAGCATTTCTTGCCGAGAAGGATGAGGATAAAAGGCTTCTTCAGATCTTATCCAGGCTTTTCGTAGCCTCTCCCATGCTAGTCTCGGCTGGGGTTCTATCTCTCGCTTTCCTGAACCCCGTTCTCTCGGCTGAAATCATATTAACCGGCCTCCTGACCTATCTTGCAGCAGTGGCTATTACACTTGCATCGGGAGCAGCCGCACTCTCGAGGCTGAATGCGGTGAGCGGCCGAATCGAAATCCTACTCGTTTCCTCAGGCATCCTAATTAACGCCTTGACGATAGCGACATTAGGCCTTCTAAACCCCCTGGGACTCGCAGTTCAGGCACTAGGGCTTTTCCTGGCCGGGGAGAGGCTGCTCAAGCGATGTTCAGAGGCATGCGGGCCAGCGGCTATGGCTGAAGCGGACAGTGTTATGCATGTTCTAGGAACTGGGTAATCTAGCTCTCTCGACTAGACCTTCCTATGCGGCGTAAGAGTCCAAAAATGCCTCCCCCGTCCGAGCCTAGTGCCAAGAGCCTCTCCGGCCTAGAGAGCCACACCGCAGCCGCCACTGCTACTGCGGAGCCTGCCAGCGTCGAGGCGAGCATAGCCAGGGCCATGTCAGTGTCCCCGTTAGCATAGGCCAGGTAGGCGGCTGGCGCAGCTGTTATGGGGTGTAGGGCCAGGGGGATCGCGTGAGGTAGCCTGTAGGGTACAGCGGCCAGGGGGAAAAGTAGTATAAATAATATGAACACTGACATCCCCGAGGCCGTCTGCGCCGACTTCACATCCCCAGCCCCTATAAAGCCTAGGATGAGGCCTAGGGTGAGAGTATATATGGCTGCGGCCCCAATTCCAGCCAGAGCCATTAGGACTTGTCCGGGAGTGGGGGCGAGCCTCTCCGCGGCCTCCCCGAGGAGCGACGCAAGCTCTCCCGCTGTGACCTCTCCTCCTACGGCCGAGGGTATCCTAACCGCAGCGTATACAATCATGAGGGCGAAGCTCGCTATGAGGGATATGAGGCCCACTGACGCCATCGCGGCTGCGCCAGCGAGCCTCACCGCCACGTAACCCCGGGTTCTCAGGGGTGTTGCGAGGAGGAGCTCAAGGGTCCTCTGCTCCCTGTCGTAGCCGACCGTTATGGCGGAGACCTGTAGGAGGAACGAGCCTATTATGAAGGAGGCCATTAGCAGCATGAACAGTATCAGGAGGTGTGAGGCGGGGTTGCCCTGGAGGATCCCGAGGGGCTTCTCCTCCACTCTAACCAGGTCCTCAGCTGAGGGTATGCCAAGCACCTGCCTAGCCACTAGCTCGAGAGCCTGGTCTATAGCCTCGACTAGACCGCTGTAGCGGAAAACACCGAGGACCCCCTCGTCACTGAGGACCTCACCCGCCATGATGTAAAGCTTCACTCCCGCCCTCTCGCCTTGCTGCAGGCTGGAGGTGAAGCCCTCGGGTATCACCAGCACCAGCCTCGCCCCCACTTTAACCGCCTCGTCAACACTCCCAGCCTCCCTCCCGCCCAGGGCCTTGGCTATTGCCTGGGAGAGGGGGGTTTGGTCGAGGTCAACAACCGCTAGACCCTCAACACTCGGCATCCCCCCGTCACTCGCTGGCGGTGCTATGGAGCCCGAGAATATAGCCTCCACTATGACGATCCACACGATCACGCCGAGCATTGGTGAGAGGACTAGGTTGAAGAGGAGGGTCCGGTCCCTGAGGACCTCCTTCAGCTCCTTCACCATGAATAAGGGGAGAACCCTCCTTAGGCTCACCCGCCGCCCCCTCCTGAGACTAGGGCTACGTAGGCCTCCTCCAGGTTCGCGGCGCCAGTCTTCTCTACAGCCCCCCTGGGGGTGCCTGTGTAGACTATGCCGCCCCGGGATATCATGGCTATCTCGCTGCACACGCTCTCCACCTCATACATGTTGTGGCTCGATAGGAGCACTGTGACCCCGTGCCTCGAGCTGTACTCCCCCAGGAGCCTCCTGATACCCACACTATACACCGGGTCTAGCCCGGCAGTCGGCTCGTCTAGGACCGCCAGGGAGGGTTTGAGGGCTAGCATAGCCGCCACCAGGAGGCGCCTCCTCATGCCCTTGCTGTACGACCTAACCCTATCCCCAAGCCTCTCGCCCAGGCCTGACAGCCTGGAGGCCTCTTCCAGATACCCCTCGGGTTCCTCCACACCGTAGATAGAGGCGTAGAGCCTCAGGAACTCTAGGCCAGTCATGTTCCTATAGGGCTCTCCATCCTCGGGAAGATAGGCCACCCTCCTGAAGAGGCCAGGGCCCGCCCTCTCCACATGCTCTCCGAGGAGCCTAACACTCCCCCTCTCAGCCCTATACAGCCCTAGGATGACCCTGAACAGCGTCGTCTTCCCGGCGCCGTTGGGCCCAACCACACCGTACACGACACCCCGGGGGACGGTGAGGCTCACATCCCTGAGAACCCACCTGCCGCCTAGCCTCTTCCAGATGCTCCTCACCTCAACAGCAGGCTCAGCAGCGCCCAAACCCCCGTTCACCCCCCGGGCTAGGCTGTGACCCCCAGTCTTGAAAGCTCCTCCCTAACAGCCTCTTCCAGCGCCCTAGACCTGGTGTATATATTTATAAGCTCATCTATCCCTATCTCCCCTCTCCTGAACCTCTCCTCAGCCTCCCTCAGCTTCAGCCTAGCCTCCTCCATCATCTTTCTAAGAGCAGCCTCTACAGCCTTCTCGGCCTCAACCTCACCCAGGCCCGCGCCCCCCGCTATCCTCTGGGGGCTGTAGATGCCCCGGAGCCTCCCGTCCTCCAGGACGGCCACCCTATCGGCCATCCGGGCAACCCGCGGGTCGTGTGTGGTGAGGACAACAGTCTTGCCACGGCCGTGGGCCTCCTCGAGAAGTATCCTCACAATCCTCTCGCCCGTTGCAATGTCAAGCTCACCCGTAGGCTCGTCCGCCACGATTATTGGAGGATCGTTGGCGAGGGCCACCGCAACCGCGAGCCTCTGCTGCTCGCCACCGCTCAGCTCCTCAGGATACCGGCCCTCCTTCCCCTCGAGCCCCACCTTCTTGAGTAGCTCGAGGCCGCGGCTCCTGCTGGGCCTTCCCGCCATGGACATGGGGAGTAGTATGTTCTCCAGGGCGGTTAGGGTGGGTATGAGGTTGTGCTGCTGGAACACATACCCCACCCTCTCCAGCCGGAACCTCCTCAGCTCCTCCTCTCCCGCGCCTGACACCTCGAAGCCGTCCACAACAACCCTTCCAGCGTTCGGCCTGTCTATACCGGCTATTATGTTCAGCAGGGTGGTCTTGCCTGAGCCCGAGGGGCCCATTATGGCGAGGACCTCGCCCCTCGCCACCGCCAGGCCGACCTCCCTGAGGGCGACAACCCTCTCCCCACGAGACTCGTAGATCTTAACAACGCCCTCCACGATAACAGCGATGTCCTCCCTACTCTCCCCCACCATCCCCAGCCACCTCATGACCTTAGGGCCCGGGCTAGGTCTGATTCGCGGGTTGCGATTGCACTCGTCGCCATCGGTAGCAGGAGGGCTGCGGCTAAGGGTAGTATCGCTAAGGCTACTGCGGGAGCCGTTGGGGTTGGCAGGGGAAGGCCTATCTCGCCAGGTATATCGGGTGAGACGGTCAGGCTGGCCGTCTTGAATGTTGCCAGGAGGGAGACACCTCCTACAATCCCGGCAGCTAGTCCCACGGCTGCGGAGTAGAGCACGAGCGGTAGGAGGCTGCCGTATATGAAGGCTGCAACCTCCCTCCTACCCGCGCCCCTCGCCCTCAGGACGACAGCCTCCCTCTCGAGGACCTCAACGGTTCCAGCTACACCTGCGTAGGCTGTGGCCAGATATACTGCAGCCGCCGCTGCGGCGGCCAGGAGTGACGCGGCGGCCATAGCTCTGGAGGCGGCTACGAGGGAGACTAGGTCATAGGGTCCCCGGGCCAGTCTTGCAACGGTTTCCTCAAGGGATAGTGCGAACCCGTGTGCGAGAGCGAAGGATATAAGCGCTGCGAAGGCTAGAGCCATCACCCTTGACGACGCCGCCATCCTATCTCTCATCTTCAGGGCAGATGAGGCTGTGAAGCCTGGGAATAGCCGGGGTAGAAGTCTAGTGGGGAGCCTGGCGAGAAGTATGTAGGCCCCTTGTCCGCCAGCCAGGGCGGTTGATACGGTTGACACGAGTATGGCGGGAGCCAGGGGCGATAGGAAGAAGGCGGCGAGCAGTATGAAAGCCAGAGGGAGCGCCACAATACCGCCAAGCCTATCGGTCACCCAGTTAAGCACAGCCTCGGGGTCCCCGTGGAGGCCTAGGGCTGTGGAGGCTATCGCCAGGGCTACTAGTAGAACCTGGACCCTACGCCCCCTAGCACTGTGCCCCCTCTCCAAAGCTTCAACCCTCCTCACCGCCTCCACAGGGCTGATATCCCTAAGCCCGCCCAACTTAGACATGAGGGCCACGCCGACGCCGAGAACCGCGACAGTCAGGGAGGATATCCAGAGCCCGGGGCTGGAGAGTAGGGTCCACACATCTAGCACGCCGCTATAGCCCAAGAGGGCTGAGGCCATCACGGGTATGGAGATGGATGAGGCCACTCCACCGAGTAGTATCGAGAAAACCGCTAGCACGGCCACGGCCAGGGCTAGTGAGGCTCTGAGGGTGGCCGTGCCGGCGCCCCGGGCTATGGCTAGGGCTAGCCAGGGCCTCATGTCACCCAGTATCCACTGGATAACAGCTGTCCCAGCCTGGAGGGCCGAGACTAGGAGGGCTGCGAGGACCGCGGAGACTACTGCGAGGGAGGCGATACTCTGCAGGAGGAATAGGCCTCCCCCGATTGGGGGAGCTAGTATGACTGCCTGGGCGAGGGCTTTATAGCTGGCCCCCCCGGCGCCGGGGCTGCAGAGGGGGGTTGACCCGCCTGTCCGCACGTACTGACCAACAATGTCGAGCCCCGCCAGACATACTCCAGCATCTTCAAGCAGACTCTCCCCAATCCTGGCTTCCACCTGGCTGAGGAAACGGTTGACGTCGCCCTGTATTACATAGTCTACAAGGCTCCCTGGCTTGTAGTCAGCCATGATAACCATCGACACCAGACGCCCAGCAGCCTCGGGGCTCAGACCGTTATCCATGGCCTCGATCAGAGGCCTCGGAGGGAGAACGGCTGGCCCTCCCCGTGCAGCCTGCTCAACGGCCTCCGCCAGCTCCCTGGACAGGACCTCGCCCGAGGAAGCCGCCTCTGCGTACCTACTTGCTATACCGAGGGCGAGCACCTCTGGATCGTCGGATGCCGTATAGAGGAAAATAGCGTAGCCCCAGGCCCTGTACATCCCAAAACCGTCATCGTAGAGCCTGTAGGAAGTTATAGACTCTACCGCGATCCCTAGTCCGGCTGGAGCATGCCCTAGCACCCTGTAGTCAACCCCCAGGACCTGGAAGCCTCCCACTTCAACTGTGGTAGAGGCTAGAGGGTGCGCCGAAGCAACAACCACGTCCACAACACCCCCTCCCGGGCTAGAGATTGGAATCTTCTCCCCAGCTAAGCCAAGAGCACCGGGGTCGAGGCTCCGCGGGGCTATTACGAGGTAGATGGGAACGACCCTGTAAACCCGTCCATTAATCATGATGGTATCGTCAAGCACGCGCACAACCTCATCAGAGGGGTGAGAGGGCACAGGAGGCCCCCCTCCTCCCTGCTCCCCAACAACCGCCAGACCAGCCTCAACAACATATACACGTGACCAGGCCTCGAAACCCAGCCTCTCCAGAGAGCCCGACACATCTAGAGAAGCCCCATCCAAAACCCCGCTATCCACCGGGCCGGGGAACCACAGGTGCAGCGCCAGGTGGGGCCTAGACCTCTCGAGGAACGTGTCCAACATGATGGTTGATCCAAGCCTCGACACGGCTCCCGCCATGTAGGGTATGCTGGCGAGAAGCATGATAGTCACAACAAGCACAGCCACAATCCTCCTACGTCCGAGAAACATCCTGGCAGAGAGAAAAACCCCGAACAAACCCAAAGCCATAACCGCCCCCTAGCCCCGATAAGCCTAGCATAATATGGAGAAACTCCTGAAAGTATATATAGTGTAGCAATGCATCTATACACAAATATGCCCGAAGCCCCGAACCGAGAGCAACACATTACACAGCCGAAAGTGGGATAACCAGCGGGGGATCAACAGTTGAAATCCCGAAAATACCCATAAAATAGCGGGAAATCAGTTGACAATAGATGCAAGAGGGAGACATTAAGTAGTGAGGGACTGTTGCTATGAAGGCTGCCCTCCCACACTTCCACTTCCCGGCAACGTGAGTTTTGAGGACCTCCCCCAGCCCAAGCAGCCAGTGGGCTGGACGATTGTTGGAAGCAGGGATTGCGGGAATACGCGGTGCCTATAAAGTCTTCTACAGGAGGCACCTACTCCCTGTTACAGAGCCCTCTCGAGCCTGAGAAGAGGTTTTCCGGTGAGGCTACCGAGGGTACTGAGGACCTCTTGGGGCGTAGGGTTGCGAGCGAGATCAGCTTCGCCTTCATACGGTGCAAAGTCTGTGGAGGCATGAATGTGAATGCCACCATCTAGCCAACCCCATCCCCTCCCCTCCACCATCCTCCCGTTGGAGGCTGCTGAAAGCTTGGTAAAACTTGTCGTATATTTACACAGGCAACATGCCATGCTGAAAACCCCCGGATCATAATCTAAACCCTATTGCTTATGCCGGGCTCGGCGGTAGCTGCATGTCAAGGTGGTTCTGGTTGGCTTTCCATAGGGTTGCGGCGGCCGTATTCCTTCTGCTCCTCTTCATAGGCTACATAAACCTCTACACTGTCCTCGACCCCTCCCAAGACACCTACATAACCCCTCCCCCGCTCGGCGAGGACCTCTACCGGGAGCTATGGGGGTTCGACTGGTCGAGAGGGCTTGACGTTAGGGTTGAGAGCTTTGAGGCCGCGAGCTACAGGGGCTCCACTATAAGCGTGGCTAAAATATCCTTCAGCCTACTCCCCGGAACCCCCGACTGCAGGATATACGGGTGGCTATACGGCTCCCCCTCCTCTGAGGGTCCATGGATACTGCTAGTCCACGGCCTCGGGGGCGACCACACGTTCTTCGAAGAGACCCTAGGGGGGTATAAGATAGCCTACGAACTCGCTCTAAGGGGGTTTAAGGTGCTCTCCATAGACGCAGCGGGCCACGGGGAGTCCTGCATACCCGGCGGCGAGTCGTGGAGGGACAGGGCGACCACCCTGGAGCCCGGCGAGTTCTTCCTCTACTACGTCTACCTGAGCGGGGTCCGCGCGGTTGAAGCTGCCGAGGCGTTGGGGGCGGAGCCAGGTAGAATAGCGGTTATGGGCGTCTCCATGGGCGGCCTCACCAGCTACACTGTAGCCTCCCTACACCCCAGCGTCACGCTAGCCATACCGATAGTGGCCTCGGGCTGCCTATCCTGCATGATCCAGTCGGGCGGGCTGGCGAACCTCGTAGGCCCCTCCGACGCCCCGGTCGACGGGGAGACGGTTGAGAAGCTCTCATCCTCAGACCCCCTCTCCTACATAAAGCTTGCAGCCAGCAAGGGCCTCCTAGAGGGTAAGGCGTTCTACATACTCTTCTCCGGCCACGACGAGTACTTCCCCACAGAGGGTCTAGCCGCCACCGTTGAGGCATTGAGGCAGGCCGGGGCCACTGTCGCAGTCGCCTTCAGCGGCAACAACAACCACTACCAGCCCGCCCCCGGCTGGATGGACTCGGCCCTCAGGGTGCTGGAGGAGTTCAGAGAGGGCGGAGTGGAGGCTGCATCAGCCCTCCTCCGAGAGGGCTCTCGGGCCGAGGCGGGGTGGACAACCCTCCTTACGGGGGGCGTGGAGTGGAGGCCCTCCAGCGACGGCCTAGCCTTCCTCCCGGGCATACCCATCATACCCCTCATACTCGGCGGTGAAGCGGTGGCCAGAGCCTCCGGCGAGGTCCTCGCAACCAGCCTACCCTGGAGCCCCCCCAGGATAGCCCCTGCGGTCCTCCTCCTCGCCGCCACGGTGCTCGCCGGCTTCTACGCCTCGAGACAACGGCTACCACGCTGGCCAGCGGCCGCGGCGGCGGCCTACGCCACGGCAGCCGCCTACACAATAGCCTACTGGCACTGGCCAGGCAGGTTCAGCCTGGGCATGCTCAGCCTGATGGAGAGGTTTGGGGTGACGCCCTCCCTCACCCTAGGCCTGCCAACGTTGGAGCTCATGACGCTATCAGCAGCCCTCACACCCCTACTGGCGGCTGCATATCTACTCTCAAACAGCAGGTGGGCCTCGATAGCCTCTGCCGCCCTCTACCTCGCCCTATCCCTCCCACCCTACATACTAATGAGGCTCGTCCTCGGCCTTGTCAGCGAGAACGCCCTCCAACCAATACCCGCCACGATAATACCGGTGGAGGCGGCCTACATACTCATACTCGCCGCAGCCATAGCGGCGAAGAGAAGGGCAACCCGGGGAGAGGGGGAGGCGTAAACAATTTAAGGTAGGACAGGCGATATAGTAAGACACGCCAGCCCCGCCCTGGCTGTGGGGCTGGGGAGCAGGGCAAGATGCCCGAGGCCCAGAAGAGCCTAGGGGAGATGAGAGAGTGGGAAATGACGATTAAGATAGACTTCACTATAAGGACAAACCCCTACCGCCTACCACAAATCATCCTACAGCTAATGCCAATCCTTGAAGAACACAACCTCCAGCACCTAAACGTTACGGCCGAGGGAGAAAAAGGCTTATGCAACAATGAGCTAGATTACGACGGAGACTTAGACCCCATATACGGTAGCCCACCATAAACAACGATAGAAAACTATGTAAACACAGCCCCCAGGGGCCTAGAGCCCCTGGTGTGTTTTACTCTTCCGTTTGTCCCTAGAGGGTCATTCCATGCATTTTACTGTTGTTTAATGTCACCTCTAGGGACTTCCTACTCCACATCGCCCATAACCCTCAGGAAAGGGTTATGGGGTCATGGGTGGCTGTCGAGGCCAACGGCACAGGACTCCCATCTGATGAGGATTCGCCCAGATCCACCAGCCTATTGGTGTTCTAACCGCCTTATCTTGTCAGAGTAAATCCACCTCTTCGTACGACAACTAATCCCAAGCCTCCTACAAGCCTCTCTAAGTGGCAGTAGTACATCAAACATCCAACTCGCTCTGCCATAAAAATTCACAATTTTTCATTTTAAATGTTTCTGCCCGCAGCCGCGTTGGTTTGAGTGGGTGACCTAGCCCTGGTCTCCTCCGAATAGAAACCTCATCGTCTTTCTGAGACTTTCCTCCAACACCCTGTAGAGTTCTCCCCCGTTTGCGGCGCTTTCATGATACCTAACCCTGCTTCCTCTCCTGCATGCTAGGTTCCTCTCTAGCCCAGCGTGGGCTATGAAGTTCCTATCCTGAACGTTATGCCCAATACAAGATTCAGATAGGTATTTAGCCGGGCCCTCGCCGCTTTCTTCGCGCTCTGTAGACTTCTCCCTGTGTATCTCATTCATACTAACAAACTGTAGGGGGCCGGGCAGCCTCTCTACAACCTTCTCTAGGGTATCTAGCTCCGCCTCCACCACTCCGCCGCTAAAGTATACACCGTTACCTTCGAAGTCCCTATAGAGTCTCATGGTGTAAACCGTCAAAGCAGTCCCCGCCAGGGCGCTCTTAACAATATCGTAATCAACACCCCCATAGTGCCTAACAACCCTCCCGTGCGAGATATCCACGAGGGGCATCGCCTCCTGCAGCGCAGTTATGGTGCCTCTAAGCTGGCTAACCGCCTCTTCAACGCTTCCCACGTCCCTCAGAGCGTTGGCTCCAACCTGGAGGGCGGCTAGTGGCAGGCTGAAATACACGCTCGCCGCCGCCTGCATACCGTGGATCTTCAACAACTTGTTTACCGCCTTAATGTGACTGTCGCTGTTCAGCCTCTTCTTAGCCTCACGCCCCATACTATGGCTTCTGTCTATCCTCACAGCCTTAACCACATCAACACTAGAATTCAGCCTGTGCACCCCCTGATAATACGAGTAAACTAGCCTTGAGGCGGCTCTTCCTGGCGTCACAACCTCATCATCTACTTTATGTATCTCCAGCGTCTCAACCCCCCTCCTATAGGGCTCACTGTTATACACCACTATCTCCACCTCCCTACCCATTATAGCGCTCAAAAGCCTGGAGGACGTCATGGCGGCACGGTAGGCTGCCTTCACCATAAAGTTTATGCCATGGCTTAGGTCCACCACGACCCTGTCAACACTCTTCTCCAAACCCACCCCCAGCATACAGAGCATGGCCATTGAGGAGTAGTACGAGACTATGTTCAAGTCGACGCCACGGATCTCCCACCTGGCCATGCTATAGTCTCCTATATTAGGCATTACGCAAACTCTACTCTCCCCAACACCCATTTCCTCGAGAAACATGCTCGCATCCTTCCCAACAGCATCGTAGACCTCCTTTCTATAACACTCGGGATCCCTACACCTACCTAGAACATCTCCGGAAACCAGAGTTTCGGGTATAAGCACTACAGGATAAGCCTCACCCGAACCCCTCTCATACTTTAGCACTGCCCGAAGGGTGCTCCTAGACTTGGTCGATACATCGTCTAGTCTATACTCTACTTCACTCCACTCCCTAAAATCCCCCCAAGGAGCCACAACTAGTGAACGCGCCAAGGACAATAACCAAATAACGAATCATGAAGCAACTATCTAAAGAGTAGTTAATCGAGAAACAAACGGTAAACATTTATAATATTGCATAAGCCTCGTGGTACGGATAAACCACGCAGGCTGACAATATCGTGGGAAACGCATTTCTTATCATTGCAGTTCTCCCCGTATTCTTATCATTAGCTAACAAAAGAGATATTCATGGATATCCTGGCGCAAAACCTTGAATCATGCCAAACCGTAGGCATACTTTATGTTCTCGACAGCCCGTAGGACTGAGTCGTGAAGGCCCTCACTATATGGCTGAATATGGCTGAAATTATATATTTATAAATAATATGTCAGGGAATCATACCAACTATTGAATTAACAGGTGTTGGCACCGGAGTATGTGTTGTGACTGGTACTCGTGTGGTATTGAGACTTGCACCCGCTCTGATTCTATTGGCGATAATGCTTGCCGGGTCGCTTCCACTAGCTGTAGGGTCCTCTCAAAGCATAGTTATTACAACCGTTCAAGATCCTTCTATTATAGGTGTTTTCTCGGGCTTCGATACCAACAGGTTTCTCGAAGTGAACCCGCTGGCAGTATCGTCTGGTAGTGGTTTGAGTGTTGTAAGCGGGTATGCACTCCAACAGATGGAAGACGAGGAAAAAACCTATGGGTTCCTCGCACTATTTCCCAGCACCTCCTCCTCAAAGCTCAAACTGATATACTCTACCTACTCCAACCAACAGTACACTAATGAGCATTCCAGGGATGTAGTGGTAGTCACCCGGAAAGGCGAGTCAGGCGGGATCGGGGATATCGCCGCTCCCCCGTCTACGGAGGTTTGGCTTCTCCATGTATCCACAGTCTGGCGGTACAGCTTCAACACCGCGTTTAGTGTGGTGGGCTTCGATAGCAAAGGGGAGGTGATCTGTCAAAACGGCTTTACCCTAGAGAAACTGAAGGAGGGACCCTCAACGGGTGGTTTCCAGAGCGGTGGAGAGGCTATCGTCCATGACGGGAGAAATGCTTATTTAATCGCCTCTATAAACAACCTCGATAGCTATTACGCAGAGAACCCTGTGATAATAGCGAGGTTCGACGGCAAATGCGGCCTGAGCCAACCCAGCATGTTCAGGATAGGCTCATCCCCCGACAGCAGAGCCTACGTCGGGGACGCCGTATACAGCGGCGGCTACATATATGCGGCGGGCGTGTACAAGAGTGGAGTCCAGGGAGCCCCCTACAAGATGCTGGCCCTCAAGATATCGGCCGAGACTCTGGGTATAGTAGACTCCAGGATACTCATAATACCTGGCACTGAAGATATGAGCCTGCATAATGCTCGGGTTGATGCGGGAAACGGTGTAGTAGCCATCTCAGGCTTCTACACGGGCATGGATAACATGGGTAAGCTGGCCACCATAACACTAAACCCGGCCACCATGCAGCCTGTATGGGCGTCGACAGTAGAGTTCCAAGGCGAAGCGGGGAGTGGAGTTGCTGAAGGCGTTATGATAAAAGATGGGATGGTTCTGACAGCAGGATCCATATTCCAGGGTAACTATACGAGCCCAGACGCGTCAAAAGGGTTCATAACAGCACACCTAACGGACACCGGAGCTCTGGGAGCAGCGTACACCCTAGGCTTCGAAGGGGCCATAATGTTCAAGGATATGGCGGCTAGAGGGGATGATATTATGGTGGCAGCCGAGTGGATACCCGGAGCGCTTGACGCAGGGCTACAGAACACAACAGCTACCAGCAACACATTCGACGGAGAGGATATAACAGTTATAGACATACCCAGATCTAAGACTACATCACCCTTAAAACCGGCGTCAGACCTTACTGGAGGCCTAAACATAGTAGACGCGACAGACGCACTTAGAACAGGCTATTCAAACATGAAGGACCACTCCCTCTACATAACCACCCTCAAGGCATCCCTCCAAGAGGAATCGACAACGATAGGCACAACCACAGAGTCCCAAAATGAAACATCAGCAACCACCAGCCAACAAACAGCAAGCCAGACAACAGTAGTAGTCACCGAAGGGCAGGAAAGCCCGACAGAAACAGGAGTAGACAACTCTGAAGACGAGGGAGACGGGATAAGACAATACATACAAGGCATCCCCCTAGAAATACTCGCAGCAATAGCAATATTGCTACTTGCAATCGCCGTAATAGCAATAAAACGATAAACCAAAACACCTCTTTAACCCCGTGAGGAAATTAATATACTAACTACATAATTATGGCATATGTGGCTCCTCGGCATGTATATCGAGTAAATAAACCTCCATGCACCCCCAGCAGGATAGATGAAGACTGTCTTCAAACAAAAACCAAGTATATCCAGGAACAGGTTAACGCTGGATAAAACTAATTAATCTGCTATATCTTGGGAAAACGCTGTTCGGAACTATCTAATATCTAGCGATTGAAAGGTTCAGAGAGACGGCCTTCATGAATTATGATTTTAACGGCGATAGTGTAACATGACCTCCAAGTTACTGGGCACATTGGAACTCTTTTCCCGCTCGACACTAACATTGGCATAACGATATATGTCATTATCATCTACTGACTTTTGCTCTATCTTTTCTCTTTCCGAATAAGCGGAGGACGCTGCTTTAAGATATGCTCCACCTCTACATGCCAGGTATGCCTGCCCTATAGTTCAAACTTATCCCAGCATCTTCAACGATGCTTATGTAAAAGAGACCTATAGACGAAATGTCCAAACCTTCTATTCCCTTTAGGGATACGCAGATAGTGGGTGAACTCGTGAAGACCGGTCAACGCAACCTGCTTTCTATTCCCTTTAGGGATATGCAGCCACCGCCGCTGCCGCCCGAGCCCCCGCTACCACCGCCTCTTTCTATTCCCTTTAGGGATATGCTTGGCAGGTACGGCTGGAGCCTGTAGTCCACGCCCGCCCTTTCTATTCCCTTTAGGGATATGCAGCTTGGCTAGCAGTGAGATAGAGGCTGAGCTGTGGCATCTTTCTATTCCCTTTAGGGATATGCTGGGGTGGATAGGTGTGAGTGACCTGGCTAAACGCTGTTATGAACTTTCTATTCCCTTTAGGGATATGCGCTCCACAACCCATCACCCCCCATACTCCTCGAGTATCATCTTTCTATTCCCTTTAGGGATATGCCAATATGATCTCAACAACTCTGGCACCTACGCTACTATAGCCTTTCTATTCCCTTTAGGGATATGCTCCTGTAGAGGGCTAGCCAGGCGAGAGCCGCGGTCCCAGGCCCTTTCTATTCCCTTTAGGGATATGCCGCTGGGCATACCGCCCAGCAGCACACACGGGCTCATGCAGCTTTCTATTCCCTTTAGGGATATGCACAACCGCGCAGACGGCATCCGTAGACCTTACACAGTATTTGCCCTTTCTATTCCCTTTAGGGATATGCCCGCAACGGTGACAACGGCCAGATAGGAGGTTGCGACTTTCTATTCCCTTTAGGGATATGCGGCCGTGGCTAGCAACGTGTGGAAGCCTGACGAGGTTGCCTTTCTATTCCCTTTAGGGATATGCGCCCTGCCTATCCTCTCACCCACACCCTCAGCCCCCGCCTGCCTCTTTCTATTCCCTTTAGGGATATGCCACTACACAGTATGGCCGTCCTGGAGGCCTACATCACCATCTTTCTATTCCCTTTAGGGATATGCCATCTGGGGTCGGGTTCGCCCGCGGCGAGGTAGGGGCTCTTTCTATTCCCTTTAGGGATATGCCCGGTACTATTCTTGCTATACGCTTCCATGGAGCCAGGGGGCTCTTTCTATTCCCTTTAGGGATATGCGTGCTAACTCACCTAGCACGCCATCTTCCCAGCCTCGAAGCACTTTCTATTCCCTTTAGGGATATGCGGACGCCAGGAGACTAGCAAGCCTGGTAGCCAGGTTCCTCTTTCTATTCCCTTTAGGGATATGCCTACGTATCAGTCGAGGCCCGTGGGTGCAACAAAAATAAACGTAACTTTCTATTCCCTTTAGGGATATGCTCGAGAAGTTTATAGAAGACTCTGTAAAGTCCGGGCTGGGAGGCTTTCTATTCCCTTTAGGGATATGCACGCGGAGCTGAAGTACATGGGGTTCCCCGACGACAAGGCGCTTTCTATTCCCTTTAGGGATATGCGCCTGCCCACCAGCTCGCTGTACCTCGGGCTCATGGCGTACTTTCTATTCCCTTTAGGGATATGCGGCGAGGCATGTGGCGATGGAGCTGCTGGGGAGGCTGAGCTTTCTATTCCCTTTAGGGATATGCCAGCCACCCCCAGTCACCATCCAGATACTGCCTCACGTACTTTCTATTCCCTTTAGGGATATGCTCAGCTAGTATTGCTGATAAATATAACAGGCTTGAGAGTTTAACTTTCTATTCCCTTTAGGGATATGCAGCGTCTTACCGTTTCTTATCAGTAATAGAGAGTTAGCTTTCTATTCCCTTTAGGTATTGTCAAGATCCGCCTGAACCGACGGCTGGAAAGAGAGTTAGCTTTCTATTCCCTTTAGGGATATGCCCTCTCGTTCTGTACACAGGTGTACCCACCCTTAGACTGCTTTCTATTCCCTTTAGGGATATGCGGGCCAAGATCAAGAATTCATTATTAAGGAAAAGAGTGTTCTTTCTATTCCCTTTAGGGATATGCGGCCTCCATCCAGGAGGTTTTACCCCGGTTCATCGGGGCTATCTTTCTATTCCCTTTAGGGATATGCAACCTTCTCCTCAAGCGTTTCCCTGGCCACCCTGGCTAGCTTTCTATTCCCTTTAGGGATATGCCGTAGGCGTCTTTGGCATGTGCCCAACTCATCTTCTCATTCTTTCTATTCCCTTTAGGGATATGCGCTGTTGCACTAGGAAAAGCTTCTTGCCAAGCCTATCCCTGAACTTTCTATTCCCTTTAGGGATATGCCGTTTAATCTTTTCATTGTTCAGTTTATTTAGTGTTGTATTCTTATATAAGCTTTTCTTTTCTCATAATTCAGAATATTTCACCCACAATTTGGCTTTGTTCTTCTTCAGAGAGGCTTCCGGTCATTTATATTTATTTGTAGTTTGCTCGCATTAAACGTTATTATGCGTGTCCTTATTTTTGATGGACTATTTTAGATGGGTACATTTTCTATCTGTTTAGATTGATAGTTTTGAGTTTATTATCAAGGTCTTGCTATTCGTATTTTAGCTTATAAATGGTTAATGTGTCACTTTTCACATCTTATGTAACAATAGATACATTGTTCTGATAAATAGATGTACCGCTTGTTTAATAACTTAGTGGTGTTGTGTTTGTTCCCCCGAGGCTTGTGGGACTTGATAAGATCCTCTGCTGGCGATGGAGTATACGCCGAGTTAAGGGGATGGAAATGGGATGTCGTAGGTCCTAGGTACGCGGCTAGGCCTACACTCAGCGATGTTACAGGGGTTTGCCCCGTTGGTAGGGATACTTATCTGAGGAGAGTCCTAAATACGAGGGTTAATGGGGGGCTTCTCAGGCTGGGGGCTCTAGTACACGAGGCTTTCCTGCTCCCCTTCAAGGCTCACAGAGTAGGCGATGCTTACAGGATGTTTAATTACTTGTTGAAAAGGGTTGGAGCACGAGGCAACGAGATCCGCGTTATGAATGCTGTTTTTGAGAAGGCCGTGGAGTTTTCGGCGGCTGCAAGGGTTGACGGAATTCCTGTTGCTGTCGAGCCTAACGTGCCAGGAGGCCCTGTGGGGCTCAGCGACTATGTCAGGCCGGATCTACTTGTTGGCATCATGCCGGTCGACCTAGTGCTCGCTGGACATGGTGATAGGTGGATTGCAAGGAAGGAGCTAGCTATAGCTGGATATGCTCTTGCTGTCGAGGCATGGACTGGAAACCCCGTTGACTACGGAGTTGTTGCCGGCCTTAGGGTTAACGATGAGTTGAAGATTGTTTGGAGGCTAGTGAGGGTCGACGATCACCTCAGGACAAGGTTCCTTGAGAGGCGTGATGCAGTAGCGAGAATTATAGAGTATAGGAGCTATCCGGGATTGCCCGAGGCATGCCCTGCAGGATGTGCCTTCCGGGAGGTGTGCGGAGTTTGATGATGGTGGTTGCAGAGCCCGGTTCAAGGATAAGGGTTGCTAGAGGTGCTTTGGTTGTGGAGACTAAAACAGGAAAAAAGGTTGTAGTAGAGAGTAGCGTGGAACGTGTAATAATATCCAGTAGCAGAGTCTCTATCTCTAGCGCGGCCGTACGAGCGGCTGCAAAAATGGGTATAGACCTCGTCTTTCTAGACTGGGATGGCAGCCCCGTGGCGAGGCTCTACCCACCCATTATTAATAAGACCGTGGCAACTAGGATTGGACAGTTTTCAGCCAGCGAGAGGCTTAGAAGACTCATAGCAGCAGAGCTGGTATCGGCGAAGATCTACAACCAGGGCCAGACCCTAAAGTATATTGCAAGACAGAGAGCAGATGAGAGACTGAGAGAGGCCGGATACGAGGTTGAGCTACTATCTGGAGAGCCATTGCGCATAGCAGACGAGGATGGGCCCGGGTTTAGGGATAGGCTCCTATCAATTGAGGCGAGAACGTCGAGGAGATACTGGCAGTGCATAGCAGAGATACTTCCTGAAAGACTCGGGTTCAGCGGCCGTGACCGAGGAGCCCTTGACCCCTTCAACGCCGCCCTCAACTACGGCTACGGCATACTCTATAGCATTGTCGAGAAGAGCCTCCTTCTCGTCGGCCTCGATCCATACCTTGGCGTCTTCCACACCGAGAAGAGTGGGAAGCCTAGCCTAACTCTGGACGCTATAGAACCCTTCCGAGCACCCATTGTCGACAGGATTCTTGCTCTGAAGGCTGGGAGAATATATCTCAAGCTAGAAGCTGGAAGGCTAGACTATAAGTCCAGAAAAGAGGTTGCTAAGGCGGTTGCCAGCTCGCTTTCCATGAAAGCTGCTGTCAGAGGGTTAGGTAGAAGAATTAGGCTCGAAGACGCCATAATGATTCAAGCGCGACGGCTTGCAGAGGCTTTCCGAGGCTCCGGAGGGTTCTCAGCTGTCAGGGTGGGGCTGTGATCCTTGGTGTACGTTTTAATAGCCTACGATATAAGCAATGATTCTAAACGCCTCAAGGCCTCACAGAAACTTCTGCAGATGGGATTCGCTAGGGTACAGAAGAGCGTGTACATCGCGAAGGGAGGACGGAGCCTTGCCAAGGAGGCGTACCGAGCTCTCCAGAGGCTAGCGGACAGTAGGAAAGACAAGATCATGGTGATGGTTATTCCAGGCGACAGTGTTAGGGATGCCTACGGTCTTGGGGGTAGTCTTGAGGATGTGAAGAGAGTTGTGGTGGTGTAGTTTGAGGCCGGTGTCTATGCTGAAGGAGTACGCGTACTGTCCGCGTGTCGCCTACTATATGGAGGTTCTTAGGCCTTCATATAGGCCCACAGAGCCTATGAATCTCTCTCGCGAGATTTATAGCGTGGACCATGTTAGGGAGATCCTAAGAACCTCTGGCTTCAGAATTGTGAAGGAAGAATGGGCTGTACCCTTGAGAAGCAAGCGTCTAGGGCTACAGGGTGTTGCAGACGGGGTAGTTGTCGAAGGGAGGCTGGGCATTGTAGTCGTCGAGGCTAAGCTAAGTGTAAGGTCTAATAGATGGCTTCACACTAGGGACCGTCATGTTATCTTTCAGGCCGCTGCCTATGCGCTAGCCCTCGAAGAGACCAGAGGATATTCTGTTGACTACCTAGCTATCGTTTCGCTGGAGGATTCTAAAACTTACGTTGTTAGAATGTCCCCTAGCCTGAGACGTGATGTGATCAGGCTAGCTGACGATATGAACAAAATCCTGGACGATGGTCTAGAACCTCCTCCCAAGCCAGGTAGAAAGTGTGTGGCATGCAGGTTCAGGAGGGTGTGCCAGCCTTGGGTAGCAGGGAGAGGCTCAGAAAGGTTATACTGACAACAATGGGGTTTAACTACTCCAGGCCCTGGCGTGCAGTAGCATCTATCGGCCTGGAGCCTGGGAGCCTCGTAATAATAGTTAACAGCGAGCCCAGAACAAGGGAGGCAGCTGACGCCGTAGAGAAGCTTAAGAACATGATTATAGACGCTTATGGAGATCTTCATGTGGAAACGAGAGACGTATGGCTAGACCCCTCTAATGGTATACCCAGAGGAGTTGCCAAGATGAGGAGGGTTGTCGAGGAGGCTGCGCCTGCCAGAGCATACATTCTAGCCTCTGGAGGGTTAAGATGGCTAGTAGTCTCTGCCCTTCTAACAGCAATGGCGCTCCAAACAGTGGGTGTGTTCCGCGGAATCAAAGTGGAGATGCTAAGAGTTGATTTAGAGTCCGAGGCCGAGGGTATAGACCTTAACATACGTCCTGAGATGCTGCAGCCCTTACAACTCGAGAGCGTGCCGCCCCTCGCTACAATAGATTATAAGGAACTCTTGGTAGTGGAAACCTTGGTAGGCCTAGGGAGGGCTAGAGTAAAGTCTATTGCAAGATCCTTACAGGTCTCTAGAACTCTTGCTGACAGGCTTCTCCGAAAGCTTGAGTCGAAGAAGTTAATATCTTCAGAAGTGAGGGGGAGAGGGAAGCTCTATAGTCTCACCGATTTAGGCTACATGTTAGTAGGCATATAACACTAAAGCAAGTGAAAAATTCTTTTTCCCATAAAACATGGAATAGTATTAGTGACACATTAAGGGTTTATATGGTATTAATCAGCATTATTTATACTGGAGGCTGGCATGTTTTGGCTTCCCCCAGCTATCAGAGCGTAAGCAGCATTGGGGTTCTAGAAAAATGTATGGAGAGGGCGGATGGACAGCGGGATCCTGTAGAAGATCTTGCGAGGACTGCTAGGATAGTTATCTTAGCGGAGGAGGCATACGATATAACCGACACTCTAGCGTCTAGGCCCTCTTCCTACGAGGAACAGCTAGCGTTGTTAGCTAGACTTGCTGTCAAGGTCTACAAGGATCTCGAGTCTCTCTACAACAAGGGAGAAGGGGAAAGAGTGGAAGAGGCGTTAAAAAGACTAAGGTACATGGCAGCTAACCTCGAGAAGTTATTCCGATATCTTAGGTGTGTTGAGGCGGAAGGAGGCGAGAAGCTACTGAACCGGGAAGTCAGGCGGCTTGCAGCCTTATCACTAGCTCCTGACCATCACGCCCTCAGCATTAGGGAGATCCTATGGGGGTGACATAAGCATGACGTATGTTAGGGTTGCGGGCAGGGTCAGAGTCAACGTGACGGTCCTCACAGGACACGGGACGGCTGGGAACTACAGTATGCACGCCCGAGCTAGAGTCTACTGCTGTGGCGATTCTTCAAAAGTTTACGAAGTCCCTGTCCTAACAGGGAACTCCCTGAAGCACTGGCACGCGTACTATGCAGCTCAGGTATACCAGGCTCTAGGAGGATCGATGTTGAACGAGCTGTGCAAGAGAGGTATAGGACTACGGGGTTACAATGTTGATGCAAAGTTAGAAGGTACCAGGGAAAAAGCTACAAGTGAGTGCGAGGCTATAAAGGACTTCTGTAACGACCTGCATGGCTTCCTTATACCAGAAAGTCAGTTGAAAAGGGATAGTCTCGCCAGGTTTAGCTTCGCAATACCAGTTCTTAACACCGAGATATTGGAGGACGTAGAGAAGTTCTCGGTAACCCATAACAGGGTAGACCCGTTGCAGCGCCGCGGAGCCGAGGGAAAGGGGAAGTCAAGTAGTCAGGAGAATAGCACGACAGAAATGATGGTATTCAAACAAGAGTACTCTTCCGGACTCTACGGCATTGCAGCCTCCTTCGACCTTGAATACCTGTGCAGGCCACTCTACGAATCCAATGGTAGAAGTGCTTGCGATGAAGAGGAGAAGATGAGGAGAGCGAGAGCCTCTTTATTAGCCCTCGCCTACCTCCTGGGAGGAGCGGCTAGCAAACAAGCCAGAGCCCTTCCCATAGCTATGGTTGAAGAGCTTGTTGTGGCTGTGTGTAACAAACCGGTTCCCAACGCTGTCCACGGTTCGTATGAGAACTATGTTGAGAAGACAGCTAGTCTACTCAAGGGTGTAACCGAGTCTCTCGGAGACGGTGCTAGCTGCATTCTACACTGCTATCCCGAGGGCATCTGTGGTGGATATGGGTCCGACAAGCTGAAGATTAAGGAGTATAGGGACCTGGGAACCCTACTCAAAGAGGCTGCAGATCACGCCTCCGAGCTGGTGGGAGGTTATGGTGGGAAAGAAGCGTAGAGCTAGGATGCCGATAGCTGAAGAGAACGGATCCTCATCGGACACCGTGAGGCCTGGAGACTGGGTGGTAGTGGCCGAGCTAGCCACTCCAGCGTTTTCTGTAAAAAATCCTGAAGCTTATCAGGTGGCATCACCCCTACCCCTTCCGCTGCCTTCAACACTTCTAGGGGGTCTCATGAGGGGTGTATCACTACTGGACTCATGCACCGGCGGTATTGCTAGCCAGTCGTGTATAGAGAAGACTGGCATGATGGTCAAGGCGGCTGCACCACTATCAAAGCCAGGCCAAATACTGGGGGTAGAGTGGGAAGTTGTGCTCCGGAGGCTCCGGAAAGTTTTAGAACCGGATTCAGAAAAGTGCTCGAAAAAGAAGAATGCGGGTAAAAGGAGTAATAGAGCTTTAGACGAGTTACGCGAAATGAGTGATGCCTTATTACGAGGCTATATAACGCCTTATAATCCAGTATATGCTGTATTTGTCGCTCGAAACAGAGACGATATTAACAAAATCGAGAAGGCCATATGGTACATAGATCGTCTAGGAGACAGCGAATCACTAGTATCCGCGCGCCCCGTTGGGAGATGTCAGCTGGCCGAGGTTAGGTCTAGGTCAGTAAATACTCCCGTAGCTTTAGACAGTGCTGTTGGAGGAAGCTTCACCGTCGTGTATGCCCCAGCTCGTGCAGACGGTACTGGCGGAACTCGGAGAATCGAGGCCATTGCTATAGCAATGCCAGTGAAAAGAGAGGCCGTAGAACGCGGCTACGTTATAGTCTATTCTGAGATAGAAGTTGAAGGCTCAGTATACGGATGCAGCGTTGAGGGGATCGAGGGGAGGATTAATGTAGCTGTGCACGAGAGCTTCCACGAGGTGTCCGGCTATGGAATATGGATGCCAGCCTAACGTCCTCAAAAGGACAATCTTTGAGATGGTGATGAGACGGATCCATGCGGAAGGTGCTCAGAAGGCTGTTGACGAAGCTCTCCTAAACAGCCAGGCGAGGGCCACCGAAGAGATTTGTAGGGTAGCATATGAAAGTCCAGGAGGAGTTGTCTTTCTTGAGGCCCCTACTGGGGCCGGGAAAACAGAAGTGTTCATGGCATCCTTACTGGCTAGCTTTGCCAGTAAAAGGCCTATTGCGGCCCGGGGGTTCCTTGTTGAGCCTATGCACTCCATACTAGAAGCCATGGTTGATAGGCTTAAGGCCTCTATAAAGATTTTGGGAGTTTCTGAAGATCATGGTGAGACAGTACAGCCTACTTTCCTATATACTGCTCCCATTACCGTGACCACGCCGGACACGTACTTCTACGGTTTCGCCGCCTCCAGAGTCTACAGGATCTTAACGCGTGAAGGCGTTGAGACGGGCAGGTTCTCGATGCCCGTGGGTCTGCAGGCTACTAGTTATACTGTTTTTGACGAGGCCCACCTTGTGCAGGACGAGGTGTTCCTTAGCCCCAGGCTTCTTTCACTCGTTGTAGCTGCACTAGCCAGAGCAGGTGGATTAATCGTTGTCTCTTCCGCCACACTACCAAGTTATTATAAGATGACTATCAGGGAGAAGCTTGGTGATTGGCGGGTTGAAGAGGTTAAGCTAGATCATTCTGTATCATCTCCCAAGATAGATGTAGAAGTGAAGAATAATAGTCTGAAGCCAGATGATGTAGACTGCAACGTTAAGGGGCTTGTCCTAGTAAACACTGTCCGAAAGTCAATAAGCGTCTACAAATCACTGAAGACAAGATGCAGCAACTCGAAGATACTCCTGTTGCATTCGCTTTTCAAACGTGGAGACAAGAACAGAAAGATAGAGTTACTACAAAAGCTACTTAAAGAGCAAGATAGTGGGGTTATAGCCGTAGCCACTCAAGTCCTAGAAGCTGGGGTAGACCTCGATTTCGAAGCGCTCTATACTGAGACGGCTCCCATAGATTCTGTCATACAGAGGCTTGGCAGGATAGGTAGGAGGCGTGGCCGTGGATATGCAGTCATTTACGACGCCGAAAGCCACCATCCATATCCCGAAGAGCTGTACTTAAAAAGTAAGGAGATACTGGATCAGCTGGCTGGAACCTACACACCAAGTATTAGGACCTCCTCGGATCTAGTTAATTCAGTATATAAAAGAGATATAGTAGACTCCCTAGCAAGGCTTGGAGACACGCTAATGCTCCGAGCCCTGACATACCTTGAGAGCCTCGCACCCCTCTCATACCCGCCAAACGACGACTTGTACTTCCGCCCCTCAGCTTTCATAGACATAGCAATACTCCCCTGCGACATCGTGGAAGAGAGTAGAGAGTGGAAGCCCGAATGGGAAGAACACCTGGTTAGACTATCAATAACTCTCTCTGCAAACGAGAAGACCTCGGGTTGGGAGAGGCTTACTAGATTATTGAGTGAGGCGGAGAAAGTTTACGAGGTACGGAGCGGGCCTGGTGGCCGGAGGCTAATTCAAGCTCAAGCTTCGCAAGGACCAAAGCCTGGTTCCACGCTTGTAGCCTGCCTTGAGAATCCAGAATATATATACAATGATGAAGAGGGACTTCTAGTATCGTCGCTGTCGGGGAGGAGGTTTAGAGTGGGGGTTAAATCATGAGTAGGGGGGCTTGTGCTTATATAATTCGGAAAGCTACTGGTGGGCATGAGTGCTGTGAGACGCTGGAGGAACATGTTCAGCGGTCGTTGGAAGTGTGGTTGGGGAGGCTGAAGAAATGTTATTCTAGCGCTGTTAATAGGATCATCTATAGCCAGGGATCACAAACCCTCGCCAGTGTTTTGGGAGATCCTGTGGCGGTCGCCATTGTATTACATGATATCGGGAAGACCGTTCCAGCTTATCAGGAGAAGCGTATAATGCGCGGACGGGTTCAGTATAGGCACGAGCTAGTGAGCGGGGCTCTATCCCTAATAGCTTTAGAAAAGGCGGCGGATATGGCGGGCATAGGCGAGAATGAGAGAGGACTTTACGTTTTCGAGGTCCCCCTCGCCGTTATGATGCATCATGAATCGATTTCCATGGGCGTCCTTGCAGGGGAGTTGGGTGAAAGGTTCGTGACGCTTTCAGTGGCCAGCCTCATGCTAGAGGATTATTATGATGGAGAGCTGTGGGGGCTTGAGAGGCTAGCCAGGACTGTAAAGAATATGAATGTTGTTGGGGATGAAGTAGTTGACGTCCTTAAAATCCTCTCAGGGAGCCCGCCGTCCCGTAAAGAGGTCATTAATGCGTTAGGTCGGCTAAAGGCATACTCTCTCTCAGGCGACACGTTATCTAGACTCTCCGCCCGCGCTAGGGTAGCAGGGATTCTACACCCACTAGTCGTGGCTGACAGCATAGCGGCAAACGAAGGTAGGAAGAGGTGTAATGGAGATGGGGGGACGTGGATAGTCAAGAGGGCTTTAGGAAGAGACGGCCAGGCGCCAGCTGAGCCATGTCTCTAATAGTTGGGGTGTAATTATGGTTTGTATACTCTACACTCCTGGCCACAACCTCTACACAGACACCCTCATACTCTATGGTATTGCAAGGCTACTGGCTTGGTCGGGTAAAGTAAGTGGCGAGGTAGAGAGGGTTGGCGAAAGATACGTGTTAAAAGTAAATGCAGATAACTGCCATCTCGCGAGTCAACTACCAGAGAGCATTCAGCTTGCCCTCAGGCTTCTACAGGAAGAACAGCAACAAGTATTTCTTGGCGATGAAGGCACTTTCTATTCAGATCTTTATAGGCTAGCACGTGGATCTAATATTGGAGAAAGTATTTTAAACAATCTCAGAGTTAGAGTTGCGGCTAAAATTCTATCCAATGACGCCAATATACTTGAGAAATACACTAGCCCGGGGCACAAGAAGCTTCAAGGGGAGTTTCGTAAGAATAGCAAGAGCCTCGCTACCCTCGCACTACCTTTAGGACCCGTGTACGGTAAGTACTCCCACACGTGGAGTTCAAAGCCACGTAAGTTAGAAAGAAAGGATGAAAAGCAGTATAAAGTATGCCCATACTGCTATTTTTTGAGTGTACTAGGCTTCCACTACGGTTCGTATACGTATCAGAAGGATGGTGAAAGCAAAGTAGTGACATTATCCCCGCATCACGCCAGCCTGGAGGATGTCCTGGCCCTCTCTCAGTCATTCGAAGCAGCTTCCATATGGATGCCCGCTATATTGCGTTATAGGAACAATCTTACCGGGCCCGGATTATCACTCTACGTACTCTCTTTGGGCGAGACTCTTTTAAGCAATAGCTCCCATTTCGAAGTGCTGTACGGAGAGTTCAGCGTCGATAACAACAGGTTTAGAGTTGTAGATGTGGGTCGCCTGCCTGGCGTTCTCCTAACTAGCATAGCGATAATAAAGTATCACATGGCGTCCTGGCCGAGGCTTATTGATTTTATAGCAAGAAGAGACCCCGGCCTTCTACATAGAATTGCCCTAACCTTATCCTTCGAGGTTGGAAACGAGTATGCTCTATACGGTATACTAAGGGAAATACTAAGCCTACTGAACGATAATAACTCGCAGGAGGCCAGGTATCTCGCCAAACAGCTGGATAGGCTCGCTGAAGGGCTCGCCATGATATGGGAGAGCTGGGGGCTGATAATCTGATGGTTATTGGACTATATAAGGTAAGCCTTATTCTCGAATCGACCAGGCCCCTCCCACTTCTCTCTTGGAGCGGTGTTGTGGCCGCGAGAATAGTGAAAGAGTGTATCGGAGGCCGGGAGGGCCTGGTAAGTGTCGAGCCCCTACAGAAGGAGGGCCAGCCCCTCAATGCCTCTCCTAACAAGCCATCCACGATTGAAGAACCTAATATCCTCCTAGGAGCAACACTCAACACCACCGGGTTCTATAGGCTGAGAAGCTCGCTGCCTGGTTGTTTGGATCGTTGGGGATTTAGAGTTATCTCCTTCGAGGTCGAGAGATGGGTGCCGCGTCTGCCGCGCCGTGTGACCACCAGTAGAGACGCTATAGAGTTTACCGTTGAATATTGGCCCACTATCTACGCGTTTAGAAGCCGTCCCATACTCTACCCAAGCCCCCAGAGGCTGGTCTACAGCGTTTTCTCGGCCCTCGCGAGGCACACAGGCCTCAGCCTCAAAGGATATGCGAACACTCTAGCTAGCAACGTGGAGCTGCTTGGATGGAACGGGCGTGTCGGCTTGTACAGTATAGGCAGGGACCGAAAGGTGAGGGCTTTCTATGGGAGGGCGACCTATGCCGCCACTGCTAGGTATGTAGAGCTGTTGCAGCTGGTCATGGAAGCGGCCCAGGTTCTCCACGTTGGCAAGAGCAGGGGTATAGGTTTTGGCGCGGTAAAGCCTGGCAGCATTATGCAGATGGTAGGAAGCCTTTAACTAGGCGTTTAGATAGAGAGTAATAATTAGTTCGAAACTTGGAAGTAGTTTCCCTCGTTCCCGTTTTCTCTAGGTTTTCTTGAGGGCTTGTTCTATGTCCTCTATGAGGTCTTCGAGGTCCTCTATGCCTACTGAGAGTCTTACTAGGCCGTCTGTTATCCCTGTCTTGAGCCTCTCCTCCCTGGGTATTGAGGCGTGTGTCATGAGTGAGGGTATCTCCACTAGGGATTCTACTCCTCCGAGGCTCTCGGCGAGGGCTATGATCCTGAGGCTCTCTACGAATCTGACCGCCGCCCCGGCGCCTCCCTTGAGCTCGAAGGAGAGCATGCCGCTGTAGCCTGTCATCTGCCTCTTAGCCAGGCTGTGCTGGGGGTGTGTTGGGAGGCCGGGGTAGATTACCCTGTCCACCTTCGGGTGGCTCTCTAGGTGTTCGGCTATCTTCATAGCGTTGTACTGGTGCCTCTCCATCCTGAGGGCTAGGGTTTTGAGGGATCTCATGAGGAGGTAGGAGTCCAGGGGTGGTAGGACGGCGCCGACGGCGTTCTGGTGGTACTTGAGCTTCTCGTAGACCTCGCCGCTGTTGACCATCACGGCCCCCGCGAGGATGTCTGAGTGGCCTGAGAGGTATTTGGTGGCGCTGTGCACCACTATATCCGCCCCCAACTCCAGGGGCTTCTGGAAGTATGGGGTGGCGAAGGTGTTGTCAACCACCAGGTAAGCACCCGCCTGGGACGCTATCTCCGCCACGGCCCTGATGTCGGCCAGCTTCAGCAACGGGTTGGTGGGGGTCTCGAGCCATATCATCCTGGTAGCGGGCGTCAGGGCCCTCTCGATGTTACTGGGGTCGCGGGCGTCCACGTAGGTGACCTTAACACCGAACCGGGCCATCACCCTCTGGAAGAGCCTCTTGGTGCCGCCGTAGAGGTCGTCGAACGCCACTATATGGTCTCCCTCCCTCAGCAGGGCGAGTATGACGGTTGCCTCTGCCGCCAAGCCAGAGGAGAAGGCCAGGGCGTACCTGGCGTTCTCGAGGGCTGCCAGCTTCTTCTCAAGGGCGTCCCTAGTGGGGTTGGAGGTCCTCGAGTACACGTAACCCTCCTCGGCCTCAGCCACACTCCTCTTCCAATACGTGACGGAGAGGTGTATAGGGTGCACCACATCGCCGTGGAGGGTCTCCCGGGGGTCCTCCCCCGCGTGGACGGCCTTGGTGGTGAAGCCCCTCACAGCAGCTCCCCCAGCACCTCCTCGTCCCTCGTTGAGAACCCGTTCTCCCTCATCCACCTGTCGTTATAGAGCTTGTTGATGTAGTTCCTACCCGTGTCGGGGAGTATAACCACGGCAACACCCCTGACCCCCCCAGTCTTTATGTGCTTCACGGCCGCGTAGAGGGCGGCGCCCGAGGAGCCCCCCGCCAGCACACCCTCAAGCCGGGCCAGCATCCTGGCCATGGAGAAGGCCTGCTGGTCCGTGACCACAACCACCTCGTCCACGAGGCTCAGGTCTATGGTTGAGGGTATGAAGTCCTCCCCAATCCCCTCCACCTTGTAGGGTCTGGCGTGCCTAGCAGCCTCCCGGGGGCTCATGCCCTTCTTGACGAGGCTGTATATGCTCCCCTCCGGGTCCACACCAACAATCCTCACGGAAGGCTTGGCCCTCTTCAGATAGCGGGCTACCCCGGTTATAGTTCCCCCGGTCCCCATGCCAGCGTAGACCACGTCAACCCTGCCGCCAGTCTGCATCCATATCTCCCTCCCCGTCGTCTCCTCGTGGGCCCGTGGGTTTGCCGGGTTGCTGTACTGGTTTGGTATGTAGGCGTAGGGGGTGGGCTCGACGCTGGACTCTAATACAGACCTGAGGTCCTCAACCCTCTCCTCCCTGACCAGCGTCTGCACCTTCTCCACAACCTTCCTCACCTCCCCCTCACCGGGCCTGCCGCCTATCATCCATAGCAGGTTCCTCACCGCCTCTGCCACCCTGTAGTAGGAGAGGGGGCTCTCCGGGGGGACTGCTGTGGGGGTTCTGATGACGTAGGCGCCGTAAGCCCTGAGTATTAGCTCCTTCTCTAGGCTCATCTTCGACGGCATAACAGCTACAAGCCTGAAGCCGTAGTGTATGGCGCCGAGCGCCAGGCCTACCCCGGTGTTGCCGGCTGTGGGCTCGATTATAACCGCGCCCTCCTCGACAAGCCCCCTGCTCCTAGCATCCATCAGCATGTAAAGCCCTATCCTGTCCTTCACGCTACCCCCAGGGTTGAACATCTCCAGCTTGCCGTAGAGCTCCACACCCTCTAGCCGGAAGAAACGCTCCACTCTCCCCAGCCTAAGGAGGGGGGTGCCGCCTACAAGGTCCAGGATACTCCCGTAAACACCGGATCCAAGACCCTTCCGCACTTGGCCCACCATCCTCCATAGAAAATCTATACTACCGTGGGAGGGATGATGTGGTGGGACAAGTGTTTTTATAGAGTCGAAAACGGGTGGTAGAGATAAACCCTTTACCCGGGTTTTGGGGATTTTCTCGTGGGGGAGGGAGAGGCTGTTTACTGGGGGGTTATCGGGGCGATCTCGACGCCCAACCTCTCCGCGAGGGCCCGGGCCCTCTCATCCACGAAGCCTCCGACTATTACGAGCCTCGGCTTCACGCCCTCCGCCCTCTCATATAGCAGGCCGATCCTATGCATCTCAGCCACGTCCGCCTGAGTCACCTGTGACTTGATCTCGACGAGCACGTGCTGCCCGTCCTTGACTACCACGTCGACCTCAACGATGGAGGGGTGGCCGTATACTATGCCCTCCTTATCATGGTGGATCCAGCGGCCGACCACGCCTGCACCCAGGACCTCTTCAACCACGTGCTTCATCGCACTCCTAAAAGCCTCCTCAGTTAGTATCCCGAACCTGTGGGCTATTGTGTTCATCATCCTCATCATGTTGACCAGGGCCTGCTCTACGCGTAGAACCCGCTCGGAGAGCCTCCTAAACTCCTCCTCAAGCCGCTGGAAACGCTGTTCCAGCTTGAGATGGCGCTCTTCGAGCTTTTGCAACCTCCGCTCCAGCTTGAGCTGCCGCTCCTCAAGCCGCTGGAAACGCTCCTCTAGGTGTAGCTGCCGCTGCTCGAGCTTCTGGAAACGCTCCTCCAGAAGCCGGAACCGCTCCTCGAGCTTCTGGAACCTCTGCTCAAGCTTCTGGAACCTCTCTTCCAGCCTGAGCTGCCGTTGCTCGAGCCTTTGGAACCGCTCCTCAAGCTTTTGGAACCGCCGTTCCAGGCGTAAATGCCTCTCCTCAAGCCGCTGAAAACGTTTTTCCAGTAGCTGGAACCGCTCTTCAAGCTTGATTTGACGCTCCTCCAGATGGCTGAACCGCTCCTCTAGGCGGAGCTGCCTCTCCTCAAGCTTCTCAAACCTCTCAAGCAGCTCTTTGAAGCCCAGTAAGCCCATGAGGGCGTAGCGGAACTCCCTATCTCGCTCCAGCGTCCTCAGTATCCTCTCGATCTCCCTTTTCGAAAGGCTCGACATCTCGGTACACACCGGTATCGCAGGCCGGTTGATATGGTGAAGTGTAGGCTCCATGGATATACATAGTTCTCCTAAGATTTATAGTGTTGCCCCTCCCGCTGGTATCAGCGGTCCGGCCTGGCTACTCGTCTTCATGTCCTCCGCCCCCAAGGATGTCGAGCAAGGTTCTAGCCTCCTCTAGAGCCTCCTCCCCGTACCTCTCCCTAATCCTCTTCTCCATCTCGACGTAGAGTATTGCCAGGCCAGCCGTCATCCCTAGGGGGCCCGTCGGGCCTATCGTGACCTCGGGGTGTGCAAGGGATAGCCACGTTAAGATTAGAGACACCAATGCCAGCAGGGCTGCCGCGGCTGTCCTCGCAGTGGTGGGTGGAGCGTGTAGTAGGCTCCAGAGCAGGGTTAAAGCTACTGTTGCCAGGTAGATTGTGGCTATGGCGGTAAAGTAGATCTCATACTCGGGGTACCGCTGGTAGAGGGTGTAGAGGCCTGGTAGGGGGAGGGCTAGTCCCAGAATGTAGAGTATGAAAGCCAAAGTGGAAAAGGCGAAAACCACCCCGCCCAGGCCTGCGAGCCTCGCCATAAACCCGTCGAGACCCCAGCCTAGAACGCTGGAGACCCTCACGAGCAAAGTAGACTGGACAACGCTCAGATACATTAGAGCGGCAAGGAGGAAGAACATTATCACGGCGAGAAGCACCGTTATAAACAAGAGGATGAAACCACTCGGCCCAGACCCAGCCTCGTACAGCCGCTCTCTCACGCCAGCGACGATGAAGGCGACCGGGTTAAAGACCCCTCGGGCCAGGGTCGGCTCAGGATTCTCCCCTAGGAGGAAGTTTCTGAGGAAAGTTGCAGAGAAGGAGAAGGCAACTAGTATGAGCGAGCCTAGGAAGCAGTAGCCTAGGGACTCCCTCGCGGCGTAGGCTGCAACAGGCCTCCTATCAAAATCCTCGGTAAGATGGTAGATGCTCACTACTAATCCCCCAGTTCCACGGGGAGTGATTAAACGTGGAATGTGACGATACCAATAATGGTGGATGTTACTACAATGATTCATCACATTGTTGATAATGAGTGGCTAGGACCTTCCCCCGATCTTATATAGCATTACTGCTGGAGAGCCCCTATGAGAAGATAGATTATGTTGTTTAGCCCGTGATATTTGTGTCACAGCTCTCTAAAACTAGTGGCTGCCCAGGCTGGGCACGGGGGATTTAGGGTGTGGCAGGGAAAGGCTTTCCAGGTGAAGCTCTCCACAGTCGCCCTGCCGGGTATAGCGGTGGGGCTGGGCGGGGGGCTCTTTGGGATTGTCCTAGCCCCCCTTGCGCCGGGTCTTCATATGGGTCTTGTGGGGCTGGGTTTGGGCCTGGTTTTCCCCCTGTCCATGTATGTTGTCTTCACGGGCAGCCTCAAGAGCGGCGCCCCCCGTAGGGGGCTCGAGGCTCTGGCCCCGGTGTTGGCGGTCTCCGGCGCTATCCTAAGCCTCCTCCTATACCCCGCCGGGTTGCCTTGGAGGCCTCTGGCCGCCTCTGCCCTGGCATTCCTGGGCCTCCACACCCTACTCCAGCTGGTGGGCTGGGGTAGGCGGGAGCCCCGGTGGCCCCTGCTATACCCCCCTATCGCGGGCGCCATATCCCTCGCCCTCCCCCCGGAGGGGTTGGGTGTTGTGGAGTGGATGCTGAGGATAGGCCTCTACCTCGACGCTCCCATGATACTCGTCGTAAGCCTATACACAGTCGCCAGGAACTACGGCCGGAGGCCCACCACCCCTCTCATGGCCGCAGTTTTGGCGCCCAACGCCCTGGCCCTAGGCCTCGCCGCTCCTGGTCAGGGGCTCCACGCCACGCTCGCTCTGGCAGGCCTCCTAGCTTACTACCCCGCCCTGGGTCTTCACCGGGCTCCCGAGCTTTTGAGGAGGGCCTCCAGCCTCCCGGGGCCCGCGGGGGATGCGGTCAGGTATATGGTGGTGTCCCACCTCCTCACAATACCCCCTATGCTTCTCTCCCTCCACCCCCAGGCCACTGTGCTGGCGAGGATTCACCTCCTCTACATCGGTTTCATAGGCGTCCATATAATCCTCCACGCCCCCCTCCTCCTACCCCAGGTAGCCAGGGTCAAGCTGTCGAAGAACTACCAGCCCATCCCCCCAGCCCTACTCTCGGCAGGAGCCGTTGTCAGAGCCGTGGCTCCAGAGATATCATACATGATCGTCTTGGCGGCCCTTGCCGCGGCCGCTGTTCAGTTCAGGCCCGAGGGCGTGGTGGGATCGAGGTCCTCACCGGGTTCTGCCCCCCCAAGATCTAGGCTCTAGGCTCTTATAGTCGCGTATATGGTGTACAATGCCTAGCCCCCTAACCCTGCTGTTGGATAAAAGTTTTTCGCCGCTTGTATAGAAGGAGGCTGACAGCCTCATGGCCACCGCTATATACGCCGCATCGTAGACGGTGACACCGAGTTCGGAGCTGAGCTCTGGGGAGCGGCGAGCAGCTCTACGCCAGCGTCAGCAACCACCCGTCTAGCCTGCACCTCTATCCTCCCTCACGAATCCCGATGCCAGCTCGCCCTCAATCCTCCCTACGCTCCTCTTGAACCCCTCCATCCTCTCCCTAAGCCTCCTGGCCTTCTCCCTCCTGACCAGCTCCTCGAGAAACTCCCTCACAGCCCTGGAGTAGTTTATCCCAAGAATCTCAAGCTCCTCCTTAAGCTTTCTGGGAACTCTCACACTGATTACAGCGCTAGCCATCGTCTACACACCATGTATACATTTAGCGTAAACACTTTGAATATAGCTGGTACAGCATACATGCTTCCACCCCGAGACCCGGGAGGGCTCCCAAGCAGTGAGACAAAACGAAAATTCGATAGCATACAGGAGGCTGGAGGGCTGGCGTCAGGGGTTACCAGGCCTCTGCTACGCCTCCTAGCCTCTAAGCACTCTTGCTATCGCCGCTGCGGCTGCTGCTAGGGCTACTAGTGAGGCTCCAGCCGCCGCCATGCTCCAGCGGTTGGCCGAGCTGGCGGTCTGCTGGGCCTCCCTGGACTTCTCCTCTAGCTGGGTCTTCAGCTCCTGGAGCTGGGTCTGGAGGTCCTCGATGCTTGTGTCTTGCGCCTGGTTCCTCTCCTCCGCCCTGGCTAGACGCTGTCCGAGGTCCTCTATCTCTAGCCTCGCCTCGTCTATCGTGGCCTGGAGCATGCTCAGCCTCCCGTCTATCTCGTCTAGGGACTGCCTCAGGGTCTCAACCCTCGTCTGGAGGCCTGCTAGGTCTCCGGCGAGGGCTTGCAGGCTGTCTTCATGGGTGGCGAGCCTCTGCTGGAGCTGCTCCAGTGTTGAGCCTACAGTGTCTAGCCTCTGCCTGAGGTCCTCGAGGCCCGCCTGGGCCTCCGCCAGCTGGCTGGAGACTCTGTCGAGCTCTACCCTTAGGTTGTCTAGGCTGGCGGCGAGGCTGTCTATATCCTCCTCGGCCTGGGAGAGCCTCTCCTCGCTCACGCCCACCCTGGCCTCGAGGTCCTCGACCCTGCCGCTCAGGCTCTCCAGGTCCTTTGACAGGGCCTCGAGCTGCTGGCCCATAGCCTCCACAACCCCCGAGAGGTCCTCGAGGGAGGACTCCACAGCCTCAAGCCTCAACTGTATATCCTCCACGCTATCCTCCAGCGCCCCGACCCTAGAGTCTAGGCTGGACAGCTGCAGGGTGAGGTCCTCAACCGCGAGCTCCAGGTCCTCCACCCTCTGCCCAAGGCTGTCGAGGGCTAGGCCGAGGTCCTCCACAGCCTGCTCAACCAGGCCGAGCCTCTCCTCCAGGGGGGCGACGTAGGCCGAGGCCACCTCCTCGGCTATCGCCCTAGCCTCCCCCAGGGTTGCAACACCCTCAACAACCTCTATCTCCGCCGTGGCAAGCACCGCCTCCCCACCGTAGACGCTCTGGAACCTCACCCAGACTGGGGGTGTGTAGACGAGCTCCACAGTGTATACACCGCTGGGCAGAGGGGGTAGCGGGAAGCTGGCTGAGGCCCTCCCATCCTCTCCTGGGAAGAGCACCGCCACCGTTACGCCCGCTACCCGGAGCTGGTAGGCGTAGGACACCCCGCCGCCCCCCAGGCCCTCGGCCTCAGCAGTAACCAGCTCCCCCACGGCGGCCTGACTCTTATCCAGGGTGAGGCTGGGCTCCACCACCTCCACAGTGGCTGTGGTGGAGAGGCCTGAGAGGGCCTGGAACTCCAGGGTGTATAGCCCCGGCCCCAGGTCCCTCGGTAGGCCCACCATCTCAATACCCTCCCCCGTGGAGCCTAGGTAGAGGGTTGCAAGCAGGGTCTTGGATGCCCCTGTGGAGAGCCACACCTCCACTATATCGTAGGGCTCGAAGCCCCCCAGCCAGACTAGTATGTCCACGGGCGGGGAGGGTGTGGGGCCTACGACCATCACAGCAGGCTGGGCCCCCGCAACCCCGGTGGAGAGGGGGGTGAGGAGGGCTGAGGCTATGAGGATAGCCGCGAGAAGCGGGAGACGCCCGGAAACCACATGCACCACCCCAAGCATCAAAGGTCCATACTATAGTCACCCCCCGGGGAAAAACACGTGTAGCCAGGCCCCTTATCACCCGGCCTGAGCGACAGGTACCACCGTGTATATGGTTTCGCTGGCGATTCTCTCGGCCTCCCCTGTAGTGGTGAGACCGCTGCTCATCCTAGGCAGCGCGAGGCCGAGGTCTATCCTGGCCAGTATATCCTCGGCGGATGGATCGCTCGGGAGGGTTATGGAGACCACTATTGACGCCACGTGCCCCCCCAGGGGCTCTGTGTAGCCTGCTACATCCGCCGACGCCCCGGGCGGGGGCAGGGTCCACCCGCCAGCATCCCCATAGGCCTCCACCCTGGCTTCGAGCGGCTGGTCTACGAGGTCTCCGAGCCTGTAGAGCGTGGCCATCGACACCGCGGCCTGCGCGGCCTCCCCGGGGGCTGCGGTGCCCTGGGTGTGGATGGGGGTGTGGTATATGGTTATAGCCACCGGCTGCCAGGCAGTCTCGCCGCTGTACTGGACCGCCCTGTATACTAGGAGAGCCCTGCCGGGGGCGTGGTTGTAGGCTGCCAGCACCGTTTCACCCGGCCCCTTCCCCGGCTGGTCCCAGAAGCCGGTTAGCAGGGGGTCGAAGAATGTGTTCGCCGTGGAGGCCTCCCTCGAGGCTAGGGCGAGCTCCTCCACACCAACCAGGACCTCCCCTCCCTCAACCGCGGTGATGGAGGGCCTGTTGAGGTAGAGGTAGGCGTCTATGTTGGTGGCGTACGCCTCCCTCCCCTCCTCGACGCTCCAGGAGAGCCTCGCCACCGTGAGCCCAGGGCCTGGGAGCTCTATAGGGATTATCCTCCAGTCACCATCCTCATACCACCACCAGTAGTTGAAGGCGCCCCTCACCCACGCCTCCTCATAGTACTCGTCGGGCCCGAGCCCCTGGGGGACGTGCACCCCTGTGTGGCCGGGCTTGTAGGGGCTTAGTATGGTGTAGGGCATCCTATACTCCCTCCCCCCGGCGGAGGCTACTATATAGCCGGTGTAGACACCCGGGGAGGGGGGCGATACCGTGGCGGTGACCACGGCCCGGCCATCAACAGTCAGGTCCTCGGGGAGCATGAGGGCCCCGCTCTCCCTCCACGAGAGCCCCAACACCTCTACCGAGGCCTCGACCACCGGGTTCTGGGGTGGTGAGAGGCCTGCTAGGGCAAGCCTAACCAGGAGAGCCTCCTCCACCTCCCCTGCGACACCCAGGGCAGCCCTCGCCTCGGCGAGGTCCTCGCCCAAGTTTGAGAGCTGGATTCTGAACGCGTTAGCGGCCCTCTCGTCAACCGAGAGGACGTAGTACTCCCCGCCGTCCCCCAGGCCGTCGCCGTCCAGGTCTGCCCAGTAGAGGAGAGCCATCACGCCGTATTGGTAGCCCTCCCAGGCAGTCGAGGACCTCTCCCGCCCAAGCCTGTCGAAGACCTCGTACGGCAGGGTGAGGCTGACCTCCAATGGGCCATGGGGGAGGGTCTCGGGGTCGATCGTGGCGACGTCGAACACCGAGTAGGCTCCGCTCGTGGAGGCGGGGGTGGAGAGGTCTAGCTGGGACCTGTAGCTCAGCACGGTTTCCAGCCTGGGCTCCACGGCCCTCAGGCCCACCACACCATCCCCCTCGACCACTATTTCAACCGAGGTCCTCGCACCAGCCCCAGCCCAGAGGTGGATCATGGGGAGGCCCAGGCCCTGGGTATCCAGCGGGGCGCCGCCGGCCAGGTCCTGGAGGGTGTCTGTGGAGTAGATGAAGAGGCCGAGCTCCAGGCTCTTCAGCAGGCTTATCGCACCCGCCGCGTTCACAACCCCAGCACCCAGGTCCGTCCAGGGCCTTCCACTCCACCCCGCCGTCATGGCCAGGGCTGTGTAGACCCTCAGCCACCCGGCGAGGCCTAGATGCTCGGCGCCCAGCACCTCCTTCCCCGCCTGCACCGCCAAGGCCGCGGCCCCCGCGGCCATCGGAGTAGCCATGCTCGTGCCTCCGAACAGCAGGGGGAAGGCCCTGGGCTCCAGCCTCCCCCCGACAATATGGTCTAGGCTCCTCCCGGTTGTGTAGGCGGAGGCGCCCACAGCGGCCAGGTTGGGCTTGGGGAACCCTGTGTGGCTTGGACCGCGGGAAGAGAAGTAGGCGGGGTCCCCGTGGCCGCCCAGGCCGGCCGGGGTGGGCAGGTAGCTGGGGGGCTGTAGTGAGAGGTAGGCCATGTCAGTCACCGCCGCAACAGCCACCGCCAGCCTGGCTGTGGCGGGGGCGGTGACCGTCCCTAGCCCGGGGCCCCCGTTGCTGGCCGCCACGAAGTGTGGCACCCCCGTCTCCAGGGTTATGGAGTCTATGAAGAGGCTCACCTCATCCATGCCCAGAGGCTTGTCGACATAGTACTGGAGAGAAGGTATCCCCCAGCTGTTGGTAGTCATGTCAACCAGGGGGCTCCCGGTCCATACCCACTCCGCCTTGACCGGTGTGCCGCGGAGCCTGGGGTCTAGGCTGTCCCAGGGGTCGGAGCCCCCCTCCCACGGCGACGTCCAAAGCGGCTCCCCTGTCTCAGAGTCGACCATCATGTAGCCTGAGAACGTGAGCATGGCGTGCTCGTAGATGTACATGGAGCTCGCCGCCAGCATCGCCTCAGGGGCGGTGCCGGAGACAACCATATCCACCTCCACCCCAAGCCCCGTCTCCACGTTGAACACGTACTCCCTGCCAGCGGCGGTGGAGGCAGCCATGGTCCCGTGTCCATCGGGGTCAGTATGGAAGACCGCGTATCTCCCCCGCCAGAAGTCGAGGCCGGGTAGCAGGTAGCCTGTTGGCATGCCGTTCGTGGGTATCCTTGCAACACCACCCTCCGGCAGGCCGGAGGCCAGCTCGTCCAGCAATCCCGTCGCCATACCCAAGGCCGCCCCGGCTATGTCAGCAGTATACCCGGCGAGGGTTCCGATGGGGAAGTCTATGTCCCCGTCACCCCTAGCGTCGTAGCCCGCCAGGGGGGATTGGAGGGTAACGGGCTTCTCCCCCTCGAAGCTGTAGTCAGCCGCGGCGGGGGCGGGGAAGAGGGTTAGGCCCGCCTGCCTGGCCGCTGAGGCTAGGTAGTGGAGGGCTGTTGTCGTGTCTAGGTAGACCGTGTCGTAGAGCCCGTCAGCGTCGAGGTCGGCGACGAGCCCGGGCACCGTCATCCTATACCAGAACAGGCCGCCGTCGGCAGTCTGGGCTATGTTCTCCGACACAAGGAGCCCATACCTGGGGGGCGAACCGCCCTGGAGGGCGGCCTCCACAACCTCACCCGGAAGCCCTGGGGGCTCCAGGCTGTAGGTCTCGTAGCCGAACCCCGCCTGGCCCTCAGGGTCCACGTACACAATGGAGGCGAAGCCCGAGGTCCTCCTAACAACAATCCCCAGGCCTGCGGAGCCAACCTCGACAGTGTAGAGCCCCTGGAAATCCACAACACCCACCCTAGCATCGGGGTCCACCTCAACCTGGAGGGGGGCGGCGAGGAATACCATGCCATAGTCCACTACAAGCGGCAGCCCCTGGGGTGAGAGCGCCACCTTATCCTCGCCAAGCCCAGGGCCAGAGAAGTCCACGCCAGTGTCAATAACCCCTATGACAACACCCTCCCCCCGGTACCCCATCCCCCACGCCTCCAGAGCACCAGTCAGCCTAAGCGGCCTGTCGTAGACGAGCGAGCCTCCCACCACAGCGGCTTGAGACCGGGCCTCCAGCACCCCCCTAACACCCACCGGGGGCTGGGCCTCCGCCGTGGAAACAGGCTTGAGAGGCCCCAGAGGCATGATGAGTGAGACACCCCTCTCCCCGGCGAGGCGCCTGAGGTCCTCAACACCCAGGGAGCCGCCAGCCAGCGAGACCAGGGGCCCCCTATAGAGCCAGACCAGCCCCTCATACTCCCGCAGAAGCCTCTCAGCCTCCGCCCGGCTGTCGAGGTAGACCACAACAGGCACCGCAGCATCCATAGCCTCCAGCTCGCCCAGCCCAAGACCCTCCTCCTCGAGAGAATCCACAAGCATGGCCAGCGGCCCAGGATAGCCACTATAGCCCCCGAGGTCCTCGCCACCCGACTGGGCAACGCCAGGAACCAAAGCCGCCGAAAATACCTGGAGAACTAGGAGGAGGAGAACAGTGAGTTTGAGTGTTGGAAGCCGCAAGCCCGGAAACCCGCTTAAGAGTATCCCAGTCTAAGCAGCATATAAAGTGTTCGACAAAAGGATAAGGCCTGGCATACGTCTTCATAGTCCTGTAATACATATTAGTATGCAGTGGCTATACGTGTAATACGGTGACATTTTTGAGTGTTGTAGTTAGTTTCAGAATCGATAAGAGGCTTAAGGAGAGGATGGAGAAGCTCAAGCACATCAACTGGAGTGAGGTTGTGAGGAGGGCTATAGAGGAGGTTGTGAGGAGGGAGGAGGCTAAACTACGCGAGAAGGATAGGGCCAGGATAGCCTGGGCCTCTCTCAAGATGGATGAGCTGAGGCGGAGGGTTGAGGGTTGGAGTAGTGTGGAGGAGATTAGGCGTTGGAGAGAGGGGAGAGGAAGGTAGTGGTAGACGCCTCAGTAGCCGTCAAGTGGTTCGTCGAGGAGGAATATACACGAGAGGCTCTATTGTTAAGGGAATCCTACCTAGAGGGTCTGGTAGAGCTGATTGCCCCGTGCCTCCTACCCTACGAGGTCCTCAACGCCCTCAAGTACTCCGCGGCCTTTGGAGAGGACGAGCTGAAAGAGATAGCCAGTGCCCTCGAGTCCCTCCAGATACGCCTGTATAGCCTCGAGGGAAACTATGCTGCCACTACTATCGAGGTTGCTATGCGGAGTGGCCTAACTATCTACGACGCCTCCTACATAGGCCTAGCCCTCGTTGAAAAGGCTACCCTCTACACTGCAGACGAAAAACTTCTAAAGAAGGCCGGGAGCCTGGGTATAGCGAAGCACATCAGAGACTACAAGGTGCCCTAGCAGAGCGGAAGCGTCTCCCCAGGCAGGGCCCAGAGCCTATCCTGGCGGCTTCAGCAGTAGTGAGAGATCCCAGCCGCTAAACCGGATTCTACCAAACAACCCTAGCCCGCCCCCCTAAGGATTAGATGGAGAGTTCCCCGTACAGCATCTTCCCCATTATCCACCTCTGGATCTCGTTCGTCCCCTCGCCTATCTCCAGGAGCTTGGCGTCCCTGTAGACCCTCTCGGAGACGCTTTCCTTCACGTAGCCTAGGCCGCCTAGGATTCTCACGGCAGTGGCTGCTATTTCGTTCGCCGCTATGGCTGTGTGGAGCTTGGCGGCGGAGGCCATCCACACGTACCTGGGGTCTCCAGTGTCTCTTAGGCGGGCTGCGGTGTAGGTGAGCGTCTTCATTGTCTGCAGCTTCACCGCCATATCTACTATCTGGAAGCGGACTGCCTGGAACTGGTGTATGGGCCTGCCGAACGCCGTCCTGCCGAGGCTCCACTGGTAGGCCTCCTCCAGCGCCGCCCTCGCCAGCCCCAGGGCGACGGCGGCCGCCCCTATCCTCCCGTCGTCGAGCGTGTACATGGCTATCCTGAAGCCCTCCCCCTCCCCGCCGAGCCTGTTACCCGGGGAGACATGGCAGTTCTCATACCTAAGCTCCGCCGTCCCCGTACCCCGGAAGCCCATGGTCTCCAGGGGGGTGGCCTCTATGCAGCCGTCGTTCTCAACAATGAACGCCGTTATCCCCCGGTGGCGGTCCTCCCTCCCTCCTGTCCGGGCGAACGTCACGACGACGTCGGCCTGGAGCCCCTGGGTTATGTAGGTTTTCCTCCCGTTGAGCACATAGCCATCCCCCGCTCTCTCCGCCCTCATCTCCAGGCCCGCGGCGTCGCTCCCGCAGCACGGCTCGGTCAGAGCGAAGGCCCCCACCTGCTCGCCCCCCACAAGCCGGGGCAGGTACCTCCTCTTCTGCTCCTCACTACCCGCCAGCAGTATGGGCGCCACAGCCATGCCCCCCTGTATAGCCGCTATTAGGGCGACGCTCCCGCTAGCCCTCGCCAGCTCCTCCATAACCACCGCCACAGACACCGAGTCGAGACCCGAGCCCCCGTACTCCACGGGAACCCTCATACCCAGGATACCCTGCCCCGCCAGCAACCCCAGAATATCCCGGGGATACTCGTTGCGAACATCAATCTCCCTCGCCCTAGGCGCGACAAACCTCTCGGCAAACTCCCTTACACTCTTCCTGAGAAGCCTATGCTCCTCCCCCAGGAAAGGGGGATCAACATCAAGAACAAGATGCTCCAGCAACTGCCCCACAGCAAGCCACCCAACACCAAAACGCCCAGGAGCCAGGTATTAATACGCGATCCCCGTAAGCCCGCTAGATGGAAAGCAGGCGGGAAGCTTAAGACACCCTAACCATCGGGATTTTTGAAAGGTCCAGCCCCCTATCCTCTCAGGACCTCCTCGACTACCTCGACGGGGTCTCCAACCCGTATGGTCTTCCCCTCCTGCCCAGGGAGTATCCTCGTGTTCACCGCCAGCCTATAGCCGTGGTCCCCCTCGGGATACTTGCCCCGGAGCATGGGCTTTCTCATCTCCGCCACCCTCTTCTGGAACCCCCGCTCCACGGCACCTGTGAAGGGGTCTCGGGACGGCACCACACACCTAGCCGACACCCCCCGGCCCTCCATGAGGACCTCGCCCACCCTGAAAACAACCCTCCCCCGGGAGCCGGGGTAGAGGCGGTCCTCCCAGAAGGGCTCCCGGCTCCACACCTCCAGGTTCGCCCTTATCCTGAGCCTAGCCTGCATAAGGTCCCAGCCGAACCACCCCGCCAGCTCGGCTAGGGTGGCGGTGGAGACCACCGTTGGCCCCGGGTTCTCCACGTCATCAGGAAACCCGGCAGGGTCCTCCACAACCCTCACGGGATAGCCTAGGAACCGGGAGAACCACCCCGACATGCCCTCAAGGTCCTCCAGGCTGTAAACCTCCTCACCCCCGCAGCAGGCCGAGAGGTAGACCAGCCCCCTCTCCAGGCTGAACCTAGCCCTAACCAGGTGCAGCCTCCTCTCCCTCTTCCCATTAACAAACCCACCATCCCCCGCGACGAGGGCGAGCCTCCTATCCCACTCCAAACCGCCAAACCGGGAGACACGCGCCTCCAAAACCTCCACAGGAGGCAGGCTCTTAATGGGGTAGAGGAGGATCTTGTAGAGGAAGGGCGTGTCAGCCACTGCAGGCCGCCTCCCCCTAGATATTGCCAGGAGGCCCCTGATAAGGGGTTGGGAGAGGACCCCGGCCGACCCTACTCAGGAGTAGGTTTCACCCGGTTCCAGCGTGGCCCTAGGCCCAAGTCTTGCCTTTGGGGCTACGACGCTGCAGCCTCCACGCCCCCCAGCTACCGACAGGGGGGGTATAGCCCCATCATCCCCCACTATGACGCTCCGTAGTCTAGCCGGCCCCAGGGCCTCAGCCCTCTCGAGCAGGACCGCCCCCTCTATAGAAACCAGGTCGCCTACAACCGCGTCCTCCTCCATTACTACACCGGGGCCTACGACGCTGTTTCTACCCACGACAGCCCCGCGGCCTATGTAGACGGGGCCCAGGATGACAGCTCCCTCCCCCACCTCGGCATCCTCCTCAACCACAACCCCTCCTTGGATGACGGAGGTCCTCGCGACCCTGGCCCCGGAGGATATCACCGCCGCGCCAGCCCCGATGACGAGGCCGGGAGCCTCGAGCAGGTCGCAGGGGTAGCCTATCTCCAGCCACTCCCCAGGCCAGACCACACTCCCCACCAGCCCCCTTCTCGCGAGGCTGTTTATGCCCTCCACAAACCCCTCCCCTGCGAGGACCTCAAGCGCCTCGGTATCCCCTGCTAGGACGCCTGCGAAGACCCTGCCCCTCCCGGCCATCCACTCCTCCCTGTCGCCCGAGAAGCCCAGCACCCTCCCGGTGGAGGGGTCTACGTCTACGAAGCCGAAGCTCTCTCCACCCCGGGTGACGGGGGCGAGGGCCAGCACGAGCTTGTACCGGGTTACGCTGTAGTAGTCCAGCACGTGCCTCACGAGAGTGTTGGGCCTTGCAAGGTAGCCGACGAACGAGACGACAATCTCCTCACCTCCCGAGAGCCTCTCCAGGGCTGTGGAGAGACCCGCCTCCACCCCCTCGCCCCTCTGCTCCACAACGGCCAGCCAGCCCGGCACTGGCCCCGGGGGGGTGGGGTGGCCTGGGGGGGCTACCATGACAGCCCTGTCAAGCAGCCCCCTGACCATGGCTATCTGCTCCACAGCGTACATGTAGAGGGGCTTGCCCGCCAGGGGGAGGTAGGGCTTGGGCCTCCACTGGGTGAGTGGTAGGAGCCTCTTGCCCACGCCGCCCGCCAGTACTATGGCCTCCAAATACCAGCCCCCCCTTTATCCCTGTCCCGTGGAGGGGCCTTTACTCTACGGTCACGGTTTTAGCCAGGTTCCTGGGCTTGTCGGGGTCGTAGCCCCTCGCCACCGCCAGGTGGTAGGCTAAGAGCTGGAAGTAGGGTGTTAGGGAGTAGGCGTCCAGGAGGATCTCACCGCCTGTGGGGGGCATTCTGAGGACCTCGATACCCTCCGGTATGTCGAGGTCCAGGTCGCTGGGCGACACCACCGTCACGCTCCCACCCCTAGCCTTCATCTCGAGGGCGTTGCCCACGATCTCTGGGGAGTCGCTGGAGGCCAGGACGTAGACCTTGAACTCGGGCTCCACCAGTGCTATGGGGCCGTGCTTGCTCTCCCCCGCCGGGTAGGCCTCGGCGTGTATGTAGGAGACTTCCTTGACCTTGAGTGCTGCCTCCATGGCCAGCCTAGCCCCAATCCCCCTCCCAATAATGTACATGCTGTTGGCCGCCTTGAGGCGCCCGGCCTCCTCCCTCGCCACGCCCTCCGAGGCTAGTATAGCCTTCCTCACAGTCTCAGAGGCCCCCTCCAACACCGCCAGCAGCCCCCGGGCCTCCCCGCCGGAGAGCCTCCCGGTCATCCTTGCCGCTGCTACCGCTAGGGTTTGGAGGAGTATTGTCTGGGCTAGGAAGGTCTTGGTCGCTGCAACCCCTATCTCCGGGCCGGCTCTGAGGTATAGTGTGACGTCCGACTCCCTATCCAGGGCGCTGCCGACCACGTTGGTAACCCCCACTATCCTTGCTCCACGCCTCCTCCACTCCCTCACCGCCTCAAGGGTGTCGAAGGTCTCGCCGCTCTGGCTTACGGCCACAACAACAGAATCCTCGCCAACCCCGGGGGTGTAGACCTTGTGCTCGGATGCCACCACAACATGCCCTACAACCCCGGCTAGCCTGGAGAGATAGTACTGGCCGGCCAGCCCGGCGTGGTAGCTGGTCCCCGCGCCCACTATGAATAGCCCCTTGGAGCCTGCTACCAGCTCAGCAGCCCTCTCGAGCCTTGGATCCTCTATTATCCCCTCGAGAGTCTCCGAGAGGGCCTGGGGCTGCTCGTAGATCTCCTTCAGCATGTAGTGTGGGTATCCCGCCTTCGAGGCCGACTCGGGAGTCCACTCAACCCTCTTGACCCTCCTCCTCAGCTCCCCTGGGGGGAGGGGCTCGAACCCCCCGTCCCCACGAGGCCTGTATATTGCCACCTCCCCCGGGGCTATCCAGCCGAACTCGCCATCCTCCAGCACCACCACATCCCTGGCGACATCCAGCACCGCGGTAATGTCGCTCGCCACAGCATTCACCCCATCCCCCAGGCCCACAACCAGGGGGCTCTTGTACCTTACGAAATATACCCTCTCGGGCTCGCCAGAGTGGAGGAGGGCGAGGGCATAGCTACCCCTAAGCACCCTCCCCAGGAAGGCCAGGGCCTCCAGGAAGCTGTACCCCCGGGAGAGGTAGTCCTCAACCAGGTGGGCCACAAGCTCGGTGTCGGTCTCGCTCACCAGCCTATGCCCCCGGCTCTCCAGCTCCCTCCTGAGGGAAGCGTAGTTCCGTATAACACCGTTGTGGACCACGGCAACCCTTCCGCCACAGTCCGTGTGGGGGTGGGCGTTCACGTCGTTGGGGGGGCCGTGGGTGGCCCACCTGGTGTGGCCTATCCCAACCCTCCCCCTTAGGCCCAGGACCCCCGTCCTCCTGGCAACCTCCTCAATCTTGCCAGCGGCCTTCCTTACCACGAGCCTCCCTGGGCCCTCTATCACGGCGACACCCATGCTGTCGTAGCCCCTATACTCGAGCCTCTTCAGCCCCCTCACTAGCGCGCTAGCAACCCCACTTCCCTCGGCGAAGGCCAGGCCTATGATGCCGCACAATTTTTGACACCACTCGCCGACTGCCGTATGCACGTTTGGGAAGGTTTGGGTAAGCCGCTATATAACGGTTAAGCCGGTATAAGCGGGTATACCATAAACAATCCGGTGGAAACCATGTTGGACTAGCACTTGAAAACCTCCCCACTACCCACATCCCTGTTCACAACACACCCCGGGTACACCAGAGCCCTCGCCCCCACTTTCACACCGGGCATGAGCGAGACGTTTATGCCTGTCTGGGCGTAGCCGCCTATGACTGCACCGAGCTTCCTCAAGCCCGTGTCAACTCTCTCCCCCTTCACCGTCATCCTCACACTCCTCCCGTCGAACCTGAGGTTGGCCGTCACAGTTCCCGCCCCCAGGTTCACATGCTCCCCCACAACACTGTCCCCAACATAGTTGAGGTGGGGCGCCCTGGCACCCTCCATCAAGACCGAGGCCTTAACCTCGCTGGCAAACCCGACATAAGCATCCCCGAGGAGAACGCTATACCCCCTAACATGGGCCCCAGGCCCCACGCGAGCCCCCGGGCCAATGTAGGCAGGCCCCTCCACCACGCTATGAGCACCCACCCTAGCACCCCGTGCTATATAGACCCTCTCCACATCCCCCTCGAGAACGGCAGTAGAGTGGACCTCCCCCTCAACAACACCCCTATACTCCGGGTCGTGGAACGCCATCCGGTTAGCCCTCAAAACATCCCACGGCCTCCCCACATCAACCCAACCCCACCCCTCACCACCCACAACAGCCCGGAGAACACCCTCCCGGGCGAGAACAGCCAGTGCATCGGTAACCTCAAGCTCCCCCCGGGGGCTAGGCCTAAGCCCCCTCAGAACACCCAGGAAACCGCTGTCAACCTTGAAGCCCCCGATGAAAACCCACCCGCCCCCACCGCCCCCAGGCTTCTCAACAACCCCCCGGACAAAACCCGCCTCAACCTCCAACAACCCATACCACCGAGCATCCTCAGCCCACCCAGCCAAAACAGAGGGCGCCTCCGCCGATGCAAGAGCACCGTAAAACCTAGAGTCCAGATAAACATCCCCGTAGACAAAAGTATACTCCCCACCACCAACCTCCTCCAAAACACGCCTCACAGCATGCCCAGTCCCCCAAACCCCACCCTGAGAAACAAACCTAACACCCCCAAACCCACAAGACCTAACACGCTCAACAACCTCACCACCACGATAGCCCACAAGAACAACAGCCTCATCAAAAACACCAGCAGACAAGCCAAGCCTCAAATGCCTACAAACAAGAGGCTCCCCCAAAACAGGAACAAGAGGCTTAGCCCTAGTCTCAGTAAGGGGCCTAAGCCTCTCCCCCCTACCACCAGCAAGAACAACAAAAACAGTCCTAGACAAAGAAGCGTTCACCCGATACACTTGAACTAAATGTGAGATACTTAATTTATAAGTGAAACCACCTAGGCGACTAGGCCTATAAACCGAAAATGTTGAGGCATAATGTTCAGTCTAAATAAGATGCTTAGAGGTGATAGTAGATTATGGTAGCTCGGACAACACTCACAACCAACTACACAAGGATACTCACAGGAAGTGTTTATGAGCTATCCCGCAACACGAAAACATGTTTCTCTCAGGCTTTAAGAAAAAGGAATAATAGTCATGTTCGTCTGCGAAGACTTTAGATAATTACATCAGACAGATACCACCAGAATAACACTATCTATCTGGTAGACACCTCGCTGAGCGACATTATCGTAATAATGAAACTCTAAATGGCTCCCACATTAGATGATCGCTAGATACTTCAAAAATCGTAAGCAAAGCTTGGAATTTTTTCCAACATATCAATATTTCCTAATTATCGTTATCTTGAAGTACCTAATATTAGACGAGATTAGCAAGATAGCAGAATATCATATATTATACTTGTAATTGGCAAACGTTACGATAAAGCGATATTGTCAAAAATTAAATCGTATACCATTATATTGTATTATAATAGAATATTATAATAGAATGCAAAATAGCTATATTTGAAAAACCAAAGTGAAGCTTATCTGGCATTAAACCCTAAGTTTTAAGTTAGGCGGTAAAGTTACAATAAGGGAGAAGCAGTATGAGTGGTAAGTTCAACGATTTGACTATAGTTATACCGACACTCAATGAAGCAGAAGCAATAGGTAAAGTTCTCGAGGAGATACTGAGTAAAGGTATACCTAGAGAGAATATAATAGTTGTAGATGGTGGTAGCACAGATGGTACCATAGAAATAGTGAAATCTAAAGGAATTAAATTAATAATACAAGAGGGTAAAGGTAAGGCAGACGCTATTAGAACAGTTACGAAATATGTGAGAGCACCCTACGTAATACTTATGGATGGTGACTACACATATCCTGCAGAACACATTCCTGAGCTTTACGAAAAAATAAAGCAAGGTTACGATTTAGTAATAGGAGCAAGGCAATACAGTGAAAATACGCAGCCCTTTATATATAGATTAGGTAATAAGATCTTAACCAAATTCTTTAACATGCTATTTGGAGTAAATCTTAGCGATGTTTTAAGCGGAATGTATATAGTAAAGACGGAGATTTTGAAGGAGCTTATGTTTGAAACAAGAAATTTTGGTATAGAATCAGAGATTGTAGCCCATGTAGTTAGCACTACCAAAAAAGTAGCTGAGATACCCATCAGATATCGACAAAGACAAGGCAGGAAAAAATTGGGAGTAAGACATGGTTTTTACATTTTTAAAGAAATGATTAGACTGGCATGGCGATATAATCCCACATTTTTGATATTAATTCTAGCTAGTTCAATGTTTATATTAGCACTTATAATATATATTAATCTGATTATTTTATACGATGTAGAATACTATGTTAAGATATTAATGGGAGTTATGATTATTCTTTTAGGTTTTCAATCATTACTATTAGCACTCTTATCACTATATATAAAAAGTTTTGAGTACCGGATGATGAGGAGGTTAGCACAATGACTATTACTATTGGGTTAGTACTTACGTTATTAACTTTAGTAGCACTATTATATTATTGGACTTTCCATCCCTTAAATTTATTAATCTATTCTTCAATAAAATCAAAGTTTTCTGAAAAAAACAATAAAATTGACTATAATACTGTCGACAGATTTTCTAAAAAAAGTAGCAGTGCATATATAATTATACCTACCTTCGGAAATAGAAAGATTCTTATTGAGAAAATTAAACATTTAAATATCTTATTTAAAAAGGACAATGAATTTTATAAAATAATAAATAAGATTATTATAGTTTATTCAAAGCCAAATGATGAAATACTAAAAAATCTAGTTTATATTATTAGTAAAAACTATCAAGAAAAATATATAATATTACTCGAAGATACTAGAAGAGGTAAAGCTAATGCTATCAATATGGCCCTAAGACTAATTGATAATAAGTTTGAAAAAAATAAAAAATACACAGTCATCGTTAGCGATGATGACCTATTCTTTAACTCAGCAGTTATTAAAGAGATAATTAACATTCTCAGCGGAGATGAATTACTGGGTGTTGTTTCTGTAGCTCCAGAATACAATTCTGCTGCAAACATATTTTATAAGCTTAAAAGAAAAATACATTCTATTGAAGAGAAAGTTTGTGCACCCGCAACAATATATGGTGATTTATTGGCCTTTAAAAGAGATATTATTTCGTATCTCCATGAAGATTCCCTAGCAGAAGATCTTCAACTTTGTCTCAGAGCTATAACTGAAGGCTTTAGAGTAAAAATTATTGTGAAAAAAGTACATGAAAATTATCCTAAGACAATGAGAGGAATACTAAGTAGAACAAGGAGAACTATTACTGGAACTTTCATTGAATATCAAAAATCGATAAAAGACATATTTAGTAAAAGAGGCCTCGTCTGTGCATATATCTATTCATCCTATATGGTAAGTTTGCTACTATTATCACCTTTATTACTTCTATTCTTATCAACATTTGGTATTCTGATATATAATATTGTTATATTAATACCACAAATTTTTATTTTCTCAAAAGAAACTAATATAAATATAACGTTATTTATTATGGCATTAGTATCATTAAGCCTAGTTACATATTACATCTATACATCTCGCAAAGCTGAATTCTTAGCAAGTATAACTAAGTTTATTCTAGCGTTGATACTTGGCGGAATAGTAAGCTACTTTGATATAGCTAAATTACTAATTAGATCTAAAAAGAGTATAAACTTTGATAAAATGTGGGTGAATACAAAATGAAATTAACTAAATTTTTATTTATAAATATAGTTAGTACCGGTCTTCTTATACTATTGAGTTTACTCTCTTACTCTATTTATGGTATAAATATCTTTGGATATGACACTCCTAAATATCTTTATCAAATACGAATACTTAAAAATTATGGATTAATGCTTTTAATACCAGAGAGTGTTAAAGAAGAATTAACCATAAAATTTAATTACATATATTTATATACCTTCCTTGCTTACTTCCTAAGTCAAGTTTTAAGTATTAATTATGTAAATGCTATAACAGCTTTTTCGGTTATCATTTTAGTGCCCCTATATGGCTTTACACTATTTATTATTGTATTTATGTTATTAGAAACTTTATATTCATCCGTATCTAATTTTCGAACGAGATTGATATTTGTTTTATTAGCTTTGGTAAGCTCTATTTTAGCCATGTACAGTATAAGTACTGCTTACCTAGTCACACATTTATTTAGACAATTTTTCAATATTATATTATTTAATATTTTGCTAATATTAGTAATTTCAGAACTTAGAACCTCACAACAACCGAGAAAGTATGGAAAATTATATCTCTTTGTATTGATATTAGTAATGGTATTTAATCAAATTGAGAGTGCAATTTTTACCTTAATGTATATGACCTTACTTGCTGTAATCTTCAGAATTACAAAGTCAAGATATCTTATGGAATTAAGTGAACAATATATTATGTCTATTGTAGCATTTATAGTTTCTTCTGTGCTAATTATTGTTCTATCAATGTTATTAGGTATAGAACAAGTAGTGGGTATAGTATCATCTTCTATAAAAGGTTTTATGTATTATTCATCTAGGCAGGAATCTTTAATCAATTTGATTTTGACATCAGAACACCGTCTTGGAACAGACATCCTAGGAGGTAAGTACGGTTTATTTATCAACATGTTTATTTTAATTGCGACATCAATTCTTTTTATCTTAGATATTCAAGTGAAAAGAACGAGAATCACTAATAAGGTTATATTACCATTAGGTACTTTAGTATTTCTAGTAACTATTATATCGTTCACGCCTGGATTACCCTGGGTCTTCCAAACACGAACCCTTATGTTTTTACCGTGGCCTTTACTATATTTATGTTTTGGTTATTATCTATTTCTTTCACGCCGATATCAAATAACTAAAATTGGCACATTTCTATTAGTAGCAATGATATTAGTACCTATGGTATTTAACGCTGCATATTCGTATAAGGAATTTATCCCTCGTTGGACTAAGCCATACATAGATACTCGAGTCTTAGACTATATCACGACTATAAACGAAAAAATATGTTTAAGAAATAATTATATAGTTTATGTAATCTATATACCTAAATATAACTATTGGGAATTCGCTGTTGCATGGCTTTATAGAAATTGGTTGTATGCTCTAACAGACTGCAAAGCTCTGGTATATTATGGTCAGGTATCTGACCTTTTGAAAAATATTAACTCACTAAGTTATCGAACATTTAGTGAAAAAGTTTACAAAGATTATCATGATGTAATAGTTAACCTTAAAGAAACTAACAGCGAAGTACTTGGAATACTCAATTCAACTAAAGGTGTACCTATAGTGATAATTAAACCTCTATATCAAGGAAACGATTTAGACATGTTGAATAGCCTCAATCATCCTTGTTTAGTAACAACTGAACAAGAAAATTTCATGAATTCTAGCTTAATCATATGTTATTATTCTAATCATAGCAGCTGATGGGGGAAAGAGCCATGAAATTAGCCATGATAATACCATCTGTTAGATTTTATCAGTTAAGGCTAATTTTGAATCATGTTATCTCCTTAAAGCCGCCGCCTGATATAGTAGTATTAATAGTTCCCGATAAATTTATTAGGAAGTTAAACAACGTCATACAAAAACTAGATAATGTCGATGTTAAGTTTATAATTTTAACTCAACAAAGAGGTCTTGTAGAAGCTAGGAACAAAGGTATAGTAGCTGCAATTAATCATGGTGCAGACCTAATATGGCTTTTCGAAGACGACACTCTTGTGCTTAATAAGAACATTATAAATATAATTAAGGTGTATTATTTAAAGTATACTAAAGAGAAGAATAGAAGAATTGGGATAATATTTGGTTACCAAGAACTAAAGCCTGTTGACTATATAGAAAGACCATTGCAGTATCTCAACACCGAATTAACTAGAAATTCGTCAACAAGATTAATCAGCTTGCTTCATAATATATTTTTAAACATCCACGGATTCAATGGTTTACCATACTTAATACCTGTTGCAACACTAGTCTTAACGAAGGAGTCTATTCAAGCTTCAGGATTATTTTATGAAGGCTTCAAAAAGGAGGCTGAATGGTCCGAGCCCGATTTAATAAATAGAATTTTAAATAATGGTCTTATAGCAATAAGATTAAAAAATTTTATCGTCCGACATTATATAAGTTCTACAAAATATAAATCCATCGGATTCTGGCTGAGACGCTTACACAATTTTCTTCTTTATCTAGTAAGAAATCGCAGATACTGCATTTCTTGCTTCCTATTTGCAATGTTATTAACTTTGGGGGCATATATAATAATTTTGCGTCAGATAAAATTCAGGAAATAGGTGTTTACCTTATGCGTGTTATACTTTTATATCATGGATGCATTAATGGAATAGGTGGAGCTCAAAGGGCTGTATTAAATATAGCTACAGCCTATCATATGCAAGGCCTCGAAGTCATTCTTATCAGCAGTTGTGGGAAATTATATGTATCAAAAATAAATAGTAAATTTATCTTGTTAAGCGTACCATCATATAGAGTAGGCGGCATTGCCTTAGTTCCTCCAATAGATACGTTTAAACTCGTCGTACGTCTTGTAAAAACGTCCGATATAGTACACTTACTTTTTTCGGAAACCTTGTTTCAGTTAATAGTAGCACTACAATCTAAAGCTTTAGGTAAAATTGTGATTAGTTCTCACTTAGCATTTATATCGTATGTATTTCATCATAATCCGTTAGTACGTGTTATATCGCCTTTTATAATTTTATTTAAAGTATTGATAGCATATCTGTCTGATATAGTACATACACCATTATTCCGCGACGTATTATTGATTAAAAAATTGCCCTTACTAAAAGCCAAGGTTATACATATACCACATGGCATACACCTGGACCAGCTAGAAATAAAATGTGATTATAAATTTATTGAGCATGATAAACTAAGATTAATGTTTCTAGGAAGATTTACGAAAGACAAAGGAGCATATGTGTTGCTTAATGCTATGACAATTTTAGTTGAGAAAAAGATCCCTGTCGAACTATGGATAGTAGGTCCCAGATCAGTAGCATTAAGAACTTTATATTATTTCGCTAAGAAAAATCCACACGGATTTGTATCTATCAAAAATAGTATTAAATTACTGGGTGAAGTTGATGAGTATACAAAGTACTCTATAATTGCTAAGATCCATTGTGGCGTCATTCCAAGTCTATCAGATCCTGTTGAGGCGTATTCTATAGCTTTAAGCGAATTTAACGCACTAAAACGCTGTGTAATTGCATCCCGCGTTGGTGCACTAAAGTACAGGCTACAAACAAATATTAACGCAGGACTAACAGTTAAACCTAAGAGTCCTAAAGCTTTAGCAGACGCTATTGAAAAGCTTTGGGAAAAAAATAGGGGAGGAGAAAATATGACAAGCATTCCCAAACTGTTTGATGTCATAACCTTTTCCGAGGAAGTTAAAAAATGGAAACAAATAGTGTCCTACATAAGGAGGAGAAATCGATGACAAGCATAGAGAGAACTAAAGAGCTAGTTACACTAACGTTTACAAAACCCATTTCTTTAGACGAATACATAGCTAGAGTAATTTATTTGAAAAAATCAATATTATTTAAAATAATATCAAAAAGGTTTATGAAAAGGTTTATGTCCAGTACAACCAAGTTAGTGTATCAACAAAGTCTTATAGATAAAGAGAAATGGGATATATTAATAATTCTTGATGCCTGTAGATATGATGTCTTTAAAGAGTCAGTGTTCAAATTTTTCAATGGTGACTTATTGCCCGTTGTGTCTAACGGCTCCATAACGCTTGATTGGTTTATTAGTACTTGGTGTAATTCCAAACATAAGAGCCGTGTGTATTATATATCAGCAAATCCATTCATAAGAAAAGAGGATCCTAACATAAGTAAATGCGTTCACAAGGTCGTTGATACATGGAAAATGTTTTGGAATAAAGAGAAGATGACTGTAAGTACAAAGAGTATACTAAACTTTAGTAAGATTATGTTGAGATTATACTCAAAGGACTTAGAGGCAGGTCGATTAAAACTAGTAATTCATCTATTACAGCCTCATGCTCCTTACATTTATTGGCCACATGTTTTCGATGAACTGTGGAGACTTGGGGCACCATATAATATCACAACAGTATATTCGCTTCACCGAAAAAACAAACATGTATTAGATATTTTAAGAACAAGTTACATAGCCAGTCTGAATTATTCGTTGAAATATATAGCAGAGTTTATACATGAAGTATATCGTCTATATCCCAAGAAAATTACGATAGTTATTACATCTGATCATGGAGAACTATTTGGGGAATATGGACTTCTCTTTCATCCAAATATAGAATTACCCGAACTTAGGATAGTTCCATGGTTCGTAGTACATGCTACAAGGTGAGGCCAGAATGACAACAATTACGGATATATTTCAATTTCATCCGAATTTGTCATTATGGTTCATTATAGAAAATTTCCCATTAATCTTGCGATCTTATCGCTTAAGGAACTTGTGGTTAAGATTTCTAGGAAAGTCTGGTTTTATTAATACTGTCTTAGTTGAACTACCAAATGGATTAAGAGCATATGTAAGACCACATAAAGGTGAGACATTGCTTATTTATGAAATATTTAAGAAAAAAATATATGATTATTTTGAGATAACAAATTCTAGCATAGTATTCGATATTGGAGCTAATATAGGTATCTATACCCTTAATGTTGCTCCCAAAGTAGAAAAAGTTATAGCAATTGAACCCGAGCCCTCAAATTTTGAATTGTTACTAAACAACGTAATACTTAATAATTTAACTTCAAAAGTGCTTCCTTTAAATATTGCCATAGGTACTAAAGATGGAAAAACAAAGCTTTATTTAGATAACAAGGGTGGATCAGGTACACATTCTATTGTATTAAAAAGATCCAGTAAATACCTTAATGTCCCTTATTATAAATTAGATACAATTTATAAGAATCTCAAGAGGAAATCAATTATTGACCATGTTGATCTAATAAAGATTGATGTTGAAGGTGCAGAACTTCTAGTGCTTCATGGAGCACAGAACCTTTTAAAAGCAGAACATCCCAAACTTATAATAGCAATTGAGCATGGAATAGTACAATTCAAAGACATATATTACTTTATTAAAAGTAAAGAATTAAAATATAAATTTACCGTATTAAATAATATAGTTTTTTGTACACCCATTATACATTCATAACCTCATTAAACAATTTTACCTCTCATTTACCCCCCGATAACTAACTTCGCCAGCCTCATCCAGATGTACTTTTCCCTATTTCTTGTCCCTATTTCTTGTACTGTGTTGTGGTTTAAGCGCATCTATTCCACTAAATACCTCCTTTATCATTTAGGTCTTTATGACCTCTTTATGACCTATTCGTACTGCTACTTGTTTTTCCCTTATTGCTTCGCTTACTGGATTCTTTGAACATTTTACATAGGGTTCTGTTCTCGGCTGTCACGAATACGTAATTGTTTATTCTTAATAGTGATTTTTGTTTTATACGCTATATTTGTATCTTACTCTAGTACATATTAGAAACACATTATTAATTCAAGCTACTAATAATAGTTTCAGTGTCTCAAGTTTCCATTACAAATATAATAGAAAAGTTGCTTATAACGTGGTTTATAACGAATATTCATAGGTGATGAGAGGATCAGACCTCGCAGTATTAATGTATTATTGTATGAGAACTCCTTTATGTATATCTTGCAACCAACGATAGTAGGTAGTAAGTCTAGTTAACGTTAGCAGGTGGTTTCAGGTGGCTTCGAGTGTCTTCTGCTGTAGGTGTATAGAGTATAACGTAGATTAGGTATAGGTATTTAGAGGAAGCTCTAGAGCTAACGATAGCTTCAAGTCTATGACTAATCCAAGACTTTATACAGGTTGAAAGCTGGTCGATACATACATAAACTTACCTGACTTCTTTACAAATTAACTACAAACTTATATGAGATATTGGTAGAATTAATGTATAAAACCTGAGGTTAGTCATAGACTAGAAGCTCTGATATCCTAACTACGTGCAGGGAGCAATATAGAAAGAATGAGAGAAACCTTTTTTCCATCATATGCCATATTACCATTCTATAATTATCTCGGGTTGTTTCCACACTTTGACATTATTATTGAGAAGACTGAGAATGATGAGAGATGGGAATACGCGGTATTTATGTATTATGCTTAAAACTTTGAAGAGGATAAATTAGGATAAATACTCGATAACACGTAAAGAGGTGTTGTTTGCGTGACACGCAAAAGATTGCTGGTTTTAGGGCTTGACAGTGTCCCTCCTCAATTGCTTTACGAGGATCTTCGCGATCTAACATCCAATCTTCAGCTTTTCCTAGATATTAAAGGCATACTTCTATCTAATTACCCTCCTATTACTGTTCCTATGTGGGGTGTTATGCTTACTGGACGTAGTGCTGGTGAGCTTGGTGTTTATGGTTTTCGTCATCGGCGGCCTGGTGATGTTGGTGTTAGTTATGTTGTGAGTAGCCGTAGTATCCCTGGGGGTTGGGTTTGGGATGTTCTTGGTGGGAGGCTTGGGTTGAGGAGTCTTGTTGTTGGTGTTCCTCCTGGCTATCCGGCCCGGCGTGTTAGGGGGTGGTTTGTCTCTTGTTTTCTGACTCCTGGTGTTGATAGGGCTTTTGCGTGGCCTCCGGGTATTAGGGGAGAGGTTTTGGCTGCTGGCGGTGGGGATTATGTTTTTGATGTTAAGTATAGATCCGGTGATAAGGAAGGTGTTAGGAGGGGTTTGTGGAGACTTGCTGAGACCCAGTTCAGGGTTGTAAGGCACCTTCTCCGGAGTAAGCCTTGGGATTTCGCCATGTATATGCACATCGGGACTGATAGGGTGCATCATGCTTTCTGGAAGTACTGGGATCCGGAGCATCCAAGGTATCCGGGTGAGGGCAACCCGTATGAGGATGTGATACCCGAGTATTACGCGCTTGTGGACAGGCTGGTAGGGGAACTGCTTGAGGAGCTACCCAGGGATACTGAGGTTATAGTGGTTTCCGACCATGGGGCTAAGGCTATGAAGGGTGCTTTCGCCATAAACCAGTGGCTGGTGGAGCAGGGTTATCTGAAGCTGCGTGAGCAGCCGCGGAAGCCAGGGGTGGATCTAGAGTGGAGTATGATAGACTGGAGCAGGACTGTAGCGTGGGCTTGGGGCGGCTACTATTCAAGGGTGTATATAAACCTGAAGGGCCGTGAGCCTCAGGGGATTGTTGGGCGGGAGGAGTACTGGAGCGTGGTGGAGCAGCTTAAGAGGGATATCGAGAAAATTCGCGGGCCCGACGGGGAGAAGTGGAATAACAAGGCCTACCATCCAACTGAGCTCTACCCAGAGGTCCGGGGCGACGCCCCCGACCTCATGGTGTACCTTGACAACCTGAGCTGGAGACCTGCGGGCACCATAGGCTGGCCCAGCATATACCTAGAGGAGAATGATAGGGGACCGGATGACGCTGTGCACGACTGGCTAGGCATCATAGGAGGGAATGCAGAGGTGTTGAAGGACTTCGTAAAGGGTGGAGGGCTGGTGCCGATTCAGAAGGTTAAGAGTATCATACTAGCCCATTACGGGTTAGAGCCTGAGGAGGACGTGGATAGATAAGTCGGCTAAGGCTTCCCTCAAAACCCCGCCCCCGCATCATATATCTTTATTCTATAAAGGGGTTTGGATGAGATATTATTGCTTCAGCCACTTCAGGCCTCATCATATACTCCGGAGGCCTCTCACCCCTCCTCAGAATCTCCCTCAGCCTGGTGCCGCTTATCCTAACCCTATACTCTTCCCCGTGGGGGCAGACCTTCTCGTTAACCATCCCCCCACACCTCGTGCAGTAGTAGGCCTCCCGTACGAAGAGTGGTGTTATGCCTAGGTCTGGGAACTCGCGGAAGATCTCCCACGCCTCGTAGGGCCCGTAGTAGCTGCCGACGCCCGCGTGGTCGCGGCCTACGATGAAGTGTGTGGCGCCGAAGTTCTTCCGCACTATGGCGTGGTGTACAGCCTCTCGAGGGCCCGCATAGTTCATGTTCATCCTAAGTACTGAGAGGACCACCACACCACGTGGGTAGTAGTGGCTAGTGAGGGCCTCGTACGCTCTTATAATAACCTCGTCCCTATAATCACCCTTCTTTTTCCAGCCTGAGAGGGGGTGGACTAGGAGGCCGTCGACGAAGGTGAGGGCCGCCTTCTGCACATACTCGTGGCCCAGGTGGGGCACGTTTCTGGTCTGAAACGCCGCTATTGTCCTCCAACCCTTCTCCTTGAATAGAACCCTAGTCTCGAGGGGCCAGAGCGTATATCTTTCCAGCGGGTTGGGCGGGCCTTGTATAAGCTCTAGCCTCCCGCCCAGAAGTATGTCGCCCCTCTTGTATACCGCCTCAACCCCAGGATGGCCGGGGTCTCGGGTTTTGAAAACCTTTTCAGCGTGAAGCCTCTTATCCCAGGTGTAGACGTCCTCCAGTGTGAGAACTGCTATAGGGAGTTCATTGTATAAAAGTACTATGTCGTCGCCAGGCGACAACCCCTGACTCTCCAGCCACTCACGGGTTGCGTCCAACACTATGGGTATGGTCCATGGGAGATCGTTGGAGAGTCTCATGCGGTTCAGAACGCTCAGATAGTCGTCCTCAACCATAAACCCCTCAAGGGGGCTGAAGACGCCTCGAGCCAGGTCCTCAGCATCTATAGCCCTCTCCAGAGGCACTTCAAGCCTGGGCATCTCACCCGACTGCGCCTCAAAAATCTCTCTCCTCCTACCCGTCAAAACCCTCCTAACTAGTCTACCGCCATGGGGCCTAGAGACCAAGCCAGCTAAACACCCCATACTCACTCGATAACCTGTAAACGGCTTTTAAGGCGGCAGCCGCGAGGGCGAGGACAACGAGGACCTGGGCCCAGCGGATGGGCATGATACCTGGTAGCTTTGGAGCCAGGAGGGCGAGGACAACGAGGACCTGGGCCCAGCGGATGGGCATGATACCTGGTAGCTTTGGAGCCAGGAGGGAGCCTAGTATGCTCCCGGCTGTTAGGACGGCTGCAGTAGTAAGGTTCATATGGCCTGCCCAAGAGTAGACGGCTGCGGCGGTTATGAAGGCGAGCGGTTTTATGATAGGAATGGCTACTAGAGAAGCTCTATAGTCGATCCCAGAGGCTCTCTGAGCGGCTACAACGATAGGGCTGAAGCCTCCCCCGGAGAGGGCTTTAGAGAGTCCTCCAACAAAGCCACCAAGAACTAGAACATAAGGCCTGCTAGGTCCTCCAGCTCCTTCGCGACTTTTGTCCAACATTGGTACTATAAAGAATGCTGTAACAACCACTAGGGCGGCGGTATATAAGGCCAGAGCCTCCTCTTCCTCCAGGAGACTCATTAGTAGCGAGCCCCATACGACTCCAGCCAAGGCGGATATGGCCAACACAATTATAATCTGTTTTGGAGGGCCCTCTGTTCCCGTTGAACGCCAAGCGTATAGTGCTGAGAGGGATGAAAACACTTGGGCACTGAGTGTGACTGCTATAGCCTGCCTCGGGTCTAAGTCTAGAATAACTAGCATGGGAGTTGCGATGAGGCCAAAGCCGAGTCCTAGGCCATAGTCAAGTGCAGATGCTGTCAAGCCTGCTACAAAAACTCCCGTTAGCCGCAGGACCTCCGCTGGTTCCAAGGAGGCTAGGCACCCTTACGGGCAGTCTAGATATAGCCCAGGCTTCTGAGCCTCTCTTTAACCTCCTCCTCCTCCTCAGGAGTCATACCTACCGTCTCCGCCTCGTCGGATATGGCCTCGCTAAGGAGGAACTCTACAAGCTCGGAGACGTCCTTGAAGCCCCCATTCTCCTCTATAAACTTCTTAGCCTTCTCATAGAGTTCCTTAGAGATCTCTACAGAAACCTTATCCCCCATCAGCACCAGCCCCCTGCTCTATCCAACACGCATATGTTTCCCCGAGGGATAGTTAAATAGTTTCCACCAGTTTTCAAGGCATAACGAAACCCTATACAACAGTTTGTAAGATAGGAGCCTTACTAGGAATAATCACTAAGGAATAATTCCTGTAGAACTAGTTTAATACGCTAGAGTTAATATCGGCCCGAATGGGGGCTGGGGCTGTGTCATACCACAGGTGTCTAGACAGAGGTGTTGTTGTCTGGCTGACTGGCCTACCGGGTAGCGGTAAGACCACTATAGCATCACGCCTTGCAGAGATGCTTAGGATGGAGGGGTTTAGGGTTGAGGTTTTAGATGGTGACTGGGCGCGGAGGACTGTAAGCGAGGGAGCTGGTTTTACGAGGGAGGAGAGGATAAGACACCTCAGGAGGATAGCGTGGATAGCACGCCTTCTAGCGAGAAACGGTGTCATAGTCCTCTGCAGCTTCGTATCACCCTATAGGGAGGCCCGAAGTATGGTAAGGGGTATAGTTGAGGAGGAGGGAATACCATTCCTCGAGATATATGTTAAGGCTAGCCTGGAGGAGGTTATAAGGAGGGATCCAAAGGGCCTATACAGAAAGGCCCTCAAAGGCGAGATAAAGAACTTCACAGGAGTCACAGATCCCTACGAGCCACCGGAGAAGCCGGAGCTAGTGTTAGACACCGAATCTAATCCTGTGGAGGACAATGTTGCAAAGCTTTATAGGCTGGTGAAGAGTACACTAGAAACCCAGCACGTTTAACTTACATCGTAGACGAGTGTTGTCTCACTTATATAGGCAAGCTACAACAATGAGATGAGAAGCTATTTATTAGATGTCTACATGTCTCAAGATGATAAGGGTAGGCCAGCTAAAGGGGGTGCCTTGTTTGGATAGGGATAGGCTAGTTGGGTTTGGCCTGCTAATAGGCTCTCTAGCGGTCATAATCGTTTACGCTTACCTAGTTTTCTTCACAGGCTGGTGGGAGTTGGTTATAAAGCTTACTGGGCTGATGGCTGTTGCTGGGTTTTTCGGCCTGCTTGCCTGGGTGGGCTATGTGCTTGCAACTACTCCGCCGCCCAAGCCTATTGAGGAGATCGAGAAGGAGATTGAGGAGGAGTTGAAAAGGCTTGAGAGGGAGCTCGAAGGTGAGGGTAAGGAGGTTGAGGGGAAGCAGAGTGGAGAGAAGCCTGAGAAGGCAGTGAAGAGCGAGGAAAGAGAGAGTGGAAGGGCTTGACGCGTAATGTAACGTTTCTGTATTACTCCCCATCCCTAATCTCCAGAGGTCTCTCTTCCTCCAATGGTTGATACGGCGGTTTTAACGAGAGTGTGTATCTCCCTTAGCTCTGCTGTCCTCGATGCGAGGAGTATGGTGGCTGAGGCTACTAGGGCTAGGGGGAGAGCGGCCAGTGGTGGCATGTATAGGGCCAGGGGGAGGGCCGTCGCTTGGGCGGTCTGAGCGGTGAGGAGTGGTTTAGTGGGTAGTTTGAGTATGTGAGTTTGGAGGAGTGCGTTGAGGGTTGTTGCTGCTAGGAATGCGGCAGCGGCTCCACTGCTGTTCAGGGATTTGGTGAGAGGAGGGAGGAGTAGAGTCAGGGTGGAGAGGGTTGTGAGGCCTAATATGGCGAGGCTCTTAGGCTGGCCTTCCTTGTTGAGAAGGCTTGCTGTTGCCATTAGCGCTGTTAGGGGAGCAGTGGCTAGGAGTAGGAGGCGGAGTGTGTTTGAGCCTTGGGCTAGCTCAGGGTTTATGAGTGCGAGGACCTGGGGTGCCAGAACTATAAGAGCTACGGCAAGGGGTGTGGAGAGGACTAGGCCTAATCTTAGAGAGGCCTCCTGGGGTCTGCCTCCGAATCTCGTGCCCACTGGGAGTGATGCCAGCTGGAGTGATGTGGGGAGGCTTGTAAGGGCGAGGAGTATCATGAAGGATATGTATAAGCCTCCTGTGGAGTCTAGGCTTCCCCCTAGGAGTCTGTAACCGTATATGCTCAGGAAGACTAGTAGTTGTATGGAGAACATGAGAGGGTAGTTTGAGGCGGCGAGGACGGCTAGGCTCCTCATGGAGGCCGTGTCCGGCCACGGTATGCCGCGGCGGAGGGCCTTGGCAGCGAGAACTGAGAGAGATACTACAGCGACCAGGAGTGGGGCTGTTATGACGCCGAGGACTGCTGAGAGGGCGCCATAGCCTAGTAGGGCAAGGGCTACTCCCACAGCCATCTTACCCAGGTTTGCAGTGAGGACGGTCAGGAAGTAGAGGCGGAACATGAGGAGGCCCATAAGAACGCCGAGGAGAGCCAGCTGAAGCGTCGCAAGAAGAGTGAAAACCCCTGTGTAGATGCTGTAGCTCCCGAGATCCGCTCCCTCCGCTAATATATATCCCACCAGGGCTGCCACAAGCCCCACAGCGAGGGCTAGGGATACGGCTGCCACCGCTGCTTTTCCACCCCTTGCCGCGGTCTCCCTGGAGACGGCGAGCTGTAGTCCTGCTGCGAGCAGGCTTGTGGCGAGACCTGCGGACGATACAACTAAGGAGGCTGTTCCCACTGCCTCTGGACCAGCTAGCCTGGCTATGGCTAGCCAGAACACGAAGCCTGTGACAGTGACGGTAAGGCTTGCGAGGTATATCCAAGTGGCTCCCCTTATAGTCATCTCCAGGTTCTTGTCCAAGACGCTCCTATCCCTCTCCAACGCTGCCTGATGTCTCTAGATGTGTTACCCTTATTTGGAGCGGTCCGCCGGGTATTTATAGGGTGTGCCGGAGGGCACGGTGGTCTGTAGGGGTATGGGGGGCTTGCGGGCTGGATGGGCTGGCCTTCTAAATAACAAATTGGAAAAGCTTAGCCGTAGGGAAGTTGTGGGAGCGGTTGTGATCTTGGGTGCTGTTGGTGTTGTTGCTGTTGCCTTGTGGCCCGTGGTTTGGGGTTTGCTGGGGGGTTTGGTGGCTGGGGGTTATTATGGGTTGGGTGTTGAGGCCCTGGTTTACGATGATGGTAGTGTAGAGGCCTCGGTGGCGCTGGAGAGGGTGGGTTTGCCTGTTTCCCAGGCTATGCTGGAGGCTAGTCTGGACAGGGAGGCTTTGGAGGGTGAAGCTGGTGTTTCGCTCTGTCTGGCTGAGAGTCCTTATAATGTGAGCGGGGGTTTGGACTTGCAGAGGGAGGGTGCTGTGCTGCTGGGTGGGGGGGTGTTTGATGCTGGTGGTGCGATGAAGGGTGTTGTCGAGACTGTTAGGGCCACCCCCACACCTGGAGGGGTGAGGGTTGAGGCTGTGTTTAGGATTGTGGGTAGTGGTGGCGGGGAGGCTTACGAGGAGTATGCCTTCTACAGGATAGAGGGGCTGGCTAGGGAGGCTGCGGGCTATCTGAGGCTGGAGGGCTTCACCCTGGAGAGGCTCCCCCAGGATAGTGGGGGTGGTGTGAGGGGTAGGATGGTGTTCACCATACCCCCCGAGGTCTACAGCGGCGAGGCTCTGCCTGTGGAGAGGCTGAAGGCCCGGGTTGAGATGGACCCTGGAGGCTGCTGGACCAGCCTCACGGGGAGCCTCGAGGGCGACGCCCCCACAGTTGCCCGGGCGCTCGCGAGGCTGCTGGACCCGGGGAGGCTGGCGGGGGAGGAGGCTGGCCTGGCCAGGCTGCTCCAGCTATACCTGGAGAGGATGGAGCCCCAGCCCCCCACCGGGCTATCCATAACCGTCGAGGACGGTAAGGCCACTCTCAGGCTGCCCCGGGCCAAGCCTGTGGGTGGCGGGGACCCCTTGGGGGTGCTGGCGGGGGTCCTGTTGGAGGCTGGGCTGCCGGGCTATACTAAGGTGAGGATTGTTGAGGTGGGTGGTGGGGGGGAGACTGTGGGTTTGAGGGAGGCCCTCCTCCAGGACCTCGCCCCTAGTGGCGGGGGGTGAACATGGGGCTTGGGCTTAGTGGTGGGGGTGCGGAGGCTCAGGGTGTTGTTGTCGAGGGTGGTTAGGTGGGCGGGGGAGAACCCTGGTGGCCCCTTCGCCCTAGCCTTCATGGCCCTCCTCCTAATGGCGGCGGTGGCGCTGGCGCGAGGTAGTGAGGACCTGGCGAACAGGCTGGCGGAGTACGCCTACTACAGCCTGGTGGCGGCGGTGGTGCTGGAGCTCGCCTCCACACTACTGTCCCGGGAGGGTGGGGAGGAAGAGGATGGTGGGTGAGGTGTGGCTGATGTTTAGGGTAGTAGTGGCACCACTATTATCTCGACGCTTTTAACCTTGGATATGTGTACCTTGGATATTATGTCGATGTTGCTTATTGTTATTGTTGTGGTGCCGTTTCCTGTGGCCGTCACCTCGTCTCCCGTGTTCGCTATTACACTGCCGCTGCTATCCCTCAGCAGCACTACCACCTGCCAGGAGTCGCTGCTGGAGGTTGCCTGGGGGAATGTGAGATCCACGTCTAGGCTTAGGACGAGGCCCCCGCGGGTGGTGTTTAGGTCCACGGTAGCGCTGTCGGGGAGGAGTATGTTGGTGTTACTAGATAGGTTGAGGCTGCCCTGGGCGTAAGCCAGTGGGTTGCCGCTGTTGTCTGCGGGGAAGACCGGCACCTGGCTGGAGCCGGCTACGGTCACCGAGATGTTGTTGCCAAGGTCTTTCGATGTGAGGGCGTAGGCCGCGCTCAGCGTCATTGTTATGTAGAGTGTGAGGGCTACGAGGAGAAGGGCGAGCCTCCTAGGCCTCCCAGCCCTAGCCAAGCAAGCCACACCTCCAGCGCCAGGGGGATTTACCGGGTTTATAGCCTCTCTGATTTGTAAGGGTGAGTGTTTATAAGGAATATGGATTGGTGACACCCGCATCCCAAGGCATGGTATAAAACGTTCTGGGAGTAAGCCGTAGTACCCGGGTATTCCCCATTATTAGCATGTGGCGGTGGGGGGCTAGAGGCCGCGGGCGAGCCTATATAGGTATGCGGCGGCCGCTGTCGAGAGTATGGCTAGGGGTATCGTCGCCAAAGCTATCCTCCAGGCCACAGGCTCCACCGTATAGACTGCCACCACCCTCTTGGGCGAGTCAACCTCCACAACCACCCTGCCACCGCCAAGTGGCGCCTCCTCGCCGTTCACCACCACATGGCTAAGCCTCAGCCTCGTAAACACACCTCCCGGCATCTCCGGGGGGAAGTAGAGGGTTGCGGTGTCCCCGGCCTCCACCCACTGCAAGCTCCTCCCCAGGATGCTCTCGGTCTCCAGGGCGTAGTAGGTGTCGTAGACAGCCCTAACCTCCAACGGCCCCGTAACAGTCATCTCCACCCTCGGGCTGGAGATCCTCTCGCCCCCGGCCTCCACATGGCTGAGGACGAGCTTAGCCTGGGGCGTGAGCTCTATCTCCGGGTCGAACTCGAGGGATAGCTTTGACCCGTCCTCCATCCACAGGACCTCAGCCCCCCCGGGCCTCTCCACAACTACCTTGTAGAGGGTCTTGTAGACGACACGGGCCTCGCCAGCCTCAGGCCCCGAGACTATGAAGAGGCCGTTCGCAGGCTCCAGGGAGGCGCCGGAGGGTAGTATTAGGGTCTGGGGCACCATCCTGGCGTCCCCGCTCTCCCAGGCGAGGTCCTCCAGAGGTATGGCGAGGCTGCCCGTGTGCCAGTACCCCCTGCCCTCGACGACGAGGAGGTATTGGGTTGTATAGACGGCCTCCAATGTCCTGGGGCCCTCTAGGCTCACCACTAGCCTGCCGCCCCTATAGTAGGCCCCTCCGTCTAGCCGGACACCCTGGAGAACATGCCTAACATACCCCCCACTCTCCTCCACTACGCTGGGTACCTCAACCTCAACAACACCCCCCCAGGGGCCCCCAGACTTCGGCGGTGTAGACGCCCGGGGGTGTGGATAGTATGGTTACACGGGCCTCGCGGGTGTACAGGGGCTCTAGGGTGGAGCCGGAGAGGAGTGTGCAGGGTGCCTCGGCCAGCCTGCCGTCCACCAGAAGCCCGGCCAGCACAAGCCTCACACCGCTCGACGTGTATAGGAGGCGGGGGGACTCCACACAAACTTCAACCCCAGGCTCGGCCTCCACAGCCATGCCAGGGCCGAGAACAAGCTTCTCACCACCAATACTCACGACGATCTGGAAGCTGTAGTTGTTGACTATGAGCGGTGGAGATGGCGAAGAGTGGGCGGGGGCTGCGTGGAGGGCTGGCGCGAGCGCGAGGAGGGCGAGCAGGGTTATAATGGTGTATCGCCGCGCTGCAGCCGCTGGAGCCATGGTGGTCACCCCCTGAGCTCCCTGTACAGGAGCACTGTTACCAGGATCCCCAACACCGTTACCAGCGCTATGTGGAGCCGGGGGTAGAGGAGGGGGAGGCCGGCGTAGGGTATGTGGAAGACAACCCTACCCACAACCTGCTCCCCCGGGAACCCTTCAACAGCCTCCGAGGCGTCCCCCTTCATGAAGACGAAGCCCCCCGACCTGTCTATATACACCACCCTGTGGACGAGGAGCACCCCCCTAGCCCTATCCTCCACAGCAGCCACATCACCAACCCTCAGAAGGGAGGCTGGCATAGGCTCCACAACGGCAATACTCCCTCGGGGAATCGTGGGCTCCATACTACCAGTGACTACAAGGTTAAACCTAACGCCAGACACGGCGAGAAGTAGAATAGCCGCCAAAACGCCCGCAGCCAGAGCAGTGTCAACACTCCAAAGCACACCAAAACCGCCGGGAATCCTCAAGAGCAAGCACCCTCCACTATCCCTCCCGCGGCATAATAAAAATGGGGGGATATAAGGAAGGCGAACCCCACCGAACACATGGTGGGGCACGTCCTCCATGGGGGGTTGTATATAGCCTATATTCACACGGCTGATTATCCCTTCCAAACCCACGAATTCCCTGGGGGGCTCGTATTGCGGGTTCTAATCGTCTCCGACGTCCACGGCAACCTCCCCGCCCTGGAGGCTGTTCTAGAGGCCGCCGGGAGGTTTGATGAGGTCCTCGTGCTGGGGGATCTGGTGGACTACGGCCCCTGGCCGGGGGAGGTCTTAGACGTGCTCCAAGGCCTCGGGGCTAGGTTTGTCAGGGGAAACCACGACCACGCCGTGGGATATGGTGTGGACTGTAGGTGTGGGAAGGAGACTCACTGGCTGAGCGTGTGATTCAGGGAGAACGTTACGCTGAGGCTGCTGGGGGAGGGTGATAAGCGGTTCCTGGCAGAGCTCCCTCTGGAGCTGAGGCTCGACGGTGTGCTGGCGGTCCACGGCTGCCCCCGCAACCCCCTCTACTGTTACCTCTATCCGTGGATGGGCAGGGAGTGGCTGCTGGACGGGCTTAGGAGGCCTGGTGTGAGGCTGGGGAGGCAGGGGGCGGTGGTGGAGGAGGCCACGGTCATGGTGGGGCACACTCACCTGCAGTTCCACCTCACCCTCGATGGGAGGAGGGTGGTTAACCCTGGTAGCGTGGGCCAGCCCCGGGACGGCGACCCCAGGGCGGGCTACGCCCTGCTCGACCTAGAGTCGGGGAGGGTGGAGCTGGGCCGGGTGGAGTACCCGGTGGAAAGGGTTGTGAGAAGGCTGGAGGAGATGGGGGTGCCCGAGCCCTACATGATAGCCCTCAAGACTATGCTACTAGAGGCAAGAACCCCCTCGAGGCCGCCCGGCGTCTAGCCCGGCCAAGGGTTTAGAGGACTCCCAGCCAACTATGATCGCCGGGGGTGTAGAGAGGGTTGTCGAAGAGGCAGGACTATCTCGTGGCGTGGATGGAGGTTAGGGGGAAGAGGTTCGAGATTCTGGTGAGGCCCGAGCTGGCCTTCAGGTATAAGGAGAAGGGTGACGTGGACCTGGAGGACGTGCTGTGGACCGACACGATATACAGGGACGTGAGGAAGGGGCTCAAGGCGAGCCCCGAGGAGGTTAAGAAGGCTTTCGGCACAAGCGACCCCAGGAGGGTGGCTGAGAGGATACTCAAGGAGGGGGAGATACAGCTAACCGAGGAGCAGAGGAGGAAGCTGCTGGAGGCTAAGAGGAGGCAGATAATAAGCTATATAGCCAGGAACGCCATAGACCCCACCACAGGCAGGCCCATACCCGAGGCCAGGATAGAGGCCGCCCTCGAGGAGGTGAGGTTCCCCATAAACCTGTGGAGAGACGCCGAGAGCCAGGCGGTGGAGGCGGTAAGGCTAATAGCCAGGGTAATGCCGATAAGGCTCGCCAAAGCCCTCCTAGAGGTGAAGATACCGCCCCCACACTCCGGCAGAGCATACCAAGCCCTCATGAGGATGGGGGAGGTGAAGAAGACCGACTGGCTCCCCGACGGCAGCCTAAAGGCGGAGCTCGAGATACCCGCGGGGGCCCAGGTGGAGATCACGAGCAGGATACAAGCCCTGGCCCGCGGGGCGGCGGAGGTTAAGGTGAAGAAGGTGGCCTAACCGCCCCCTGGCTTAGGTCCTCAGAGCCTAGGCCTAAGGTTGGACCGCCGAGACTGTGGATTGTGGTGTGTGGGTGTGGTGCAGTGGAGGCGGGTAACGTTGTTCTGGGGCTTGTGGGGAAGACTAACGTGGGGAAGTCCACGTTCTTCGCCGCCGCCACTGAGGTGCCGGTGAAGATTGAGAACAGGCCCTTCGTCACTATAGAGCCTAACGTGGGGGTTGGGTATGCGAGGAAGAGGTGCGCCCACGTAGAGCTAGGCCTCCCCCGGTGCGACCCTGTCAACAGCCTCTGCATCGAGGGGTGGAGGTTCATACCCGTCAAACTCCTCGACGTCGCCGGCCTCGTGCCGGGCGCCCACAGGGGGAGGGGGCTGGGCAACAGGTTCCTTGACGACGTTAGAAAGGCCGACGCCCTCCTCCTCGTGGTTGACGCAAGCGGCTCCACAGACCCCGAGGGGGTCCCGGTAAAGCCTGGAAGTTACGACCCGGTGGAGGAGGTTGGGCTGATGCTGGGGGAGATATACGAGTGGATGCTCCAGAACCTGGCCAGGGACTGGGAGAGGTTCGCCAGGAGGGTTGACACCGCCGGCAACATAGACCTCGTCACCGCCCTCAGCCAGAGGCTCTCGGGCTTCGAGATACCCCGGGGGGTCGTGGCGGGGGTGCTGGAGGAGACGGGGCTTGGGGAGAAGAGGCTGTCAAGCTGGGGGGAGGAGGACCTCAGGCTATTCGTCAGGCTAGTCCTGGAGAGGGGGAAGCCGGCGGTGATAGTGGCCAACAAGGTCGACGTCCCCGGGGCGGAGGAGAATGTGGAGAGGCTGAGGAGGGAGTTCCCCAGGATCCCCGTGGTGCCCGCCAGCGCCCTGGCGGAGCTCATGCTCAGGAGACTAGCTAGGGAGGGGAGGGTTAGGTACATACCGGGAGACCCAGGCTTCACCCTGAAGGACGCCTCGGGGCTGGGGGAGAAGGCGTTGAAGGCCCTGGAACTCGTCAGGGAGAGGGTTATGGAGAGGTGGGGCGGGACGGGCGTGGTCCAGGCGATAAACACGGCGGTGTTCGATGTGCTAGACATGATAGCCGTCTACCCAGTGGAGGACCCCAACAGGTACACAGACAGGGAGGGGAGGATACTACCCGACGTGATACTGGTGAAGAGGGGCTCAACACCCAGGGACCTGGCCTACAGGATACACACAGACCTAGGCAAAACCTTCCTCCACGCCATAAACGCCAAGACGAAGCAGAGGGTGGGGGAGGGCTACAGGCTCCAGGACGGGGATGTTGTGAAGATAGTTGCCGCCGCTGGCAAGAGGTAGAGCTGGCGGCCACCCCTCCCCTTATACCCCCCAGTATACAGTATGGGCTAGTGGGATGATGATGCCGTCCCAGCATGAAGGGTGATGACCTCACGACGATCTGACCAGCACCGGGTGGTGTCGCTGTGCCGCTCGACAGCGAGGTCCTCGCAGCCGCTCTGGCAGGCCTGGTGGCGGGTGGTGTGGCGGGGCTTCTGGCCTCCGGTTTGTATGTTGTGAGGCTAAGGAGGCTGGCCCACATACTATCGAGGGCCGCCCTCAGGCAGAGGGAGCTTGTGAGGCTAAGGAGGCTTGCGGGGAGGAGGCCTAGGAGGAGGTATGTGGCGTTCGAGGTCCTCAGCCTCGACGGCCCGCCCCCGGGGCGGGGGGAGTTTGAGGAGGCCCTTAGGAGTGTTTACCTCAAGGCCTTTGGGGCCGAGAGCCTCGCCCTCGCGAGGCCCAGGATAGTGTATTACGAGGAGGGGTCGGGGAGGGGCGTGGTTGCTGTGGCCTGGGACTATCGCTACCACATCCTAGCCGCCCTGGGGCTGGTAAGGATGGCTGGGGGGAGGAGGGTTCTCGTGGTGCCCCTGAGGACCTCGGGGACTGTGAAGGGGGCTCTCAGGGCGTTCAGGAGCCCGGGGGCGCCGGGGCGGGGCGGCGTCTAGGCTGTGCACCCGGGTATCCTGAGCCTGGAAGCCCCTCCCCGGGACTCGACTACCCTCCTGTAGATCATCCAGTCCCTCCTAAGCCTCCACAGCTCCGCCCTAGGGTGCTCCACCAGCCTGTGCCAGGGCGGGGTGTAGTCGGCCGGCCACTCCCCCAGGCTCCAGTCTAGGCTGACCCCCGCCCTTCTAGCTGCGGCTCTGAAGCTTGAAGGGGTTTGACGGGGCATCCTGGCCCACTCAACAACAACCCTGGCCATCTCCCTCCCGCCCCGGGCGAGGGCGACCTGGACCTCGGCCCACCGGGGGTCGTAGCCCGATACCCGGGCGCCCGCCCTGCGTAGAGCCCTGGAGAGCCTGTTAATCCTCTCCTCCAGCAGCCTCCTGGGGGCCAGGCCTGCCCACTGCATACCCGTGACGGGCTTGGGCATAAACGGGTTTATCGAGACCTTCGCAACACCCCCCGCCTTCCTGACCCTCTCAACAACCCTTATGGCGAGGTCCTGGGTCTGGGCGAGGTCCTCCTCACCCTCCCCGGGGAAGCCTGTTATGAGGTAGAGCTTCACCCCCGGTATGCCCTGGGATAGAAGGTTCTCCACCGCCCAGAGGGTTATGTCCCCTCCTATCGGCTTGAGTATCGCCCTGGCTATGGTGCAGGAGCCGGTCTCCGGGGCTATGGTCACAGTCCTCTGCCCCCCGCGGGCTATGAGCCTGGCCCTCTCCTCGGTTAGGGTCTCGGCCCTCAGGCTCGGCACGCTAGCCTGGAGCCCGAGGTCCTCGACGGCGTGCCTAAGTATCTCGTCGCTGGCCCTGTTGTCGAAGAAGACTAGGCTGTAGAATATAGCCCTCCCGACCCTGTTAACCCTAACCCCCTCCCGGAGCAGGTGCTTGAGGACCTCGAGGCTCCTATCCCTCCTGGGCCTGAATACAGTGCCCTCCATGCAGAACCTGCAGCCCCTCCCGCACCCCCGGCTAGTCTCCAGTATGAAGCCACGGCCCCAAACCGGCTCCACACCCGGGGGGGCACGCTGGTCCAGGGGGTACCAGGCGGCGTCGAGGTCCTCAACATACACCCTCCTCACAGGCCAGTTCTCCAGAGAGGGGACAAGGACCCCGGGGAGGCGTGAGAGGGCCTCAAGCCTAGCCCCCCTACTGGGCTCCTGGAGGGCGTCCACAAGCCCCTCAGCCACAGGCTCCAGCTCCCCCACCAGCACGGCGTCAACCAGGTCCAGCAGGGGGGCGGGGTTAGCGGTCGCCGCAGGCCCCCCCGCGATGACCAGGGGGTCCCCGTCACCCCGGCCCTGGGCCCAGGGGTTGAGGCCCAGCTGCTCTAGCGCCCTCACCATGTCGGCGTACATGATCTCGTAGGGGAGGCTCACCAGCACAGCCCTCGTCTCCCGGGGGTCGAGGGGTTGTCCGGCCTCGAGGACGCCGTCCTCCAGGAAGGCTGTTTTAACCCCCACCCCCAGGCTGGAGAGGAGGCCCCGTATGAGGTGGAATGCGAGGCTGCTGTAGGCCACGCTCCTGGGGCCGGGGTATAGGAGGAGGACCGCGAACCCCCTAGCCACCTCCGCCACCCTCCTCCAGCTGGGAGGACCTCTCGTAAAGCACCGTGGCTATCGCCACCAGGGCGCTGGCGGCGGCGTAGTCCGTGGAGAGGGTTATCCCCGGGGCTATATCCACCACGAGGTCCGCGTACCTGTAGACGCCCAGGGGTATGCCCTCTCTGCTGCCGACGAGAACGTTAACCCTCCTCGACCCCCGGAATAGCTCCCACAGCCTGTCCGCAACCCTCGATATGTGCTCCCCCTCAGGCTCCATCACTATGATGGGCTCCCCCCTCCTATCCCTCACCAGCTGGTGGAGGTCCTGGAGGTAGACGGGCACCCTCCTGGCCCGCCTGTGGTAGCTCTTCCTCTGCACCTCAAACCTGCTCTCAACACCCTCGAACACCCCCTGGAGGAACTCGGCCAGCTGCCTAGCCTCCACCAGCCCCGTGGGGGCAACCACGAGCTCCCTCACCTCGAAGTTCTGCACCTCCCTCCCAATCCTCACCCCCATGTTCCTGCAGGCGTCCAGGGGGCCGAGGTAGGGCATCTGCACCACAGCAACCCTGGAGAGGAGGGGGAGGACGGGGTGCTTCCCCCTCATCTTCCTCCACTCCATGCTCCCGGGGTAGATGGAGATGAGGGCGAGGTCCTGGATAATCTCCACCGCCACAACCTTGTCGGGGCTCCCCAGGTTGACGCAGGCCCCCGTAGCCCTCCTCACAGCATCCCCCACGACGACGTTGACGTCTACGCTCGTGAACCCGTGCCTCCCCCTCCTGGTGGTCCTGACGGCGAAGCACTCTCCACCCCCAATCCTCCCCCGGGCAGCCTCCGCCGCGGCGGCCGCCATCTCCTCCAGGCTCGCCCTAGAGACAGCATGGACCACGAGAACCCTGTCCGCCTCCAAAACCCTATCCAGGATAATCCGGGCGTCGGCCTCGGGATCCCGGCAGCCGTAGACTAGGACGAGGCCCTTGAAGCCGCGGGGGGAGGGGGCTGCCCTGAGGTGGGGCGCCTCCTCCTCGATCCTAGCCGCCGCTATCCTCTCAAAACCCAGGCCAGTCTTAACGAGGAGGCAGGGGGCCTCCCCGCCAGCCGCCGCCGTCCCGGGGCACCCCCTCGGGGCGTTACGTGGCCCTCAGCTGGAGGGGGGAGACGACCACCGCCTTCTCCGGGCCGTTGGGGCCGGGGACCCAGAGTAGCTTGCTCTTCGCGATCTCAACCTTCCTAAGCGGGTATATCTTCCTCGCACTCTCGTCTATCAGGTAGGCCAGGCTCCCCTCGTGGTCGCTGAACACCATGAGCTGTATCAGCTCGTCCAGCGTGGACTCCCTGGCCTTCTGCTCCACAACCTCCTGCATCACCTTCCTAATAGCGCTCTTCTGGCTCGTCTTACAGCGCTGCCTCGTGAACGCCATAGCCGTCACCCTGAGGCCGTAGCCGTCCTTAGTCCACACGTTGAATATACCGGTGACCTTGCTGCTCTTCCTCCTCGTCAACCCCCTGATATAGTCCCTCAGCAGCTCGTGGCCCTTGAACCTGGTGTAGGCCGTGTCACCCTCGACCCTCACAACCTGGAAGTACATCTTCACGTGGACATAGCTGTAGTCGCCAGTGATGTCGAACAGTGTCGTCTCCATAACCCTCCCAATAAGCTTGTCCGGATCATCTGCCGGCGTGGTGCCAAGCACAGTCTCCCCGAACAGCGGAGGAGCCACAACCTTAAACCACTTCTTCAGCCTCCACGTATCCCTAATGCCACCCCTAACCAAGCCTAGCCATCCCCACCTCACAACATGCCCAAGCCGAGGCTATAAAAATATGCCACACAACCGAAACACACAGCACAGCTTGCAATTCTATCTCGAAGATTCCCCTGCCCCAGGTGTGGAGCAAAGATTCAGCGGATATACAGTCTTGCAATTCTATCTCGAAGATTCGGATAGCACAGGCACTAGACCCAACCAATGGCTACTTTAACGACCTTGCAATTCTATCTCGAAGATTCACAGATACAGTAGCACTAAAGTACGTGGAAGCTGTCAGCCGCATCTTGCAATTCTATCTCGAAGATTCCTGCACTTGTTTATGAAGGGTGCTTCCAGGCGCTGGGCTAGCCCTTGCAATTCTATCTCGAAGATTCTAGCTGGACAGCCAGGTTCAGGCGTCAAGCCCAGGCCATGCTTGCAATTCTATCTCGAAGATTCATGTAGTTCGATAACTCCCCGACTTTCATTTCCTCTTTAACAGTGTCTTGCAATTCTATCTCGAAGATTCGGTAACATGCTAGATCTAACTACAGTATTTAATATAATAAACTTGCAATTCTATCTCGAAGATTCGTTAGGAAGGCTGTCGAGGATGGTGAGAAGCCTCTCTCTGAGCTCTACACTTGCAATTCTATCTCGAAGATTCATAGCATAGTGTGTTTAGCAAATTTACGTTTACCCCATGAAACACTTGCAATTCTATCTCGAAGATTCGGAACTCTGCATGCTCACCCTCCACTCCAGCTAGTATAATCTTGATCTTGCAATTCTATCTCGAAGATTCCCGAAGCTAATCCATGCCCTCAACCTCTTGTAGATTTGCTCAAAGTAGCTTGCAATTCTATCTCGAAGATTCTTGACAGACTTTTCGCCGCTCGCGAGCGAGCTCAAAGTGTGCTTCTTGCAATTCTATCTCGAAGATTCCTAGCATATCTGTTATAGCATCCGCCGCGCCCTCCGCCGCTGATAACTTGCAATTCTATCTCGAAGATTCGGCTGTTGGTTCGACGGCGGCTAGATCGAGTGTTATATCGACTTGCAATTCTATCTCGAAGATTCGGCCAAGCTACACGCCGCATATTTCACCGCCCCCGGCTCCTTGCAATTCTATCTCGAAGATTCTGCACATGGTTTTGTTGGTGTGCGTTGTAGTGTCTACAGTCGATACTATATTCTATTTTCCACCCTGCCATCCCGGGGGGCGGGAGGCTAGTCAACTCTATCACATAGATAAACCCCCGGCCCCCGGGGGTTTATTGCACGGCCCCCAGCCCTAGCCCGGGGGCCTCGCCATATGGGGGGTCCACACGGAGCCTAATAACCCTTACCAACGAGATAAAAGTATATACTCCCCCCGCCGGAGGGGAAAACATTGAGATACAAAAACAACCACACACAAAAATATATACAAACAAGAAGGGGGGTCCAACCAAACCTAATAAACATAACCCCAATCTAAACGTATATACAGCCCTACGAAAGTGGGGATTTGTTAAATTTTTGTTTTAATGGTTAATTTAGTGTTTAACGTCTATGGGTATTGTCTCCCAGTGTGGTGTCTAGTTTTTATCTCTGTGTTTGTCCGCGGCTTCTAGGGAGTCGGCGGCTGCTCTGTAGCTTCTCAGCAGGTCGTCCAGGGTGTTCCTTAGGCTGAGTATCCTTCTGGGGCTGTCGCATCCCTCCACCTCCACCCTGCAGACCACAACTTCCCCGGGGGAGGTGCAGGAGACCTTGAGCCAGGGGGGTGTCTGGATGTTGTCGGGCTCGAGGCTCCCCGCTATCTCGGGGCCGCCGGGGATGGTTATCTCTGCAGTGCACTTGTGTCGAGCCATAGCCTGAGCCCCTCCAGCCTGCCCAGCCTCGACTCCACTATCCTCCTCACGCTCCCCACGCCGAGGGCATCCTCAGCCTGTGGTGCGCTGGCGACCGCACCCCCCTCACCATCCTCCACGGCTACAACGCTGTCCCTCTCCACCACCCCGGTTATCTGGAGGGCCCTCCAGAGCAGGTATAGGGGGGCCTCCCGGGCCTCCTGGCCTAGGAGGTATAGCCTGAGCCTGGGGTGGCTCTTCACCCTCCTGGGCTTCAGCCTCGAGAGGAGGTCCTCGAACCTCCGGGCCAGGTCCTCGAGGGCCGCCTCCGCTATCGGGTACTCCCTCTCCAGGTCCATCACAGTGGCCAGCAGCCCCTCCAGCCCCCCGAGCTCCATAGCCATGGTGAGGGCGTCGAGTGCCATCCTCGCGTCAGCAACGGGCGCTCCGGGTGCTGTGGATATGGGGTAGCCGCCCACATACTCCTCCACAAGCTCCTCCCCCTCCAGCCTCTGGGTGTAGCGGGATACGTGGGATAGTATGGTGGAGACGAGCCTGCCGAGCTCGTCCCTGTCGGTGACGCTGTAGAGGCTCCTTGAGGCCAGCCCCTCGAGCCCCTCCCCCCTGAGGACCTCGACACAGTACCCCGGGTCGCCCGTCATCTTGGGGTAGTAGGGGTTGACCGTCCTGGCTATCGCCTCGCAAACCCCGCCCTCCATGGGCTTATACGCCTTCAGGCTGGTGAGGACCTCGAGGCTGTACACCTCTATCCTCCCCAGCTCGTCGAGGAGCATCCTATCCAGCCCGTGGAACCTCCCGTTCCTCTCCACATACCTCCCCGCCATGCAGCCCGCGAGAGCCACCATCACGTCCCAGGAGCCACGGTAGCCGACCACCTCGGAAGAGGCTATGGCCGCCGCCGCGCTCACACTCCCCTCAGCCTCAACCATATGGACGTTCATAACCGGCGTCCCCCGCAGCTCACCCGAGGAGACTGCGAGCACCGGGTGCTCGACCTCCGTGGCCTTGTACTGGAGGCCGTCGTAGCCGAGGAGCACCGTGGGCGAGACAACGGGGGGAGGCTTCACACTCACACCCGCCACAGGCCTCAGCCCGAGGGCCAGGAGCCTCTTGAAGAGGTAGGCCCCCGCCAGCAGGGCGTCCCTAGAGGGGTAGGAGTATATCCTCACAACCCCCCCAGCACCCTCCGCAGCCTCCACCACCCGCCTGAACCCGCTGGACGCCGCCTCAAAACCCTTCTCAAACTCGCCGCCGGGAGAAAGCCTAACCTTAAACACCCCAGGCCCGCACCCAGGGGAAAGTTCTAGAGGTGCGCGGGGAAATAGGGGGGCGCCCCGCCCGGTCTGGAGGCTAGAACGAGGTCGCTCAGGAGGGTGGAAGCCGTAACCCCCAGCCCAGCCCCAGGCCCCTCGAGGTAGATGGTGGAGTCTTCGAGGGAGATGACGGCGGCGTTTAGGCTGCCGGGCAGGCTGTAGAGCCTGCTCCCCACACGGTGGAGGGTTAGGCCAACCACCGCCCTACAGGCCGCCACGTCCACCACTGCCGTGTACCTAACCGCCACTCCAACTCCCCGGAGCCCGGGGGCCCAGCCCGCGGCGTCCCAAACCGTGCCCCGAACCTCCACGTCACCCGGGGCCAGGGGGCAGCCTAGGGTCTGGGATATGATCGAGGCTTTGAGGGCGAGGTCCACTCCGCCAAGGTCGGCAGAGGGGTCGGGCTCAGCTATCCCCAGCCTGGCCGCCGAGTCCACGGCATCCTCCAGCGGCACCCCCTCCATGAGGAGGTTGAGTATATAGTTTGAGGTGCCGTTGAGCACCCCAACAACCCTCAACACCCTCCTCCCCGCCAGGCCAACCCTCAGCAGGTCTATCAGCGGCGTGCCCGCCATGACTGTGGCCTTGTAGAACAGCCCCTGGGGCGGCCCCCCGTGCTCCAGCAGGAGCATCGCCACCGGGGGCTTGTCGGCGGCCACCACCGCCCTCCCACCCTCCAGGGCGGCGCGGGCGTAGCCCAGCCCCGGCTCCCCTGTGGCGGGGCTGCTGGCGGTTGTGAGCACCAGGGCGTCATAATCCACCCCCTCCAGCACACCCGGGCCGCTGCCTGGGGCGCCGCAGGAAACCCCCGAGAGGCCTCCGCGGGGCGTCTTGAGAGCCTCCTCCACGCAGCCCGGGGTGTCGAAGATGGCGTGGCCCCGGGAGTCGAGGGCGGCGGCCAGGCTGAGGCCATAGGCCCCGCCCCTCTCTAGTAGGAGGCTCGCCAGCCTCCTCCCAACACTGCCGAACCCGGCTATGACGACCCTCACATCCACTCGCCCCTCCGCAGCCAAAGCTCCGCCGCCAGCAGGGCGGCCCCGGCGGCCCCCCTTACAAGGTTGTGGCCGAGAACCACCATCCTCAGCCACCCGCCCTCCTTCTCCTCAACCCTGCCCACAGAGACCGTCATACCCCCGCCTGCCATCCTGTCCAGGCGGGGCTGGGGCCTGTCCTCCCTCCTTAGCACCCTCACAGGCCTGGTGGGCGCTGTGGGGAGGCCCAGCTCCTGGGGGATGCCTCTGAACGACTCGAGGACCTCAACAGCCTCCTCAGCCCCCAGGTGGCGGCGGGTCTTGAGGTAGACCACCTCGAGGTGGCCCTCCAGCACCGGGACCCTGGTGGTGGTTGCGGCCACGCTGAAGCCGGCGGGCTCCAGCCTCCCGCCCCGGAGGCTGCCGAGTATCTTGCGGGACTCAGCCTCCACCTTCCCCTCCTCCCCGGGTATGTGGGGGACTATGTTGTCGACTATACCGTAGCCGGGCACCCCCCGCCTCCCGGCGCCGGATATGGCCTGCATCGTCGCCACGTGAACCTCCCTCAGGCCCGCCGCGTCCATGATGGGCTTCAGCGCCAGCGTCAGTATGGCTGTGGTGCAGTTGGGGTTCTTCACCACAACACCCCTCCAACCCCTCTCCCCCTGGGCCTCAGCCAGCGCCAGGTGGCCCGGGTTCACCTCCCCGTTGACCAGGGGGACGTCGGGGTAGAGCCTCATGTTGCTCGAGTTCGAGAAAACCTCCAGCCCCTCCCTGGCGAGAGCAGGCTCCAGCTCAGCGGCGGCCTGGGAGGGGAGGGCTGAGAAGACGAGCTCAACTCCCTCCCTCCTCAGCGCCCCCGGCTCGGGCCTAGACATACTCATCCCCTCCAGATAGCCCGGGGGCCCGCCGGGGAGGATCCAGTCTATGGCTTCAACAGCCTCCAACCCAGCCTTCCCCGGGCTGGAGGCCACCGCCGCCACCTCGAAGTAGGGGTGGCCCTCGAGGAGCCTGAGGAAGACCTGGCCGACCAGGCCTGAGGCCCCCAGTACCGCGGCCCTCACCCTGTCACCCAACTCTCAACCACCCTCCTATGGAGAAGCCTGGCTAGCTCACGGGAGGACCTCCCGGGGGCTAGTATGGAGATGCTGGGGCTCAGCTCCCCCGTGCTGAGCAGCCTGCCGCCCGTCTTCTCCGCGGCAGAGAGAGCCTCGGGTAGCGCCTCCGCGGCGCCCCAGCCCACGAGGCTCACTATCTCCAACCCCCTCTCAACCTCCAGCCTAACACCCGCCGCGCCAGAGCGGGCGCCGAGCTCCTCCACAGCGGCGGGGAGGTCCTCCTCGCCCACCACAACCTCAATAGCGGTCTCGGAGGGCGGCTGCCTTATGGCAAGTATGTTAACACCCCTACCCGCTAGAAGGCCTGCGAGCCTCGAGAGGAACCCCCTCTTCCCCGCCATGCTAGGCCCCCTGACCACGAGCCTGGCGACACCCCCGTTGAGGGAGACTACCTTAAGCGGCGGCCCACCCCTCCCCGGGCCTATCCTGGTGCTCCAGCCCATGAGGTCTGAGACCACCACCTCCACACCCAGCCCCCCGGCTATCAGGGGCTCGAAAGTCCGGGGGTGAAACTTCCTGAGGCCCAGCCTGGCCACCTCCCAGGCCTCCTCATAGCTCATATAACCCACCCGCCTCGGCCCCTCCACAACGCGGGGGTCGCCGCTGAGTATCCCGGGGACGTCTGTGTAGAGGACAACCCTCCCTGCCCCCAGGGCTGAGGCGAGGAGGGTTGCTGTGAGGTCGCTCCCACCCCTACCCAGCAGTGTGGCATCACCCCCCCTGGTGGCGCCGGTGAAGCCGGCGACCACGGGGACAACCCCCCCGTCCAGCAGGGGCTCGAGCCTCTCCCCGATAACTCCCTCCGTGTAGCCGTAGAGGGGGGTCGCGTCGCCGAACTCGCCATCCGTCACTATACCCGCCTCACCACCCCCTAGCCACCTAGCCTCCACACCCAGGCTCCTCAACAGCCCGGCCATGAGGCTGGCGCTCAGCCTCTCACCATAGGAGACCACGAGATCCCTAACCCTAGGCGTCCACTGGCCCAGGACCTCGGCCGCCCAGAGGAGCTTGGAGAGCTCCGCCGCACCGAGGCTGACCTCCCTCGAGGACTCAGCGGGGAGGCCGAGCTCCCTGGCTATCGAGAGATAGATCTTCCCTACAGCACCCCCAACACTCGGATCACGCCTCTCAAAGGAGGAGAGGAGGGCGTCGGTAACACCCTTGACAGCGGAGACAACGACCACAGGCTTGAGACTCGACTCCAGGAGCCCCTGGACGAGGCGGCCCGCAGCCCTATAGCCTGAGGGGCCCCTGAGTATGCTCCCCCCGAACTTGACGACTACCAGATCGTTTGGCGCACAACCCACCACCCACTGCTGAAGCCGGGAATACGAGGGGCTGAAGAGTTATTTAAGCGTTCCACTATCCCCCGGCCGATTACCCACTAAGGAACCCCCTTCACCAGCAGCTGCCTCCTCAACGGTCCCAACGGTTTTAGAGTATTTACGCCAGCGCTCCACAGTTGTTACTATCACATCCACAGGGATGAGTAGCTCCCTCGCCGCTCTCGAGGCTATCCTTGTTGAGAGGATCCTCCTCTCCACTCTACCCACGTTCCCCTTTACAACAACAAGTATATCGTAGTCGCTGTCCTCCCTAGCCTCGCCTCGCGCCCTAGAACCGAACAGCACAATCTCATCTATCTCCACACCCAGTTTCACCGCCTCTTCTAAAACTATCTGTCTGATAATCCGCAACACCGTCTTCTCCAGATCTCCCCTTGAATGCATCAAATCTCTCAATTCTTCCCCATCTACTAGTCTAGTGTTACAGCCTAGCTATGTTATAATTTTTAAAGCGGGAAACCTAGGTTGCAGGGCTCGAATAATAGTTTAGGAGCCAAGTGAAGGCCTGAAGCTGGTCCTGTTGAAACTGGGGCGGCCAGTGGGCTAGCTGTTTGTCCCTAGAGGGGTTAGGAAACCGCCTCCCACGCGTTAAATCCTCTTCCCGCCTGGGGTGTTGGGAGGTGGGTGGCTGTGGGCCGTGGCGGCGTGGAGCTGCTGGCTATGGAGGCCGCCTAGGGGTCATTAGTGGTTTTACGTTGATACCAGGAGTTTGGCCGCCTCGGGGTCGTACTTCCAGTCGGGGGGTAGTACTCCCCTCCTCTTGTAGTATTTGACTAGCCTCCTTATCTTAGACTCGAGGTCTATGAGCCCCTTCTTGGCGTGGTAGTCCTTAGGGTGCTCGTCCAGGTGGCGCCTCAGGTTGACGGCCTTCCTTATTAGCATTAGGAGGTCCTCGGGGAGGGGCGGGTGGAGGCCCTTCTCCCTGAGGACCTCGCTGACCCCCTTGCCCAGTATTGGCTTTACCAGGGGTATGCCATACTGGTCCCTCAGTATTACCCCTATCATGCTCGGCCCGTAGCCCTTCTTAGCCAGCTCGGCTATGAGCAGCTCTATCTCCTCGGGGGTGAACACGAGCCACTGGGGCGGCTGGGGGTGCGGGGGTCTGGTGGAGTGGGACTGGCCCTTCTCCCTCCTCTTGTTCACAGTCTACACACCTCACACTCTACAGACAGCGTCAGCCCGGGCTAGAATAGGGTTTAGCCGAGGGATTATAAAGGATCCCTCCGGGAGAGCCACTCCCCCAGCCTCCTGAAGGCCCTGGCACGGTGGCTTATCCTGTTCTTAACACCCGGCCCCAGCTCGGCGAAGGTCCTGGTGTAGCCTTCGGGGATGAATATCGGGTCGAACCCGAACCCCTGGGAGCCCCGGGGCTCCCTGGCTATGGAGCCGCAGACCTCCCCTGTGAAAACCCTCTCCACCAGGGGGGCTATGTAGGCCACAGCCGCCCTGAAGCACCCCCTCCTATCCGCCGCTCCCTCCAACAGCCTGAGGACGCCGGGTATGCCTATGGTCTTGTAGGCGTAGCTGCTGTAGGGGCCGGGGAACCCGTTTAGAGCGTTTATGAAGAGGCCGGCGTCCTCCACGGCGAGAGGCCTGCGGAGCTGGGCGTAGGCGATCCTGGCGGCCTGGAGCGCTATCTCCTCCAGGCTCTCCGACTGGACCTCCAGCTTCCAGGCCTGGGCCTGCTCAACCTCCACCCCGTACTCCCCGAGGACCTCCCTCGCCTCCTCCAGCTTACCCCTGTTCCCCGTGACGAGGAGGATCCTCCTAGCCAACGCCCCACACGCTCCTCCGCCTCTCCCTCACATACCTCCCCCTCAGCCTGATCTCCTCAGCCCTCCGCAGCACCTCCACACCCCCCTCCCCCACGGCCCTCAGGTAGCCGCGGGTGTAGAGGCTGTAAAGCTCTCCCGCCAGGGGGGCGTGGGTGCTCTCCACAGCCCTCCTGAAGAGGTGGAGGTCAACAGCCCTGTCCTCGACGCTGGAGCTGAACTCCGCCAGCCCGTAGTCTATCAACACGACCCCACCCCCCCTCACAATGTAGTTCGAGGTGGTGGGGTCGCCGTGCACCACGCCAGCCCTGTGGAGGAGGCCTAGGTTGTAGCCCGCCTCCTCCACAAGCCCCCCGGCCTCGAGTCCCCGCCGGTCAATAACCTCCTTGAGTAGGGGGCCCTCCACATGCTCCATCACTATCAACCCCATGCTGGGGAACACCGCCAGGAGGGCTGGGGCGCTGACCCCCGCGGCCCTCGCAGCAGCTATAACCCGGGCCTCCCTCCTGGTCCTCAGCCTGACAAGCCTCTCAGCCAGCCTGGGGTGCATGTAGGGCTTTCTAACCCTGAGCTTGAACACGGCCGGGAGGCCCATGAACTCTCCCAGCCTGATCTCAGCCTCAGCCCCCCTCTTCAGGAGGGGGAGGCCCTCTAGCCCGGCGGCGGGTCTCCAGGGAGCCAGGGGTACCATGGTATGTCCACCTCGTCTATCCTCCACCTCTGCCTTATATACGCCTCCCCCGGGTCTATGGTGACGCCGTGGAGGTAGGCGGCGAGGCCTGTGAGGGCTATCATAACTCCGTTGTCGCCGCTGAGCATAACGTCAACCGGCTTGTAGGCGGCGCCGTGGAGCCGGGCCATGAGGCCCATCTTCTCGTTGAGAAGCCTGTTGGCCGCCACACCCCCCGTCAGGGTGGCCTGCCTCTTGCCGGTGTGGGCGAGGCACCTCTCGGTGACCTCCACCACGCTGGAGAACGCAACCTCCCTGAGTGTGTAGCACACGTCCCGGAGCCTAGCCCCCCCGCGTAGGAGCCTGAGCGCGGCTGTGAGTATGCCGCTGAAGGAGACGTCCTGCCCCTTGACAACGTAGGGTATGCCCTCCACGAACCCGCCCCCCTCGGCGCACCTGTCTACAGCGTGAAGCCCCCCCACAACGTAGGGGGGCGCTATACCAGCCTCCCTGGCGAAGGTGTCGAGGAGGTTCCCCAGGGCTATGTCGAGGGTCTCCCCGAAAGTCCTGTACCTCCCAGCGACGAAGGAGACGACAGTGGTGTTACCGCCTGCAACATAGAGGGCCACGGGGTCGCGGAGGCCAGTGGAGAACCTAGCGGCCTCGACATGGGCGACGGCGTGGTTCACAGGCACCAGGGGCTTCCCGTACTTGGCGGAGAGGGCCCTCGCAACCGTAGCCCCAACCCTAAGCGCGGGCCCCATACCAGGCCCCAGAGCAACGGCCACCGCGTCGATATCACCGATGGAAACCCCAGCCTCCCCCAGGGCCTCCGCAACCGCCTCCCCAGCGTGGAGGCTGAAGAACTCGGCCACCTCCCTAGGGAGTATACCCCCCTCCCTAGGCGTCCACCTCCTCCTAACGTCAGCCCTCACTATGGGGGGCCTGGTGGAGACTATCCCCACCCCGAATGTGTGGGCCGTGGACTCTATGCCCAGGACGAGGACCTCCCCAGCCCCCTTAGGCGGCATCAGAGAACCCCAGACCCTTGGGTATAGCCCCCCCGCCCCCGGGGGGCGGGGCCGGGCTTCTACTTCTTCTTCGTTACGAACTCTGTGTAGCCGCACTTCCCGCAGTGCCACCGCTCAACCGGCTTCATGTGGTGGGCCATTATGCTGCCGCAGCGTGGGCAGCGCCTGTTCTTCAGCCTTATAACCCCCTTCTCGTAGTCGACCTCGTATAGCCTGTGGACGTATGTCTTGAGCTCCTTCTTCTCAGCCACCCGCCGTCACCCCTCAGCCTCCTCGAACGGGTTTACGCCCCCGTTCCTCTCTATCACGTATTTGGGCTCGAAGGAGAGGGCCCTCTCGGGGGTGTCGTAGACGTGGACCCTCACCCTGCTAAGCCCGGCGCCGTACCCCGTCTTTATATTCCTGATGTACACCCTCTTGATGTCCACCCCGAGGACCTCGGCTAGCTTCTGCCTGAGAATGATCCTCATGGGAGTGGGCTTCAGCTCGTGGTGGAGCATCATAACTATCTCCCTCCGCTTCACGAGGGGGTTGTAGAAGTCTACCTGCACCTCCCCCCAGCCCATCTCTCCAAGGTCTATCCTCCTCGCCTCCCTCGCCTGTGGAACGCTCATCACACACCAACCCCCACCTGGTCAATGGGGTATAGGGCTATTAAAGAGTTTAGTAGGTATGGTGCTAGTCCCTGAGGAGGGGGGGCCTCTTCTCCAGGGCCCTCCTCCTAGCCTCCTCCACTATCTCGTCCACCCTATCGAGGAAGTCGTCGGGGAGCTTCTTGAAGAGGGGCTCCACCCTAACTATCCTCGCCCCCCCGGGGAGGGGGCGGTCTAGCCACTCGTCCCACACCGCCTCGTGCACGCTACCGGCGAGGCCGAGCATGCTCCACAGCCTCTCGGCGGCGTCGGGGGTGAAGGGGGCTAGGAGGTGGGCCAGTGTCTTCACAGCGTAGAGGGCTGCTGAGAGGGCCTTCACACCCTCCTCCCTATCCTCGGCCAGGAGCTTCCAGGGCTGCGTCTTGTTCAGGTAGGCGTTCCCCTCCCTGGCTATCTCCAGTATCCCCTCCGTCGCCCTCTTTATCCTAATCTCCTCCAGGTCCTCAGCCACCCTCCAGGCGGCTCTCCTAACCCTATCTACGAACCCCTGGTGCCCGCCGAGGTCCTCGGGCTCGGGGGCGACGCCGCTCATCCTGCTCCTGACGAGGCTCAGCACCCTGTTGACGTAGTTGCCTATATCGTCGTTAAGCTCGGTGTTAACGATCCTGTAGAACTCCTTCCACGTGAAGTTGGTGTCCCTGGCCTCGGGCCTCATCCTCGCCAGGGCCCACCTCCAGTAGTCCGCCGGCGCTATCTCCAGGGCCTCGTCTATCCACACGCCTATCCTCCTGCTCTTGCTGAACTGCTGGCCCTCGTACATCAGGTACTCCGTCGCGCTTATCCTCCAGGGCAGGACGTAGGGGTCGTGGCTCGCAAGGAATAGGGCGGGGAGTATTATGGCGTGGAACGGTATGTTATCCTTCCCTATGAAGTAGACCGTCCTCGTCCCGCTGTCCCACCACCACCTCTTCCACTCCTCCGGGTCCCCCCTCCTCATTATGAACAGCTCCTTCGTCGCGCTCACGTAGCCGAGGAGGGCGTCGAACCACACGTAGATTGTCTTGCCCTCGGCCCCCTTGAACGGCGCGGGCACACCCCAGGAGAGGTCGCGGGTCACGCTCCTGGGCTTAAGCCCCTGGGCCACCCAGTTTATACTATACTTCTTCACACTATCCTGCAGCTCCCCGTGGCCCTCCAGCCACTTGAGGAGCCTGTCCTGAACCCTCCTCAGGTCTATGAACCAGTGTCTGGTAGACTTGTAGACAGGCTTAGAGCCGCATAGGGCGCACCGAGGGTTCTTCAGCTCCGTGGGGTGGAGGAGCCTGCCGCACTCGTCGCACTGGTCTCCGCGGGCCCTCTCGTAGCCGCAGTAGGGGCAGGTGCCCTCGACGAACCTGTCGGGGAGGAACATCTTATCCTTCTCGCAGTAGGGGAGGACCTCCTCCTGGCTGAATATGTAGCCGTTCTCCTCAAGCTTCCTCATAAACTCCATCACAAACTCCTTGTGCACCGGGCTCTCGGTGCGGCTGTAGTTGTCGAAGGATATCCTGTACTCCCTCCACATCTTAACATCGTACTCGTGGACCTGGTCCGTCAGCTCCCTGGGCTCGACCCCCTTCCTCCTGGCCTCAAGCTCTATCGGCGTCCCGTGCTCGTCGCTCCCGCTGACGAAGACGACCTCCCTACCCCGGAGCCTGAGGTAGCGCGCGTAGATGTCGGCGCTGAGCACGCTTCCTATGAGAGTGCCTAGGTGGGGGACGTGGTTGACGTAGGGCCACGCAGAGGTTACCACATACTTAGCCATGACCCGGCATCCCGGGGGGTTATAGTCTGAGTAACCCCCTTATACCCTTACCCCTATCCCTCTTCTCCTCCTCAGGCTTCACCACTATAGCCTTAACAACCCCGGCCTCCCCGTCGCACCCCTCGGCCCGGGCTCCGACGTACTCGCCCTCCCTGAAGGGCCTCCTCACCTCCCTCCCGCCGCAGTCCAGTATGGTTATGAACTCCCTCCTCCTGGAGGCGGCCTCCTCCAGCCTCTTCATCTCCCCCGCCTGCCTGAGCATGAGGAGTATAGTGAGTAGGAGGACGGCCGCCAGTATAAGCGGCTGGAGCCAGGCGAGGGGGGAGTCGTCCATGAAGGGTAGGAGGGGCACTACTGACCCACCCCCACAGTGTTCCCCACTCCCACGACAACCACTATATCGCCGGGCTTCGACTCGCCCCTTATTATCTCCCTCACCCTCTCCACAGCCTTCTCAACGCCCTTCACAATCTTCTCCGTCATCCCCAGTATAGCCTCCTCCAGCCCCATCTTTATAGCCACAGCCCTCAGGGGTATCCCGTACTTGACGGCTATCCTCTCGAACCTAATCTTCTCCGGCCCTATATCGCCTATGGCTGCCCCGACACCGTCGGCCACGCTCCCAGTCTCCTCCCCCTCGAGCTTCAGGGCGGCGTCCACAGTCACCAGGAGCCTGGGCTTCCTCCCCTGGGCCACAAGCTTCTCTATGAGCCTCTCCGTCGCCGACCCGGGCCTCCCCACGCTGCTGCCCGGCCCCTCAGCCTTGACTATGTAGACCTTCCTGCCTTCGACGTCCGCGACGGTGTAGACAGTCTCCTCCTCAATCCTCTCCCACCTGGCGCCCAAGCCCGCGAGCCTCAGGGCTACCATGGGGCCGGCGGAGTCTCCTATGGGGACGCCCTTGAGGAAGTCGTTCAACGCCCTCCTATACGTGTCTGCAATCTTAAGTATCATAGGCATTATGAGCTGGAGCTGCATGATGAGGATCCAGTTCCTCGTCTTCTCCCCCGTGAGGAGGATGTGCCTCACATACTTGTGGATGAAGGAGAGGGCGCTGGCTATCTCCAGCGCCACCTCCGCCTTGCTCCTCGAAACCTCGTCCGCCTCCGGCATGTGCCTGGCGACCTCCTCCTTAAACCTCCTGGACCTGAGGTTCACCAGGTGCTCGAGCCTCCTTATAATGTCCACAGGCTCGATGTCCACCGGCGATATGACGAAGAAGTCCGCCAGCCTCGAGACGAGGGACTCCGCATCCCTAGCCCCCTTAGATACCATATACTCGACCGTCCTCCTCCTAGCGTCGTTAGCGAAGGACTCGAGAATAACCAGCTTAGACCTTATATCCCTGCTCCATAGGTAGACCTGTATCCTCTGGTTAGCCCCGGTGAAGAGGGCGACGAATATCAGGACGAGCAGCAGCTGGCTTATAGCCGAGATCCATTCAGGCAGGGAAGCCAGTTCCAAGACCACCTCAGGTGAACCCCCATAGACTCCTGCAGCACAGACACCTATAACCATACCCTACAGACTTCACGGCCCAGCCAATGTATATAACCAGAGTGGCCACAGCCTTTTATACCCAAATGCAGCCGGGAGGTGCCGCAGGCCAGGGCCCATGTATTAGTGCGCCTGGCGACAATGGAGTCTAGATAGGGTGTGGAAGGTTTGCAGGGGGGCTTGAGGCTGAGGCTCGCTGTGATAGACTACGACACGTGCAAGCCAAAGAAGTGTAGCTACGAGTGTATAGCCGTCTGCCCGGTCAACAAGAGCGGGAGGGGAGTGGCGATAGAGGCGGATACCGCTAGCAGGGGTAAGCCTGTCATATACGAGGACGCCTGCATAGGCTGCGCCCTATGCGTCAAGGCATGCCCCTTCGACGCCATCTACATCGTCAACCTGCCAATGGAGCTTGAGGAGGAGGCGGTCCACAGGTATGGGGTCAACGGGTTCAAGCTCTTCCGCCTCCCCATACCCAGGGACGGCCAGGTCGTGGGCCTCCTCGGGAGGAACGGCACGGGGAAGACTACGGCCCTCAGGATACTGGCGGGGGAGCTCAAGCCCAACCTGGGGAGGGTTGAGGGCGGGGAGCCCGGGTGGGATGAGATACTCAGGAGGTTCCGGGGGAGCGAGCTCCAGACCTACTTCAAGAAGCTCGTAGACGGGAAGCTGAGGATAGCCCATAAGATACAGTACGTCGAGCTCGTGCCTAGGAGGCTGAAGGGGAGGGTTAGAGACCTGCTGCAGAGGGCTGACGAGAGGGGCATCGCCCTGGAGCTGGCCCAGCAGGTCGGCCTGGACAGGGTGCTCGACAGGGACGTCAGGCAGCTCAGCGGCGGCGAGCTACAGAAGATGCTCATCGTAGCCGTTCTGAGCAGGGACGCCAACGTCTACATCTTCGACGAGCCCAGCAGCTACCTGGACATTAGGGAGAGGATGAGGATGGCCAGGCTCATAGCGGGGGCCGCGAAGCCGGGGGCCTATGTGCTGGTGGTGGAGCACGACCTCGCCGTGCTAGACTACGTGAGCGACCTGGTCCACATACTCTACGGCGAGCCCGGGGCATACGGCATAGTGTCGAAGCCCTACTCAACCAAGGAGGGTATAAACGTGTTCCTCCAGGGCTACCTCCCCGCCGAGAACATAAGGCTGAGGAAGGAGCCGATACTCTTCAGGAAGCCCGCCCCCGAGGCAGCCCCCGCCACAGCCCCGGGGGCTGGGAGGGAGGCGTCTAGGAGGAGGATAGTAGGGTGGACCAGCCTCAGGGTAGCCCTAGACGGGTTCACACTAACCTCGGGGGAGGGGGCGCTCCACGGCGGCGAGGTCATAGGGGTCGCAGGGCCTAACGGTATAGGGAAGACGACGTTCGTCAAAACCCTAGCAGGCGTGCTGAAGCCCGCCGAGGGGGCTGTCTACCCGTACGTCGAGGACCTCAGGGTCAGCTACAAGCCCCAGTACATAAGCCCTGAGAGCCTCCCCGACGCCACAGTCGAGCAGGTCCTCAAGGCGGCGAACCCCTCCGCCCTGGCGCCGGGCTCCTGGCTAAACCTGGAGCTTGTTAAGAGGATGAGGCTGGACAAGCTGCTCGACAGGAGGGTGAGGACGCTGAGCGGGGGGGAGATGCAGAAGGTCGCAGTTGCCGCGGCCCTGGCTAGGGAGGCCGACGTCTACCTCCTAGACGAGCCCAGCGCCTACCTTGACGTGGAGGAGAGGGTTGGCGTGGCGAGGGCTATCAGGAGGGTTGTGGAGACGAGGGAGGCAGCCGCCCTCGTAGTGGAGCACGACCTCATGATACTGGACTACGTGAGCGACAGGATAATGCTAGTCTCGGGCGAGCCCGGGGTGAGGGGCCACGTGGACGACCCTAGGCCGGTGAAGGAGGGGATGAACCTCCTCCTCCAGAACCTGGGGGTGACTGTCAGGAAGGACGAGCAGACTGGCAGGCCGAGGCTGAACAAGGAGGGGAGTTACCTTGACAGGATGCAGAGGGCCAGGAAGCTGTACTACGCCGTCTAGAAGCCACCATGTGAAAAGTTGGGGGTTTAGGCTTTGGAGAAGTCGAACTCGTAGCTCTCCCCCGGCTTCAGTATCCTAACCTGCGTGGGCAGGCACTTCTCCTCGACCCTCTTCTTGAACTCCTCTGGGTCTCCGTAGAGGACGGGGAAGGTTCCGTAGTGCATGGGTATAGCCACAAGGGGCCTGAGGAGCTCCACGGCCTTGGCCGCCTCCACCGGGTCCATGGTGAAGTGGCCTCCTATGGGTAGCAGGGCTACGTGGGGCTTGTAGATCTCGCCTATAAGCCTCATGTCCATGGTAACCCCAGTGTCGCCCGCGTGGTAGACCCTGCCCTCCCCGGTTATTATCACCGCGCCGGCCGCCACGCCCACGCTGCTGTGGGTGGCGGGTGTGAACGCCACCTTGAGGCCGAGGTCCTGGAGCACCACAGGCCCCCCGATGTTAGCCCCTATCACCCTGCCGCTGTTGAACAGCTCCTCCTTGCTGGCGCCAGTCTCCTTTGCAATCTCCTCCGCCGCCAGGTCGGCCACCTCGTAGACCGCGAGGACCTTGGCCCCCGGGTTGTTCGCCGCTATCTTACCCACGTCGCCCAGGTGGTCGAAGTGGCTGTGGGTTATGACTATAAGGTCAATCCCCCGGGCCTCCTCAGGCTTCACAGGGCTCTTCGGGTTGGAGAGCCAGGGGTCGATAAGTATCTTCCTCCCACCGGCCTCAAGCTGGAAGGCCGCGTGGCCGAGGTATGTGAGCCTCGCCATGGCACAGCACCGTAGAGTATATTGTTGGGGGCCAGGCGATAATAAGGCTCTCAAACCCCCCGCTGGTCTCTGGGGGGTTGGCGTTGGAGCAGGAGCCGCCTAAGATGCTTCTCGAGGCCGGCAGGATAGCCGCGGAGGTTAGGGAGTACGCCGCGGGGCTTGTGGAGGCCGGGGAGAGCTGTAGGAGGGTGTGCGAGCTGGTTGAGGAGAGAATCAGGAGCCTGGGGGCAGTCCCCGCGTTCCCCTGCAACATATCCCTGAACAGCGTTGCAGCCCACTACACCCCGGGGCTTAGGGACGACTGCACCATAGCCGAGGGGAGTGTTGTGAAGCTCGACGTGGGGGCCGCCGTTGAGGGTTATATAGCCGACACCGCCGTCACCGTCGACCTCGGCGGCGGGCCGAGGGGGCTTGTGGATGCGAGTGTCGAGGGGCTCCAGGCCGCCATGAAGGTTCTCAAGCCGGGTGTGAGGTTCTACGATATAGGCAGGGCGGTTGAGCAGACGGTGAGGAGGAGGGGGTTCAAGGTTGTCAAGAACCTATCGGGCCACACTATAGACAGGTACGTCATACACGCCGGCCTCAGCATACCCAACTACGGCGACAGGACTGCCTGGATACATAGGGTGAAGCCTGGTATGACTTTCGCGATAGAGCCCTTCGCCACCAACGGCAGGGGCCTCGTGAGGGAGGGGTCCACGGTAAACATATACGCCTACACCGGGAGGAGGCCCAGGACGATGCTAGGGGGGCTGGAGGAGAGGATACTCAGGCATGTCGCCGAGAAGTACAAGACCCTGCCCTTCACGCCCAGATGGCTCAAGGGTATGGCGGGCGACGAGGAGGTGGAGAGGGCCGTCAAGCTCCTGGCAAGACTGGGAGCCCTCCACGGCTACCCCGTGCTGATAGAGGCTGGAGGTGGCCTCGTAGCCCAGGCGGAGCACACCTTCTACGCCCTCCGCGGCGGGGTTGTGGTGGTCACGGAGAAGGGGCAGCCCACCATCTAGAGGAGCAGGCCCCTCCTCAGGGGCTCCACTTGGACGCTGCGCCTCGTAACGTTCACCCTCAGTATAGCGTCAACCCTGGCCTCCTGCAGGCCCCCGGGCCTGGGCCGCCTCACAAGGGCGAGGACCTCCCACGCCCCCCCAGCCCCCAGGGGGGTGGGGTCCCCCGAGAGTACCGCCCTCAGCGCGGCCTCGTCGAGGGAGAGGTAGGAGGGTATGGCGACTGTGAAGTAGTCCGCGTACCTCGAGTACCTGGAGGCCTTCGCCACCACCCTCGCCAGCAGGTAGACCTCAGGCCTGTCCAGGGCCCTCGGGTCTATAAACCCCGTCTCAACCTCGACTATCACAGTAGCCCAGGGGCTCTCAGCATAGATATCGGCAACCAGGTCCTCCCCAAGCCTCTCCTCAGGGTACACGTCGAAACCCCTGGAGGAGAGCCACGAAGCCACGGTGCCCTGGATGAGGCTGTGGATACGGGAGCCGTTACCCCTCTTGAGGCGCTGGCGGGCAGCCGACCCTAACACCTCAAGCCCGTACTGATGATTTGGAGGGTGGACGCTGAAAACCATGGCCCCTGGGCGGAGGGGGCTAGAGGCGGCTTACCCGCCTCCCAGGGTAATACGGGTAGACCTGAGGGGGTATTACCGCCGCGGAGGGGGCTGGGGGTGCTGGCTATGGGCGGGTGTTTATGGGGCCTCGCTCCACACTATAGTTTATGGCTTTCTGCGTGCTCGGAGGTGTTGTGTTTTGTCGGAGGCTAGGACCACGACTGTGAGCGTTATAAAGGCGGATATAGGTAGCCTCGCGGGCCACCATAGGGTGCACCCCGACACCATACTAGCGGCCAGCAGGGTTCTCGCGGAGGCTAAGAGGAAGGGGGTTATTAAGAGCTTCTACGTGACCAACGCCGGCGACGACCTACAGCTCATCATGACCCACTTCAAGGGGGTCGACAACCCCGAGGTACACGAGCTAGCATGGACGGCGTTCAGAGAGGCGACCAAGGTTGCCAAGGACCTCGGCCTCTACGCCGCGGGCCAGGACCTGTTGAGCGACGCCTTCAGCGGTAACATACGCGGCCTGGGCCCCGGGGTTGCTGAGATGGAGTTTGTGGAGAGGCCTAGCGAGCCGATAGTGGTCTTCATGGCCGACAAGACGGAGCCGGGCGCCTTCAACCTCCCCCTCTACAAGATATTCGCCGACCCCTTCAACACAGCCGGCCTAGTCATAGACCCGAGGCTCCACGACGGCTTCATATTCGAGGTCCTCGACGTGTTCGAGGGCAAGGCGGTGGAGCTCAGGGCGCCGGAGGAGATCTACGACCTCCTAGCCCTCATCGGGACCCCCAGCAGGTACGTCGTTAAGAGGGTGTACAGGAAGAGCGACAGGGAGATAGCGGCTGTGGTGAGCAGCGAGAGGCTAAGCCTAATAGCGGGGAGGTACGTGGGTAAGGACGACCCGGTTATGATAGTCAGGGCGCAGAGCGGGTTCCCGGCTGTGGGCGAGGTCCTCGAGCCCTTCGCCTTCCCACACCTAGTCGCCGGGTGGATGAGGGGAAGCCACCACGGCCCCCTAATGCCGGTGGGCCTGAAGGACTCTAAGGTCTCCAGGTTCGACGGGCCCCCCAGGGTCATAGCCCTCGGCTTCCAGGTGAAGAACGGCGAGCTCATAGGCCCCGCAGACCTCTTCGACGACCCGGCCTTCGACGAGGCGAGGAGGCAGGCCCAGATGATAGCGGACTACATCAGGAGGCACGGCCCCTTCATGCCACACAGGCTAGGCCCGGAGGAGATGGAGTACACAACCCTGCCCGAGGTCCTCAAGAGGCTGAAGGACAGGTTCAAGCCCGTGGAGATGGGCTACAAGCCGAAGGTCAAGCACGAGGCCGGCGAGGCGGCCGACGTAGACTAACTCCAAACCCACCCCCTCCCCCGGGGGTTTGAAGAGGGGTTTTTACACCCGCCTGGGCTCCACCTCAACCTCGACCCTGTAAACCGCGGCTGAGGGGCTGTACTCGAGAACCCTCCTGCACCACCCCGCCTCCACCCTTCGGCAGCAGGGTGTGCGGGCGAAGGCCTCGATGGCGTCTTCCACAGCCTGGGGGCAGCTCTCAGAGAGCCTGTAGAAGAGCACCCTCGCCCCGCTGCTGCCCGCGAGCCTGCAGGCCTCCCAGGCGAAGGTGTGGGAGGCTGTGGGGTGGTTCATTATTATTGTGGTGAAAACCGGCTGAAGGATGCCTGGTAGGAGGCGGGCGTCGGCCCTGAGGACCGAGACCCTCCCCCGGAGCCTCCTCCTGTTCCTCCTCGCGTTCCTCGCTGCCAGGAGGGCGGCGTGGGGGTTTATGTCCGCCGCTACCACGCTGGCCCTCCTGAGGCTCGCTATGTGTATAGAGAACCCCCCGACGCCCGAGAACATGTCCAGAACCCTCTCCCCCTCCCCCACAGCCTCGGCGGCCCGCCTGTGCTCGCCGGCCAGGCGGGGGTTGAAGTAGGCCCTCGCTATGTCAACCTCGAACTCGAGGCCGAACTCCCTGTGGACGGTCCAGGTCCTCCTCTCCCCCGCCAGGTGTATAAGCTTCTGCACCCTAAGCTCCCCGACGGTGGCCTCCTTCAGGTACACAGCCCTCACCCTCGGCTGCTCCCTCAGGAGCACCTCAGCCGCCCTCCTATACTCCTCAACACCGGGCCCGCCCTCCCTCCTGCTGAACACCGCTATATCCCCCACCAGGCTGTATCCCGAGAGCCCCTCGAACCCCAGCTCCCTCAGCCCCCGGGGCCTCCGCCTCGGCTCGAAGGAGGCGCTGCAGGGCCAGGCCTCGAGGCCCGAGGACCTGAGGATCTCCAGGGCCTCCGCCGTGCTGGCTACAGGCAGCATCAGCCTCCCCCCGCCCCGGGCGGGCTTGAACCCCCTATCCAGCAGCCCGGCCTCCCGGAGGATGCGTATAGCCCTCTCCCCGTCCACAGGCTTGACTGCAACGCACTCCGGCAACCCAGAGGCCCCCGCCACCCGTAGAGCGGGCCGGCTTAACTAGATATATGGTGGCGGGCGTAAAGTATCATGACCGAGGCTCTGGCGCTGGGGGATCATCTTTTGGCCGGTGCTGTGGGGCTCGTGGTTAAGAGGAGGAGCGGGATAGCCGAGGACGTGGCGAGGCTGGTTGTGAAGGAGCTTGCGGAGAGGGGTGTGGAGGTCCTCGTGGACGAGACCGTGGACTACCCCTCCCTCTCGCACCTACCCCGGTTCAGCATATCCAGGGACCCCCCGGGGAGGGTGGTTGTGGTGGGGGGTGACGGCACCCTGCTGAGGACCTTCCTCAGGCTGGGGGAGAGGGAGAGCCCCCTCTTCATGACTATAAAGGCGGGGAAGAAGGGGTTCCTCCTCGACGTTGAGAGGTATGAGGCTGTGGAGAGGCTCAGGGACTTCCTGGATGGGAGGTTCAGGGAGGTTGTGTACCCCCGCTACCGCGTCTACCTTGAGGGGGAGGCCAGGGGGTGTATGTTCAACGACACCGCGGTCACCGCCAACAACGCGAAGATGGCGAGGGTGCACGTGTTCGTGGACGGCGACCTGGCTATGAATATAGATGGCGACGGTGTTGTGGTCTCGACGACGGCGGGGAGCACCGCCTACAGCCTAAGCGGGGGCGGGCCCATCATAGACCCCAGGCTCGACGTGATGGTCCTCACACCCCTAAACCCGGTGCAGCTGTTCCTAAGGAGCATAGTCGTCCCCAGCGGCTCCCGGGTCACCGTGGAGGCTAGCGTCTACAGCAACCCGCTGGTGGTCAACATAGACGGGCAGTACGTGTACGAGCTGGAGCCCGGGGGTATTGTGGATATAGAGAGGTGCGGGAGCGGGGTGAGGATAGCAAGGTTCAGGTGGTGGGAGGACTACTATGAGAGGCTCTACACGAGACTGCTCGCCTACTGGTAGCGAGGCCATAGTGCTCGACACAGGGGCCTTCATAGCGGGCAAGGCAGCCGCCCTGCCCGGGAGGCTAGCCACGCCCCCCAGGGTCCTGGAGGAGGTTAGGGACAGGGGGAGCAGGGCGCTGCTGGAGCTCCTACAGTCCACGGGGAGGCTCGAGGTCCTCCCGCCGAGCCCCCGGGCCGTGGAGAGGGCGAGGGAGGAGGCGAGGAGGGCCGGGGTCCTGGGGAGGCTCAGCGGGGCTGACATCGAGGTCCTCGCCCTCGCCCTGGACCTGGCGTGGAGGGGCTGCAGGGTGTCCCTGGCGACGGACGACTACACCCTCCAGAGGCTCGCCGCGAGGCTGGGGCTGGGGGTTGTGAGGCTCAGGTACAGGGGCGCCGTCTAGGGCTTCTCAAGGAGGGCGAGGAAGAAGCCCGGGGTAGCGTCCCTGTGGGGCTCCCACCTGAAGCCCAGTCGCCCCCGGCGCCCCCTGCTCGGCCTCACCCCCCAGCTCCACGTGAGCCTGAAGCCAAGCTCCTCCGCCCTAGCAGCTATAAGCTCGTTCTCAAGGCTGGAGAGGGTGCATGTGGAGTAGGCAAGAACGCCACCCCTCCTCAGGAGCCTCCAGGCCTCCTCCACGAACATCCACTGGTAGCGGTGGGCGGAGGCGCTGTCCCTCAGCGTCTTCACATCGAAAACCTTGGGTATGACGCCTATGTTGGTGCATGGTGGGTCGACGAGGATAGCGTCAACCCTCCCGGCGAGGCCTGGCAGGAGGCTGGAGGCCCTCCTGCTATCGCCCCCCACAACCCTCACCCAACCCGCCCCCAGCCTCTCCAGGGTCTCCCTCAGCCTCGCCACCTTGCTCGGCCTGTCAATAGCTATTATCCTCGCCCCCCGTCCGGCAAGCTGGGCGACGTGGCTCACCTTCCCCCCGGGGGCGGCGTTCATATCCACCACAGTCCACCCGGGCCTGGGGTCCAGGGCCCTGGCAACGTACATGGAGGTTATGCTCTGGCCGTACACCAGCCCCTCCCTGAACCCCGGCAGCTCCGACACCCTCGGCGCCCTGTAGATCGGCTTCGTAACCCTGACCGCCAGCCCCCGCCCCGACCTCCTCATCTCCCGCCAAGACATGACGGCCACACCACCCCCCACAACCCTGCCGTTGGGCGCCACCACAACCACCTCATCACCCCTCTCAACACCCTTGGCGTGGAGGACGCCCGGGGCGTAGAGGTCGCTCCCCATCAGCACGCTCTCGCTCGCCACCTTATCCGCCACAACCCTCTTACCCCTAAACTCCCAGGAGAGAGGCCCCTCCACCGGATGCCAGATAGCCTCGGGTATGTCCTCGTCAACCCTGAACTCCAGCCCGGCACCCCTAAGCATCTCGAGATACCTGTCAACACCCACCTTCAGCGTGTTAACCCTAACATAAATCCTGGGCGGCGGCCTCTCAAGGCTCGAGAGAAGGCTGCACAGCGGCCCGGAGGAGGCTTCCAGGACCTCGGCGAGGCCGGAGTCGTAGGAGATGCTAGTACCGCAGAGAGGCCGGGGAATGGTCATTCCATTGACCCCACGTCATCCAGCCAGGCGGGAAACCCCAGCCGCACACGGCCGTCGGGCTATGTCGGCCCATTCATCCCAGAGGAAACCCTAGCCTCCGGGGGGTGATAACCCTTCAACAGCGAAGCCAAGAAGGGCGGGGGGCTCGTTAAACCCCGACTTCCACTCATAGCACCCGCCCGCCCGGGGGGCGGGGGGTTTGGGCTCGGACTTGCCGGGTTGCACTCACCGCCCCCCCGGGTTGTAACTGCTGGGGTGCCAACCTATTCAAGTCTGGGGCTCCAATATATTCTGTGGGTGGTGGGGTGTCGGTTTTTGGCGTCTAGCCTGGGGGATGCTGGCGGTGGTGACATGCCTTTCAAGCCTGTGGCCGAGGCTTTCGCCTCTATGGAGAGGATAACATCTAGGACGCAGCTTACCCTCCTCCTCACGAGGCTCTTCAAGTCCACGCCCCCGGGGGCGATAGGCATTGTCGTCTACCTGATCCAGGGGAAGCTGGGGCCAGACTGGAAGGGGCTGCCCGAGCTGGGGGTTGGGGAGAAGCTTCTGGTGAAGGCGATAGCCCTGGCTTACAAGGCTACTGAGGAGAGGGTTGAGAAGCTCTACAAGTCTATAGGCGACCTGGGGAGCGTTGCGGAGAGGCTCTCCCGGGAGTACAGGGCTAGGGCGTCGAGGGCTGTGACCCTGGAGGCCTTCATGGCCGGAGGGGGGGAGGCGCTGACTGTTAGGAGGGTGTACAACACACTCTACAGGATAGCGATGGCCCAGGGGGAGGGTAGCAGGGACATCAAGCTGAGGCTCCTCGCCGGCCTCCTGGCGGACGCGGAGCCTGTGGAGGCCAAGTATATCGTGAGGTTCGTGGAGGGCAGGCTGAGGGTCGGCGTCGGCGACGCCACTATACTCGACGCCCTGGCCATGGCCTTCGGAGGGGGCGCCCACGCCAGGCCGGTTATAGAGAGGGCCTACAACCTCAGGGCCGACCTGGGCTACATCGCGGAGGTTGTGGCGAGGGAGGGGGTTGAGGCGCTGAGGGGCGTGAAGCCCCAGGTGGGGGTTCCGATAAGGCCAATGCTCGCCGAGAGGGGGAGGGACCCGGCTGAGATACTGAGGAAGGTCGGCGGGAGGGCGGTGGTGGAGTACAAGTACGACGGGGAGAGGGCGCAGATCCACAAGAAGGACGGGGAGGTATACATCTACTCGAGGAGGCTGGAGAACATTACGAGGATGTTCCCCGACGTGGTTGAGATGGCCAGGAAGGGGCTTAAGGCGCGGGAGGCGATAGTGGAGGGCGAGATAGTGGCTGTAGACCCGGACAACTACGAGCTACAGCCGTTCCAGGTCCTCATGCAGAGGAAGAGGAAGCACGACATACACAGGGTCATGAGGGAAGTGCCGGTGGCCGTCTTCCTCTTCGACGCCCTCTACGTGGACGGCGAGGACCTCACCAGCAAGCCCCTCCCGGAGAGGCGTAGCAGGCTGAGGGAGATAGTGGTGGAGACGCCCCTATGGAGGCTTGCCGAGTCCATCGAGACCAGCGACCCGGAGGAGCTGTGGACCTTCTTCCTGAAGGCGATAGAGGAGGGGGCCGAGGGGGTTATGGTCAAGGCGGTCCACAGGGACTCCGTCTACACCGCGGGCGTCAGGGGATGGCTCTGGGTTAAGCTCAAGAGGGACTACAAGAGCGAGATGATGGACACCGTCGACCTCGTCGTCGTGGGGGCCTTCTACGGCAGGGGGAAGAGGGGCGGCAAGCTGAGCAGCCTGCTGATGGCGGCCTACGACCCCGAGAGGGACGTGTTCCCCACTGTCTGCAAGGTCGCCACGGGCTTCACAGACGAGGAGCTAGACAGGATGAACGAGATGCTGAAGAAGCACATCATCCCCAGGAAGCACCCGAGGGTGGAGTCGCGGATAGAGCCCGACGTGTGGGTGGAGCCAGCCCTAGTCGCCGAGATACTGGGGGCGGAGCTCACCCTCTCCCCCATGCACACCTGCTGCCTCAACGCTGTGAGGCCCGGGGTGGGGATAAGCATAAGGTTCCCCAGGTTCATAAGGTGGAGGGACGATAAGAGGCCCGAGGACGCCACCACAACCCAGGAGCTGCTCGAGATGTATAAGAGGCAGTTGAGGAGGGTTGAAGAGGAGGCGGCGGAGAAGGTGTAGAGACAGCTATGCCAGGCTTGTGAGGGGGGAGGAGGAGAGGCTGGCCCGCTGGGCCCTGGAGCTGGCCCGCCGGGGCCTGGCGGAGGAGGCTAGGAGGGTCGCCAGCCAGCTCTTCCAGCTGGCGGCCTCGACCAGGGTGAGGCCCCCCAGGACGGTTAAGAGGATGTTCTGCAAGAGCTGCAGGACACCCCTGGTACCGGGTTTGACGGCGAGGGTGAGGCTCAGGAGCGAGGGCGGGCTATCCTACACGGTAGTCACCTGCCTACACTGCGGCTGGATACACAGGTACCCATACAGGAAGGGGCCGCGGGGCGGGGAGGCTATATCCCCGCGGACAGGGGTATACAGTGTTGGGGAGGAGTATAGTGGAGAGCGTGAGGGAGAGGGTCCGCAGGGCCCACCACGGCAGGGCGGACGTGATAATAGGTAAGGCGGGGGTCACCAGGGAGGTTCTCAGGGAGATAGAGGCGAGGCTGGAGAAGAAGGAGGTTGTCAAGGTTAAGATGCTTAAGACCGCCCTCAGGAGGGAGGAGGGCGGTAGGAGGGAGGTGGCCAGGAGGGTGGCCAGCAGCCTCGGCGCCAGGCTCATGGGCGTCAGGGGATACACCTTCATACTCTACAAGCCCAGGAGAGGTAAGGTTAAAAGGCCGAGCGGGAGACTCCTTGGGTCCTGGGTGGAGTAGAGGAAATGGTCGACGCGCTAGAGGTGCCCGCAGACCTCCTGATAAGGAGGGTGGCCCAGAAGCTTAGGGAGAAGTATCCCCAGGTCAAGCCCCCCGCCTGGGCCTACTTCGCCAAGACGGGGCCCCACAAGGAGAGGCCGCCGACCGACAGGGACTGGTGGTATGTGAGGGCCGCAAGCATGCTGAGGAAGCTCTACAAGAGCCCCGAGCCCATAGGGATAGAGGCCTTCCGCACAATATACGGGGGGAGGCAGAACAGGGGCTCGGCGCCAGAGCACTTCAGGAAGGCCGGGGGCAGCGTGCCCCGCAAGATACTCCAGCAGCTCGAGGAGGCCGGGCTGGTGGTGAAGGTGCCGGGCAGGGGTAGAACCCTGTCGCCGGCCGGCAGGAGCCTCCTCGACACAACAGCTAGGGAGATAATGGAGGAGCTGGTCAAGACCAGGCCGGAGCTCGAGAGGTACCTCTAAACCCCCCGGCGATATCCTCATATTAATAGGCCCCTAACCCCACCCACAATCCTGGATGTCACCCTGGAGGTGTAGAGAGGGTTGTCCTACGAGTACGACGAGGAGCTTGAGGAGATAAGGAGGAGGAAGATGCTGGAGCTCCAGCGCAGGCTCGAGGAGGAGAGGAGGAGGGAGGAGGAGCAGGCAAGGCTGAGGGCGCAGAAGGACGCCGTGCTGAGGCGTATACTAACCAGCAAGGCTAGGGAGAGGCTGGCGAACCTCAGGCTTGTGAGGCCCGAGATAGCGGAGGCCGCTGAGAACGCGGTGATACAGCTTGTGCAGGCCGGTAGGCTGGCGCCCCCCGTCGACGACGACACCCTGGTGCAGATACTGCTCGAGCTAGACAGGAGCACGAGGAGAGACTTCGAGATAAGGATAAAGAGGAAGTAGCTGGTCAGAATAAAACCGCTCGACTCCAGGGCTAACCCGGAGGGGGTGGCGCTGTATGGCTAGGAACAAGCCCCTAGGCAGGAAGCTCAGGCTCGCCAGAGCCCTCAAATCCAACAGGGCCATACCAGTCTGGGTCGTCATCAGGACGAGCAGGAGGATCAGGTTCAACCTCCTTAGGAGGCACTGGAGGAGGAGCAAGCTGAAGGCCTAGCCCGGGGGTGGTGAGCGGTGCCAACGGAGGGGACCTGGGTCTACGTAGTCAACCTACGCCGGGTATACTGGGGTAGGAGGACCAGAAGGGCAGTGAGGGCTGTTAGGATGGTCAGGGAGTTCGTTAAGAGGCATACGAAGGCCGACGAGGTCATAATCGACAACGAGCTCAACAACTACATCTGGAGCAGGAGCAGGGAGAAGCCCCCCGCAAGGGTGAAGATCATAGTCTCCATAAGGGAGGAGGAGCCCGAGGAGGGCGAGGGGAAGCTGAGGAAGGCTATAGTCAGGCTCGCCGGAAAGAAGCTCAGGCCCGGGAGGTACAAGGCCTAACCCCCCAGGGCCTGCCCTTCCACGGAAACCCCTGTCCATGGCCCCCCGCCCCGAGCGTGGTGGTGTGGCTGCTGGTGTATAGGTGGTTCGAGGATGGATAGCGGTGGCGGTTTCACTGTGGAGAAGCTGAGCCTCTATGGGAACCCCAATATAGGTGTCTATCTCTCCGCCTCCGACTCCTACGTCCTCGCCCCCGACGACATAGGGGTTGAGGATGTTAGGACGATCTCGGAGGTCCTCAGGGTGGCTGAGGAGAGGGTTGTGAGGCTTAGGGTTCTGGGTATGAGGCTGGTGGGGGTTCTGACCACCGGCAACAGCCGGGGGATCCTGCTGCCGGAGGGTGTCGACAGGGAGGTTGAGCTGGTTAAGAAGGCTCTCGGTGAGGTTGAGATAGGGATTGTTCCCACGAGGAGCAACGCCCTCGGGAACGTTATAGTCTGCAACGATAGGGCCTGCCTCGCCTCCCCGGGGCTGGAGAAGGAGGCTTTGAAGACCGTCTCCGACACTCTCGGGGTCGAGGTTGTGGAGGGCTCGGTGGCGGGGGTTTATACCGTGGGCTCCGCGGTGGTGGTAACCAACCGGGGGGGCCTCGCTCACCCCGATGCTAGTGAGGAGGAGCTCAAGTTACTCTCCGACGTTTTTAAGGTCCCCTTCGAGGCAGGGACCATAAACTTCGGGGTCGAGTTCGTGAGGACAGGCCTCGTGGCGAACAGTTATGGGGCCCTGGTTGGAGAGGATACAACGGGCCCCGAGATAGCGCGCATACAGGTGGCCCTTGGAGGTGGGGTGAAGTGAGCGAGGTTAAGGTGTATAGGGTTAAGGGGGAGATGCTCATATCCCACGACAGGTTCCCCGAGTGGAGGAAGTTCGAGGTCTACGTCAGGGCTCTTAAGAGGGAGCACGCTCTAGAGAAGGTCTACTCCGACCTGGGCAGCAGGCACAAGCTGAGGAGGAAGCACATAAGGGTGAGGAGCGTCGAGGAGGTGGACCCGAGCGAGGTGGAGGACCTCAACATAATAAGGCTGGCGTCGCTGGAGCGGTTCGTGAAGACAGGGTGATGGCTGGTGTCGCAGCAAATGCCGAGCCCCGAGGAGATAGCCGCCCAGCTCCAGATGATAAGGGACCAGATAGCCGAGCTGCAGGGGGTGCTGGCCCAGCTGGAGCTGAGGCTCAGGAGCGTCCAGGCGGCTAAGGAGACTGTGGAGAAGGCGGCTGGCCACGATGGAGAAACCCTCTTCCCGGGCGACCCGGAGCTCAACACAATACTGAAGGCGAGGCTCCTAGAGCCCGGCAAGGCGATAGTACACCTAGGGCTAAATGTCTACGCGAAACTCGACACGGCAAAAGCCGCTGAGATACTGGCGAAGAAGGAGGACGCCCTCAAGAAGAGCCTGGAGACGCTGAAGCAGGAGCTGGACAAGCTCGCGAAAACACACGACCAGTACCTACAGCTCCTCCAAGCCCTCACAGCAGGCCAGGCCGCCCAGCAGGCGGGCGGGGAGAAGAAGAGCTCCCAAACCGGGGCCTAACACCCTCTCCACAGGCTAGGCGTATCCACACCTGGGCTCACACCCCGTCCAGCCCGGCTCCTCTGGAGGTGTACCCGAAGGGTTGTTCGGGAGGCTAAGGGAGGCCCTGAACAGGGCCTCCGAGCATATAGCCAGGGGGATAATAGACACCCTGGCCTACAGGGAGATCAAGCCCGAGGACCTCCAGCCCCTGCTTGACGACATCCTCCTAGACCTTGTAGAGTCCGACGTCGCCCTGGAGGCTGCGGAGGCCATAGTCGCGGGGGTTAGGGAGGAGCTCGTGGGGTCGAGGATAAGGCGGGGAGAGCCTGTGGAGAGGGTTGTGAGGGAGGCTCTCAGGAAGGCTCTCCTAGCCCTCCTCGACCCGGGGCCGAGGCCCGACCTAGCGGGGGAGGCCCGGGCCCGCTGCGGCGGAAGGCCCCTCGTGATACTATTCCTAGGGGTGAACGGGACGGGGAAGACGACGACTATAGCAAAGGTCGCCTACATGCTCAGGAAGGCCGGTGTCACGCCTGTGATAGCGGCGGCCGACACCTTCAGGGCGGGCGCTCAGGAGCAACTGGCCGCCCACGCCGAGAAGATCGGCGTGCCCATCGTCCGCGGCCGCTACGGCGCAGACCCTGCCAGCGTGGCGTATGACGCCATAAAACACGCCCAGTCCAGGGGGTTCTGCGCGGTCCTCGTCGACACCGCGGGCAGGATGCACGTCGACAGCAACCTCGTGGAGGAGCTGAGGAAGATAGTGAGGGTTTCAAACCCCGACTACAAGATACTAGTAGTAGACTCCCTCACCGGCAACGACGCGGTCGAACAGGCGAGGCTCTTCAACGAGGCTGTCGGGGTAGACGGCGTCATAGTAACCAAGGTCGACGCAGACCCGAAGGGCGGGACACTAGTCTCAGTAGCCCACGCCATAAGAAAACCCATACTCTACCTGGGAACAGGCCAGGGCTACGAGGACCTAGAGCCCTTCGACCCCCAGAAGACTGTAAACCGCCTCCTAGAATAGAGAGCCCCCGGGGGAGGCCGCCGTACACACAGAACCCCCGCCGGGGCGGGGCTCCCTGGGCGGCTCAGGCTTGGAGAGCGTTATAACTCGGCCACCCCGGTTAATATTATCCTGGGCTCCCCGGGGATCCTGGATACAGCGGGTGTATAGCCCGGCGGGCAGGATGATGTCTTTGCCGAGTGCAGCATCCCCCAGGGGCTCTGGAGCCCTTGGGGGGATGGCGAGTGGTGACCTCACTGACGCCGCCTCAACCCCCCAGGGACTTCTATAGCCCTATCTCGAGTATGGCCTCGGCTCTTGGGTGGGCCCTCCTCCAGTCTCCCCCCACCCCCACCATCAGGTAGACTCCCTTCACCTCGATGCCGTGGCTCTCGAGGGCTTCGACGAACCCTGAGATGGTGGCCCCTTTCACGCCGAAGTCGTCCACTATTATAGCCGTGCTAACCCCCTCTAGATAGTCCAGGTTTAGGTAGTAGTAGTCCACCGTCGCTGGGTCCCTGTAGACAGGTATCTCTGCAAACCTCTCCCACCCCATCCTAATCCTCCTCGCTATTGCCAGAGGCTTTCTCGAGACCATTGCAACGGCGGTGGCGAACGTCACCCCCCCTACCTCTGGGGCTACTATCGCGTCGAAGAGGCCTCTGGACCTCATGCAAACATACTCCCCCACAAGGTGGAGGACGTCGGGGTCCCCTGCGGCGGAGGTTATGTCGTAGACTGTGGCCTCCCTGCCAGCCCTCGAGGCTGTTATCCTCTTCATGAGTATACTGGAGAGGACCTGTTTGGAGAGCACCCCCTCTATAATCCTCAGGGCGCTCTCCACGCTGGGGAGGAGCCTCAGGTTCGAGTACCTCGAGACGGCTGAGAGGGGGAGCCCGAGGACCTCTGAGAGCTCCCTAAGCGTCATAAACCTCCTGGCAGACCTCAGTATGAGAGCGGCCCTATACCTGGCCTCTCCATGAGGAGCCTCCCCCGGGGGGCAGGAGGCCGAGCCCCTAGACGGCGTAATTATGCTACACCCCATGAGACAATCACGAGAACCCCCGGGGATATAAGGGGTGGAGGGCCCAACCCTTAACAACCCCGGAAGCCCAAGAAAATTCTAGAGGAGGCGAGTTGAACCGGGGGCCCGGCGATGAGGCGAGTGTTAAGCGGCGACCCGCCGCCGGCGGGGCTGAGCTAGAACCCACGCATCAAGCCGGGCCCTGCGTGGAGGACGGCCTCCCCCTGGTGGAGGCTGGGGAGGAGGAGCTCCACGCCGCGGTAGCTGCCTTGGAGAGGACGGGCCTGGACGAGGCCCTCCTACGCCTCTCAAGCACAGGCGGCCTCCACATCTACTACCACGTCTCCTGGAGCATGGAGCAGGAGTGCTACACCGCGGCCGCCCTAGTCGTCAGGGGCTGCGGCGACGAGTGGGGGCCTAGGCTCCTCAAGGCTGCTGACTGGCCTGAGGTGGCGAAGGTGGCTCTCGATAGGGGGTGCGTTGAGATAGTAATACCGCTAGACCCGCCATATAGGGTTAAGAAGGCGCTCGAGAAGCTCGGCCTCACACCGGCTGGGTGGAGGATAGAGGGGCTGGAGCCCGCGCCGCCATCGCCACAGGGGTGAAGGAGGGGTGGAGAGGGGGCTGGAGCCCTGGAGCCTCACATTCAGGGTGAAGGGGTGGCTGGGCGACGAGGCTTTCAAAGAGGTCTCGCGCTTCGCCCGCTACCTGGGTAGGGACAGGGGCTACGGCCTGTTTAGAATAGACCCCGTGAGGCTGAGGGAAAACGGCCTGAGCCTGTGGGACGCTATAGCCTCCCTCGAGGACCTGGGGGTGGTTGTGGAGGAGGATCTCGAGGCCCTCAGGAGGGCGGCCGAGGAGGCCCTGAGGGTTGTGATGGAGCTGCGGGGCGGCTGGATATATATACGGAGCAGGGTCATGCTGAAGCCCATACTCGAGGAGGAGGGCCTCAGCCTCCCCTACGACAGGGGGGAGAGAGCGTACAGGGCGCCCCCCCTACTGTACCCCCGCCTCAGAGAGGCTTTCGAGGGCAGGGGGCTCAAGGTGGAGGACAGGGTGTTTCCCCCATCCTCACACAGGCTCCCCCGCCCCATACGCTTCACAGGGAAGCTCAGGGACTACCAGGAGGAGGCTCTCCAGGCCTGGAGGAAGGCCAGGGGGAGGGGGGTTATAGTGCTGCCCACCGGGGCTGGCAAGACTGTGGTGGCCATAGCCGCCGTCGCGGAGGCGGGGGTGTGGAGCCTCATAGTAGTGTATACGAGGGACCATGTCCGCCAGTGGATAGAGGCTTTCAGGAGGTTCACCGACGCCCACGGCCTGGTGGGGGCGTACTATGGCGAGGAGAAGAGGCTAGCACCTATAACGGTAACAACGTACCAGACGGCCTACCGCCACATAGACAGGCTAGCCCCCCTCTTCCCCCTCCTAGTGTTCGACGAGGCCCACCACATCCCAGCCGAGAAGTTCAAGAGGATAGCCTCGGCCAGCCCAGCGCCCTACAGGATGGGCCTCTCCGCCACGATAGAGAGGGAGGACGGGAGGCACGAGGAGGTATACAGCCTCGTGGGCGGGGTGGTGTATAGCAGCAGCCCCGGCGAGCTGACCAGGAAGGGATACCTAGCCCCCTTCATCATAAGGCGGGTGAAGGTTGAGCTGGAGGGGGAGGAGAAGAGGGTCTACGAGGACCTCAAGAGGAAGTACAGGCTCCTAGCCCGGGGGAGGAGCTTCGAGAAGATACTGGAGGACGCCAGGAGGGGGGACCCCACCGCGGTTGAGGCGATAAGGGTGAACACGAGGATGAAGGAGATTGTGCAGCTTAGCGAGTCGAAGATAAGGGCTGTGGAGAAGCTGGTGAGGGAAGAGCTGTCACGGGGGTCCAAGATAATAGTGTTCACTCAGTACCGGAGGCAGGCCGAGGAGATTGCTAGGCGCACTGGAGCCCTCCTCCTCCACGGGGGTCTGGAGAGGAGGCTGAGGGAGGCGACACTGGCCAAGTTCAGGGCTATGGAGTCTGGGGTGCTTGTTGTGACGACGGTGGGGGATGAGGGGCTCGACATACCCGACGCCAACGTAGGTATTCTAGTGTCGGGTACGGGGAGCAGGAGGCAGTTCATACAGAGGCTCGGCCGCCTCCTCAGGCCCGGGGAGGGGAAGAGGGCTGTGCTCTACGAGGTTATAGCAAAGGGTACGGGGGAGGAGCTGCAGAGTAGGAGGAGAAGGGGGAGGGGGTAGGCGGGTGAGGACCTCGGCATCCCGCTACCTCCTCAGGGCCCTCCTCACCAGGTCTGGCACCTCGAAGGGCGTCTCCGCCACCTCCACGCCGGCCTCCCTAAGCGCCTTCACCTTCCCCTCGTAGGTTCCCGCGCCCATCATTATTATCGCCCCAGCGTGGCCCATCCTCTTCTCCGGCGGCGCCGTCCTGCCGGCTATGTAGGCGACGACGGGCTTTGTGAACTCACCCTTCTTGATCATCTCTGCAGCCCTCTCCTCCATGTCCCCGCCTATCTCGCCTATAAGCACGAGCGCCTCGGTCTGGGGGTCCTGCTGGAAGAGCCTGAGCGCCTCGGTGAAGCTCAGGCCCACTATAGGGTCTCCCCCTATCCCCACCACCGTGGACTGGCCTATACCCTGCCTGGTGAGCATGTAGCTTATCTCGTACGTCAGGGTGCCGCTCCTGCTGACAACGGCCACGCCACCCTCCCTGAAAATGTGGCCCGGCATTATCCCGACCTTGGCCTGGCCGGGCGTTATGACGCCGGGGCAGTTGGGCCCTATGACCGTGGCCCCCTTCTGTCTGGCGTAGTTGACGAACCTCATAGTGTCGTGGACGGGTATGCCCTCCGTTATCACGACGACCAGCTTTATACCCGCGTCCACAGCCTCGTAGACCGCGTCGGGGGCGAAGGGGGCTGGGACGAATATTATGCTGGTGTTTATCTCGGGGTGCTCCGCCACAGCCTCCTTAACGCTGTCGTAAACCGGGACGCCGTGGACCTCGCTGCCGCCCTTCCCGGGCGTCACCCCCGCCACCACCTTGGTGCCGTAGTCTAGCATGGCCTTCGCGTGGAACGAGCCCTCCCTACCAGTTATACCCTGGACCAGGACCCTCGTGCCGCTGTCCACCAGAACCGCCATCACACACCACCCCACACGGCCCTAGAGAGATACAACTTTCTTTACAGCCTCCACCGGGTCGGTATAGGCGTAGATGCTGGCGTCCTCAAGTATCCTCCTCCCCTCCTCCTCCCTGGTGCCGCTTAGCCTCACAACCAGCGGCTTGCTGGAGCCGGACTCCCTAACGGCAGCCACTATACCGCGGGCAACCTCGTCGCCCCTGGTTATGCCGCCGAACACGTTTATGAATATCTTGGACGCCTTGGGGAACTCGAGGAGGAAGGAGACGGCCTTCTTAACCAGCTCGGCCCTGGCGCCGCCGCCTATGTCGAGGAAGTTCGCGGGCCTACCGCCGAAGTGGTAGACGAGGTCCATAGTGGCCATCGTGAGGCCGGCCCCGTTGCCTATGATCCCTATGTCGCCGTCGAGCTCGACGAAGGGGAGGCCCTGGCTCCTCGCCTTGACCTCCCACTCGGTGTACTCTCCCCTCTGCTCCACCCTCCTCCTCTCCACCAGCTCCTTATGCCTGAAGAGGCTGTTGTCATCCACTATTATCCTGGCGTCGAGGGGGACCACCTTGTCCCCCACTATGGCCAGGGGGTTGCTCTCCACCAGCTCTGCCTCCAGGGCTGTGAACACCCTGTAGAGGACCTGGAGGAAGGAGGCGTAGGAGTTTAGGAGCCTGCCTGAGAGGCCTATCTCCTTGCCCACCATCCTAGCCTCATAACCCCTCAGCCCTAGGAAGGGGTCTACATAGTATCTAACGATGCTTTCTGGCTTCTCCCTAGCTATCTCCTCAATATCCATACCCCCATACCTGCTGGCCAGGACCACCGGCCTCCTCTCGCTCCTATCTATAATTATAGACGTGTAGAGCTCCGCCTCATGGGGCACAGCCCTCTCCACGAGGAGAGCCCCCGGGAGGATCCCCTTTATAGGTTTTCGCCAGAGCTCCTCAGCAACCCTAACAGCCTCCTCAACACTCTCAACCAGCTTAATACCCCCAGCCTTCCCCCTACCAGCTACAAGAACCTGGCTCTTCACCACGAGCGGCGGCTCCAAGCCAGCCTCCCTAACCTTAGCCGCAACATCATCCCCCGGCATAACCAGGACAGACAGGGGAGTCTCAACCCCATACATCCTCAATATCTCCTTAGCCTCAAACTCGTACAGCTTCAACGCGTCCACACCCACCGGCAAGGAGTTCCAAGCGGAGGCTGTTGAGGCGTGAGGCTAATTAGCGTTAGACCCAACATGGACACACAAGGCGGAGAGCCCACCGCTCCCCGGGGGCTATGGGCGCCCATGTAAGGGGCGAGCACCCAGCTGGAGCCTGGGTGCGGGTGAGCGGAAACCAGGCTGGCGAGCCGCCGGGGGGTGTTGCGGGGGTGTGTGGTGGTTGCCGAGGTTTGACAGGGGATCCTATGTTGTAGACGTGTCTTGGATGCTGGCCAGCCCTGGGGAGGCCGCCGCCCTTGTTGAGTGGGCTCTATCCTCTGGAGACGCCTGGGTTGTCACCAGCCCCACCGTGGTTTCCCTCTCCCTAGGCCCGGCCTCGACCCTCCTCGTCGCCCTGGGTGTTGGTAGCATCATATCCCCCGTGGAGCCTCCGGCTGGCCTGTACCACACCCTCTCCAGGCCCGAGTGGGTGGAGGCTTGTAGGCCGGGGGAGCCTAGGATGGAGTTCCTCGGGGGGGCGGCTGGGGATGTTGAGGGTGTTGCAGTGGCCTACGCCTACCGCGACCCCCTGGCGCTGCTCGTGAACGGTGTCGAGGGTGTGCACCGGATTGTGGACCCCGGGGGGGTGGAGGGGGGTTTGGAGGTGTATGTTGGGGTTGAGGGGAGGCCCCTCCTGCTTGGAGGTCCTGGGGGTTATGTGGCGGCGGCCGTAGGTGGGCCCGTGTTCGAGAGGCTCAGGCTCCTGGGCCCCCTCCTCTCGGGGTGCAGCTGAATATCAGCCTCGGAGGCCCAAACACTATTATAGACTGGGGCGATGACTGGGCTACCCTACACCGACGCCCCGCCCGCCTCAGGCTCAGGGGAGTGGGGATCACCGACCATGAGAGGAGGAGAGCCCCCCAGGCTGGCTAGGATGCCAGGGAAGAGGGAGGTGGCGGCCCTCTACATCCTATACAGCCTCGGGCCCACGCTGAACTATGGAGAGGCCGTGGAAGCCCTAAGGGAGAGGCTGTGCGTCACAAAGAGGACGGCCCGGGGGATCGTGAAGAGGCTTAGGAGGATAGGGGCGGCCGCCATCGAGGTTAGGGGTGGAGAGGCGGTGGTTACTGTCGAGAGCCCTGAGGAGCTGCTCAGACGGGTGGCGGAGGCCTACGTGGAGGGGAGGCGGAGGAGGTGTAGGCTGCCGCCTTCAAGCCCGGGGGAGGCGGGGGAGGCTCGGGGTGCTGGATAGTCAAGGATTTGGGCCGCCATGGATAATAGTGTGGTGATTAGGTGCATCACAATGCCGCTAAGGCTCTCAGCCGTGAGGGCGCCCAGAGTGCCCAAGGGGGAGGAGTACGACACGGTCATAGTAGGTGCGGGGCCAGCCGGGCTCTCGGCGGCTATATACACGACGAGGTTCCTCATGTCGACCCTCATAGTCTCCATGGACGTGGGGGGCCAGCTGAACCTAACGAACTGGATAGACGACTACCCGGGTATGGGGGGTCTGGAGGCCTCTAAACTGGTGGAGAGTTTCAGGAGCCACGCGGAGATGTTCGGCGCGAAGATTGTAACGGGTGTGCAGGTGAAGTCGGTGCAGAGGCTCGACGACCAGTGGTTCCTGGTGAGGGGGTCTAGGGGGCTTGAGGTTAAGGCCCACACAGTCATACTAGCGGTCGGCAGCAGGAGGAGGAAGCTCGGCGTCCCCGGGGAGGAGGAGCTCGCCGGGAGGGGGGTGAGCTACTGCAGCGTCTGCGACGCCCCCCTCTTCAAGGGTAAGAATGCTGTGGTTGTGGTGGGGGCGGGGACTCCGCCCTGGAAGGCGCCCTCCTCCTCAGCGGCTACGTCAAGAAGGTCTACCTAGTCCACAGGAGGCAGGGGTTCAGGGCGAAGCCCTTCTACGTGGAGGAGACTAGGAAGAAGCCTAACATAGAGTTCATACTCGACAGCATAGTCACCGAGATAAGAGGCCGGGACCGGGTGGAGTCTGTGGTCGTGAAGAATAAGGTGACTGGCGAGGAGAAGGAGCTCAAGGTGGACGGTATCTTCATAGAGATAGGTTCCGAGCCCCCTAGGGAGCTGTTCGAGGCCATAGGGCTGGAGACCGATAGCATGGGCAACGTGGTGGTGGACGAGTGGATGAGGACAAGCATGCCAGGGATATTCGCGGCGGGAGACTGCACCAGCATGTGGCCGGGCTTCAGGCAGGTAGTCACGGCCGCGGCCATGGGCGCGGTGGCCGCCTACAGCGCCTACACCTACCTGCAGGAGAAGGGGCTATACAAGCCGAAGCCTTTAACTGGGTTAAAGTAATACCATGTTTCTTGAGGGTGTTGAGGGATTCCCAGGAGGAACATACTTAAAAACATACCCCAGGGGATGCCGGAGAAGTGGCTGCCCCTAGCCGAGGTTATGGTCAAGCAGAAGTACCACTTCGCCGGCAGGCACACCGTGGTTAAGAAGTGCTACTGGACCCACAAGGCCCTCACCGAGGACAGACACTGCTACAAGTGCAAGTTCTACGGGATAGAGAGCCACAGGGATATACAGATGAGCCCCGCAGCCTTCTGGTGCTGGAACGCCTGCCTCCACTGCTGGAGGATAAGGCCCCAGGACCTGGGCGTCGACCTCGACGAGACCAAGCTGACCATAGTCGACGACCCCAAGTGGCTGGTGGACGAGCTCATCAGGATACACCGGAGGCTGATAAGCGGCTACAAGGGCCACCCGAAGGTGGACCCGAAGAAGTTCTGGGAGGCCTGGAACCCCGTCCACGTGACCCTAAGCCTCACCGGCGAGCCCACCCTCTACCCGATGTTAAGCGACCTGCTGAAGGAGGTGCACAGGAGGGGTATGACTAGCTTCCTCGTAACCAGGGGCGTCAGGCCAGACATACTGGCGAACCTCGAGGAGGAGCCGAGCCAGCTCTACGTGAGCCTTGAGGCGTGGGATAAGAAGAGCTACAACTACTTCACCAGGCCCCTCGTGCCCAGGGCCTGGGAGCTCACGCTGGAGACCCTGGAGATGATGCCCAGCTTCACCAGCCCCACAGTGATCAGGATAACCCTGGTATCCGGGTTCAACGACACCGACGAGGCCCTCAAGGGCTTCGCAAAGCTCATAAACCTCGCCCAGCCAACCTACGTAGAGATAAAGAGCTACATGTGGGTGGGCGCCAGCAGGATGAGGCTCAGCAAGGCCAACATGGCTGAGCACGAGTACGTCAGGAAGGTTAGCGAGAGGCTCTCCGAGCTCACAGGCTACCCAATACTCGGCGAGAGCAGGGCCAGCAGAGTGGTGCTGCTGAGCAGGCTAGAAAAACCCATAAGACTGGGCAAGGGATGCCCAGAAGGCCTCAACACGCCGGAGCCGGAGGAGGGAGAGTACGACGCCCCCTACGACCCAGACATAATGCCATAAAACCCGGAGGGGGCAACGAACCTAAAACAGGAGCCTGTGACGACCAACCTCGTCACCGAAAGCCCAGCCCCCAGGGGGCTGGGCGAGGAGGAGTGCGCCGGAATCCGAGGCACCTCCACCTCTAAACCCCCTCCTCCAGTCTTTAGCCCCCACCATCCTAGAGTAGATACTAGGGGGGTCGGAGGGTTGGTTGGGGGAGTTAGGATAGAGCGGGCTGAAGGTGCTCCAGTCGAGCCGGAGGAGCTTGACGACGCTGACGGGGAGGCCCTGGTGAGGATTGCCAGGAGGGCGGTGGAGGAGTGGGTGGAGCATGGTAGGAGGCTGAGAGTGGAAGCTAGGGGGAAGCTTGGGAGGCCGGGGGCCGCCTTCGTAACCCTGGAGAAGAGGGGCGGGGAGGGGTGGGAGCTTAGGGGGTGTATAGGGGTTGTAAGGCCTGTAATCCCCCTAGCCGAGGCGGTGGTTACAGCCGCTGTCGACGCAGCCTCCAGCGACCCCCGGTTCGAGCCTCTGAGGCGGGAAGAGCTCGGTATGGTGAGAATCGAGGTCACGGTGCTCGGCAGCATGGAGCCCCTCCCCAGGAAGCCCCATCTGAGGCCCGCCCATGTCAAGGTAGGGGTTCACGGCCTCTACGTCGAGAAACTCCCCTACGCGGGCCTGCTGCTCCCCCAAGTGGCTGTCGACGAGGGCTGGGACCCCATAATGTTCCTCACATGGGCCTGCATAAAGGCAGGGCTCCCAGGGACGTGCTGGCTGAGGGAGGACGTCGAGATCTACAGGTTCAAAGCGGCCATATGGAGGGAGGCCGAGCCCAGAGGCCCCATAGCAAGGAGAGACCTGGCCCGGGAGGCGGCCGTGAAAGGAGTAGGCACTAGGGTCAGTTGAGACAGGTGTCCCCACCTCCCGGGGAGCCCCCCGGGGGGCGTCGGAACCCGTGGAGTCCTCATCCCCAGTTCTCTATAGCCCCCCGCGGGGGTAAAGTGTGGCCGTGTTCTAGGGCCTGTAGTAGCGTGGAATTGTGAGGCCGTCCAGCCTGTCCGCCGGGATTCCGTAGACCTCCTCTATAGTCTCTGGGGTCACCACAGCCCCGGGCGGCCCCTGGGCGTGGAGTAGCCCCTCCCTCAGCATTACCACCGTGTCGGCGGCCATAGCCGCTAGGGGGTCGTGGGTGGTGTAGACCACTGTTGCCCTGCCCCTGAGGGAGCGGAGCACCAGTGTCACTCTCCTCATGTTGGATACGTCGAGGAAGGAGTGGGGCTCGTCTAGGAGGGCCAGGGCGGGCCTCCTAGCCAGAACCCCCGCCAGGATTACCAGCCTCCTCTGGCCGCTGCTAAGCTCCCCCCACCTCCTCCAAGCCAGCTCCTCGACGCCCATCTCCCTGAGGGCGGACAGGACCTCCTCCCAGTCCCTCCTACTCCAGGCTACGCCCTCCGAAACCCCGTACCTGTAGAGGAGGGCCACCTCCACGGCCCTCAGCCTGGGGTCCACCTCCGGGGTTGCGGGGGCGTAGCCGAGCATCCGCCTCACCCTACCCGGGGGGCGGCCGCAGACCTCCACCCTCCCCCTGCTCGGCTTGAGTATGCCAGCGAGGAGCCTGAGGAGTGTTGTCTTGCCGCTGCCGTTCGGGCCTAGGAGGGCCACCAGCGAGCCGGGGTCGATGCTGAAGCTCAAATCCCTCAGAACGGGGGGTGCAGCGGCGTAGCCAGCCTCAACACCCTCCAGCCTGACGCTACAGGGCCTCAACACCCCTCCACCTCTCCACAGCGGCGTAGACTAGGATGGGCACTCCTATGAGGCTGGCTATAGGTGTTAGAGGCAGCTCGGCGGGGCTCGCGAGCGTGCGGGCCAGGATGTCTGAGGCGAGAGCCAGCCCCGCGCCCAGTGGGGCCGAGGCGAGGAGGACTTGCTGGAAGCGCGAGGCTCCCAGAAGCCTAGCTATCCACGGGGCAGTCAACCCTATGAACCCCACGGGGCCGGCCAGGGCTACGGAGGCGGCCACGGCTACGATACTGGCTGTGGCGACCCAGGCTCTAAGCCTTTCAACCGCTATGCCCAGGCCCCGGGCGGCCTCCTCACCCAGGCTCAACGCCTCCAGGGCCTTCGAGGATGCAGCGAGGTATATTGCGGCGAGGCCTAGCCCCCCCGCTGCTGTAGCCAGAATCCCCCTGTCCACGTAGGCTACGGAGCCGAATATCCAGTAGAGAGCCCCCGTCAGCCTGTCGGGGAAGCTGAGGACGAGGAGAGTGGTCAGGCTCCCGAAGAGGTAGGAGTAGGCGACCCCCACTATTATCAAGCCAGAGCCCGTCATGCCTGCAAGCCTGGCTGTGACTAGTACTAGGAGGAAGGCCGCCAGGCCGCCGGCGAGGGCCGCGGAGCCTATGCCCAGGGGCCCCGCCAGCCCCAGGAGAAGGCTTAGGGCTACGGCGAGGGAGGCGCCCGTGGAGATGCCGAGGAGGTAGGGGTCTACCAGGGGGTTCCGCAGGGCCTGCTGGAGGGAGGCACCGCTTACGGCGAGGGAGGCGCCCACCACTATTGAGGCCGAGGTCCTCAGCAGCCTGTACAGCTCCACCCCGCCCAGCCCGTCTATATAGTCCAGGGGGCTCTTCACCCCCGCGGGGCCTAGGGCGAGGCTCGCGAGGGTTAGCATTGAAAACACGGTTATGGAGGAGGCTAGCAGAATTGAGGTCCTCAACCTAGAGCCCCACCTAGGAACTCCAACACCTCCCCAGGCAACCTACCCTCAAGCAGTGCTAGTATATCGAGGGTCCCGGGGGACACCTCGCTCGGCAGGCTATCGGGCTGCATGTCGAAGGCCTCTGGATGGATTACCGCGGCCATCACGAACATGGATAGAACCGTCCTGGGGCTGGGCCTGGCGAAGCTGTCGTTGTACTCATCCAGCAGTATGTAGATCCTACCAGAGGCGACGGCGTCTATCTCCCAGGCCGCATCGCCCAGCTGGCTCTCAAGCGCCTCCATAAACCCTTCAACGGTGACTCCACCCTCTCCGTGGTCGCCCATCAGTATTATCACGTCGGGGTCCTTCTCGAGGAGTGACTCGTAGGACACCTGCGGCCAGCCCTGTGTGTCGCCGTATACGTTAACCCCGCCAGCCGCCTCAATAATCTCGTGCTCCCACGTCCCGCCGCCCACCACGAACAACGGGTTTGGCCATACAATAACCGCTGTCTCCACAGGCTCGAGGCCCTCCAGCAGAATCCCGGCTGCGGCCACGGCCATGTCGAACTCCACCGCAGCCTTATACGCGCTAACAACCTCGCCAGTAGCCTTGCCAGCCATTATTAGGGACTCCCTTATATCCTCGAGGCTGCTGTAAGGGAGCAGTATGACCGGTATCCCGTAGGCCGCGAGGACCTTCCTCGCCTGGATGTGGCTCGGCACCGAGGAAACGCCCACCACGAGGTCGGGCTCGAGGCTAAGTATAGCCTCTATACTCGGGTTCCAGTATCCCCCTATCACCGCCACATCCCCCGCCTCCTTCGCCTCGTTCAGCTCGGGCGGGAAGTCGCTGTACTGGTCGACCCCCACCACCCTGTCTAGGGCTCCTATGTAGTAGAGGGCCTCTGTTGCGCTGGGCGCCATGCTGACTATCCTCTCAGGCCTCTCCAGTATGACGACAGGGGTCCCCGTACCGTCCACCACTGTGACGGGGAAGTAGAGGGATGAGTAGACCTCGTCAACCCTCTCCTCCAGCGATGCAAGCCTGGCCTGGAGGTCCTGGAGGGCCATGGCCAGCTGGTCCAGCCTCTCCCCCCTCTCGGCACCGCTCTCCTCTAGAGCCTGGATCCTGGCCTGGAGGTCCTCGAGCTGCTGGGAGAGGGATGCAAGCTCCCTGGCCACAGCATCCAGGTCGCTCTGGGTGGCCGTAGAGCCCAGCCTCTCCTCAATACTGGATACCCTGTCCTGTATAGACTCGAGGGAGGAGGCTATCGACTCTATATCCCCCCTGCTCGACTCGAAGGCGCCCTGCACGTTCTCCAGGCTCTCGCTTATCTCCTCGTACCTGGTGTTAAGACCCTCCACCTGGCTCCTCAGGCTGGCGAGCTCCTGGTATATGGCGTAGAAGCCCGCCCCGAGTACTATGAGGGCGACCACAGCTATGCCAGCGGCTATGTGGGCTAGGGAGTAGCCGCCCTGCAAACTGGACACCGTATCCAAACTCTGTCGTCCCAAGCCCTTTATACATCACCCCCCAGGACCTCCTCCAGGAAAAGCCTCCTATACAGCCTCAGAGGCTCCACCCCAGCCCTCCCTCCACCCAGCTCCGTCGCAATATGGCTAACAAGCCGGAGAGGCACAGGCTCGAAAACCGGATACTCGACGTCGCCCCACCCCTCCACCCTGTAGCCCCGGGTCTCAACCCCCTCCCAGCCGCAGGCCCTCGGGACTATCTTGTAGGACTCAAAAACAGCGACAACCTCCACACCAAGGGCGCCAGCGGAAGTCGCCAGGGGGAGGGTGCCTAGCTTGTTCCTCAAACACCCGTCCAGCCCCGCGGCGTCCGCCCCAAAAACCACCGCGCCCGACCTGGAGACGGCCAGGCCCACGGCCGAGTCCGGCAAGACAACAGTGTTCACCCCCGACTGCCTCAGGTGCCTGGCCATCGCCACACCCTCTCCGCCGGGCCTCGACTCCAGCACGTACACTAGCGGGGGCCTCGCGGCTAGAATTGTAAGCTGCACAGCCCTGCTGAAGCTCACTGTCGAAACCGCCCCAGCCCCACTGAGGAGCTCGGCGGCACGCTCCGCCGCCTCCCTCCCAGCCTCCTCAACATAGTCCATGAGCCTCCTCAGCGCCTCGGCCAGCTCCCCGGGACGGCTGCATAGCCTCTCAACAACCTCTGCGAGGACCTCCAGGCTCCCCATGCCGGGTAGCGTGGTCCTGAGGACCTGGGAGGTCCTGGGGCATTCAAGGGTGCGGCCCGACTCCAGCTCCTCTAGAAGGCCTCGGGCGAGGGTTGAGAGGGCCCAGCTGGCGCCCCGGACCCTCTCCCTGGAAACCTCCCTAACGGCCTCCTCGAACCCTGCTGGCAAGGCTACGCCACCAACGTATATACAGTGGGCAAAAAGCGTTTAGCCTCCCGGGATATATATGGAGTATCCCATATGGCGGGAGGAGCCTATAGGCTGGGTTAGATCGGGTGAGGGAGTGGCGGATGCTGGAGTTCATATTCGCCTGGTGGTGGCTGGGCCTGGTAGAGTCGCTGATACTAGCCGGGGTCATAGCCCTTGTAGCCCTCAACGCCCACAGGATAGTGGGGGACGCGCCCCAGAGCCTAACAGCCCTGAAGGCAAGCATGGGGCTCACAGTCCTCGCCCTCATAGGCGGCTACATCGTCGTGCTAGGCGTTGCGGCCTGGGCCCTAGACGCCTTCACAGGCCTCTCGGGCACCGGGGTAGCTATCATGCTATCCCTCCTCGCCCTCGGCATGGTGCTGGTGCAGTGGCTCTTCTCACCCTACATCATAAACATGGTGTACAGGACCCGGGAGCCGTTGCCGGGCGAGGAGTGGCTTGTGGCTGAGGTGGAGCAGCTCGCCAGGAGGAGCGGGCTGAAGCCGCCTAAGGTTGTGGTGAGCGAGATGAGCATGCCCAACGCCTTCGCCTACGGGAGCCCCATAGCCGGCAGCTACGTCGCCGTAACCCGCGGCCTCCTCAGGCTCCTGCCCAGGGACGAGGTTAGGGCTGTGCTGGCCCACGAGGTTGGACACCTGAAGCACCGGGACGTTACAGTCATACTCGCCCTAAGCCTCATACCCGTGGCCGCCTTCCTCATAGGCAGGGCGCTTGTCTGGGCCGGCATACTGGGCGGGGGAGGAGGCGAGAGGCGGGGCAACCCCATGGCCCTGGTTGCGGTGGGCGCGGCACTCCTAGCCGCGGGCATGGTCTTCCAGCTGATAGTGGCCCACTTCAACAGGCTGAGGGAGTACTATGCCGACGCCCACAGCGCCCTGGTTACGGGGAGCCCCAGGAGCCTCCAGAGGGCCCTGGCTAGGATCCACGCCGCCTACGAGCACAACCCCTACCTGGTGGAGGAGGCTAGGAGCAACGAGATGGCCAGCATGCTCTTCATAGTCGCCCCCCTAACCAGCCTGGCGGCCTCGACCCTGGTTGACGTGGACTACCTTGTCGAGAGGCTGAAGGAGCAGGAGGCGAACCCCCTGGTGGAGCTGTTCAGCACCCACCCGCCCGTCTCGAAGAGGCTGAGGTTCCTGGACAGGCTGGCCATGAGGATCGGGGGTATAGAGAGCTACTAGCCGCCGCGGCTACACCTCGAACCCCCGCCGCCTCAGCAGCCTCCACATCTCCTCGCTCCTGGTCTCGAAGTAGCCGCCGACGGCGACGTAGCGCTTCAGTATCCTGAGCCAGTCCCTCCTCCTGCTGTAGGAGGCCATGGCCTCGTAGGCCCTAGCCAGGTCCTCACTACTGTACCTCCTGTACCTGTCGGTGTGGAACAGCAGGTCCGCCGGTAGCCTGGGCCTGAGCGGCGGATCCTCAGCGGGGTAGCCTATGGTGAGGCCGAAGAGGGGGTAGGTCTTCTCGGGGAGGTCTAGGAGGTCTATGATGAGCTCTGCGGCGTTCTGGACCCCGCCTATGAAGCAGGTCCCGTAGCCGAGGGCCTCAGCCATCACCGCCATGTTCTCCGCCGCCAGCCCCGCGTCTATGGCTGAGAACACGAGGAGAGCCCTGTCAACCCTGCCCAGCTCCTCGCCCCGGTGCTCGAGCAGCCTCTTGAGCCTGTAGAAGTCAGCCAGGAACACGAAGAACTCGCCAGCCTCATACACGTGCTCCTGCCCTATCGCCGTGGCCAGCCTCCTCCTCACACCATCATCAACAACCCTGACAGCGCTCCAGAGGTGGAGGGTCGCGTCTGTAGGGGCCCTCCTAGCAGCCTCCATGAGGAGGTTTACATGCTCCTCCGGCAGAGGCTTCTTAACATACTTCCTTATAGACCTGTGCCTGGAGAATACCTCGTAGACAACCCTAGCCGCCTCAGCAACGCCCGCAGTCTCCATAAGCCCACCTTCAAATGTTAAACAGTTGGGAGCAGAGAAGGCTTAATATAAAGCCGGGCGGCTAGGGGACCAGCATACACCTATTGGTCTAAATGTTTTAGATTATTGTGCTACATGTTTCCTTGTATCCTCCCCCTAATAACCTGTTTTGGGTATTTCAAATCTAATTAGTATATTTTTAGTATATTCAAAATGTTATAGTGTAGTTAAAGGCGCGAGGCCTAGGTTAATAACAACCCCAACATATATAATGGTAATGGAGGCCCCGAGGTGTAGGCGTCTTGAAGAGGATACTCGTCCTAGGCGGGGGGCCCGGAGGCCTGGTCGCCGCCTACAACCTGGCCAAGCTGCTGAGGGGGAAGGCTGAGATTACGCTGGTGGACAAGACGGGATACCACCTCTTCCCCCCCAGCCTCCTCTGGGTGATGGTTGGGCAGAGGGAGCCCGAGGATATTATGAGGCCCTTGTCCAGGCTTGAGAAGCACGGGGTAAAGATTGTTACCGCCAGCGTGGAGTCGATAGACCCGGACAACAACAAGGTCGCCACCTCAGGCGGTGAGTTCGAGTACGACTTCCTCGTGGTGAGCCTAGGCAGCATACCCCGGCCGGAGCTCATGAAGACGGACGACACAGTCTGCAGCCCCTGGACGGTGGAGGGGGCTCTAGACTGTAGGAGGAAGCTGGCGGGCTTCAAGAGCGGCAGGGTTGTTGTGGGTGCTTGGAGCTGGCCGTACAAGTGCCCGCCCGCCCCCTTCGAGGCGGCGTTCCTAGTCAAATACCTCGTAGAGCAGAGGGGAGGCGACGCCCAGGTCACGGTGGTCCACTTCTGGAAGAAGCCTATGGAGCCCTTCGGCCCCACGATGGCCGAGGCCTTCCAGAGCTTCCTAGACATGTATGGAGTGGGCTTCAAAGGCGGTGTGGAGCCGGTTGAGGCCAGGGAGGGCAGGCTGGTCGCGGGCAGCGGGGAGGAGATAGAGTACGACCTAGCCGTCTTCGCCCCTCCCCACGAGCCGCCCAAGCCGGTGGCCGAGTCGCCCCTGGGCGACGAGAGCCTCGGAGGGTATATGAGGGTTGACAAGAGGACCCTGAGGAGCCCCAGGTACGGCAACGTCTTCGGCGTGGGAGACATTATCGCCCCCAGCCTGGGCCTCGGCATGGCGGGAATATTCGCCCACTTCCAGGCTGAGTACGTGGCGAGCCAGATAGCCGACGAGATACTGGGGACCTACATGGGTGAGCACTACAACATGAGCGGCGTCTGTGTTATGGACCTCGGCTACGCGGGGGCAGCCGTGTACTGCGACTTCTCTAAGAAGGTTATGGGTGAGGCGGATTATCCTGACTGCGTCATACTCGGGGGTATGAGGGCTTTCAGGCCGCTTAAATACGCCTTCGAGAGGTACTGGCTTGAGAAGTGGTTCGCATAGTATGGGGGTGATGGTGTATGGAGCATGGAGCCCAGGTCGGGGATGAGAAGATCCTCAAACTGCTTGAGCTTGTCGAGGAGAACTACGATGCCCTAGCCACGGCGATAGAGCTGGTCGCTGCGCTGAAGAAGTCGGGAACCCTCGACGCCCTCCTACAGCTAGCGGAGATGGGGGACGAGATATTCAACTCCCTAGCCAGGCCAGAGGTCATGAAGATGATCGGAAACCTCATGATGATGGGCTACATACTCTCCCAGATAGACCAGCCCCTCCTCATGAAGGCGGCGGAGAAGATGCCCCTCTGCATGAACACAGCCCTACAGGAGGCAGCCTCAACAGAGAAGGGCATGGGTATAAGGGAGCTGCTGAAAACCATGACAAGCCCCGAGATGGCCGCCCTCCTAAAGGCGCTCGTCGCGGGCGTGGGCTGCGCGAGAGGCAAGAAAGCCTAGAGCCCAGCCGGAGGAGACACCACCCAACACACCCCTCTTTTTACCAGGTTGAAACTATTGAAACCCCTCCTCCAACCAAAGCAGTTATAGCCAGGCTCAGGTAGCCCCCGGCCAGCAGGCTCGCCAGGAGCCTTGGGTCTCTTATCCCCAGCAGTGCCGCCGCCAGGGCGCCGCTGTACATGCCAGTGGCGGGTAGCGGTATGGCTATGAAGAGTATTAGCCCCGCCCAGCCATACCTCTCAACATAACCCCCCGCACGGCGGGCCGCCGAGGACCTGAGGGCTAGGTAGAGGCACCCCGGGTTGGCCCGGCTGCCCCTCCTGCGGCAGAGGGCCTCCATAAGCCCGTCCACCGTGCCTATCGCGGTGTAGAGCAGGAGGGCTAGCACAAGGACGCCGGCCGCTGAGAGGGCTAGGGTCTCCGGCAGGCCTAGGCCCAGGCCTAGGCCTATAAGCAGGGCGTACCTCGGCTCCAGGCCCGGGGTTAGGGAGGCGAGGGCCACCGCCGCCACCGGGTTCTCGGGAAGCAGCTCGGGTATCAAAAGGAGCCTACACCCCCCTCTCAAGCCTCCTCAGCATCCTGTAGAACTTCCTGCGGGTGTAGGAGCTGTAGGCGGCTGCGGCGAAGCCTAGGACGGCGGAGTAGAGGGCCATGAGGGTGCTGTACATGTCTATGACTGGCCTGTAGGCTGTGGCCAGGGCTAGGGAGGCCCCTGTTGAGACGGCGAGGAGGTATAGGGAGTAGTGGGTTGAGGCTGCCAGGAGGGAGGCGAGGGCGAAGGAGGCGAGTGCCAGGGTGGTGACGGCCGCGGGGGTTGAGGGGGCCTGGAGGCCCTCCACGCCTATGTACGCCGCGGCGGCGAGGAATATGATGGAGGCGAGCACCCTGGCCGCGGTGCCGGTAGCGAGGGAGTACTCTCCAGCCAGGCCAGCGGGGAGGAGGCTCTCGGATATGCTCCTCACCCTCTCTATAGCTCCCCCCTTGTCCCCCTCCTCAACACTCCTCAGGACCTCGAGCAGCCTGGGGGAGAGCCAGAAGGGCTTGGATAGGCCGTGCCTAGAGGCCAGCTCGTATATCCTCTCCACCCTCCTCGCAAGCTCCTCCACAGCCTGGGCAACAACCCTCCAGCTGCTATCCCCCTCCTCAGCCGCCCTCCTCCGGGCTATCTGCACCGCCTTGTAGAGGGGGGCCCTAGGGTCTAGGGGCGCCCTGCTCAACCCTCATCCACACCCACTAGATGTTGGGCCGCGGGGGTGCTTAAACACAGAGGCCACCCAGGGTGCAGCCTCAGCCCCGCCCCTCCCCCAGCCTGAAGGCCATCGGAAGCAGCTGGGAGAGCCTTGCGTACCTCACCCTCCCAGAGCGGGATACCATGTAGACCGGGGGGTCTCCCCTGGCGTGCTCGCTCAGCACCTGGAGGCAGGCGCCGCAGGGTGGCACGGGCTCGTCGCTGTCGGCCGCGTAGACCACAATCTCCTCCACACCCGCCGACCCCTCGGAGACAGCCTTGAACACCGCCGTCCTCTCGGCGCAGACTGTGAGGCCGTAGCTAGAATTCTCCACGTTGCAGCCACCGTAGACCCGGCCGTCCGAGGTCTTCACAGCGGCCCCAACCCTGAAGCGGGAGTAGGGGGCGTAGGCCCTGGCCGAGTACTCGACAGCAACCCCCACGAGGTCCTCAGGCGGCTCCACAGCCCTCCACCAAGCCTCTATATAACTGTTTACGGGCCTGTTTGTTTGTAAGAAAGCGTTTAAAGAGGCCCCGCCTATGGGTTTAATGTGGGTGTGAAACTCCAGGGTGGTCCCTGAAGGGGGTTCTATGGGAAGGGGTTCCAGTGCTATGGACTTTAGGACGGCCTCAGGCCTCGCCCGAAAGTTCCTCCAGGAGCTTGAGAAGCCATTCGTGGGCAGGCATGAGCAGGCGCTCATGCTGACCCTAGCCCTGGTAAGCGGCGAGCACGTGGTCATGATAGGGGAGCCTGGCACCGCCAAGAGCGCCCTCGCCAGGAGGGCTGCGGAGCTGCTGAACGCAAGGTTCTTCAAGTACCTTCTAACCAGGTTCACCGAGCCCAGCGAGCTCTTCGGCCCCCTGGACCTCAGGTCTCTGAGGGAGGGGAGGTACGTTAGGATAACCCGGGGGAAGCTGCCGGAGGCTGAGATCGCGTTTCTCGACGAGGTTTTCAACGCGAACAGCGCCGTGCTGAACACCCTCCTCAGCCTCATGCAGGAGAGGATAGTGTACGACGGGTACAGCGAGATCAGGGTGCCGATATGGAGTATAATAGGGGCGAGCAACAGGGTTCCCGAGGAGCCGGAGCTCGAGGCCCTCTACGACAGGTTCGTCTACAGGGACTACGTCAAGCCGCTGGACCAGGACCACTGGGACAAGCTGCTAGACGCGGCCTGGAGCCTCGAGAAGGGGGAGTACGAGGCGGCCAAGCCCATAATGAGCATGGAGGAGCTTAAGGAGATAAACAAGCATGTGATGAGCGTCGACGTCTCCCCGGTGAAGCCGAGCCTGATAAGGCTCTTCGTCCTGCTGGAGGAGAAGGGCCTCCACGTGACCGACAGGAGGAAGGGCAAGATCCTGAAGGCCGTCGCGGCCCACGCCCTCCTCAACGGGAGGTCCAGCGCCGAGGAGAGCGACCTCATAGTGCTCAAGTACACGGTCCCCAAGGACCCGGAGGACTTCGACAAGATCAACATCATACTGATGGAGGAGCTTAAGACGAAGGACAGGGTCCTCAGGGAGCTCGAGGAGATAAGGAAGAACGTCGAGAACGCCCAGTCAGTGATAACCAGGATGCAGAGCTTCGACCCAAGGCTCACCGACTACTTCAGAAGCCTCAAAGCCACGAGAAACAGGGTGGCGCACCTTGTCAAGGACCTCGACGACCCCGAGGTGCAGAGGATGGCGGACGAGATAATTATAGCGGTGGACCTCCTCCTCGAGGAGATAATGGCCAAGCTCAACATGTAAACCCCCAGAGCCCCGGGGGGTTGGGGTGGCTGGCTTCTTGACCGAGGATAGGTCTGGAGAGGGGTCTGACGCTGGGAGGGAGAGGAGGAGCCTGATAAAGGGAGTGGGGGTTATAGACGATCTCAAGCTTTACAGGGGCCAGAAGATACTGTCCACCGCGAGGAAGCTCAACATCTCGGGGATCCCCGATATAATATCCCCCGAGCTCGCGGTGGACGTCTTCTACACCTTCTACTACCCCGTCCCCGCGCTGGAGGAGCAGCCGCCTCTGGAGTGGGGTGAGGAGGCGGTCTTCAGGAGGAGGGTTCTAGAGAGCCTTCTCATGAGCCCCAACCTCTGGAGGGCCAAGCCATACACCACCGCGGACAGCCTGACGAGCGTTGTGGCGGCGGCTAGCTTTGTGGAGAGGCTTGCCAGGCTCCTCTCGAGGCTGCAGAGGCCCCAGAGGGGGAGGAGTAGGGATAGGGAGGAGAAGGAGGGGGAGAACCAGGGTGGCCAGGGCGAGGGGGAGCCTGGGGGTGAGTTTGAGGAGGAGAAGCTGAGGGAGATGGTGGAGAAGGCTCTGGAGTCTGTGGAGAAGGATGCCAGGGCGGCTAAGAACGTGAAGCAGCTCCTCTCTATGATGGGGGCGGGGGATACTAGTGTTCTAGCGTTCGACGAGAACATAGAGTTCATACTCAGGATAGCCCGGGAGACCGACGTCAGCAGGGTGCTGGAGAACGTCCAGGGTATAAGGGAGATAATGAAGAGGAGGAGCAGGAGGGAGACTAGGAGCCCCAAGGGCTGGTTCGACGGGCTGGAGTATGGGAGCGACCTGGAGAGGATACACTACTCCCAGCTAATACTCCCGGACGAGTACTTCTGGGCGAGCTACTCCAGCTCGAAGCTCCTCCTCTACAGGAAGGTCCTCGACTCGAGCAGGGGGCCGATATACGTGCTCCTGGACAAGAGCGGGAGCATGGTGGGGGCAAAGATAGACTGGGCTAGGGCTGTGGCGGTAGCCCTCTTCAGGAGGAGCCTCGCCGAGAACCGGAGGTTCTCAGCCCGTTTCTTCGACAGCGTAACCTACCCGGCGATACACCTGAGGCCGAGGAGCAAGCCGAGGGACTTCCTGGAGCTGGTCAAGTACCTGGCCGCCGTCAAGGCCGGGGGTGGCACTGACATAACGGCGGCGATAAAGACTGCGGCGGACGACATCCTCAGGACGCCCCGTGGGGAGCAGAGGATAAGCGATATAGTGTTGATAACGGACGGGGAGGACAGGCTAAACATAGACGTCGTCGAGGACAGCCTGAAGAGGTCGGACGCCAGGCTCCACACCGTCGTCATACAGGGCCACAACCCCTACCTCAAGAGGATAAGCTACAGGTACATGAGCGTGAGGAGGCTGGAGGGGAGGGAGGCGGTCAAGGTGGTCGACTTCGACTAGGAGAGCTGGCGGGAGAGGCTGTAGCCCACCAGGGTGAAGAGGAGGGCCGCCGCCGCGAGAGCTGCCCACCACCCCCCCGGAGGCTCGAGCCCGGCCCCAAGGTCGGCGAGGGGCCTGGAGGCCACCCTCATGTAGGGGGCCGAGACGACAGCCAGTACCGTGGGAGTCAGGAGGGCCTGGTTCCTGCTGTAGGAGAGCATAGCCGAAGAGAGGCTGGCAACGCCCCCCAGCAGGAGGGAGGAGAGGAGTATCCACCCCCCCAGCATGAGGTAGCCCCAGAGGGGTATCGGGGGGGAGGCGAGCACGGCGTACACCGGGAGGAACGCCAGGGTCGTCAGGAATATGGAGGCCGCGGAGTAGAGGGTCTTCGCCAGATAGACCAGCCCAGGGTCGACGGGCGAGGTCCTCAGTGCCTCAAGAGTACCCCACTCGGCCTCCCTGATGTAGGATGTGTAGGCGGTGAACACGGCCTGGAAGAGGGCTAGCGCCGCCAGCATAGGCGGCAGGCTGAACCCTGGCTCCAGCAGGCTACTATGCTCCAAAGCCCCAGCCGCCACAGCCATGGCAAGGGTGAAGAGGGCCTGAGTAGCCAGGAGCACCGGGTTCCTGGCGGCCAGGAGCAGCTCCTTCCTCACCAGCCAGAGGAAAGCCCTAGACAGCTGGGCCACCCCCCTCTAGGAGGCCTCCGCCAGAACCCCCTCCTCGAGCGTGTAAACCCTGTGGGCTAGCCCCAGGTAGCGGGGGTCGGGGAGCGGTGTCGTCATGAGGAGTGCCAGGCCCTCCCCCAGGGCTAGCCTGAGGAGCCTGGAGAGGGCCTCCGAGGCCCCCTGGTCGAGGCCCGTGAAAGGCTCGTCCAGGAGGAGGAGGCTGGGGAAGCCTAGGAGGGCCCTAACCATGTCGAGCCTCCTACGCCATCCGAAGCTGAGCTGTGACGCCAGGCTGCCGCTATACCTCTCCAGCCCCATGAGCCTCCAGGCCTCCGCCGCTAGGGGCGACCTATCGAGCCCCGAGCCGTGGAGGGCGGAGAAGAACTCGATGTTCTCCCTGACAGTTAGATCCCCGTAGACCATGGGGGTGTGGCCCACATACCCCACGCACCCCCGGGGCCCCCGGGGGCAGCGCCACCACACCCTGCCGCGGGAGGGCTCCATCAGCCCGGCCGCCAGCCGCAGCATTGTCGTCTTCCCCGAGCCGTTCGCCCCGGACACAACCACCGCCTCCCCGGGCTCCAGGGCCAGGGTAACCCCCCGCAGCACCCAGCGGCCGCCGAGCATCTTCCAAACCCCTTCAAGCCTTAGCAGGGCTGCCAACGCCGGGGCCCTCCTAAGCAGCCTACCACGCGGGGCTGGAGGTGACTGCTGGGGGAGGCTCTAGCATTCCAGGCCTGGGAGCAGATATTCCCTGTAGCCTGTGCAGAGGGCGTTGGCCGCTGCGTTAGCCTCGGGCTGGGTCAGCGGTTTGAGCGGCCTCCTAACCTCGCCTGTCACGGGAGCGCCTAGCACGTGCAACACCGCCTTCAAGACGGAGGGGAGGCTCCTCTTCCCGAGTATCCTGGAGAGCTTGAGGACCTTGGCCTGGAGCCCCGCCACCCTCTCCACAGGCCCCTTCTCCAGGCTATCCGCGAGCTCTACCGCCAGCCTGGGGGCTACGTTGGAGTAGGCGTCAACCACGCCGTCTCCGCCGGAGAGGGATGTGTGGACGAGCATCTCCAGCCCCCCGGCGAGGACCTCGAACCCGGGGTTCCTCTCCTTAACGGCGGCCAGGCCCGCTATGTAGGCGGCGTCGGTGACCGTAGCCTTTATCCCGTCGACAACACCCGCCTCCACAAGGGCCTCAACCTGGTCTAGGGCTAGGGTGTAGCCCATCCTCTCGGGGAATATGTAGATGTATGTTGGCAGCCCCCCGGCCCTCCTCTTGATCTCGCCGTAGAACTCCCTCAGGAAGTCTGTCGAGGGCTTGAAGTAGATTGGGGGCACGGCCATCACCGCGTGGGCCCCGTGGCCCGCGGCCTCCTCCGCCAGCCTGTAGGACTCCTCAGGCCTGTACCCCGAGACGCCCGCCACTAGCCTGAGCCCCGCTATGGCGCTTGAGGCTACTGCGAAGAACGCCTCAGCCCTCTCGTGGGGGTCGAGGAGGTACCACTCGCCCGTGGTGCCCGGGACGAAGACACCGTCAACCCCGCTCTCCGAGAGTCTGGAGGCGAGCCAGGAGGCGGCGGCCTTGTCGACGGAGCCGCCTCGGAGGGGGGTTACCATGGGGACTATAACCTTGGGTTTAGCCAAAACATCGCACCGAGAAACTATAGTGGACGCCGGGGGATTTATCCGGCGGAGGCCTAAGGGATAACTACCCGGCAGCACCACTATCACCAGGGCCGGGTGCAGGGTTTTGGAGATAAGGCCCAGGGCGCCTAGGGAGGCTGTGGAGAGGCTCAAGGCTGTGGAGGAGAAGTGGCAGGAGAGGTGGCGCGAGGCCAGGCTGTTCGAGGCCGACCCCCAGCCGGGGAAGAGGAAGTTCTTCATAACCTTCCCCTACCCCTACGTCAACGCCTACCCCCACCTGGGGAGCGCGTTCACCATCCTCAGGGTAGACATCATGGCCAGGTACAAGAGGATGAGGGGCTACAACGTCCTCTTCCCCCAGGGGTGGCACGCCACCGGAGGCCCAATAGTGAGCTCCGCCCTCAGGGTTAGGGAGGGCGACCCCAGGATAATCAAGGCGCTGAGGGACATGGGCATACCCGAGGAGGATATACCGAGGTTCAGGGACCCCAGGTACTGGGTCGAGTTCTTCACGAAAGCCTGGAGGAGGGACCTGGAGAGGTATGGGATGAGCATAGACTGGAGGAGGGAGTTCTACACCACCAGCCTCAACCCCGCCTACTCCAGGTTCATAGAGTGGCAGTACCTGAAGCTGAGGGAGAAGGGGTTTGTGGGGAAGGGCCGCCACCCGGTGGTGTGGTGCCCCAAGGAGCAGAAGGTGGTGGGGGACCACGATAGGCCCGACGAGTACGCCGGCATAGGCCCCCAGGAGGCGGTGATCATAAAGTTCAGGGGCAGGGACGGGCTGGTATACCCGGCCCTCACCTACAGGCCCGAAACGGTATTCGGCGTCACCAACCTCTGGGTCCACCCAGACGCCACCTACCTCGTGGCGGAGGTGGACGGGGGGGAGAGGTGGATCATTGGGGAGCAGGGAGCCAGGGAGCTGGCTGACCAGGGCCACAGAGTGGTGATCCTCGAGAGGGTCGAGGGGAGGAGGCTGCTGGGGAGGATAGTGGTCAACCCAGCCGACGGCAGGGAGGTTCCCGTGCTGCCGGCAAGCTTCGTGAGGCCAGACCTGGGCACGGGGGTTGTAATGAGCGTCCCCGCCCACGCTCCCTACGACTACGTCGCCCTCATGGAGCTGAAGAGGAGGCCGGAGACCCTGAGGGAGTACGGTCTGGAGCCGGGGGTTGTGGAGGCCCTGGAGCCTATACAGCTGATAGCCGTCCCCCGGGCTGAGGGGCTCCTGGTGGTTGAGGAGGTTAGGAGGAGGGGTGTGGAGAGCCAGCTGGATAGGGAGAAGCTGGACGAGGCCACCAGGGAGGTTTATGCGAGGGAGTTCTACGAGGGGATAATGCTCGAGACGACGGGCAGGTTCAGCGGGTTGAAGGTGGCCGAGGCTAAGGAGAAGGTTGTGGAGTGGCTGGAGTCCATGGGGGCGGCCCTCAGGATCTACACCCTCCCCCAGGAGGTCTACTGCAGGTGCGGGGCCAGGACGCATGTGAAGATCGTTGAGGACCAGTGGTTCCTCCTCTACAGCAAGCCCGAGTGGAAGGCGCTGGCGAGGGAGGCGGTGGCGAGGATGGAGTTCCTCCCCGGCCACGTGAGGAGGGATTTCGAGGCTAACATAGAGGCGCTGAGGGACTGGGCCTTCACCCACAAGGGCGAGCTCGGCACCCCCCTCCCCTGGGATAGGGAGTGGGTTATAGAGAGCCTCAGCGACTCCACAATATACATGGCCTACTACACCATAGCCAAGTACACCCAGCACCCCGAGAAGTACGGCGTAGAGCCGGAGATGCTGACGCCCGAGGTCTTCGACTACGTCTTCCTAGGCGTGGGCGACCCCGGGGAGGTGTCCAGGAGGAGCGGCATACCCCAGGGGCTGCTGGAGGAGATGAGGAGGGAGTTCCTATACTGGTACCCGCTGGACATGAGGATAAGCGGCAAGGACCTCATACCCAACCACCTAGTCTTCTTCATATTCCACCACACAGCCATATTCCCCAGGGAGCTGTGGCCCAGGGCCATAGGGGTGAACGGCTGGGTCCTGGTAGCGGGGGAGAAGATGAGCAAGTCCAAGGGCAACTTCATCCTCCTAAGGCAGGCCCTAGACTGGTGGGGCGCCGACGCCACCAGGTGGGCCGAGGTCCTCGCGGGCGCCGACTCGGGGCTCGACGACGCGAACTTCGAGCCCAGCGTCGCCGACAGCGCCGTCTCAATCCTAAGCCAGTGGATAGACTTCGTAAGGGAGAACTACGGGAGGGCGGCGAGGAGGGAGGAGAGGTGGATAGACAGGTGGTTCGAGAGCAGGCTAAACTCCACCATAGCCAGGGTCACGAGGCTCATGGAGGAGGCAAACTTCAAGACAGCCCTGGTGGAGGCGTGGTACAAGCTGCAGGAGAGCTACAGGTGGTACCTAAGGAGGGCCGGGGGCGAGCCCAGGGAGGACCTCCTAAGGAGGTTCATAGAGGTCCAGACCCTACTCATAGCCCCCTTCGCACCCCACACCGCAGAGGAGGCCTGGGAGGCCATGGGAAGGGAGGGCTTCGCCTCCACAGCCCCATGGCCGGAGGCGGCGGAGGATAAGATAAGCCCCGAGGCGGAGGCCGCCGAGGAGACGGTGCAGGCCGTGCTCGAGGATGCGAGGGAGGTCCTCAAGCTCCTGGGAGGCGCCGACACACTCGTGGTGACAGTGGCGGCCGAGTGGAAGTACAGGGCTGTCGAGGCCGTCAGGAGGGCGAGGGAGAGGGGCGCCAGCATGAAGGAGGCCCTCAGAGAAGCCTTCAACATAGACGGCGTGGACAAGAGGGAGGCGGCAAGGCTGGTCCAGCAGCTCACAAGGGCGCCCGAGGTCCTCAGGAGAGCAGCCCCCCGCCAGGTGGAGCTGGAGGCCCTCAGGGACGCCGCCCAGCTACTGGAGGCCGAGCTGGGGGTTAGGGTTGTGGTGGAGACTGAGGAGGAGGGCGGGAGCCCCAGGAGGGCCAACGCCCTCCCAGGCAGGCCCGCCCTATACGCGGAGAAGAGGGGTGGCTAGAGGGCTTGTCCACCAGTATCCCCGTGGCTGACGCACACATGCACACAAACCCCGTGAGAGGCCTGGGGGCTAGGGAGGCGGCTAGGAGGTTCAGGAGGGAGGGGGGCTGGTTCGCCGCCCTCCTAACCCTCACAACCTGGAGCTACGGCCTAGCCCCAACAGGGGTGGAGGCCTACAGGAGGATGTACGAGATACACCTCCGGGAGTGCAACGCCGCCCGCGGGGAGGGGCTGAGGGTGGCGTGCTTCGCCGGCGTCCACCCCGCTGAGGTTGACAGGATGATAGACAAGTACCGCCAGCCCCCGGAGAAGGCCCTCGAGACCGCCCTAGGGGCGGTTGAGGTCCTCAGGAGGCTCTGCAGGGAGGGTGCTATAGAGGGTGTGGGTGAGGTGGGGAGGCAGCACTACAAGACCAGCCCCCTCAGGGTGGCTATAGCAATGGCTGTCATGGAGGAGGCTGTGGCAGCCGCCCTGGAGGAGGGCTGCCTGGTGCAGCTCCACCTCGAGAACGAGGGGCCCGCCACCGTGGAGACGGTGGACAGGATACTCCGGAGAGCGGGGGCCACGGGGGCTAGGAGGGGCATGGTTATATTCCACCACGCAACCCTCAGGGTGGCGAGGGAGGCTGTGGCCAGGGGGTACAACGCCACCATACCCGGGGTCCCCAAGCTCCTCGAACACGCCATAGCCAGAGAGCCACCCCATTACCTGGTGGAGAGCGACTACCTCGACGACCCCGCCAGGCCAGGCGCAGTAGTAGAACCCTGGCTCCTAGCCAGGAAGCTAAGGGAAGTAGCCTCCACAAGCCTAGAGGCGGAGGAGTGGGTTAGGAAGGCGAGCATAGACCTCGTGGAGAAAGTCTTCCACACAAGGCCGCCATAAACCCTTAAAAGAACCCCGAGAGCCCTAGGCAACCTTTAATACCAAAAAGCTAAACGCCCACGATCCGATAAAACGGTATTACTATCAAAACCATTTTAACAAGACCAAACACAAAAAACTATCTATAGACACAAAACAGAGTGGTGAGACCCGAGGTGAAGGTTAGGAGGGGTATCTCGCCGGTTATAGCAACAGTCATAATAGTAGCGGTGGCGATAGCCATAAGCATAGCAGTAGCAGGATGGCTCTTCGGACTATGGGGAAGCTTCGCAACAGGAAGCCCACAAATACAAGTATCAGCAGCAAAAATCATTTATGATAAAGGCGCTGACCCAAATAGTACTGCTGACGATCAAATGAAGGTTAGCATATACATAGTTAACACTGGCAGTGGAAGCGACAAGATATTGAGCGTAGGTTTATCCATAAACAACGAGTTTTGTGATATAACCGCTAAGTTTAATAACACTACTATAAATGCTAATTCCAGCGGCTGGTATGACTCAAATGCAATAGCTTTGGGAGGCGCAAGTCCTGATTGCAACTTTACCAGCGTGAACCCAGGCGATACAGCTGTGGTTGTTGTTAGTTTCGAGAAAAGCGGACAGACAAGTGTACCTGTAACGATAACGGAAGGCACAGTGCAATAGTTAAGTCTCCAACATTAATTATTTATATTTAATTTTTGTTTCATACATCATACATCATATTTCATATTACATATTAATTAAGGCTCTGTGGGCTCCTAGTCTTCATCACCCCCTCTCTTTCTTTTGGGGTTCTGTGCCAACCACAGTCGTCATCGCCACCATTGCCAGTATTGTTTCCGCCAGTCTTCTCTGTATCCGTGCTCGCCTATTAGTGGTACGAAGAGGAACTCTATGTCCCTCCACTCCCTCACCCGGCCCTCGGGCGTCTTCTCTATCACCGTGAGGACCTGGAGGTCTGGGGTTCCTATGGGTATCACCATTCTCCCGCCGGATGCTAGCTGTTCCACCAGGGGTTTGGGGGGTTTGGGGGCGGCGGCGGCCACTTTTATCCTCTGGTAGGGGGCGTGCTGTGGGAGGCCCCTGCTCCCGTCGCCCACCACAACCTCCACTACCCCCAGGTAGCCCGCCCTCCCTAGGTTCTCCCTGGCGTACTCAGCCAGCTCGGGTATCCTCTCCACCGCGTACACCCTGCCCCCGGGGGATACGAGCTCCGCCAGGAGGGCGGACTGGTAGCCGCTGCCCGCCCCCACGTCCAGCACCCTATCCCCGGGCCTGGGGTCGAGGAGCTGGAGCATCCTCCCCACCACCCCGGGGGCGCTTATCGTCTGGCCGTGGCCTATGGGGAGGGGCCTGTCCTCATACGCCATCCCCCTGTACTCCGGGGGCACGAAGAGGTGGCGGGGCACCCGGGCCATGGCCTCGAGCACCCGGCTGCTGGTGACCAGCCCGCTCCTCCTCAGCTGCTCCACCATCCTAAGCCTAGCCTCCCTGTAGGGGTCGCCCTCCCTTAACACAGTCCACCTCCGAGACGTCCCGGTTGTTGGAGGGGGTGTGGAGGGTTCTAAAACGGCCCTTGGCACCGGGCTTTTCAACCGTCCACCCGAACTGGAGGCCGCCCGGAGGGGTGGAAACTATAAGGTTTTGGCTCCTAGGGATTGTGTGGAGGCCGCGGGTCCGCCCCTGGGGGGTTGTTGTTGGCTGAGGCTGGGCTTGAGGTTGTGGGTAGGTGGGTGTTCTTCCAGGCCTGGGGGCACCCTAACGTTAGGGCTACCCATAGGACAACGTTCGAGATCACGAGCGACGACTATCTGACCCCCAGGGGCGACTGCATCATAGGGATCAGGAGCAGCGTGACACCCAGGAGCCTCCCCCAGTGGTTTAAGAGCCTGGCTAGGAGCCGCGACTCGATCATAATAGTCGTCCTCTGCTCCGGCGGGGTCTGCGACACCGCCGTCGGCAGGGGCCACCCCGGGCTGAGCTTCGGCGACGGGAGGAGGATGGTGTTTAGGAGGAGCAGCCACGTCGGCCCGGAGACGGTTATGATAGGGAGCTCCAAGGCCGCCACCGACCTGAGGAGGGACCTCGTGGAGGTCCTCAGGCGGGGGGCTGTGCTGAGGGTTGGTATGACTGTGGTGAGGAGGAGCGAGGTGGAGGGCGGGGGGCTGCAGCCCCCCTCCGCGGGCCCCCAATATGATAGCGATGGGAGGGCGGGGGCCCGGGGCGTTCTAAACTAAAGGCATTCTAGTAGCCTCTAGGGGGTCCCCCAGGCTACTCACCGTACTCTCCCAGCTGCTCGAGCACGAGCTCGTAGTACTCCTCCCTCGCCTGCTCTATCTCCTCCTTCTCCCTCTGCCTCTTCTTAACCACGTTCACCGTCTTGGTCGTCAGCACGTGGTCCTTGACCTTCTCCACGCCCTTGTACCTGCTGAGGTCCTCGGGCTTGGCCTCTACTGTGTAGCCGCAGCTGCTGCAGACTAGCAGCCTCTTCTCGCCATCCTTCCTGGGCAGCATGACGCCGCCGCACTTGGGGCAGAACTTCACGGGCCATCACCTCCAAGACTGCTGGTGTCCAACTCCTTAAAGACGGCGAGAGGTTATAAGTTTTCCCCCGGGTGGTTTAGAGGGGCCTCCCCCCGAGGGCCCTGGGGTCTATCCAGTAAACACCCTGTGGAGCCAGCCTCCTGAACCACCCTGGTGTCCCCCTCCTCCATCCCCCCCTCACAGGCACCGGGGCCCCGCAGCGGGGGCACCCTCCGCCCTTGGCGAGCTCCATGGCGTCCAGCAGCCCCTCCCTCCTGGTGGCTACCACTGTGCCGCAGCGGGGGCAACGGGTGTCGAGCCTGCTGTAGGGGGGTGAGTGTATGTACACAGGCCAGTGGAGCCTCTCAAGCTCCCCGGCGAGCCTGGTTAGGGGCCCGCCGCCCCCGTGGTCTAGGGCCACGATGTGGAGGGGCGCCCCGGCTTCTCTCGCCGCCTGGAGGGGGGGTGCTAGGAGCGTCGTCTCCACGGGCCGGGGGGTGTAGACTATTATCTCCACCCACACACCCGCCCCGGCGGCCCTCTCCACGGCCCTGGCCAGGGCGAGGTTCGAGCCCCCGCCCCAGAGGAGATAGGTGTACTCCACAGCCAGAGCCTCAAGGAGGCCCAGCTCCCCGCCGCCCGGCTCCAGGAGGCCCTGGGTCCTCGCCACCAGGGGGAGGCCGAGGCGGGAGGCGCAGGGGGCGTGGAGCCACGACTCCAGCCCGTCGAGCACCACGGCCTCCACACCCCACCTCCCCGCGACCCCCCGGAGCTTGTCTAGCCCCACAGCGTAGGCCGGGAAGCTGCCTGGCCTGGAGATCCACTCGCACACCTCCAAACCCCACTCGAGGCAGCCCCTCGAGACGCCAGCCGGAGGCCTGGGGGCTCCGTGGGGGCCAGTATAGAGCCTTAGAGCAAGCCCCCCGGGCTTGTAGTGGTGGAGGGGGATAGACTCGACCGTCGACACCCCGATGGCTGTGACCGCGAGGCCGCTGCACCCCTCCACGGCGCCGCCTCCACCCGGGCTTGTGGTTTGGCGTCTAAGACTGTTTTATATGAGCCGCCCTCCTCCCCCCATAGGCGGGGGGGTCCCGGGGGTGCCTGTCTGGAGGGGGCTGGCTGGGGAGGCGCTGCGGCTCTACTCCTCTCTGAAGAGCGTGTCGGGCTGGCGGGGGGTGCATGCAGGGTCTTCGAGGCCGGCTGTCGAGGTTGTGAGGGGCTATCTTGAGGATGGCCTGGGGGTCCAGTCTAGGCTTCACGAGTTCTGGGTTGACGCCTGGGTCCTGAGGTCCTCGGGCCTCGAACCCCCCGCCCCCTGGCACTCCGTGGGCCCCTATGTTCTGGGGGGTGATGTTGAGGGTAGGCCTCTGGTGCTTGAGGGGGATCCAAGCCTGGCCCGCAGCTGGAGGGGGGTGGACGCGGGGGGGCGTGTGGTCGTGGCCCGGGCTCCGGGTGTTGTGGACGATCTCAAGGCGGCTGCCCTCCTGGCGGCGGAGGCGGGGGCTGAGGCGCTCCTGGTGGAGTCTAGGGACCCGAGGGTTATAGTGACGGGGGGTGACTGGGGGTATAGCACCAGCGTGGGGAGCCCCACCCCCATACCCGTGGCCACAGTCCCCCTGGGCTACTCGGCCCGCGCCCTGCGGGCGGGGTTTGTGAGGGTTTGGGTGGATGCTTGTGTAGAGAGGAGGAGGGACTACAACCTCGTGGCTGTGGATGGTGGGCGCGGGGGGGTGGTGCTGGCCGGGGCGCACCTGGACCACTGGTACACAGGGTTCACGGACAACATACTGGGTGTGGCCCAGGCCGTAGAGACCGTGAGGAGGCTGAGGGGGAGGGGGCTGGCGGCGGGTGTTGTGGTGTTCGGGGCTGAGGAGCACGGCATGCCCGGTATGGCCTCTTGGTACTGGGGGGCGGGTAGCATGAGCTACGCCCGCCTCCTCCGGGAGAGCGGGGCGGCGGAGGGGGTGGAGGCCTATATAAACTTCGACGTCGCCGGCTACAGGTGCCTGGTGGCGAGCGGGGCCCCCCAGCTGGTGGGCCGCGCCCTGGAGGCGGGTGCCGTGGAGAGGTGCTGCGAGTGCCCAGAGTGCGACAGCATCATGATGGCCTGGGCGGGGATACCCACGCTCTCCCTCCACAGCCTCTGGTGCCCCGGGGTGGAGGAGGTGTACCACACTCCTAGGGACACCCCGGACAGGGTCTCGTGGCCCACCGCCTGGGCTGCTGTTGAGGCAGCCGTGAGGAGCATGGCACAGGGGCCCGAGTGGCCGAGGCTGGCCGCCCACTTCCGCTCAGCCCTCTCAGGGGCGGGGTTGAGGGGGAGGAGGCTGCTCTACATACTCGAGTCTATAGCCAGGAGGGCGGGCTGGGGGCCGCTGTTCAGAGAGGCGTCCAGGAGGCTCCTGAAGGTTGTCCACTACGGCAGCCTCAGGTGGGAGTCCAGGCCCCTGGAGGCCCTCTACATGCCGGAGGCCGCCCTGTTCAAGAGGGTTCTCGAGGACCTCGATAGGGGCAGGCCGCCTCTCGCAGTTGTGGAGGTCGGGAGGGAGGAGAGGATGCTCTACTCCCTCTCCCCCACACCACCCCCCAGAGCCATAAGCCGCAGCATACTCTGGGAGCAGCTGGAGTCCAACCTCTACATGCTGGAGGGGGAGGTTGAGGACCTCAGGAGGAGCCTCGTTCGCTAGCCTGGCATGGGGGGTTGAAGGCGCGTGGTGGAGGGGGCTGCCTTGCGCCAGAGGCTTGCTCGGCTCGCCGCGTGCAACATCCACCTGGCGGCGGCGCTGCTGACGCTGGGCCTTGCCATCGCCCTCCACCACCCGGGGCTGGAGTCGCCGATATACTCCGACATAGTCAGCCTCTACCTAGACAGGATAGCCAGGACCGCCCCCCAGGGGGGCGGGGGCCTCCTCCTGCCCTACAGGGACTTCTACCTAGAGTACCCCCCTCTAGTCGGTCTCCTATGGCTCCTCTCGGCCAACATCCGCCTCCCCGGTCTGGGAGGGCTGGAGAGCCACTACATAATCCAGGCTCTCGCAGCCACGGCCATGGGGCTGCTCTCGGTGGAGGCTGTTAGGAGGCTTGCGGGGGTTGAGAGGGCGTTGGCCGCCGCCCTCCTACCCAGCATGGCCGTCTACTCCGTCTACAACTGGGACCTCCTGGCGGCGGCCCCGATGCTCTGGGGCCTCTACATGTTCACCCGAGGCAGGAGCCTGGCCGCCGGCATACTGCTAGGCCTGGGAGGGGCGGCCAAGCTGCTCCCCCTGCTAGCCGCGGCCGCCCTCCCCGTGGCCGCCGGGAGGCGGGGGCTCTGGGCGGCGGCCGCGGCTTTCGCGGTCACCGCCGCCTCCTTCCTCGCCGCCGAGGCCCTGGCGCCGGGTTATATAGAGGATTTCTACCGCCACCACTCGGGCTGGTATATAGAGGGGAGCTGGCTCCTAGTGTTCGGAGACCCCTTCAGCCCCGGGCTCAGGAGGGCCTCCCAGGTCCTCGCAGCCCTGGCTGTACTAGCCGCGCTGGCCGCCTCTAGGCTGCTCAGGCTCGACCCTATAACAGCAGCGTTCACAACCCTCTCAGCCTACCTGCTAGGCACCTACGTCTACACTCCCCAGATGAACCTCCTCCCAGCACTCCTAGCCCTATCGACACCCCTCTTCACACCAGCACTCTACCCCCTCCTCCTAGCCCAGGACACCGCCACAGCCGCGGTCATACTGACTTGGCACACCACCCCCAACCCCCTAGCACCCCTAGCCCCCCCAACGATAGCCACCTACATAAAAGCCGCCCTCCTCCTAGCCATAGCCGGGGCGATAATCCACAGGGCCTACAGACGCCGGGGCACAAGCCCGGGAGCCCCCCAGGCCAGCCTAAACCCCGGAGAGTAGACCCTATACTGGGGGGTTGCTGGAGGGTGGTTGGGAGGGCCTCGCTGCCCGTGGCTGTCGCCATGCTACTCCTGGCAGTTTTAGCTGGCTCATACGCCACCCTCTACTGGAGCGCCTCCCAGGCACTGGAGGACCTCAGGGTCAGGCTTGTGGACTTCGACCGTTTCACCCTACCGCTTCATTCTGTTTATAGTTGTAGAGTTTTGTATCTGTGGTAGGGTGTTCCACCTCGCCCACACGGGCTTGGGCACCCGCGTGGGCTCATGGGTGGCGGTCGGGCCGAACGGCACGCGGCCCCCATCTAGGGTGGGGCCTGCGGGGCTTGGAGCAGCGCTCCCATCACCCCGCAGGGCTCTAAGGAGGAGGTTCCAGGTGGCTACTACATCACGATGCCACTGCTCCCCGCCCTTCCTACACCTTCCCCCCCTCGAGCCATTACTATAGGCGAGCGGAGCGTTATGTAGCGGGCATAGCCTTGAAGTGTTCTTTGGGTTCACATAGACTACTTGGACGCCATACTCCCTTGCCTTCTCCTCTATTGCTCTCTGAACACCTCTGAAGGATGCTTGGAAAATCCTATGCCTTAACTGCTTGTCCTTTACTTTCCTAATCATATTGTTGGCCGGTCTCTTGCCTAACTCCTCAATGACAATGGCATATTGCTTCTCATAAGCGGTTCTAACAATTATGTTAGCAATCTTCCCCCTAACGTCCTGTTTCTTCTTACGCTCTCTGAGCTTCCTCAAAATCATTCTCTTAATCCTCGACTTCACGCCATAGAGTTCATCATATTTCTGTTGCACCTTCTTCCTACGATAGTAGTAGCCTAGGACTAGCTTCCTCATGCCAGTCTCGAAGAGGATGGCAGCGCCGTCAACCAGAATCGTTACATTATTTTCGTTAACATCAACAGGTAGGTATCCTCTAGTCTTATACTCATCAACTTCTTTAACGAGAGTTAGGTAGACTATAATCCGTCTATTTTTCCTGTCAAGCTTCATCTTAGCCTCGGAAGCCAGCCTCCACCCCCTATTAACGTACCTCCAGTATTGCCTGTGAGGCTCGAGCTCCACCTTAATCCACCCCTTGTGAGTCACTATCCTGATAAAGGTTAAACCGATGGGCTTCCATAGGTGGTCGTCGAGCCATATTACGACGCTTCTAACCTCCGGGTGCTCCCTCCTAGTTAAACCCCGCTTCTTCAGCCTAAGGAAGCTCTTAGCCCTGGTGGAGGCGTCCTGGCAGGTCGTGTAGGCGTAGTGCGAGGGTAGATGCGGGTATAGTTTCCTCATCTCGCGGTACTTTAAAGCTTTAAGCCTAATGAAGCTCCGTATCCCATTCCTGACGGCATGCATTACCAGCTGCTCAACCATGTTGCGGTACATACCTTCAAGCTCGACGAGAGCATTGAATTTTTTCCTCGGTAACGGAGCGCTTCTAACGATAACCGTTCTAGCAACCCTAGCCATCCCTCTCAACCTCCTCTAGGAGCTCCCTGAATCCCTGGACTAGCTTTCTTTTCCTATGACTCCTCATCCCGTAGAGCTTGCCTGCGAATGAGGTAACTATAGCTAACAAATCCTCAACCAGCTCCTGGTAGGCATCCTTGGGCTCCTCGCTATAGATAACCTCTATCCTCACGCCGCACTTCTTGAAGAAGTACTCCAGGTACTCAAAGCCAAACCTCGTAAGCCTGTCCTTGTAGGTAACAACTACTACATCTACTTGCCTATCAGCCACGTATTTGAAGAGCTTCAGCAAACCTCTACGGCTAGTTTTTAGCCCGCTCGCTACATCACTTAGGATATCAACTACCTTGTATCCCTTAGCAGAACAATACTGTGTAAGGTATTGAATCTGCCTCTCCAGGTCACTCCTCTGGTCGTTAGAGCTAACACGTGCATAGATGACAGCCCTAACTTCCCTTTCCTCCACTTTTCCCCCAATTATCCTCTCTACCTCGCTCTCTGGAATCATCCAACGTCCAGTAGGAGTCTGGACAGCACGTATCTTGCCAGAGTAAATCCACCTCTTCAAAGTAACATAATGAATACCCAACCGCCTACTCGCTTCCCTCGGATGTAATAGCCTCTCGCTCAACCGCTACACTCCACTATAGAATGCTACAATATACTATAATTTAAATGTTTCTGCCCCGTTGGAGGGGGTGTGGCGGTTATTATTGAGAATCCTACGAGGTTCGGCTTTAGGGTTGAGAGGGTGGAGGTTAGGGTCTACGCCTCCTCAGGCGGGAGCCTGGAGGAGGTCGCCGTGCTGTACTCGAGATCCCCCGTCCACCTGGAACCCGGGTCGTCGAGGACTGTTTACATGGATGTTAGTGTGAGCGCGTTTAGAATCCTAGCCTCCATCCTGGGTGGCGCGGACTTCACGCTGGAGGTGTGGGTGGAGGCGAAACCCTACCTTGGCCCCCTCCCCCTGCCGGAGGTGCGGGGGGCGAAGAGTATAGCCGGGGGGCGGCCGCCGGGTTAAATCCTCGCGGGCCTCCCTTACGTTAGACTGGGTGCGGCCTTTTGCCACTGGATATGGGGCCTGGGGAGCAGAGGGAGCTGGCCAGGATTCTCGGGGCCGCTGTTGAGAGGGTTTTGGAGGCTTCGAGGCTGGACTGGAGGGTGAGGAGCCTCCTGGAGCAACGCGGCCTATGCCGCTCCCGAGCCGTGGTCCTCGCGCTGGGTAAGGGGGCGCTGCAGATGGCCCGTGGGGCGCTGGAGTGTCTCGAGCCTGAGGGGGGTGTGGTGGTTAAGCCCCGGGGTATGAGGGGGGGTGTTGAGGGGCTCGAGGTCGTGGAGGGTAGCCACCCCCTGCCCGACGAGTGGAGCCTCAGGGCGGGTAGGAGGCTGCTGGAGTGGGCCGGCTCCGCGGGGGAGGGCGACACTGTGGTGGTGCTGGTCTCGGGGGGCGGGAGCGCGCTGGCCGAGGTGCCTATGGGGGGGCTGGCTCTCGAGGACCTGAGGGAGGTTAACATGCTCCTCCTCAAGTCCGGCGCCTCTATACACGAGATCAACACGGTGAGGAAGCACCTCTCGAGGATAAAGGGCGGGAGGCTGGCCGCCGCGGCATACCCAGCGAGGGTGCTGGGGGTTTATGCGAGCGACGTGCCCGGGGACAGGCTGGACATGATAGCCTCCGGCCCCACGGTGCCCGACCCCACGACGTATCGCGACGCCCTGGCGGTGCTCGAGAGGTACGGCCTCCGGGGCTCCACGCCGCCAAGGGTGGTGGAGCTGCTGGAGGCGGGCGCCCGGGGCGAGGTTGAGGAGACTCCCAAGCCCGGGGACGAGAGGCTCTCCACCACTGAGAACAGCCTGGCGGCCTCCAACATGGACGTCCTCCAGGACCTCGCCTCCTGGCTGGGCGGCATGGGGTTCAACACCCTTATACTGACCTCGAGGCTGGAGGGCGAGTCCAGGGAGGTCGGCCGCGCCCTGGCTAGCATAGCCCTCGAGGCCCTAGACAGGGGGGTGCCCGTGGAGCCCCCGGCGGCCATACTGGCTGGGGGGGAGACTACTGTGACTGTGAGGGGAGGCGGTAGGGGGGGTAGGAACATGGAGCTCGCCCTGGCCTGGAGCCTGGCAATGGCCTACTGGAGCCCAGAGTCGCCGGCGGCCATACTGGCTATGGATACCGACGGTATAGACGGGAGGAGCGACGCGGCCGGGGCTGTGGCCTGGCCCTGGCTCCCCGTGGCCCTCAGGGAGGCGGGGCTCGACCCGTACCAGCTGCTGGCGGAGAACGATAGCGAGAGGGCCTTCGCCTACGCGGGCAGCCTTGTTTCCACAGGGCTCACGGGCACCAACCTAAACAGCATAGTCGTAATGCTGCTAGGGCCTCCTCCTAAAGCCTATCACGGCGAAACCTAGGGTGTAGAAGGCGGATGCTAGGGCTAGGGCTATGAGGGTGTTCCTAACCCTGTCCATCAATATCCTCAGCGCCTCTATAAACCCGTTCACCAGCTCCGCCTCCGAATGCTGGTTCAAACCGCCCCTAAGGACCTCCTCCAGGGGGCCCGCCACGGCCGATAGGGGTCTGAAGGCCTGTATGACGCTGTACATGCTGTACACGTAGAGAACAGCCCCGGCTAGGAGCAGCAGCACCCCCGCCCTCGAGCTCGGTGGCGGGTACTTGAGGGATAGGAGGGAGTAGACCACCGGGGGGAGGAGGGGGAGGAGATAGAGCGTCGCCACAATGTAGCTGAGCCTAACCCCAGCTGCTATGGAGGACATGTCGCCCGATAGCCTGGAGAGTATGAGTCCCGTGACCACGCCCGCCGCTAGGGCGCCGAGCCTGGAGAGCCAGGTGAAGAGGTGGAAGGCCCTCCTCGCTATGGAGGGCCAGTAGCCCGCTATCCTCTCCCACTCCCTTGAGAAGAGGATGGTGCCGAGTATCCATAGGAAGAGGGCGGCCGCTATGCCCAGGGCGTTCCCGGCCAAGATAGACCTCAGCCCCCCGGTTATGTAGGCCACGAGGGCAGCGGCGTCGCCGGGCTCGAAGCCGCCCTGGCTCTCGAGCTGGAGCGCCAGCCTCTCCGCGCTGGCGAGCACGGATTTTACGCTGCTGAAGAGGCCTAGTATGAAGACTAGGTAGAGGGCCGACACGACCTTGAGAAGGCCGCCTATGAACCCCAGCCAGCCCAGGGTTATAGGGGTCCTCGGCTTGCTAGACTTCTCCTGTGAGGACCTCGAGAAGAGCTTTACCAACCTCAACCTCCCTCCCTGCAAGCTCCCCGGGGTCTATCCGCTCGAACCCCCCGGTGTGGAGCAGGTCGGAGACTATCAACACGCCAGCCGAGCGGAAGCCCCGTATCCATGATAGGCTGAAGAGCGTGTGGAGCTCCATCTCCACAGCCGCCATACCCAGGCTGCTCCACCTACCCGCCGCCTCGGGAGTCTCGGCGTAGAAGGCGTCGCTGGAGAGGACGGGGGCTAGCACCACCCTCCCCCCAAGCCTGGTGTAGAGGCCCCTGTATATCCTCGAGGTGAGGAGGGGGTCGGGGGAGGCTGGGAGGCATATGGGCCTCTCCCCCGCGTACTGTATGCTCCCCCCCGCGCCCCAGTAGCAGCCGGCCCCCGCAGCCACAACCACGTCCCCCAGCCTAAGGTCCTTGGAGAGGCCGCCTGAGGTGCCCAGCCTCACCATAACCTCGGCCCCCAGCATCCTCAGCTCCTCGAATACGATGGCGGCGGAGGGCCCGCCTATGCCGTGGGTGGCTATCGTCACCTCGGAGCCGTTGAAGGATCCGGTGTAGACCCTAAGCCCCCTGGCTGAGGAGACTAGCCTGGCGTCCTCTAGTAGGCTGGAGGCCAGCCTGTCAGCCCTCCCGGGGTCGCCGACCGCCACGGCGAGGGGGGCTATATCCCCGGGGCCGGCCTCGAGGTGGACAGGCTTCCTCACAGCCCACACCCCCGCTCCTCCTAGCCCTAAGCCCCCTGGGGGGTCTGCTGGCGTTTCCACATCCTCGGGTAGAGGCCCCTCTCCATTATTATCCTGGTGGGGCCCACCACTATACCCCTCTCAGCCTGGAGAATCTCCTCCGCGCTCGCTAGGGCTTTCCCCAGGCCTATGAGCTCGCCCTTGAGGGTCATCAGGGCGACCATACCCCCCTTCTCCACCCCCTCCTCCACAGCGGCCACGCCAGGAGCGGCTAGCTGGGCCCCGTGTGTTAGGCTCTCTACCGCGGAGTCCCTCACGAGCACCTTGGGTATGTGGCACACGCTATACTCCCCGGGTATGACCACCCTCCTTAGAAGGTCGTCCTTACCCTCCTCCCGCCACCTTATGACGGCATAGGCCACGTCGTCCAGCCTCACCATGAGGCCGCTGTCCTCGCTGAAGGGGCCTGTCCTAACCCTCCTAAGCTCCCTCATGTGCGCCCCAACGCCGAGCACCAGCCCTATGTCCCAGCAGAGCTTCCTCATGTACGTCCCGGCCTCGCAGTCCACCCTCAGCAGGGCGTACTTCCCTGTGTACTCTAGCAGCTCTATCCTGAATATCCTCCTCGTCCTCAGAGCCCTCTTCACGCTGCTCCTCAGAGGCGGCTTCTGGTATATCTCCCCCTCGAAAAGCCTGAGGACCTCCCTCAGCCTCCCCTCCTCCACGGGCCTGTGCAGCTGCATCACGCACACGTACTCCTTGCTGCTGTGCATCACCGTCCCTATGATCCTCGTCATCCTCTCCAGGGCCACGGGGAGCACTCCGGTTACCTTAGGATATCCCCGCCCCGCAGCCCCCAGAGGGCTGGCTGGGGCTCTAGGGTCCCCCCGTGGCCCGCCCTGGATACTCCCAGCATTCTCTTTATCCACGCCACCACCTCGTGGCTCGTCGGCCCCGGAGGCTTGTCCACCACTATCATGCCGTACCTGAGGTAAACCTCCAGCGGCCTCTCGGGGGGTATGTAGCCGTGTCTAGGGTCTGTGGGCTCGTCGTACTTATAGAGTATCCGGGAGGTGTTGCCGCATATGGACTTGACCCTCTCTATGAACCTAGCCCCCATGCTCCTCGCGTCGACAGCCTCCTCAACCATGCCTCTAGACGCACCCCTAAACTCCCGGGGTTCATATGCCCTTAACTATTTACGTGGACTGCAGGGAGCTATATAGGGAGCCTCTACTTTATCGGCCCCACATCCGGGTAGCCCTGTCTAAGCCCCAGCCCGGCCTGCTTCACTAGGGCCTCAGGCCCCTCCCTCAACAGTGCTGCGAGGTTCTCAGCGTGCTTCCTAGCCCTGTCAACAGCTATGGCCGCGAGCTCCTCGGGGTCCTCGGCCTCGTCCTCGTGGACTGTAACGTCTATAACTATCTTGCCAGTGAGGACCTCAACCATTATAAGCCCGACGCTGGCTGCGAGGTAGCTTAGCTTGTCCGCCTCCCTACGGCCCACCCAGCCGAGGGTTATAACCCCCTCGCAGCCCATCGCCAGCAGCCTCCTGGCGGCGCCGGGCAGGTCCTTTATCCCCGGCACCGTGTGCCTGACTATCCTGTAGCCCGGGAGCCTCCTCCTCAGGACCTCTAGGGCCACGCCCCCCATGTCAACCCGGGCAAAGGTGGTGTCAGCCACTCCAACACACTTCTCCACGGCTACACGCCTCCACTATCTCCTCGCCCGTCAAGAGGGGTATTCTCCTCTCCCTCGCTATAGCCTCGGCCTCCCTAAGCCCCAGGCTCCACCTCTCCCCTAGCATCTCGGCTATCACAAAGCTCGGGGGCAGGCCCGCTAGCCTACCCAGGGCTACCGTGAGCTCGGTATGGCCCCTCCTCCTATCCAGGCTGCGGGCCAGCAGTATGGGCACGTGGCCTGGCGACATGAACTCTTCAACAAGCATCCTACGGGCCTCCTCAACCATCCCCCCATAAGCCTTCTCAACCACCCTGTGGAGCCCAGAGATAGTTACCCCCCTGTCCTCATCGCTTATCCCGGTCTTCACGGAGACGTGGTTAACCCATATGGAGAAAGCCGGGGGGTCGCCATAGCTGGGCGTCTTTGAGGCTAGGGGTGCGAGGCTCTCCTGGGTTAGGAGGAGTTCCTGCGCGAAGGGGAGGCCAAGCAGCCTCCCAACCCTCTCGCTCGTCACATAGCATATGAGGCCCCCCGCCACCGTCCTGAGGGTGTAGACCTCCCTCCAGGAAACCGTGCCAGCGTAGTAGACGAGGTCCACCTCGCCCTCACGCCTGTCCCCATCATATATCATAATCGGCATCCCGTTCCTCAGCGACTCGACAGCCCTCGCTATGGAGCCCTCCAAGCTAGGCCTGTACCTGCCCTCCAACACGCAGACACCTTCGCCAGGAGCTTAGCCCTGCCTCCCCGGCCAGAGCGCGCCCAGACGCATCTATTTATATTGACTCTAGATCCGCGAGGAGTAATATTTAGCTGTTACGAATAAATGCGCCCCCCGTCAGCCGACCTCGACATAAACCTCCTCCAGCACCTCTCTGACCAGCCTCGACGACTCGGAGGATAAGGTTATGTTGTCTGCATCTCTTGGGAACTTGCCGTCGCCGATGTAGATAGCTTCAACCCCCCTCCTCGGTATCGGGTCCAGGGCTTTGAACGTGAGGGACTCGCCCCACTCGGTGACCATTATGTACGAGGGCACTATCTCGCCGGTCCTTAGGCTCGTGAAGAACTCTGGCGTCCAGAGTGAGGGGCCTAGGGGTGTGGAGACGGCTCCCACGCTGCCCCCCCACAATCCCGCTAGAGCGGCTACTCCCCGGGATCCGGCGAGGGCTAGGAGGTGGTCCTCGAATATCGACTCAGCCTCTATAGCCACGTAGAAGTCTCCGCCCCCTCTGGTCGCAAACTCGAGGTTAACGTTGGAATAATATACCATGGGGGCTCCATAATCCTCCGACACCCTGGATATGAGAGAGTCCCAGGGGGAGGCGGCTATCAATACCGCCTCGACACCCTCAGAGGAGGCCTGCTGGTATGCCACCCTCGAGAACAGCTCGCTCCCGTATATATACAGCCTGTGGCCGGAAGCCTCCTTGGCCAGCTTGGATATGCTTAGCCTGAACCCCTCCTCCACAAGGCGTGACAAGGCTCTAACGAGGAGCTGGGAAGCCTTGTCAAGCCTCTCGAAAACACTTTGAACCTCCAACCCCTCCTCCACACTCCTCTGGATAACCCTGCTGGCCACCGAGAGGTAGAGCACAGTAGTGTTTATCAGGGGGGAGGAGGAGAGGTAGACGCCTCCGAGTTCAGACACCATCATGATGAAGCCCCTGTCGGCTATGTCAAGGTATGAGAGGGAATTGGCAATCTCCTCTAGGCTCCTACCCTCTCCAACCCGGCTTTTTATAGTATCCTTGACTATCAAGTTGAAGATCATTACTGATACTTCAATCCTCTTATGAATTCCCTCTCCATACCTGACACCCAGTGCCTCATAACTCATAGGATTACCCCGAATAAACAAACCCAGCTACTCGAATGTATTTGATGTAACATACAAAATACTTATTCATTAGCGAGAGCTACAGGCCCATTTAGGCGTGGTGCAGCGGCTGCAATATAGACCCCAGCTCTAAACGTTTTAATACCCAGCCTATCCTCTCAATCTAATTATCACAAGCCAATAATTAATCAGGGAGGCGCGGAACAGCCCTCAAGAGCATCCACGGCTAACGACCCGGGGGGGTTGTGATACCTTTGGGCGAGGGTGATTGTCAGTTTTTAACCTTCGGCTTTAACACGGGTTTCCCGGGAATATTCTGGGTTCACCTAGTGGGTGCATCCGCTTGGGCGTCATAGATGTGCTTGCTGCAGTCGGCGAGAGGTTTCCCGCGGTTAGGAAGCCTGAGAGGAAGCCCACCCTCTATCGGAGGCTCGCCTGGACGGGCGTCATACTGGTTCTATACTTTATAATGTCCAACATCCCGCTGTACGGCATACCACCGCAGAACATAGGGGGCCAGGTCGACCTGCAGAGGATAATATTCGCTAGCTCCGCCGGGACTCTGATGGAGCTTGGTATAGGGCCGATCGTGACCGCGAGCCTGATAATCCAGGTCCTCGTCGGGGCAAAGATAGTGAAGCTAGACCTCGCGGACCCCGAGGGAAGGAGGAAGTTCACAAGCGCCCAGAAGGTCCTGGCCCTCGCCTTCGCAGCCCTGGAGGCCGTGGCCTTCACTGTGGGCGGGAGGTACTGGGTGGGGACGGCTATACAGCCGGGGCCCCTTGACTACGCTATAGTCTCGCTACAGCTATTCCTTGGCGCCCTACTCGTGATATACTTTGACGAGGTCATGCAGAAGGGTTGGGGCATCGGCAGCGCTATAAGCCTCTTCATACTCGCGGGGGTGGCCCAGGGTGTTGTGTGGAGCATGTTCGGCACCATACCCGGGGTGGCTCTCGACTACGGCCTCGTACCAGCCCTCCTTTCCAACCCCGACCTAACCCTGCTTGCAAGGCCCAACGGCTTCCCCGACCTCACAGGCTTCTTCGCGACCCTAGCCGCGATAATACTACTCGTGTACCTCCAGGCTATGAGGGTTGAGATACCCATAACCTCGGAGAGGTTCAAGGGGATCAGGAGCAGGGTGCCTCTCCAGTTCATATACGTGACCAACATACCCATACTGCTGGTCGGGATACTCGTCTCCGACCTGCTGCTCGTCCAGGGGCTTCTGGCGGACTACCTGGGGGTGGATAGCAGGGCCTACCAGATCTACTCGAGCATAGTCTACTACCTCTCCCCCCCGAGGGGGGTGGTGCAGAGCATAGCCGACCCTGCCAAGACTGCCGTCTTCATAGTGTCGTGGACGCTCCTCTCCATAGTATTCGGCTACATGTGGGTTGAGATAGCCGGGCTCAACCCAAGGGAGCAGGCCGAGAGGCTGGTGAAGGGAGGCCTGGCAATACCCGGTATGAGGAGCGATCCCCGGGTCCTGGAGAGGGTGCTTAGGAGGTACATATACCCGCTGACATTCCTGAGCAGCCTTATAGTAGCGGCCCTCGTCATAGTAGCCGATATTCTCGGCGCCTACGGCACCGGCACCGGCCTCCTCCTAGCGGTGGGTATAATAAACCAGTACTACGCTATGATAACGAGGGAGAGGGCCCTCGAGACCTATCCGCTGCTGAGGAGGATACTGGGCGAGGAGGTGGTTTGACGGTGAGGCACCCCTTCAGAGTCGTGGTGGTCACTGGGGTACCCGGGGTCGGCAAGACCACCGTGATAAGGGAGGTTCAGAGGCTCGCCGAGAAGGAGGGTGTGAGGCTTCACGTGGTAAACTTCGGCAGCTTCATGCTCGACACGGCAGTCAAGCTGGGGCTGGTCGAGGATAGGGACAAGATCAGGACTCTCCCCCTCAGGAGCCAGCTAGAGCTTCAGAGGGAGGCTGCCAAGAGGATAGTTGACGAGGCCTCCAAAACCCTCGGAGGCGACGGGGTGCTCATAGTTGACACCCACGCCCTCGTCAAGACAGTTGCGGGCTACTGGCCAGGCCTGCCAAAGCACGTCCTCGACGAGCTGAAGCCGGACATGATAGCAGTTGTGGAGGCATCCCCCGAGGAGGTTGCAGCCCGCCAGGCTAGAGACACCACGAGGTACAGGGTTGACATAGGCGGCGTCGAGGGCGTGAGGAGGCTTATGGAGAACGCCAGGGCCGCTAGCATAGCAAGCGCCATACAATATGCCAGCACGGTAGCGATAATAGAGAACAGGGAGGGCCAGGCGTCGAAGGCTGCGGAGGACCTCCTGAAGCTGATAAAGAACCTCTAGCCCCTAGGGGGCGGGGGCCGGCATGGTTGTCTACCTAGTACCCGTAGCCACCGGGTTTCTCTCGGTCTACCTCGCCAAGACCCTCTACAACAGGCTTGTCCCCCGGGAGGCTGTTTTGTGGGCTATGGAGGTGTCGAGCAGGTATAGGGAGCTTGAGAGGGAGGCGGCTAGGAGTAGGAGGGCTGCTAAGAAGCTGAGGGAGGCGGCTCCTGAGGCTAGGAGGGCCAGGAGCATTATATTCAGGAGTATTATAGTCAAGATCGGCCTCCTCATGGCTATCTACACAGTACTGGGGGTGGCAGCCCTCACACTGGTCCCAGCCATACCCTCACCCTACAGGCTACCCCTACTCACCATAGACACCCCCCAGGGTCCCATGCTCAGCTCCCTCTTCGCCCACTTCTTCTCCTTCCTCTACGCTGCCCTCCTGTATAGGGATGAGATGGTGTAGTGTGGTAGCATTAAACAGTATTTACGTCCAGAATATCTTTCGGTAGCTGGCTGTGGGCAGGCTGGAATCCGCTGCAGGCTCGATAGCTGCTGGCGTTAGGGGCGCCTCGAGCCTACTCGACTCAGCCCTGGAGAGGGGGGTGAAGCTGTTTGAGGCGAGGGAGCCTAAGGGTGGTATGCAGCCGGGGCTGTGCAGCAGGCTGGAGAGGCTGAACGCCGTTATAATATGCAGGGGCGGGCTCGAGGATAACAGCCCCAACAGGCTTCTTAGCTATAAGGACGTCTACCCGCTCCCCAGGGAGCCCGCGGGCTGGGGCACAGGCCTGCCCCTCGACACCGGTGGAGAGCCCTGGGTGGTCTCGGCCCTGAAGGCCAGGGGGTTCAAACCGTATGCGAGGACCTCGATGGACATCCTAGCCCTGGGGACCTCGGGCTTCAACCCGGTCCTAGGAGACACCCTAAACCCCAGAAACCCCAGGTACACTACTGGAGGTAGCTCGGGGGGAGCCGCATCCACAGCACTGCTCGCGCCAGGCCTCCTAGCCCTGGCCAGCGACGCCGGGGGGTCGGCTAGGATACCGGCGGGCTATACCGGGGTCTTGGGGCTGAAGCTCAGGAGGGGTGACTATAGGGGGCACAGGGGTATGGCTCCCAGCGTCGAGGCACCGGGCATCCTCTCCCTCAGCATAAAGACCCTGATAAGGGGTCTCGAGGCCCTGGGCTACCGGGGTGTGGGGGAGAGGGCTATCCTGGCTGCCGGGGCCGCTGCCGAGGGTTTAGCCACCATAACACTACTCACCCCCGAGGACCTGGGGCTCCTCTGCAGGGAAGCCCTGGACCCCGGGGCCTGCGCCGTCTATGAGGAGCAGGTTGAGTCGGCGAGGTCCTCGGGCGCGTTCTCCACGGCCAGCATAAGGCTCCACAGCCTCTACAGGACGCTGGAGCCTGTTAGAGCTACTGTCACCCTCTCGGAGGCGGCTGAGTGGGCGGGGAGGCACTGCGGCGGGGAGTGTATGGCTAGGCTTCCCGAGAGGCTCAGGGAGCTGCTAAGGCTCGGGTCCATGCTCCACGCCTGGAGAGAGGCGGCGGAGGGGGTTCTGGAGAAGCTTAGGACCTCAACCCCTATACCCGACTCCCCAGTGCTTGCCACGCCGGCCGTCGCAACCGGGGGGTGCATCCCCGTGGAGGATGCGGGTAGGATCGCCTACACAAGGAGGGCCATAGTATTCACATCCCTAGCCAACGCGCTAGACCTGTACAGCATCTCCATACCCCTCGGACCGTCCCGGCTTGACTGCGGAGCCCCGGCTCCACTACTGCTCACATCCGGGAGCCTCGAGGCCCTCCTTGCAGCCGCCATACTGCTACCCTACAGGGCGGAGCCCATCCATTAATAGCCTCCGCCTAACAGGAGCGGTATCCTTGGGTGCTGCGGAGTGGTCAGGCCTGCCCTGAGGAGCAGGAGCCTGAGGAGGGTCTACCGCAGGACTCCAGGGGGCTATACGGTTGTTCACTATGAGAGGCGCAAGCCGGGGCCCGCCAGGTGTGCTAGGTGCGGGAGGCCTCTAGGCGGGGTCCCGAGAGGCAGGCCCCCCAGGGTTAGGAGGCTGAGCAAGACGGCTAAGAGGCCGGAGAGGCCCTACGGAGGGGTGCTTTGCAGCACATGCCTAGCGGAGCTGATATTCGAGGCGATAGCAGGGTCGTCGTGATATCAGGGCCCCCGGGCTCCGGCAAGTCCACCTACGCCAAGAGGCTTGCGGAGGACCTGGGGCTCTCATACTACAGTACAGGAACTATATTCCGCAGCCTAGCCCGGGAAAGGGGCCTCAGCCTGGCGGAGATGAGCAGGCTCGCCGAGGAGGATCCAAGGATAGACTTAGAGATTGATAGGAGGACCCTGGGCGTCGCCTCCCGGGGCGGCGTGGTTATAGACAGCCATCTCGCCGCCTGGCTACTCAAGGATACTGCACACTACCTCGTGCTCGTCAAAGCCCCAATGTGGGTTAGGGTTAGGCGTATAGCCCGGCGAGACGGCGTTACCCTTAGAAGGGCGCTTGTGGAGACTCTCGAGAGGGAGTGGAGCCAGAGGATGAGGTTCAAGAGGTACTATGGCATCGACGTGACCGACACAACCATATTCCACCTTATAGTGGACACCAGCAGGTACGGCGTCGAGGACACATACAGGCTAGTCCTCGAGGGGGCCAGGAGGAGGGGCCTCTGAAAACCCTTAAAATCCCTCGCACGGCCTAGGCGAATGTGGGTGGACAGTATGGCTAAGGTTGTCGAGGTTGGGAGGATATGCGTCAAGACTAGGGGTAGGGAGGCCGGTAGGAAGTGTGTGATAGTTGATATTATAGACGAGAACTTCGTTCTCGTTACGGGGCCCAAGAGCCTCACAGGCGTTAGGAGGAGGAGGGCCAACATAGACCACATCGAGATACTCGACAAGAAAGTCGAGATCCAGAAGGGGGCGAGCGACGAGGAGGTCCTCAAAGCCATCGAGGAGGCCGGGCTGGCCGACTTCATGAGAGAGCCTGTGAGGATAGCGAGGGTATCGCCCTTCACACTCTAACCCTCCTCCCAAACAATTTCGAAGACACAATCCCTCTCAACCCACTCACACATCCTCAACAGCCTCTCAACACCACCCAGATCCACCCTATACAGAGTGCCCTCCCGGCACCCAGCCTCCAGGCCTCTCTCAAGCCTCTCAACCCTAACACCAGGCCTTAAAGGAGGCCATTTAGCCAGCCCCGGCCACCCTCCCTAAGAGGGAAGCCCCAGGGGAATTTCAGTTTTAAAGGTACGGGATCACACCCCGTTAGAGTGGTGTACACGCTAGAGGGGTTACGTTGCGCGCGTCCCCATGTAGGGCTGCGGGAGTCTATGGTGGTTGGATGTGGAGAGGAAGCCTAGGGGTGTCAGCATTAGGAGGAGGGTATCCATACTGATGGATGTTTGGGAGAGGCTGCTCGAGGAGTGGGAGAAGGGGGCTCTCACGCGGGAGAGGGCCGTGGAGATACTGAAGGAGGTGTACAGTAGGGAGAGGATAAAGCCTCTGAAGGGCGCGGCGAACCCGCCCGACCTTTTCGAGAAGGAGCTGGCAAGCCTCTATGTGGTGGGCAAGTATGGCATGGGGCTGGAGAGCGATTATCCAGAGCTCTTCGACAAGGTGTTCCACGACGAGATAAGGTATGAGGAGGCCATAAAGATACTGCTGACGGAAGAGCCCTCAACCGCGAGGATGAAGGTCGAGACTCTGCTCGGGGGGAGCTTCGACGAAAACACTATAGCCAGGATGCTGAGACTGAAGCTCGCCGAAGTCTACTTCGGCTTCTCAAACCAAGACTCGCTCAAGACACTGCTCAAAAGGCTCTCCGAGGCTTTCCCAGAGTACAAGGACATGGCCTCCAAGTACGCCAGATTCTACATAGCCTTCAAAATAGCCGACAACATACAGAAGGGGGAGGTGAGAGACAGGCTAACCAAGGAAGCTACAAAGCAGGCCCTAGCCCTCGAGTTCTCATGGCTAGGGAGGAAGGTGCTCCCCGACGACAAATACATAAGAGTCATAGCGGAAGACGTGTTCAACCTAAACAACAGGATACTAGACTCAATCCTACCAAAATCGAAGGGAAGAAGGGGGAGAAGAGAGGAGAAGAGGCTCGAACCCCCGGAGAAATAGAAGGCGGATAGACAGGACCTCCAACCCGCCAGCGGACCGCCCCGACCTCTCAACCCCTATAGCCCAAGATCTCTGGGCAGGGCTGGATGTTATGAGCTTTCAAGCAGAGTTGGGGTTGCGTGAGCCTCTTACATACCCTGGTAGCCACCGCATTATTTAACCGCTATTAGAGCCTTGAGAATGTCTGTCCTGGTTATTATGCCCAGTGGTCTGCCAGCATAGTCTATAACCACTAGTCTCCCCACGCCGTTGAAGTCCATGTACCTCATAGCCTCGTATATGCTCTCGTCCTCGTTTATAGTAAACACTGTTTTCCTCATATACCTGTCAACTGTCGCATCGAGGTCCTCGCCCCGGGCTATGAGCATTGATATGTCTGTGGTGGTTATGAACCCTATGATGTTATTCTTGTCGTCGACTATCGGAGCCCCTCTAATGCCGTGGCTGTAGAGGAACTTGGCCACCTCCCTAACTGTCATGTTGTGCCTTACCGTTAGGAGCTTTCTAGATATCAGGCTGTTAACCTTGATATTCGGTATCACGGTCATCTTGGATATAACTATCATCAGTTGTCTAGCCTCTTTGCTCACCTTCTCTACCCTCCCCTCCAACGCAAACTTCCGTACGGGCACGCTCTCAACCCTAACCAGATCGCCCTTTTCAACAGGGGCTATGTTGCCCGAGACCGTTACCACGGCCTTCATAGTGTCGCTCCCGAATATACCCATTATCTCCATATCGAGCGCGGCGTACCGGTACTGGTTACCATCCTTCTCCACTATAACCTGCCCGTAGGTGACGTGGCTGAGAGTAGGGGTCTGAACACCTATAACCTCGTAGGCCTTCAGAGTCGGCATGTAACCTCCAGCGGGGCCCGTGCGGCTCTCAACGAGCCCCAGGCTCTTGAGCCACATTATAACGTTCCTCACAGTACCCTCGTCCTTGCCAAGCGCCTCTGCAACCTCCTTACTCTTTATCATCCTCTTGTGCCTCTCATAGAGCGACACAAGAGTCTCAAGAACCTCCCTCTGAAGGCTGGTAAGCATCTTCAAGTCCATAGACCCTCGACTAAATTTGTCACGGTTTAACCGTATAAAACTTTTATATAGAAAATTGAAAGAAACCTAGCGTTCCATAAGCCTATAGCCAGAGAATAATCATAAGGGAGGGTCTCGAGTCCGACGTCAAGCATAAAACTGTGGATTTAGGCATATATTTTCATAACCTTCCCTACATAAGGCTTCATATCGGGCTTCTCCCTAAGATACTTCTCAAGCGCCCTCCGTATTATCTCACTCTTAGTCAGGTTCTTCCTCCTAGCATACTCTTCAAGCAGCTCCAGCAGATCCTCCTCTATCTTGAAACTGACGACGCGCACGCCTCCTCAACCCCCAAACCATAGTTTATAGAGTCTTTTTTCGTGAAATACATTACTCTAATGGGATTCCAGTCTTATTCTCCATGGGGAAAGACATGGACAGATTAATTTAAATACTAGGACTACAGTATTCTTCTTTATGGGGAAAGACATGCCAACGGTTCACCTCTCACTCCCCGATAGCGTGTATAGCGAGCTGAAGAAGAGGGCTGCCGAGCTCGGCGTTCAGGTCACCGACATTATAAAGTTTTACATAAAGATGGGGCTTAACAAAGGGTTCGCCTCAGAGCCGAGCGAGGAATCTACTAAAACCCTGCTCGCTCTAAGCAGGAAGGTGGACAAGCTTGAAAAAGACTATAGGATGAAGCTCACACTCCTCGAAGGCAAGTACAGACAGATGGAAGACGCTATAACCTATCTTATAGAGAGGGTTGAGATGCTAGAGGAGACTGTAATGTCACTTAAGGCATACTCTGCGATAAGGCCTGCGAAGAACGAGTGAGGACGCTAGCAGAGAGGCCTGCAACCTAGCCTTCTAAGGAGTCTCCTGCCCCTGCTTCTAGCCTCAGCTGCTCTCAACCCAGGGTTCGATGCGAGGTCCTCCTCCAAGTTGAGCTCAGTATAGACGCACCTATCGTTGAGTATAGAGTTAGCCTCGTAGATGCTCCTACTATTGGCCACAGCGTGTGGGAGGGGAGTTAGTGACACCACCTTATCTATATCCATTATTGCCGTGGTGGCCTGGAGAGGATCTAGCTCGATAACCCTGCTACCCCCCCTTATACTCCTTCCCCCCCACTCGCCCTTGAAAGCCCAGACTGGGGCTTTCGAGGCTTCACTCACGAAATAACGCTCAATCCTATCTAGAGCCCCTGCGTCCAGTCTTGTTATGCTGGTGAAGCCCACCAACCCCCCTTCTCTGGCAACGTCGGCTATCCTCTTGAGGACGTAGCTCCTAGGTAGCTCACCGTCTACGCCGTAACCGTGTACTGCAAGGAGCTTCACACCAATGTTAACTTCCTTAAGGGACGAGAGGCTGACGGCATCTGCGAGCGGGCTCCACAGGTCCTCCTCGCAGCCCAGGGCAAGCGCGTCGCCCCCGGAATCAAGGGCTATGATAGCGTCGAGCCCGTAGAAATCCTCCAGGGTCTCGAGAGCGTTTGCAAGGCCCAAGGCTCCCCCGTCAACTCCGAGTGCCACGGCCTCAACGCCAAGCACTCTAGAAGCCCTAACTATCTGGGGGATGAACCTCACACCCCCCCTCTCAACATACTCCCAGCCCCTAACTATTGCGGCATGCTCTGCTATCTTCTGAGACCCTATTATGCTCTCCACCGGAATCGGCCCTGGGGTTGGGTCTACAACCCTCCTCTCCCAGACGATGCTGCCCAGTATAGGCCTCGCCCCAATCCTCTCCAGCCGTCTGTAGAGGTGTATGGCGCCGAGGGCATCTCCACCTCCTCCTGCACCGAAAACCAGGACCTTAGCGTCGGCGAGGTCTTCTAAATCCCCTATACGCTTCAAAGCCTCCCCACCACCGCTTGTACTCCGGTTCATAGGAAAATACATGTTACTTATAATTGAAAAATACTATCTACTCCTTTCAACAACCAGTCCGGCTAGAGTTAGGGCTATAGCCACGATCAACACCCAAACGCTTAGAGGCAACCCCAGCACAACCTTAGCAGGGCTCAGGGAGATCCCCCCTCCCATCGCCAGCTGGTAGAGGACGTTGGCAGCAACTATTAAGGGCCCCGCGGCTATGGAAGATATTGCAAAAGCCGGGTTTACCTTCAGCCCGAGCCAAGCTGCTATGGTAACGGGGGCCAGTCCAAGCAGCATAACACTGCTTAACACAGACAGCTGGACTATATAGCCTATCCTGGAGGCTGCAAAAGCAGCCATCAAAACGGTGAAGAGAGCCGCCGCCCCGTATCCGAGCCTCAGCCTCTCCCTCTCCCCTAGCCTGAGCACTAGCAACCCTATATCCCTCGAGGCGCTGCTCGCCAGGGCGAGTATAATGCTGTCTGCTGTGGAGACCGAAGCCGCCACAATACTGGTGAAAACCAGCGCCGCCAGCAGGGGGTGCGCCAGGGATAAGAGTTGGGGGGTAACCTGGTCCCTGCCCTGGGGGTCTATGTCTACTATCCCCAGCTCCACCCCCGCTCTAGCGAGAAAACCTATGGCCACAACCAGGAGAGTATAGTAGAGACCGAAGAGGGCGAAGTAGAGTATCATCCTCCTGAGGCTCTCCTCGTCCTTCGGCATATAGAGTCTCTGGACCACCTGAGGGTTGGTTACGGCGAAGAAGACCCATGGAGTCACAAAGCCTATCAGCAGGCTCGAACTCCACATCCTAAAAAGCCCTGCAGACTCCATGGCTGTGAGGACCTCGCCCGCCCCAGCCCCCGAGAACACCCTGGAGGCTAACCATAGGAACAGCAGGGTACCGGCTGTGAGCATCCACAACCCCTGGAAAGCGTCTGTAAGAACAACGCCCCTAACCCCCGCAACCAGCGACCAGGCTAGGAGGATCAACAAGGCCGCCCCAACCGCCGCTATATAAGCTCCAGTGTTGTCTGGGCTATACCCGGCTATAGCTACTATGGTCTCCGCAATACCCTTCAGCTGGGCCGATGCATAGGGTACAAGGGACACCAGGAAAACAAGGCTGGCAGCCAGAGCAACCCAAGGGCTGCCCAAGAGGTCGGCCAGCATCTCGCCAGGGCTAACCCAGCCCCTTTCCCTAGACATCCTCCAAACCCTATGGGAGAATATTGAGAGCAGCACAACAGTAGCCACAAGATAGGAGAGCTCGAAAACAAGACTGCCAATACCCGTAAAATAAGCGAGGCCTACGAGACCGACGATCATAAAGCTGCTGTAAGTAGTGGCGGCATAGGTCATAGCCGATAGAAACCCAGTTAGCCTCCTACCCGCGAGGTAGAACTCCCCCTCCCCACGAGCCATTCTCCTCCTAGCATAAACAGTTATCAAGGAGCCAAGAGCCAGGTAGAGAAGGAGGACTAGGAGGCTGACGACAACAGCCTGACCAGCCACCCTCCACCACCCCGTTTAAAAGCTAAATCCAACAGCTAAAAGATTAGTACTATAGTTTAGACGTGAAGCACGAGATAGACCGGGGCCTCGATCAGATCGCGGGGATCCAGAGCCGGGTGATAAGAAGGCTGAGCACCGTAGTAGAGTATTTATGGAATTTATAGAAAAGAAATGTGTGGTGGGTTAAGGCGGAACGCCCCCGGGCTCTCACAGCGTTCCAGCTGTTATCTTCTAAGTAGGAAGAACGCTGCTCCCAGGGCGGCTAGTACTATTATCACTGCGGCCGCTATAACCGCTGTATTCGTCTCCGTAACCGTAGTAGTCTCAGTAACTGTCTCCGTAACGGTGGCTGTCTCGGTCTCCGTAGTAGTCTCCGTCTGGGTCTTAGTCACAGTCTCGGTGACCGTCTCGGTCTGTGTTATGACCTTCTCAACCACTATGAAAGTGCCCTGAGTGAACCCGACCATAGTGGCTATTACCTTTGACACGAACTCCGGGCCGTCTAGCTGTACCCCGTAGTACTCGGGGGCGGTCATAGGCTCGTAGCCGCCGTACATGGTCTCGCTGCTGGCGAATATTAGCACGTTATCCTTAACCTCAGCCATCATCAGCGGGAAGGGCCCGGTGTTGTAGAAGTCGCTTAGGGGGTCGTAGAGCACTGCTGGGAGGCCGCCGTTACTCGGGTCCTGGTGCTGCACGCTCCTCGAGTTCTCCGTGGTCCTGACTATGACATACACATTGTCCGGCTTCTTCTCAGGCTCCTTAATCGGGTTAGCGGGGGTGCCGTCGGTGCCTATCACGAAGAGGCCGCCTGGACCGTGGAAGAGCACCTTGCCGCCGTTGGGCAGGCCTTCCTTTAGGAATGAGAAGACGCCTTCAGGATCGACGATGCCCACTACCCTGTAGGACCTCTCGGCGTTGCTCTCGTCATCCTCCACGCTGATATAATCGATCCTAATACTGCTTTCCAGAGCCTCTAGAACCTGGTTTACAACCTGCTGAGCGGTCTCGCTACCCTGGGCTGGGTAGTCGCTGTCCCCAGCCACCCAGACAGCCTTCTTCCCCTGGGAGGCCCAGCTTGCAATAGCTGAGACCTCATCGTTGGAGAGCAGAGAAGCGGCCTGGCCTATGAGCAGCACGTCCACGTCGGAGAGGTTATCCGGCGTTAGCCCCCCATACCTCTTCTCCTGGAACAGCCCGAGAATATCAGGCGTTATGTTCGCCTCCTGAGACTCGTCGGCGAGTATGAGAACCCAGATGCAGCCCGCACAGCTCGACACTATAGTGTCGAGACCCTCTGTACCCTGGCCGTGGCTAACGTCTACCGCCACCATCACTCCTCCGGGAGATGCTAGGGATGAAGCGGACATCAGTAGGGGAGCGATGAGTAGACTAGCCATGAGGATCGCTAGCACAGGCCTAGCCAATACATTCCACCCTGCCAGCACGTCCGGATTCCCATTCAAACCTCTAGGGCTAATAAGAGGGCCTCCCCCTGTTTTCAGCTGCGTGTAAAACCGGTTTTGACACGTCCACTTCAACAGGAGGCCTTCCACTATAAAGGGGTTTACTAGGAATAGGGTGAATTACGGTGTGGTGTTTGAGAACGCCCGTAGCTGGAGCTTCCCTACTCCTCCTCGCAGCGCTAGCGTTACTCGCCCCTCTAGCAAGCCCGATCCCGGGTGCTCCGGAGGCCACGGCAACTGCTGCTATAAGCGAGGCTCCCGAGCCTTGGCAGGCTGTACTCCAGTCCGTCGAAACTGAGGCCCGAATCCTAGATCCCACCTGGGCAAAGCCCCTTGCGGCCAGGCCCGGCGACTCTATAGAGGTGGAGCTTAGCACCTATGTAGAAGTAGCCACAGCGTATGTGGTTAACGTTGAGACGGGATCTAGGGTAGATCTCACGGTAGAGTCCGTAGAGAAGATGGCCGATTCGGTGTCAATAAAGGATGGCTACGTGGTGGGCGCAGCACTGGCTAGACTCTCTTTACCCTCGGACGCGGCCCCGGGCCTCTACAATCTTTACCTAGTGCTCTCCGATGGCGATATCATCTGGATGCCGCACTCCCTTATAGTGTATGACGCCCCGCCGGAGGAGCTTGTTATCCTACACCTGACCGACACGCAGCTTGGGGCTATAGACAAGGGTATATTGAACGATCTAAAGCTTGCAAGGTACGTCGCCCTTATCAACACACTCAAGTACGAGCTGGGCCTAAACCTCGTAGTGGTTACGGGGGATATTAGCGACATCGGCATCAACGTAAGCTCCTATAGAAACTGGGTCTTCGCTATGAACCAGCTGCTCGTCCCTGCGTTTACAGCGCCCGGCAACCATGACTGGGCCCAGGTTCCGGGCCTGAAAGCGTTCTTGCTCGACTTCTACGGCAAATACAACGTTCCAGCCAGATACTGGGCTGCAAAGTGGGGCAACTTCCTGTTTATAGGGCTGGACAGCCAGTCGGAAGGGTATGTCGAGCCGGAGGGCCTGGACTTCCTTGAGAACGTTCTGTCGCAGTACAGTGGAGAAAACGTGGTCGCCATGATAATGTTCCACCACCCCATATTCTCGGACCCAGGAAGGTATAAGGGAGACCCAGAGAGCTTTAGAGGAGCCCTCTACGGCAGCTGGGAATCCCACTTCGACCTAGTGGAGAGGTTTTTCGACATAATAAACAAGTATGAAATAGTCAAGGTGGTCTTCGCAGGCCATGTGCACCGGGACGCCGACGCCATCTACTTTAGACAGGACAACACTGCCGTCTACTTCATAACCACAACCACATCAATGCACGGCCACCCCCAGGGCTACTTCTGGGGGGCTAAGGTAGTTAGGGTGACGGCAGACGGTCAGGTGGAGGTTATATCGCTAGACCGTGAGTACAGGCTTGAGAAGGGGAGCATAGACACCACTGGCTTCGAGGTATACTCATCCTACGGAACCGGCGGTAAGTCCTACTCCTGGATATACAATATCGAGGACTTCGGGGTAGCGCTAGAGAGGCTAACACTGGTCTACCCCCTATCCAAGGCGGTCCCAGCGGAAGTTTACAAGAACAACCTCATAGCTGAGGGCCTCACTCCGGTAGACATCAGGATTGTGGACCAAGGGCTCTACTACCTGGGTATAGGCACGTTCGAAATAGACAGCAGCATAGGGAAGACGGTGATGTACGGCGAGCCCGATGAAACGCCGCCGCAGATAGAGGTCCAGTCTGTAGTGCCAAGCAAGCCTTTCCCAGGCTCCATAGTGACTATACAGGTGAAAGTGTCCGACGTCGGCTGGGGCATAGAGAGGATATACGCTGAGGTCCTGGGGACGGGCGATGAGGTGCCAGTGTTCTCCGGTCTAGACCCCTCAATCTACGTGATAAGAACCCAGGCGGTACCAGGCATGGAGGGCATAAAAGTGACAGCGGTAGACATTGCTGGAAACACCAGCGAGGCTGTTATAGAGCTTGAAGTGCCTGCACCCCAGACCACGACAACCACTCAACCACCCGAGACAACTGAAACTACTGAGACGGAAACGGCAAAGGAGACCGTCCCGGAGACGACAACGATGGAAGAGACGGTGGAAACAACGACAACGGGAGAGAAGACCAGCGTGACCACAACCACCGTGGAGACAGGGGAGAAAACTGCTACAGCCACAACGGTTGAGACTGGGCAAACAGTAGGCGGCGGTTTCGACAGCTCTCTCATAATACTGGGGGCTGCGGTGGCCGCTGCCATCATAATACTAGCAGCTGCTGTATACAGGTCGAGGGCTGGATAGAGAGCTTTGGGAGACAACTGGTTTATGAGAACATTAGGGCTACGGCCGCAACCGACATCAGCGCCGCTGAAACATGTTTTTTAGAGGGCTTCTCATCCTCTCCCCCTACAACCGCCGATATGAGAGCAGTGTTTACTGGGAATAGACCGAAGAGCACGGAGGCCTCAGGCACGGGTATTAGCTCTAGCGAGGAGTATCTAGACGCCTGGGCGAAAGCGACCACAACGCCTGCGGCGAGTGCTGTGTAGAGGGCTGGCCTTCCCCACGAGACCCTTCTGAGCTCGACCGTGGCCAAGGCAAGAGGGTAGGCCCCCGTGTAGGAGGCTATTACCCCCGTTATCGGGGAGTCAGCGTGGAACCCGATCCATCTAACCGCCACCGTTGTGGAGGCGAATATCATGGTGGCCGCGGCCGCTGCAAGTACTGCTCTCGTACGGCTAACGTTCTGGAGCGGCCGTCCCGACGGGTTTCTCGCCGCTATGTAGGCTGCTGTGGTGACCAGGATTAGAGCTGCTAGTACTTGGGGCCTTAGAGCCTCCCCTAGAAGCAGCACAGCCAGGAGGCTGGAGAGCATGGGTGTGGCGGACACTATAATTGCCGCGCTAGACGCTCCCAGACCGGCTACTGCCGTGTAGAAGAAGAGTCTTCCGAAGTAGAAGTGGCCGGCCCCTATGATACAGTATAGAATGAGGTACTCCACCCCGGGGAGGGGAGGCTCTCCCAGAAGCAGCGCCGCAACAGCCAGGCTCGGTATGCCTGAGGTTAGGGAGAGAAACAGTATGCCGACCGGGCTTATATCCCTCGACGCCTTTCTAACGAGCACGTCAGACACTGCAAACAGCAGGCTGGCGGTGTACGCAAGGGCGTACCCCAATAGTGAAGACACGGCTGTATCCCAGAGTGGCCTTCGCATATGTGAAAAGGTAAAATGTATAGTATCTTATAATTCCCGAGAAGTTGAGAGATGATCTGCTAAGAAGGGGTGGGGCCTGTTTGCCTCCTATAATTCCTCCTCTTCCTCCTCAAGCTCCTCCCAGAGCTCCTCCTCTTCCTCAAGCTCCTCTAGCTCCTCCTCGTCGAAAAACTCCTCCTCTTCCAGCTCTTCCTCCTCCTCTTCCTCCCAGAGCTCCTCTTCCTCCTCTTCCCTAGAGTAGACTAGTCTCTTCAATGTAGTCGCCCTCCTACCCCGGTTTAAGGGGTTATCGCCTATGATTTTAAGCGTTAAACATTGTATCAGGCGAGATTATATATAGCCGTTAGCTAATTTAGCATCCACAGCTGTTTACACAATAACCTGGAACCGGTGTCCCTGCGGGGGTGGCTCTGCGGTAGCTGCTGAAGTCTACAGTATCGGGGGCCTGGAGAGGATAGCCCTCCCTTCAAGCCTGGCCAGGGAGCTTCTAAGCGTCTGTAATAGCTGGGGGTATAGCGTCGAAAACCGCCCCTCCCCGGTGAGAGTGGGTAGTCTAGTTTTTGAGGTAGAGTGTCGAGACGGCGAGGCCATCCTGTCAACTGGGGGGTCTAGGTTCGTTGTCGACGAGCACGCAGCATCCCTCGGCGGAAGGAGCATGGCCATCGTGGATGGCCATGGCTTTGTAGGTGCTGCTGAGGCGTACAGAGGCTCATACTACAAGCTCGTCCCCCTACCCGGTGGGAAGCCTCCTACTCTTGAGATAAACGGGATTCACATGCATAGGGTTGTGGACGTCGATCCCTGGAGGGATGCGGCGTCGAAGTCTTCCCTAGTTGTGAAAAGGGGGTTCAGGGTGCTCGACGTGTGCACCGGGCTAGGGTACACTGCGGTAGCCTCACTAGATAGGGGAGCCTCGCTCGTCTATACGGTTGAGGTGGACGAGGTCGTGCTCCAGCTGGCCTCTATCAACCCATGGAGCTACCGCCTTAGGGATGGCAGGGTAAGAGTTGTGCTTGGAGACGCTGTGGAGACTGTCTCCATCTTCAGGGACTCTGTCTTCGACGCTATCATACACGACCCCCCAAGGTTTTCAAAGTCGACAAGCAGGCTTTACACCATGGACCTCTACAAAGAGTTCCACAGAGTTCTTAGGAGAGGCGGCAGGCTTTTCCACTATACAGGTGAGCCCGGGAGGATTAGGGGGCTGAACCTTCCTGGGAGGGTGGCTAGGCTCCTAAGAGAGGCTGGGTTCGAGGTCCTCGGTTTTAGGAGGAGGGCGCTCGGCCTTGTTGCTGTGAAGAGGTGAGGTCTAGCTGGCGGTAGCGGCGGGTAGGCCCGGGCTGGAGAGTACTCCGGCCTAGATGTGGAGCGGCTCTGTAACATGGTTCAGCGGCTTTCGGGTAATTACAGGGTCTTACACACCCTGCCCGAGATTATATGTGGCACCCCTAAAGATGTGGCGGAAGCTCGGGGTGAAGCATGAAGTGGTTATAGACATAGTCAGGAGGCTCGGCATAATAGGATGGGGCCCGGGCGGTAAGGCCGGGCATCAAACTGGTTATGGAGAGGAGGGTGTAGACTACGACGAGATACTGGCTAGGCTTCAGCTTACAAAGACGGAAGTCGACTCCATGAAGAACATTGTGCTAGCGGAGATAAACAGGTTCTACGACAAAATGCTGGACGCCGCTAGGAGGAGGGACTACGATGCCCTACATATACACGCGGCCGAGATCGTTTTGAAGAAGAGGATACTAAAGGCTCTAACAATGTACTCGAGGCTTATCGAGCTGGCCATAGTGAGGATACAGGACGCCAGGAGCATAGAATCCCTTGCCAAGGCGCTGGCGCCTCTCGAGTTCGCCATGAGGGCTATGGACGAGTACCTAGCGGCTACAAGCCCCGAGATAGCGGCGAGGCTAACTAGCATTGTGCAGTCGACCGAGAGGGTGGTGAGGTCTACGGCGCTTACAGTAAACAACATACCCGTCCCAGCCGCAACTGTGGAGCTAGACCCTGAGATAAAGAGGGAGATAAGGAGGGTGTTGAGCGAGGTCAGCAGGGAGGTCGACGACCTCGTCCCCGACCCCGAGCGGATCGTGGGTGGAAAGGGTGGGGACGACGATATAGACCAGAGGGTCTACGACTACGTCAAGAGGAGCGGTGGAGTGGTGAGGATAAGCAAGATAGCAGCCGAGCTAGGCGTGGAGAAGGAGGAAATCATAAAATCCCTTAGAAGGCTCCAGCAGAAGGGTCTCATACGCATTGCATCAGGCAGAGAGGCCTCCCCAGGCTAGCATGGCCGGAGAGCCGGGGGGCTTGTGAACTGTAGGGGGTGGCTTGAGTGAGGGCGGTGCCCTACCTGGAGGGTAGCGCGAAGAAGTATGCCTTAGCCGCTGTTGACGCGGAGAAGAGGGGGGACTACGAGTCCGCTATTATCAACCTTAACAAGGCTATAGAGTATCTTACGGAGATTGTTAGAAACTACCCCGACTACCCTCTAGCCCACATTTACAGGAGGCTGATAGCCCAGTATCGGAAGAAGGCTAAGGACCTCGAGAGGAAGGCGAGAATGATACCGGCGTCTGGCGATGAGGTCTACGTAGACACTAGGGGAGAGGATGGGGGTGGTGATGGTGATGAGGCTCCAGAGTTCGTGTTGAAGGAAAAGCCCAGCATAACCTTCGAGGATATAGCGGGGCTGGAGGAGGCTAAGAAGGCTATCAGGGAGGCCATAGTCTTCCCGGTTAAGAGGCCCGACCTCTTCCCCCTGGGCTGGCCTAGGGGGATACTTCTATACGGCCCCCCGGGCACGGGTAAGACTATGCTGGCGTCGGCCGTGGCCAACGAGATCGACGGAGAGTTCCTCTACGTCGACGCCGCCAACATCATGAGCAAGTGGCTGGGTGAGGGCGAGAAGAACGTTAAGAAGCTGTTCAACTACGCCCGCAAGAAGGCTAAGGAGGGGAAGCCCGTCGTAATATTCATAGACGAGGTCGACGCCCTACTCGGAGTCCACGGCTCGGAGGTGGGGGGCGAGGTTAGAGTTAGAAACCAGTTCCTAAAGGAGATGGATGGCATACAGGACAAGGGCAGCAGGCTTCACGTTTACGTCATAGCCGCTACAAACAAGCCCTGGAAGCTGGACGAGCCTTTTATAAGGAGGTTCCAGAAGAGGATCTACGTCCCCCTGCCGAGCAGGGAGACTAGGAGGAGGATGTTGGAGATGTACACCAGAAAGCTGAGGCTCTCCGGCGACGTCGACCTAGACAGGCTCTCGGAGATGCTAGAGGGGTATACAGGGAGCGACATTGCAGATATAGTGAGGGAGGCCTACATGGCCACTGTCAGGGAGCTGTTCGAGAAGGGTAAGATCGACGGGGAGCCCAGGCCTATAACTATGAGTGACTTCAAAGAGATACTCCAGAGGAGGAGGCCGAGCGTCGACCACAGGCTGCTTAAGGCTTACGAGGAGTGGACGGAGAGGTTCGCGGCAGTCTAGACTACCAAAAGACTTAAAAATACCGGGAGTGAAACTCTGTTAGTGGCCCGGCCCGGCCATAGCGGCCGGGTAACACCCGGACTCGTTTCGAACCCGGAAGTTAAGCCGGCCGCGTTGGAGGCTCCAGTGGGGTCCGAGAGGCCCTGCAGGGGCCTCCAAGCCGGGGCCGGGCCGCTACAGCAGGTTGGTGCCCCCCTCATGGCCCCTAGCATTGGAAGCCAGATAGTCTACACCCTCCTATTCCTAATCCCCCTTGGATCGGTAACCACCTACTCCTCCCTAGCAAGAGCCTCGGGGCTGCACCCTAGAGCAGTGGGGAGGATACTCGCTAGAAATCCAACCCCCATAGTCGTCCCCTGCCATAGAGTTGTTAGGAGCGATGGAAGGATAGGCGGCTACTCTATGGGCGGCCCCGAGGTTAAGGCCGCCCTCTTGAGGCTTGAGGGGGTGAGGCTAGTCCGGTCTAATGGGTCCTACCTTGTGCACCCCAGCCACATCATAGACCTGGCCAGCCTCCTGCTAGACCCTCCTGGCGATACAGAAGCTTTATCAACCGCAAAGCCTGATTAAAGAGCGGGAGCAGCGGGTGGACAAGATGGCTACAAAGGGGGGCAAGCAGTTGGTAAACCCGTTCAAATACCTTAAGGAGCATCTCAACAGCCAGATATACGTTAAGCTGAAGGATGGTAGCGAGTACGTGGGGAAGCTAGTGGCTACCGACACGACAATGAACCTAATACTGGACGACGCTATAGAGGTTGCGGATAACGGGACAAGGCTGGTCGCCAAGATCGGCAGAGTACTTATAAAAGGTAGCATGGTCGAGTTCATAAGCTTCGACGCGAGCACGGCGGCCGAGAAGGCGCTGACAGGCGTGTAATCGAAGGGGGGCCCAAGCTATCCTCCTACCCTTAAAGGAAGTCTAGAACACTCCTCCTACTACCCCTGCCCGACTTCATAAGGCTGTACGCCTTCTTCAAGTCAACCCTCCTAAACTCGAGGCCCAGAGACTCTAGGAGGCTGCGCGCCGTGTCCGAAATGTCTGGAGCCACTAGTATCCCCCTGACCCTTGCCTGCGTCGGATAGTCTCTTACATAGCCCTCCAGCTGTCTTACCGCGGACTCGTCAGCCTTGACTCGCTTGATCTCTACTATAACAATGTTACCCTCACCGTCAACACCATATAGGTCGGCCTTGCCGGTGGGCGTCCTCTTCTCCTCAGCGAAGAACCTTATATCCTCTCCCAGAAGCTCCCTCGGGTTGGAGGCCACCGCCCTTCTCAGGTCGTCCTCGGTCATGTACATCCAGAAGGCGCCCTCCTCTGGGAACCTGACCCACGCTATGTACCATACCCTGCTGCAGGTTATAGTGAGGACCTCGCGGGGCGTCCTCCGGTAGAACTTCATGGTTAGTGTGCCCTTCTCCACCGAAACCTCTGTGTGGGATGTGTTGGGCTGCCAGTTTAGGGGCCTAAACCCGCGGGGGCCGTGGAGTATGACAGCACCCCCCGGCTTGACTATGAGGAGCTTGTCGCCCTCGGTCGAGACGCTCGCCCCACGCCCCTCATACTGTGAGCTGCAGAAGCCTGCGGCAACCACCATAGAAGACCCGTCGATAAGCCTCTTCAGCAGGTCTGCAGCCTCCTCTACAGTGGGGCTTGATGCAACGCCAAACCTCCCGCCCTCCTGCTGCTCCCCAGGCACCAGCCTCCCCCAAACCCCGAGTCTATCCCACCTAATTAGGGGTCTACCCTTTTGAAGAGATTGGTGTTGAGCTATAGGCGTCTCCCGGGTGCAGCGTTATGGCTAGGTTTAGGAGGGGTTTAACGGATCTCGGCGACAGGGTTAGGAGCATCGGAGATGTCATGGAGCACCCCCTGGTGGAGCTGGGGGTTTCATACGCGGCCCTCCTGTCTGTTATAGTCGTTGTAGTGGAGTACACTATGCAGCTTAGCAGGGACTACCTCATAAGACTCTACCTTATAGATCTCGTCCTAGTACTTATACTCTGGATCGACTATGCCTACCGTGCGTACAAGAGTGGAGACCCTCGGGGCTATTTGAAGAAGACTTTCTACGAGATACCCACACTTATACCAGCCGGCCTGTTAGCGCTTATCGAGGGTCATCTAGCGGGTCTAGGGTTCTTCAGGCTCGTAAGGCTGCTAAGGTTACTTAGAATCCTGCTCATCATATCCAGGGGGAGCAAGTTCCTTTCAGCCGTAGCAGATGCTGCGGAAAAGATAAAGTTCTACCACCTCTTCGGCGCTGTAATGCTCACGGTCCTCTACGGCGCCTTCGCCATATACCTAGTCGAGTATCCAGACCCGGAGAGCAGCATAAAGTCGGTCTTCGACGCCCTATGGTGGGCCATTGTCACAGCCACCACTGTAGGCTACGGGGACGTAGTCCCAGCAACCCCCGTAGGGAAAATGATAGGCATAGCTGTAATGCTTACCGGCATAAGCGCTCTAACCCTCCTCATAGGCACGGTATCGAACATGTTCCAGAGGATAATAGGTGGAGAGCTCGAGGAGCGGTGCACCCCCACCAAGCTCGCCGAGATGGTCTCATCCATGAGCGAAGAAGAGTTTGAGGACCTCATAAATACCCTTAGAAGTCTTAGAAGGCTGGAGAAGAGACTGGACTAAGCTAGATTAGGTAATATTATATTTGGAGGAGCCTCCACCCCATCGCCCGCAGGAACGGCTCTACCTCTCCCAAGGACTATATCGACTGCTCCTCCACCGGCTGCCTCCACACGTCGTAGAGGAACCTAGAGAGGCCCCTGAGCATCTCCTCAACTCCACTCAGCGTTACGGGCCCGGAGCCCTGTGCGTAAGCACCCACACCCCCGCCGGCACCCGGGCTGGCTATCCACCCGCCCCAGCGGGATGTCCTCACCCTCCTACACTTCTCAACACCACCTTGGGAGGGAACTGCGCCAGCCAAGTGTTGAAGCAAGCTGGCCTCAGCCTCGCCTCCATGCCCGAGCTCCCGGCCCGGCAGGAAGGCCCAGTAGTTTGCCACGCCAACCACCATGGATAGCCTCCTCGACGCCTCTCTCGCCGCCGCCTCGAGCACGCTAGTGTTGCCGCCATGGCCGTTCACAACAGCCGCCCTTTCAAACCCCCAGCCCTTCAAGCTGGAGAGCAGGTCGAAGAGTATGGAATGGAGTGTAGATAGGGAGAGGCTTATGGTTCCAGGGTAGCCCGACCACTCGGGGCTGAAGCCATAGTATAGCGTTGGCAGGAGGAGGCAGGTGATACCGTGCTCGCGCTCCAACAGCTCGCAGGCGCCCCGGGCTGCAGCCTCAGCCAGGATAGCGTCGGTGCCCAGGGGTAGGTTGCAGTGCTGCTCCACACTCCCTACGGGTATCACAGGCAGCGTCCTCCCCGGAAGCTCCGCCGCCTGAAAGCTGGAGATCCTGACGAGATCTAGCGGCATCTAAACCCAGCACCCCTGAGGCTCTCTAGAGCCCTCTCAACCTCACCCCTGGGGTCATGGCTTCCTGTAATGGCCCCGCCTATGACAATTATAGAGGCACCAGCTGATGCCAGGGCTCCCGCCTCCCTAGGCTTGACACCCCCAGCCACAGCTATGGTAGCATCTATCTCCGAGGACATCCTCCTGACCAGGTCGACTCTCGAGGAGGCTGTGACCCCAAGAGCCCTCTGGACGTCTAGGCCTAGGTGTAGAAGCACTATGTGGACCCCAGCCTCCACAGCCCTTTTAGCGTCGCCCAGTGGATCCCTGCTGACGACGAGGTCGCCGTAAACGGCGAGGCCGCGGGTGCCAGCAGCATCTGAGGCCTGTTTCAGGGTGACTTCGTGGGCCGCGGCCACAACAGTGAACGCGTCGCCCCCAGCTGACGCAACTATATCCGCCTCCACGTCGCTAGCATCGGCCGTCTTAGTGTCGACAACAACCGGGGCTTCCCCCCCTGCAACACCCCTGAGCGCCGCCACAGAGTCCCTCGCCCCATAGGCCTTCAAAAGCGGGGTCCCAACCTCTAGGGCCAGCCCTCTCCACACGCCTATTCTTGAGGCCAGCGCTACAGCGTCCCAGAGGCTTGTGTAGTCGAGAGCCACTTGGAGAACGTAGCCGCACTCCGCTAGGGAGGATCCTAGCCTCCCAGGTACTCTAAGCGGGCCCGCCACCCCGCGTCTACCTCCAGTGCGAATCAATATTGTAATGTGGAAGGAATAACTAGCCTCCACATTAAGTATCTATAGCTGAGACGATGCGAAGTCTGGGGGGTGTCTTGATTTATGGCAGGGGATGTTATGGAGGTTGAGGTTGCCGGAGTCAAGTTCGTCCTCCGCAAGGACCTCAGGTACACGGAGAGCGACGAGTGGGCTAGGCTGGAGGACGGGATAGCCACAGTGGGTATAACAGACTTTGCCCAGAAGGAGTTGAAGGATGTCGTGGGGGTCGAGCTGCCCGAGAAGGGGAGGAAGGTTAGGAAGGGAGAGGCTGTGGCGACAGTAGAGTCCATAAAGGCTACCGCCGATATCTATGCCCCACTCTCCGGGGAGATAGTCGACGTTAACGAGAAGCTACTGGACCAGCCCGAGCTCATAAACGACGACCCGTACGGCGAGGGCTGGATATTCAAGATAAAAGTGGAGGATCCCCGAGAGTTCGAGACTCTCCTCACAGCCGAGCAGTATGTGGAAAGTGTGAGGAAGAGGAAGGAAGAGTAGGGGGGAGGACCCCCCCCGGCTGTTGCGTTGGGAAAAATAAAGCAGTATCGAACCTCAAAATATATGTATTGGGACCCGGGGTGGTCTCTTGCCTAAACCCGAGGTAATAGAGCACGACGTGGTTGTGGTTGGCACCGGGATAGCTGGCCTGAGGGCGGCGGTTGAGATTAAGAGGAGGTATGGGGACAAGCTCGATGTAGGCCTCGTGAGCAAGATACATTTGATGCGTAGCCACAGTATAAGCGCCGAGGGGGGGACGGCCGCTGTCATATATAAGGAGGAGGGGGACAGCTATGCTCTCCACGCGTGGGACACTATAAAGGGGAGCGACTTCCTCGCCGACCAGGATGCGGTGTGGATATTCGTCAAGCTCATGCCAGAGGAGGTCAGGCTGCTGGAGCACTGGGGTATGCCCTGGAGCAGGAGGCCTGATGGCAGGCTGGCCGTCAGGGCTTTCGGGGGCCACAGCGTCAAGAGAACACTATTCGCCGGCGACAAGACGGGATTCTACGAGATGCACACCCTCTACAACAAGCTCCTCCAGTACGACGGGTGGGAGAGGTATGACGAGTGGTATGCCACCAACATCGTGGTGGAGGACGGGGAGTTCAGGGGAGTCTTCGCCATAAACCCGAAGGACGGCGACATATACCTGTTCAAGGCGAAGGCGGGTATAATAGCGACGGGAGGGGCTGGAAGGCTCTACAACTTCGCCACCTACGCCCACACGGTAACCGGGGACGGCTGGGGAATGGCGCTTAGGGCTGGTCTCCCCCTGAAGGACCCCGAGTTCTTCCAGTTCCACCCAACGGGCCTCGTGCCGAGCGGCATATTGATAACGGAGGGTGCCAGAGGCGAGGGCGGCTACCTGCTCAACAACAGGGGCGAGAGGTTTATGCTCAGGAAGGAATGCGCCCCGAAGATGGCGGAGATAGCACCGAGAGATATAGTTTCTAGGTGTATCATAAGGGAGATACTCGAGGGCAGGGGGTTTAGGGACGAGGTCTCTGGCCTCGAGTACGTGCTGCTAGACCTTAGACACCTCGGCGAGGATAAGATAAACGAGCGTCTACCCGCGGTGAGGGAGATAGCTATAAGGTATGCTGGCATAGACCCGGTTGAAGAGCCGCTGCCTGTAAGGCCCGTCGCCCACTACACCATGGGCGGTATAAGGACTGACAGCTACTACAGGGTGCTAGACGCGGAGGGAAGGTGGGTTAGGGGCTTGTTCGCCGCCGGCGAGGTGGCGGCGGCCAGCATACACGGTGCTAACAGGCTGGGGAGTAACAGCACTGCAGAATGCCTGACTTCTGGTAGGATAGCCGGGATGCTGGCCGCCGAGTACGCGCTTAAGGCGGAGGCCAGGGGTGTGGAGCCTGAGAGGTTTGAAAGGGAGGAGAGCTGGGTTTACGGCCTGTTGAAGAGGGAGTCGGGAACCCCCAGCTACGTGATAAAGAGGGAGCTGAGGGACACCATGGGTAAGTACTTCTACGTCATTAGAGATGAAGAGGGCATGAGGAGAGGGCTCCTCACTATACTGAAGCTGAGGAAGATGTTCAGGGAGGATGTATATGTCGAGGACAAGGGGCGAATATACAACACAGACCTGATAGCAGCGCTGGAGACGGCTAACATGCTGGACGCAGCCCTGGCAGTTGCCAAGGCCGCTCTCAACAGGGCTGAAAGCAGAGGAGCCCACTACAGGGTAGACTATCCGAAGAGGGATGATGAGAACTGGCTGAAACACACTCTGGTAACCTCAAGCGGGGAGGACGACGTGAGGATAGACTACGAGCCGGTTAGAATAACTACTTGGAAACCTGTTGAGAGGAAGTACTGATTTAGGAGGGGTTTTAGCCCCGGCCTCTAGTGGTCTCGGAGTAGGCTTGGTGAGAGGGGTGTTGGGAGGTGGCTAGGAGGCCTAGGGACCTTGTGAGGTATCTCGACTTGAGGCCCGGGTGGAGGGCGTTTATAGACCCCTTCATACTGAACATATGGAACAACCCTGAGAGACTGGCCTTCCACATGCACAGGATAACGGGTGTGATAACGGCCTTCTTCATTTTCTTCCACATAATATCGACCAGTGCGCCCGCCAGGGGCGGTTGGGAGGCGTGGCTTGAGGAGGTGGCCAACCTCGACGGCATCACGCCCATATCAATCCTCTTCTACATAGCTATGGGCGCTGTACTCTTCCACGGCCTCAACGGCGTCCGCCTCCTCCTGGTCGAGGCACTGGCTCTGGGGATAGGGAGGCCGGAGAAGCCCAAGCCACCCTACATTGCCCCGAGCCTGAGGGGGTTCCAGAGGAGGCTGATACACGTGGTATTTGCCCTCTGGATAGTATTGTGGATAGCCTTAGGGTATGTGCTCTTCCTGACCTAGGGGGTGTGGGTTGTGGCTGTGAAGTCTAGCTACATGCAGCTCCTCCAGTATGTCACGGCCGCCCTCCTGGTTATACTTGTGTCGTGGCATCTAGCCCTCAGGCTGCCGTGGCTGCACGGAGTCGACGGTTTTATACAAACCCTTATGCCTGAGGTGGTCTATAGAGAGATAACGAGCTTCAGCCTCGTGCTCTTGCTCCTCGCCTACACCGCCCTCATACACGGTGTCAACGGGCTGAGGATAATACTCCTGGAGGTGCACCATGGTGAGCTGTGGGATAAGGCTGTGAACGCAGCGGCCGTCTTAACGCTTCTAGTCTTCGGCGCGCTAGCCACCTACACGGTAGTCGGGGTGGAGCCTCCGCTCTAGCACGGGGGGTGGTGTCGGGCTATGGCTCTGTTCGACCCCAAGGTGGCTACTCTCGCGCCGCCCAGGAAGGTTAGGTTTGTAATCAGAAAGTACGACCCTGAGAGCGGGAGGAGCTGGTGGCAGGAGCACGAGGTAGAGACGTACAGGGGCATGACCGTTCTGGACGCGCTGCTAAAGATTAAGGAGGAGCAGGACCACACTCTGACCCTGAGGTACAGCTGCCGTATGGCTGTCTGCGGCAGCTGCGGTATGACTATAAACGGGACTCCCAGGCTCGCGTGCCAGACGCAGGTTGCCCAGGTTGCCAGGGAGGATAACCCCGTTGTCAGGGTCGAGCCTATGTACAACTTCAAGGTGGTCAAGGACCTTCTAACAGACTTCACCGAGTTCTTCGAGAAGCATAGGCGCGTGAAACCCTACCTCATCAGGAGGGATGTGGAGGAGCAGGAGAACCCTACGCTAGAGTACAAGCTCCTGCCAGAGGAGTACGAGCAGTTCTACCAGTACAGCCTTTGCATAGCCTGCGGCCTCTGCGTGGCGGCCTGCCCAATATTCGCCAGCGACACCAAATTCCTAGGCCCCCAGGCCCTGGCCCAGGCGTACAGGTTCGTTGTCGACCCTAGGGACGAGGGTTATTTGGTGAGGCTGGAGATAGTTGACTCTATAGACGGAGTGTTCGGCTGCCACTTCGCCGCAAGCTGCAGCGCAGTGTGCCCGAAGGAGGTCGACCCGGCGGGGGCGATACAGAGGCTGAGGAGCCTCCTCCTCAAGTACAGGCTGGGACTCTACAGGAAGAGGATAAACGGGGTTGTACCCCCGATGGAGGCCAAGAAGGAGAGGATCCCGCTGCCGCCAGAGGCGCAGCCTCTCGAGGGCGTTGACGTGGAGAAGCTCGAGGAGACGCCGCCGGAGATACCTGTGGAGAAGCTGGTAGGCTAGCGGGTGTAGGGCGGGGTAAGCCCGTAACCCCGCCGCCCTCACGGGGCAGCCCCGCAGCGGCTTGCCCTCGGGCTGGACAGCGGTTCTGCACACCCCGCCCACGCCGCCTCCAGATATTTTCTCTTCGCTGCTGTGCTTTTCACCGTTAGCCTGTCTAAACCGGGTTATGCTTAAATCTCCCGGGTGTTATCGGTTGCTTCTCAGGTGCCCGGTGTGGGGAGAACTGGTGTTAAGCTTGTCTTTCCGGGGCTTGTAGTGGCCGTCCTGGTGGCCTCTCTCATAGCCGCTCCTCTTCTAGGTGTGTCTGCCTCAGCTTCTGATAGAACCATTAAGGTGCTGAACTATAGCGAGTACATCGACTATGAGGTGCTGAGGATCTTCGAGGATAGGTATGGTATTAAGGTTGTTTACGACGAGTATGAGAGTGCTGAGGAGGCGTGGCCCTATCTGAAGGCTGGTGGCGGCGGCTACGACGTGATAATAATAGCCCACTCGCACGTGAAGCTGGCCATAGAGCAGGGGCTTGTTAGGAAGCTTGACAAGACATTGATACCCAACCTTGCCAACCTAGACCCCCGGATAGCCTCCCACCCGGCTGACCCGAGCCAGGACTATGCAGTGCCCTACATGTGGGGTACCACGGGGATAGCCTATGTTAAGGGCTGCGTCACCGAGCCCCCGCGGGCGTGGAAGGAGTTCCTTACCAAATCCTTTATGGAGAGGTATAGTGGTAAGGTGAGTCTTCTCTCCGAATTCTCCGAGGTTGTCGAGGCTGGCATGATAGCGTTGGGGATAGACCCTAGCGATAGGTCCTCGTGGACCAAGGAGAATATAGACAAGGTGGTGGAGCTTATCGTGGGTCTCAAGCCCTACCTTGCGGGCTTCTACGGCGCGAGCCAGTACATACCAGGGCTTGTCAACGGCGAGCTGTGCCTAGCCCAGGCCTGGAACGGGGACGCCCTCATAGCCGCGGACGAGAACCCCGAGGTGGGCTACGTTGCCCCCGAGGACGGAACCCTCTTCTGGGTCGACTACATGGTGATACCCCGGGACGCCCACGACGTTGAGGCCGCCCACCTCTTCATAAACTTCCTGCTAGAGCCCGAGATAGCGGCTATGAACCTCAAGGCTGTCTGGTACGCCCCCTCTATCAAGAAAAGCTTGCTGGAGCCTCTGGCGAGGAGCGACCCAGAGCTCAGGGAGGTCCTAGACAACCCGCTAGTCTACCCGCCCAGCAACACCAAGCTAATACCAAGCCCCGTGCTAGATAGCGAGATGCAGAGCCTAGTAGAAGACGCGAGATCCCGGATACTGGCATCACAGCCCAGCAACCTAGACTCAACACTAGTAATAGTGGTCGGCGTTGTTGTGCTGGTAGTAGCCGCAGCCTTCCTATACAGGCTCTCCCGGGGCGCGTCAAGAAGCTAGGCGCAGCACCGACCGCAATGATGACGCACGGTTAAGTTTTAACCGTTAAGCCCCCCACCAACACTCTAGACCAAACCCGGGGGGGCGGTGGCTGCCTGTTGGGCGGCGTAGAGGTTAGGCTTGAGGGCGTCTACGCCAGCTACGGCGAGGTTGAGGCCCTGAGGGGGGTTAGCTTCAGCTTTCCAGAATCCTCCATAACCGCGGTCCTAGGCCCCAGCGGGTGCGGTAAGACCACTATGCTGAAGGTTATAGCCGGCCTCCTGAGGCCTGCTAAGGGTAGGGTTCTATTCGGGGGTGTCGACTACACCAGCCTCCCTCCTGAGAGGAGGAACGTGGGCTTCGTGTTCCAGGACCTCGCCCTCTTCCCCCATATGACGGTCTACGATAACGTGGCTTTCGGCCTCAGGGCTAGAGGCTTCAGCGAGAGCGGGGTTAGGAGGCAGGTTGAGTGGGCGCTGGAGACTGTAGGCCTAACACCCCCCCGGGAGTACTGGGGCAGGAGGGTTACCAGCCTCAGCGGCGGGCAGCAGCAGAGGGTGGCTCTTGCGAGGGCTATAGCCTACGAGCCTCCGGTGCTCCTTCTCGACGAGCCCCTCTCGCACCTGGATTTCAAGATAAGGCAGCGCCTCCTCGGCGAGCTGAAGAGGCTGCAGAGGAAGCTTGGCTCGACAATGATATACGTGACCCACGACCAGTGGGAGGCTATGGAGCTTGCGGACACACTGGTTATAATGAGGGCTGGCCGGATAGTGCAGCATGGGAGCCCCGTCGAGGTCTACACCAAGCCCTCCAGCGTGTATGTGGCCACGTTCTTCGGCGACGCGAATATACTGCCTAAGGAGCTTCTCAACCCTGGGAGCGGGGATGGGTCGGCTGTTGTTGTCAGGCCGGAGGACCTAGAGATAGTTAGGAACGGCTCGTCTATACCACCAGAGTGGCCGAGGCTTGAGGCGGTTGTCGAGGACCTCGTGTTCCAGGGCCCCCTGATAAGGGTGGAGCTCAGGTGGAAGGGGGGCAGGCTTAAGGCCGTAGTTCCTAGGAGCATGGCGGCGAGCCTCCCCCGGCCCGGGGAGCTGGTCTCGGTAACCTGGAGTCCTGAGAGGGGCGTGGATGTTGCGCTCGACTAAGGTCCCGGCTGCAGCTGCACTCCTGGCTGCACCAGCCGTCCTCTACCTACTAGCATTCTTCTACGCCCCCCTAGCCTACCTCGCGGTGTACAGCGGGGAGAAGGGGCTGCTGGCGCCGTATATTGAGGTCCTCACCAGGCCACACTACCACTTGATTATACTCAACAGCGCCGCAGTAGCGGCGGCGACAGCCCTGGTAGTGACGCTTCTAGCATTAGCCCCAAGCTACTACATCGCCCTGGAGGCTGGGAGGAGGGAGAGGATAATCCTCCTCGCCCTCTTCGTCTCGCCCTTCATAGTAGACGTGCTGCTCAGGACCCTCAGCATAAAGCTCGTACTATCCCTCGCGGGCATAGGGCCCGGGTGGAAGGCTACTTTCATTGGCCTCGTCTACGAGAACCTCCCCCTAGGCATCCTCTTCGCCTTCGCCGGTGTTAGCAGCGTCTCCAGAAGCCTCGTAGAGGCGGCTAGAACCCTTGGGGCTGGGAGGCTCCAGGTGTACAGGAGCATAGTCGCCCCGCTGGCCCTACCATGGCTGGCGGCAGGGTTCGTGGTGGTCTTCCTCGTAAGCTTCACAGACTACGTGGTACCAAGCCTACTCGGGGGGACCACTGGCTTCACTGTCGGCAGCCTCATATACCACCTCATACTCTCCGGGGACAGGTGGGATCTTGGGGGTGCCGTCACCCTCTTGGTAACACTGCTGAGCGCCACAGCCGCCTACGCCGTCTTCAGGCAGGCTTATAGGGTGTTGTGAATGCCCGGGGTAACGCCCTCAAAGGCTGTAACGTACGCCATCCTATCTGCAATGTACCTCCCCATAGTCCTGCTCGCCCTCCAGAGCCTAAACCCCAGCCCCTACATTGGAGTGTGGGAGGGCTTCACACTGAAGTGGTATGGTATGATGCTGGGTGATGAGAGGCTGCAGGACGCAGCCTACAACAGCCTCCTCATAGCGGCTGCCAGCGCTGTGGCTAGCACCCTTCTAGGCGCTGCAGCCGGGCTCGCGGTCAGGAGGCGGGGTGGGGTGGGGCTCGTGGACGCCATAATGTACCCGCCCCTCGTCCTCCCTGAGATAGCTGAGGCAGCCGCCCTCCTACTCTTCCTGACAGCGCTTGGCGTCGGCCTCGGTCTGAAGACTGTGATTATAGGGCATACGGCGTTCAACATAGCCTACGTCTACGTCGTCGCCGCCCCGGCGCTGCAGAGGGCTTCGAGCCTTGAGAACGCCGCCAGAACCCTAGGAGCAACACCCCTCAGGGCCTTGGTGAGCGTGACCATACCACTCGCTGCCCCCGCCATCGTCTCTGGCTTCACCCTCGCGCTCATACTCAGCTTCACCGACTTCATAAAAACGCTGTTCACGAGAGGCCCGGGCATAGAGACCATACCCATACTACTCTGGAACAGGGCTAGAAGGCCTGGCCTGTCGGAGTTCTCCAGCTTCAGCTACCTGGCGGCTATAACCATGGTCCTCCTAGCCGTGTCCCTGGCGGCCGCCCTAGCCTACGTCATCCTCACGGCGAGGCTCGGCGGGAGGAGGTTTAGAGGGGAGACATAATACTCCCCCGGGGCCTCCACATATGGTTTGGGCTGCTGTGTAATGACTGTCTACACTAGGGACTTCACAGGCCTCCTCAAAGCTATAGACTCAGGCGGCAGGGTTCTGATAGCATATATTATGAACCCGGACGGTATAATCTCGGCCTACCACGTTATGAGGCTGCTCAGGCCGGCTGCACGTGATGAGGCTGTTTTGAAGCCCGTTCACTCGTGGAGGCCTGTTATAAAGGCTCCCAGCGAGAAGTTCGACCTCGCCATATACCTAGGCGTCGCGCCCGAAGAGGGTGTTGACGCCTCCAGCTCCTACGCCATACTATACAGGAGGGGGCCACGGCTTAGGAGCGCCATAGTGCTAGACCCGGGCGTGCCAGAGGCCGTCTCGATAGACGCCAAGCTATCCCTAGGCGCCGGAGACTACCACCCGCTGATGGCTGCCGCCAGCATAGTCGCCGTCGCATGGAACGCCTCCAGGGAAAACGCGCTCTACAGGAGGTTCATGGGGGAGGCCGGGCTAGACTCCTCGACAGACTACTGGATACCTGAGACGGTTGCATCAAACCTGGAGGGAGTTGAGGAGGCATGCAAGGTGGAGGCCGCCTCATGGTACCCGAGGCTCTTCAGCTACGATACGGCAGAGCCGGCTAAGTCTGCGTTCGAGGACGCTATGCTGGCTAGTCTTAGGGCGCAGGAGGATCTTGAGGCTGAGGAGCTGGCCTCCAGGCTCGAGGGAGAGGCTGGAAGCATGTGTGGTTGGAGGCTGGGGAGGGTGGACTACACCGGGTTCATACACAAGAGGGTGGCCAGGATCCTCTGGGGGAGGCTGAGGGAGCCGGTGTTCATATACGGTGTCAACCGCTGCGGCGGCCAGCCCGTATTCTCCCTAGCGGGAGGAGGGCGGGGGCTCGTTAGGATTGTCGAGGAGGCCTCCCCCTACTGGTATGGCGGTGAGGGGGGAGGCGAGGCTTTCTACTCGGGCTACCTTGGGAAGACGCCTTCCAGGGAGGACCTCGCCCCCATACTGTGCGGGGGGAGGCGAGGCGGTGGGGAGGCGTAGGAGCGATATATTCGAGGCTGTCAGGCGCATAATGAATTACCCCCTGGAGGATAGAGGCGATTACAGGATAGTGTATAGGCACAGGGTTGAAGGTGTTGGCGAGGTTCTCAGGGAGGCCAGGCTGGAGAGCGTCGTCAGAGTCGACAAGTGGGCTGTACATCTTGTAAACGGGGACTCAATACCCCTCCACAGGATAGTTGAGATTAGAGGACCTCGGGGGGAGACTGTCTGGCGCAGGGGGTTGGGTTGGCTGGAGGACCTATCGAGCCGGAGGAGGACTGCGGGCTAGCGAAAAGAATTGTGGCCGAGTGCAGCTGCAAAGGCTCCGGGCTAACCACCTCAAGCCTCATATGCACCTGCAACGGCGGAAAACTCGTTGTCAAAGACTATTCGAAGAAGAGTCTAAAATGGCTCGTCACACTACCCTACATCCCCGTCTACAGGTACATCTATAGCCCTGAGGGGAGGCTTAGGAACGAGCTGGCATGGTACCGCCGCCTCAGGGGGGCCTACCCGGTTCCAAGGATAATAACCTACTGCATGGAAGAGAGGCCGCTGCTTGTGCGAGAGTTCATAGATGGCGAGCCTGCTTCGGACAGTGTTGACGAGAACGCCTGGAGGGAGCTGGGCTTCGGCCTCGCGAGGCTGCACTTCGCAGTGGGGGCTGTGCTGGGGGATCCCAACCCGGGCAACTTCATATACAGAGGGGGGAGGGTGTGGCTCGTGGACTTCGAGCAGGCCGACGACTACACCCCCTACAAGGCAGCCTGGGACCTCCTAGTCCTGGCGGCAACAACAATAGCACTAGCCTCCCCGCTTAAGTGGAGGTTTGTGGAGATGGCCCTAAGCAGCTATAGGGAGGCCGCCGGAGATAGGTGGAGCGAGGTCCTAGATGCGCTTGGTGATGTTAGGCTGAAGCTCCTAAACCCCCTCCTAGTCTCTCCCCTCCACGCGATCCGATTCTACAGGCTAGCCCGCTCCCTATGAAGCGTTAAAATATGGCGGACAGGTACTGGAGCCTCCTCAAACCCTGGAGGCCCTACACCCCGGTTTAAATACACTCTCCCCCGCAAATATTGGTTGGTGTAGAAAGAGCATATACCGCGCTATAAAAACCTGGGGTGCTGTCCGGTGAAGTTCCTGAGATGCAAGGAGATACCCCCCTACACGGGCAAGACCGTCTCCATCATAGGAGCTGGCCCAGCTGGCCTCGGCGCAGCCGGGTTCCTCAGGTGCAGGGGCCACGAGGTAGTTGTCTACGATATGATGCCCGAGCCAGGAGGCATGATGATGTTCGGCATACCAGACGACCGTATACCAAAGGACAATATAAGGAAGAGCGTGAGGGAGCTTGTTGAGGGGGGTGTCAGGATAATCCTGAACACCAAGGTTGGCAGGGATATAAGCCTGGAGGACATAATCAAGGCCAGCGACGCCGTCCTAATAGCGACAGGCACCTGGAAGCCTCGGAGGCTCGGCGCCCCTGGCGAGGACCTCCCGTGGGTCCTCCCGGCGGCCGACTGGCTGGTCGAGGTCCACATGGCGAGGTACGGCTACCTCCCCTGGTCTAAGGTCCCGAAGGTAAGCGGCCGCATTCTGGTAGTGGGGGGCGGCCTAACGGCGGCCGACGCAGTACACGTACCCCTAACCTACCCCGAGTTCAAGGACGGCGTGAAGAAAGTCGTCCTAAGCTACAGGAGGACCCGAGACTACGCACCCATGAGGAAGAACGAGTTTGAGAGGCTCATAAAGATGGGGGCCGAAGCCTGGGAGCTAACCCAGCCCATAGCCTTCTACGAGGAGGGGGGCAGGAGGGTTGTCAAGTTCGTCAGAATGGAGCTCAAGGCAGGCGACTCCGGCAGGCCAAAGCCAGTCCCCATAGAGGGCAGCGAGTTCGAAGCAGAGTTCGACTGGGCGCTACTTGCCATAGGCGAGGTTCCCACACCACCCTTCAGCAACGGCTGCTGTGGAATAGAGCTGAACCCCGACGGCACCATAAAGACGAATGAGAACTTCATGACGACGAGAAAGGGTGTGTTCGCCAGCGGAGACGTTAGACACGGGCCCAGCCTAATAGGAAAAGCCCTGAAATCAGGTCTAGACGCCGCCCAGAAGATCCACCTATACCTCTCGGGCCAGCTCTAAACCTAACAAAAGCCTGCTACGAATAGGAGGAAAAGCAAGACAAAAATCTAAACACCCTCGAAGGGATCTATCTAGAAGGGCACCCCCGGGGATGCACGACGGGCTATATGCCGATTGCAACGCCTCCGCAACATGACTGTGTGAGGAGGTGTCGCGGCTGCTCACCCCCAGGTAGCCCGGGGGTGCCCTAGTTTACAGTTTCCCCGGCCAGGCCTCTAGGCAGGCGTGTTCTACATCTTTATCCCGGCGCTCTCGCTCTCCAGCCTCACCTGCTCCTTGATTTTGAGCTTTAGCTCATCGTTTTCGAAGGGTATGCTCTCGAGGGTCGAGCCTTCAAACTTTACTATACCCCTCCTCGACAGGTTTACCAGGGTCTTGTACGCGATGTACGCTGCTATCCTGTCGTCGCCCGAGCTTGAGGCTGCTATCTTTTTGGCTATTAAGTAGAGGGCCTTGGCCTGCCTGAGGTTCCTAACAGCCGCGGTTTCACCGTCCTCAACCATGTCGACGAGCACCTTGTATATGCTTAGGGGTAGTACAACGCTTACCGTAGCCCCCTCTATGGCGACGCTCACATCATCTCCTGGAACGTCATCGTCAACATAGGCGACGCTAGTCTCCGGGTATATAGCCACCGGGACGCCCCCGTACTCGTCGTCGTCCGCCACTATGAGCACGGCCTCGAACCTCTTACCCACAGCGCCTTCGACTACAGTCTTAACGAGAGCCCAGACCTTGAACAGGGCCTCCTCAAGCCTCTCTACATCCTCTAAGCTCCCTGCAAAATCTAGGTCCTCCCCGGCCGAGAATGCCTCTGCAGGCGCCTCAGGGGCCAGGGCGAGGCTCCCGGCCTTTGCGTAGAGGGCTTTACCACCGCTCAAATCCTGCCTGCGGGGTAGTGCCGAGAGGAGGAATTCCTGCTCAATCTCCTCAACCTTACTCGAGAACCATCTCAGGATTCTCATGTACACCAGATAGCCCGCCACCATGCCCGCGGCGAACGAGGCTGCAACGAGGTAGACTAGGCTGGTGTGGAGGGTTACAATGCTTGAGGCTATAAACGCGGTAACCGCGAGGATCCAGCCTATCGCGGCTCCGAAGAGAAGCCCTCCCACGTAAATTCTTAAGCCTCAACACCTCCTCCCGGCAGCCAGAATTAAACTGTATAGAACGGGGGGGTTTAAAACACTGCCAACCACCCGGGGGGTCTGCGCGGCCTCCGGGTACAAGGCCTCCTCACCACCCGGGCTCCAGGCCGGGGGTTTGGGGCTGCCCATCGTTCTTCACAGGCCGCGCTCCACAAATATACCTGGCACCAGGCGTCTAAAGAGTATTCTTCTGGGAGTGACTGGCGCCTTGGGGTCTAGGGGGCGTGGTGGCCTGAGGCTTGGTGTGCTGAGCGTTTTCGACCCCTGGGACAGCCCCCTCTGCGTCTGCCCATTCAAATACAGCCTAAACCCCTACACCGGATGCAGCATAGGCTGCAGGTATTGCTACGCTACAGCGTATATCGGGGTTAAGCCTTCGACGCCCAAGAGGAGCCTCGTTAGGAGGCTTGAGAGAGACCTAGGCAGGATCCCCCCGGGGTCCCTGGTCAACATAGGGACGTCTAGCGACCCCTACCCCCCTGAGGAGGAGGAGCTGGGCCTCACCAGGGTGGCCCTCGAGGTCCTCACCCCCCGCGGCTACAGGCTCCTCATAACTACCAAGGGCACCCTCTACGCGTGGAGGGACCTCGACATTCTCTCCAGGGCTAACGCAGCAGTGACGCCCTCTATAACCGGGCTTGACGGTAACACCCTCTTGAGGGTAGTAGAGCCTGGAGCGCCTGGCCAAGGTGAGAGGATAGAAGCCGCGGCCGCCGCCGTGAAGGCGGGGGTGCCTGTCGGCGTTAGGGTAGACCCGGTTATACCCTATGTGAACGACGACCCGTATGAGCTTAGGGAGCTTGTGGCCAAGCTCGCTATGGCTGGAGTGAGGTTCATAGTGACAAGCACCTACAAGGCAAGACCCGACAACCTGTCCAGGATGCGCCGGGCTCTGGGAGCCGAGGCTGAGAAGCTGTACAGGCTTTACAGGGAGAGGGGTGTCTACATGCACGGCTACATATATCTGCCCGAGGATCTGAGGAGGAGCCTCCTAAAGCCGGTTATAGAGGAGGCCGCCAGGCTAGGCCTCGAGTACGCCACGTGCAGGGAGGGGTTCACGGGTAGGACGTGGTTCAAAGCGGGGAGCTGCGACGGCAGCCACCTCATACCCACCAGGGTTAGACCGGAGAGGGCGTTAGCCCTGGAGAGGTGGATGGGAGGAGAGGGCTCGTGACCCTGCTTCTCGTCGGGTGGGGCTACGCCCCCGGAATGCAGACTCTCGAGGCTCTGGAGGCTGTGCACAGAGCCGACGTTGTCTACGTAGAGTCTTACACTATGCCTGGCTCCGACTGGCTCTATAGGAGCGTTGCCGAGGCCGCGGGTGATGGTAGGGTGGTTAGGGCGTCTAGGAGCGACCTCGAGGAGAGGTCCAGTGAGATAGTGTCAATGGCTATCGACAGGGTGGTAGCCGTGGTCACTGCCGGCGACCCCATGGTAGCAACCACGCACTCCAGCCTAGCCGCAGAGGCGCTGGAGGCCGGGGTCAGGGTCAGGTACATACCGGGGGTAAGCGGTGTTCAGGCCGCGCGGGGCGCGACTATGCTGAGCTTCTACAGGTTCGGGGGCACCGTAACCCTTCCGGGCCCCTGGAGGGGTGTGACGCCCCTCAGCGTGGCTAGGAGGATATACCTCAACCTCTGCGCCGACCTACACACTACAGCCCTGCTAGACGTCGACGACCAGGGTGTCCAGCTCGACCCCAGCGTCGGCGTTAGACTGCTGCTCCGCGGTGACGAGGAGTATAGTAGCCTCGCTGGGGCTCCAGCCCTCCTAGCAAGGCTCCCCGCCATACTCGTGTCTGCTGGGGTGGGCGGCGATCATAGAGTCCTCTACTGGAGCAGCCTCGGGGAGCTGGCTAGGGCGGGGGTGGAAAGGGGGGTCTACTCCATGATCGTTCCAGCCAGGCTCTCCCCCGTCGAGGAGTGGCTGCTGGCGGTTGCTGCTGGGGAGCAGAGCCCCTTAGAGTTCGACAGGGATGTCTATAAGATTGTGGGTGAGAACTGCAAAAAAGGCGTCTATATGGAGCCCGTTTAGACTTCCACACTCAACCCTGCTCCTCGACCGGCACCCACTCGTAGGTTAGGTAGCCCTCCGGCTCCCTCTTAACAACCTCTAGCCTAACCTTCATACCCCTCCTAAGCTTCGCGGGGTCGCCCCTGACCCAGGCGAGTATGTTTAGGTCCTCCGCTACCTTCCCTATCCCCACAACGTAGTCGGGGTAATGGCTGAACGTGTAGGGCTTCGTGTTTATAACGGTGAAGGTCAGCAGAACGCCCTCCCGGGGTATCTCAACCCACTCCACCTCGCTGTCCGGGGCGTCGGGGCAGTCCACCTGCGGGGGGAAGTATATCTTACCCGTCTTGACGCATCTTGTGGCCAGTATCTTACCCTCGGTAAGCCCCTCGAAGAACCTCCTTATCTTCTCGATGCTTATGGCGAACCTCAGCCTCAGCTCCCTCTGGTCGAACCACATGGCCACACCAGTCTTCTGGTCTAGGAGTATGGGGAGCCCCATGCTCCTCTTCATCTCCTCCGCGAAAGCCTCAACCTGCGCCATAAACTCGTCCATAAGCCTCTTCTGGCTCACGCGAACCACCCCCCTACTGCTCAATACCTCCTAGGCTTGTCGAGGCCGTAGACCGTTACGAAGGCGTAGTGCCCGGTCCCCCCAACGTTGTGGGCTAGGCTCCTGCCACGCTTTATCTCCGCCTGCCTGCCCTTCTCCACCCTACCCTGGAGCTGTCTCACGTGCTCTACAGCCATGCTGACGCCAGTAGCACCTATCGGGTGGCCCTTGGCCTTGAGCCCTCCGTCTAGGTTAACGGGTATGAGACCGCCTATGTACGTCTGCTCCTCTCTAACCAGCTTGTAGCCCTCACCCAGCCTGGCGAAGCCCATGGCCTCGTAGGCCAGTATCTCTGCTATAGTGAAGGCGTCGTGGACGTTGGCGAAGTCGAAGTGCTTGTACGAGCCTTCAAGCTCTATCCCGAGCTTCTTGAAGGCCCTCTCAGCAGCCAGCCTGCTAGCCCTGTGAACCAGAAAGTCGGGCCTCTTGCTGAGGTTGCTCGTGTCGCTCGCCATGCCTATGGAGTGGATCCACACCGGGCTGTCTGTAAGCTTCTTGGCGAGGTCCTCGCTTGCCATAACAACCGCGGCGGCCCCATCTGTTATGGGGCTGCTGTCGTAGAGCTTCAGGGGCCAGGCCACGTACCTGGACTGTAGGCACTGCTCCAGGGTTATTGCACGGGGGAAGTGTGCCTTGGGGTTCATGCTTGCGTGGTGATGGTTCTTGACTGCCACCCTGCAGAGGTCCTCCTCTGTAGCCCCGAACTCGCTCATATACGCGGTGGCGTAGAGGGCGTAGTAGCCTGGGAAGGTGAGGCCGAAGTTCTCGAACTCCCAGAAGTAGTTACCAGCCCTCCCTATCATCTCGACCACTATGGGGGTGGGGCTCTCGTTCATCTTCTCGACACCAACAACAAGCACTAAATCGGCCTCACCCGCAGCTATAGCATCGTGGGCGGCCTTTATCGCGGCGCTCCCTGTGGCGCAGGCGGCCTCCACCCTGTAAACAGGCTTCCCGCTTATCCCGGCGTACTCGAGGAGGACAATGCTAGACAGGTACTCGCTGCTCCACCCTCCGGCGTTGCCCACTACAACCTGGTCAACATCCTTCAGCTCTATTCCAGCCTCGGAGGCCGCCTCCCTCATAGCCTCCCATGCGAGCTCCGCAATGTTAACGTCGTTCCTGACACCGAACTTCGAGTGTCCGGTGCCTACTATGGCAACAGGCCTACCCAAGCTATGCACCTAATAAACAGGGTTTCACCGAGGAGTAAAGACTGGGCCTGCCATGGGGGCTTATTATACTGGTAAGAAAGCAGCTTAAATATCGCCGCCGCAGGACCTAGGCGGAGGAAACCTCCTTCAGGAACGCCGCCGCCACGGTGAGGAGAACAGCGCTCGCCGAGGTCCTGTGATCTAGCACGCCGGGATCAACCCTCCACCCGTGAAGCCTAGCCAGCTCGGCCACAAGGCTTGGCTCAGGACTGCCATACCCCTCCAGAGCCTCTATGCTCGACGCCAGAAGAGTTCTAAGCCCCTCGGGCCCTAGAGAGGCGAGTATCTGATATATCCCTGGCCCAGCCTCCCCTAGAACCCTCAGCGAGCCCTCTATGTCCCTTAGATGCACAGTCTCCCCCAAGAGGTATTCGAGCTCGGTTAGGGCGACGGAGAGGAGCCTCTCGTCGCTGGACACCATGGAGGCCGTTACACTCGCCACGAATATGTCTACAGAGGAAAGCAAGTCGGAGAACAGAACCGCCCTAGTGGCTGAGTCCAGAGGGCCGACCCTCGAGTCCACAGTCCTCTCAAACGACAATCCCCGGGCACCCCAGGTGTGTCTGTTAGAGGGGGCGGCTGAATAGGAGGTTGAAACCCCGTATTACCGGGGAGTATCGAGCCTGGTGGTGGGCCCGGGGGGATTCGAACCCCCGACCTCCCGGTTATCAGCCGGGCGCTCTACCAGGCTGAGCTACGGGCCCAGGCCACTATTCCCGGTTTAACAGCCAGGGCTTATTAAGCCTAGAAGGCGGTGAGACCGGCATGGTTAAAAATAGATGGCCCGCCAGCGGGCTATCCAGCCTTAGCCTCGCTGTCGCCCTGCTCCCCCTTGGCTTCCTGCCCGGCCTCTCCCGCCGCCCTAGCCCTTATCTCTTCTATCTCCCGCTCGGGGAGGGTCCTTGAGGGGGGCTCGGGTATTATGCCCTGTGGTCTCAGGAAGAGTATGGCCAGTATGAGGGCGCCTATAAGCACGAACTCCAGGCCAGCGGCGAACTTGTCTGTGTCGAAGCCTAGAGCATCTACTCTAAGGAGCCTAGCCAGCTCGGCCTTGTAGAGCCTTATGGGCCCTAGTATGGCCGCGCCTGTGACGACGCTGGCCACCGCCACTCCCCTGTTGCTCGACATTCCCCCCAGTATCATGAGGGCCCAGGGCCAGAAGGTCCATAGCATCCTGTCGAATATCGAGACGGCTGCAACCGAGCTTCCCGCCAGCAGCGGGTTTATCGAGTATAGAACCCCCGCAAGGGCCGCGAGGGCGCTTCCCACCACCATAGAGTTCCTCCTGACCCTGGCCACGTCCTTGCCCAGGGCCTTCGAGGCGTCCTCATCATCCCGCACAGCCCTCATCAGCCTTCCAGCGGGCGAGTTGTAGAGCCTCTCCATGTATACATAGACCAGCACAGCTATAGCCAACGTGAGCAGTATGGAGGCGAGGCCAGGGTCCCCTGTCCAGGCGAGGAGGCTGGGGAGCGTGAGGCCTACTGTGGGTGTGGAGCCCATTAGCCACACACTGTAGGTCGTGTATATCCTGAGCGCCTCAGAGGTAACCAGCAGCATGATAGCCAGATAGTCCCCCCTAAGCCTTAGAGCCGGGTAGGAGGCCAGCAGGCCCAGGAGGCCTCCAAGGGCTAGGGCAGAGGCTATTGCGACTACAAGTATAGCTATAGACTCCAGCGGCCTGTTGGGGAAGAACTCGCTGTTAAGCCTCTCCAGTGTTGTGGTGTTCTCCGCTATAACTAGGGAGGGGTCCATGCCCGCTAGCGCCGCCGCTATCCTGGCGGCTAGGTTGCCTACTACTATGCCCCCCACGGCGAAGAACATCGCCTGCCCGAAGTCGGGTATGCCTGTGACCCCCGCCTTCAGGTTTAGGGAGGCGGTCAGCACGTAGTACACAGCCACATAGGCTACTATGAACTCCACGAGAAACACAACGTCCACCGAAGGCACAGCAACCACCCCCTAACCAGCCCTAAGCCTGAGCCTGGCCAGCCTTGCCTGGATTTTTTCTGAGAATAGAGTGGCCAGCCCCTGTGGCGCGAAGAGCAGCGTCAAAGCCACTGCGAGCATAGAGAGCATCTTGTTATATCTCGTGACGTCTATGCCGGTGAGGTCTGTTATCAGTGAGGATACAAAGATCTCCACACCGCCTATTATGAAGCCTCCCCCTATGGAGCCGAAGACGCTGTTCACACCCCCAACTATGCTGCCAGCGAAGGCGCTTACTATTATCTCGTCGGCCGGGCTAGTGGCTGTGACGGGCTTCACAATGTCGCCCATGAAGAGTATGAGGAAGCCTGCGAAGCCCGCTGTGGCACCGCTTATTATCCAGGCTATCGTGTACACCTGCTCCACGTTTATGCCGAGGACCTCAGCCAGCGAGGGGTTCTCTATCGACGCCCTCATCTTAACCCCGAGTTTCGTCCTGAATAGCAGTATGTAGAGCATTAGGGCCACCACCAGGCTGCCTAGGAAGGAGAGTATCATTATGCTCCTGAGCCTGTAGCCTAGGAAGGCCAGGTCGATCCTGGCGTCGAAGGCGTGTAGGGAGAGGCTTGTAGTCTCCCTGCCGAAGACGCCGCTGACGAGCTCCTTTACGGATATGTGGGTTCCCAGTATGAACAGCGCGGCTATCACGAAAAAGTCGAACGCCAGCGTCGCTATCATCAGCTTGAGGAAGTCGGCGCCCCGGTCTATCAGGGGCTTAAGCACAAGGTAGTACTCAGCAAGGGCCACCACTATACCGGCCAGCACCGCGAATACAATTCCCACCGCCAGCACGTCAGGCGCTATCAGCCCGGTAACCTCTACAGGGCCTAGAGACGCTTTAAACCGGCCTACACCACTGTCCCTCACAAGGTCTACGTAGAGCGCCATCGCGGCCGCGGCGGCGTACGCCCCGACGTTCGCTATCCTCGGATGGGCGAAGTTGAACACCCTAGTGGTGATGTAGGCCAGCGTTATGCCTAGGCTCAGAAGGGCTATAACCCCCGAGTACGCTAGCATGTCAAACAATACCTTAACATCAACCAAAGCCGCCACCCCCTAGACGCCTAGATACATCTTGGCCAGGTCCTTCCTGGCCAGGAGCTCTTCAGCGGGGCCGTCGAACGCGATCCTCCCGTTAACCACCAGCACCCCCTTGTCCCCTATCTCCAGGGAGGCCTTGACGTTCTGCTCGACGAGGACGACGGTGTAGCCCTCCCTGTTGAGTATCCTGACGTAGGAGAGAACCTCTTTAGCCAGCTTTGGAGAGAGGCCTGCGGTCGGCTCGTCTATCAGGAAGACCTTAGGCTTCCGCATTATACCTATAGCCATGGCAAGCATCTGCCTCTCTCCGCCGCTCAGCGTGCCGGCCTTCTGGCCCAGCCTCTCCTTTAGGCGGGGGAACATGCTGAAAACCTCCTCCAGCCTCTCTCTGAAAACATCCTCGGGCAGGTCGTAGCCCGCTAGCCTGAGGTTCTCGTAGACAGTCAGCTCCCTGAATATATTCTCAAGCTGGAATATGAAGGTCATCCCGATCTTAGCCCTCTCGTGGGGCGGCAGCCGGGTAACATCCCTGTCCTCGAAGAGCACCCTACCCTTGTAGACCGTTGTAAACCCGAACATCGTCTTCAGCAGCGTGCTCTTGCCAGCCCCGTTGGGCCCTACTATAACCGTTATCAGCCCGCGGGGTATCTCGAGGCTTACGTCGAAGAGAGTCTGGAGCTTCCCGTAGCCTGCGCTGACGTCCTCAAGCTTTATAATCCAGTCCCCCACGGCTACCCACCCAGGTAGCTATCCAGCACGACGGGGTTGTTGAGGACCTCGTCTGGCTTGCCCGAAGCTATCACCCTACCCATGCTCATAGCGTAAACCCAGTCGACATACTCCTTCACAAGCCCTATCCTGTGCTCTATTATGAGGAACGTAATCCCCTTCTCCCTGGCCAGATACTTTATCCTCTCCATTATAGACCCCGCGAGCCTCGGGTTCACGCCAGCGGCGGGCTCATCCATAATTATCATCTCCGCGCCCTTCATTATAGACCTGGCAATCTCGAGGAGCTTCATTTGGCCTCCGCTAAGCTCTCCCGACCTCCTATCCCACATGTGGTCAAGGCCTACCCAGCCCAGTATCTCGAAAGCCCTGGCCGCCGCCCTCTTCTCAAACCCCAGCCACAGCCTCCTAGCCAGGCCAGCTAGATACACGTTCTCCCCGGGGCTATCCGCCGCAGTGAGAACGTTCTCCAGCACAGTGAGGTTTGCGAAGGGCTTGGGTATCTGGAAAGTCCTGACAAGGCCTAGCTTCGATATCTCGTGGGGGCTCATACCAGTTATATCCCTACCCTTAAACAGCACCCTACCCCCATCGGGCTTGTAGAAGCCAGAGATAACGTTAACCAATGTAGTCTTGCCTGATCCGTTAGGGCCTATGAGAAGAGTCACCTTGCCCCGCTCTATCTCAAGGCCGACCTTGTCTAGCGCCACTATACCGCCGAATCTCTTCTCCAGGTCCTCCACCCTGAGTATAATATCCCCCGCCATTACACGCAGCCTCTACCCCAGTGTGGAAATCACGACTTACTACTATAAACTTTACCTTAAACATAATTCTACACAAATCAAAAATAACAATAGAGGCGGCCAGTCCCCCGAGTGGAGGGTCGGGCCTGGAGGTTTAGAGAGTCAATTGTAAAAATAGGGGAGTATGTGGTTGGGCGTTTTTTCCCGCCTGCTTTACCTAGACCTGAGGAAGAAGTAGGCTGCTGCGGCTAGCACTATAACCACTATTATTATGGCGGCTATGAGGGTTGTTGATACACCGCCCTCCTCGGCTGTCTCAGTCTCCTCTGGAGTCTCAGTGGGGCTTGTGGCCTGTGTGGGGCTCGGCGTGGTTGTGGTGGTTGTCTCCTCCGCGGCGGCGAACTTCTCCTGGAACAGCTGTGGGAACGTCTTGCCCACGCCCTCTATAGTAACCCACTCGTTCTTATCCTCTACACCCTTGTAGACGCCAGCCTTGACCCACTTGTACTCCCCGCCGACCTCTGCGACTATGTACCAGTCATAGTCTGCCGTGGCCCTGTCGCCGCCCTCGTCCAGGGGGAACTTGCCTGTGGCCGCGTATTTGGCGAACTCATCGCTGGTTGTTATCTGGGGCAGCAGCTGCTTTACCTGGTTAACCATCTCGTCAGGGTTGTCCATGGGGCCCGCCTGGAGTAGGGCTAGGGCTATGGCCCAGACTGCATCGTAGGCCGCTAGAGAGTAGGCGTCGGGCTCCTCCCCTATCTTCGCCACAACCTCCTGCCTAACCTTCTCCTGGGCCGCCGTTGCAGCGGGCGAGAATATCGGGTTTATGAAGAGGGTTGAGGTTGCGAACTCCCTTGCTAGCGGGTCTGTCGTGAACTCGCTCAGCTGAGCCGTACCGTCGCTCCCTATCCAGAGCACGCCCTCGAGCGTCTCGTAATCGGCGGCGGCGCTGAACAGCTCTACAACCTCCTTGAAGCCTATAGCAACAACGGCTACCTTATCCTCCCCGTACTTGCTCACCAGGCTCTCCATATCACCGTTGGCCTGGCTGGCTATGCCGGAGAAGTTGGGGGACTCCGGGTTGTAGCTGTACACGCTGGCAACCTCAACACCCTCGCCCTCTAGAACCTCTTTAGTGGCCTCCATGAGGCCGTTGCCCCAAGTGTCGGCCCTGTTTATAATCACAACGCCCTTTATACCGAGGTCCCTGACTAGGGCGCCTATCGCCTTGCTCTGCACATCGTCGGTGGGGCAGAACCTGAACACGTTGTCTCCAGCTATCTTGAGCTCTATGGCGGTGCTGGAGGGGCTTATTATCAGCACGTTGTTCTGGTCGGCCAGGTCCTTGAGCTTCTTCACCTCAGCGCTAGTCATAGGGCCGACTATAAACTTTATCCCCTGGGCCACCAGGGAGTTGAACTTCTGCACCGCCACATCAGGCTTCGTCTGCGTATCCTCAACCTTGAGCTCAAACCTGAACCACGCGTTCTTGCTCTCGAGATAAGCGTTGACATCCTCGACAGCCACCTGCACGGCGGCCTGGGCCCTGACGCCGTAGCTCTGGAGATCGCCGGTGAGCGGGAGGAGGGCGCCTATCGTTATTGTAGTGGGCTGGGCCGCCGCGGTGTATAGTGCGGGGGTGGAGAGGAATATTGGCGCTATTAAAGCAACGGCCAGAAGTAAAGCCCCGATCTTAGCCGCATTCATATATCTTCACCTTTATCCACAGCCCATATTCAGTAGAACCCGTTATATAGTGACTATAAAAAGCTTGACCCACCATGAGATACTATTATTATATGTAAAATTGTGGGTCTTAAACAGGATAAGGGAGGAGGCCGTCTATAAAGATACTGGGTGGAGGAGGTGGGCCATGTCGAGGGAGTTGTGGAGCCCCATAGCCTGGTGAAGCTTCTGGAGGACCTGCTTCGGGGCGAGAATGATGAGGCGCCGAGGTCCTCGATATCCCTGGGCGGCTCGTGGCTGGGTGCCATGGTTGCTGGTGGTATGGGCTACTTCTCCGCGAAGATAGTCGGCGTCTACCCCGAGAACCCTGGTAGGGGGCTGCCTCTTGTGAGGGGTGTTCTTCTCCTCTTCAGGGGCAGTGATGGCGAGAAGCTTCTCGATATCCCCGCGGAGGAGCCTACGGGGTGGAGGACGGCGGCCGCCTCCGCCCTGGCGCTCTCCAAGCTCGGTTTTAGGGGGGGCGGGGTTCTCGGGGTTATAGGGGCGGGGGTGCAGGCTAGATACCACCTCAGGGTTCTCCTACAAATCTTCAGGTTCGACGAGATCCTTGTGGCGAGCAGGAGGATGGAGACTGGGGAGAGGCTGGCCCGGGAGTTCGGCGGTAGGAGGGTGGGGAGGAGGGATCTCCTCAGACGCTCCGATGTTGTCGTGGCGGCTACCAACAGTAGGGAGCCCGTTGTGGAGGGAGATTTCCTGAGGAGCGGGGCTTATGTGGTCAGCGTTGGAGCCCCGAGGCCTGTTAGGGAGCTAGACGACTCTGTGAAGAGGAGGGCGAGCTGCATACTAGTCGACTCCGCCATAGCCTGCGAGGAGAGCGATGACGCCTGCGGTGTTGAGGCGGTGACGCTTAGGGACTATGTGAGGGGCGCGGCCTCCTGCCGCTGGGGCGACGTCTACGTTTACAAGAGCGTTGGAACCCCCCTCTTCGACCTAGCCATCGCGATACACATCTACGAGAGGCTGAGCGGGAGGGGGAAGGTCAGTACTAGTAGCAGCGAGTAGATGAGCGCGGAAGCCACAGACCTCCAGCCCGGTACAGATATCTTTATGGCTGCCCCCGGGTGGCGGCCGGCCGTCATCATGTATATGAGGAGGGCTAGGAGGGCGAATAGCGATAGCTGGGGCATGTAAACCGAGGCCAGTAGCGAGGCTACGACGACGAGGAGGGATATAGCCTGGTGCATACGCTCCCCCACAACACCCCTTATGATGTGGCCACCGTCGAGCATGCCAACGGGTATCAGGTTCAAGAATGTGACTATGAATACTACATAGCTTGCGAACGCTAGGGGGCTTAGAACGACGACCCTGTCAGAGGGGAGTCCGAGGGCGCCGCCGAGAAGCAGCATTACCAGCGGCATCAGCGGTATGCCTATGAGGTCGCCCCTCGCAGCCGCCTCCTGGGGCGGTAGGAGGAGGCTGTGCTGCAGGCCAACCACCGCCAGCGGCACCGCAACGACGAACCCTGCCAGAGGCCCCATGACAGCCATGACCGTTAGAGAGTCTAGAGTCGGGGGTAGCCACCTCATGTTTATGACCGCGCCGAAGGTCCCCAGGAACCCTAGCTGTAGCGGGGGGGCGGGTATCATGTATGGGAGGCTGGCTGGAACCCTGTTAAGCCTCATAACGATCCAATGCCCCATCTCGTGCACCAGAAGGGGGAATAGCAGGCCGACTAGATAGGCCAGGGGGCTCCAGCTAAGGCCTCTGGAGGGGTCCGATAGGGCCAGGCCCGACATGTAGACTGTGGCTAGAGTGGCGGCGGCGAGGGCCAGAGCGAGGGCCCTCCTCCTCGCCCCCGCCTCGGGCCTGTGTATATAGAGTACGAGCCCCAGCTCCTCCCTAGAGAAGTAGGGGTAGCAGCCTGAAGCCGTTAAATCCTTGTAGAGAGAGGCCATAACATCCTCTAGATCCCCGCCCCTCAGGGGTAGCCCTAGGTGTACGGCGAGCCTTCCACCGCCCCTTTTAACCTCCAGGATCTCGAAATGCCTGGAGACTATCTCCACACAGTCTATCAAGGCGGACGCTACACCACCCTCAACACACGTTTGAAGCCGGGCATCAACCACGAGGCCCGGGCTGGAGTGGTCTAGACGTACTCACCCCCCAGTATCTCCCTAGCCAGCTCCGCAAGACGGGATAGCGGTAGGGACTGGCCTCCTCCCCCAGGGAGGTACCTGTAGATCGAGACGGGGAGTATGCCGTTGTCCACCTCATAGCGGGCTATGTCTAGCGGTCTCCGAGAGCCCACCCTCTCGGGGTCTACTAGGGGCGGTGCTCCTATGCTGAGCTGGAAGGCCCTGACCCCTATTATCCGGGCCCGCTCATACTTGGTCAAGTACGGCGGCCCTATATCCACGTCATCGACCACCTTCGGGTATGAAGTGTACCTCTCCACCATGGAACCCCGTACCCCCGCAAACCCTCTTTATTACCGGGGAGCCGTTAAATCTTGGGCGCCGCCACCCCCGCGGGCACGCCAGCTATATATGGGCTCCCCCGTCGACGGGTATAACCGCCCCCGTTATGAAAGAGGCCCTCTCCGAGGCTAGAAACGCCACGACACTTGCAAGCTCCTCCGGCTTGCCGACCCTCCCCATAGGTATCCTGGAGGCCATAGCCTTAAGCGCCTCCTCCACAGTAACTCCGCTCCTCCTGGCCCTTTCCTCCGCGAGGCTCCTTACCCTGTCCGTCAGTATCAGGCTGGGTAGTACCGCGTTCACAGTCACCCCGTGGGGGGCCAGCTCGAGGGCCAGAGTTCTAACCACGCCTATAACAGGCAGCCTCATTATATTGCTGAGGGCGAGATCCGCCCAGGGCCTTAGGAGGGTCACACTACCTATGTAGACCATCCTCCCCCACCCCTTCTCGACCATCTGCTCCGCAGCCCTACGGCCCACCCACACAGCGCTCCTCGCCAACAGCTGGTAAGACTCGTCCCAATCCCCCACATCAAGCTCCATGAACCTGCCCGGCCTAGGGCCCCCTGTGCTGTAGACCAGTATGTCGGCTCCCCCCAGATCCCGGGCTCTGTTGAATAGCCTATCTATATCGCCAGGCTCCCTAATGTCCCCCGATACTATATCTACCTCGGCATCCTCTACAAGGGATTTTATCTTAGAGGCGGCTGTCTCGAGTTTCTCTCTGCTACGGCTGAAGAGAAGTAGCCTAGCACCATTCCTAGCCAGCTCGAGGGCGGAGGCGAAACCTAATCCGCTGCTACCAGCAGTAACAACAGCCAGCTTACCCCTTATGCCGAGATCCAACCAGCAACACCGGGTTACTAAGGGTTAGTGACTGCGTCTAATACGTTAAACGTCTAAAACAACCTATACCCCTGCCTCCGAGGATATAACTTCCGGGAGGATCAGGGGCTGGCCCGGTGCAGAAAACCGTGGATGGAGAGTTGGAATTAGAGTTTGGAATCCAGGACCATGGGATCAGTATTTGGAGGGAGGGCCAAAAACGCTAGTTAAACGGGGTTTAGAACTCGAATTTGCTGCCGCCGCCCTCCTCCTCTTCCTCCTCGCCGGCCTTACCCTTCTTCTCCTTCTTCTTCGGCGGGGCTGCGGCTATGACGTCGTCGATCTTCAGTATGCTTATGGCTGCCTCGCTGGCGCTCTTTATCACCTGCTTCTTGACTAGCACAGGCTCGTAGACGTTTATCTTGGTCATGTCCTCCTCTATCTTGCCCTCCAGCACGTTGACTCCGGCGAACTTGTAGCCCTGGCTGTGGAGGCTCCTCAGCTTGAGGAGGGTCTCTAGGGCGTCCATGCCGGCGCTCTCTGCCAGCACTGTGGGTATCGTCTCTAGGGCCTCGGCGTAGGCTTCAATGGCTAGCTGCTGCTTGCCGCCGACGCTCCTGGCGAACTCTTTGAGCTTGAGGGCTAGCTCGACCTCCACGGCGCCCCCGCCGCCCACTATCTTGGGCTCCCTCAGTATGTTCCTCAGGCCGTGGAGCGCGTCCTTTATGTTCCTCTCGGCCTCGTCGAGCAGCATGTCGTTAGCGCCTCTCAGCAGTATGGTGACGCTCTTCGGGTTCTTGGCGCCCTCTATGAACACCATCTTATCCTCTCCGACCTTCCTCTCCTCAACCAGCTCGGCGTAGCCGAGGTACTCGGGCTTCATGTCCCTCAGGCTCGTCACAATCTTGGCGCCTGTGGCCTTAGCCACCTTCTCTATGTCGCTCCTCTTCACCCTCCTCACAGCCAGTATACCCTTCTTCGCCAGGAAGTGCTGGGCCACCTCGTCGATGCCCTTCTGGGTGATCACGACGTTAGCACCGGTAGCGGCGATCTTCTCAACCATATCCCTCAGCATCCTAGTCTCCTCCTCTAGGAAGCTCTCAAGCTTCTCTATGTCGGTCACCCTTATCTTGGTCGTTAGCTCGGGCTTCTGGACCTCGAGCGGGGCGTCTAGGACCAGTATCTTGGCGTTCTCTACCCTCTTAGGCATGGCGGGGTGGACAACCTCCTTGTCGAGCACTATACCCCTGACTAGCTTGCTGTCTAGCAGGCTACCGCCCTTCTTCTTCTCAATCTTGACGTAGTCCAGGTCTATGTCGTAGCCTCCGTCGGGCCTCTTCTCAGCCACAGTCCTTATAGCGTCGATAACCATGCTGATAATCTTATCCCTCTCGGGGCCGCTGCCCACAAACTTGCTGGCCAGAGTCGTCTCAGCTATCCTCCTGAGGACGCTGTCATCCTCAACCTCGACGGGAACCGCTGCCTCGTCCACAAGCCTCAAGGCCTCCTCCATGGCTTTCGTGTAGCCCTCTATGATTATCGTGGGGTGCAGGTTCTCGTCGAGAAGCTTCTCAGCCTTCTCAAGGAGGGCGCCAGCCAGGACTACCACGCTTGTGGTGCCGTCGCCTACCTCGGCGTCCTGCGCCTTAGCAACCTCCACCAGCAGCTTGGCGGCCGGGTGCTGTATCTCCATCTCCTTCACTATAGTGGCGCCGTCGTTGGTCACGGTTATGTCGCCGAAAGCGTCCACCAGCATCTTGTCTAGGCCCCTGGGGCCTAGGCTGCTTTTAAGCATCTCAGCTAGGACCCTGGCGGCGAGTATGTTAGCCCTGAGAGCCTCCCTACCGTAGGTCCTCTGGGTGCCCTCCTTGAGTATTAGCACAGGATATCCTGTCGCAGCCATCTCAACCACCCGTTACCCAAGACACCATAAGTTCCAGGTACCTATCGTTACTTCCCTTCTATATAAATGTTTACTTGAGAAGAAGAGAAGAAAAGCTTAAATACAAGATATCCTGGTGTCTAAGAGGCCGAAACTAGCCCGAGCCAAAACACCTTACAAGCCTAGGATCCCGGGGAGTTGTCCGAGGGCGGGGGGCGCTATTCCTCGACGAGCGCGTATGCCCTGGAGACCGCGGAGTCGAGGCGTCTGTGGAAGTAGTCGAGGCCCGATACGTATAGCTTGTTGAGCTCGAGCATCCTAAGCCTTAGGGCTGCAGACATCCTGCTCAGCAGGTAGAACTCCACGTTGACGCCGGAGTATGGCCTCCGGACAGCATACCAGCCCCTCTCGCCGCCCTTCTCGATTAGCTTGAAGACCTCGCTGCCCTCCTCCAGCGCCTTCTCCATGTCCCCCGTATATATTGTTTTGGGGCTGTGAAGCCTCAGCTCCCCTATGTCCTCTAGAACCCTCTTGGCCTCGCTATAGAGGAGCCACCGCCTCCCGAGCCCTGCCATGAGAGCCGCCCCTCACCCTTTATGGTGTGTTTAATGTGGGACATCCTTATTAAGCTTATCCACCCTGGGCTTACGGGGCAGACACCCTGAATACCCTTAGCCCAGGGGCTCTGGACTGGGTTTGAGCGCCTCCTCGAGGGTGTAGTACACCCTTTTCCTCCTCTTCCCCTTGCTCTCTAGCTTGGTTATTACCACCCTCCCTATCTCGCAAGTGTTTCTCACGTGAGGTCCTCCGTCGGCCTGCACATCAACCCCGGGTATCTCGACGACCCTGAGTGTCTCCACTTCCGGGGGCAGCTTGTTGGCGAGCTTCACTATGCCCGGTATCTTTAGGGCCTCCTCCCTTGGGAGCCAGTAAACCTTGACCTCTATACATCTCGACGCGATCTCGTTGGCCTCGCGGAAAGCCTCCTCTATAACCTCCCTCCACCCCCCAGCCTCTATGCTGAAGTCGTCCTTCCCATAGTCTGGTGTAATGTGTCCCCCGGTGACAAGGACACCGTGCTTCTCGTAGAGCACCGCCGCTAGTATGTGGCTGAACGTGTGGAGCCTCATCATCCTATACCTCCTCTCCCAGTCTATAACCCCCCTCACCATACTACCGGGCTCGAGGCCCGCCGGATCCCGGTCTAGATAATGAGCAACCACGTCACCCTCGACTGCCGCCCTCACAACCCTGTATCTACTATCCCCGTGCAGCAGGTAGCCTGTGTCGGTGTCGAGGCCGCCGTGAGGGCCGGGGTGGAAGGCTGTCCTATCCAAAACAACCCTCACGCCCTCTACACGCTCAACCCTGGCCTCAAACTCCCTCAAATAACTATCCACCTGGTAAAGCAGAACCGTCTTCACCGAGGACCCACACCCTCCACACCCCAATATCGGGGGTGTGTTCGACTTAACGTTTTCGCACGGCCAGATTAAACCACAGGCCAGACTATTAGCATAACTGGGGTGCCCCGGCTCTGCCTAGGAGGAAGACAAGGGGGTCTAGTGGAGGCGGGAGAGGGAGGTCCTCGAGGGCTAGGAGGAGGGGGCTCTCCCGGGAGCAGCTGGAGAGCCTCTATAGGGGTGTTGAGCACCTCGTCATGAGCAACCTGGGTCTAGACTATTTGGGTCTGAGCGGTGATGAGGTTAGAGATGTGCTGGAGCCCATAGTCTCCGAGGCTGTCCAAACCCTCTCGAGACCCACGGCGGAGGGTATAGCCAGAAAGATAGTTGGGCAGAAGCACCTGTTCCTGAAAGCCTTGGCCTCAAGGCTAGTGGAGAGCGTGGAGAGGCTGGACAGGGAGAGGCTAGAGTTTATAGTGCAGAACGCGCCCGAGATAGCGGGGAAGGCGGCCCCAGCCCTATACGAGGCGGCGGAGCGCCTGGGGGCGGAGGACCTCGTTGAGGAGCTGAGGATGCTCTGGGAGGCCTACGGCTCGCCCACGAGGGCTAGATGCCCTAAGTGCGGCTTCAAAGCTCTAACACCCGATCTATGGTGCCTGGTGTGCCGGAGGACCTCTAGCGAGGAGGAGTTCAAGAGGTCCATAGGGTTCGAGAGCCTCCTCGAGAGCTGGGCCAGCAGGGCCCCCAGGGAGCTTGTGGAGGAGGTCCTGAGGTCCTCCATCATATACTACGACGATGGAACCCTCGCCGCCCTTAGCGAGCCCAGGTCACCCCTCGCAATACCCCTCACACTAGGCTCGAGGGAGAAGGAGAGGCTGAGGAGAATACTACAGGGCAAAACCCGGTTAGGCTAGATTATATGTATTTAAGCCGGAACAGCTATTTTAGACACGACTCTAAACAAATATTCTCCTACGCCCTTCTAACCAGCGTTCTTAGCCCTCTCAGCAGCCAGCCTCTCCTCATAATACCTCTTGAGGTCCTCGTCGCTCATAGACCTGTAGGGCTCCGCTAGAAGCTTCCTCGCCTCCCTGTTCTTAAGGAAGTAGTAGACAGCGTAGCTACAGAGCGGCACAACCTCGAGCCTCCTCTCCCTAGCAATCTCAATAGCCTTCTCAACCATCCTCCTGGCAACACCCTTACCCCTATGCTGCGGCGGGGTGTAGGTTTCTATAAGGTAGATCTTGCCGTCCTCTATCTTGTAGCGGAGAAACGCTTTAGACCCGTCCTCGAAAGGCACGTAGATAACCCTACCTGTAACCCTCACCTCCAGGCTTCCTCCCGTGCTCACGAACACCCACCCCATAATATAATTCATTAAGGCTTGCGCCGTTTTGAATACTCAAAAACGCCGCGTATAGGCCCCCGCAGGTGGCGGGAAATAGTAGGTTGGAAACAGCATATTTCCTCCTAAGTTCTTCCAACAGCCTTACCATCCCGGCATTACATCCATGTAGGTTTGAAGCGCAGAGTAGACGGTCACCTCGGCTACGCTAACCGGCTTCAGCCCCCCACCGTCCAGGGCCCAGTCTATGTCCGCAGGGTTAACTATGAATACCCCAGTGTTTTGCTGGCACCCGGCCCAGAAGGCTAGAGTCCCATACCGGGGGAACGAGTAGTTGTTGTTCTCGTAGAACGTCCCCTGCGGCACTATACAGCTGTCCTTATACACCTCTATGAGGTAGGGGAACTCCGCCTCGAAGGTTATATTGAAAGCCTTAAACCTGGCCCTTGCAGACTTCCCCCAATCTGTAATCTCGGCTATATCGGGTGTGTTGTAGTAGTTCATGTTAAATCCTGTGCCGTCGAAGAAGGCTAGGTTACCCCACAAGGGCTCTCCAGACACCTGAACGAATATCCAGTTGTTATCCGTGACGCTGTCAAGCAGGAACTGATCGTCAGCGCACCCACCGCTCACATCACTTATCGAAACGTCCCCCTGGAGCCAGAACACTATAGCATCCCGGGGCTGGGTAGCCGCAGGGTCTTGGGGGGGTAGTGTGAACAGGAGGTCGCACAGCTTGTTAACAGTATCTATAACAGTGTAGTCTACCAGGCCGGCGAACTCTAGCTCCGCCTTAATCAACCCTAGCAGCTCGCTCTGCGCTTTAACCTTTGCATCATCCAAAGTTAAACCGTTTTCAGCCGCATACTCGGTCTCACCTATATTGTTGATCTTCGCGGGGTCAGGTATAGCCACTATGTAAATTGGTGGTGTTGTGCTGAACAGCGGGTTGTATTTACCATACTCGACAATAATGTACTCCAGCCCGTATGTGAAGTCTATCCACGCAGTGTTACCGTCAGCATCCTCAAGCTCCCTATAATGGTCGTAGAACAGTATACCGACACGATACGTTTTACTCCTATCAAGGGGGAACACCGTTGTAAACTTGAACTGCCTAGGTTTCTCGTTAACATACGTCACATCTCTGAAATGCCTTAGATGCCAGGTACCAGTCGCCTCATCATACTCCCAAGTAGCCACTGCAAACAGCCTTAAAGCCCTGGTAGGCTCTACCCCGCTACCAGAATGGATCATAGTCCAGTAATAGTTGATTTTCAGGGTAACCGTTATGAAGTCCTGGCCTGAGATGTCTCTCGAGATTATGTAGCTCCACATGAGGGTGTCTTCCCTCGAACTACCGTCTTTATCGGCGTCGACGTTCTGCGGCGTGTAGTTGGGTCCGTTCTTGTAGGAGTAGAATACAAGCTCCTCAACATTGTTGGCGTCGAAGTCGGAGATCTCCCAGCTACCTCCTGGATCAATGGATTTTATGCCTTTCTCCCCGAAGCAAGAACTATTGTTCACTACTATATCAGCAGCATAGCCGTAGATGTAGACCGTGGATACTTCCCCCCAGAAAGTGGAGTAAGTGTTGAAATGGTAGGTACCCATAAACCCTAGAAAGTTTACATCACTACCGCTAGATATATAGCAATCGCCATAATTAGTCTCTATTAGAAAAGACTCTGCAGGCCTCAGATAAATCCTGTACATGCCGGGGTGGTCAGGATCGTCATATATGAACGTTTGGTAGTAGGAAACCTCGATAGGACTAGTGATTTCTATGCGTGGTTGATAAGCTGTTAACTCTCCGTTGCTAACTATTTCGTTCCCACCTAGCAATTTAAACCCCGCGTAGGGGCTTAGCGCGCCTTTCCAAGGCTGAAATTCCTGAGTTTCACTGGTGGGTGGAACCAAGTCGCCCTGGCCCTGGGCACCCGACCCCCGGGGGTGTAGTACTCCTTCCGCCGATAGAACTCTCACCCTCAGTTTTGTCGGGTCTTCCATGAGGGGGTGTGCCGAGTTGAATACTATCAGGAGTCTGTCGCCGGGCGATAGTGTTATATACTCCCCCGGTGGAGGCTCTATCCCCGTTAGGTTCTCGTCGGGATTTAGTATTACTTTTGCTATCAAGCTGTTGCTGCCGCTCCTTGCATTAGACATGTCTAGCACTGCCACCGGCTCCCCCGTTGTCTTGTCTATTAGATAGAGGTAGCGGAGTGTCACTGGAACTGTCCCCGTGTTCTCTATCCATACGGAGGGCCACAGGTCGCCCATCTCCTCTTGTGTAGTACCCCTTATGGTGAGCTCCTCCTTCAGCCTTATGTCAACCCTGGTCTCCGCCTGTTTTGCTTCAGACCCTATCCTGACCACGTCGCTTACCGTTTGTAGGGCTAGGGGGAGGAGGAAGACTAGGAGTATGGTTATTATTATCAGGCCTCCTATAACCTCGGCCTGCCCCCTCCTAGCCCTCCTGTACTTCCTAGACGACAACCTACGCACCATTATCACGACAAAGGCGGGCTATGGTATAGCCGCTGCATCCGCATTAATATATTGTGGGTTTAAAACACTATTATGGGTTTTGGCTTGCTGGTGTGACGATATTGACGGTGGCTAGGAGAGGACAGGCTAACCCCATAACCGTGGTGATACTGGTGGCCGTCACCATTGCTCTGGCTCTGGGCGTCTACTCCTTCTTCCAGGCCCAGGCTGGCCAGATACAGAGGGAGAGGCTGCTGATAAATATAGTCTCCGACACGGCCAGCTCCATAGACACCGACATAATAGGCTGGGCTTACGACGACTCGGCGTCGCCCACCATAGTTTGCTACTACATAGACATAATGAACCTCTCCGACACTACGAGAAAATACACGGTCACCGTACTCCCCCTCAGACAGCAGTCTAACGGCCTCTACGTCCCCACAGGTGATATATCGCTGGTACCTGTGGATCAGGATACGCCGGGCGACGGTGTTAACACGTACTATTTCTCGATTGAAGATAGTAACGGCGACGGCCTGCTAGACGTTATAGGGTCAGGCGGATCAACAATATACCTAGACTCGATACCACCCTGCCAGGACTGGAGGGGCAACCCCAGCCTCACCGCGGGGCTCCAGGCAATAGCGATAAACCCTTCCTCCATACTAATGTCTATGGGGCCCCCCAGCCTGAGCGAGCTGGCTTTGTCCTACGCCTCAGTAAACCTCCAAAAGCAGATACCAGCACTCGAAATCCAGCTCGACCCTAAGGCGATTACAACGCTTCTGATAGTAGTGGCTGTAGACGACTGGGACCAAACAGGCGAGATACTGCCCCCTCCACCCTTTATACACCTAGTTGTGCTGGCGGAGTTCGAGGGCAACTACTACCTAGCGACGGCCTTCAAGCTACCCCCAGAAATCGGGTAGCTGCCTGGCGCACCGCCTCATCCCCGTATCGCAAGGTCTAGGGCTATCCACCGGCCCCTAGGCGCCTTTGTGTGCGGTGATACGCCTACCAGAACGAGGCCGCCGCCACAAGCAGTGTGCTTACGCATCAACGCCATACTCTCCCTGAGATCGTCCTCCACCACCCCCCAGTCGCTTATCACGGTCACCAGGTCTGCCTTGCATGGTGTGTAGCGTGAGAGGGGCTTCGACAGACCCGTCCCCCCGGCTGGCGCGAGGTCCTCGCCATGTTTCAAAGCACCCGGCGGAGGGTTAACAATCTCTTTCCGCACGTCGGTGTCGAAAAGGGCTAGGACGCGTGTTCTAGCCGGGTAGCTGAGGGCGTGTGCCGCAGCCTCCACAGCTATACCCAGCTTTCCCTCCATGCTGGCGCTGACGTCTAGGAGTACCACGTGCTTGCCCACAGGCCCCCATGACCCGCCCGGCAGTATGACATCGTCTCCCAGCAACGCCAGCCTCTTAGGAGGACGCTGCCACCCCCTGGAGAGCGACCTCCTCGCTGCCGCCTGGGTTAAAGCCCTGTGTATGCGGGCTGCGTTAACCCTCTTCCGGCTGGAGTCTCCCACGTAGCCCTTAGCCTCTGCCTCTCCCTCCTGGACAGCAGCTATCCTCCTCTCCGTCCTCCCCAGCAGCCACATCAGAAGCTTTACAGCGGCCCCTCTTGGCGTGGCCTCATGTCTAAGCCTATCGAGAAGGTTGAAAGCCTCGGCCGGGTTGTGCGGGTTATTGCCTAGTAGTATTAGTAATAGTAGCGTTCTCCCAATAATTCCCATATCGGGCCTAACGCCTGCACGCCTTGCCACGGCATAGCTCCAGGCTTCCATCGCGGCCAGCTTAAGCTCCAGAGGGCCGGGTAGGCCCTGTATATCTCCCAGGGCCCAGGCCCTGGCCGCCGACGATACAAGATGAGATAGCATGTAGCTGGGCTTAACGGCGGCGAGAGATCGGGCTAGGGTGAGACGGCGGGGTCTTACATAGGTTGCATCGCCGCAGCCCTCAATCTCGACGTGCAGCATAGCTTCGGGGGCGGCTAGCAGGGCGGCGGCTATCGCCCACGATATTCTCTCACCACAGCCCTCCAAGACTCCCTCGCCCTCAACGCCAGCTCTAGAATCCTGTGGAACCTCAGGCTGTAGCCTCTACGGACAACCCTCCTTCGGGGGCGGCAGAGAAGGGAGGGTAGGGGCAGCGTTAGAGAGCCCACTAGAACCACTGCTAGAGGGCCTTTGAAGTAGGCTATCCTCAGCCTCCCCAGGCAGAGTGCCTCAGCGTACAAAACTCTCACCCCAGGTAGTTTGAGAGCTTGCTGAGCAGGCCCTCCACATATCTGCAGGAGCTGGCCACCTCCACTGTATCCACACCCGACAGCATGAGCAGCCACACTGCATAGTGTGCTCCGTAGGAGCCTATCCTCTCCAGAGCCCTGCACACCTCCTCCATGCCTGACGAAGCCAGCCTTCCCGCCTCGACGGCCAGCAGGGTGAGCCTCTCCCTCTCGCCAAGCCTGGAGAACATTGAGATGTCCAGAGACCGGGGGTCTGGCTGCAGGAACTGCCTAGCCTCCTCAGCAGCCCGGCGTCCCACCGTCATAGCAGCTATCCTGAACGCCTCGTCGCCGTGGGCATCCGTTTTGGCGAGCTCCCACGCCAGCTGGCTCCAGGACCGGGGGGTGGGGAACTTGTCCTCCTCATCCTCGGGCGGCCGGTAGATTAGGTTTGGCCTGGCTTTGAGCACAGCCGCGACCCTTCTATCCCACGGCCTTCCAACGGAGTTCATCCAGGAGACCCACTCCCCCGGGTCTGGGGGCTTAACCCTCAGTAGGAGTCTGAACCTGTCTAGCAACGGGGGTGGAGGCCATTGTGCCACGGGGCTGTCGCGTGGCGAGTTGCCTGCGGCCGCTACCTCGACACCGCTTGACAGCTTATAGTAGGCTATCCTCTTGTCCAGAACCGTGCTGAAGAGTATGGTCTGCACCTCCGGCAGGGAGACGTTGGTTATCTCGTCTATGAAAACAAGGCCTCTCACCCCAGGCCTTGTCAGGTAGGCTAGTTTTGAAGGTAGAGCCCAGTCGTAGCCCTCTCCCCTACGGGCTATGAAAGCGAGGTCCTCAGCCCTAACAAGGGGGGCATATATATGGAGGAAGGCGTAAAACCTCCCTGCCTCGAGGTCCTCAAGGCTCTGCACTTCGGAGAGGTCGACGAACTCAAGCCCCTCCCTCGAGGCGGTCTCCTCGGCATACTCCCTAACAACAGTGCTCTTACCAACACCCGGAGGGCCTATGAGCAGTACTCTATCAGCCCCATACCTCTGTAGAATCACCCGAGCCTCGCTGGGGCTTACAGCGTCCATAGCTGTACTAAAACCCCACTACCCCTAGTCTAGATACAGTGTGTGAGAGGTAAATAGAAAAGGCGGCTGCACCGGTCCTCGCCTATCGCCGGAGGTAGAGTGGGCGGCGTCTCCAAATGCATCCATTCACAATACAACAACCACCCAGGGCTCCCCTTCAGTAACGTGTGGTACCTATTCTCTAAGCAGCTCTATAATCCTCAGCCTGCGGAGGAACAGTATTAATGAGGCTAGAGCAGATACCGCCCCTACAAGAAGTGGTAGCACTATGGTTCCGGCTGTCAAGATGTCCCCAGCCTCTATGCGTGGGGGTAGATACCCCACCGCCAGGGCTGCCCTCTCAGATATAACCCTGGCTATGGTGTAGCCCGAGGCGTATGCTAGTGGGAGAGACGCTATTATTGATAGTAGTGTTTGGATTGTTGTTGATGCTGCTATCCTTCTAAACCTGGCTCCCATGGCTAGGAGCCCCGCGATCTCCCTAGCCCTCGACGACGCGTCTACTGCAAATATGGATCCTATCGTTATGGCCACACCCGCCGCCGCAAGGAGCCCAATGCCGCTCATTATGGCCTTGTACAGTATAGAGACACTATCAATGGCATTCACAATATCAGCCCTCGACGCCTTGAACACGACAGTTAGGAAGCCTTTTGAGGAGACCTCTTCTTCAACCCTTGCCAGGAAGTCTTCAGGATCGACACCGTCAGACAGGTCTATATGGGCTGTTGCGGAATGCACCCCCGGCTCCCTGCCCGTGGCCTCCCCAAAATAGCCGGATGCTACAACCAGGTAGAATCCGTTGTTGAGCCTGGCCTTCGAAACCCCCACTACCACAAGCTCCACCTCACCTCCTTCCAGCTTGAGGGCTATTCTATCACCCACCCCCACATCCAGCAGGCCTGATAGAGCCTCTGATACAACAGCCTCACCAGGCTTCTCTGGATACCGCCCCTCCGCTAGGGGGAAGGCGACACCGGGGTCTCCATCGACAACAGCTACCAGCTGCGTGAACTCTTTGATGCCGAGTGCGTTAACATAGCTTGCCGAGTCGAATACAGTGTAGGCCTTAACGCCCTCTAGCCCCCTGAGTATGCCTGATAAAACCTGGGCTGCAGGCTGTGGTGGGGTTCCTAGGGCGAGAGACTGAACCTCTACAAAAACATCGGGGGGCATAACGTTGGAGTAGAGGTTTTTCACATCGTCAAGCGAGTTGGAGAGGGCTGAGGTCGCCACAGGTATCCCCGCTAGTATCCCCAGGGCTAGTGCCAGTGCGGCCAGCTTGAAAGGCCTAGATAGTATGTCTCTGAAGGCTTCTACGATTACTAGGGGGCCCGGCACGTGTATCTTGGGAGGGGTTATCAGGAGGGGTAGTGAGGAGGACTGTATAGCCCGCACGACGTCAACCCTGAGCGCCAGCAGCAGCGGGGCTAGGGCACCAGCTACAACGCCGCCGGCGCCTACAAGGGCTAGCTTCGCTAGGAGGCTAGGCTCCACTTCGAAACCATAGGCATTGTACAAAACCGTGGCTATCTCAGAGTCGCCCACGAAGAGACGTGTATATAGTGGCGCTGAGGCGGCGTAGACGAAGGACAGGCCGAGTGCTAGACCGAGGAAACCCCTAAACAGCCATGGAGCGGCATAGTAGGAGGCAATCTCGGGCAGCCCAGCCCCCATGGCCCTCATAACGGCTATCATCCTAGAATCCCTAACTATCATAGCCGAGCCCGCGGCGGCCGGGAGCAGGGGGATAAGCAGGAAGAGCAGCGACGCAGGCGTTGTAAACACGCTCATAGCCCCCTCCAGCAAAGCTTTCACAGGGTTTTCCTCCGGCTTGTTAACCCAGGTGAACGAAACGATGGCTCCCGAAGCCTCTAGCCTTTGCCTGATCTCGTCGGCCAGCTCGTCTAGATCCACCGCCTCCGGGTTTGGGACTTTGACGGCCATCATTGTATAGAACCCGTTAACAGCATTGTCTATGTCACGCTCGCCGACTATCAGAGCGGTCTGCCTCCCCCCTATCCACTCGAAACCCCTGGCAATACCGACAATTCTAACTCTCAACTCGAGGGGTTTACCCTCGATGCTGTATAGCCTGAGCAACAGCTCCTCACCCATAAGGTCTTCTAGCCCAGCCCTCCCCATACCCCCGAGTGCCCAGTATAGTACGGCTTCGCCAGGCGATTCTGGCATCCTACCCTCCACATCTTTTACCGCCAGCCTGTTAAAATACTGGATGTCGGCGACGGCGACGGTATACTGCTCTCCTTCCACGGTTTCTATCACGGCTAACGGTATGACTTTAGCGAGATCCACGCTCTCAACACCGTCAATACCAGCCGCTACATCCCTGTGCTCCTCAGTGAAGACGCCGGCCACCATTACATCTCCTATCCTATCCCTCATCTGGAGGTACACGTGCCTGCTCATGTTGTCCGCAGAGACTATGAAAACGCCGTAGAGGCCCACGGCCAACAGTATAACTGCCACCAGAGTTAGAGTCTCCAGCCTCCCCCTGAAGCCCTGCCTTAACCCAGCCTTAAACGCTAGCCTCAACACCTGTCACCCGGCCGTCCCTAATCTCCACTATCCTATCGGCCTCCTCCACGAGGTGGGGATCGTGTGTGGCGAATATCACGGTGGCACCTCTCTTTGTCGCCATGCGGAGGAGCCTCACCACCCTAATCTTATTCTCGTAGTCGAGGTTCGCCGTCGGCTCGTCCGCCAGCAACAGCTTGGGATTATGAGCTAGAGCCCGGGCTATCGCAACCCTCTGCTGTTCACCCCCACTAAGCTCCGCTGGAAACCTATCTGCCTTATCCTCGAGACCCACAAACTTCAAGAGATCCATTGCCCTATCCCTATCTCTCCTAACCCCAGCTATCTCCATACCGAGAAGCACGTTCTCCAAAGCTGTTAACGTGGGTATGAGGTGGAAGAACTGGAACACAATGCCCACGTTACTCCGCCTCCACGAGGACCTGGCGCCAGGGGGGAGGGAGGACACCTCCACCCCGTCCACCACAATCCTGCCCCTATCGGGGGTGTCTATACCAGCCAGCAACATCACTAGAGTGCTCTTCCCACTTCCCGACGGCCCGAGAATGCCGACGAACTCCCCCTCGGAGACCGAGAACGAGACTCCCTTTAAAATAGGGGTGCTCACGCGTCCTAGCCTATAAGATTTCCAGACATCATCCACGGCAACACCCAAACCCAGACCTCCCCCGCCTATAAACGAGGCTAAATACCTATATACCCTATAAATGCGTGTATAATCTGGGGGCCGGGCTACGGAATAGGGCGGCAACCAAAGCCTAAGTCTACTCCCCCGCCGCCTAGGAAAGAAGAACATGCTGGCAAACACACAGGTCAAGGTCATTAACAACAATTAAATAACACGCGGCAACTATCAACAAGTTCTAACAAGATAGCCGCCGCGCGCGCTAGCCTATAACCCGCCGTACCTGAGGATAACAGCCAATAGTACAACAGCTATTCCCAGCACTATGTTTATCTCCGATAGCTTCCTTATCCTGGTCTGGGCCTTAAGAGACTCCTCGGGCTCATCCAATCTCGCTAACCTGAGCCCGGTCCTACCTATCATGACTCCCACTATCATCATTAAAAGGAAAAGCACGAGCTTCACCGAGAGTATAAGGCCGTATGTCGAGCTTGTGAGGCCCTCAAAGCTTAGAACACCAATCCTAGCGGCCCTCAGAACCCCCGTAACAGCAATTATGCCCACGGATATCCACACCATGGGGCTAAACCTTCTGGAAATGGCTTGCCCCAGCCTTGCAGCCTGCTCCTGCGTCAGCCCCATACTCCTAATAGAGCCTGGCCTCAGAATCACGTCCAGAACTATAGAGCCTCCTATCCATATAACAACAGCAAGAATGTGTAACCATCCCAAAATTATGTTAGCTAAGTCAGCCATTATAGCTCATCTCCTGCCATAAACCATGAACTTACCTGCTAGACCTCAATATTAGACCGTTTTTAACCCTAGAGAACAAGACCAGACTGCGTAAAATAATTGAAATCGTAAAATAATTGAAATATTGAAATATCTAATGTAAAATATCTCTTTTACGATCAACGTTATAACCTCAGCAAGAATCTATTAATTACGTGTAACTTATACAGTTTATTCTAGGATATATACAGTAAATATTTTATTTTCCAGGAAATACGCAACGGCATACAAATTATGTACCTCATATAACCCCAGTCATAAACACAATTTTCCATGAATTAGGATTAGGCTAACTAAACTAAAAGGGAGTTCTGATAGTATGTCCGGTGTCCAGTCTCAATATCATTAATTATTATCACTATTATTATCAGTCTTGCATCCCTAACACCATCGACAACACAACAATATGTCTCTTCCCCCTTTAGCGACAGACGCTCCATTCCTTGTCATACCCATTAGATAATCCAGGAGTTTGTGGGCCTGGGCCGGGATTTGAACCCGGGACCCCCCGGCTCCGCAGGCCAGCACTTAAATACAAATGTCCCAAGCTTTGATGATAACTTGGGACGTTCTCTAAACTATTCATTCATATCACCCAGGATAACGTGTGGGACAGGTTATCCCATGCTGTAAGAACATAAGAGTTGCTGAGTATTGTAATTAAGGCAGGGAGAGAGGTTGTCTCGTGAGGTAGTGGTTAAGGTTAAGGTGCCCTCCCATTATGTTGGTGATATTGAGAGGGAGGTTAAACTAGCTTATGCTGTCGACCTGTTTCTCCGTGGCATTGTTAGTGTGGAACGCGCGGCTGAGTTGGCTGGAATGAGTCTATATGACTTCCTAGTAGAGCTTCGTAGGAGGAGGATACAAGCTTATCCTTATAGTGATGAGGAGCTTCGTGAGGAGCTGGGGATTGAGTAGCCTGCCGAGCCGCTGCCTAGTAATGAATTCCAGCGTTATAATAGCGCTTGCAAAGTTAAATATGACTGATATAATATCGGTTCTTAACATTGAGATAATTGTGCCTCATGCAGTTTACGGGGAGGTCGTCGCTAAAGGCCGTGGTAGGCCTGGCTCAAAGGAGCTAGAAATCCTTATAAATCAAGGTAAAGTAAAGGTTTTGGCTCCACAGGATAGGGCATTGGTGGAGGCACTTCACGACCCTCTAGGTATAGGTGAGTCAGAGGCAATAGCAGTGGCAGTTGAGCATGGCTGTATGATAGCCCTAGACGATAGAATCGCAAGATCCAAGGCAAAATCCATGAACCTAAAGGTCATTGGAACTATAGGCCTCTTACGACTAGCCTATAATAAAGGACTTATAGATAAGGACAAGCTAATTCAAGCGCTAAGAGAACTTAAAGAACACGGGTTCAGAATATCGGATAATATCATAAATGAGGCCTTAAAGAAGTTAAAGTAAGATTTAATTACAGAAACTGTAGGAGGTTAAGGTTAGATTGGCCTGGGATATATTCTGGTATATTACGAGGCGGGACAAGAAAAAGGAGGAAGAGAGGGGGAGAAGTTTAAGTATCTCCCTCTCAAGAAGAAGCTCGAGAGACTATACGAGATGCAGAGGGACATAGAAAGGACTACGCAAACGCAGTAGAATACCTCAAGGCAAAACTACCAGAGGTAAAAGACCCCTTTTTAAGGAAAACGGTAGAGGCAATACTAACAGAAACAGGGGGAATACGCAGAAAGAACACGCTTCAAAACGTATACAAGATACCAACAATAATAATAGCAGACGCAATAAGAAGAGGGAAGCGCAGAGAGCCCTTCGAATTCACCGCATACACATTTGCCCAAACCTACAAGCTCACGAAGAGGCTCGCAAGAGAGTTCGAAGGAATAAGCGAGCACGACCTATACAGCCTATATCCTGATGAAAATTATAAGTAGAAGGGTTCCGGAAGACGTAAGCTACATAAACCACACATTCAACCTATACGTGCTCGTACAAGCCATAGAAAAGGGTAGAGAGCACTCAGGATACGAACCATATCATCCGATATGGTACCTCACGTTTAGATATTATCCGGTGGGGACGACCGCAGACTCCTTGTTCATACCCGAGAAAAGGAAGGAAGAAGAAAGAATAGAGAAGATACGAAGATACTCCGAGAAATGGAGGAAACGCCCGGAAAAGAAGAGAAACCCATAGAACCACAGATCATGGGGGAAGCGCTACTCGAAAGACAGCCACTGGCAAGCTACAGGATAGCGTCCCTCAAAAACCCACACAACAGACACCCTCACAATCCAAAACATAACAATAGGGCGATAAAGGCCGTGAGCAGGGAGATGATAGGCCTCGGAGCCAGCATCCTCATCAGGCTCCTCCTCAGAAACATAAGGAAGAAGAAGCAGCACCTACAGGAAACCGCACCGCCCCAACTCACAAAGGAGCAGATAGACCGGTACATATACATAGTAGACACGACAATAGACGAGGCATACAAGCAGCTATTGGCGGAGTACGACAGGGCCTACCAAGAGCTCCTACAAAGAGAAAAGGAAATAGACGACCCTCACATAAAAACTCATGCAAAACATAAAAGAATACCACTAACTATTCAGGCCAGACAACACGATGAAACCACCGTGGATGCTCACAGCCATCCTTCTAAACGAAGCCCTAAAACATGGCGTAAAAGACAGGGACAAGATATGCCAGTACATCCTAAAGGCAAGCTGGAAATACTCCAAAGAAATAGCCCAAATCCTCCCCTCAAGAAAAATACCAGGACAAATACCTCCGAGCCTACGCAGACCAAATGAGAAACCCCTACATAACCCTCTCAGAGCTAACAGCCATGATAAACGAAGCAAACAAGGAAGACCCTCAATGGAAAAAATGGAAAAGATTTCTAGATTCCTATCGGACTAAGGGTTATAGATAAGCTTGGAGAAGAAAGAAAGAAGCACCACAAGATAGGAAAATACATACAACTTTTAGAGGAGGCGATACTAGAGGCAGAAAAAGAATCCGGGATAGAACCCTTCTGGCACAAGACCCCAGAAGAGATCCTCGGCATAAAACCCGAACTCTCAGAAGAATACGCATTGTATAGGGTATAGGAAATGGCTTATCAGTATAGTTTTAGATGCCCTCAAAGCCATGGATCTAGAAGAGGTTGCAGAGCTAACGGTTTCATGCTGCGGAGGCGAATGCATATACCACAAGATAAAGAAATCAATAGAGCAATAGAATGTTAGCTTAAGACTCTTCCTGTCAACACAGATTAATGATTTAGTGGATGATTTTGTGGCGGGCCCGCCGGGATTTGAACCCGGGACCTCCGGCTCCGCAGGCCGGCGCTCTGGTCCTGGCTGAGCTACGGGCCCACTGCTACCAGTTCTATCCCTGGGGATTATAGGGTTGTGCAGGCTATATTCTGTCTTTCCTCAAAGCGGGGCCCCGGGTCTTATGCCTACCGATAAAAAGCCTCGGCAGCCTCAATTTTCTTTAAGAACCCTCAGGACACCCATTTAGATAGGGGATTAGCTGGCTCCGTAGCCCTAGCCCCGGGAAGCCTTTATCTCCTAGGCGCCAGCGTGAGCGGTCTCCCGGGGGTCTAGTTAGCCTGTGGGGTGGTTTCGGGGGTTGATGCTGAGCCTCCCAGCGAAGTTTGAAGTGTTCGGTGCAGTGAGGATATACGACGTCAGCCGTGTGTTATCACTTGACGGGCGGCCCAAGTCTAAGCCGTCTAACCTTGTCTATGTTGATAGGGGCGAGCTTGAGGACGCTGCTGCTAAGACCGTTATAGTGGTGCCTGTGAAGGATGAGGATCTTCTCACCCTTGAGAACGTGCTCCGCTCCATACCAACAGAGTCGCCGGTGGTTGTCGTCTCCGCCTCGACCCGAGAGCCTGTGGACAGGTTTTCCAATGAGGTGGAGCTAGCCCGCCTGATAAGCAGGAGCCTGCACCGGGATATAGCGATAGTCTACCAGTTCGACCCGGCTTGGGGCGAGGCCCTCTCCGGCACCCCCCTCGAGAGTATGATCGGCGCCAGCGGTAGGGTCAGGAAGGGAAAGGGGGAGGGCATGCTCCTAGGATTTATAGTCGCTGCGGCGCTCGGCGCCGATTTCGTTGGCTATGTGGACAGCGACAACTACGTCCCCGGCTCGGCCCTAGAATATTCGTGGATATACTACTCCTCCCTCTCAAGAGCCACAAGCAGCTATTCCATGGTAAGGATAGTCTGGCCCTACAAGGGGAAGCTGGCCGCCAGCGACATGTACCTGAGGAAGAGGGGTAGGGTTTCTACTATAACTAACAGCGTTCTCAACTACACTCTCTCCATCCACAAGAGGATAGAGACTGATATCGTCAAGACGGGCAACTCCGGCGAGCAGGCTCTCACCGTGAAGCTGGGTATGGAGATGGATTGGGGGAGCGGCTTCGCGGTGGAGACGTACCAGCTGGTCTGGATGCTGGAGAACTGCTACCTGGGCCTGCGGCAAGGCAAATGCCCTATAGCGCCGGACTATATCGAGGTCAGGCAGGTCTCCCCCCTGAATCCCCATATACATGCCGAGAGGGGTGATGAGCACATTGCTGAGATGACGGCTGTAAGCCTCGGGACCATATTCCACTCCACACTTGCAGGCGAGGAAGTGAGAAGCAGGATACTCGCCCAGCTTAAGAGCCTGGGACTCAGGGAGGAGCCTCCGAAACCCTCTGTATATAAACCTGCAGGGACAGATCCGAGGAAGGTCTTCGCCTCCTTCATAGCGGAGAGTAACGACAGCTACTACTTCGCCGTCTAGCCCTTCCACTATCATAGAGTGGGGCTAGGCTTGAAGGCGAGGCCCTGCTCAGGCGTTATCTTCACGGATCTTGATAACACTTTAGTAGATCCTAGAGGGGAGGCGGGGGAGGCTGGGGATGCTTATCTTGAGGCGCTGGAGCTGGGCTATAGGATTGTCCCTGTCACATCTAAAAGTATATACGAGATAATAGAGCTCTGGGACTCTATAGGCGTTCCTCGCGGTGAGAGGCTGGCCCTAGTCGAGTCTGGCGGAGCATTCTATGGTCCTCCGGGAAGCCTCAGCAGGCCCACGGGGTTTAACAGAGACGTAGGCCTCGAGTATACAGAGTTGGGCAGGCCGCTCACCAGTATAGACGCAATACTCGACTCCCTAGCCAGGACCTGCAGGACGGTGAGACTGTCGAGGGCCAACGCTTGGGAGGCCCGGCTGATAACCGGCTTGCCCCTGGGGAGGGCTGTCCTGGCGGCACGGCGGGAGTACCTGGAGGTTATCTGGAGCGGAAGCCAGGAGTGTCTGGATGCTATTTTCAGCAAAGCCCTTCAACATAGGGAGCTAACCTATGTTCACAGGGCGCCGAGGACGGTGCAGATAGCGGCTCACAGGGGTAAGGGGAGGGCTGTAGACGCCGCACTCCAAGAGCCCCTGCTGAGGCCGTGTTCCCGGAGGGTAGTGACCGCCGGGGACAGCAGCCATGACATACCAATTATCGAGAGGGGAGATCCCTCGTTTAGAGTGGACTATAACAGGGATTGGAGCAGGCTTGCCAGGCCCATCTACCTGGTTATACCCGACAAGCCTCCTAGGGCTTGGAGAAGGCTTGTAGAAACGTTGAAGACACTCTACAAAACACCCTCGCTCTAGCCATAGCGAGAAACTTAACTATAACACCATCTAATTCCTAAATAAAAGAATGGGTGCTCAATGCCGTGATACTCTTCGACTGGGGCACCTATAACGGCCTTAGCAAGCTCAAAATAGCCGCCACGCTCGGTATGAAGCTAACCGAAATACCGCCCTACGACTTTGCCAAGAAGGGTAGGAGCGAGGAGTACTTCGCCAGCTACAGGGAGATGGCGAGGCCAGCCTTCACAACAGTGACCGCCCACGCACCGTATTACAACGTAGTATCCACGGACAAGGAGGTCATGGAGAGGAGCTGGAAAGGCCTCTTGTCTGCCGCTAGAATGGCAAAGATAGCTGGCGCCGAGATATTCAACCTCCACCTAGGCTGGAGGGCATTTATGGACGAGAGGGATCTTGAATATGCTATCGACTTCCTCAAGAAGCTTGCCTCCGAGGCCGACGAGAATATGGTGATAAGCGTTGAGGTGCCGTACACCCCCAGGATGCTTGGCGACTGGGACGAGATAAGGGCCATGAGGGAGGAGATCGGCGAGGAGAGGCTTATAGTCTCTGTCCAGCTGGAGAACGTTTGGATGTATGAGAAGAAGGTCTACGAGACCGGATATTTTGAGAGGGCCAACGCCGAGACTAGCGAGGAGTTCTGGAGCCATGTGCTAGCCAAGACCCTCAGCCTCTCCAGCAAGTACCTCTCGCTTAGATTCAGCCAAGTCATAGGCTTCGCTCTGGGCTCGAGGATCCTAAAGAAGAGGGTTCCCCTCGGCAAGGGATATCCGAGTCTAGAGCCTCTTGCCCGAGCTCTGGCGAAGTTTATGGTGAAGGAGGTTAGACACAAGAACCTTCCTCTGAGGATGCACGTAATATACACAGGACCCCCCTCCACCAAGTACCACGACACACTGTCCCTCTACGCCGCAATCATGGCCGAGGCCGTGAAACACCTATGAATAAACCCAGCAGCTTGGGTTTAGCTGGAGAGACCAGGGTTGAAGCCCCGCGAGTACCAGGTTGAGGCAGCAAAATGGGCCCTAAGAAAGGGTAGGGCTATAGTATGCATGCCCACAGGCACAGGAAAGACGGTTATTGCTGCCCTGTGGATAAAAACACTTCTCTCCAAGGGTAGGGCCAGGCGGGTCCTCGTCTTAGAGCCCACCAGGTTCTTAGTCGAGCAGACATCGAGGGTGCTCCGAAGCTTTGGGATAGATGCTGCCGCCGTGCATGGGAGCATTAGTAGGGGTGTTAGGAGGGCTAGGTGGAGGAAGAGGGTTGTCGTTGCCACACCGGAGATAGTGGTCTCTGAGGGTTTCAGAGAGTTCGGAGAGCCCGATGCTATAGTAGTCGATGAGTGCCACCACACAACAGGTCAAGACCCCTATGTCGAGGTTGCGAAGAGGTACAAGCCCTTCTGGAGGCTAGGGCTCACTGCGTTCATACCCCCCTCCAGGAGGAGAATGCTCGAGGAGTATATTGGAGAGGCAAGATGCTGGAGCTGGGAGGACCCGAGGATAAGGAAGTTCATACCGGAGTGGGCTGGGGAAGTCTACGAAGCCCCCTTGAACGCCCACGAGTCTAGGCTGTACACGAGTTTGGAGAGGATTTGGAGCGAGAGCACGGGTTTGAAGAAGGTAATTGTCGGCAATGCGATTCGATGGTTCGTGAGGGACGGTGCAGAGGCTTTGAGGGAGACTGTCTCTAGAAGTGATAGGATGCGTATGGCGCTGGAAAACCTGTTGCCCCTGATATTCAGCAGGTATGTGAGGCCTGCACACAAGCTCCCTGCCTTGAGACGTGTTCTCAGTGATCACGAAGGCTTCTCCAAGGCTGTCGTCTTCGTAGACAGGATAGCTATAGCCAGAATAATAGCGGCCGAGACGCGGGAGTATAATCCCGTTCTCATGCTTGGAAGGAGGCATGTAGATCCAGCCGCCGTCCTCGCAAAAGCCAGGAGGGAGGAAACGAGACTTATAGTAGCGACCAGCGCTGGAGAGGAGGGTATAGATCTCCCAGAGGTGGACCTCCTTATTGTATGGAGTAACACAGCCAGCCCCCTACGCTTTATACAGCGTCTGGGCAGGCTGCTGAGAGCTGGTCCTAGGCGTCGTATAAAGACCGCAGTGTTTATAGCAACACCAGACACTGTCGACATTGACAGCTTAATCGACGGCATAGTCCTAGCAGAGCGGCACGGCGTTAGAATGGGTATCAGCCCCGACGTAGTCAGGTATCTAATGGAGATGAGCAGGCACAGGAGGATTCTAGAGGTTATAGAGGACACCCCACTCCCCCCAGACTTGGTAGCGAGGGCAGTCGATCTTCCTCTAAAGAGGGTAGAAGACTCCCTCAAATGGCTGGTTCGACACGGCTACGCAGTATACATATACACGCCCTTCGGAAAAGTCTACGGGCCTAGATCGGACATACAAGCCTTCTACAGGGTACACAAGGACTACCTAACCCCGAACACTAGCCTGGAGGCAACAGTCGTGTTGAAAGCCGGAAAAAACCCAAGAACAATAAGAGGGGGATACGAACGAGTGTTTAACAGGCTTTTGGAGGCTATTCGGAGACATAAATCGCTAGACCAGCTGATTGTCTCAGTAAGGGTTTACAGGGAAGGGTTAGAGAGGCTTGTAAACCTCAGGTACAGCTATATAATTGACAATCCCGATCTAGCAAAGCTTATAGTCGATAACGCGTTCTCGGCGGACAAAATAGTCCAACAGCCTTTGCCCGAAATCAAATAAAACAGCCAGAGTGGTGGGCCCGCGGGGATTTGAACCCCGGACCTCCGCCGTGTAAGGGCGGCGTCCTAACCAGGCTAGACGACGGGCCCAAAGAGCCTCCAGTGGTATCAAATCTTAACAGGGCGGGGTCTTATAGGTTTTAGAGTTTTTGAGCCCGTGGGTTGATTAATCTATTAATGCAGTGGAACCGTTCCCGCTGGCGAGGTTAGAGTTGCCTGTGCTATGGGTGGCTAGAGGTGGCTAGAAGATGCTACAGTCGAAATAAAAATCGTTCTCCCCGTTCTTACTGTTCTTGCCTTTTTCTGAGCAGTGGTGCTCGGGGGCCATTGAGCTGTCTCCCTGCGTTCACGATCCGCTCTCCGATCTTAAGTATAAATCTGTGATTTATAGTTTTGCATCATTAAGGAAAGTTTTAAAAGCACTCTCTAAGTAGCTCGACTTCTCTCGAAAACCTTTCTAACCCGATTCTAGACTGAACTAGTATATTGTTGGCCTTCTCCAAGAGTATGTCCAGGGAAGGACCTTCAACTATTCTTATCCCCTTCAGTACTATGGGTACAGACATGCCCTGGCTGCTCATCACCTCAACCACGAGCGTTCGGTCTTCGCCTATGCTTATGATCCCGCTATGCTTAAACCCGTTTTTCCTGGCGGCTTCAAGCAAGGACTTCGCGCACTCCCACCCCTCAACCCTAAGGTGTAGTATGGGGCCCGTCACCTTAAGCCACAAGTTCTTGAAGCCCCTCTTTAGAACCCTTTCAACCTCCCCACGCGATATGGAGTTATGGGTCTTGTATGCTATCCTCGCACCGTCCCTGAGCCAGTGTGACTCGCCATCGACTAGTGTTATGCGTCCTGTGCAGCTGCTTGTCGTTGCTATTCTGGGAGGCCTGTTTATCCTCTTTAAAACCTCCTCCGCTCCCGGGTCTAGGTAGCCTATGAGCCTCTCCTCCAGTAGAACCTCTTCTACGCTACCCATACCTCTCCACCTCGGCGTCGACAACGACCTGGAGAAGCTTAGGTCCTACGCTCCTCACTACCCTGGCATTGGACTTGATAAGCCTCCACCCCCTCTCCTCTACCCTGCTTTTCACCAGCTCGCATGCCCTTCTTAAGTGTCCCTTCCCCTTTTCATAGTCTACATGTAGGTAGACGTGGAGCCAGCCTCTTCCCCCGAGGGCTTCTAAAGCATATTTTATGTAATCTAGGGCTAGGTCGGGTAGGGGCATTAAAATCCTATCTGCGACTCCCCTTAGACTCTCGCTAACCACCCTCGCAGAATCGCCTAGCAGAGGCTCGACAACTCTCTCCACTCTGTTGAGTCTGATATTCTCTACCATTAACCTGTGTGCTTCCGGGTTGATATCAATGCTGTAAACCTTACTAGGCCTGGATTTGAGCGCTATGATTATAGAGAAGATACCTACCCCGGCGAACATGTTGACAACGGTTTCCCCAGGCTTCACAAGCCTAGCTACCCGTAGGTGCTCGTAGCTAAGCCTGGGGGTTATGAAAACCTTCGATATATCCACGAGGAATACGGCACCGTGTTCCCGGTAAACTGTCGAGGTCCTCCTCTCACCCGCTAGATGCACTAGATTCTGCCTGACCTTGTACACCCCACCCACGGGGCCTAGAGCGAGCCACACACTCCTAACATGCGGTAGCCTCTTGAGAAGCTCCCCTGCTACCAGCCTCAAATCCTCTATGCTCACCTCACCATGCATGGGCTTCTTGATAACCGCTATATCGCCGATAACGTCTATCCTCTTCCAGAGCAGCACAGCCTTGTCCCTGCCTAGCACCTCCTCTGCTATATGTTTCAACAGCGCCAAGGCTTCCCCTTCCATTATACCAGGTAAATACCCCGCGGGAGGCTATAGGGTATTAAATGGGGGTGGGGCCTGCTGTGGGGGAGAGTGTAGACAAGCTACTTTCCCTTGTTGAATCGCTGGGGGCTGTTGAGAGGCGGGTGCTGAAATACTTCTTCGAGAATATATCTGTAGGGGAGATCAAAGCTGTAGAGGAGCTTAAGCACCAGGGTGTGGAGGAGCCTGAGGAGGTTATATCAAGGCTTGTGGAGCTGGGCCTCCTAGAGGAGGGTGTGGGCTGCTACAACCTCTCGGCCCCCCTGAGAGACTATGTTAGGAGGAGAGGTGTTCCCCGCGAGCTCCTGGCTTAGCCTCGCCGCGGCTATGGGCGTTTTATACTGTACTCTCGATAGAATGGGACGCCGCCGGCGCTTGCTTCTACGGCTATCCACTCCGGCGGCTTATCGCCGGGGGCCTGCAGGAGCCTTACCCTCTTAGACTCCCCGGGCTTTAGGCTATCTATAGATACCTTGTGCCTAGGGTTCGGCAGCACATATACTGTTATCCTCCTTAGCTCGATAGACCCCTCGTTGTGTATAGCGGCGTTTACTATAGTCTGGCCTCCAGAGTCCTCAAGAGACACCTCGCCGACGTCCACCCTCAGCCCTTCCACTCTAGACTCGTACACCAGTATATCACCCACGATGCTTAGCCTTGGGTAAACGGGCGTGTCAACCGGCTCGTTGACAACGGCTACAGGCACCTCGCTGCCCCTATAGGGTATCTCCACCCTTAACCTCCTATAGCCCGGGCCGGATGCATAGTCCCTCCTGCTACCCCCCGCCACTAGCGACACTCTGAGCCGGGGGCTTGGAACCTGCACTCCCGTCACAGCAAGCCTCCACGCTTCATCCTGAGCCCTCCCAAGGCTGGAGTAGACCTTAACTACGTCTCCCGGCTCCAGGGCTGCAGCTCCAGTGTGGTAGGTTGCCTTGAAGCTGTAGCTATAGCGAGCGTCGGCGGGGGGTCTGTAGATGGTGAGCATGAATACGTCGGCTAGCGTTATAGGCTGTGCCCCGTCGTAATATGTGAAGAGGCTGTGCACACTCCTCTCGCTGAATTTCGACGCCAAGAGTGGGGTGGCGTCTATCACCATCTTAGCATACCTAGCCTCCTCCAGGTCGACAACCACCTGTGGCTTGATCTCGCGGGACAGTGTTGAACCGTCGACCACGAGCTTCCACTTCAACGGGGTCTTAACAGTCCTAGACAGTAGGACCCCCACGGACACCATAACCCTTTCCGCATTGCTGCCGTGGGGCTTGTGCTGCGAGAACTTCAGCGAGAACTTTCTCGCCGCCAGACCGCCGTGGCCTAGGGCTACAGGCCCCGCTATAAAACTGTATACCGCACAGCCCCCGCCAGACTCCCTCAAAACTTCACCAAGCAGGCCTTCCATCACCGCTCTCCTCTTAATACCACCAGGTCAATAGGAATCTATGTTCAGGAACCATTAACCTGTCATCACTATAGGCCTTACAGACGCCCGATAGCGGGCATCCGCCGTTGCACCAGCTCATGCCGCGGCATCGGTCGCTGCAGCCCGCCCTACAGGTGGGGGTGTCGCGGGTGCAGCAGAGTCTCCCGAAGGCCCACAGGAAGTCATCCAGTATAAAGGGGTCTATACCCCCGTGCTGGGCAACTACCCTCCACGCCCTTCTAGCGGCTAGTCTTAGGGCTACATCGTCGAGAGGGTCAACCTCCTTCTGCCTCCTCACTGCCTCCAGCAGGTCCTCTGTAGCGGAAACTATCCCCGTCCTGATGGCTAGTCTAACCAGGTGGTTGTCTACAGGAAGCTCCTTGTTATGGGGATCTGCGAACCGTACGACACCGCGCCGTTCCAGAAACTTGGCCAGCAGAAAAGCCTTCTTCTCAACAGGATCCTGGTAAGCAGTAAACACCTTCAACCTGTCGACAAAACCCTCCCCAACACCCCTCCTCAGGTAGCCCTTAGACTCTACTATGATCCCCCATGCACTCCCCTGGTATAGCAGCTGCAGTTTCCTACCTAGATCCCTTAGAAGCTTCGCCCTAACCTCCGGGTCGGGCGGGGAGGCCCCGCCTACTGACAGCCAGCTCCTCACATCGTCGACGGTGGCTCTCGAGAGCCTTTCAGCGGTGAAGAAGTCTGGATCCTCCTGGAGCTTCTTGGAGCCTAGCCTATACAGGAGGTCGGCGCCGTGGTATAGCTTGCCGTCGACAAAAGCCTCATAGGGTTTTCCAGGCCTGCTCAGCCTGTGGTCCATAGCAACCATAACGAGAAAGTACGTGGCAACCACTTCCCTAGATGCGCTGGCGGGCGGGTAGTACTCGGGATTTTGGAAATCGTCGACCTCCATCGGTTCGACAAGCCTCTTGATCTCCCTCCCCAGCTCTACGCACCTGTCGTAAACAACAGATACTCCCCGCCAGCCGCTTATCAACCGTTCAGCACCCTCACAACTATGCTATAGCATGAAGCTGAAGTCAGCCGGTATCCTGGGTGTCTGGCCGGCGAGCGACCTTACCGGCTCCTCAAGCTCCTCTGCAACTCTCGCCAGCTTGTCTACAGCATCCCCCACATCGCTATATGGTATCACATGCCTCCTCCTCTTCATAGCCTCCAGGTCGAACACCCTGACGTCGAGAACTCGCTCGCCGACCTCCTTAGCGCCTATGAAAACGTTGGCTGCAGGCTTAGCAGTAGACTCTATGTGCCTTACGTCGCTCGAAAGACCTGTTTTAGAAGATTCCTTGAGTGCAACCCTGAAGCCCCTCTCGAGGAGCCCTGCAGCTATACCCCTAGCCAAATCATCTATCTCCCTGTCAACCTCATCCCCAGTCTTAACTGCTATGACGGCGAATTGTATGGGTGCTAGTGTAAATGGCATCCTACCCTTCCTGTGCTCCAGGTAGACTCCTAGAAACCTCTCTATGGAGCCTAGGAGGGCCCTATGGATTATGTAGACCTCCTCTATACCGAACTCCTCTCTAACGACCTCATAGAGCCTGAACCTCCTGGGCAGGTTGAAGTCGAACTGTATTGTACCCATCTGCCACTCCTTGCTGACTCCAGACTCCTCTAAAATCATTATGAAGTCAAGCTTGGGCCCGTAGAATGCTGCCTCCCCCTCAAGCTCAACAACCTCTATCCCGTATTTCTCGTTTATCCTGCCAGCAGCCTCCCTCAGAGCCTCCTCAGCCCCCTCCCACTCTTCCCTGGAACCCATGAACTCCTTCCCTATAAGGCTCTTATCCGACATGCTCAGCCTGACCTTGAATGTCTCGGGGGAGACGCCGAGTTTGAACAGCTTCTCAAGAACAAGCTTCATCTCCTCGAATACATTATATACAACGTCGATAACCATACCCCCCGGCACTATTATGTGGGCGTCATCCTGAGTAAACCCCCTAACCCTCAGCAACCCGTATATACTGCCGCTGGGCTCATACCTGTGAACCCTCCCGAACTCGAACACCTTGAAGGGCAGAGGAAGCTTAGACCTGTGCTTGGCGACCTCGTTGAGGAATAGCAGTATGTGATAAGGGCAGTTCATCGGCTTGACCGCGAACTCGTGGCCCTCGATGTCGAACAGGTACATGTTCTTCCTGTAGAACTCTATGTGGCCGGATACTTTGAACAGCTCCGTGCTAGCTATTATTGGAGTCTCAACAACGTAATACCCCCTTCTAGCGTGGAACTTCGCAAGGACCTCGGCCAGAGCATAGCGCGCGGGGCCGCCTCCAAGGCTGAAGAGAGGCACCCCTGCCCCTGTGAATGTGGCGAACTCCCTGTTAAACACTGGAACCCTTGAGTCAGGCTTAACGGTAATATCGAGCTCGTAAGCGTAGTCTATGTGAGTTTTGTCTTGACCGCCAGCCAAAGACTAACCCCCAAGGAAAGGGCTTTCACCAACTCCCATAAGGGTTTATCGCTCTAGATCCAGAAAGACCCGTCCAGGTGCTCGCGAATGTAGAATGGGTTTAAGGGTAAAAAGATAATAATTATAATAATAATGGGGAGATTCAGCCGGTTCCGCCTCATTTAGGTGATCGCTGAAACGCTGCTCTAGTCCTCCCCCATATAGGGTCTTCTCCAGTCCTTCGGCGGTATCAAAGTCTCCTTTATCGACCTTGGGTTCAGCCACCTGAGGAGGTTTGTGAACCACCCGGCCTTGTCGTTAGTGCCGGACCATCTTGCGCCTCCGAACGGCTGCCTAGCTACTATTGAGCCAGTGGGCTTGTCGTTTATGTAGAAGTTGCCTGCAGCGTATCTAAGCGCCTTCTCAGCCTTTAGTATTGCCTCCCTGTCCTTGGCGAAAACGGAGCCCGTAAGCCCGTAGGGTGCGGCCTTGTCGACCACCCAAAGTATCTCATCGTACTTGTCATCGTCATAAACATAGACTGTGAGGACGGGGCCGAAGATCTCCTCAGTCATCAGCTTGCCCTTCGGGTTGTTGGTAAGAACTACTGTGGGCCATATGAAGTAGCCCTTGCTGTCGTCGTACTTGCCCCCATATATTATCTGGTACTCCTCCGGATGCTGCTTGGCATACTCTATGTAGGATACTATCTTTCTATACTGTTCCTCGCTTATTATCGCCCCCATGAATACTGTGAAGTCGTCAACAGGACCTACCTTAACCTTGTCTAGCTCGGCTTTCATAACCTCCCAGAACTTGGGCCACATGCTCTTGGGGACGAACAGTCGGGAGGCGGCGCTGCACTTCTGACCCTGGTACTCGAAGGCCCCCCTGATTGTCGCCACTACAGCCTCGGTTATGTCCGCGCTCGGGTGGACTACTATAAAGTCTTTCCCTCCGGTCTCGCCCACTATCCTGGGGAAGTTCCTATACTTGTCCAGGTTCTGGGCGATCATCTTCCATAGCCTGACGAAGGTGGAGTAGCTTCCTGTGAAGTGTAGGCCAGCGAAGTCGGGGTGTGAGAGAACTATGCTCGAGTACTTAGTGTTGAATGGGACGAAGTTGACCACGCCCGGCGGCAGACCAGCCTCCATTAGTATCTTCATAATTATGTAGTTAGAGTATATCACCCATCTAGAGGGCTTCCATATAGACACGTTGCCGACTAGTGCTGGTGCTGTAGGCAGGTTGCCTCCTATGCTGAAGAAGTTGAAGGGCGGGACGGCGAACACAAACCCCTCCAGGGGTCGCCACTCGACCCTGTTCAGCTCTCCCGGAGCCTGCTCAGGCTGCTGCTCGAAAATGAACCTTGCATAGTAGGCGCCGAACCTCCAAAAGTCAACCAGCTCCGCCAGGTCTATCTCGGCCTCCCACGGGGTCTTAGAGTGGTTGAGCATTATAACGGCGTCGGCCTCGAGCCTATATGGCCCAGCTAGCAGGTCCGCAGCCTTGAGGAAGACTGAGGTCCTGTGGTACCACTCCATCTCAGACCACTTTGTCCAGGCGTCTAGCGCCTTCTCAATGGCGTCCCTAATCTCCTCCTCGCCCGCTAAATGGGCTACAGCTAGAACAGTATCCTTGTCGTGGGGCGCGCGTATCTCGACCGTCTCACCCGTTTTAACCTCCTTCCCACCTATTATCAGTGGTATCTCAACAGTCCTGCTCTTAACCTCCTCCAGCTTCTTCTTAAGAAGCTCCCTCTCCTTGGTCCCTGGCCTGAACTCTAGGAAGGGCTCGTTCTTAGGCTTCTCAATCCTCCATAACGCCATTGGAAACCACCCTTTAACCGGTGTCCAAATTATAGACCTTATACAGGGAATACTTATCAAGGTGGATTTTAGCCGGATCTAGATCCTAGGCTGGGCTATGGTATAACCCGGCAAATACTGGCTATCACAGGTCTCCTTTTCCACGCCTCAAAACTGTTTATGGGGGTAGCTGTGGCGAGAGCCAGCTCAGCAGAGTCTCTTCCGCCTCCGCCTAGCGATATTGGAGAGTATACCCTGGAGGACGCTGCTAGGCTATTCCTAACAATGCTTGAGAGCACTGGGTGGAGTAGCAAGACGCTGAAGGTGTATAGGGCGGCGCTTAAGGATTTCCTCAAAGGCTTTGGACGAGATAGGGTGAAGGATGTGACCCATATGACGTATGTTGAATGGTTGTCCAGCGTGAGCGATAGGGTTAGGAGGGGTGCTATATCGAGGACGACTGCCCACTATTACAGCATAATGGTTAGGCGGTTCCTAAGATGGGCCGGAGTTGAAGGAGTTATGAGGCCTTTCAGCAGGGGGGAAAGGAGGTTTAGCGGCAGCCTAACGTGGAGGGAGGTTGAAGCGCTGCTTTCGGCGTCGAGAGATATTATCGACGCGCTTATAGTGGCCATGCTTGCTGAAACGGGGCTTAGAGTGTCGGAGCTGCTGTCGATTAGAGTTTCAGACATAGACCTGGGCAGGGGCGTGGTGAGGGTGGTAGGTAAGTATGGGAAGGAGAGGGTGGTGTTCCTAGGCCCGCTGTCTAGGATGCTGCTTGAGGAACACCTAGCCTCAAACCCGCTCCCCCCGGACTCCAGGATAATCGATATCTCGTACCAAGCCGTCTACAAGAGGCTCAAAAGCCTGGCTAGGAGGGCCGGCCTCGACCCCCGCAAGGTGAGGCCCCATATATTGAGGCATACTTTCGCGACGGAGGCGCTGAGGAGGGGTATGAGCCTCGCCGCCCTCCAGAAGCTGCTTGGCCATAGTGACATAAAGGTCACCCAACTCTACCTCCACATGACGTATGAGGACGTCGAAAGGGAGTACCACCAGACCTTCGCAAGCACCATGCCTGCTCCACCGCTCCAAAGTGTGCACCAAGCAACAGCGTATCCCCCCGCCATGGCTTATGGAACATACTACCAGCCTCAACAACCCCAGAGCTATAGCCAGCACCCCAGCATTACCCCGGCTACGTTAACCCATCCTCCCCCCAGATACGGCCAAGGGGGCCCTGGCCTCTGGAGGAGAGGCGTGAGGGCTAGATAAGGGGCAGGCTTTGTTTAAGCGATAAGCGCCATAGGGGGCTACCTTTGTTCCCGGTGTGAGACAGTTTGGACGGCAACGACGTAGACATAGTCCTCCTCCTCCAAAATACTGTAGAGGATGTCCAGCTTGTGGTGGACGAGATAGAAGGCCTGGGCTACAGTGTAGTAACCGTTGTAGCGCCTCCAACCAGGGATTCGCTAGTGAGGATACTGGAGAGGTATCCAAAGGCTATTGTCATTATACCAGGTGGCGTGCCAGGCGATTTTAGAGAGTACGGCGGGAGGGTTGTAAAGGGAACATACTCCCTCAAGCCGTTGCCCAAGGTCCTAAGAATCGTTGACCCCAGAGACCTCAGCCCGGTATCGCCTGCAGAGAAGGTACTGGGAGAAAAGTTTGTTTATGTCGTTGCCGAGGTATTGCGCAACGTTGCCTCAGGGATAAGCGGCTTCAAGCCACCCTTTTCCCCGCCTCCGGTGTTCGTTCTCTCAGAAGTCTATGTAGACAATTATCCGAACGCTTTCGAGGCGCTTCTCGAGATCCTATACAGGGTTGCAGCCGGAGCTGACTTAGTGGTAGTTGGTGCGGCCTCAGCCGAGGCCCAGGAGGCTCTGGCCAATGTTTATACAACCGTATCCAGGGAACTCAGCATAGAGTTTGGCGTCGACCCCCCCTCCCACGGTTTCCAGAAGCCCGGCCTCCTCACAGGCTCTCAGAAGCCCGCCCTATACATGAGCGTCTGGGAGGGGGGAGAGCTTCCCGAGGTTGACAGCCGCTTTACCACTGTTCTACCCCGGTATGGCAGCCGTGACGTGCTCTCGATGGCAGAAGATATATTGAGAGCCTGCAAATGGGGCGTTAAGGAGGGTCTAAACCCCATAGTAGACCCTGTGCTGCTGAGGCCCGGAGCCTCGCCCCATCCCTTCGAGAGCCTAGCTGCCCTGAAGATAGCCCGTAGGCGTGGTATGGAGTGTCCAGCTATGGTTGGAGTTAATAATGTGTACGAGATGGTTGACGCAGACACCACCGGAACCATACCCATACTCACACTAGCCTCGGCGGAGAGCGGGGCGAGCGCGATACTAGTCAGCGAGGAGAGTGCAAAGTCTCGGGGCGCCACAGCCGAGGCTAGGATAGCCTCCTACATGGTCTCGTACACTCTGGCAACAGGCTCTCCCCCTAAGGATCTCGGTTTCGCTCTGCTAGAGTCTAAGGAGAAGGCCCCGGGATACAGGCCTCCATCGGGATGCAATGCTCTAAAACTGTTGCCCCGCAGGTGGGGAGACTTTAGAGTTTAAGAGGTCCTCTACAAGCTTCGCAACTCCATCCCCACTATCCTCGAGAGGTTGAACCCAGCCGCTGTTGATTCTGTACAGCGACACCGGTATGTAGCCCATGGAAAAGAGACGGCCGTCGCAGGGACTGCTCTCCCCGCTGAACAGCCGTGAATGGTCGAACTTCTCGACATGTAGCGAGCCCTCATCCCCTATACCGCCCGAGAACCTGGGAATCCTCCCGCACGGCCTGGCCAGCCTAAAGCCTCTGGGGCTCCGGGGTATGTTCAATACCATAAGGCTCGCACCACTATAGTTTAGAATCTCCCCCGCAGCCTCTACGACAGGGAGTGATACCGCTACTGCCTCCATTATACAGCTACTATCCCCATCCCTGCAGGCTGAGCTTAGAGAGACGGAGTTAAACCCTTTCAGAGCCGCCTCTAGAGCCCCGCCTATCGTGCCGCTGGAGAAGAAGTCGTACACGCCAAGGTTTGGACCGTAGTTTATGCCCGAGACTACTATATCCGGCTCAAAACCTGCTATGTCTATGGCGACACCGACAAGGGCAGCAGGAGGCATGTCGCCCGTTAGGTACTTTAGCCCCCCAGACTCGAAACGGTAAACCTTGCTCCCCCTAAACCTTCCTATGCTTTTCGAGTAGCCGCTCCAGTTGCCGAGCGGTGCAGCCACGACCACCTCCCAACCTAGAGAAGCCAGACTCTGGGCCAGCGCCCTCAGAGACCTGCTGTGGACGCCGTCGTCGTTAGTCACGATTGCTCTAGCCATAGGTAGGGCCACCCAGAAGCTACACTACACCTAAAATTAGTGGATGAGTTCAAACCCAAATTAAGTTGAGCCCTACCCACTCTTCCCGGGAACCAGCGGCTATTGATGCTCGCGCGAGACTGGTTAACGGGGTTCCCTGCTGTGGCTAGGAAGAGGGTTGCAGTTATCGGTGGAGGCGTGTCCGGCCTCATGGCGGCCTTGTGGGCATCTAGATACGGTTACGATGCCACTGTTTTCGAGGCTGATCTAGCCTCACCCACGGCTACCCGGCTATCGGCTGGTATTATAGACCCGACTGTCGATGTTTCCTTGGCCCCGTTTGCACTAGAGGCATTATCTATTTTGAGCAGCCTCGGCTTGGGCGTCGAGTCCCGGCTACTATGGGTTCATCGGCGGGGCTCTTGTAGAAGGCTTGAGAAGCTTCTCTCTGCCGCGGGGCTGGTGGAGCATAGTGTAGCTGGGGAGGACACCGTCGGGCTTGGTAGGTATAGAGTTGACCTCTCTCCTGGGGAGGAGATGCATATACTAAGGACTATGCTCGTTGACACTGGAACGCTGTATAGCCTTGTTTCTTCCTCTCCCGGCGTGGATATTGTGGAGGATAGAGTAGAATATGTGGGGTGCGGCTCGTTACGTCTGAGGAGAGGGGGCTACAGGGAGTTCGATGCCATCATAGTTGCTGCGGGGCCTTGGACGGGGTTCATTAGGGGGCTTGAAACCGTAGCTTCCATGCTCCGCATTTACAGGTGTGAAGCACTGATTATCAGGGCTGGCGGCGGCCCTCTCGCCGTTGTAGATGACGTACTCGACTTCTACATGTCTATACACACTTCTGGCGACGGTATTTTAGGTGATGGATGCTGTGCAGAGATAGAGAGCCCCAATGAAGGGTACAGGTACGACGGAGAGGTCCTGGAAGCCGTGTTAGGCAGGTCGATGAGAAGGCTGGAGGGGCTTGGTGATGCGGAGCTAGTTGCCCCGGTATCAGCTCCCTGCGCTGTAGGTAGAGACAGCTTCCCTGTTCTAGGAGGGCTCCCCAGCTGCAGCAGGATTCACCTGCTGGTGGGGCTAGACGGTGTGGGTGTTACACTAGCCCCCTCCCTGGCACGGCTGGTTTTAGAGTCGATAGCTACAGGCTCTAGAGACTACATCCCCACAGGTATGGCTGCGTGGCGCCGCATATCGCGTGGGAGGGGTGAGGTTAGGGAGCCTGTAGGTGAATGTTGAGAAGAGGCGTTTCCCACGCCAGCTATATCCCTTAGCATGCAGCGCAGAAGGCCTAGGGGGCTGATGCTAGGCTTGCCAGCCATAATCTCCTTATATCTGCCGCAGGTTTTCGCATTTAGCCTCGCCTCCTCAGCAGCACTCAGTAGTATATATGCTATTGACAATAGTATCGATGCTAGTAGGAAGTAGTGTTTAACCAGAGTCGCGCCAAGGAAGGCTGTTAAAGCGGCCGTATAGACTGGGTGACGTACGCACCTGTAAGGACCCTCAGCTACTATGCGATAATCCTTGCATCCTCCAGGCGCTGTGGGCCTCCACGGAGGCCTGCCCATAAACATGCCAGCCACTATATCGAGAATATCGTCCATAGTGTTGGAGAGCATGAGGATGGGGCTGAAGTATATGTAGGTGTATAGCAGCTCAGCTACTCCCAAACCGACTATGAAGCCGCCCACAACGGCGAGAGCCGGGTGCAGAGGGCCGGGGTGGAAACCTAAAACGCTAACCCAAATCCAGCGTGACACTAGAGCTAGTACAGCCAGAAACGCTAGTATCAGCAGTGTCATCACTCCCGCCTTGATTTCTCTCGAAACTGTCATCCCACCTACACCAACCAAAATATAAAATGTTACGACTTATAGAACGCTATAGACTATGGTAAAGAGTTGTGAGCCTATACGTGGTGATATCACCCACAGCTCGGGCCGACGGAATCTACCCCATCAGAGGCTACGCGGGGCCTAGCGGTAGGTTAGATGTTGTGGCCAGGGCTTATCTTGCGGTTCTGGAGTCGAATGCGGTCCTAGCGGCACTCCTCATGAGTGGGGCTCTCTCCCCCAGGCTTCTGATAGCCCCCGCGTCCTGTAGAGATAGGGTTAGGAGTGAGCGTTCATTCATGGTTGAAGCCTCGAGAGCTTTACGCGGTAGGCCTTCATGCTTCATCGTTGAAGATGGCGGTGTTGAAGCCTTGATATTTACGTTGAAGAAGTTTAAACCCCGTATACTGCTTTCCGAGAGGGGTAGAGATGTATCGTTGCACTTAGATGAGGTATGCAGCTCCACCCCAGCCTTCATAGCGGGATCGCATGTTGACCCGCCTCGGGAACTGCTGGAGCGTCTTGAGCGTAGTTTAGGAGGATTCATAAGGGTCTCAGTAGGTCCTTTGAGCCTACATACAGATCACGTCTTCCTACTACTCTCTGCCCTCCGCGCCCATTCATCCCCTACCTAGACAAGGCCTCGTTAACCACCTGGTCTAGAACACTTGCAACCTCACCTGGGTTTTTCCAACCCTCATCTTCAACCTTGACGTAGTAGAGTAGGACCCCGTTAGGGTCGACTATGTAGAACCCGGCTGTATGTACTACGAGGCCCGAGCTGCTGTCCAACTGAACGCTTATCCCGAGCTGCTTGTAAATAGTTTCTAACGCCTCCCTGTCCCCTCCAACCCATATCCACGGCGGGTTGAAGCCGAGCGATGCTGTCGCCTCCCTGATATATGCCTCCGCCTCCTCTAGGGTGCCCCTCCACGGGTCAACCTCTACAGTTACAAAGACGACGTTATCAATAGAGTTTTCCTGGGAAAGCTTTATCATGAGAGACTTCATTATCAGAGTCTCGTAGTGGCATACGTCTGGGCATCTAACGTACTGAGGCACTATAATGTTTACCTTCCCCTCTATAGGTACGGAAACCGTACCCTGGGTGCTAGGTATGGTGACGGGGAAGAGGCGCTGACCCACGCTATATACAGTAGCGTACTCCCCGCTACCTACATCGGCCTTCGGGTACAGACCAGTCACGGCTGTATATAGGCCAATGGACAAGCCGGATACTACAACAAGAAGTGAGACTAGCACAGCCCACTTGAAAGAGCCTATAGCATCTATAAGCGACCTCAGCTCGCTGGACCCCAATCGTTCACACCCAGACTATACGATCCGGATCTAGATCTAGAAGAATCGGCTCCCTAATATAATAACCTATAGGTTAAGCCCCTTTGCAATGCATGTTATTGAGCCTTCTAAAAAATCTTTAAAATATGGGGGGTATCAGTTGGAAAAGTCGTGCTATGATAAGAAGTATTATTAGGCCTGTTAACAGCACGCCAGCCGCTATAGTGCCCAGCGCATACCTGGAGACCATGTGCCACACCCCCAGGATCTAGCCTGGGAAGTATGGCGTGCACGTTAGGACACTCGTTACTGCCGAGATTATTAGTATCGCTATCAACACTGCACCGGATACTGTTATCCCTCTTATTATTATGGGCTCCTCCCTCAGGTGCTGGAAGAACAGGGCTATTAGCGCCGACTGGAAGAGCGCTACAGCTAGCACGAACACGAAGGGATTCCTGGCTATACCCTCCATTACCAGATATACCTCTGCAACCGCGCTACCAACCAGTACAGCCCACACCCCTAGGTATTTAGACGCCTCCTTGACGAGGTCCTCGAAACTGCTGGAAGCCACTCTACATACACCCCCTCACACTAGATAGTAGAGCGGGAACACTAGTGTCCATACTATCTCCACTATACCCCAGTATATGCCTATCGCCAGCACCTCGGATAGCGCTTGCCTACCCCTAAGGTTCCCGTTGAACAGTTTAACTAGAAGGTAGGTGGTGGCTAGCACCCCCAGTATAACGTGTAGTGCGTGTGCTCCTGTGGTCACGTAGTAGGCCTGGAGGTGGATGCCAGCGTTGAGGCCCAGCCCCTCCATCAGAAGTTCCTTCCACTCGAAGTACTTCACCGTGAGGAAGAAGACCGCCATGAAGAGGGTGCCCAGCAGGCCGGTGAGGGTTATCATGTAGCTGTCTCTCTTTACCCCGAGGTATGTTAGGGTGAAGAGCATTGTTCCCGTGAACAGTATTATAGTGTTTATGAGGCCTACGTTGACGTCATGGACCATATATCCTGGCGGCCACGCCTCGGTCAACACCTTTCCAACCGGGTTGAACCGGATGAAGAAGTATGCACTGAATATGCTGCCGAACGTAGCTACCTCGCTGGCTATGAACACCCACATAGCACTCCTTATCTTATCCTTCGGGAACGGCCAGTGCTCTACATAGCCCGGCAGCTCCTCGACAAACATGTTCTTAACATCCTTCCATAGCCACCTAGCGAGTGATACTAGGAACACTATGGCGCCCAGGTATGTTAATATCTTGCCCACGAAGAGCCCAAACAGAGTTAGAGTTAAACCTGCGGCCAGCACGAGGGGGTCTATAGTGCCGTGGTGCGACGCTCCGTGGCTGTGGTGGGCCTGGGCGCCGCTGAGTGGCACGCTGGAGACGTCTACGCTACCATTTACTATAGCGTCCTTGCCATACTTGGACAAGGCTTCCTCGCTGACGAATACAACCGTGTTGTCTCTCCTGACAACGGGGACGCCGTCGAAGTTGTGCTTTGGCGGTGGGGAGCCGGTGAACCACTCTAGCGTCCACGCATTCCACGGGTTCGGCATTGCGACTCTGCCTTTGACGAGCGAGTAGAGGAAGTTGGCCAGGCCTACAGCCATTGAGGTGCCGAATATGAATGCACCCACCGTCGATAGCTGGTTCAGAGGAATCCACTCTGGGACGTCGTATGTGAAGTACCTCCTCGGCATGTCCATGAGGGCGAACTGCGGGAGGAAGGTGAGGGCGACTCCGAGCATTGCCAGAGCGAAGTGTATCTTGCCCAGCCTCTCGCTGTAGCTCCTACCTGTTATCTTCGGCCACCAGTAGTAGAGACCCGCTATCAAGCCTAGGGTTACCGTCCCAACTAGTATGTAGTGGAAGTGTGCTACCACCCAGTATGTGCCTCTGAAGCCTCTGTCTATTGCTATGGATCCCAGGTAAACCCCGGTAGAACCGCCTATTATGAAGTTCAGCAGAGCCCCGACGGCGAAGAGCATGGGAACGGTGTAAATCAGCCTGCCCTTGTAGAGTGTGAATATGAACGACATCACCGCCATCTCGAAGGGTATCGATATCAGTATTGTGGTTATGCTGTAGAACAGTCTAGTGTAGATGTTTGTACCAGTTATGAACATGTGGTGCATCCACACTACGAAGCTTATTATGGTGGCTATGAGGAAGGCTGTGAGAATGTACCTCTTAGCATATATAGGTCTACCGCTGAAGGTAGATATCACATCAGCCATGGCGCCTAGAGCAGGGAACAGCAGTATATACACCTCTGGGTGGCCGAAGAACCAGAATAGGTGGTCCCATAGCAGGGCGCCTCCAGCAGGGTTGAGGAAGAACTCTGTCCCTAGGTTCCTGTCAAGAAGGAGTATAGCTCCTCCCACCATGAGCGGCGGGAAAGCCCATAGCATCAGTATTATGGTGAAGAGTATCGACCATGTGAACATCGGCATCTTAAACCACGTTACACCCGGAGCCCGCATAGTGGCTATCGTTACAAGGAAGTTAATCGTACCTAGAGTAACGCTTAAAGAGAACAGGAATATAGCCAGGGCGGCTAGGTCCAGCCCTATACCCGGCGTGTATATCCTGGCGGTTAGTGGGGCGTAGAGCGTCCAGCCCACGTTAGGTGCTCCAGACTCTGTGAAGAAGCTGGCTAGGATTACGAGGCCGCTGAGAAGGTAGAGCCAGTAGCTTAGAGCGTTGAGCCTCGGGAACGCCAGATCCCTAGCACCAATTTGCAGCGGCACTATGAAGTTGGCGAGCCCGAAGGCAAAGGGTGATGCGAACCAGAGAAGCATTATCAAACCGTGGACCGTTACAGCCTCATAATAGGCGTCGCCTGTTAGGAAGTTCGACTTTGGGATGGCTAGCTGAACTCTAAACAGGAGGGCTAGGCTTCCGGCTATTAGGAGGAATGCTATGCTTGTCACAAGGTAGAGGAGCCCTATATCCTTGTGGTCTGTAGTAGTGAGCCACTTATATATCCAGGCCAGGAAACCCCTTAACCTAGACAACACACATCACCCCCTACTTGTAATTCGATATTACACTATTCACATACTCTCTAAACACATCAGGACCAGAGTTATAAGCATTATAGAACTTGGTCTTGTCAACCACAATAACCTTGCCAACCATAAGGCTATGGCCTATACCACACAGCTCATAGCAGTAAGCATTATAAACTTTACCCGGCTCATCAGGAGTTTTAATCCACATACTATTCAGAATTCCGGGGATGGCGTCGATCTTGTTTTTGAACTCGGGTATGCCGAACGCATGGAACACGTCTCGGCTCGTAACCCTAAACTCTACAAGCGTGTCAGAGGGGACAACCAGGTAGTTTATAGTAGTTACAGTTTCACCGTCAACCGAATACTCAAACTGCCATCCAAACTGGAACCCCACAACCATTACCACAAGGGCATCCTCAACCGGAGGACTCTTCTCGAGATACAGTGTCTCGTCTATTGTGGTTACTATGAGGCCCATAACTATTAATCCGGTCACGAAGAGAAGGTACTTAGACTTACCGGAAACCGGGCTCTCAACCATAATCCTATATATCCTCCCCGCTGCGCTCTCTCCTCCACCAGTGGTCTGACCACTGCTCCTATACTTGAAGAGTGTGTAGATGAAGAACACTGTGACAGTGCCTGCAGCTAGTACACCTACTACCGTGAAGAGTAGGAATAGCCTCCACCATATAGCCTCGGTAGGGATAATATCCACAGGCAACTCCTGAGTCCTCCCCCTGCCCCAATTTAATCCGACATCCTTAATACTTGGTTCATACCCTACTGTAAGCCTCAAGTCTCAGAGACAGTATTTTACAATTTAAAATAACATTCGTATTGACACAGAGTTTTCCAAACTGTACAATCTGTACAGCAGGGTATTAGCAGGGTCCTCTAGAACCTCACCCCTAGAGGCCCCGTTTAAGATATTCTCTAAGCTTGTACCGCATGACCCAACAACCGTGTTAAATACGGTCTAGCCGCAGGGAATCGTACATCGGAGCCCTTATGTAGAGGGCCCTTCACTCTAGGTGTTGGCTCTTCATCCCTCTTCCAACGGGCTATTCTGACAAAGTCTCGACACTGTGGAGAGCACGCTCTAATAACACCACGCTCCCCAGGGGCGGAAGTTGACATCACACTCCCCGGGCTGAGTCAGTGCTGGAACGCATGGTCATCGCGTGGCCAGCTCCCATAGGTATGTTTATGAAGATAGAGCGTACAGGCTAATATCTTGTGCTCCCATTATCGACCTAGTCCTCCCTCTCCCCCTATTAAATGCACTGGGTTAGACGAGCACTGGTCGTTGCGTTTAAATTCGCCGGGAGCTAGATGATTTTTATTGAGTGTACCCCGGTCCCGTGCGAATAGACCCCGGAGCTCGGGGATAGATGTGCACGGGGCGGGTCACTCCCGGCCTTATCATATACGTGCATGTGAATCCCAGGGGATTATTCCCGGTGAAATTGCCCGTATCACCTGGAAGCCTCCCAGGCCTCTCTATAGCTAGAGGATGTATGAGGCTTTCGATTCAGGTAATAGGCTCCGACTGATAATAAACTGTTTAAAGGTGTAGAGGGTAGCGTGATAGGCTATATAATTGTTACTGGCACTGCCGGAGCCGGGAAAAGTAGCTTAGTAGGCGCTCTATCGGAGAAGCTGACTTCCCTCGGCGCTAGCGTTGCCACTCTTAACCTCGATCCCGCAGCCGAAAAGCTGCCCTACGATCCTTCTGTGGACGCTAGGGAGTATGTATCGATTGCAGAGTTCATGGATAAGGGTCTCGGCCCTAATGGAGCCCTTGTAGCAGCTGTCGACTCACTAATAAACCATGTCGTGGATATTAGGGAGGAGCTGGACTATTATGCCCCAGACTATATTATAGTGGATACTCCCGGCCAGCTTGAACTCTTTGCCTACAGGATAGGCGGCCCCCTAGTTCTTAAAGGTATACTTGGAGATTCGAACGCTGTTAACGTTTTCCTCATCGACTCGATATTCGTTGACAACGCAATAAGCTTGGTCTCAGCTCTGCTTCTCGCCAGCAGTGTCGCCGTGAGGCTAGGGCTCCCCCAGGTTAACGCAGTGTCAAAAGCAGACATGCTGTTGCCAGAGGTGCGAGAGGAAGTGATACCCAGACTGGGAGAGCCTGGTTTTCTCGAGTTTCTACTGGAGAAGGACAGGACTTACGAGGGCGCTGGTAAGATTCTTGCCGAGGAGCTCGCCAGAGCCATAGAAACGACAGGGTTCATAGGAGAGATTCTACAGACCTCGGTTCTCGAGCCAGAATCCATTTCTCTCCTCGCCGCTAAAACCCAGCAGATACTGGCTGGCGGTGACGACTACAAGATATACGATATCACAGGCCAGTAAACATGGCGTTAAAGAGCAACACCACCTCCTGCACCAAAGTCTGGTGTATTGTCCCAGCTCAGCCTGAAGGCTTACATGACTGAAATTAAGCTTTTAACCATTGGAACCTAGGTTAGTGAACACCGGGCCTAAACCTGGCCCAGGTGTTCCAAGTATTGGATCTCAAGGCCAGGTGATGCGTTAGTGCAAGGTAAGAGTATAGCCGAGTTTAAAAAGGAAGAAGAGGAGCTACTCAAGACTATTGAAGAGTTGAAAGAAGAGATTGTGAAGCTCAAGGAGGAGAGGAGAAAGCTCATAAATGAAGTGAAAGCTCTGAGGGAGGAGAGGAGGAGGGCTTCGAGAGAGAAGAGGGAGTATGTCGAGAGGCTCCGCAGCCTCAGGGAGGAGAGGAAGAAGATTCTTGATGAACTTGCCCAGCTTAAGGAGGAGAGGAAGAAGGCTAGGGACGAGCTAGTGATAAAGAGGGATCAGCTTAGGGTTCTTAGGAATCTCCTCGAGAAGGAGGGAGGTAGGCTGGCTAAAATAAGCCTCAAGAGGCTGCAGAAGAGGCTGCAGGAGCTTGAGATGATGCAGATGACCAGGGTTTTAAGGCCTGAGGAGGAGAAGAGGCTTGTAGAGGAGATTTCCAGGCTAGAGGAGCTTATAGAGAGGGTTAGGAAGGCTAAGGAGCAGGCCCTCTCAGTTATGGAGCTACAGGCCGAGGTTAAAGCGCTTGTTATCAAGCTTAAAGACCTTAACAGAAGGATAGAAGAGCTGAGGCAGCAGGCGGGCTCTGTTAAGGAGGAGCTGGCGACGCTCAGCAGCAAGATAGAAGAGTATAATGAGAGGATAAAGAAGCTTAGCGACGAGATAGACAAGAGGAGCACGAGGATAGATGAGCTGTCAAAGGATATAGACAACCTGTACTCAAAGTACAGGGAGGTCATGACCAGGCTAAAAGATATTAGAATAGCCATGGCTAGAGGCATGGAGCTCAGCGAGGTAGAAAAGAGGAGAGACGAGGTTAAGAAGAAGCTAGAGCGCGGCGAACCTCTAACCCTAGAGGAGCTGAAGCTCATCTACGGCTTCTACGAGTAGCACGCAAGGAGGAACTGTCTTAAACCGAGGTCAACACTCTTCACCGAGCCTTGGAAAAATCTGTTTCTCAGTAGGTTAGGTTAGAGGCTAGGAGTCTAAGGACTGGACTGTTGTTCTTGGCTCATGTATAATGCGTAACAGGGAGAAATTGAGAGTTATGAGATAGTTTAAACGTTGTTTCCAGTTTCGTGATGATACTAACAAGCTTCTCTCACAGTTCCTTCTTTCCGCCTGCTTCAGCGGCTCTACTGTTTCTTGGATTCTTCCAGCAGAACTGCGTTGACAACACCATCCTGGCCTGGCCTACTGGTTACCACGGCTTTACCTAGTGTCGTGTCTATTACTGCTCCCTTCACTATTATACCCCTGCGGGCGTATTCCCTGTGCGCAGGAGTCTCTACTATCCTGAGTATCCTTGCTTTCTTCGCCTCTCCGGTCTTTGGGTTTGATACTACGGCGAAGGCGACTCTTTTGGCCCTAATCTTATAGTTACCACCCCTTACTCTAAGGAGCTTTCTCTCTTCTTCAGCTGCCGATAAGGTGGTGTGTGTTGGAGGCCTGCCAGCAGCATATTTCCGCTTCACTTTATAGTAGTAGCGTCTCTTACCTCCTGAAGGCTTCTTCCTGTCACGCCACTGATAGATACCCACCTGCTATTCACCCTGCTATTGGGTGAACTCGTAAAGGAGCCTTATATAGCTCCAAGACTGTTGCATTCCACCTTTGCTCCAGCCTGGGAAGCTATCTCCTCCACGGTAGCTATCCTCTCATAGCCCATTAGCCTGGGTATTAAGGCCATTATGACGGCATGCTCGGTCAGCTCCTGCCTCGTTATAGCGCCCCGTGTTGCGACACCAACAAACCCCACCGTCTCCCCCAGACCCCCACGCCGCTCAATATTAACAGCCCTCTCCATCTCAACACCCTTCAACATTAAATCCAGCACCCTCTCCTCCACCTCGAAGGACGGGCTAATGCCTATTGTAACGCGGCAATCTCTATCGACGACGGCGGCCACCTGGGTTTCAACATATCCACCGGAGGAGGGGAATTCTATAGGCCCCGCCTCTACACCTACTCCAAAATGGGAGCCTGCCTTAGCGGCCGCTCTAACCGCCCTAGCTAGCGCGCCGCCCACAACCCCTGCAACGCCCGAAGGCTGCGGCCCCACACCACTTTCAACTCTAACCATCACCACACTAGCATTGTAAAACCTAGAGAAAGCTCTCTTCACAGCACGATACTTAACCGGGTTACCAGTGCCTACAGCAACAGCAACTTCCATAGCCTCCCACCTTCACCATGGTAGGGTGGCTGGATGGAAGACATAAAACAGGCGAAACCGGGGGGCATGCGAGTGCATGACAGTAGCAACTCGTCCCTACCGCCTCTCTAGGATAGAGCTGGTGTTTCTACAGTGTATATAGGCTGTGAGCGGAATACGCCCGGTATAGCATCTGATTTCTCTCAGGACTTGCAGGAGAAAGAACCTACTCTAAAGCCGTAGGCCTGTTGATACTGGAAGAGCGTTATACTCGGTGTCTTTTATATATAAGTTTAATCGGAATGTAAAATATTAAGAAGACACATTTATACCAACAAAAAATCTCTATACATAGACTATTATCGCGACATTATCTATCAAAAACCTATAGTGTTTCCTTATGTTGGATTCTTTGAGCTCCAGCATGCTAGCTATCTTCTTCTGGCTGACGTCGTAGTTGAGCAGCCTGGCTGCAAGGTAGACGGCAGCGGCTGCCAGTGCAGCAGATTTTTTACCGTGGAAAGTTTTAATGTTGGCCCCGCTACCCGCTTTAAGCGAGACTCTAACAAATTCGAGAGCTATCCTCTTAACCTCGGGGTCTAAGCCCAGGTTAGAGACTAGCCTGTTTATAAATTCCTCTATCCTCCTCATCTTGGTGGAGGAGCCCCGGAAGCGAGCCTTAACTATAGACTTCCTAACAAGATTCTTAACCACTTCCGTCTCCGACATCTGGAGTATGGCTTTCTGAACACTCTCTATCTCGACGCCCGCAGCCTTCGCCACCTCGCCGATGCTAATAGGTATTCCATGTATCTCTACCGCCTTGGCTATGGATGCCGCTACATACTGCTCAACCCTCCCCGGCCTCCTGGAGACCGAGTCGAGATAGCTTCTTAGAATGAGGGCGGCAGTCTCGTGCACGCTAGCCGGGATCTTAAGTATCTCCACCAGCTCCTTCAGTTTTTGAAGTGCGGTTATAGTCGGAACCTCCGACCTTGATATGCTGCTCGTAGCATACTTCGAGGTCCTCAGCCCCCTCTTCAAGGGGTTCCTGGCGGAGCTATAGTCGCTCATCCTAGCACCTATGTTCATATCGTGCGTCTTGAACGATACGGGAGTCGCTGTCTCGGGTGTTGAAGAATGCCTAGGCACCACCATATACTCGGCAAAACTATTTTCCTTCAAAACCTCCCCAGTATCGAGACAAACCCACTCGCCCTCGGGAGTTACTATGACGTTTTCGCACGAACCATGCATTTTAACCACCCCAGGTGGAGAGATGCCAAGCCCTCATGCACGAGGCACACCGCCCGGAGGACTCGGCGCTGTAGCCCAGTAGCTAGGTGTTGGGAAGGGGGATTGTATCCCTCCTACTTCCCCGCCTTTCCCTTCTTGAAACCTCTACCCCTCTTTGAACCCCGTCTTGGAGGGCGAGGACCTCCTTTCATCGGCCGTTTCTTAATGGGAACAAGCATCACAAGCTCCACTCCCGGGCCGAGCTTCTCAATAACCTCCCTATTTCTAGCCCTGACCACTATATAAGGGGAGTTTACAGGGCCTATGACGTCTGAGACGTAGCCCACCTCACCGTCTCCAGCCAAAACCACTTGAAACCTACCACGGGGCGGGTCTCTCCTCACCCTCTCGCTAGGCTCTACCACTATATGCCCCGTCCTCACTATAGCCCTCACAACGCCTAGAGGCACTCTCCTATATTCTACACGCCTTCTCCCCGTACCCCCTCTAGTTCTACGACGCTGCTTTCCGCGGTCCGCCATATCCAAACCCTCCGGGCGGTTGCCTACTCTAGGCCAACGTCCTTGCAGCATTCTATCGTATTACAGGGCCGCGGTTTATAGAAGCTATAACACCAGTTTCCCACGGGAAAAAATTAAATCCTGAAACCCCCGAAGGCGGGAGGCGGGGGAGTTTTAGCCTGCTTCGGCCGCTTCAGCCTCTTCTCCCCCCTTTTCAACACGTGTTGGCAGACCCCTCTCGATCCTGACCCTGGCCGTTCTCGCTAGCTCTCTAACAACGTCCGTCTTTGTGACCACCCCTAGTACGCGCCCATCCCTGTCGACGACGGGCACACCGTCTACATTGTACTTTTCCATAATCTCTATAGCCTTTACAGCATCGTCGTCAGGCCTTACATACACGCCCCTGAGCTCTGTAGTAACATCGAGTACTATGAGAGGCAGTACCTTAACGTACCTCCCCCGCCTGGCGGACCCCCTGACAAGCTTTCTCACCCAGATTAGCCTCCTAGACTTCCTACCCATAGCGTCTTCATATGCAACGAAGGGGAGCCTGTTAGCGGACACCACGCCTATAACTTCTCTGCCGTCGTATACTGCCAGGGCGTCGAGGTAGAAGTTGTGCATCTTGTTTACAGCGTGGTACAGGCTATGGTGCGGATGCACTATTCCGATGCGGCCAGGCGTCATAATGTTCTCTACCTTCGACCGCCCTATCATCAGCCTCCTATACGCCTCTACTAGGTCGTCTTTTGTTATGAAGCCTATAGGCCTGCCGTCCTCGTCCTCCACAATGGCTACTTCGCTTCTCGAGGAGACCATTTTCAGGGCTACCTCCTCTATACTCGCGTCGGGCTTTACTCTCTCCACATTGGTGTCCATCACGAAATCTATGAAGAACTTGTCGTAAACCCTCCTCCTCCAAAGCGGGCCTCTCAGGCCAATGGCCTTAAGCATGCTCCACTTAGACACAACTCCCTTTATGTTACCATCCTCGTCTACCACAAGTACGTAGTTAGACCTGTACCTGAGCATTACCCTCCTGGCGTGCTCGATGCTATCGTTCACTGTTATCGCTGGTAGCTCGCTTCTCGCTATGTCTGCAGCGGTGACCCCAGCTATCTCAACTGGCTGCGGCCTCTCAACCATTACTTGCTGCAGAACCTTCTCCGTGCTAACGTATGCTATCCTCTCCTCAGGCTTGACCTCTATCGGTACGACAGGCTTGGCTACAGGCTTTGCCCTGCCCGGCTTGGCGCCCTCGATGTAGGCCCTCGCCACGTCGAATATAGTGACCACGCCTAAGACGCGGCCCTCCTTCTCATCTATCACCGGCAGTACTGTATACTCGTGTTCGGCCATAACGTCAGCAACATATTCTATGGGGGTTTCAGGCGTGGCCACAGGCACACCTCTCAACATTATCCTCCTAACCTTTGCCACAGTCTTCAACCCGCGCTCGCTCTCCCTATGGAAGAACCATCTGCTGGTTGACACAAACTCGCGGGGGGTCACAACTCCCCATGGAACAGGATCCTCCCTACTCCTCACGACAACCTTACCCGGCATCCTCCTATACACTAGATCGCTCCAAACCCTGTCAACCCTCTCTCCAGGCTCTACCAGATAGCGATCTAAATCCTCAACAGTCATAACCTCGGCTACAGTCTCGGCTACAGGCTTGAAGCCAGCCCTTCTAAGAGCCCTTACTATATCCGCTATGGTCACGACACCGACAAGCCTAGGGTTCTCCTTAGACTCTAGGATGGGCAGTGCGTAGACCCTCTCCTCAACCATCCTCCTATAGATATCGGCTATATCTTCGTCCCTGTAGGCCACAGGGTGGTCGAGTGCAACATCCTTAGCACGCAGGTGTGAGTAGTGGCTTGTCACCTGTATAACCTCGTTCCACGTGATATACCCGGCTACCTTCTCGCTCTTTTCGCTCTCAACCACTACAGCTATCGGCTCCTCCTCACTCCTCATCCTAGCCCTAACATACGTTACCGGGTCGTTGGGGTACACTACAACCTTAGGCTTCCTGGCTATCTCCCAAGCCTTCAACTCAACAGCCCCAGTAGACCTTAAAATTAATGTAAAGTAATTAAACAGTTGGCTAGTCAGGCCGAAAGAACGTCTAAAGAGTGTTTTGAATGCTATAAACCTATCTAGACCGTTCATCTAGTTCGCATTGCAAAAAGGAAATATCATCTAGAGATAAGCGCCGCTCCCTATCCCTCCCACTCCACGAGAATCTCAGGAATTATGTGGGAACTAAGATTTATAGAGTTTCACGTTTTAAATTAATCTAGTAATGGTGAGTCAAGGATCTCCAGAGCGCATAGGCGAGGTGCTTAACAGATAATGGTTAGAAACGTCGAGGTTTACGAGAAGCGCGCCCTAGAGCTTATAAAACAGACGGAAGGTATATTGCAGAGCGAGCTCTGGAAGCTCCTTGGCCTAGATAGCCGTGAAGGCTCGCGGATAGTCCTTCGTCTAGCAAGGAAGGGTATAATCCGTAGGGAGCAGGTTGTCATAAACGGTAGGAAAACGTATAGGCTCTACCCAGCAGAGCCCACAGATAGGAAGCAGCTAAACATTATTGTGGACATAGGGTCGATACTCGATATACCATGTGTTGTATGCCCATATATAGACGAGTGTGGCGAGGGAGGCTTCTACAGCCCCGAGAGCTGCCGCCTTATAGACGAGTGGGTCCACGGCAAGTAGGCTGCCCAATCTACCTTGAGCTGAGTTTCACAACAGCCTCTCGCACTTCCTCCCAGGGGGCATCAGTCCTCACCCCCTCGCCAGAGAAATGAGTGGCAGCTGCCCTATATCCTCTCTCCCTCAGAAACTCTATTACCAAGCTCTTCTTTGGCGTGTTTACCCTGGCTTTAGACGCTAGGCTGGTCAGCGACACGTATATATTCCCTCGGGAGAGCGGTGTTTCTCCCAGCAGAATTTCTAGGAGCCTCTCCACTCTTGCACGCGTTCCGAGCCACCCCGACTTTCCCGCTATATCGAGCATTGCCTCTATAAATGACTTGTCGCCCAAGCTCCCAATCCACGCAGGCTCTCCCGCAACTATATACTGCCCGCCGCACACCTCCCGGGGATCGCTGCTATGAGGCACTGCAATAGCCACGCCAGCCTCGGAGCAGTAGACTACTTTTCCAATACTCTCCTCCAGCATGGCGTCAGACCGCTTTGCACCGCGCTCCACAGAGACATACACCCGGTAGTAGTGGTCTGCATAGTATGCGACCAGAGGCTTCACAGCTTTGTCGTGTGATGCAGCGACCCTAGCCAAATATCCTAGAAGAACCCTTAGCCCCGTCTCCTTGGAAAGAGGCGTTTTTGACACGCCCCTGAGCATGTACCTCCTAACAGCGGCCCTCGCCTTTCGGCCCTCAAGCACGGCTAGATCAGTAGCGGTCACCGCCACCACGCTGCCTTTACCCGAGAGGGCTAGGGCTGCGTCTAGGAAGGGCGCTGGAGACCCGTAGGGGTCTATATCTATCAGCGACACTGGTGTGGGCCTCTCCCTAGAGAGGTGGAACATCAGGCTGTTGGAGTCTCTGTTGAAGATTGTGTAGGAGCCTGGCTCCAGGCCGTTCGCTCTTGCGTTGAGAGCTGAGAGCCTAGCTGCCTTAGGGTTTATATCATTCATTATAACATGCCCCAAACCGGCCTCCAGAGCGTACCTTACACCTCTCACGCCAACGCCTGAGTGGGCGTCTAACGCCACCCCCGACCTAGTCATAAGTCCTAGCGATCTCAGGGCAATGGCTACTATGATGCTCACATCCCTGTTAAACTCCATTGCCGGGTTATAGAAGACCTCAAGCCACGCTGGCTCTAGCCTGCCGGAGACTATAGCGGACTCCGGGCTAGGCATATATACTATAGCCTTGCCCTCCAGAGTCGCTGCAAGCCTCGCTGGAGAGTGCATCAGCAATCTCACCCGCCAACCCGGTTAGGTATCCTCTATTCCCCTCGTCTAACCAGACTATACAGCCCCTCTCTAACAGCTTATACAATCCAGGGTCTAGACTCCTGAGCCTCCTGTGGAAGACTGTTACCACCGGCTTCCCCGACCTGAGGACCTCGACAAGCGCCTCCCTAAACCCGGGCACCGCTAGCTCCATAGGACCCACCTCGTCGACAACTATGACGTCAGCAGAAGCAAGGGCAGCGCGGAGGGAGCTATACATTACCCTCCATGCCTCTTCAACTAGTACAACATACCTCCCATGCCTAGCACGCCTCCCCCCAGGCGCTACAAGCCTCTCGTCGGCTACAGCCAGATAAGCCTCCTCCCCGCTGGCTATGTCAACTATCTTAAACGCGACACGCCTGCCCCCTCTCCTCACCTCCGGAGCAGTAAAACCCCCTAGCCTGCACCCCCTGCCCCGCAAAGCCTCAGCAAGCCTCTCAACAAATGTACTCTTACCAGAGCCAGGCGGCCCGGTAATATGAAGAGACCTCCTCGACTTGACGCAGCCCAAAACCCGGTTAAACTCCCCTCTTGACTGCAATGCCACACAGCCCCTCCAACCAAGATCTGGCGTGGAAACGCATGAAGCATAAAACAGTCTTGCCAGGTCTGTAGAAGGTTTGGCAGGCGAGCAGCCGGTAGGCCTCTCTAAGGAGGTTTAAGATCTGGGGGCACAGAAACATTAGATTATAGTTTTCTCTGTCGGGCTATCTCTTTTTTATGGCTCAGGTAGAGTTTATATGCATCTCTGCCTAGCATTGTCTTGAAGGAGGTCCCGCGGGGCGATGGGAGCCGTGCTCCAAGCCCCGGCGGGGATAGCCTAGATGGGAGTCCCGTGCCGCTGGGCTCCACCGCCCCCCATGACCCCATGCCCCAGTGAAAAGAGGTGGTGTGTGCGAGGCGGGAACCGAGGAAAACTGTGTCACAACGACACGCAAAGATACAGATTGATACGTGTTAGAGGAAGCGGTTGAGAGCCTCCCTGTATTGCCGATCTACGGCACCGCCTCTAGTCCTCTTCTATTCTCCCCTTACTAACTTCATTCAAGAACTCTTTCACATCCTTCACTATAGCGTTTGCGTGGTCAAGATCCTTCACAAGTCTCTTCTCCTCGTCCGTCACCACGGCGTAGAGGCTGCTGGAGAGTATGTTCCCCATCTTAGCCCCCTTCATTATCCTGCTTATCATCCTCTCCCTGCCCTCCCGGCTCCGCTTCACTACTATCATAATCCTGCTCCCCACACCCTCGTCCCTGCTCCTGCCCGCTACCAGGTCAACCACAGTCCTCTTAGCGTGGGAGACTCTGAAGCCCAGCTCAAGCAGCTTTTCGCCAACTATAGCCTCCTCTGGCCTATCAAAGTCCCTCTTCGACACGGGCTTCCTGGGGCTGACGAGAATATCTATGGGCTCCAGTATTTCCTCTCCAAGTATGTCAACAAGCTTCTCCGCCTTCTCTACGGAAGGGGCCATAACACCCCTCTCATACTCGTATATACTCTTCCTGGAAGTCTTGAGAATGTATGCCAGGTGGCCCAGGCTTAGTCCTTTCTCCAGCCTCTTCTCCCTGAGTTTTTCGCTGCTTATGCTTACGGTATAGATGTCCTTGTACCTGGTTACATAGACCTCCTCCCTACCCGATATAAAGTTCTCGAAAGTCTCCAGGTTTACCATATTTACCCCGTACCTGTCGTAGACAACACTGGTCAGCAGTTCTTCGCCGGCCATCTTCTCAGCAATTATTACGGCCGACACGCCTAGGCTGTTGGCGACCGCCGACAGCTCCTCCACCTCCTTCTTAGATATAAGCGACGCATCGTATATCGCCTTAACAAGTACAACCCTGGAGCCGGGGAGGCTGGCTATCAAATCTATACTACGCCTCGTCGGGCTGCTGGGGTAGTCTATGACCACGAGTCTCTCAGCGTACCTGTAGAGTGTCGCTATAACCCTGTAAAGATAGTCCTCGAAATCCCCTGGAAGACCCTGCACCATCAGCTGCCCCCCGGCTTGGAGCTTAGCTCTCTAACCCGCCAACACAATCTATCCCATCTGCTTCCATATATTAATGATTCGTTATCCAGGAATATTTAAATAGACTAGAGGAGACTCTACTGGGGGCAGAAGTTTGAGCCTGCCAGGCGTTGAGGAGTATGCACGCTGCCTAGAAAGCCTATCTTCATACTCCAGGGAGCCACCTTTAAAAGGAGGATACTTCGAGAAATCGGGGGGTGTTATACTGGCTAGGCTCAACAGCGGGGAGGAGGTTGTGGTAGTAGGGGATATACACGGCGACTACAATACATTCAACACTATAGTGGAACACTCGCTGAAAACACTAGAAGGCGGGGGGTATATGTTCCTCCTAGGCGACTACATAGACCGGGGCACGCCGGAGGGCCAAGTTCTAACGCTCTACAGGCTCTGCAAACTCACAGAGACGTTCCCAGGACAAGTTATCATGCTCAGGGGCAATCACGAGCCGCCCCAAGGGCTAGAGCCTATGCCGCACGACTACCCCCTAGCACTTCACAGGTTATACGGAGACCATGGCCGGGAGCTTTACAGGCTGTCGCGGAGACTTTTCGACAGCCTGCCCCACGCGGTGCTTGTCGAGGATACCGTTCTCATGGTACACGGCGGCCCGCCTACTATCAATCTGGAGAAAGCATCCAGCGACCCGGCACTCTACCTCGGCTCCAACGGGGATCCAGAGGTGGTAGCTGAGATACTATGGAACGACCCGGCCGAACTCGACATACTTAGGGCTCCAAACCCGCGCGGGGTAGGCAGCCTATGGGGGCCGCCGGTGACGAGGCATGTTACAAGAGCGTTGAAGGTGAAACGTATAGTCAGGGGCCACGAGCCCGCCATGAGAGGCTACAAGCTAAACCACGGTGGAGCCGTTTTAACACTGTTTTCTAGACTAGGCGCCCCCTACTTCAACAGTCAGGCTGCATTCATGAAATGCAAGCTAGAATACATAGCCCTGGATGACCCAGAGGAGCTTTTGGATAGATGTATAGTAACCCTAGAGCCTGACCACTGGGAATACGCTGCTCGCCCAGGATAGACGCGCCAGCCCCATAGGTAATCATTATTGCATGAACATAGCCTAGGATTCCATTAGGCTCCCTTGCAAGGCTATATTATAGAGTGTGTAGATTAGATGCTTTGCTAACCGCCTTCTCTACCCCATACTATTCGTAAAAATCAAGGCGGGGCATCCATACTTCTGGGCCAGCATGTTGAGCCTGCTGCATGCCTTGCACATTAAAACTTGGAGCTTCCCCATTAATTCTTTATCGCTCCCCTGCTCCTCATTCTTCTCGTGTGCCTCCACGAGGAGGGAGGCCGCCTCCCGCACTATTTCATAGACCTCCTTGTCCCTGATTATCTTGTCAACGAACTTCTCCCCCCTCTTGCCGGATATATAGTAGGACACTGCGGCTGGCGTGGCCCCTAGCATTTTAGCCACACTGTATTTACTCATCTTATACTCTTCAACGAGGATCTTGGCTATGCTCGCGCGTATCGATGGGAATATGTTCTTCGCCGCGTACTCGCATGGAAGCTCTATTCTCTGCTGCATACCTCACCATCCCGCCTAGGAATACCAATACCCCTAGCTTTAACCCATGTTTAAGAGAGGTCCCAGAGTCATTATAAATTCTTGCCTATATACTAGGTCTCTCGTTCTCCGCTAGATCCTCCTATCGCCACACAGGCTCTTTCCACTTTGGGAGACAGGGATTTTTACTATATCAAAAGATAAGTTCTTTAGGTATAAGTATGGCTTGATTAGGACTTGGTTGTAAAACTTTGAGGAGGAAGATGGGAGATGGCTAGGTATTACGTGCTCGATCTGTCGGAAGACTTCAGGCGGGAGCTGAGGGAGACTCTTGCAGAGATGGTGAACCCCGTAGAGGTTCACCTTTTCCTATCTAAGGGAGGCTGCGAGACCTGCGACGACACGCTCCGCCTCTTGAAGGCTTTCGAGGAGGAAGCCCCTACGAGGGATGGTGAGAAGCTGCTGAAGCTTAACATCTACTATAAGGAGAGTGATGGGGAAAAGTTCTCTGAGTTCAAGGTTGAGAGGGTGCCGACTGTAGCCTTCCTGGGGGGCGAGGTCAGGTGGACGGGCATACCTGCCGGCGAGGAGATAAGGGCTCTGGTGGAGGTTATAATGAGGATCAGCGAGGACGAGTCTGGGCTTGAAGACACTACTAAGGAGGCTTTGAAAGGCCTTAAGGGGAGGGTTCATATAGAAACCATTATAACGCCGAGCTGCCCCTACTGCCCCTATGCAGTGCTCCTCGCCCACATGTTCGCATATGAGGCGTGGAAGCAGGGCAACCCCGTCATACTATCTGAGGCTGTCGAGGCCTACGAGAACCCCGATATAGCCGACAAGTATGGTGTTATGAGCGTGCCCAGCATAGCTATCAACGGCTACCTAGTGTTCGTCGGCGTACCATATGAGGAGGACTTCCTAGAGTATGTGAAGAGCGCGGCTGAGGGGAGACTGACTGTTAGAGGCCCTATAAGGGCTGGGGAAGCGGAGGAACTATAGAACACGCCCTTTACACCCTACACACACATATATAGCCCTACACACCCGCTTTATGCAGCTGAGCAGTCCCCCCTACCCGCCTCCTCGCCCGTCAGGAGGCGTTAGTTATAGCTAAAAATATCATGCAATAGCCCGCCTAGCTCTGGGAAGACGTTTGCAACGCTAATGTTAACCAGTGTTTCGGCCCTTCTTCTCTATCATCCTTAGCAGCAATCCCCCGCCCGCGTAGATCTTCGCCTTCATGCAGCCGCATTCGGCAACTGGTAAGCTTATCCTCGGCCCCCCCGGCATCTCGGTGGCCCCTAGCAGCGTCTCAACCTGCACCAACTTACTCTTGAAGGGGGGGTTTAGATAGACTGTGCCACTACCGATCCCCCCGACTGCGGCGGCCTTAAGCTCAACCACCTGGCCGTCCACTCTGGTTAGGTAGGCGAAGCTCTTGACCGAGTAGAAGTTCCCTATACTGGCTGGGGCCCTCTCAAGCAGCCTGTAGCTGTAGAGCAGCTCCATCAGAGCCTTGACGCCCATCTCAACACCTCCCCCCACTATTGCGAAGACGCCCCTAGAATGGACCTCGAGCCGCCCGGGCCCTAGGCTCACCCTCGCCCCCCCAGGGGAGGCTATGGAGACTTCGAGCCCGGGGCCTGAGATGTTGAGGACGTTGCCGACGTACTCCCCGCCTGGAACGGGCTTCTCAAAAGCTAGGCCGTAGAGCATGCCGGCCTTGTACGACGCTACAGGTGTTCGGAGGGAGACCCCAGCGCTATCACCATGAGGTATTATTACTATGCTATCGCCAGCGGCTATGAGGGCGGCCTCTCCGGAGCTGCCCAGGGTTAGAGAGCCTATCCGGAACGCGCGGTTGATAGTCAACAGCGCGCCGCCAACCTCCACCGACCTCCCAATGCCTAGACTAGACCTGGCGCACCTCAGAGAGGCCTCGCTGGAGGAGGCTGGCTGCAAGGTTGGGGGGCTATACGGGCCGAACTCCGTCTCTACGCATCCAGACAAGCCCGCGGGTACTGGAGTGACGGTTCTCCAGGAGAATGGGTTGAAAACCGCGTTTTCTAAGAATCCGTCCCGCCCCGCCTCAAAGCTCTCCAAGCCCTCAGGGGGCTCTAGCCGGGTGTAGCTCCCTACAAAGGAGCTGGGGGGCTCTCCCACGTACTCCGCCGCCAGCCCCTCGCCGTACTCGTAGGGGCCGCACGCCAGCTTCACGCCGCAAGGGGGCTTCGGCCCCTTCAGGTCGATAAGCAGGGGGGCCGAGCCGGGTGTTGAGTAGATCTGTGGGCCGCTGCGCCGGAGGACCTCGCCCCCCCGGGGGGCCAGCAAGCCGTCAAAACACAATGGCAAGTATACCACCGAGGTCCTCCGGCCTCAGCCTCTTCACAGTTATTATAGTGTCGCCGTCCACCTCGTCCACCGAGGCTCCAGCATCCTCCAGAGCCTCGAGACGGGAGCCCCCTATAGAGCCCCTGACGAATATGTGCACCTTCCCAATAGAGCCGTCGCTACTCAGGTAGACGGAAACCTTGGCTGGCTGGGGGGCTGCTCTTATACCCCTCACCACCTCCCTCCTAGCTACACCCCCCGTGAGGGTGGCATAGCTCTCGCTGGAGACGAACACCGTAAACCCCATGCCTTTAAGCATGGAGGCCACAGACCTACAGGCTCCCCCGCACGTGTGTGAGACCAACCCACAACACACCCCGCGACTTCAGCCGGGTAAGTAGTCCTCACAGCAGTGCTCGGTCCGGGAGTAAATCATCACCACACCCCTATAATCCCATCCTACGCTCTTGAGGCCCAATAGTTTTACCCTTCGAGGCTTAAAGCATGATCCACGGGCGGATGACGATACTTGCCCCCACCTGAGCTGTTGTGAAGAGATTACCGCGGACTACAGACGCCCTCCGGCTGGTAGCCTAGCCGCGTCTCCTCTTGCCCGGGCCTATTTTCCTGAGCTCTGTGGCCACCGCCTTTATTACTCCGCTCTTACTAACGCCCTCGGGGGCCAGGACGACGATCCTCCGCCTCACCCTCCACCAGAGCCTCGGATAGCTAGACTCTTCTACAACAGCCTCGAACCCCGCTCTCCTTGCGGCCTCCGCAACGTCCTCGGGCCTCGGCGAAGGCACACCCATGTCACGCGGTACACGTCGGCCAAGACGCCGTGGGAGCGTCGAGTCGAAGTACGCTGGCCACAGGATTATCCTCTTCCCAGAGCCGCCGCCGGGGTCGTCGCCCCCGTCTTTTCCACGCCGGAAAACCATTTTAGACACCCCCTTTCCCGCTGGGCTACAAGGCTCTGTAGGCCATATGTGGGTTTTACCCTGGGGTGTCATTAAGCCGCTACTCCCTGGCGTCCTTGAGGGCTCTTGATATGAGCTCCGTCAGGCTGGCCAGCCCTGTCCCAACTATTATGTATTGTATGAAGCGGGAGCTGCCTACGGCGTCTATAATGTTGGATATCACCGGCTGGCCCGACTCTAGCACGAGCCGTAGGGAGGAGCCTAGGTCGTAGAATGCGAGGGCTGTGAAGCCCAGCATGCTTAGCATGGCTATGTTCTTCGAGATATCCACCCTACCTTCCGTGGCCCCCACTATTATGCGTGATATTATAATGTACATCATGACGCCCGCCATCGCGAGGGGTATGGTGTATGTTAGGAACGATACTATAGCTGAGGTAGCACCCTCGCTCACATAGCTTATGTACGCCAGCGAGACGCCGAGCAGGAGGAGGAGGGTCATCACCGCTAGACCCCCGAGCCTTATATGGGGCGCCTCTCTCAGCTCCTCGACGAAGCTTTGGAGCGAGGTCCTCACCGTGTCGTCGAGCTTGAAACCGTATATGACCATGGCAAGCCCGACTATGAGGAGGGAGATCTTGAGGGCCAGGGAGAAGAAGCCGGCCAGCATTAGGAGTGCAGCCACACTTATAACCAGGCCCGGCACGCCCAGGACGAGGGTGGAGTAGTGGGGGTCTGTGACGGCCTTCCTCAAATACCTTGCTATCAACATGTAGTTTGACTCTATGCCTAGGTGCTGCGAGACTATAACACTCTCTATACCGGCCACCCTCCCCACATCCCTGAGTATGTGGCTGGCCACCGCCTCCTCACCGCCGTCACCCACTATGTAGATGTCGACGTTGGGGCCCAGCTCGGACACTATACCCTCTACCCTCTCCCTGAGCCTCCTCTGAGCCTCGACCCCCAGCCTCCTGCTCCCCCCCACGACAGCTATCTCCACATCACCATAGTTCTCCTTAAGCTTCCTGTAGAGTCTAAGGCCGGCGAACATGGTGTTTGCGTCGGCGTCGTCAGGCCTCTCCATAGCGAACCTAACCGCAGCCTCTAGAACTCTGTTGTACCCTACTAAAACGCTCTCCCCGAGGGTCTCACCCACATCGTCGTCCAGATCGACGACGAGCACCAGAGCTCGGCGAGCCCTCTCACCAGTCTCAACAGCCCTCTGCTCCCCTCCAGACACGGTCCTAGACAACCCGCCTGTTAACCCCGCTTCTGCCCTCTCCACTAGATTATTATAGTGTCCCGGGTAAGAGGTTTATCCTAGCAACCTTGGTTTTCAGATGCGTAGAACATCCTTTATCCTGCTCTTATACTTTTCTATGGGAGGCGTCTCCTCGGGGCTGAAGCCCCTCAAGGCGGCGAGCCTGACGCTGGCTAGGCCGAAGACGAGTGTTTTTGAAAGGTACTCTACAACAGTACCGCCAGCTCCTCCCCCGGTGCCTGCTCGTATACTCGCGGTTTCCACACCGTACTCCCTGTAAATGCTATCGACGACGTCGAGGACCTCAGAACACCGGCTGCCCCCCTGGTCGACCCTTATGAGCACAGCGGCGTAGAGTCCTTCAGAAGCCTCTAGGGCCACTATGTCGTTGTGCGACGACTCGGGATAGATCTCCAGCCTGGAGGGCATCTTAGCGTTCTCGGCAAGCTCGTTCTTAAGCCTGACTCCCAGTGGGGTGCCGGGGCCGCATGTAACGATAGTTGCTATCCTGTGGCCAGATAGGGAGCGGGCCAGCCCCTCGGCCTCCGTCTCAAGGCTCTTTATGTCTATGCTGCCAGCCAGCCTTCCCAGAGACTGTAGATCCACGCCCAGAGACTTGGAGAGCATAGCGATAACAGCCGCCAGCATCCAAGGAAATGAGACGCGTGGGAGTATCCCCGGGGGTAGGCGGGCTACCAGCCAGCCCATGTCCCTAGCCATGTCTAGCAGGCGCCCTCCCGAGGTTATCGCCGCAACCATGCCCGCGTCTCGGTGGAGGAGGGATCCGCACTCCAGAGTCTCCACGGTGTTTCCAGAGTAGCTGGCTAGGACTAGGCCGTATCCCCTGTGGCGTGGGGGTCGGGGGGGTTTGAAGTCCTTGACAACCCTAAACTCCGGCCCCTTGGGGTTATGGAGGCTCAGCAGCGCCTCTACATAGTCTCCCGCAGCGCCGCTCCCGCCCATGCCGCAGTAGTATATCTCCTCGAGCCCCTCAAGAGCCCCCTCAAGGCCGCCGTACCTGGCCAGCGCCTCCGAAAACCATCTGGGCCAAGAGAGGTAGAGGTCCTCCAACCCTAATCCACCCCAGACTCTCACCAGCTATGCGGGGAGGAACACCTGGTTCTCGAGCGTCGCATACCTCCTCTCCCTCGCTATAGCCTCCCTGTATACCTTTGGTATGTTAAGCATGTGCAGCATGGATCCGTAGTCCAGGAACCTGAGCTCAGCCCCTTGTAGCTGCGATGAGAGTCTCGCCTCGAAGAACCCCCTGTCCCCAAGGGCTCCGGGATCCTTCTCGTCGCTCGCCACTACGAAGCCCCACATGCTGTCGAAGCTCGGTATGTAGACGCCGTAGCTCTCAACATGCTTGAAAACCCTGGCAACCGTGTTCCTTATTATCGCGTGGTACTCTGTGAGGTGTGAGATGCTGACGGCCTGGGTGACGAACACGCCCCCAGGCCCCATGACCTCCTTCACCATCCTATAATACTCCTCCGAGTACAGCCTCGTAGCCGGCCCCGCCTCCAGGGGGTCGACCAGGTCTGCTATCACGACGTCGAACCCCGTCTCCGCCCTGCGAGCCACATAGTTCCAGGCGTCGTCAATCACAACCTCCGCACGAGGATCGTCGAAAGCCCCCCTGTGCCACTCGCCCAGATACTCCCTGGCAACGTTTACAACCGTCTCGTCTATATCAACCATTACTGCCTTCTCCACGCTCCTGTGCTTGAGGACCTCGCGCAGGGTAGCCCCCTCCCCACCCCCCAGTATCAGAACCTTCCTGGGGCCGCCGTGCAGGATCATCGCGGGGTGGACAAGGGCCTCATGGTATATGTACTCGTCGGACTCGCTAGACTGGGTCTTGCCGTCGAGGACAAGCACCTTACCCTCCCCGCTAACCCTTATAACAGCTATCTCCTGGAACCTGCTCCTACCCTGGAATAAAACCTCCTCAACATGCTTCAGCGTAGCCCTATCCGGGGTGAGCCACTCCAGGAACCAGCTCCACTTCAAAAACACACTCTTCTCCCCACCGCCAGCCAACCAGAGCCACCCCCCCTTCCCACATGGGGGGTGGGGGGAAATAGCTTAACCGCCTTCCTCGACCTCCCTACAGCTTCTATTACCTCCTCGGCCCGGCTATACTTTGGTGTCGTGGAGCGTTGGGGGTGGCGTGTTGCAGGGGGTGGCTGGGAGCATTAGGGTGGCGGCCCTGGATATAGATGGGACTCTCACAGAGAGGAGGGGGGCCGCCAGGCTGGATGTGTGTAGCATTGCCGTGGCGAGGCTTCTCAACGCGCTGCGGGTTACCACGATACTGATGACGGGTAACAGCCTCCCGGTGGCCGTCGGCCTCGGCGTCTACCTAGGACTTGAGGGGCCTGTCGTGGCGGAGAACGGCTGCGTGGCACTGGTTGGCGGGGAGAGGGTTCACATATGCTCCGGCAGGCCCCCGGAGAGTCTGGTTAGGAGAGTTATGGAGCTCGGGTTCAGGCCTAGCTGGCAGAACGAGTATAGGTATCATGAGTACAGCCTCATACCCGTGAGAAGGGAGCCCAGCGTTGTCGAGAAGGCTTCGGACATTGTCGAGAGAGAGGGGTACAGGGCGATATGGTCAGGCTACGCCCTCCACATACAACCCCCCGGGGGTGGTAAGGCGCGCGGGGTTGGCGAGGTCCTGGAGAGGATAGGAGCAGGCTGGAGCGAGGTCCTCGCGGTGGGCGACGGGGAGAACGACGTCGAGGTCCTGGCCAGGGCCGGCTACTCGGGGGCCCCGGGTGATGCGTCGGAGCAGGCTAAGCGGGTCGCCAAGCTGGTGGCCAGGAGCCCCGGAGCCCGGGGGACGCTGGAGATAATACAGAGGGTGCTAGGAGGCGGGCCAGCCCCCGCCTGCTAACCACTCGATAAGGCCGGAGAACGTCTCCTCTATGCTTCCGTCGAGGGGCACGCCGTGCCTAGACTTGAAGATGTAGCCGCTGCTCACACCCTCCCACGAGGCTGCTAGGGCCGTCGAGGGCGGGGCGAGCCTGCCAGCCATGGAGAAGAGCGGCTTCAACGGGAGCCCTCTACAAGCGCCCCCCCGCAGGGCGGTGCATAACAGCTCGGCCCCCCTATAGTAGGGGGCGTGGTGGGAGACTGCGTGAACCCACTTCCCGTCGAAACCCCCTGAGACAGCCCTCCTATACACCCCCCCCAGGACCCGGGAGGAGACGTAGTTGACTGTGTAGTCGAGGCGTGGATAGAGCCCGAGCCGGGCCAGGGTGAAGAGTATACTCCACTCCCTATGGTAGGCGTGGGAGCCCACTACAAGGCCGGGCCTCACTATGGAGAACCTCCCTCCCAGCCTCCCCGAGCTCGACACCAGCAGCTTCTCCCCCTCAGCCTTGGTCCTCGCGTGGTGAGACCTCCACCGCCGCCTCCCAGATAGGTGTTCCTCCTCCTCGTACACTATAGACCCGGGGGGGAGGTCCTCAAGCCTGCCGTACGCCAGCACACTGCTAGTATACACCACCCGCGAGCCGAGGCGCTCGGCAGCCTCTATCACGGACTCTAGCAGGCCGACGTGAGACTCCCACTGCACCCTATACCTCCCCGATATCTTGCCAGCAAGATGAATATACACATCCCCGCCGAGGCGCTCCAGCCCGTCTGCGGTAATCGGCGGGTCCAGCCTGACGAGCCTAGCTCCTAGGGACTCCAGCCTAGACGCTATAACCCGCCTAAAACCCCTGGCTAAACCCCTGTACACCACAACAAGCTCCCCCACCTCCAGCAGGGCGGGGGCTATGTTGACGCCGACGTAGCCTAGCCCTCCAACAGCAACAATCCTAACCAACAGCACCACAACCCCGAGCCAGGCCTTAAGGGGCGATTTACCCCCTCAAGCCTACCCAGTAATACCGGCGGGATGAAGACTAGCTAACCGTGGCTCACCGCTGGGATGGCCTTGGGCTCTCGCCGGACCGCCATGCTATATCAGCCTTGTCGCGAGGCCCAGGAGTTTCAGCGCGCCCGGGCTTCTGGCGAGCTCCCTGAGGAGGACGTGCTTCCTGAACATGCCGAGGGCTATCTCGGCGTGCGCCCGGGGGGTAAGCGACTTGAGCAGCCTCCTCCTCTCTTCGACCTTCATCTCAGCGACCAGGTCTAGTATCCTCTTCTGCATTGAGACAGCCCTTGCTATAGGCGTGGCTCTCAGTCTCTCCAGCGGCCTGCCGCCCTCTATAAGGGACGCCGCCGCCTCGTAGCCGGATATTAGTGAGGGCCTTATACCTTCTCCCGTGAGTGGGAGGACAAAGCCGGCGGCCTCCCCCGCCTTGACCATGCCATCCACCAGTCCCAGGTCAAGCCCCCCAATAGCTATCCTAGCCCCCTCCAGCTTAACCCTCTTAAGACCCCGCAGGTCGCTCCGCGAGGAGATGAACCGCTCCAGCCTGCTCCTCAGCTCGCCGGCTGTTGCGAAACCCCCTATGCCGACCTCTATGAACCCCTCCTCCTTGGGGAAAACATATGCATAGCCGAGGAGGCTGGTGTCGAAGTGTATCTCCAGCATGTCCCCCACGGGATCGCTCCTGGAGCCGGTCTCCATTATCCACTGGACAGCCGTTATCTTCAGCCCGCCATAGTAGGGGTGTCCCCCGGCGAAGACGCCCTTCTCCACCCTAGCCTCGCCACCCCCGGGCAGCTTAACCCTAGAGGAGCCAGGCTTGTACTTGGCCCTGTAATATATCTCGGCGTCGGACTCTACTGCTATGGCCTCGAGCATAACTGTCTTGTCCACTATATAGCCCTCCAGGAACTCCCTCATCTCGAACAGGAACTCACCGTCCACATACATCCTAGCCCCTCTTATACGCCTGAGAATAGAGTCCCTGGGAATTCTGACCGGCAGGCCGTCGTCAACTACTGGAAGCCCCCTGCCACACGGCTTAAGACCAGGCTTCTCCATGGCCTCGTACACTACAGGCTTCACTCCCAGCTTCGAGGCCGCGGCAGCTGCACCGGCCCCAGCGGGCCCGAGGCCCACTATGCTAATGCTCCTCACGGCCACCAGCCCCCGCCTTCTTGAGAAGCCTGTATACACCCACGTAGTCCTCCCCGCCAAAACCCATCTGGGATAGGGTGGCGTAGACGTTTGACACTGCGTGCGAGACAAGCCTCGGATAACCCCTGTCCGCCAGGGCCTGGAATGCGTATCTAGCGTCCTTCTCGGCGAGGGAGACTGTGAATGTGGGCTTCGGCTTGGACACAGCCCTCTCGAAGTACTTGCCCGCGAGGCCCGAGAAGACCGTTCTCTCGAGTATACTGGAGAACAGGGCCTTGTCCACACCGTAGGCGTCTAGTATCAGCAGGCTCTCCCCCAGGCCCACCAGGGTTGTTAGGAGTAGGTTGTTGAAGGCCAGCTTCAAAGCCGCAGCCGTGCCGTAGCTATCGCCCACCTTCACCAGCTCCCCCAGCTCCGAGAGAAGGGGGAGTACGGGGGCTAGAGCGCTCCTGGGGGCTGCCGCGAGCACTATAGCCTCGCCGCGCTCCAGAGCACCCGGCCCGCCTATTACTGGGGCCTCAACATACTGTATACCCAGCCCCTCTAGATACCTTGCCGCCGCTATGCTTGCCCTCGGCGTTGTGGTAGCGCTATTCACGAAGACTAGGCCGTCGCTCCTCCTAAGCTGGGACACCACGCTGAGGAGGGCGTCGTCGTCTGAGACGAAGGCCAGCGCCGCCTCCACGCCGGCTATGGCCTCAGCAAGGCTCCCAGCAGCCTCCACTCCAGCCTCCCGCGCTAGCCTCTCAGCCTTCTCCCGGGTCCTATTCCAGACTACCACCCTGTACCCTCTCGAGGCCAGCCTTCTAGCCGCCCCCGACCCCATCCTGCCAGCTCCTACAACAGCAACCCTCTCCACCACACGCCTCCACCCCCTGTTAAACCGGTGATTCGGCCCTTTCTAAACGGGTGGTGGGCGTCACATCTCCTCCCTAGCCCACATTCTAAGGCGCTCCCTCCTCTTTATCTCCCTCATAATCCTCTCTAGATGCCTGTAGACCGTGCTGTGCATCCTCCCCTCCGCCAGCATCTCTATAGCCTGCTTCGCCGCCATAGCCCTCTCGTAGTCGCCTATTATGGCGACCTCGTGTTCGCCCACGTTTATGTAGGTGTCCGTCATCTCCTCAATAGCCCTCCTGGCCCTGCCGCCCTCTCCTATGATCCTGCCCTTTATCCTCCTCAGGTGGTTCTGGCTATCCCCCACTATCTGCTTCAGGTCTACTACTACAAGTATCTGATCTTCCTCCAACAGCCTGAAAGCTTTCTCAGGCGGGAAGCCCAGGGATATAGCCTTAACCACCTCGGCGGCCTTCATCATGTTAACCGGTGGGACGCCCTCGGCCTCCGGCTCAACTATAACCATCGAGTTCTCGGTATCCACTGTTATCACAGTACCAGTCCTCCTCATTATCTCGGCCTTAACCTCGCCCTGCGGCCCTATCACAGCACCAAGCCTCTCAGGCCTCACCTTCACATATATCCTTGGCTTCGCCCCCTCCCCGCTCAACCCCTCACACCCCGGTGGATACAGCTTCGCAGCCTAGAGAGATAAGCGTCAAAGTCGAACTCAAACCCGATCTTAACGGTAAGAAACCTGTAGAGGTTCTCCACGTCCCTCTCGAGAAACTCCTCCGCCCTAGGGTGGCTGTGGGGGACGGCCTGGGAGACGTCTATGATCCAAGGCTCCCCCCTCCAGAGCAGAATATTGTACTCGCTGAGGTCCGCGTGCACCAGCCCAGCCCTACACACTATAGCCTCCGCCTGGCGGAGGACCTCGGCAGCTATAGCCTCCGCCTCTCCCCCCTCCAGCTCCTCCGCAACCTCCGCCAGAGTTGGGGCCCTGTAGCCCCTCTCCCCCAGGAACTCCATGACTATTATGTTAGCCTCGACAGCAATGGGTCTGGGCACCCTCACACCCGACTCGCGCATCCTCCTAAGGTTTCTATACTCTTTCCTAGCCCACTCGTAGATCAGCCTCCTGATGTTGCCGGCGGGTATGTCCTCGAACCTGGGGTCCCCTACTATGTACTTCTTTATGCTCTTTCTGAAGTCGGACGTGAAGGATAGGTATATCTTAACGGCTACATCGCTCTTATCCCACCCAACACCCCAGTAGACCTTTGACTCCTTCCCACTGCTTATAGAGCCCTTGAGCTCCCTGAGAACCCTGCGGGAGTAGAGCTTGTAGAGGTGAGAAAGGGTTATGGAGTCGAATACCTCGTCTACAATCTTGAACATATCCCGGTCCTTAACCCTCTCTTCCTCCTCCCTCTCCCTCCGCAGCCATCTAGCCCTCCGCCTCACTCCGCTCCAGCCACCTCTTCCACCAGCTCTTCGGGCAGGAGGTTCATCTCGACGAGCTTCCTAACCTCGTCCCTAAGGTACCTGTATACAACCTCCCCCTTCTTGTCCGCAGTACCCCAGGGGAGGAAGAGGACCACGTCGCCCTCCCTCATCCACACCCTCCTACGCATCTTCCCAGGTATCCTGGCCATATACACCTCGCCATCTGTGCAGAGGACCTCCAGGAACCCCGCGCCCACTACCCGCTGCACTATGCACAGCATAGTACCCTCGTCCTCGCTGGGGAGCGGCATCTCGCCCCTCCTCTCATGCCTACCTCTACCCCTAGCCATGCCGCTTTACCTCCACTCTAACCGGTCTCCCTCAAGACATATATCCGGCCGCCGTGTATAAAGACCTCGTAAACCCTGCCGGGCTCCATGCTATCTACGAAGGACATGACGGAGCCCTTAGGAGCGTCCACAACCTCCTGCATCCCCTTGTCGGCGTCTAGGAAAACAATGGAATCGCCGTCGCTGCTGAGGAGCATCATCCTCCTCAGGCTGGAGCCGGGCTCGTAACGCTTCACACCAGCGAGAACGCCAGACCTGCTGGTGTCTACCACCCTCTCCCTACCGCTATCCAGATCTATAGTCACCAGCCCCCTACCGCTCCTGCCCAGGTATAGGTGGGGCCTCCCATCAACAGATATAATCTCCCCTGGCCTGTACTCGGGTATCCTGACGGATATTGTCAGCCTACCCTTCCTTTTTCCAGACGGCTGCCTACCCACAAGCTTGTAGGACTCCTTGACCTCGGCCGAGAACTCCGACCTGAGCTTCCCCGCCAGCATCCTGGCTGCTGTCTGGTCTGTGAGGTAGATGTCGAGACCCTCCCTCGACTCGTCAACCTTCACTATGAAGCCCGCTATAGACCTGTTCCTCCTTATAACTCTTGCCACACCCGCCTTCACATCTCCACCCAGAGAACCGGCCGTGCTCCTCACCCTAACCTCAGCCTCGAAACCCCTCCCGGTAGACCTGGCTGTGCAGCGGGGGCAGAGGGCCTGGGAGGCCTCTACAGAGACAGTTCTCCTCTCAACCAGATCCCGGCCGCCAGCCCTCCCGGCTATCGTAACCAGGACCGTATAGAGCCCCGGCCCCTCGAAGCCCTGCATTAACTCTATAGACTCTACCCAAGCCTCCTCCACAGCCTCCGTGGGCTTCATCCTCATCGTAAGCACCATGTGCAAGTACTCCCTGAGAGTGTCCTCGGCGCTCTCCAACCCCTCGTTCCACCCCCCCTGGTACCTGTAGGCTCCGCAGTCCCTGCAGTAGACGAACCTGATAGTCTCCGGCAGCCTAGCCACTCCGTACCGCTCCACATAGCAGTCTGGGCAGAGCCTCCTAACACCCTTGCCCTCTAGAGGCCTTCCGCAAGAGGGGCAAACACCCGGCATACCAGAGCCACCGCCGCATACGCGCCGCATACGCAACAGGTAAACGCCTATCCACGGCCAGTCCCGAATAGTCACAACCCGTGCATTATATTGTTGAATATCTTGTTTACCGGGCAAATCGTCTCCATAGACTCCCCCGGCCGCCTCACACGGCTCAGCTGCTCATCGTGGGGTACAGCTGTCCAGGCGAAGATTCCGCTAGGTACACCCCCAAGTATCGGATTATCGAAAAACTCCACACCAGTCTTCAACTGCTCCACGCTAACCATCTCTACCCGGAGAATTGAAAAGGACGCCCAAGGGTATAAGGGTTAATCCAGGATGCCAGCCAGTAGTGTGGGAGAAGCATATAGGGCTGGACGTAGGGACATTATGATTTTTGGAGGACTCCTCGGCGGGCCTATGAAGCCAGTCGTGCCCAGGAGGAGGTCGGTGACTGCCTCTGGGGTAGCGAGGCCCGCCGCCGCGCAGAGCATTTATCCTGCCTGTGCACCCCCTCCTCCACCGTAGCCAGTCTATTAATAGCCCCAGCTGAATTCCCGGGGGGCGGGGTCTCGTGTCCTCTGGCGAAAGTATAAAAATATATAATTCATATATATAGCTCTCCAGGGCTCGAGAGCGGGTTTCCAGATTTTACAAATAAATATTGTTGAAATAATTATTAATATGTGAGTGGCAATAGAAGTGTTACATTCCTTTATGGTGGTTTGCGGTGTCGGAGCAGATAGTTACCGTGATAAGGGTCAGGCTTGTAGGCAGGAGGTGGAGGCTCTCTTTCCTGAAGGCTCTCTCAGAGAAGCTTATGGAGGTCCTCGGCGGGGATACCGAGGTGCGTATAAACAGTTTCATAGCCCAGCCCTCAAGGCTTCCTATAACCGATATAGACATATTCTCCGGCTCAGTCGAGAAGCTAACCGACGTCAGGAGGGCTGTCGAGGACGTGCTACAGGAGATGAAGTACCCCCTGGGCAGGCTGCTGACGGTGAAGCATGTCCAGGTTTCCATGGCGGCTGGTGAGGGGTAGGGCGCCCGCGCCGGGGACCGGGCCTGCTTAAACGGTTTTAAATAAAGCCTGCTCTTAAACCGGTGCACGAAATATTTATCCTAATTATTAAACTATTCTTTAACTCCGTTAACATACTATCTCATGTGGTTCGAGCAGGTGACTTGGCATGGTTAGTTTTAAGAGGTACGAGCTACCCCCGCTCCCCTATAACTACAACGCGCTGGAGCCCTACATCATCGAGGAGATAATGAGGCTGCACCACCAGAAGCACCATAACACCTATGTCAAAGGGGCTAACGCGGCTCTCGAGAAGATAGAGAAGCATCTCAGGGGTGAGGCCCAGATAGATGTCAGGGCGGTTATGAGGGACTTCAGCTTCAACTATGCAGGCCACATAATGCACACCATTTTCTGGCCAAACATGGCTCCCCCGGGCAAGGGTGGAGGGACGCCCGGCGGCAGGGTGGCGGATCTGATCGAGAAACAGTTCGGCGGCTTCGAGAAGTTTAAGTCTCTCTTCAGCGCGGCCGCCAAGACTGTTGAGGGCGTGGGCTGGGGTGTCCTCGCCTTCGACCCCCTAACCGAGGAGCTTAGGATACTGCAGGTGGAGAAGCATAACGTCCTCATGACCGCGGGCCTGGTGCCCATACTGGTCATCGACGTTTGGGAGCACGCATACTATCTGCAGTACAAGAACGACAGGGGCAGCTACGTTGATAACTGGTGGAACGTGGTAAACTGGGACGACGTGGAGAAGAGGCTGGAGCAGGCTCTAAACAACGCGAAGCCCCTATACCTGCTGCCCCAGTAGACCTCCACTAGCTCCGGCCTGCTAGCACTTTTTTAACAGTCCTACCAGCTATATAGTCCATAAGCACCTCCTTCGCCCCCTCACCTATGTCAATCACCTTTGCATCCCTGTACATCCTCTCCGCCTCACCCCACATGGCCAGCCCCCTGCCGCCAAGTATCTGAACCGCCGACCAGGCGGCTTCGAGGGCCAGCTCACCCCCCAGGATCTTCGCCATAGCCGCCCTCTCCGGGTCCACCCTGGCTCCATCCTGGAGGGCCGAGTGCACTAGGCTCTCGAGGGCGGCTCTACGCGCCACTATGGAGGCTATCCTCCACTGCACCCCCTGATACTCTATTAGGCGCCTGCCGAAGACGGTCTTTGACGAGGCTGCCTCGGCTATAATCTCTATGGCCCTATCCGCTATGCCGAGGGCGAGCGAGGCGTAGCCGAGCCTCCCGACGTTTATATACCCGAGCGCCACCCTAACCCCGTCCACCCCCGGCTCCGTCAGCCTCTCGCAGACGGCGCCGCCGAAGAAGACCTTACCCACCCCGGAGCCCCTGAAGCCCGAGAGGTCCAGCGGCTCCACCCTTATCTGGGGCTGCCTCTCGCACAGGAACAACCCTGGCTCCCCCCCAGCCGTGGCCAGCACGACAAAGTGGGTGGCGTAGAGGGCGTTGCTGGTAAAGTACTTCATACCCTCCAGCCTGTATGAACCGTTGCCCAGCTCATCCGCCCTCGTCGTTATGTTAGCCCTAACATCAGTACCGCCCCCCGCCTCGGTTATGCCCAATGCGTATATCCTGCCCTCCCCGCCAGCGGCAAGCCTACAGCTACCATGGACCAGCAGGACGTGGGCAAACCCACGGCTATACCTGGAGGCCCTCCTAACAGCCTGGAGAAGGCACTCCACACTCTCTATATCGAAGAGGCCCTCAGCAGCAGCCTTGTCCAGCAGGCTACTGGGAACCCGGTTCTCCCTGTCAATGTCTCCCGCCAGGCCTGCAAGCTCCTCATCCAAGAGCCTCGAAGCACCGGGCCCTAAACAGGATTCCGAGTACACTAAGGACCACCCGGGCCACACTGTACCAGGTTGAGTAGGCTGCCGCGGCGAGTATTTTTAGCCAGACCCGGGGAGAAATACTTACCTATGGTGCGGGGGTGCCCGAGCCTGGCCAAAGGGGGCGGGCTTAAGACCCGTTGGCGTAGGCCTGCGTGGGTTCAAATCCCACCCCCCGCACCATCCTAACAGCCTAAATAGGTGTCGGCAGGGGGAGCCTTCCGGACGCTCAGGGCTTCCTGCTTGGATAGTGAGAGGGGGAGCGGCGGCCCGTCGAGGTGCTAGATTCTGCCCCTGGCGGTTTCCACCAGGTATTTTGCGGCTACTATGTATGGGAGTATCTCCAGCCTCCCCAGCAGCATCCCAGCTATCAATATTATCTTCATCCCTGCGGGAGCCTCTGGGGATGTGACGCCGGTTGAGAGGCCTATGTTCGCTAGGGCGCTTGTAACATCGAATATGATGTCGACAGTGCTGTACTGGCTTGAATAGAGGGCTACGGCGGTGAGACCCAGGAGGACCTCGACAGTGGTGAACGCCATTATAACAGCCAGACTCCTCTTCACCATGTCCTCCGTCAGCCTCCTCCCTCCCAGGAGGTTCTTGGGTACGTAGCTGCTTGGCTTCAGTATCCTCGTCGTCTCCACGTCTAGGGTCTTCAATGCTATGGCCAGCCTGAGAACCTTTATACCCCCCGCAGTGCTGAACGCACTCCCCCCTATGAGGCCTAGGGCTGCTATCGTCAGCTTGTAGCTGTCGCTAGCCCCCTCCAGGCTGGCGGTTGAGAAGCCGACTGTTATGTAGCCGGAGACGCTGTTGTAGACGGCGTCGGCCAGGCTATATGAACTCCTCATCACAGGGTCCACATACCATATTACCGTGGCCGCGACGGCTGAGACTGCAGTCAGAAGTAGTATTGCTCTGAACTCAACGCTCCTAAGCACCCTGCCCAGCCTGAGCCTCATCATGTTGTCCAGGTCGACAAAGCTGAGGGCGCCGAACAGGGATACGAGCAGGGTTGAGGCGTACACCGCGTAGTTGCCCTTGTAGAAACCCACGCTGTCGGCGTGGGTCGAGAAGCCCGCCGTCGATATGGCTGTCATGCTGTGCTGTATGGCGTCTGAGAGGCTCATACCCGAGAGGTATATTATTATGGCTCCCAGCAGCGTGTACACAGTGTACACCAGCGTCATCCTTATGGCGCTCGCCTTCAGGCTGGCCTCAAGCCTCTCAAACCTACCCTCGGCTATGTACAGGGCGGCGGCCGAGATCCCCGGCCTTGCCAGGAAAGCCACGGTAAACACCACAATACCCACACCCCCCACCCACTGCAGCATGCTCCTCCACAGCTTGACGGACTCCGGTATCTCGTCAACGCTCGGCACATACCCCCCACTGCTGCTCTCCGCACCAGTGAGTATGGAGAGCCCCGTCGTCGTCCAGCCCGCCACAGTCTCCAGCAGGGCGTCGATATACGGTATATCCAGGATCTCCGACATCAGGGCGGCTGAGAACAGGGGTACCGCCAGCCAGGTAGCCACGGTTATGAAGACGGCATCCCCCCGGCCAAGCAGCCCTCCAGGCGCCCTGGATAGGAGGAGGCCGAAAAGCACAAGCCCAACACCAGAGGCGAGCAGCTCGGCTGAAACCCTAAACTCCACCTCACTACGGCCGCCCCATACGAGAAGGCCCGTGAGGCCTGAGACCGTGAAAGGCAGGCTAGTAACCATGAGTATGAGACCTAGGTACTGGACGGCTGTAAACAGGGTTTGACGCCGCCTCCCGACAGCCAAGGGACGCACAGCACCCCTCCGCGGCTCATACACGCAGGGCCTCCCCATTCCACGGGTAAAGAGTCCTAGGGTGTTGATGTCGGGGTCGGAGGTTATAATCACAGCCGCGGGGGGTCGAAGCCAGGCTAAACTCCTCACCGGGGCCCTCGGTGGAGGTGCATGTCTTCAGCCCCCCATTTTCGATTATTTGGATGATTTGGATCGTATTAATATGGCTGTGGGTCTGTTGGGAGGGTGCTGCACGGGTTGGAGGTGGCTAGGCTCGAGGTTTTCGAGGTTTGGATGCCCCTTGTCTCAGAGTTTAGGACGAGCTTCGGGAGCACAAGGCTCAGGCCAGCCCTCCTGGTTAGGGCTGTGGAGAGGGGTGGCGAGGAGGGTTGGGGGGAGGTTGTGGCCGGCGAGGGGCCATGGTACTCTAGCGAGACAGTCTGGACAGCCTGGCACGTTATCGAGGACTACATAGCAAGGCTGCTGCCGAGCAATATAGAGTCGCCCGAACTAGTGGGGGAACGCCTCTCAAGGATCAGGGGGCACAACATGGCTAAAGCTGGTGTTGAGATGGCTCTGTGGGATCTTAAGGCTAGAATGGAGTCGAAGCCCCTCTGGAGCCTCATCGGGGGGGTTAAGAGGGATGTGATCGTGGGGGTGAGCGTGGGCATCCAGCCCTCCATAGACATTCTGGTTAAAACGGTTTCCCGCTATCTCGAGGAGGGTTATGGCAGGATAAAGATCAAGATAGAGCCGGGGTGGGATATAGAGCCTGTCGAGAGGCTTAGGAGGGAGTTCCCAGATGTGCCGCTGCAGGTGGACGCTAACGCCGCCTACACCTTCCTCGACGCCCCCCGGCTGTCGAGGCTAGACGAGTACAGCCTCCTTATGATAGAGCAGCCTTTCCACCACGAGGACCTGCTCGAGCACGCGTACTTCCAGAGCATGGTTAGAACGCCGGTTTGCCTCGACGAGAGCGTTAGGAGCGTTAGAGACGCCGTTGCAGCCCTCAGACTCGGGTCGGCCAGGATAATAAACATCAAGCCGGGGAGGGTGGGGGGGTTGGCGTCCTCGCTCGAGATACACGACTTCTGGAGCCTCAAGGCACACCTACCGGTCTGGATAGGGGGCATGCTGGAGACGGGGGTGGGCAGGGGCCATCTTGTAGCCCTAGGAACCCTCCCTGGCGTCAGGTACCCCTCCGACATAAGCGCCAGCAGCAGATACTACGCGGAGGACATAGTAGACGCGCCGTGGGAGCTTGAGCCTGGCAGCGTCATAAGGGCGAGGAACAGGCCCGGGATAGGGGTTGAGGTGAACTGGGAGCGGCTGCGTAAATACGTTAGGAGGAGTAGAAGCTTCACCCTCCAGGGCAAGGCCTCCTGACGAGCTCTGAAGCGAGGAGCAGGGCCTTCTCCCTATCGAGGGCGCGTGAGAGCAGACTAGCCACCATATCCCGAGCCTCGCCCGGCGGGAGCTCCCTAGGGGCCCAGCCTGTTACCCACAGTATCGAGTCTATGTGGAGGACCGGTATGCCCGAGGACCTCGAAACGTAGCCCCAAGCCCTCTGCGCCGCCTCAGGCCTGGCTACAACCTCCCTATAGCTAGGGGCGTCCACCATCCCCGAGGATATGCTGGCGCAGGCAACCCTAACGTCAACCGGTATGGGGACGTCTAGCGTCAGCGGCCTCCTACCGGCTAGCGGCCTTACAGCATAGTACGCTATCTTAACCGAGAATACCGTGGTCTTCCTGAAGCCCTTCTCGCCCAACGCCGTCCTCAGAGCCTCCAGTATCTGGGGGGCCATCTCCACCAGGGCTGGAGGATCCTCCAGAACACCCCGGAGGGTTTCGGCCGCGCTGGCGGCCTTCCTAACCCTCCTCAGCTTAGCCTCCCTACCTATAGCGGCCCCGCTGCAGGAGGTGAGAAACCCCTCTACAGCCCTCAAGACACCCTCCAGGCCCTCGGCACGGGGTAGCGAGGACCTCATGTGCCTGTAGAAGCAGAGCCACCACTCCTCACCCCTCATGGCCAGCCTGTAGCTGGCGAGGCCTGTGAGGAGGGCGGCGACAGCCGCCTTCCCCGGCCCCACCTCGGAGGCCAGCCTCGACACGAGCTTGTACTGGGGGTCTGCCTGTTCCTCGAAAGCGAGGACCTCGCCCAAGCTAAGCCTGGAGAACGCCCTGGCAACCCCCTCAACCCTCTCCCACCTGAGCCTCTGGGCCAAGAAGCCTCACCCACCCCTCCTCAGCAGCATGAGCACGGCTACTATAACGGCAGCGGCTATGAGTATCGAGGCCAGCGTGGCGGTGGCTATAGCCCCCTTCAGTATCGAGGCGGCCAGGGCGAGGGCCAGCCTGTAGGCTACTATGAAGACTATGGCTGCGATGACTATAGTCTTGAGCCTCCTGAAAAACAGCCTCCTAGGCGGCGCTGGCATCTCCCCCTATCCTCTCGCCGGTTCAACCCTCGGCGCTGAGGGCAGCCAGTATATCCTCGGGCTTCACCGGCAGCCTCCTCACCCTAAACCCTCGGCGCCCTGTATACCTCCTAACCGCGTCCTCCACAGCCCTCGCAACGGCGGGTGGCGCGGCTATAGTGCCAATCTCCCCTACACCGCGGGTGCCGTGGGGGTGGTGTGTGGGGGTCTCCTGGAAGTGGATCTCCACAACGTCGGGGTACTCGAGGGCCGTGGGCACTCCGTAGTCCGCCAGGCTCAGCGAAGCCGGGTAGCCGTCGCTGGTGTACACCATCTCCTCGTATAGGGTGTCGCCTATACCCTGCACTATACCGCCCACCAGCTGCCCCTCAAGAAGCATGGGGTTGACTATGCGGCCTACGTCGTCGAGAGACCTATACTCCACAACCCTCGGCACCCCCGTCCCGGGGTCTATCTCGACAACCGCCACGTGCAGGCCGTAGGGGTAGACGGGCTTCCTAGGGTCGTACTTTGCGTATGCAGAGAGTACCTCGCTGGCCCCCTCACCCAGCTCCCTGTACAGCTGCTCGACCACGTCCCACAGGCCCACGAAGTCCTCGGGGCTGTCGGCGACGTAGAACTCGCCCGGCCTGTACTCGACCCTCTCGGGCTCGACTCCCAGCATCTCCGCGGCCTTCGCCCTCAGCCCCTCCAGGACTTCGGACACGGCCTCTATAACGGCCCCGCCGCCTACAGTTATGGTCCTGCTGCCGAAGGTGCCTACACCCTCTCCTATGAGACCGGTGTCCCCCCAGTAGACCCTCACCCTCCCGACGTCAACTCCCAGGAGGTCGGCCGCGATCTGGGCGAACCCGGTGGCGTCTCCCTGGCCCGTGGGGGTGGAGCCCACTACAATGCTCACCGTGCCATCCCGCCCCAGCGACACCTTAGCCGTCTCGAAGGGGCCGCCGCTGGTTATCTCGACGTAGAAGGCGTAGCCGAGGCCCAGCATCCTACCCTTCCTACTCTCCTCTTCGACCCAGGACTCGAGCTCCCTCAGCCTCAGGAGTTTCAGACCGCGTTTCAGGGTTCCAGGATAGTCGCCGGAGTCGTACTGCCAGCCGAAGCAGTTCTTATAGGGCATTGCCTCGGGCTTTATCATGTTCCTCAGCCTAAGCTCGGCCGGGTCCATACCCAGCTCGTCGGCCAGCAGGTCCATCATCCTCTCTATGAAGAAGATGCCCTCAGGTCTCCCAGCCCCCCTGTAGGCAGCTAGAGGCGTCTTGTTAGTGTAGACTGCGAGGACCTCCACATCCCCGTTCCCAATATCGTAGGCTCCCGGGAGTATGCGGCCAGCTATCAGGGGGAGGAAGATGCCTAGGGGGTAAGCACCCACATCACCTATTATCCTACCCTTCAAACCAGTATCATACCGTCCCTTGAGGCGGCTAGGGAGAGTTCAGCCCTTATGTCTCGCCCATGGGTTGTGGCTACCATGTCCTCCCTCCTGGAGGGATACCATTTGACCGGCCTCCCAAGCCTCATGGCTAGGTAGGGAACCACAATCTCCTCAGGGTACACCTCTATCTTAGCGCCGAAGGCGCCGCCCACGTCAGGCTGTATAACCCTAACGTCAGCCGGGGGAGGCACTATCTTCTCGAGAAGCTCGTCCCTATGGTCGTGGGGGGTCTGTGTCGACACCCACACGGTCAAAGTCTTACCGTCGAAGCTGGCGGCGACTCCCCGGGGCTCGAGGCTCGCCGCATACTTCCTCGCAACCCAAAGGCTGTCCTCCACAACCACCGCGGCCTCCCTGAAAGCCTTCTCCACATCACCGCACGACAGCCTCCTAGAATATGCTATGTTACCCTCGGCCTCGTCATGCACCCTAGGCGCCCCAGGCTCCATAGCCTTCAGAGGGTCCACGACGGGCTCCAGGGGCTCGTAGTCGACCGACACCAGCTCCACAGCATCCGCCGCCTGGTACGGGTCCCGGGCGACAACAACCGCTACAGGCTCCCCATAATACCTAACCCTATCCCTCGCCAGGGGGTACATGGGGCTCGAGGGGACGTCGAATGTCCACGGCTTCAGCGAGCCCTCGAGATCCTGATAGCTGAACGCGGCCACGACGCCCGGCGCCTTCAAAGCATCGCTAAGGTCAACCTTCCTAACCTCCGCGTGGGGGTACTCGGACCTGGCGAACGCGGCGTAGAGCACGCCCTCCAGCCTAACATCGTCAACATACCTCCCCCTCCCTGTCAACAAGCGGTAGTCCTCAAGCCTCCTCACACGCCTACCCACATACCTCCAGCCTACCCACCTGGATAGACGCAATACACCACACCCGCTTCAAGACCCTAATGTGGAATCCAGGATTAATTCACTATCGCAGTATAGATTAAGTTGCCGCTATACACATATACGGACAAGCAGTCCCTTCAAACCAAAGCTTCGGACTGGTACTTGCGGGTCGAAGTCTACAGTATTTGAATCTGAACTGTACCAGACTCCAACCACTCCAACAGTCACCGCCGTGAATAGGCTTTTTAACAATTAGCCTATGGTTCCCGACGACGATTTAGAACACAAGCGGGATGTAGGGGGTTGGGGCTACCCTGTTATGTAGTCTGGCCTGCATATAGCCTTAGGGGGTTATTTCTTTTTCCGGGGGTAGGTTTGCCGCCTCTCGCCAACGCTTCTGCGGGGGTGGGCGGGTAGCTTGAGCGCTGTGGCTAAGAGGAGCAGGAGGTCGAGGGCGAGGGCTGAGGAGGCTGCGAGGCCCGGGTCTACGGGCGAGAAGTATAGGGAGATGAGTGTAGCCGAGTTCTTCGCCAAGAATAAGGAGCTGGCGGGGTTCGCAAACCCCACTAGAGCCCTCTACCAGACTATAAGGGAGCTAGTGGAGAATAGCCTGGACGCCACCGACGCGAAGGGGATTCTACCGTGGATCCACATATCCATTAGGCAGATAGAGGGCTCGGAGGATAAAGGGGGGAGGCCCCGTTACAGGGTTACGGTTGAGGACAACGGTATTGGGGTGCCCGTCACCAGCATGGCTATGGCTTTCGGCAAGGTCCTCTTCAGCAGTAAATATGTTATAAGACAGACGAGGGGGATGTACGGCCTGGGCGTGAAGGCCGCCATACTCTACGGCCAGATGACTGCGGGGACCCCTGTGGAGGTTTACAGCGCGACTAAGGGGTCCCAGTACGTCTATATGATGAAGCTCGTCATAGACGTCCAGCGTAACGAGCCCAGGATACTGGAGAGGGGTGAGTGGAATAAGAGGGGCTCGTGGCACGGCACTAGGGTCACCCTCTCGCTAGAGGGGGACTGGAGCAGGGCTAAGAGCAAGATCCTGGAGTACATTAAGAGGACTGCGGTTATAGCGCCGTACGCCGAGATAATACTTGAGACGCCCGACGGCGAGATATACTATTTCCCCAGGTCTACGAGGAAGCTGCCCAAGCCGCCGAGGGAGTCTAAGCCGCATCCACACGGCGTCGATATTGAGCAGCTTAAATCCATGCTCCGGAACACCAGAGCCTCCACCCTCAGGGAGTTCCTCGTGAAAGAGTTCCAGAGCATAGGCGACAAGACCGCCCAGGACTTCCTCGAGAGGTACGGGCTGGACCCGGGTCTGAAGCCCAGGGAGCTTTTGAAGAAGGGTAGGGAGGGCCTCCTGAGGCGCCTGGTAGACGCCCTGATGGAGTACCCCTTCAGAGCCCCGAAGAGCGACTACCTGAGCCCAATAGGCAGCGATATAATAGAGATTGGGCTTAGGAGGATGTTCAACCCCGAGTGGGTGGGGGCTGTCTCGAGGAGCCCCAAGGCCTACAGGGGCCACCCGTTTATAGTGGAGGTTGGGATAGCCTACGGGGGCGGTATAGAGCCCCGCAGCGAGCCGCTGCTGCTGAGGTACGCCAACAAGATCCCTCTGCTCTACGAGGAGAGGGAGGACGTGAGCTACAAGGTGGTCAGCAGCATCAACTGGAGGCAGTATAACGTCGACTTCCCAGCCCCCCTTGTTGTGCTCGTCCACATAGCCAGCACCAAGGTGCCATACAAGGGCGTGGGTAAAGAGAGCGTCAGCGACGTCCCAGAGATAGAGGCGGAGATAAGGAACGCGGTGCAGGAGGTTGCCAGGAGGCTTAGGCTCTACCTGTCCAGGAAGGCCAGGGAGGAGGAGGCTATAAGGAGGAGTGTGACCCTGGCGAAGTACATACCCGAGGTTGCCGTGAGCCTGGCATACTTCCTACGGCCCCCCAGCAAGTGGCAGCCGCCCAAGCCTGAGGAGGTTAAGAAGCTGCAGGAAGCCCTCATCAAGATTGTAGCACGCCACATAGAGCTGCCGCCCGTCGATGGCAAGACCGAGGATCCGGAGGCGATTGTAAGGAGGATAGTGGAGAGCGTGGAGCTCGAGTAGCCGGGGGGGTGACGGTGGGTGTCGGGCGAGATGTTCGGGGACGAGGTAGATATTAAGGCTAGGCTTAGGGCGGCTGAGGTTATGTATAAGAAGTTCCACAGGCTGATAAGCGACGTCATAAAGGGTAGGCCGCCTAAGCTGGAGATACCGAAGAGGACCCTCTCCAACACCATATTCGACCCGGAGAGGGGTATACTGGTTATAGGCGAGGAGAAGCTGGAGAGGGAGTTCCTGAACGTGGGCGAGTCGAGGAGGTTCATGCAGACCCTGCTGATGGCCTCCATAATATACCAGTCCCTCATCGAGAACGAGTACCCGACTATAAGGGACCTGTACTACAAGGGGAAGCACACTATAGTGTATAGGGACTATACTGGGAGGAAGAGGGAGGAGAACACGTGGGACGAGCAGAAGGAGAGCGACAGCGTGATACAGGATATAGAGGTCTACACTGGCCTCTTCAGGGAGGACATGCTAATACTCTCGAAGGAGAAGGGCAAAGTAGTCGGCAACATGAGGATAAGGAGCGGTGGAGACGTTATAGACCTCTCCAAGCTAGGACACGGGGCGTACGCAATAGAGCCCACCCCCGACCTGATAGAGTTCCTCGACGTCGACGCTGAGTTCGTGCTTGTTGTTGAGAAGGACGCTGTGTTCCAGCAGCTACACAGGGCCGGGTTCTGGAAGAAGTATAAGGCCCTTCTCGTTACGGGCTCCGGCCAGCCCGACAGGGCCACAAGGAGGTTCGTCAGGAGGCTGCACGAGGAGCTGAACCTGCCAGTGTACATTATAACCGACAGCGACCCCTACGGGTGGTACATCTACTCGGTCTACAAGGTGGGCAGCATAACCCTCAGCTACGAGAGCGAGAGGCTCGCCACCCCCAAGGCCAAGTTCCTCGGAGTCCAGATGACAGACATCTTCGGCTACAGGGGGAAGAAGCCGTATCTTAGCGAGGCTGAGAGGAAGAAGTTCATGATAAAGGCTACAGACAAGGACGTGAAGAGGGCTAAAGAGCTGCTAAACTACTCGTGGATAGGGAAGAACCGTAGGTGGAACGTCGAGATAAGGCTGTTCCTGAAGCACCTGGTGAAGCTCGAGATAGAGGCTATCGCCAGCAAGGGCCTCAAGTTCTTCGCCCACCAGTACATACCGGAGAAGATAGAGACGGGAGACTGGATAGACTAGGGAGGGCGGCAGGCCTAAGAACTACCCAACGCTCCCCACCCCATCGCCCGCAAGCTCCTCCAGGGTGGCGTTGACGTCGGGTATCTCGAAGCACACTCTATGGCGGCTGGTTCTCGGCGGGTAAAGCCTGCCCTCTACACCCCTCCTCCTAACCTCCTCCTTCGAAACGCTAACACCCTCCCTCCACGAGCCTACTGAGACGCATGGTGAGTCGTAGTCTACTAGCACAGCTGGCGCGTACCTGGCTCCCAGTATCTTAAGGGCGTTGAACCTATGGTGGCCGTCCAGTATCACAAGGGTTTTGGCGTCAACGAGTATGGGCTTCACAACAAGCCTCCTACGCTTAATATCCTCGAGGAGGATATGGAGCCTTTCACCCTCTATCTCCTCATGCGGCTTTAGGGAGGAGATGGAAACCAGGCCTACCACACCATGGCTAAGCCTGAAGAGGGGCTTGAACACATTCAGAGGCATTCCAGCCAGTCCAACCCCGCGCACCCCCACTTTACAGACCAGATAACACGCCGGAGGATTTAAAGATAAGGTATGTCGGTTTAGCCTCGTGGGAATGCTGGGCTGGCCCCAGTAAATCTTTAACCCTCCGGAGACAGTACTCAAGAGTCTGGGCGCGGCGGTCGTCTAGCCTGGACTAGGACGCCGGCCTGCCAAGCCGGAGGTCCCGGGTTCAAATCCCGGCCGCCGCACCAGCTTTCTTAACCTTGGCATCTTCTAGCTCGGGCTTAAACCTTCTTCCCTCCAGATACCCCCCAGTAAATTCCAGGGGGTGGGGGTTTGGAGGCTGCCTATCCTGTTATACCCTATAAGCCTAGGATGGAGGGTGAGAGGGACCAGCCTCTGGAGCTGCAGCTGGTGGATTTGGAGAGGCTTGAGGCCGGCGGCTATATGAGGGTTGTGCATCACGCTGGGGAGAAGGGGTTCCATATAAAGCTTGTTCTTAACGATAGGGAGGCGATCAGCCTTTTCGTGTGGAACGACAAGGTTTTCAGGTGCCTTAACACCCTGGCCCGCAGCTACGGCGTCATACCTATTGAGGAGATAGAGGTTGACGAGGAGGAGGGTGACAGGCTTATAGCAGAGGGTAGGTACAGGCTTCGCAAAGGTGTTCTAGAGCTGGTTTTCGAGAAGAGCTATGACCCCAGCATAGTAACACCTGGGAGGTGCGTGTACAGGCTGAAGCTGAAGGGCGTGAGGGAGTATATCTCCCCAAAGCACGGGCACTCGGCCAGGCCGGAGTACTTCCTAATAGCGTCACACAAGGCTAGAGGCGGCTAGCCGCAGCCGTGTAGGAGGCAGTAGGCTATTATGGGGAGTGTTATAGTTGCGTCGCCGTAGACTACAACCCTCCTGGAAGACTCCTTTATCTTCCCCCAGCTGACCGCCTCTCGCGGGTGCGCCCCGCTGAGGCTGCCGTCATACTCCACAGCAGTAGTAACGTAGATGGCGTAGTCGAGGCCCCCTCTGAACTGGCTCCACCATATGGCGTGGTGCTTGCTGATGCCGCCCCCCACTATCAGTGCGGCCGCTTTGCCCTCCTGGGGGAAGAATATGTCTGCGAGGCGGGTCATATCCCTGAAGTAGTCTACCGCTATGCCGGCGCCCCGCTGTCTCTCCATGAACAGGGAGGTTCCGAAGGCTCCGTCTGGCCAGCCTGGCACGAAGACGTCCACGCCCCTCCTGGCTGCGGCGGCTAGTATGGAGTTCTCATCGCCCTCCATAAGCTCGCCAGCTAGCCTCAGCAGCTCGTAGACACCCCACTCCCTCCTCTCCCCGGCCGCCCGCTCGACGAGGGTTCTTACAAACCTCTCCACAAGGGGGCCGTAGCTCTCCACAGGTATGAACACGTTGCCGAGCCTGTGCACACCCCTCCTATGAAGCTCCACATCGTCGGCCTCGAAGCGGCCCCTCAGATACCTACCCCCCATGAACCTGGCTATATCGTGGTCTAGGGCTCCGGTGGTTGTGAACACCACGTTGAACAAGCCTCCGGCTATAAGCTGGGCTATAACCCCCCTCAGCCCCGTGGCCACAAGGTTGCCCGTGAATGTGAGTATCCTCACTCTACTAACCCCCAGCCCCTCCCTGAGGACCTCAACCGCCTCAGCCAGATGGCCGGCCATGAAGCCGTGTATCCCCCGGTAGCAGCCTATAAGGCCGTCTACAGTCAACCCCTCCTCCAGCCTGCAGTCCCTAACCTCCTCCACCGCAGCCGCACCAAGCCACCCTTCTTAAATGTTTAAACGTTAAAACGACTTCGAGTATAACGCCCCCTACACTAGATCACGGCTGGAAGACATGGGAGGAAGGAGCAGGAGGGGGCTCTCCCCCCTGGTAGCCTCCATAATCCTAATAGCGTTCACCATAATAGGGGGTTTCGTCGTCTACGAGTACTTCATGTCCAGCAGCGAGTCGGTCATGGCGGCTGGCGAGGGTGTAATAGTCAATGCAAACACAGTGTACGTCAGCAACTCCGAGAAGCTCGTCTACCTCTCGGGCGTCAACGGTCACAGCGGCACAATAACCATAACCCAGGTTAAATATTACATGCCAGACGGCACCCCGCAGACCGTAGATTTATCGCAGAACGGTGGCACAATAACAGTCAAACCGGGAGACAAGTTCACTATCGATCTCCTACTACCAGCAGACGCAGCCGCAGCCACACTGGTCTACACAACAGACACGGGGGAGACACTGTCATCTCCTCCGGTGAGCCTCTCCTAGGCTAGGGCTGCGGGAGGTCCTCGGGTGTGAATGTTGATTAGGAGGTTTTTTACACCCAAACAGCGTCAAACCCCCAGCAAGCCGGGTGTAGAGCAGGGTGGCGGGCGTGGATGGAGCGGCCTCGAGGAGTGGAGGCTAGTGGCCAAATACTCTGTAGGGCCTGTGGAGTACTACCTCTACCGGGATAACAGCGAGGGTGTGAGGCTCGCCTTCAATGAGCCGCCCGAGCCTGGGGAGGCCGTTGTCAAGGAGATCATAGCCGGAAACATAGAGCCGTCCGGGGAGGGGGAGAGGTATCATGTTGAGAAGAGGATGAGCGGCTACGGCAGACTATACCCGCTCGTGATAGACAGCCATATAGAGGAGATAGCCTTCGAGGGGCCTGGGAGAGGCGTTTCCGTCATACACAGCCTAGTCCCCGGAAGGTGGATAGACGTCGATCTAGACCTGGGAGAGGATGAGGCCAACTCCCTGGCCCTACAGCTCGCTAGAAAGGCTGGGAGGAGCCTCAGCCTAGCACAGCCGCTCGCCGAGGGGCTAACGGGCGAGGGCCATAGGGTGGCTATCACCTTCTCCAGGGAGGTCTCCCGGTTCGGCAGCAGCTTCGTCATAAGAAAGTACCCGGAGAAGCCCGTCACCATGGCTGACCTGGTGGCGGGGAGGGTTATCACCCCGCTGCAGGCCGCCTACCTGTGGCTGCTTGTAGAGGCGCAGCAGTTCATAATAGTCTCCGGGCCCATGGGCAGTGGTAAGACGACGCTGCTCCAGGCCCTCGCAGGCCTCATACCCCCCTTCTACAGGGTCATAACCATCGAGGATACGCCCGAGATAAGACTCTACAACAGGCACTGGGACTCGCTGGTGACAAGGCCGCCCCTGCCCGGGGAGAGCATGGTTGAGGTTGGGCTTGAGGAGCTCCTCAAGTTCGCCCTCAGGAGGAGGGCTGAATATATTATAGTTGGGGAGGTTAGGGGGAGGGAGGCGAGGCTCCTCGCCCAGGCCGCAGCAAGCGGCCACGGCTCCATGACTACAATGCACGGTGACACGCCCGAGGGTGTAGTGCTCAGGCTCCAGCTCGAGCCCATAAGCCTCCCCCCGGTCTTCCTCAGCCTCGTCGGAGCTATCGTGATGCTCCGCAGGCTCCCAGGCTATGGAGGGGCTGTTAGGAGGCGTGTTATCTCGATCACCGAGATTGAGGGTGGCGAGGCGATAGACGTGTTCGCATGGGATCCCAAGGGAGATTCTGTGGCCCCCGACACCCCAGGTGGCGTTGTCGAGTCTAGCTACAGGCTTAGGGAGTCGGTGTCGCGGATACCGGACCTGGTTACAGATCTAGAGTCGGAGCTGGAGGAGAGGGCCGGGCTCCTCGAGAAGCTGGCGGGCTCGCCGCCTGAGGTGTTCCACAAGGCTCTAGCCAGGTTCTACTCAGAGCGCTATGGGAGGGTGTAGCGCCGTGGCCAGCAGGCTACACGCCCTCAGGCTGAGGAGCCTCAGGCTGCTGCACATAAAGCTGCACAGATTCTCAGACCCACTTCTCCTAGGCCCCGGTGCCGCCAGGCTCTCGAGGTACTCCCTGGCTGCCATGCTCGCCCTAGCACTCATAGCATCCGCCAGCCTCCTCCTCTGGCTGGCCGGCCACGCCCCCTACTGGCTACCCCTCCTTGCCGGGGGTGCCTCGGCCGCCGCCGGGCTCGCGCCAGCCTTGTACAGGCTTATAGTTGGTAGCATGGTGGAGAGGGAGGTGCCCATGCTCCTCCTCTACATGCTACCCTACTCCCCGGTGGCCTCGAACGTCGCTGACCTGATGCTCGCCTCCGACCACCCCAGCCTCAGGTGGGCTAGGAGGGAGGTTGAGAGGCTTAGGCTGATGATAAAGTCCGGCCTCGACCCCGAGGCCGCGGCGAGGATGCTGGCCAGAACCACCCCCTCTAAAACCCTGGGAGCCATGCTCAGGGAGTATATAACAGCCGAGAGGCTGGGCTTGTCGAGGAGCAGGCTGACCCTGTATATAATAGAGCATACAGCTAGGGCTATCAAGACCCAGTGGGACTCCTACTCCAGGCTAGCCCAGTCCCTGGGGGAGATCAACCTAACCCTGGTATCCACAGCCCTTCTCCTCACACCCATGGCAATACTTGTAAAGCCCCAGGCTGCCGCCGCAGCAGTCCTCCTCCCAGCAGTAGCCTCGCCAGCCCTAGCTCTCGTCCTGGCCGCGCTCAAGCCCCCCTTGGGCTCGCCCCCCACCAACACCTTACTAGCCCTAGCCTCATACGGTGCACCAGCAGCAATGGCGGCGGCCCTAACGCTGGCAACACCGCTCCACGCCCTCGCCGCGGGCGCGGCTCTCGCCCTAGCAGTCGAGGCTGGCTACATGATCCAGTCCGGGAGGGAGAGGCGGGCGCTGGAGAGCCTTGGGGTGGCTGTTGCAAAGGCCAGGGCCGGGCTAGACTTCCACGAGGACCTCAGGAGGGCCAGGGGGGCTGCTGGCGCCGTTGTTGACATTGTCATAAGCGCGTCCACAACCGCCGGGAAGACGGGGCTGTCTAAGGCTATGGAGGCCGTGCACGGCACTATACTCGAGTCCAGGCTCCTAGCCGGGAGGGCTAAGACCGTGGCTATAATCCTAGGAGCCGCCAGCGTGGCCGTGCCCGCCATATCCATACTACTTCTAAAGGTTATAGGCGAGGCGGCGGCCTCCTGGCAGGCAGGCCAGGTCCTGGTGCCTCTAGACACCCTCACGTCCACAGCATCCCTAATAATGACTGTATCCCCGCTGATACCAGTCCCCGCCGCAGTCATACACAGGCCCGGGGCCCCCAGCCCCCTATACAGCCTCGCAGCTGCATCCCTAGCATACGCAGCTGCAGGAGGGGGGCTGCTGGCCTGGTGAATAATAGGCACACAAGCCACTAAGGGGCCAGCCACTAAAAACAGGTTGCCCAGGCCTATGGCTTGCCGCTAGTTTCCCCGCCGGGCGCGGTCCGCCCCCCTACCCGGTTTTTCCTGTGGGCATGAGGACCTCGTTCAGGTCTGCCTCCTCTATATAGGCTACCAGCGTCTCGGTGTACTCGCTCGTCCTAAGCGGCTGGACCCCGGGCATGTGCCTGGCGAGGTCCTGGGTGACCTTCCTGTTCTGCACCGCCTTTCTCACAGCATACTCTATAATCTCCTTCACCTCTCTCCAGCCCATGAACTCTCCAATCAGCAGGGAGGCGCTCAGTATCTCGGCGGAGGGGTTTATCAGGTCCTTTCCAGCGTACTTCGGCGCCGTGCCGTGCACTGGCTCTGCAACTGCTATCCCGTCGCCCATGTTCATCCCTGCGGCCATGCCTATACCGCCTACGAGGGCGCTGGCCGCGTCGCTTATGTAGTCTCCATTTAGGTTGGGGGCTACTATGACCTGGTAGTCCCAGGGCCTCGTTATGATCTGCTGCAGCATGTTGTCGGCTATCCTGTCGTTCACCAGTATCTTATCCTCAGGCCTGGCGCCGCCATACTTCTCCTGGACCTCCTGCTCGGTGACGACGTAGTCCCTGAACTTCTCCAGCGCCACCTCGTAGGCCCACCTCATGAAAGCGCCCTCCGTATACTTCATTATGTTTCCCTTGTGCATTATTGTGACTACCTTGTTTCCGTTCCTGATAGCCCACTCGAGAGCCCTCTCCATAAGCCGTCTCGTGGCGAACCTGCTTATCGGCTTAACCCCTATACCCGCGTCCTCCCTTATGGATATGCCGAACTCCTCGGCCAGGAACCTCCTTATCTTAGCCGCCTCAGGGCTGTCGTGGGGCCACTCTATCCCGGCGTACACATCCTCAGTGTTCTCCCTGAATATAACCATGTCAACCTTATCCGCGTATTTATGGGGGGCGGGCTGGCCGTAGTACCTCACAGGCCTTATGTTGGCGTAGAGGTCCAGAGCCTGGCGTATAGCCACGTTTAGACTCCTATAGCCCGTGCCGACTGGGGTCTCAAGAGGCCCCTTAAGAGCCACCCTAGCTAGCATTATACCCTCCAGCGTCGCCTTGGGGAGTAGCTCGCCACACCTCTCCCGGGCCAGGTGGCCAGCTAGCAGCTCCCACCAGACTATCCTCCTAGACCCCCCGTAAACCTTCCTCACAGCGGCGTCAACAACCTTCAGAGCGCTCTCAACAACCTCAGGCCCAACCCCGTCGCCCCTGATGAATGCAACCACGGGATTATCAGGAACCCTAAGGCTCCCGCCTCTATACTCCACCAGAGAGCCCTCCGGAGGAGGCGAGAGGTCCTCGGGAGAACAGGGAGGAGAAGCCATAGCCTACACCTCCACATAGTTAGCATGAAAGGTAGAAGGATAATATTGTTGGAGAAAGACGGGCTCGCCGAGGGCAGGTTATGCTGGGCGAGAAAACGAGTTAAGCCCTTATCACTAGAGCCGTTGCAGACAGTCTAGTCAAGCTATCCTTTCACACGTCTAAAATAGCTTTAAACCCGATGCTACAAACCCTGTCAAAAACTCGAGGGCTACGAAGCTAATATAGCACTGTGCCAATCGTCTAGCCTTCTAGAGCCCTCTTAATGTTAACGTCGAACGGAGGCTCTATGACGCCCCTGTCAGTTATGAACGCGGTTATCAGGTCGGGCGGCGTAACGTCGAAGCTCGGGTTATAGGCCTCCACATCACCCAGGGTTATCCTCACATACCCCGCCTCGCTGATAACCCCCCTAACCTCGTCGGGGCTCCTCTCCTCTATTACTATCGCCTCGGGGCCGGCGTCGAGCTGGAAGGTGCTTGCGGGAGCCGCCACGTAGAACGGCACCCCGTGCCTCCTGGCAGCGAGGGCTACCATGTAGGTGCCTATCTTGTTTGCCGTGTGGCCTGTGGACACTATTCTGTCAGCCCCAACTATAGCCTTGGAAACCATCCCCCGGCTCATAACAAGGCCCGCTGCACTGTCTACTATGAGTTTGAAGGGTATACCCTCCTTCCTCAGCTCCCACACGTTAAGCCTGGCCCCCTGCAGCACCGGCCTGGTCTCCGTCGTTACAACACTGATATCCTTCCCCTCCATCCACGCGTACCGTATAACGCCCAGGGCTGTGCCGAAGCCAGCCGTCGCCAGAGCCCCCGTGTTGCAGTGGGTCAGCACCGTGTCGCCGCTCTCCAGGAGCCTCGACCCGACCCTGCCTATCTCCACATTACCCTTCACATCCTCCACGTAAATCCTGGTCGCCTCCTCCAGCCCAGCCCTAACAGCCGCGTCCAGACCAGACTTCCTATAAGCCTCGGCAACCGCGTTGTAAACACTTGCTGTAGCCCAGAAGAGGTTGTAGGCTGTGGGCCTCGTCGACTCTATCCTCCTCCTAGCCTCGGAGACTGCCTCCATAAAGCCGTCGCCGCCCCTAGAGGCCGCCTCGGCCGCCGCCAGGGCTAGGCCGTAGGCCGCCGCCACACCTATCGCGGGCGCCCCCCTTATCTCCATGTCGACTATAGCCCTGGCCACCCGCCTGTAGTCGGCCGTCCTCCGGTACACCTCCTTAAAGGGGATTAGCCTCGTGTCGAGCCAGACGAACACGCCCTCGTCGAAGTCGAAGTACAGCGGCTTAACCCTGAGGAACCTGTTTAGAGACTCCAGCTCGCGCCTTAGAGAAGGATCCACATCCACCAACACGTGCATCCCCTATACTATAGGTGTGGCCCAGAACGTGAAATATTGGGGGCGGCGATTCACTGTATGCCCCTCACAGCCCTGGCCTCATAGTAGGTTATCAGCCCTGTCCTGTCGACTATGGCCACTATGGGGGAGTGGTTGTCCATCGAAGCCCCCCTACTCCACTCCACCAGGCTCCCTATCTTCAGCGGGTAGCCCTCGCTCAGCACTAGGACCTCGTAAACCCTGCCCCCATGCTCGTAGACGAGGGTACCCCTCCTCACGCCCGCCAGAGGCTTCCTACCCTTCCTCCTCAGGTCGAAGTATACTAGTGCAGTGTCGAGGCTTAGGCCCAGGCTGGCTATAACCCCTATAGCCGCCCTCCAGCCCCTAATCCCCCCGAGGCAGAGCATATCCCGGGAGGCCTGGTAGGCGGCCTCCAGCGGGTCTAGGGTCCTGTCCCTTAGGTAGCCGAGCCTCTCCAGGTTCCTGCAGTACCCGCTGTCAAAACACTTCTCCAAAACAACGCTGCCCCCCTCCAGCCTGGCCCTAGCCTTGCACGCAGCTACCTCGCCCTTATCCTCCCCCACTCCTCAACCACCCTAGGTACCTCCAGCAGGCTGGCGACCCTCACCTTAGCCACCCCTTCAAGCTCGCCCCCGTCGTTGTATGCTATCGGTAGTCCCACTATCCTCATAGCACTCGCATCCCACATGCTGTCGCCCACGTAGGCCACCTCCTCCAGGCTAGCGCCCAGCTCGTACGCCATCCTAGCCACCGCACCCCGCTTGTCAACCCCCACGAGGGGCGAGCCTCCCGGGAGTAGGAAGCCGTTCCTGTCGAACAGCAGCCTGTTGGACACCCACGCGTCAGCCCCAATCTCGGCGGCCACCCGCCTCACTAGTATGTCTATCCCGCTGCTGACCAGCCCTATCCTCAGCCCCATGCGGCGCAGCGCCTTCACAGCGGCGAAGGCTTCCTCCCTCACCGGTATCTCACCCACTATCTCAAGAAGCCTGCTCCTATGAAGCCTACCCCCCGAGGCTCTGATCCACAGCTCCGTGTCCAGCCGCATCCACTCTATATAGTCTATAGCCCCCCTCTCAAACATCTCCTTAACCTTCAGCGCCTCCTCCTCAACGCCCAGCCTCCTATGAACATAACCCCAGCTGCTCTTGACCGCAACTAGAACACCGTCAACATCGAATATGACAAGCTTGATGCCCCCAGCCATAGCCCCGCTACCCCGCCAGCACCCGGGGGGCTACAGGCCCGCTAGCCTCGAGAAGTCTGTGACTATAATGCTTATCAGCCTCCCCTCCCTGATGTTAGCAATTATGTTATCCCCTATAAGCACGCTCTCGTCGGGCTCCCCCTCCCCGAAGTTTATGTAGAGTGTGTCGGTGTTCCTATCATACTCTATCCAGAGCCTCGAGAGATCCTCCACCACCAGGTTCCTCAAACCCTCCAAACAGGGTACACCCAAGGGAACCTAGCTGCTCTCCAAGGTCAAATTAATTCGACTCCCCATAGGAGTAAATGGGTGGGGGGTCCCTTGCTTGTTGGAGTCTTGAGTGATACCCACGATAACCTGGCCCTGGCCAGGAGGGCTGGGGAGGTCTTCATCGGTGAGGGTGTTGAGGCTGTCATACACCTCGGCGACTATGTTGCGCCCTTCACACTAGCCGAGCTCCTCGGGGTTGTGGGCGGTAGGGCAAGGTTCTACGGTGTCTTCGGCAACAACGACGGCGAGAGGCTGGGGCTCGCTAGGATTGCCGAGGGCTTTGGCGCCACCCTCCTCGACCCCCCTGCCACCGTCACCCTCGGCGGCAGGAGGCTCCTGCTGCTACACGGCTTCGGGTCGCCTGAAAACACTGTAGAGATAGTGGATGCCCTTGCAGCGAGCGGCAGGTGGGACGCCGTTCTATACGGCCATACCCATAAGGCTAGGATAGAGAGGGTCGGGGGCTCTCTAGTACTAAACCCCGGCGACGGGGGAGGCTCTCTAGAAAAGCCCTCGGCGGCACTTCTAGACCTGGAGGCTATGGAGGCGAGGCTGGTAAGCCTTGAAGGCTAGAATAGGCCCTCTGAGGCAGGTCCTGAAGCTTATGGCCCTCGCCCAGAACGAGGAGGCCGGCCTGGTTATAGGGGCTAGGGAGGGGGATACCGTCCACGCCTACATACTCTACAGGACTGACAATCTAAAGCAGAGCCCCCGGGAGTTCGAGTCGGACCCCTGGCAGGTGGTTCAGGCCCACAGGGCGGCGGAGAAGCTGGGGCTAGAAGTGTTAGGGGTCTACCACACCCACACATCCTGCCCTCCAGACCCGAGCGGGAAGGATGTGGAGGGGATGAAGAGGTGGCCCGGAGTCTGGCTTATAGCCTGCCCAGGCGAGGTCAAAGCGTGGAGGCTGGAGGGTGAGGAGCCTGTAGAGGTAGAGCTGGAGGGGTGAGGACGCGGGGCCGCCAGCCCCCTATTCCCCCTGCTCGACCTCCTCCTGCTCGACTATTTTCTTACCGGCTACAGCCTGGTCTATACTGTGTACAATGCACCCAAGCTCCTCCAGCTTCTTCTCCACAGAACCATAATCTATGTCGCTGCCCTCGATCGTCATGGTCAGCGTCACAGTCTCCACGTCTATCTCCTTAACAGTTATGTTGACGCCCTCTATCCCGGGGAGGGCGGCCACCTCTCTACTCACATCTATTATTGAGGGGCCCCTTATGGGCTTCAGCACGTCGAGGACGACCTTCCTAAGAGGCGCGGGCAACCTCCAGCATCCCCAAGGGGATTAGAGTATAGTGTTTGGAGGTTAAAGCAGTTGGCCGCCGTTCCCTACCGCCTCCCACCTTCACCATGCCGCGCCCCAGCCGCCAGCAGCCTCTCCCTTATATAGCCCGGAACCTCCACCGACTTGAAGCCCCTCGGGTCCACCGCCACAGTGACAAGCCTGCACTCCGCCGAGAGGGTTGAGTGCGTCTCGTTCCACACCTTGAACGCGTAGGATATGCTCTTAACGCCTATAGACACATCGACAATATCAACCCTGAAGTCGTCGTGCACGTGGAGTGGGTAGTGGTAGGTGCACTCGGCCCTAACCCTGGGGAACATCACGTTAGACTCCAGAACACCGTGGAAAGCCTCGTCCCCTAGAGCCCGCCTGAAGAAATCCTCCTCAGCCCACTCGCATATCTTGAAAAACGTGCTGAAATGGGCTATCTGCGCGGCGTCAGTCTCACTCCAGAATACAGTACCCCTGAGGGAGTGGATAGCCCCCGCCACGCCAAGCACCAAACCCACTAGAGGGCCGCCGGCGGGTTTTACGTCCTTAAGGCAGAAACGGTTGTATAAGCCCTAATCCTTAAAACCGCTTCATAAAGTATGATAGGTATCCTGGGGCCCCGCACCTCCAGCGGGAAGCGGGCGTGGGCCGGTAGCTCAGCCTGGAAGAGCGCCCGGTTGGCATCCGGGAGGCCCCGGGTTCAAATCCCGGCCGGTCCACCACCCACCCCATCCTCCCCCATGGTAGTCTAGACGGAGTGCGGGCTGGGCTCCGGGGTTAGTCGGGGTGAATGCGTACTGCATAGTTGGGATGGGCGGTGTAGGGAGCCTGCTGGCATACTACATACACAGGGCTACAGGCAGGCCGCCTGTAGCGGTGGTTAGGAGGCGGCGTCAGGCTATTAACCTGCTGGCTGGCCTCAGGCTCTACGGCCTCATAGACGCCCACGTCCCTATAGAGCCGTATGAGGGGTCGCCGCCGCGCAGGTGCAGGCTCTCCTTCATAGCTGTGAAAGCGTATGACGCAGCCGCGGCTGTAGAGGCTGCCTCAGGGTTCTCCGATATGGTGGCTGTAGCCAGCAACGGGTGGGGGGGTTATGAGAGGGCCGTGGAACTGGGCCTCGACGCTGCTGCCATAGTTGTGGAGAGCGGGGTCTCCTCGATGGAGGCGGGGCTTGCTAGGGTCGCGGGTATAGGCAGGTTGATAGTGGGGTCGCGGGGCGAGGCTGGCGATGCCGCTCTAGAGGCTTTCGAGATACTTCGCAGGGGCGGGGCGCCTGCGGTGATGACGGGTGATATTGAGGCGTGGAGGTGGCTGAAGGCCGCTGCAAACACGGCCATAAACCTTATCACGTCGATACTGGGCTCGAGGAACGGTATAGTGGTCGAGAACCCTGGGGCGTGGAGGCTGGCGTCGAAGGCGACCTCGGAGGTTGGGCTGGTGGCATCTATGCTGGGCTACAGGCTCCCGGAGGACCCTGTCGGGTATACCAGGCTTGTGGCGCTGCAGACGTACGACAACGAGTCCTCCACGCTCCAGGACCTGAAGAGGTGTAGGAGGAGCGAGGCACCCTACATAGCGGGGCGTGTGGTAGAGGATGCGCGGAGGCTCGGCGTCGGGGCGCCTACGGTGGAGGCCCTCTACCTCCTCTTCCAGGCCCTCTACACGCTTAGATGCGGCTCCATGGAAAGACTAAACCCCACGGCGGACAACTAGCCCGGCATCACGGTGTGGCTGCATGGCCCGGGAGAAGGTCACGGCTAGGAGGATACTGAAGATGAAGGGGGAGAGGCCGATAGTGGCGGTGACGGCCTACGACTACCCTACAGCGTGGATAGCAGAGGATGCGGGGGTTGATGTGATACTAGTGGGCGACAGCCTGGGCATGGTTGTACTCGGCTACCCCTCGACGCTCCAGGTAACCCTGGATGACATGGTGAGGCACACAGCAGCCGTTGCGAGGGCCGCTAGGAGTCCGTTGATAGTGGCTGACATGCCCTTCGGCAGCTACGAGTCAAGCGTGACCTCCGCGGTCGAGAGCGCCATAGCACTGGTCAGGGCGGGGGGCGAGGCGGTTAAGCTCGAGGGCGGCAGCGAGTACGCCGACAGGGTGAAGGCTATAGTTGACGCGGGCATCCCGGTCATGGGCCACCTCGGCCTAACGCCGCAGAGAGCCTTGAGGATAGGGGGCTACAGGCCGAGGGCCCGGGGGAGGGGTGAGGCGCGTGAACTCCTCCTAGACGCCGAGTCCCTCGTGGAGGCCGGGGTTTTCAGCATAGTACTGGAGTTCGTCTCGGAGGAGGCGGCCGAGATAGTGACAAGGAGGTTGCCGGTGCCGACTATATGCATAGGCAGCGGTCGAAGGTGCGACGGCCAGATACTAGTGTTCCACGATATAGTAGGGCTCTCACGCCTCACACCACCCTTCGCCAAAAAATATGTTGACGCCAGGAGAATAATGCTAGAAGCCCTCTCCAGATACGCCGAGGACGTGAGGGCCGGCAGGTTCCCCAGCGAGGAGCATGTGGTACACGCGAAGGAGCCCCTGGATGACCTAGACTAGAGCTGGCCAAGGTCAGACAAGGCTGAACTCCTCACAACACCCCCAGGCTCCCTCCCGGGGGTGTTCGGTGTCGCCTGGGGTCGTCACCCCGGGAATTAGATTCTTTATCCCCCTGGCGGGATATTTCAGCGTGGTGGAAGGTTGTGGCGCAGGGAGGAGGGGATGAGCTCATAGGTATAGAGGACTTTGCCAAAGTCGACCTGCGTGTGGGGAGGGTTGTCAGGGCTGAGAGGCTTCCGCACAGCAAGAAGCTACTCAAACTAATAGTAGACATAGGCGGTGAGGAGAGGCAGGTCCTCGCCGGCATAGCCAGATGGTACTCGCCCGAGGAGCTGGTTGGAAGGCTCGTCATAGTGGTCGCCAACCTGCGGCCGAAGAGGATGGCGGGGGAGGTGAGCCAGGGGATGGTGCTGGCGGCCCCCTGCGGCGACGGGGAGAAGCCGGTTCTACTGACTGTGAGCGAGCCGGTTGAGCCTGGAAGCAAGGTATGCTAGCCGGGGGCGGATAATAATAGTATGGGGCTTCCGGTTTCCGCCGTTTTCATCCAAGCCTCTCAAGGAGGCTGGCCAGCCTCCTTATACCCTCTCTTATCCTCTCCGGCGTCTCCGTGGCGAAGCTCAGTCTTAGCATGGTGTCTCCGCTGGGGCCGAAGTAGCGGCCCGGCACCGTGGCTACTGACTCCTCGTCCAAGAGTTTCACCGACAGCTCCTCCGAGGTTAACGAAGCTCTAGATAGGTAGCTGGAGAGGTCCACTGTTATGAACATGGAGCCGCCCGGCCTCGTGAACACCGCCTCCGGCAGCATCTCCTCTAGGGCAACAGCCATAGCCTCCATCCTCGTCTTCAGGAACTCCCTGGCGTACTCTAGGTGCTTGAGCCTGGCCTCCCTGTCCCCCAGGTATATCTTGGCGGCCACCTGCGCTATGCTGGGGGGACAGTATACCAGCTCCTCCGACACAAGCCTTATCTTCCCTACGATCCACCTAGGCCCGTAGAGGTAGCCCAGCCTCCAGCCGGGGAAGCCCGGGTCTTTGCTGAACGTGTTTATAGATATAGTGTTGTCCGGGGCGAGTTTGTAGAGGTAGACGTGCTCCCCCTCGAAAACCAGTGTCTTATAGGCCTCGTCATAGACTATCCACGCCCCCGAGTCTACAGCGAGATCCGCGACGAGCTTCGCAGAGTCTGCTGAGAGAAGCCTGCCTGTAGGGTTGTCGGGCGACACCAGCACCACAGCCTTCACACCCCTCGTGAAAACCTTCTTAAGCTCCTCCTCGTCCGGCTGGAAGCCTAGAGAGGGGGGTGCTCTAACCCACTCCACCCTCCCCCCAAGGTACTCGACTATCGGCTTGTAGCCGAAGTATGTCGGGTCCATAAGCACTACCTTGTCGCCAGGCTCCAGTATGGTGGAGAGGGCTGCAAACATGGCCTCCTGCCCGCCGGCGGTAACAAGTATGTCGTCGGGCTCAACCCTGGGGCCGCCTAGGGCTGCGAGGTCCTCGGCTATAGACTCCCTAACGTCAGCATAGCCTGGGGTCGGGGTGTAGGAGTACAGCCTCTTAAACCCCTCGTCGAGAAGAGCCCGGGCCAGCCTCTCCCTAAGAAACCTGGGGGGCAGGAAGCCGGGCTGGCCGGTTGAGAGTAGGATAACGTCCCTACCCTCCCGGGCCAGCCTCTCCCTCACAGCATCTATCTTCCTCGTAGGGCTGCCTGTTATGAGGTCTACCCTCCTGTTATAACTCACTGCCAAGGGGGCGTGCACCGTTTAAAAAGTCTGGCCTGCTATTTTTATCCTTACACCCTCAACCCTGATCGGCGTGTAAGGCACCCCTGTGCCGCTGTAGAACTTGCTGAACCACTCGTAGAAGTGCAGCCTCGATGCGTGGGCGAACGCCAGCAGGCCCTCCATACCGGCTACGGCGAGGTTGCCTCCAACGTACAGGAGGGCGCCCACCACGTCAGCCAGTATCCCCCCCTGCATTATCATAACTGTTAGATAATAGACCACGAAGACCAGGCTGGAGTGGGCCAGTGCGAGGGCCATAATCCTGAGGAAGCTGGGTATGTTGCCGACTAGCATCAGGAGGGATTCGTAGGCCTCTAGGAAGCTGTTTGCCAGCCCGGCTAGGGGGCTGTGGCCCTCCAGCATGTACAATATGGGGCCGGCCAGCAGCATCCACACCAGGCCGAGTAGGGAGCCCGCTAGAACAAGCTTGGCCGCCAAGCTATCTCCACCCAGCTCGAGGAGCGCCTGCCTAAGCACCGAGCCAGCCTCCCCAGCGTCCATGTAGACTAGGAAGGGGCTGGTTATCGAGGCGAACAGGAGGAACCTTGGTAGCCTGGACTCCACCAGGCCAGCCCAATCCCTCTTTATAACCCCGTTAACGACTCCAAGCAGCGTTCCAAAGCTGAGCATGAAAGCACCCATGAAGAGGCTGACGTTCAACGCTCTGTAGACCAGAGTAGGGACGAGCTCCTCCTCGCCATGGTCTATAGCGTAGGTTGGCATGGCGTAGGGCGGCGTCTCAAGCCCCAGCCGGAGCCAGAGCTCAGGCAGCCCCAGCATCTTAGACACTAGAGGGCCGAACACCTCCCCCGCCAGCAGCCCCGAGACTATGCTCGCACCGCCCATAACAGCCAGAACGTACGCCCAGTCTCTACTCACCCTCCTCAGGTAGAATATCGAGAATAGGAGGACTAGGAGGCCGTGGCCCGCGTCAGGGAACATGAGGGCGAATGTTAGCGGCAGGGTTACAGCGAGGAACGCCGTGGGCACTATCTCGTTGGGGTCGGGGTAGCCGTACAGCTCAACAACCCTGGAGAAAGGCTTGAGGAACTGGGGGAGGTCGACCTTGCTGGGCGTGGGCGTCTCGCCCCCCCGCCTGACGCCGAGGCTGAGTATAACGTAGCTACCCCGGGTCATCTTATCAAGTATACCCCTAAGCCTCCTCGAGTCCCTGACGTCCACGAACCCCCTGACTATCCTCGTCTCTCCCCTCCTCAGCGTCGACACCAGGAACCTGAATATATTCTCGAAAGCCGAGACCACTGTGTAGAACTCCGCCAGCTCACCCAGCCTCTCCGATGCCATCTCCTGGATTCTAGCCAGCCGCCCGCCGAGCCTCCCCTTCTCCTCCCTAATATACTCCATAGCCTTCTTAGGGCTGCCGGGCACGCCCTCCGGTGGAGTGTATATCGAGAGGTTGAGGCCGAGTATCTCGGGGGACACCTTGGAGAGGGCGCCCTTCGGCACGGCGACCGCCACCACCACATAACCGCCGGAGGGCTCCACAACCGCGAGACCCCCAACCCTAGACACTATCTCGCCGACCCGGGCCTCCAGCCCCTCCCAGTAGCTTCCGTAGTAGACCGCGAAGTCGAAGGCCCTGGAGCTGTAGAGCCTTGCTATATCCGCGTCTACATGTGAGACAGGGGATATCCTAGCCTCTATGTCGAGAAGCTCCTTAAGCCTCGACTCAGCCTCGGAATACTCCTCCAGGAGGCCTGAGTAGAACTTCTCCACCTCAGAGTACTTCTCCAGGTATCTCCTGAAGCTCTCCTCCCAGCCCCCAACCTCTACCTCCACACCCGACACCCTGTAGGGCTCCACCCCGGCGAGCTCGAAGTACTGCCTTATCCTTGAGGACCTCTCGGAAGCCTGGGTCAGGAGCGACCTATAGCTCCTGTCGACCTCCCCCTTGACACCCTGCGGCGGGGTGTCGACGTGGAAGATGCCCTCGACAGCCAGCCCGGCCACAACCCTGTCATAATCCCTGGCGGGTACCGCCAGCACCACCTCCTCCAGCGTCCTGGGTAGCAGCAACACCCCTCCCCCTTAATCCCAACTAGCGCCTGGGAGAGCCAGGGTAATTAAGAAATTCCCGTGGGCCAGCGGTTCGACGGTAACTCCGGAGACTTATTAATTCTACATTTTTAGACTATGAGGATATGGTGGAGACGCTTTGATAACGATACTTGGCGCTGGCAAGGTTGGTATGGCCGCTGCTGTTATGCTGATGATGAGGGGCTACGACGACCTCCTCCTCATAGCCAGGACCCCGGGGAAGCCCCAGGGGGAGGCGCTCGACCTCGCCCACGCGGCGGCGGAGCTGGGGGTGGACATAAGCATCAGGGGGAGCAACAGCTACGAGGACATGAGGGGCAGCGACATAGTGCTGGTGACGGCTGGCATAGGCAGAAAGCCGGGTATGACCAGGGAGCAGCTCCTCGAGGCGAACGCCCAGACCATGGCCGACCTGGCTGAGAAGATTAAGGCGTACGCCAAGGACGCTATAGTGGTCATAACGACAAACCCTGTCGACGCTATGACCTACGTGATGTACAAGAAGACGGGCTTTCCCAGGGAGAGGGTGATAGGGTTCAGCGGCATACTAGACTCGGCCAGGATGGCCTACTACATATCCCAGAAGCTCGGCGTCAGCTTCAGAAGCGTCAACGCCATAGTCCTCGGCATGCACGGCCAGAAGATGTTCCCCGTACCCAGGCTATCCAGCGTAGGGGGGGTCCCGCTGGAGCACCTAATGTCGAAGGAGGAGATAGACGAGGTTGTCTCCGAAACAGTCAACGCAGGTGCAAAGATAACAGAGCTCAGAGGCTACAGCAGCAACTACGGCCCAGCGGCGGGCCTAGTCCTCACCGTGGAGGCTATAAAGAGGGATGCCAAGAGGATCTACCCCTACAGCCTATACCTGCAGGGCGAGTACGGCTACAGCGATATAGTGGCCGAGGTGCCCGCCGTCATAGGGAGGAGCGGGATAGAGAGGATAATCGAGCTCCCCCTGACCGACGAGGAGAAGAGAAAGTTCGACGAGGCTGTAGAGGCGGTTAGGAAGCTGGTCCAAGCCCTGCCACCACAGCTCAAGGGCTAAAAAGGGGGTAAACCCGCCCTAAACACGGAAACCTGGGGAGATTTTTACCCGCCATGAGCTTTACGGCCCACATAGACACTATATCCTCCTCGCCCTGGCCGAGGCCAGTAGGGTGAGGGGTATAAGTCCTGAGGCGAGTGTGCCCGCAACGGCCAGCCTTATCCACGCGTCCACTCCAGCAGCGTCCATTATCCTCCCAGCCACGCTGGTGCCCAGTATCCAGCCTATGTTGAAGGCGAATGTGTAGAGGCTGGAGGCGGTATACCTTATCTCGCTGGGCGCCAGAGCTATTATCATCGTGTTGCCCGCGACAACCGTGGCGCCGTAGAACGTGCCGAGGGCCGCCTGGGCGGCCGCCAGGTCTAGGGCGGAGTCTGCGCTATGGTATATATAGAATGTTATGGCAGTGCCGCTCAGCCCCGCGGAGTAGAAGAGGAGGGCCCGCCCCCTCATAATCCTCTGAAAGAAGCTGCTGGCCGAAGCCTGTATAGCCGGGCTTATAGCCAGCACGGCGCCAGTGGAGAGGTAGGAGATCCCGACTATCTTGTTGAAAATTATGGATACTATACTGAAGACACCGCTGGCGAAGGTGTTCCTAACAGCTATCCCAGCCATAACAACGAAAACCTCCCAGGGCACCCTGGCGAGGGCCGCCAGAAGGCCTGGACCTCCTGAGGGGGGCGGCGGGGGGCTCCATAGCAGGGCCACTACGGTTGAGAGGGCCGCCGGGACTGCAGCGGCGTAGAATAGCATAGGGAACCCCAGATACTCGACTATAACCCCCGACAGGAGGGCGCCCCCGGACATGCCCAGGCCAGAGGCTATCACCGTAGAGGCGACCCCCCTCCTCACACCCTGTATCAGCGATAGGCTCCCCAGGGCTATCGGGAGACCGACGGCGAGGCCCAGCCCCTGGAGGGCTCTAAGGGCCATGAGCAGGGGAGGGTCCTCGACGTGGGGCATCGCGGCCGAGGTTGCAGCCACCACAGCCATACCAGCCGCTAGTATGTAGCCCGGCCTCCTAGTCAGGTCGGAGAGCAGCCCCACGAGGGGGGTGGCCAGCGTGACGGCCACAAAGTACCAGGTGGCTATGAGCGTTATGTAGGTGTATGGCCATCCAAGCTCTCTCACATGTAGCGGAAGCCAGAAGCCTATGGAGCCGACGTTGTAGAAGTAAGCGTAGGCCGGCAGCGCAGCCGCCATAACCCTGAGGCCTCTATATCCACCCATCGGTCAGGCCACCAGCTCGCAGCATAGCTAGAATATCTCCAGACCTCTACCGAATATTATGGTGCCCCATATGGGGGAGTCGTCTCTGAGTGAGAGGCTAAAGAGGGATAATAACGATCTCTGGGCCCTCCTGCCCCAACACCCCTTCGTGAAAGCCCTATATAGCGGGGACCTCCCCCTAGACAGGTTTAGGTTCTACGCCGTCCAGGACTACAACTACCTGGTAGGCCTGGTGAAAAGCCTAAGCCTCGCAGCCTCCAAGTCGTGGGACTTCGACGTAGCCAGGCTGGCTCTATCGCACGCAAGCTTCCTAGCATCGACAGAGATGGAAAACTATGAAAAGCTGCTGGGCGAGCTAGGCTTAAGCCTCAGCGAGGTCCTCAGGGAGGAGCCAGCCCCCACTAACGAGGCGTACGTAAACTTCATGATAGCCACGTGCAGCACCGGCACGGCCCTAGAGTGCATGGTATCCCTACTACCATGCTACTGGAGCTACAGGGACATAGCCCTGGCTAACCGGGAGCTGCTAGAGAACAACGGTGTAGACCTGTATAGGAGGTGGGCGTCCGTCTACCTCAGCAGAGAGTATGGAGATGCGGTAGACGAGTATAGGAGGGCCGTTGACAGGCTATGGGAAGAGGAGGGAGGGGTCTACCAGAGGCTTAACAGGATATTCAGGAAGGCCGTTAGATACGAGTACATGTTCTGGGATATGGCCTGGAACATGGAGAAGTGGCCTGTGTAGCTGGGTATGGTGCGGGGGGTGGGATTTGAACCCACGCCGGCCTACGCCAACGGGTCTTGAGCCCGCCCCCTTCGCCCTGGCTCGGGCACCCCCGCACCCGTAATAATTAGTTGTTTATAACGTCCCGGGGGAATTATCTGCTAACCACCGGCAACCCTAGATAGCTCCTCACCCTCTGCCTATACTCGGCCAGCAGGCTGCCACGGCACCTGCAGACGCCCGAGGCTGCGAGGACCTCGCAGGGGGGTAGCCTGTGGTCAGTGGGTGGTGACTGGCCGTACACCCTGGCCAACGCCCTGGCAGCCCCCCTGCCGATGCTGGGAGAGAGGACCTCAGCCACCACCTCCGGCCCCGCCCTAATCCTGGCGAGGAATACCAGGGCCAGGTAGAGCTCCAGCCACCCGAGCCTAACCCCCCTCACAGCCTTCCCGAGAACCTCCTTCACGCAGGCGGGCAGCGCCTCCGGCACGAACGGCAGCCCCCCCTCGGCGAGGGCCGCCAGGTGCCTGGCATACCTCTCGATAGCCTCCGACTCGAGGGAGCTGGCCTCAGACACCCTCCCCTCTATAGCCAGCCTCGAGGCTGCGGAGGCTAGAGCCCTCAGCCTAGCGTCGCTCAGATAGACGCCGCCCGAGAGCAGCATCTGGTTGGCGAGCCTCAGCTCCGGAGCATGCTCGTCAGCTGCGGAGAGCCTCAGGAAAACGTCAACACCCATCCTCCAGCCGAGAGGGAGGGTGACAACCCCGCGCCTATCAACAACCCATGGAATATTCAAGCCGCCCCTCTCAACAGGAAACCCCAGCCCCCCGAGTATACTGGCTGCAACCTCCCCAGGCTCGCCAGCCACCAGCCTCGCAGCCCTTGAAGACTCGCCGGCCACAACCCTCGACACGGCAGCCGGGCCAGCCCTATAGGCTATAGCCAGCCCGAGGTAAAAGCTAGCCACCTCCCCCTCCACAGTATCGGCGAAAGGATAGTCGAGCCACCCCTCCACAGCGGCCACAGCCCTCCTAAAACCAAGCCTAACAAGATCCTCATCACCAGCTAAAACACGCCTAGCAGCCTCACCCCTAAACCCCGCCACAAGCTCCAAAGCCCTCTCAAGGCCTATGAGGAAGGGATACTTCTTAACAAGCACACCACCACAACCCAAAAACCAAAGTAAAACCCCCCCACGGGAAATAACCTGTAAACCCGGGGGCGGCGCTGGCCGGCGGCCCACGGTCCCCTATACCCTCGGGGGCTGAGGAAACTCCGCCCTCCCCGCGGCAGCCGGGCCCCGCAAGGGGCACGGGTGAAACCCGTGGCAACGGCACAGAAACGACACGGCCCCGGGGCGTGTCGAGGACGCGGCTAGGCCGCCCTGGCAACAGGGCGGCAGCAAACCGCAGAGGAACCCCGGGGATGCGGTGAAACGGCCGCCCCCGGCGGAGCAAGGCCCCCGGGCGGTGAGGGCCGCGCGAAGCCCGGGGGGTAGACCGCTAAGCCCAATGCCGCCGAAGTACAGAAGGCGGGTTATGGCCGGCGCCGCCCTCCAGTAAACATGGATCACGCCGATGCACCTCCATACCCAGCCCTCGGCCGTGTTGGGGTTGTGAGTTGTGATAGGTGTGATGGGTACTGCTCTACCCTGTTAACCCCCCAGTATACACCCCCTCAGTTTCCTGTGGAGAGTCAACGCCGCTTCACAACACCCCCCACACCCCCTGGCTTCCGGTGGATCGTGTGAGGCTGCGGGTCTAGTTTCAAACGAGATTCGCTGTTTGTTTTGATCATCTTTTCTATATAATGTTTTTGTATCATTATATTGTATGTGCATCCGTGGAGAGGCTGTGAGAGCCCAGTTCTCCTGACGCTCCATGGGAAACAGTGGGGTGTGGGGCTCGAGCCTCCGGAGGGCTGGCTTTGTATGCTCGGGGTTTATAAGGACCCCTCGGTTTCCTGTGGAGAATTATAGCCTGTCAGAGGCTGCCCAATACTTCACCCTATTTTGAGTGCGGTGTCTACAGGTTTTCCGTGGGTGCCTCTATTGGGCGACTGCGACCCTATGGCCGAGGCTTCCCGCGGGGCGCTGGAGCTTCTCCGCATGCTTGACGTTGAGCTCGGCGTCCTCGGTGTGGGTAGTGGCAGGACTGTGTTGAGGTTCCTCCACATGGCCGTCGACGCGGGGGTGGAGCCGGGGGTTGCTGTGCCCAGCAGCTTTGAGACGGGGGCCGCGGTTTACGGGTTGGGGTGGACTGTGGGTGACCCCCGCGTATACCGGGGGGTTGACGCTTATGTCGACGGGGCTGACGAGGTGGAGCCTGGAAGCGGGTATATGGTGAAGGGGGGTGGGGGGGCTCTGCTGGGGGAGAAGATACTTGCCTCCAGGTCTAGGCTCAACATATTCATAGTTGGTGAGGACAAGCTGGTGGGGAGGCTTGGGGAGAGGATGCCTATTCCCGTGGAGGTTGAGCCCGGCTTTGCCGCTATGGCGCTGGCGGGCCTTGAGGAGCTTGGGCTTAAACCACGGCTGAGGACCTCGCAGGGTAAGAGAGGGCCTGTGGTTAGCGACTGGGGCGGTGTGCTGGTCGACCTGCACACCGGGCCCATAGAGGATCCGCGGGATCTGGAGTCGACGCTCAGGATGGTGCCGGGGGTGCGTGAGACCGGCCTCTTCCTGGGGCTCGCCGACTACATTGTAGTAGGTCTTTCAGGCTGTGGCTACAAGGTTCTAGGCCCCTACAGGAGGGGAGGGGTTTAGCGTGTCGGTGAGGGACGCCTGCCTAGAGTATCTGGCCCTCGAGCCCGACGAGGTCCTCGGCCTCTCCGGGAGGTATGTGAAGCTCGAGGCGGGCGGTGCCACGGGGGTCTGGGTCTACCTGGGCGGGTCGAGGGACTATATTCTGGTCGAGGGGCTATACTGCTCCTGCCCCAGCATGGCGGGGAGCCTGTTGAAGGGGGGCTGGGGGTGCAAGCATTTGAGAGGGCTTAAGGCCGCAGTCTCGAGCGGCAGGTTCAGGAGGGTTGCTATGGAGCCTAGGGAGGTGGGGAGGGTTGTTATGGAGGTTTACGCCTCAGGCCTGGCGGTGACTGTTAGGAGGAGGCTGGCTTCAGGCGGCTAGCGGGGGAGAAGCCTCTCCACAGCCTTGGCAGCCTCAATCAGGGGCACCATAACCCTCTCCCCCGTCGCGGCGCTGTATAGTGTTAGGAAGCCCCCCTCAGCCTCCTTACCCCCCACGAACGCCACCACGGGTATGCCAAGCCTCGATGCCTTCCTCCTCTGAACCTGTCCGCTGGCCCGGGAGAGGTCTATCCTCACGTTGAAACCTCCCTTCCTGAGAAGCCGGGCGGCCTCCCAGGCGTAGCTGTAGTAGCTCCTGTCAAGGACGACGACTGCGACCTGAGCGACGGTTTTCACGTCAAGGCTATACACGCCGAGCTCCAGGCCCGCGTCTATAATCCTCTCTATACCTATGCTGACACCGGTTGCCGGTATATCCCTGCCCGCGAACATGCCTATCAACCCGTCGTACCTCCCTCCACCGGCCACACTCCCTATCCTTGGCTCGTCGAGGACAACCTCTAGTATGGGCCCGGTGTAGTAGTCTAGCCCCCTGACAAGGCTCAAGTCTAGCTCAACCCTACTATCCCTGGCTAGGGATAGCATCTCCTCCAGATGGTCGAGAGCCTCCCTAACCCTCCTGTTAGACCCGTAAACCCTCCCCGCGGACTCTAGGACCTCGCCGGGCCTCCCCCTCCACGAGATAATCTCCATAATCCTTGCTACCGTAGAGCCCGCTAGCCCCAGCTTCTCAAGCTCCCTCCTAACACCCTCCTCCCCTATCTTGTCCAGCTTGTCTATAGCCCTGTAGATCGGCAGGGGGTTCTCGAGGCTCAGCTCCTCCTCGAATATGCCTGCTAGGAGGCGCCTATCGTTAACCCTAACCCTAAAACCATTGAACCCCAGGGCCTCCATACTGTCTACCACGAGGCTCACAACCTCGGCATCCGCCTCGGGGTGCGGGCTGCCCACTATGTCGGCGTCGCACTGCACGAACTCCCTATACCTCCCCTTCTGGGGCTCCTCATGCCTCCAAACCTTCCCTATATGATACCTTTTGAACGGCATCTGCAGCCCCGGGTTAGACGCGACGAACCTGGCTAGGGGGACTGTAAGGTCGTACCTGAGCGCGTACCACCTACCGCTCCACGGGTCCTGGAACCTCCATATGAGCCTGGCCTCCGCCTCCTCCCCATACTTACCCGAGAGGGTCTCCCAGTACTCCACAGCAGGGGTGTCGAGCGGGTCGAAGCCGTAGCTCTCGAACACCCTCTCAAGCCTGGAGAGCAGCCTCTTCCTGAGTATCATGACTTCGGGGGGGAAGTCTCTGAAGCCTCTGGGGGGCCTAGGGCGACCTCCCGCCACCTGAGGCACCCTTAGCCTCCATACTACTCATAGACCTTATGAGGTACTCTTGAACTATGCTGCCGTATATACTAATCCCTAGTATGAATGTAGCGTAGATCCTCTGCCTCAGGGATAGGCTAGCACAGTCCCTAGACCATATCCTCTCCAGGGCCTCGCTAACCTTGGGCGGAGGACGCTGTTTGAGAGGGTCCTCTACATACTTCTTCACACGCACCGCCTCCTCATCGTTTAGGCTGAGGGCCTTAGCTATGTCACCCTGCCTGTGGGAGAACATGGAGGGGTCGAGACAGCATTGCCCGCCTCCTGCTTCCTCATCCATTTCTACAGGCCACACCTCTACACAGCTTCTAACACAACTTATGGTTGCTATAAGGTTTTAAACCCGTAACGGCTCAATAGATGGTGTATGGTGCCCGAGATGCCGGAGGCGCTTGTCGCTATCAACGTTGACGTCGGGAAGGAGGATGAAGTGTTTAACAAGCTGCTGGAGATGCCGGAGGTCAAGGAAGTATTCATGGTATACGGGATATACGATATCATAGCCCTAGTTGAGGCCCCAACCATGGACCAGCTGAGGGAGACTATAACGGGTAAGATAAGGAAGATTGACGGGGTAAAGATGACACTCACAATGGTTATAGTGACCAGGAGGGTTAAGAACAAGGGGTAACCCCTCCTAAGACGGGGCGGGGGGGCCAGGCATCCTCCTGTTAAGTATGGCGTTCGACGATATCGATTTTAGAGGGGGAGGATGTACAACACACTTCGCAGGCCTCCTCCTACACACCCTCCTACCCCGCGGCCGCTACACACTGGCGGACTACCCCCTACTCGTCAGGCTTAACCCCGGCATACCCTGGAAGACTAGGGGCAATGCTTCAGTGGTGATAAGGCTATGGACAAGGGGTGAGGATGAGGCTCTAGACGCCGTCGAGACTGCAGTCCAGCTTATGTGGGACTACACTGGCGGGAGGCCCTCTGAGGCGGGTAAGGGGCCTGGTATGGCAGCCCTCGTGGGAGACCCCTTCAGACCTAGCCTCGAGGAGCTGTATAGGAGGGCCCTGGCAGGGGTCCTGGATAGAGGTTTCGCGGTGGCTGTTGTGGAGAGGGAGGGGGGCTGGGTTCGGGGTGGCTGGGGTGTTGTGGGTGCATCCGCATCCCTCGCAGCCTTGAAGCCCGGGGAGGACTATACCTGGGAGCTAGTGGCCTACCGGAAACCGGAGATGTGGGGGAAGGGGAGGTGCGTGGATTGGGAGGCGGCTGCTAGGGTTGAAGCCTCACTACCGCCCTGCACGTTCAACAACATAGACATCGCTGGGGGGAGGGTTGCAGCCGCCCCGGCAGGCCCGGATCCTGTGCTAACCGGGTTCCGCGGCGACTGCCCCCACCTCCTCCACCGCTACTCTGAGGCGCTCTGCGAGGAGCCTCACTTCTGGGTCCTCTACCGCAGCAACCAACACACAGACGCGCCCCGGGGGGTGGAGAGGAGGGTCTACCCGTACTCCTATGTAACATTGGAGGCGGTGGTGGCCGGCACCCCGCAAACACTGCCTGGGGGGCACGTGGTGGTGAGGGCATCAGCAGGCGGCGGCGAGGTCGACCTTGTATTCTATAGGGAGGCCTCGCCTCTCAACCAGGTGGCTAGGCTCCTGGCGCCCGGCGACCTTGTGGAGGCTATGGGGAGCGTGAGGCCCTACAGGCCCCGCGGACTCTGGACGGTTGCGGTGGACAAGCTGTCTGTCAAGCGGCTATCCCCAGTTATCGAGGTGCACTCCCCCCTATGCCCCCGCTGCGGGGCTAGGTTGGAGAGCGCCGGGAGGGGGAGGGGCTACAGGTGCCCCCGCTGCGGCTTCTCCTCTCCCAGCGCCAGACCTATTGAGACACCCGTGCCCCGTGCTCTACAGCCCGGCGTCTACACGCCGAGGGAGGGGAGGCTTAGACACCTGGTCGCCCCGCCAGGCAGGAGGCCTGCCCGCTGGACGCCGCCCCGCCTCGTAGAGGCTCTGTGGGCGTACTCGCCAGACCCCACTCCACCAAGGCCTCCTCCAGTGGGAGACAGTTTTAGCCTCCAGCAGAGCCCCCTAGGCCCTCGGGAATAGTGGTATGAGTGTGCAGGAGGTCTTCGGCAGGGCCACTAACGTTCTTCTCACACTCATAATACTCGCCGTTATAGCATACAGCATCCTTTTAATAGTCGAGCCCAGCTACGCCCCCGAGAGCGACGTGATCTTGCTAGGCGTTAGCGGGGGCAAGCTGAGCTATAGTGTGGAGCCAGTTTTGGAGAGGGGCGAGGGCTACATGCTGGTGAGAACCCCCTCCCAGGGCTACACCATAGCCTTGGAGCCAGTTGAGGGGGGTGTGATGATCTACCTGGTTGAGGAGAGGCCGTACCCCCTACCGCTGCCAGCGCCTGCAAAAGCCGTAGAAAAGGGGTTCATAGACGTTGACGGTTTGAGGCCGGGTTGTGTTTTACAGGGGGTTGTGGGGAGCGGGGTTGAAGGGCCGGTTACCGTTAAGCAGGTGCTAGCTCTCGCCCTGAGCAGGAGCGACTCTATACTTATAAACATCAAACCGGAGGAGGATATGAAGCCTAGGATAGAGATTGAGATACCTGCCAAGGTGGGTAGCAGGAGCTTCAAGGGGGGCTCTATAAGCGTTGATCTAGACCTAAGCCGGGTTTCGGAGGTGAAGGCCCCCCAGGGTAAGATGGTGTACGTTTACCTAGAGGCCTCGGTGGAGATGCTTCGAGGAACCCTCGAATTCGACTGCGGCGGCTCAACAGTTGAGCTTGGAATATCCTTTGCAAACGTTGACGCTAAGCCTGAGGCCAGGTTCAATATAGTAGATGTTCAGGAGCAGCTTAGCGAGGACGTGGTACTCCCCTCGGGAAGCTACGAGTGCATGTCAACCAGGAAGCCTGTGGCACCGGGCAAGACCGTGTACACCACGGTATTCGACATGGACAACCTAACCTACCTCTACACCATAGACGTTGGAAGCGCAACTATAGGGGTTAACGCGGAGTTCACAGGGTTCGAGACAAGGGTCACAGTAGTATCTGGCCTCGAGGAGGTGAAGGCCGTGTGTATACTGAAATCGGTGTCGGGGGACCCGCTACCCATACTATCCTCAGCCAGCCTAAAACCGTCCTAGCCGCGGGGGAAACCTGCTGGAAGGGGGCGGCGGGAGATTTAACCCCCCGCACATTACGGTACATGTGGGAGATCCCGGGGGTATGTAGAGGCTTGTCAGTCAGGAGGAGGAGGGAGAGGAGGGCCGCACCCGTCACAGCCGCGGGGCTGCTGTCCTTCTACGAGGAGTATGAGGGGAAGATAAAGGTGAGCCCCACCATTGTAGTGGGAGCAGCCGTCCTTGTCTCGGCGCTAGTTGCAGCCGCCCACATATTCCTCCCCGCAGTGCCGTAGCAGCCACGGTAGGATGCTGTAGAAGCTGGCCGCCAGCTTAACACTCGCGGATGCCGGGTGATGGTATTACTGTTACGCTAGAGCTGATAGCCGCCGTGGTTTGCGTATCTTTGCCTTATCTACCCGGGTTCTTTTGCGTGTAGGATATGTGAGAATACATGTCCTGCTTATATACTTTATTCATTTACCTCCTGGGTTAACACCTTTTATATGGTGTTTGTTTGTGGAGAGGAGGCTCATCCTCTGGCTAGACGAGGTTTCCAAGGACCTCGTCCCCCTGGTGGGCGGCAAGGCCGCTGGCCTCGGTGAGATGATAAAGGCGGGCATACCCGTGCCCCCCGGTTTTGTTGTTACCAGTGAGGCTTACAGGAGGTTCGTGTTCGAGACCGGTATAGCGGGCTATATAAAGCATGTCCTTGAGGAGACGATTGTGAGCGGTAGGCCGGAGGAGTATGAGAAGGCTAGCGAGCTCATTAGGAGCAAGTTCGTGAGGACACCGATGCCCCCCCATATAAGGAGGGCTATAGTTGACGCCTACAGGAAGCTGGGCACCATGGTCGGTGTTGAGGAGCCCCGTGTGGCTGTGAGGAGCAGCGCCACTGTGGAGGACCTCCCAGAGGCCAGCTTCGCCGGCCAGCAGGAGACTTACCTTAACGTTAAGGGTGAGGAGGAGGTTGTCGAGAAGGTTAAGACAGCCTGGGCCAGCCTGTGGACGGCCAGGGCGCTCAGCTATAGGGACAGCCTAAACATAGACCATGAGACAGCGTTGATGGCGGTTGTAGTGCAGAAGATGGTGAGTAGCCGCAGCAGCGGCGTCATGTTCACCATACACCCAGTGACGGGTGAGGAGGATAAGATCGTTATAGAGTCGATCTGGGGCCTCGGAGAGTACATAGTCGGGGGTAAGGTGACTCCCGACAGGTTCGTCGTTAGGAAGTCTGACCTGGAGATTTTGGAGGCTAGGGTGTCCAGGAAGGATAAGGCTCTATTCTACGATCCAGACTTGAACGAGAACGTCGAGATCAGGATACCCGAGGGCGAGGAGGAGCTTGAGGACCTCAGGAGGAGGCACCCCGCGGTGGCTGAGGTTATAGAGAAGCTTGGGATAAGGCCGGAGGCCCCATCGCTCTCGGAGAAGGAGGTGAAAGAGCTGGCCCGGCTGGCTGTAAAAGTTGAGAACCACTTCGCCAGGCCTATGGATATAGAGTGGGCTATAGACTTCGAGCTCAGGCCTCCGGACAACATACTCCTACTCCAGGCAAGGCCCGAGACGGTGTGGTCCAGGAAGAAGGAGGAGGCTGAGGCTGGGCAGCCGGCGGAGGAGGCGGTGCCCGAGGGCGAGGTCCTCGTCAGGGGGGTGCCTGCCAGCCCTGGCGTTGCATCGGGAAGGGTCAAGGTGGCCCTGACTGTCGAGGAGGCTGCTAAGAAGATGGAGAAGGGGGACGTGCTTGTGACGAAGATGACGGACCCCGACTGGGTGCCCTACATGAAGCTCGCCAGCGCCATAGTGACGGATGAGGGGGGCATGACCGCCCACGCCGCCATAGTGGCTAGGGAGCTGGGCATACCCGCGGTGGTGGGCACCGGAGACGCGACCAAGAAGCTCAAAGACGGGATGCTGGTTACCGTCGACGGTAGCAGGGGCGTGGTATACGCTGGCGCAGTCAAAACCGAGGAGGAGGCTAGGGAGGAGGAGGCTAGGCCTGAGCTGGGCGCGGTGGCGGCCGAGATACTTTCCGAGGTCTACCCCGTAACCGCCACCAAGATCTACATGAACCTGGGCCACCCCGAGGAGATAGACAGGTACAAGCACCTCCCCTTCGAGGGCATAGGACTGATGAGGATAGAGTTCATAATCTCCAGCTGGATAGGCTACCACCCGATGTACCTTATAGAGCAGGGTAGGGGCGTGTACTTCATAGACAAGCTGGCTGAGGGTGTGGCCAAGGTAGCCAGCGCCATATACCCCAGGCCTGTGGTTGTAAGGTTCAGCGACTTCAAGACCAACGAGTACAGGAGGCTTAAGGGGGGCGAGAAGTATGAGACGCTCGACGAGAGGAACCCGATGATAGGCTGGAGAGGAGTCTCCAGGTATATACACCCCAACTACGAGCCCGCCTTCAGGCTGGAGGTCAGGGCTATAAAGAAGGTTAGGGAGGAGTGGGGCCTTAAGAATGTGTGGGTTATGTTCCCGTTCGTCAGGACCACGTGGGAGCTGGAGAAGGCGCTGAGGATAATGGAGGAGGAGGGGCTCTCCCGCGGGAGAGACTTTAAGGTGTGGATAATGGTTGAAGTGCCAAGCACAGTCTTCCTGGCCGACGAGTTCGCCAAGATGGTGGACGGGTTCAGCATAGGCAGCAACGACCTAACCCAGCTGGTTCTAGGCGTTGACAGGGACAGCGGGTTCCTAGCGAAGATGGGCTACTTCGACGAGAGGGACCCCGCGGTACTCAGGTCCATCGAGATACTGATAGAGAAGGCGCACAGCCAGGGGGCCACCGTGAGCATATGCGGCCAAGGGCCCAGCGTGTACCCCGAGCTCGTCGAGTTCCTGGTGAGGAGGGGTATAGACTCGATAAGCGTCAACCCAGACGCTGTTGTGAGGGTGAGGAGGCAGGTGGCCAGTATAGAGAGGAGGATAATGCTGGAGAGGCTGGAGGAGCTGGGCTCCAGGCTATCCAGGGTCTAAGGCCTAACGGGATATAGTTTATCCTCCCTAACCACAACCCTACCCGTTTTGGATAGCATGTCCAGCACGTCCCTAACCTCTCTGGGCCCCCCGTTGACCACTACAACGTCGAACCCGTGGCTATGGGCCAGGTATCCTAGATAGAGGTAGCCGGCCTTCCCTATCCTACCCCTCCTACTATATATAATTATGAGGGTATCCCTCCCCCCTCCCATTGCGAGGCCCGCGGCGACAGCCCTCCGGGAGGACCATATGCCTATTTTTGACCCCTCCGGGAGGACCACCACGATAACCCTCCTGCCGGATATGATGCCAGCGTCCAGCACGGTAACGTCTAGCCCCCCCACGTCGAACCTCTCTACCCCCGCGAAGTCGAAGGCGCCCTGCAGCTCCTCGACCAGGAGGGCGGCCTCGTCGAGGCTTGATCCAGACACGCGGCGTCACCCCAAGCCCCTAGGCTATCCTCCTCTCGGATACTATTGGGGTCCTGGAGGGGGTTGGATGGGCCTCCACTATGTAGGCTTCACCCCCATACAGCCTTACAACGGTCTTGAGGAGGTCCTCCCGCGGCGGCAGCATTACAACCCCGCCCCTCTCCTCCCCCAAGCCTGTGGGGGCGGTGGAACCCCTGACCTCCCCCCACACAAGGGTTCCGTGGCTGGTCGGCTCCTCATACCAGTATGCGTCTCTGGCTGCTGAGGACCTCAGCCTGTTGCCGGTCTGTATAGAGTCTTTGAAGCTGGCGGGGCAGAAGTGGACGGGCACACTGCTGTTCTCCGCCGCCCACCTCAAAACCCTCAGGGCGGCCTCGAGGGCTCCTCTAACGGTGAAGGGCCTCTCACCACTCTCTGTATACCCGCGGGCTAGGAGGGCTCTCGCGTTGGGCTCCACTATCTCCATCTCGTTCAGGTTAACGAAGCCGCCGCCAGCGGCCTCTACAGTCTTAACAGCCTCGATAGCCAGCCCCTCCAGCCCGGGGGCTATGGGCATCTCAACCCCCACGCTCATACCTGTATACCTCTTAACCATCTCAACCCTCGAGAGAAGGCTCCTCTCCGTGGGGTGTATCCTCACCTCGTCTACACCGGCGCGCCAGAGAGCCCTGGCAACCTCCGGGGTCATCCTCCGGCCGCTCGTGTAGAGGTGTATATGGAACCCCCTCCCCAGCTCCGACTTAAACGCCTCCGCCACCTCGAGGGTCCTGTGGAGCGCCACCAGGGGGTCTCCGCCTGTGAGGCTAGCCCCCGAGGCGCCTGTCCTCAGGACCTCGGACACCGCCTCCCAAACACTAGACACGGGGACCTCGTTAACATAGAACACGTCCCTCCCAAGCTTGGCCCTGCTAACTGGGCAGTAGAAGCAGGAGTCGTCGCAGAGGCCTGTCACGAACACAACCGCCTTCCGGCCTGGGAAGCACAGGTCACACCCCCGGGCCATCCAGACGCCTCTAGAGCCCGCTAGGAGGGCCTTGAACGGGTCTCCCAGCAGCCTGCCCCTAGCCCTCTTCAGCCTGACCGCGGCCGCGGCGCCCATAGCCCCAGCACTCTCCCCCAAACAGTTCTATCTTACGCAGCCTTAAGCTAATATCCCATACACCACAGAACCCCCGCGTGTGGTGCTCAAGCTTAAACCTCCCCCTAGACAATGTGGTGGTTGGGAGTATCGGGTTGAACGCTAGGCTAGTTATAGGCGTTTTCCTCGGCCTGGTTATGGTAGCGTCGACGTTTGTAGTGGTCTTCCAGGGCTTCGGCCTGACAGCCCCAGCTGGGGGAGGCTCAAGCTCCTCCGGCGGCGGGGGCGGCGAGCTAGAGGAGCCGCAGGGACTCTTCCCCACGGTGACACTTACAATACCCCTTGCAGAGGGGGATAGGCTTGTGTACGAGTCGACGTCAACGTCCACCAGCGGCACCAACGTTGCTACGAACTCAGTCTCCATTGTCAAGCCGGGGTGGCCCGAGAGCGAGGTGAAGGTCCAGCTGCTAGAGGCTGGGGACCCTGTGGTGACGTCCACGCCGGAGAAGGGAGTGTTGACAACCACTCTCCTAGCCCTCCCGGAGGAGTATCTCGGGCAGCAGGAGATCGTTGTTCCGGTCTACATACCCCCGGGGAGATCGGGCCTCTGCATGAGGATGTCGCTCGAGGCTGGAGACGGCGGGGGCTACGTCTATAGGGGGTACGCTAACGTTGGCGACTATACCGTGACTGTGAAGGCCGTCTATAGGGGGGACGGCATTCTAGAGTCTTTCGAAGCCGGGATAGTTGGCGGGGGACTATCCATACGCTACACCCAGAGCCTGGTCGAGGCTAGCGTCTCGGGCTCCGACACCGGGGTTAGCGTTGAGTGGGAGTGCACCGCCGACGGTTTCAGCAGCAACCTCAGCTACGTTAGGGAGGGGCTGGCTGTGCTGAGGGACGGCGGGCTAACATACATAACGCCGGAGGAGTTCAGGCAGCTGCTCCAGGGCGACGCTATACTGGCTGTGTATAGCAAGACATGCCCACACTGCCATAGGGACTGGCCGCAGCTGCTCCAGGCCTCCCGGGAGATTGACGTTCCCATAGTAATGTTCATATGGGGCAGCCTCATAGGGGAGAGGGAGCTCTCCGCCGCCAGGCTGGAGATGAACAAGGCTGGTGTGGAGGGTACCCCCACACTGGTGTTCTACAAGGACGGGAGGATCGTGGACAAGCTGGTGGGCGCCACACCCTGGGGCTTGAAGGTGGAGAAGGCCAGGGAGATATACGGCGGCTGAGGGGGGCCGCGCGGCTACTCTCCGGCCACCGCCTTTATAGTCTCGACCGCGGCTATGAGTATCTTTGATACAAGGTCAGCCTCCCTCTCGTCTTGCCTCTCCAGAGCCCTAGCGTCAGTCTCCACAGGCCTGGGCGTTGGTGTTAGGGGCCGCTCCGCCACCACGACCGAGAGCGCGTTAAGCCTCTCGAACTGGTACTGCAGCGCGTAGAGGGGGGCTGTAACCGTGTCGGCGGCCCTCACATCCCTCAACCCTATGTACTCCTCGGCGTCGTCGTAGCTCCACCCCATCCTGAGGCTCTGCATGGTCACCGTCGTGCCGGGGCTCACCGACCCCTTCAGTACTCCCAGCTCCGCGTATGCTAGGAGGCCTCTAAGCAGCTCGGCTGAGGCTAGGAGAGGGGTGCCGGGAGGGGCTATTCTCTGGGAGACGGTGTCCAGGGGTATGGCTGCCTTGGCTAGCACCACCCTCTCACCCTCCTCACCCCTCCTGCCAAGCCTGGCACCCCGCGTTATAGCTATAACATTCCTTATGCCGAGTATGAAGAGCTCGTAGACGGCCTCGGCGACGGCCTGCGGATAGGGTGGTATAAGGCCTATGAGAAGGTTCGCCTCACCAACCCTCGCTACTGTGAACCTGAAGCCCGGCGACCCGGTGTATTCCCCCCCGTATATCGTGGAGGCGCCTCTAACCGTCCTAAGATAAACGTCGGGGTGGTCAAGCAGCACGGCGCTTGTAGCCGGCGAGACGCTGGGTATCCTGGTCACTATGCCGACGCCGCTTGACATAGCCTATGCAGCACCCGCATCAAACTCTGTGTTGCAAGCCGGCTCGTATAACCCTTAAATGCCCTCAAAAACACCGGGGCTTATGTAGGGGGTGAGACCATTATTGGCTCAGATACCGTCCTCGAGGACCAACGGCTCGGGGGCGCAGATGAGGGTTTTCGGCCTACACGTGTACGGGAATTTCTATGAGTGCGCCAACACCGAGATCCTGAAGAGCCCTGAGAAGCTTGAGAAGGCGGTACTCGACGCTGCCAGAGAGGGTGGCATGACGGTTCTAGACATAAAGTCCTGGAAGATCGGGGAGGGCGTGAGCGTCGTCGCCATAATACTGGAGAGCCACATAACAGTGCACACATGGCCCGAGTACAGGTTCGCAACCGTCGACGTGTACAGCTGCGGCAGCCACACCAACCCCCACAGGGCCTTTGAGGTCCTCGCGGAAGCCCTGAAGCCGGCTAGAGTAGAGAAGGGGGTCGCAGAGAGGCACCTGGAATAGTAGAAGCCCCCCGGCGCCGCCGGGGGGTTGCACACGCGGCCCCTCACAATATTTTTAAGACGACTCCTCACTCAGCATATCTTCACAGCCTGCAGGTCCTGGGGAACTATAACCCTGGTACCCCTGGAGGCCTGCAGGGCCTCATCCTCGCTCTCCGGAGTCAGGTGGTATAGGAGGCCTAGACTCGATTTCGAGGCTATCCCCACAGCCTCCCCCACGGTAGAGTGGCCGGTGACTGCGGCCTTCTCGGCCATGCTGGAGGGGAGAGTCGCCTCGTGGACTGTAGCTAGGGCCTCCGGTGCTCTCGAGGCCAAGGCCTCGGTGGGCCTGGTGTCGCCGCTCACAAGTATGGAACCGAGCCCAGCCAGCTCCAGCTCCAGGCTCAGGGCCTCCACGGTGTGCTCCGCCCTGTAGCCCCTAACACGTATTAACCCCTCGACACCCGCCTCCTCACCCGGCTGTAGAGGGAGGAGGGAGTATTCAACCCCATACCTTGCCGAGGACCTCACCCCCGCCTCAACAACACTCCTCACAACACCCGCCGCGGCCGGGGGGGTATACAGGGTTAGGGGAGGCCCGCCACGGAAGGACTTCACGAACGACAGTAGCCCCAGGCCGCACACGTGGTCGTAGTGGCCGTGGGTCACAAACACCACCCCCACAGACTCGGGAGGGTATCCCAGGGCCTGGAGGGCGTTGGCGGCCCCGCAGGACGCGTCTACAAGTACCGCGGCCCCCCTATAGTCTAGGAGCAGGGAGGACTGCATCCTCCGGGGGTGTACGGCGGCTCCAGTACCGAGGAAGTAGAGCTCGGCGCACGACAACCCAGAACACCAACGAAGTACTTTGATGTGGGCTGGAAGCTTTAGCGGACAACACTACTCCCTCGAATGACCTGGCGGGCCCCGGCGCCCGGTGGGAGGCGGGGTGGAGATGCTATTCAGCAGCCCAGCGCCCCTGGGGGCTGGCTTAGATGGGAGGCCCGCGCCGTTGGCCTCCACGGCCACCATAACCCCATAACCCTCAGGAAAGGGTTGAGGGCGGGGCGGGAAGTCTCTCTATTTTATACGGTGTGAAGCTGCATGGCCGAACGTCTGTGTGCGTCAACCTAATATCCTCACCCCCCAATATACTATCCTGGTGAACCCGTTGGCCGCTTCTCTAGAAGCTGGTGTGTTGGAGGAGGCTTTCGGCTACTCTGTGGAGGTGTTGAAGAGGCTGGTCTCGATCCCGACTGTCGCCCCCCAGGGGGACCACTATGAGGAGGCCGCGGAACTCCTAGCCAGGGAGCTCGAGTCCATGGGCTTTGAGGTGGCTGTTGAGAGGGTCCCCGCTGAGTATCAGAGGGAGAAGTGTAGACACGCCTCCGAGAACCCCAGGTTTATAGTCTACGGCAGGAGGGGGGAGGGGGGCCCCGCCCTCCACTTCAACGGCCACTACGACGTCGTGCCAGGCGGGCCGGGGTGGACTGTAACAGAGCCTTTCAAGCCTGTGGTGAAGGATGGGAAGCTCTACGGCCGCGGCGCTATAGACATGAAGGGGGGTATAGCCGCCGCCCTCGGCGCCTTCAAGGCCCTCCAGCTCTCGGGGGCCTGGCCGCAGGGGCTTAGGCTTGAGGCTGCCTTCGTGCCCGACGAGGAGATCGGGGGCGAGTGCGGCACAGGATACCTTGTGAACGGGATGGGTGTGACGCCCGAGTACGTTATACTGCCGGAGCCCAGCGGCCTGGAGAAGCCGTGGCACGGCCACAGGGGTATACTCTGGATGAAGGTCCGGGTTAAGGGGAGGACTGCTCACGCCAGCACGCCCTGGCACGGGCGGAACGCTTTCCTGCTGGCGTCTGCCATAGCCCTAGACCTCCAGCAGGCTCTCGCCGCTATGTACGCTGGAAGGAGGAGCAAGTACAGGATAGAGCCTGAGGAGTCCGCCAGGCCTACAGTATCCCTGGGGGGCGAGGCTGGCGTCACCGGGGGAGGGAAGACTAACCAGGTGCCGGGAGAGTTCTACTTCACGGTGGACAGGCGTCTCATACCGGAGGAGACCGTGGCCCAGGCGCGGGGCGAGCTTGTCGGCGTGCTGACCTGGCTCTCTGTGAAGCATGGGGCTGAGGTCGAGGCGGAGGAGGTCATCTCTGCGGAGCCGGCTATAAACGAGCCGGGGGAGCTGTACGAGGCTCTCCGTGAGGCGGCCCGCCAGTCAGGGAGGGTTATAGGACAGCCTGTTGTATGCCCCGGGGGCCTTGACATGTGGTACTACACCGTCAAAGGCTCTAAAGCCCTTGCATACGGGCCCCGCGGAGAGCTGGCCCACGCTCCAGACGAGCATATAGACCTTGTCGAGCTGAGGTTCCTGGTTGAGGCGTTCGCCAGGCTGCCCCTCACCCTGGCAGGGGCCCTGCAACGGCGAACTTGAACAGGTGCACCAGTATAATAGCCCCCACAGCGAGCATCAGCCCCCTAACCATCGAGTACAGCTTGCTCTCGCCGCTCACAACGCCTAGGTAGAGGCCTAGGGCCGCCGATAGTGTAAGTGCTATGGCTAGGGAGGCCGCGAAAGCCTCTCCCATGCCGAGGAGGCCGTAGGCCGCTGCGATATAGGGGGTGATGCTTACCAGGGGGAAGGCTATCACACCCACCCCGCTCCAGAGCGCTATGTAGAGGGGTATTATGTTGGCGGCCTTCCAGTATATGCTCCTCCTCAGGCTCCTCGACACCTTCTTCTCCAGCCTAGACAGCTCCTTAAGCCTCTCAGCCCTCTCGCTGAGATAAACACCCACGACCCCGCTCAGAACACCCATAGCAAGCGACCCTCCCATAATGCTCATAACCATGACAACCGGATCAGCCCCGCTGCTGTAGCCGCCTATGTTAACGCCTATGGCGGCCAGGAGACCATCGAAACCGTTGGTCACAAACATCCTCCTAGCTATGGCTGGCGTGTCGGGATACACCTGCACTATCCTCCTATACTCCATGTACATCTCCCTGAGGCGCCTCACCAAAGAGCACCGGAGTATGAGTGTGTAGAGTCCCGAAGGGGAAATTAGGATAATGCGTGAAGCCAGGATTGCCGTCCCCCCACATTATAGCCCCATAGCCCCAGTTCCTACTGTGATGTGGTTTTCATCCAGCTCCGCCTCGCCCGCGCTGGCAACCAAGCCCCCTCTGGGGTGTTGCGGAGGGCGGTGGAGCCCAGCGGCGTGGGGCTCATATCTAGACTAACCCTATGGGTCTTGGAACACCGCTCCCATCACCCGCAGGGGTCGAGAGAAGAACCTAGGCAGGTTATGAATATAAACTCTACAAATCCATAATTTAAGCATCAGCCCCGTAAGGGGGCTTCCCGGGGCTTCCTGATTAGCCCTGGGGGGTTTGCCGTTAAAAAACAGGGTTGCATGCAAAAATATAGTCTAGGTCTATTATCTCCTTGTAGCCCTTCCCCTGGCCTGCCTTCTAGGCTTGTCTACATGTTGTCTGTAGATGGTCCTCCTGTCGCCAGTTACCTCCACCTCGACAATGCTGGAGTGTGGGATAACGACTATCCTCTCGTCTACTAGCCTTAGCTTGCAGGAGGTGCAGACGTAGAACCTGGTTATCATGTGCCTTCCACCCTCTTTCACGGTCTCGCTGGCATAGTACATCGGTATCCTGCACCTGGGGCAGACTACACTGCCGTTAACCCTCAGGTCCTCGAACCTCACGCTGGCCATCTCTCCAACACCACTCCACTCGCCAACAGCCTTTCGAACACCCCGAGGTCCTCGTTCCACGCAGGCATTCTCGAGCCTTGGACCCCCTGCCTACACTTACTCCGGCAGAGTCTCTGGGTAGGGGGCTCCGCCCCCACTATTCTTTGGGTTGTGGGTAGGCGGTTTAAGAAGTTTGCACCGTTCTCCCCGCGATACAGCCATCCTAGCCTCGCAGGCTTTGTCTCGTGTGCTCGGAGGAGTGTCGCTCCTCATCCCCGTTGTGGTCAGCGTCGCTCCACCGTCCTCATCGCTGGCTAGGATGTGTGGTGGGCCCGGGGGGATTTGAACCCCCGACCACCCGGTGTCTCACGCGGGTTTGGCTCGAACCCGAGACCCGGCGGTATGAGCCGGGCGCTCTACCTGGCTGAGCTACGGGCCCAGGCCTCCACAGCTATCTACAATTCCTCCCAGGGTTTAATACTGTTTCCGGAGCTGTTTCCGGATTATTTCCACTTCTGCAGGTAGAGCCTCTGCTCCTCCGTGAGCCTGTCTATCCTTATACCCATGGTCTCCAGCTTGAGGCTGGCGACCTTCTCGTCCTGGCTCCTCTCAACCCTGTGCACCCTCTTCTCCAGCCTCCCCCTCTCCCTGGCTATCTTGAGGACGGCGAGGGCCTGGTTGGAGAAGCTCATGTCCATAACCTCGCTGGGGTGGCCCTCGGCCGCGACCAGGTTGACCAGCCTCCCCTCTCCTATCAGGTATAGCCTCCTCCCGTCGGGGAGGGTGTACTCGTCTAGGTATCTCCTCACCCTCCTCTTTGAGACGCTCATCTCCTCGAGCGCCTTGACGTTTATCTCCACGTTGAAGTGGCCTGCGTTTGCAAGTATAGCCCCGTCCTTCATCTTCTCCATATGCCTGGAGTCTATCACGTTTATGTTACCCGTCGCGGTTATGAACACGTCGCCGACGGAAGCGGCTTCGTCCATCGTGGCGACGGAGAACCCGTCCATAGCAGCCTCGAGAGCCCTTATCGGGTCGACCTCGGTGACCACAACCCTGGCGCCCATCCCCCTGAACCTGGCGGCTATACCCCTGCCCACCCATCCATAGCCCGCTACAACAACCGTCTTACCGGCGATCAGTATGTTAGTGGCTCTGAGCACCCCGTCTACAGTGCTCTGCCCGGTCCCATACCTGTTGTCGAACATGAACTTCGTCAGGGCGTCGTTAACAGCTATCACGGGGTAGAGGAGCCTGCCCTCCCGCTCGAGGGCCCTAAGCCTTATGACACCCGTTGTAGTCTCCTCCGTGCCTCCCCACACCCTCTCCCCCACGCTCCTCATCTCCTCGTGCAGGAGAACGTGGAGGTCGGCTCCATCGTCGATAACTATGTCCGGCTCCCTCCCGGCCACCGTGGTTAGAGCCCAGTTATACTCCTCGGGGGTCATGCCCCTCCACGCGAAAACACCTATACCAGCCTCCGCCAGGGCCGCGGCAACCTCGTCCTGGGTGGAGAGGGGGTTGCTGGGGGCTAGGTAGACCTCGGCCCCCCACTCCCTCAGAGTCTCAACCAGCACCGCCGTCTCCTTGGTGACGTGGAGGCACGCCGCAACCCTAACACCGCGCAGCGGCCTCTCCCCCCTCATCTCAGAACGCAGCCTCATGAGCACTGGCATGTGCCTCTCCGCCCACTCTATCTGCATCCTGCCCTCCCCGGCCAGGGAGGGGTCTCTAACCTTGAAGCCCTGGGCCAAGCCTAGGCACCCCTCTTCCCCCCACAGGGTTTGCATCCAAGGCTAAAAGGCCTCTGGACAAACCTTGCATCCATGAGGGGTGCCTATAGACTTTGGGCAGGCGGCGTAGGAAGAGGATGAGGAGGCAGGTCCGGAGCGTCCCGCAGGTTTACAAGAGATACTTCACCTGCCCCCGGTGCGGCAGCCTCACGCTCTCGATAACCCTAACCCAGGCTAAGGATGAGGAGGGGAATGTGAAGAGCGGGGTCAAGAGGGCTGTGGCGGTGTGCGGCAACTGCGGCCTCCGCTGCGAGATGGAGGTGCCCGAGGGTCTGGAGAAGGTTGACGTGTATAACCTGGTGAGCGACGCCTATTTCGAGGGCAGAGGGTGTGGAGAGGTTGGCGGGGAGGAGGCTTCTGGAGAAGCTCCTGGAGAAGAGGAGGTCTAGCGGGAGGCTCCACTTCACCCTGATAGACCCCGACAAGACAGGCCCCGCCGAGGCCGGGGAGATAGCGGCTAGAGCTGCCGAGGCGGGGAGCGACGCCGTGCTGGTAGGCGGGAGTATTGGCGTTACTTTCGAGGAGACCGACGAGGTTGTGAAGGCGGCGAAGACCTCCGGCCTCCCCGTCATACTATTCCCGGGGGGCCATACGAACGCGAGCCGCCATGCCGACGCCGTTCTCTTCCTAACAGTGTTGAACAGCGACAACCCATACTACATAGTCCAGGCCCAGATACTCGGCGCCCCCCTGGCCCTAAAGCTCGGGCTAGAGGCTATACCGACCAGCTACATAATAGTCGGCTACGGAGGCGCCGCGGGCTTCGTAGCAAGGGCCAGACCCATACCCTACGAGAAGCCCGAGCTGGCAGCCCTCCACGCACTGGCAGGGGCAATGATGGGGGGGAGGATAGTATACCTCGAAGCCGGGAGCGGGGCCCCCAAACCCGTCCCCCCAGAGGCAGTAGCAGCTTCGAGGAAGCTCATAGACGCCGCCGGGTACAGGGGCGAGGTCCTCCTCACAGTGGGCGGGGGCGTGAGGACGCCGGAAGCCGCGAGGGCCGCGGCGGAAGCCGGGGCAGACGTCCTAGTCACAGGCACGCTAGCCGAGGAGAACCCGGAGAGGCTGGCCGAGATTGTGAAGGCCTTCAAGTCGGGGTCACCCACATAGCCGCGGTTCAACAGCCTCAATACCAGCTGCACTGTCGCAACCCCGAAACGCCAGACTACTCCAGGCGGCTAACGCCCCCCCGGGTGGAAGCCTGTGCAGCATAAACCCGTTATTCAAGATAGGTGATCCTGCTAAGGGCGGGACGCCGGCCCTCAAGCCTCCGGGGAGGTTTGGGGAGGCTGGGCTGTCTAGCCGGTGCAGCCTGAGAGTTCGCCGCCGTACTTAGATCTTAGGGCCTCTTCGACATCCACCCCAACCAGGTTGGCTATGCTGATTGTCCATGCTATAACGTCTGCTATCTCCTCTGCGATCCCATCCTTTTCACCCCTTCTAAGGGCCTCTGAGAGCTCTCCAACCTCCTCCACAAGCCACGAGAAGGTTTGGAAAAGCCCCCGGGCCGCGTCCCTCTCGAGATACGCCTTCCTTATAGCCTCCTGAACACAGCTAACCCTCAACACCAACATCCCCCACCAGGATACTACTGGCTCTGGGGCTTTGAATCCGGCGAGGGAAGAGGTGGGAGGTGCATAATATCATAAACCCCTTGGGCCTACTGTATACCCGGGGGTTACCCTGGGTTGTCGAAGAATAGCTTTATTAACCTGAGACAGCTCCTTCTAGCCTTAGCAATACTCGCTATACTGGCATTAGCCTCCTCGCCCCCCCTATCAGCCTCTCCGGGCGAGGCGCCCCAGCAGGGGCTGATCGCGGGGGAAGAGCTTGAAGGGTTCTACACTAGGGTTTACGGGCTGAGGGGCTATAGCCTGCCTGGAGGCGTTACGGTTCAGCTGTCGGCATACTCAGAGGGGAGGGGCCTCCTGGTGGCGGCGGGCTCCTCGCCCGGGCTCGGGAGCCTCGTTATGGGGGTTGACATGGGGTCTAAGAGCCTCTCATGGAGCCAGGCCCTCGTCGGCGACCCCACAGAACTGGCTATAGACGGTTCAACAGGCTCCTGGGCGGCTGTGGGAACCTCTTCCGGAGAGGTCGCCGTTATAAACCTGGATAACCCTAGCGTCAGAGCAGACTTCTACACAGCCTCCAGGCTAGGCGTCTCAAGCCTCCTAGTGTGGGACGGGGGAGGAAGCCCTAGGATAGTGGCGGTGGATGGCGGGGGGGCGGCTTACCTTGCAGACCCGACTCTCGACGGTTGGGTCGAGTTCAGCCCCACGGGGGGCGGCGGGGTTGAGCACGGCTTCGCCTCCCCGCCTGTCGCCGGGGTGTTGGGGGACAAGGCCGTCTCCCCCACCGGGCAGTGGAGCCTGGGCACTACGGCCTCACTAATCCTCGGCGCCCTCCAGAAGGGCTCCACAGTATCCAACACGTCGGACTCGTACTACGAGGGCCTCGACGCCCGGGTCTCGGGCTTACTGTTCTACAAGACCCCTTCGGGCGCAATACTCCCCGCCACGCCGCAGGAGATATTCGACAGCGATAGGGGCGTGTTGACTAGGTACACCCTCTACATGGCCTCAACCCCGGGCCAGGGACTCCGCATACTAGTCCCCCCCAGCTGGTCAGGGCTTGGTGTCGAGGAGGGTTATGTTGACGATTACACAGGCCTCGCCGTCCTGCCGAGCGAGGTCCTCGACGCCCTGGTGCCGGCCACAGACCAGACCCTACTATTCCTGTATACAGAGTCTACTTACCTAGTGGACGAGCAGGGTAACGAGAAGCTCCTGAGCACAACCTGCTATGCGGCCGAGACACCCCTAGACCCAGAGCCGGGCTCCCATGTAGACCTTGATATAGTGATAATGGAGTTCGTGAGCGACGCAGACAGCCTAGAGACGTGCATAGACGTCCTGGGTTTGGAGCGGGGTGTGAAGCCGCTGCAGCCGCTGCTCAACATCACGCTGGAGACCAGCCAGGCTAGCTTCAGCTATGTGGACGACACCTGGATGGCCTGGCTCCCACTGCCCGAGGACCTGGAGGCCGACGGGCTGGCAGGGGCTACGGTAGCGGAGGTCTACACCCCGCTGAACCCGGTGTTCGACGGGTTCTCCAAGCTGCTGTTAGTGGGCAGCGGGCAGGGCTTCCTACACATATACTATCTCGACGACAAGGGCTACCCGGCTCGGGGGAAGCCGGCCCCCCAGTCGATATACCTTGGCGGCGCGCCCACCGAGGTCGAGATCGCTGGCGGGGGCGGCGTCATTTACGTGGGGACCTCAAGCGGCCACGTCTACATGCTCAAGTACAGGCAGGAGACGGGGCTCTACACGATATCCCACGCCCTCTCCGTGGACGAGAGCCCTATAACATCCATCCTAAACCTAGAGACCCACATAATAGCCGCGAGCCAGCAGGGCATACTGCAGGCGGTGGACGTAGAGAGTTGGGAGCCCCTATGGAGGAACCTACCGGGCTTCAAGGGCGTCGACACGGGGCTCTCGAACCCCGTTATAGTTAGTGTCACCGCGGAGCCGGCGGTTATAGTATCCCTGGGCGGGGGGTCTGTGTATACCTTCGAAAGCCCGGCCTTCGACCTTAACCCGGTCATACTGGACTTCACGGTAACCCTTGAAACCGTCTCTGGAGCCCGGGAGGTGAGTCCAGGAGACCTGGGGGTGGAGGCAGGCGGTTCGAGAGCCGTGATAAGAGGCCCCGGCGGCGGGGTATTCGCTGTCGACCAGGGGGTTTGGGATAGGGGCTCCATAACCCTCTACGTCCCCCGGGGGGAGTACACGATAGAGGTGGAGCTGCCCGGCCTAGGCAGCCTGTATAGGGACGTCGAGGTCCTCCAGCCCCTGGTGCTCGACAGCATAGAGGTCAGGCTGAGGGAGGTCGCCGTCGAGGCTCTGGTCCCCGAAACACCCCCCACCCCGGAGTATAGGGAGGCCTACGACCTCTACTCAGGCCCCATAGGCGGGGTGGAGCTCACACTAACCCCCACCAGCTCAACCCCGGAGACGCTGGGCTACAGGCCCAGCCCCCTCCAGGTTGAGGCTGTCACAGGTGAGGATGGCAGGGCCGCTGCCATAGTCTGGAGCGGGGTGGAGTATAGCGTGGACGGCTCCTCCCCCATAGTCTCGTCGGTGGAGGGTAGCATAGCCGCCGAGGGGCTGGGCCCCTTCACAGTGGAGGCGACGCTCAGGGTCTACCCCCTGGACATAGCGATCTACGACGCGGAGGCGTACCAGGCGGGCGTGCCGTTCACAATCAAGCCGGGCTCAATAACGATATCCACACCCACAGGCAGGAGCACACAGGTCGAGAGGCCGGGCGACACCGTCAGGGTCTACCTGCCCCCAGGCACTTACACCCTCACAGTAGAGGCTCCGGGCTACAGCCCTGCAGAGGCCCAGGTGACCCTGGGCCAGGCAGCTGCGGCCGTGAGCGTGCTCATGGAGCCGACGGACAACGAGGTGACGGTGCGGGCCGTGCTTCAAGACCCCACAGGCCTCTTCATCGGCAGCGTCAAGGGGGCTAGGATAGTCTTCACTCTCGAGGAGCCCGACCTGGGCTATAGTGTAGAGGTTGACACGGGGGAGGAGGGGGAGGCCCAGGTTACCCTGAGGAGCGGTGTCTACAGGGTTGAGGTGGAGCACCACATACTAGGCAGGGTTGTGTACAGCGGGGTGGAGATAGTATCGTCGGGCAGCCTCGACATGCCGATCCCGGCTGGGCCTTCGAAGCTGTCCATCAGCATGGTGGACGGGGAGCTGGGTGTCGAGGCGCCTGGGGGCTTCATAGTAACGGTGACATACCTGCTAACCGGCGAGTCCAGGAGCTTCACAACCCGCTCCAGCGGCATGGAACTCGAGCTGCCCGAGGGCCTCTACAGGATCCTGGTATCGTCGCTCGAGGGCTACTACGAGGAGGCCGAGGCCAGCGTATCCCTCGAGGCGGGTGCGGAGGAGGCCGTAACCCTTTCCCTCGAGCCAGTTAAAATTCCGCTGGTAGTTAACGCTGTGTATAACGACCCCATCGGGGTGGCCGTCGGCGGCGTCGGGGGCGCGCTGGTAGTGGCGACACCTCTAGAGACCCCGGTGCAGGTGGGCCAGGAGGTGGAGACCACCGACAGCCAGGGCCGGGCCGTCTTCCTCCTAAGACCGGGAGTATACAAGGTGGAGGTAACCCACCCCTACACCGAGGAGGCGGTGCTAGAGATAGACCTGTTCAAGGCTAGCAGGAGCGGCGTCGAGGTTAGGCTGGGGCTGAAGCCCCTCTACGGCGAGGTGGAGATTACTCTCCTGGACTCAGACCTTGGGGTGGAGCTGCCCTCCGCCATACTTAACATAGTTTGGCAGGGCTACAGCCAGTCCTCCCAGAAGACCCTAAATGTCGAGGGTGGAACGATCACGATTACACTACCATTCGGCAGCTACATCCTGGAGGCGGAGCTGCCCGGCTACTACACCCCGAGGATGCACAGCTTGACGCTGTCTCAGGACAGGGTCTTCGTCAGCCTAACCCTAGACCCCATAGTCGTTGACGTTAAGGTTAACATTTTCTACTCCAGCTCAACAGCGGTTATAGGAGCGGCCGAGATAACACTACCCCCCACCCCCGCTGGCCTCGCCTCAGTCACCCTAAGGCCCGACGACCCCATACTCAAAGCACTGGGCGTCGACCCCATCTCCACCGTTGCAGACGAGACAGGGGTTGCAGAGGTTAGTGTGAGGGCCGGTTCCTATATAGTCGAGGCCGAGGCCGGGGGCTCGGTCGCTGGCTCCAGAGCCTTCATAGGCGCCGAGACAACCGCCCTATCGATATCTATAAAGCCGAAGGCCCACCCAGTGGAGCTGGCCGGCTTCGACCCCGACCTGGGCGTGGAGAGGGGGGTTATAGAGGGGGCTAGGGCTGTGCTGAGGATGTTCAACGGGGTCGAGCTTGAGGAGCCTCTCCAGTTCACCCTACCGGTGAAAGCCATACTCCCGCAGGGAGTGTACACACTGGAAGTCTCGGCCGAGGGCTACCCAGTCTCTACCGTGGAGATAACAGTCGAGTCACCCGGAGCCGTGTACGTGCCCATAGAGCCGCTGAAGGTCGATGTGGCTTTCACCGTCTCGGCCGACGTTAGTGGAGAGGCTGTCCCCGTCCTCTGGGGGACCCTCATACTAGACCACACGGAGATAGAGGAGGAGAAGCCGTTCGAGGTTGAGATAACGCAGGGCAGCGGCGAGGCGAGGCTGAGGCCCGGCCTCTACCGGGCTGAGTACAGGGTGGAGGTTGGGGGTGTAGAGGTCTCGGTCGACGCCGGCAACATACTAGTCCCCGAGGAGGGGGGCGGTGTGGAGGTCGTGATAAAACCGCCGCTGGCCGCTGTCAAGGTGGCGGCGCTGGACAGCGAGTTCTCCGTTAGGCTGCCCGAGTTCTCGGTCTCCTACACCTACCTAGGCCCCTTCGGCCAGCTGGAGGGCGTGGTTGAGGGTGCTAAGGGGGAGGCTGTGCTACAGCTGCCGCCGGGCCGGGCGTCCCTAGAGGTCGGGGCTCTGGGCTTCAGGCCAGCCAGCCTGTCCCTGGAGATAGCGGGGGATGTGGAGCTTGAGGTGGAGATGGAGCCCATAGTATTCGGGATAGCCGTGAGCCTTGCAGACCCCGACGGCAACCCGGTGGAGGAGGAGGTTGAGCTGGTTCTGAAGCACACAACCCTCCCCCTAGAGCTGAGGGCCCGGGGTGAGGGGCCGATATTGAGGCTAGAGGGGGTGAGGCCCGGCAACTATATAGCTGAGGTTAACGTGGTCTCCGAGGAGTCCCTCCTAGCAGACACGCAGCTCAGGATCACGGTAACCCAGGAGGGCGCCGTGGTGCCGGGGGTGCTGACGGTGGAGTACAAGAGGCTCACGGTCGAGCTATGGCTGCTCGACGCGCTCACGGGCGAGCCCATAGGCTTCCCCTACATAGTCGAGCTGGAGAGGCAGGCTCCCGAGGGAGGTCTAAGCTACAGCGTCGAGACTGTTGTTAGGGGTAAGGCGGTCCTATCCCTACCCCCAGGCACCTACAAGGCCAGCCTCAGCCCGGAGGCGGGCCAGTCCTACTACAGGGTAGACACGGCGTTCAGCTTCACCGTTCTAAAGCCTGGGAAGGTGGAGCTCAGGATAAGCCCCATAATGTACACCGTTACAGTGCTGGTGGTCGACGACAGGGGCTCGCCGCAGCAGGGCGCGCTGGTGAGGGTCCTCTCCGAGGAGGGGGTTGAAGTCGCCTCAGGCCTGACCGACGGGAGCGGGAGCTTCACTTTCCAGGCCCCATACGGCATCTACATAGTGAACGCCGAGAAGCCGGGCTACAGGGAGTCAACGGGCACCATACAGGTCCCCCAGTCCACAACGCTAACAATAACACTCAACCCAGGCCCCCTCGTGCTCCTGCAGAGGTACGGCCCGATAGCGGTGGGCTTCATAGGCCTAGCCGCCCTGGCCGCCGGGATATACAGGATAAGGGAGAGGATAGCCCGCAGGCTGCTCGAGGAGGAGGAGTATTTCTAAACCCCCAGCCCCCACCCTTTAAGGCTCCCGAGCGCAGCCCGCCTAGACTCGGGGGTGTGTGGCTGTTGCGCCCGGAGGTCCTAGCCCTCCTAGCCTTAATACTCCCGGCCCTACTGCTCCCCGCAGCCTCGCGGGCGGAGGCCGGGGGCTTCACACTAGACCTTGTACAGGCTGTAGACCTGCCCGAAGGCTATGTGCTGGTTGATGCCGACTTGCTCGATGGCTCTGTGGCGGCGCTGCTCTACACTGGGGAGGAGTTCAGGCTAGCCCTGTTAACCGGGGGGTTGATAGAGTGGAGCAAACCCCTCCAACCACCCCCGGGCGTTGAGTCCTACGAGCCCATAGGTGTTGACGCCGCCGGGGGCTACATCTACCTGTACTCCCGGGGGAGGCAGGGGCTGAGCGAGGTCCTCGCCATAACAGTCTACACGAGGGACGGGGGCGTTGGTGACGAGAGGACTGTAAACCTGGGCGAGGGTTTCAGAGCCTACTCCGCCAGCCTCCAGGGATCCACGCTGACCGTGCTAGGCTCCCTCTACACCGGGCTCGACACGGGGTGGGACGCCGCGGTGCTCAGGGTAGACATGATAGCGGGTAAGACCGTCTCGGAGACCGTGGTCGAGGAGCCGGGTGACCAGAGGGGTGTAGACGCTGCCGCGGCACCCGGGGCGGGCGTCTGCCTGGTGGCCCTAGAGACCGGGGACAGTGGGGGAGGGGTGCTGGCCTGCCAGACACCCCAGGGCGGCTGGGACAAGACCCCCCTGCAGGGGAGCCTCCCCGCCGGGGCCGAGGCCTGGGACGGCTGCATAGCCTGGTGGAGCGGGGGGTCTGGGTGGAGCTCGGTCCAGCCGCCACCCTCTGCTGAGCCCCAGCCGCTGCCTGGGCTGGACAGGGTGTATGGGGTGGCGGTGGCCGAGCATCCTGAGGCCGGGGAGGTAGCTGTGGCCGGGGGTAGCCTCGACGGCAGGCCAGCCCTAGCCATCTACACGGGATGCCCAGCCTCCGGGGGGGACTGGTGGGCCTACAGCCTCATGAGCGACGCTGGCGCCGTTGCGGGGGTGTGGGCCCGGGGCGGCGAGGCCGCCGTCCTAATAGTGTCAGGCAGCCAGCAGGCGCTGGCCGTCTACAAGATAGAGGTCAAGCCCCCGGGCGAGACGGGGGGGCAGACCGCAACGGCAACAGGAGAGACACAGACCCTGGAGACCGCTACCACAGCACGTGCTGTTGACAGCCTCCTAGAGACGCTATCCGACAAGAGGCTCACAGCCGCCCTAGCAGCCCTCGCAATAACCCTAGGCCTAGCCGCGGCATACGCCACAGCAAGGAGAACCGGCGGCTAGACCCGCGAGACCCCCCGGGGATTCAACGGGGTGTATATGAGGCTCGGAATAGTAAACATTCCAAGCCCCCCTCCCCCTCCTCCGCGGCAGCGTTCTGTTGTGGTGTACCTCGGCCTTGGCGCTGCGGAGGAGGGGTTTGAGCGAGGTCTACGGGGCCCTTGTAGCGGTTGCCGTTGCCGTAGCTGTGACGGCGGCCCTCATGTCGGTGGGAGGTAGGACGGCGGGCCTTATAGTGGGCGCGGGTGAGGCGGCCTCCCAGTCTATAGAGGCGGCCTCCAGCCCCCTCATCATGGAGGCGTGGGTTGAGGCGGGAGGCCTTAAGGCCAGGTTCTACTCCCCAGGCGCTCCTGTCGAGAGCGTGGTTGTGTTGAAGCCGGGTGAGGGTGTGGTGGCCAGGCAGCAGCTGCCCGAGCCTGCTGTGGAGGGCGTTGTGGAGGCGCTGAAGCCCTACGACTGCAGCCCGGTGGTTCTGGGGGTCGAGACTGTTGGGGGCGGCCTCAAGCTCTACCCCCACCCCTACACGTGCAACACCCGGGAGCAAGGCGGCGCCGGCCCGGAGCCAGCGGTAAACATAGGGGGCCAGTGGCTCGGCCTAGCCAGCCTGGGGGCCGCCAGGGTCGTAAGCCTGGGATCCTGGGAGCCTGTAGACGTCGTGCTGCAGATCCAGATAGACCTGGACAGGAGCTGCAGCCCCACCATATCAGCCCTAGGCTCTGAGGCGTCGCCAGACGGGAGCGGGGGGTACAGCGAGGAGCCTCTTGGGGCGGTTGAGACGGGGCTGGGCCTGTTCAAAGTCTACGGCTTCGCCCTATGCACGGGGGACGGCCTATGGGCCGGGGTCAGGCTAGAGCCCCCGGGGGACATGGTCCTCAGGGGCTGGGCCGAGGCCCGGGGTAGCATAGCCTTCCCCGGCAAGCCCCGTGGGGCCGTGGAGGCCTTGGTGTACAGCGACGGGCTGGAGACTGTGGCTGGCTGGGTGGAGGCGTGGATGGTCAGCCCCCGCTACTCCAACGGCGCCACAGAGGCCCGGGGGGATTTCGCCACCGCCACAGGGCTGATAGTGCTGCTCCACAGCAGGGAGCCTGGGGAGGCGAGGGCCAGCATAGAGGCCACAATAACTCTGGAGGAGGCGGCCCCCCTAACCCTCTCAACCCACACCGCCACCCTACCCCACACAACCCCCACAAAGATAACCGTACTGGCCTGCCGAGACCAGGCCCCAAGCCTGGGTGTAGACAGCCTCCTCAACCCACCGCCCAGGCTGGAGGCCGTGGTGGGCGGCGTAGCTAGGGAGCTGAAGCCGGGCCAGGCGTTCCAGGCGGCCTGGGCCCCGGGGCTCGAGGCCATGGTGAGCATCACACCAGCCAAGACAATGGGAACCCCCGTCAAACCCTTGGTAAAACCAGTGGAGGGGGAGGCGGGGTACAGGGCCGCCATAACACCCGTGCCCTCGCCATGCGGAGCCCCCGCAAAACCACTGATAGTAATACAGGACACCCACCAGGCGAGAACCCTAGCCCACCTCCAGCTCCAGGGGGCCAGGCTAGTGATAGCCCCGGCGGAGGAGGCGGCCGCCCAGGGCTACAAAGCCTTGTACAAAGCATGGATAGACGCCGGGAGAGGGGTGATCACAGTCTACGGCAGCCAAGTCCAGATAACTCCCCAGCAGGCATACGCAGCCATAAAAGCCCTAGGACCCGTGGCCGAGGCTGACATAGTGATCGCGCAATAACCGAGAGACAGTTATAAACACGAGGCCAGCCGACCAATATGAACCCCACCCTAAAACCGGAGAAGCCTGGAGAGGCCTGGGCGACACCAGCCCCCCCGGGTTTCCCCCGGGTTTCCCCGGGGGTCTAAGGGTTTCCGGGGGGCCAGTAACCCTTATAAACCCGGCCTGGGCCAGATATCCACGGCCCCTTAGAGGGTGAGTATAGACGTGAGACTCGTAAACATGGCTATAGCGGTTTTGATGGTGGCGCTCTTCACACTGCCAACGCTCCTGCCGATAGCCCAGGCTGCGCAGGACATAATGCCCACGCAGACAGTGGATCTCGGTGTCAGGGAGACCCTGATGATAGACATAAACCAGATTGCTGGCCCATCCGGTCCCTTCTTAGGAATGGTTGGCCTTGCCGTGGTGTTCACCATCCTCGGGGAAGGATTCGATGACACGGCCACCCTAGAGTTCGCCCTGGTTAAGGGCGAGGTAGCCAGCACGGGAGATATAATAACGTTGAAGGACGGGGATCCGAGCTATCTGACGGCGGCGAGCCCGATAAACCTCTACGCCGAGAACGACGGGCTGAAGCCCATTAGGGGGGGCTGGGCTGAGAACCCCAGCATAGAGACCCCGCCCACGGTGGTTCTGGATGATTCGAACATAGACACGAGTAATGTAACCGAGGGATGGTATAACCTGGTGGTAAGGGAGGCTGGCGCCACTGACGGTATTGCGGTGCCCTTTAGGGTGGAGGATATAGTAGCTGGCGATGCTCACCCGGTAGTCTACACGCTCGGAACCCTGCCTGTTATAGACACGACCAAGTTCATAGACGTTGATTTCGACACGCTAACGATAGACATAGCAACGGTAACTGTAAGCTCTGTAGACAGGTACATTCCCGTCTACCAGCCAGGAGACACTGTCGATTTCGTAGTCGACAACCTGCCGCCTAATGTTGATAGGGTAGATATCTTCCTGGACTGGGTAAGCTCTCCATACAGGGGCTCCGCGGAGCCCTTCGGCGGAGTCTACCTGGGCGAGATAGAGCTGCCCGACGAGCTGCCCATGGGGATTCACCTGGTTATAGCTGCAATCTACTTCACATACGCGGGCGAGGATTGGGTGACACTGACTTTCATGCCGATATTCATAGAGCCGAAGCTGGTTAACGGCCCGTTCATAGTGGAGGGTGTTGCGGGCGAGGATATTACTCTCGAGATAACCGGCCTGCCGATGGATACTAGGATTGGAGTAGACTTCGACGGAGACGATAACGTGGAGGCTGCGTGGCTCGTGAACCAGTTCGTAGACCCGACTGTCGATCCTGAGGACGCCTACCACCTGGTAGGCGGCCCCGAGTTCACCAGCAGCCTTGGCAGCATAGAGTTGCCTGTGGAGCTCGAAGACTCTATAATGCCTCTGGACAGGGGCGCGATGGACATCTACCTCTGGGAGGAAGACGATGCCAGCACTATAGCGTGGGAGCACGATCTCGAGCCGGATACTGAAGTACCGCTCGACAGCGACGGTGACGGCTATAACGATATAAGATTCGTGGCATCCCTCATAGCCAGCAGGGCTGACGTACCCCCTGGCGACGTCCTCTACGGAGACAGCGGGATAGCAGTCTATATTGACGGCCAGCCTCTAACAAGCGACACTGCGCCGCTAGACCTATACCCGTGCCTCAGCACAATAACGGTTATCATATTCAACACTATGGCGAGGGCTGACGTAGACATCTACCTAGGCCCGTTCAAGCTGGGCACGGTAGAGACCAACAGCTTCGGCGTGGGAGTCCTCGAAATAATATCACCCCCGATACCAGGAGTAGGAGGAACCACCGAAGACTATACCTTCACGGCTGTCGCCAACAGAGGAAGCTTCTACGATAACATAAACTTCGACTCAGAGGACTATGTTAACATAGTGCCATGGGCTAGCTACGAGGTTAGCATGGGCACCGGCTTCTACTTCAGGGCCGGTGGTATGGAGTGGGCTGCAAACGGCACCCAGTTTGTCATAAGTATATGTGGCCTCGAGCCTGAGGAGGTGTTCACGGTAGACATTGAGGCGGAGAACGATGGTGTAACTCTCTACACCGACTCCGACTTCGGTGTGGCTGACGCCCTAGGCCAGGCAGTCTACGTCCACAGCGCCCCCGAGCTCGAGAGCATCTACCAGGACATAACCCTCACAATAACAGGAGCTGACAGCGGAGTGGTGAAAGACTCCACGGGAGCCGACTTCGAGCTAATGTACAGGGTTCCTGAGCTGCTGGACATAGAGCTATACTATGAGATCAGCTCCGGCTCGGACGTAGGCGACGTGGGCTACAGCACCGTCCTACCGGGAGACAACCTCGACCCCGATTCCACGTCGAAGCTAGTCATAGTTGCGGAGGACAACGACGGTATAGTGCCCAACCTAGAGTACGAGCTCCTGATCGGAGACGAGGTGGTGACGTTTACCAAGGAAGACTTCGGAGGAGGAGTGAGCTATGAGGTGGAGGAGAAGGCACCCAGGAGGACGGGAGTATACCCGCTGGGCATAGAGGCCCAGGGCTTCAACTTCCTCGAAACCTTCGACAGGCCATTCGAGGATATACTGTACTTCCTGTATCCATACTACCCGACGCTAGTTGACCCGTTCAACGACGAGGTGTTCCCCAACTATGACTTCTACTTCCTGGTTGTGAGCGACCCAGACGGAAGCCCCGACATAATATGGGTATACCCGGACAGCGAGGAGATAGACGCGGGCACTGGAGGCGTTATATTCGCGGCAATAAACTTCGACTCGCTAGCAAACATATACGTGACATCTCCAACTATAACTTCACCAACATCCTATCCGGGTAGGTTCGACGTCGACACAGACACAAGTATATCGGTTACTCCAGACCCCGACACGGGTGTCTACGAGCTTAGTGAGACAGACGACACGGGTGCAATGATGTTCGTGGTAGACGAGTTTATGACACCAGCGACAACCCACACCCTACACATATTCAGCAACGACCCAGAATACCTTGAGACTTTCAACGTCGTGCTAATGGAGAACTGGGAAGAAGTTGAGATCGGCGGAGGGAGTATTATAGAGGCAGTACCTCTTGGAACAGAGGTTGAGGTTGCTATAGAGGCGTACGGCCTGAGAGATAGGGGATGGTATAAGGCGGTCCTTCTAGACCCGGCAACCCTCGAGCCGCTAACAGATCTTGTGTTCGGCCAGACGTTCGAATCAGAACCCTTCCAGGCGGACCTTGAGGGCTACATAGGAGGAGGTAGCTACAGCATACCAACCACTATATACCTCCCTGTATACACCCTCGCCATTGTCGGCATATTTGATGTAGAGACCGGAGAGCTAAGGGCCATCTCAGACAACTACGTCCTGCTAGTCCCGGCATCTGGATCCACGACATACTTAGGAGGTGTTATACCAGTAACTACGGATGAAGGGTTGTCGATAGGCATATTCCCCTCAACACTAATACCAGCTTCCAGCATGACCATTACCGTTAGCGGCTGGGACCCGATAAATGTGGCAGGATGGACTGTGACTAGCATTGGCATAGAAGTATCGTTCTGGAGTGTGGATGAAGAGGGAGAGAAGAACTTCGAATTCGCGACAGTGGGGGTGGCTACTGCATTCGAATTCGAAGGCAGCAATCTAGTTGGGGCAACATTCAGGGTACCAATACCCAACTACGACGACAGGCTCTCAGGCGAGTATCTAATCATGACTATAGACAAGATAGTAGTTCAGATGAGTGAGGCTGCTGACAGTGACTCTGACAATATAACTGATATACAGTTTGTATTCCCAATAAGAAGCGACTACGAAAGTGAAGTGTTCTACGATCTTGGCTTTGTAAAGGCTAGCGTGGCCCTCGGGAATATGCAGGTGCTGGAGGCTATAGCCGAGCTGGGAGATGATGTGGCGGAGGTTAGAGATATACTGCTGGCTGTGAGTGACGACGTCTCGACGATAATGCTTCAGCTAGAGGACATGAGCATGACTCTAGAGAACATCGAGAACGGAGTGGCCGAGCTGCTGACAAGCGTGGGCCAGCTCCAGGCCAGCGTGGACAGCCTAGCCGAGCTGCTGCAGGAGACCGGTGAGGAGATAACTATGAGGCTCGACGACATAGACAGCGGACTGGCCGAGATATCCAACGGCGTCGCCACTATCCAGGGCGATGTGGCGACGATACTGGAGCTGCTTGAGAGCATGAACGCGACGCTGACAACGATCCAGGGCGATGTGGCGGAGATAAAGACCATCGCGGGCACCATACTGGTGAGCGTCCAGGACCTCCAGACGCTGGTGGCCGATAGCACGGACGCGGTGATACAGGCTGTCGAGGACAACGTGGCCCTAGTGCTCGACGGGCAGGCCATGATACTGGAGAGTCTCGACATGCTGGACGCCAAGATAACCAGCGTCTCGGAGGGCGTGGCCGAGATACAGACAGTTCTCGGAACGGTTAGCGCAAACGTGGAGGACCTGGTGCAGGCTAACGCCGAGATAACTGGTATAGTACAGGAGAACAACCAGCTACTCGCAACCATAACAACGTCCTTCGGCACCCTGACGGCCGACGTCTCCACAATCAAGGACCTGATAGAGAACGGCGTGAACGTCAAGCTAGACCAGGTTATGGAGGACCTATTAACAATATCCGACCAGAACGCACAGCTCGCGGCCCAGGCTGAGGCGATAGCCCAGACCCTGGCAGCAGTGCAGGACGACACCTCGAAGATAACCGACATACAGTCAACCCTAGCCAGCGTGGCTGGAGATGTGGCCAGCGTGAAGCAGGACACCAGCACGATATCCAGCAAGCTAGACGATGCAAACGGCAAGCTAGACAGCATATCCAGCAAGGTGGACAGCGTGAGCAGCGCGGTCGCAGACATACAGGAGCAGCTAGGACAGGTAGGAGACACGGCCGAGAGCGCGAGCGGCAGAGCACAGACCTGGGGCATAATCAACGCAGTCCTCTCCCTAGCAGTCCTAGGGGTAGCGGGCTACCTAGTGCTGCAGCTAACAAGGAGAGAATAGCCAGGGTAGGCTAGAGCGCCACCCAAAACATTTCCCCACCTTCTTTTTAAACCTCTAAACCCGTTTCTTCCTCTATAGTTTACCCAGTTTACCCTACAATAGGAACTCCCTACCGAACCGTGGGAGCGGGTTTTTGATTATACTTATCTTTAGGAGAATAGTATATACGTTATAAACTTCGGGTAATCTTTAAAATCCTTCTGGCTAGACTTATTATCACAGCCAACTATTCTAGGGTGGGTTGACGTGTACACCTATAAACCTGGGAGGCTGGCCTTCCGGCTGGCCGCCGCAATTCTGATCCTGATAATGGTAATCCCCCTAGCACCTTCACCTGCCCTCGCCTCCTCGCCTACAGCACCGGAGCCTAAGGCCTACGTAGACCCGGTGCTGCTAACGCAGGAGGGCTATGAAACGCCGGTTGATGTAGCCTACACCCCAGAGCTTTCCAGCATGATTGCCAAGCTTAGGGAGCACAGGCTCGCCTCTGGGCTCGAGCCCCTCAGAGAGGGGCAGGCGAAGGTCACTATCATATATCTCGGCACGAACCCTGAGGAGGTGGCAGCCCTAACAGACGGCGCCATATTCGGGCTTAACGTGGGTGGCAAGTGGGTAATAGAGGCGTGGGCCGACAGGGAGAGCGTAGAGAAGTTGGCCGGCATGGAGGGCGTGGCGGCGGTTGTCAAGTCGAGGAGCCCAGTGTCGAGCATATTGAGGGAGAAGGAGCTTCTCGAAAGGCTCCAGCCAGAGCCGGGGGTCGAGCCCACGCTCTACGCTGCTGTCGACGTTATAGGAGCCTCGAGGGTTTGGGAGGAGTTCGGCGTCACAGGGGAGGGTGTGAAAGTAGGTGTTGTAGATACCGGTGTGGACTACGGCCACAGCGATCTGGGGGTCGAGGCTATAGCTAGGGATAGCGACGGCATGCCGCTTATATTCGATGCGGACCAGCTGGGCTTCGCCCTTACCCTGGCCGAGGCTGTGAAGGATGAGGAGGGCTATGTCAACGTCTCCACCCCAGTACCCTTCATAGACCTCTTCTTCATGGGTGCCGGGGAGGCGGAGGCGGGCTGGCTACTCTACATAAGCCCCGACGGGGCGGTGGCCTACTATGAGTTCCCCATAGACAGGTTCTACGTGGGAGACGTAGAGTCGGCTAACGGAGTGTTCAAGTTCGGCCTCGCCGTCCAGACCACCTTCATACTCTACGGCTCCCTGGGCATACTAAACTACTCCCTTCCCGTCCTGCTGGCGGACGGGGATGGCGACGGCAGCTACGACACCGTCTACGCAGACCTCAGCACAGCCTACTACCTATTCCTCAAGGCCCTCAGCGACACAGGCATGATAAGCGGGGAGCCCGACGATAGCCTCTTCGACCTAAGCTTCGCCGACGAGGCGCCAGCATACTACGGCAACGAGGTCCTGGCTAGAGACTTCAACGGCGATGGTGTGAACGACTTCAGCGCAGGCGCCCTGGCAGGCTGGACGTTCGACTGGGTAGGGCTTCTAACGGGAGAGAGCGTGAACCTCGGCTGGAGGCTCGGCTTCGACTACGCTGGCCTGGTGCTACCCGGCCTTGACCCCCAGGGCAGGTGGGTGTCGATACTCTACGACACCTACGCCCACGGCACAAGCGTAGCGACGGTCATAGCTTCGAGGGGCAACGTGGAGTTCAACCTGGGATACATGGAGACTAGCCTTAGGGGCGTGGCACCCGGGGCTACCATAGCTGCTGGAGGCAGCTTCCTCATAAACGTGTTCGTCGCCCAGCTATTCCTCTCCGGCTTCGAGCCCCAGGACAGCCCGCTGAACTGGGTCTACACCGGGGAGCACCAGGTGGACGTTATAAACAACAGCTGGGGCAACAGCTACATAGCCCTGAGGGGCTTCATAACCGGTGCCGACGACTACGCCACAATAGAGGACTACATAGTATCCGCCAGCGGCACGGTGATAGTACACGCCATGGGCAACGGAGGCCCCGGCTATGGAACTGCAACCACCCCAGGAGCAGCAAGCCTAGTAATAAGCGTTGGCGCCAGCACCCTCTTCGACTACAGACCCCTCTACGGCTACCTACCATCGCCTGGAGGCGACGTTGTCAGCTGGAGCGACAGGGGGCCCAGCCAGATGGGGGTTGCCAAGCCAGACGTAGTCAACATAGGCAGCTTCGCCTGGGCGGGCGCCCCAGTGCTGGTCGGGCTGGGAGACGGCTCCTGGGCCTACGACCTCTTCGGCGGAACCAGCGAGGCTACACCCATGACCTCGGGCAGCGTCGCCCTGGTGATAAGCGCCTACCAGCAGGCCTTCGGATCCAAGCCCAGCCCGGGCCTGGTCAAGGCTATACTCAAGAGCACGGCCAGGGACACGGGGGCAGACGCCTTCACACAGGGCTCTGGACAGGTCGACGTCTACAGGGCTGTGAAGGCGGTCCTCGAGGGTGGAGTGCCCATAGCCCTCTCGACAAGCGTCTACGACAACGTCTACGGCCTCCTCTCCGGCTACAGCTACCAGTTCCTGGCGCCAAACCCGGTTGAAGACACCCAGATATACACCGGAGTGGTGAAGCCTGGCGAGACAGCGGTTGAGAGCCTAACGCTGAAGACCCTATCGGGAGAGGCTGAGGTCGCCGCTGTAAAAGCTTACTGGTTCCACGTTGTCAGGAAAGGGCTGCTAGACTACCTCGACCTGGATAATGCCTACGTCATACTGGCCGACGGCTCCACGGTGCCGCTCTCGGAGAGGCTGGCGGGCGTGGGCGAGGACGGCTCCACACTAACCCTCCTACTCCAGGGCGACGAGAGGAGGATAATAGTGCCTATGAAGCAGGAGTACCTCCAGGGCCTGGCAAAGCCCCTCGAATACGAGAACGAGATAATAGTCAGCTTCCCCTACAGCCTAATGGACCCGGAGAGGACCTACGGCCCCTCTCCAGGCCTACCCTACCTGATACTCGGGGCCGAGTTCCACCTGGGCTTCGACCTGGACGGCGACGGCACTATAACACTGGGCGAGACCGCTAGGGTGAACTACGACATAAGGTATGCCAATACACTTCACGTCGAGATAGGCAACCCTGAGTCCCAGGCTGAGGAGGTTGCTATGTGGCTCGCGGAGAGGTGGGGCATAGAGGTGGCTCCCGAAGACGCCGTGCCTGTGCTGGACCTAAGGGTGCTGTTCAACGTCTACGGCCTCATAGGCCAGCAGATAGAGCTGCCTCTCAGGCTCGAGACAGAGTTCCTACACAGGCTGCCTGCCAGCGAGTTGAGCGTGAGCCTGAGCAGCACCACGGTCACTCCCGAGGGTGTTGAGGCGGAGGTGGCGATACAGGTTCCAGAGGACGCCTCGCCGGGGGTCTACCAGTACTATATCGAGATAGTATACAGCGATGGCGGCAAGACCCTGGTGCCCGTCTCAGTCCCTGTGGCCGCCGTCGTTGACAGCGAGTCCGGCGTGATAGACTTCGGAGGCTTCACCGAGGAGGCACCCTACAGGCAGTACGCGGTCAGCGGCAAGTTCGACTGGAGCTGGAGGTACGAGAGCGGCGACTGGAGGACGTTCCCAGTGGTCTTCGAAGACCCAACAGTCAGGGCTGTTGTGGTTGCTGTTGAGTGGCAGAGCCCCGCCACGGCCATAGACGTGGCCGTCGGAGGCCCAGGCTACAACTACCTAGCCGCCGACACGGAGGAGGACATTGCGTACCTCTACGGCAGCGTCGTAGCGGCGAAGATGGCCTACCACGGAGGAGCCCTCGGAGGGGGCGGCCTGGTCCCCTACTACGAGACCCCCTCCAAGACCAAGACAGTAGTGCTGGCGCCAGTGTTTGAAGCCGGAACGCCATACTGGGTGGTAGTGAGGAACAGCATAATAGACGCCTCAACAGAGTTCCCCGAGACCTTCACAGTCGAGCTCAGGCCTGTCAGGGTGGTGAGCGAGGTCCTCGGAGAGCCTCAGGAGGGGGAGGAGGTAACAGTAAGGTTTACAATAACAGGCACAGCCCTGGTAAGCTACGCCCAGGTCTACGCCAGCATCGAGGGCGCCACAGTAACACCGCAGAGGCTGGGCTTCGGCAACACCCACGTGGTGGAGGTTACGTTCACCTACCAGGGTGAGACCGAGGTCTCCATAGCCCTCTTCACACCGCTCGCCAGAAGCTACGACATAGGCTTCGACTACGGCCCATACAAGTTCATTATCATGAGGGTGCCGGGGGCGTTCACAGCAACAGCACCCCTAGGCTAGCCGACACGGGGGAAATCCTTTATTACAATGCTTTTTTAACGAATACCCCCGCTCCATACAGGAACTCTCTTTTTAACCCGCCCAGGTTCAACAGGCTAGTGGAGGCCCCTCCTGGGGGGTTGCCGGCTTGGTGGTTACCATAGAGATAGGCGGCATCCTGGAGAGGAAGCTGAGGAGGCTTGCGGAGATGGGGCTGTACGCCAGCGTCGCCGAGGCTGTGAGGGAGGCTGTGAGGAGCATGCTCCAGAGCCTGGACCTCAGGAGCCTGGCCCTCGAGCTCTACGTCTCAAGGGGCTCAACCCTCCACTACGCCGCTGAGTTCGCCGACGAGACTTTCAGGGGCTTCATAGACTACCTGCTCGAGAGGGGGGTGACCCCGAGCATAGGGGCTGTGGTGCCCGAGGACTACGAGGCCCCCAGGTCGGGGGTGCTGGTGGTCGACGCCCTCACGGCGTACACACTCTACTCCAGCGGCCTCGCAGACCTCCTCAGCCACCTCTCCTCCGAGGGCTATGTCTTCGAGGCGCCCTCCGCTATAGAGAGCCAGCTCCACCTCCTCGACGCGTGGAGGATAAGGAGGGGGTTCAGGCCGGTGGACGGGCTGGCGCTGGCCGATATAAGGGTGCCGGAGGAGGAGCCGAGGGACATGCTAGCCACGCCTCTCGAGGCCGCGGTCCTGTCATACTCCGCCAGGGAGGGCGCCGTCCTCCTCTCCGACGACTACAGGCTGAGGCAGAAGGCGAGGGAGATGGGTGTGGAGGCGAGGAGCAGCCTAAGCCTGGTGACCATGTACATCAGGAGCGTGGGAGAGCCCCCCGCTAGCCTGCCCGAAATAGTAATGTCCGCCAGGGCCATACCACTCCTCATACCAAGGAGTGCCCTAGAGGCGTGGGGGGTTGATTAGGGGCTACGACGTGGTCTGGGCTGTAGACCTCTCTAAGAGCATGGCCAGGGCGGCGGGCAACCTGGGCGGGAGCAAGCTTAAGGTTTCCAGCGGCATAATAGCCATGGCAAGCTCCCGCATACTCTCGAGGCCCGGCTCCAGAGTAGGCATAGTGGGCTTCCACGACAGGGCCTTCCCCATACTACCCTCCACCGACAACTACAGGAGGGTTCTCGACTCCCTAACCCTGCTGAAGGCCATCGGGGAGGGGTCAGCCGGGGGGGATGGGATAGTGGAGTCTGTCAAGATGCTCAGGGGAAGCGGAAGGGAGAGGCATGTGGTTCTGGTGAGCGACGGCGGCTTCAACACGGGCATACCGATACCCCTAGCCGCCATATACGCCCTGAACATGGGTGTGAGGCTCCACTTCATAATAGTTGGCGGCCAGCCCGGGGATGTGGTTAGGAGGAGCGTGGAGGAGGCTGCCTCCAGGACGGGTGGCCGCGTCTACATAGTGACGGGGGAGGGGGAGGATATGAGGGCCGCCGTGGGGGTGGCCAGGGCTGCGGGAGGCCAGGCTTAGAGACCTCATAATAGCCCTGGACAAGCCCAGGAGGGGCGACACCAGGCTCCACAGGGCCGTTCTGGCAGCCGCAGAGGACCTCCCCGGGGACGTGCTCGTCGGCGTGGTGTTCTACCACGAATGGTCAACCCCACTCCTAGACCCCACACCCCGCCCCCAGGGGGCTCTGGCCAGCTTCGAAGAGATACCCAGCCTCCCCGGCCGGCCCGAGCCAGTGCTGGGCGCGGCGGAGGCGTTCCACATGGCGTCGGAGTACAGGGACGTGCTCTACAGGCCCCTCGTCCTCATACTCTGGACGGCGGCTGCAAGGCCCAAAACCCCCCTGTCCATAGCGTTCAACCTACTCCGGTCCGCCGGCCTCGAGAGTGTGCTGGCCGTCTCAAAGGCCAAGCTCCCCGGGTGGGCGGGGCAGGTGGGCGTGGAGGAGGATGGTGTGCTGCTCTACAGGCCTCAGATGAACGTTGGCAGGATGCTGGCTAAGATGCTCGAGACCGGGGCTCGGGGCCGGAGAGGGTGACCACCCTATCCCCCAGTATATAGGCCTTGACACCCCTCTCCCTGTACTCGACCTTCCAGATGGGGGCCTCCCTCTTAACCCTGTCCACAACCCTCTGGAGCCCCGGATAGACGTTCCCCCGGGAGGCGCCGGCCACAACCGCAACTATAGTAGTCTCCCCCGGCCTCCTCTCCCCCGTGTAGTGGTACACTATCGCTGCCGAAAGCCCGTTGGCGGCTGCCTCCTCTCTAAGTATAGACTCTATAACCCTGGCCGCAACATCCTCAGCCGCCTCGTAGAAGAGCTTCTCGACCCTGACACCCCCTACAACGGCCTTCACCGTGCCCACGAAAACCGCCACAGCACCGTTGGCGGGCGAGGCGGAGGCCGCCCTAGCCACCAGCCCCGCTATATCAACACTCTCACCGGGCTTCAGCAGCCTCGCCTCAACAACCACACCCCCCTCCCCACCGCTCGGAGGGGGTATGACGTGAACCCTGGAGCCGCAGCCCACCCTATCCTCCAGCGAGAGCCTCGACCCATCGTCCAGCAGACCGTAGACCTCCCAGGAAATGGTCTCCAGAGCCCTGCCAAGCCCCCCAGAGGCTCTGGCAGCCTCCCTCAGGGCCTCCCCCAGGGTCAAACCACCCGGGGGACAAGGTATCCTTACCGCCTCCGAACCCGCAGCGTCCCTGAGTATAGTGTAGAGCCTAAGCTCCACCCAACCCCCGCTCATATCGCCTTCGCCCTCCCCTCCTCAAGCCTCTCTAGCGAGGACCTCAAATCCCTAGCCAGCTCCAGAGCCTCCCTCACCACACACTCCGACCCCCTATCCTCAAGAAGCATCCTGAGAAACCTCTGAGCACACCTAGAACTATGGAACTCGAGGAGCCCGCCAGGAATCTTTATAGTGACGCCCTGCCCCTCGTGGAAGAACCTGCCGCACACAATACACTTGGGCATAGGGCCGAGCACCCGCCGAAGCATCTAGGCCATAACACTATAATTGCGCCCCGGCGCTATTAACATGGGGCATATAGCCCCGGCGGGGGATTATCTAAGCCCGCCGCCTGCCATCAACGTTAACAGGGGGCGGCTCCTGTGAAGTCTCTGGTTTCACCCGACGATGTGCATGGGGAGAGGTTACTCCACGGAGGGCCGCCCCCCGGGGGTTGTGGGGTCGTTGTATTCGACTTCGACGGAGTCCTCGCCGAGACCAGCGGGGGGGAGGTTAGGCAGAGGCCCCTGGGGGTCGTGCTTGCTAGGAGGCTTATCGGGAGGGGCTACAGGGTGTATATAGTTTCTGGCAGGCCGGATAGGGAGGAGGGGCTCATAAAGAGGCTGCTGAGGGAGTGGTGCATCCCCCTCGCCGGCGTCAGGGGGATACTCCTCAGGAGGAGTGGCGTCGGGGAGGTGGACCACAAGCTGGAGAGCATAATGCAGATTGAGGCCAGGGAGGGGTGTGTGGGGGAGGTGCACGACGACAACCCCTACGTCCTTGAGGCGCTGAGGAGGCGGGCCGAGACCCTAGTGCTACACACCCCCCAGGGCTGCGAGGTCCTCAAGGGCAGGCCAGCGGAGCCCTGCACACTAGACGCCGGGTGGCTACGGTGGGAAGGGCGGACTCCTCAGTGCTAGCCCTACTCTGGGGCAGGCCCACGAGGGTGTTGCTTGTTAGGAAGAGGTGCGCCCCAGGCAGCCCCTGGGCATGCGACCTAGCCCTCCCGGGTGGCGGTGTGGAGGCGGGTGAGACGCCCCTGGAGACCGCCCTGAGGGAGGCCTGGGAGGAGGCCCGCATACCCCCCGCAGCCGCGAAACCCCTGGCATCCTACTGCTGCGAGAAAACGCTAACAGCGGGGAGGAGGATATACATAGTCATAGCTGAGCTCCGGGGCCCCGCGGAGCCCAGGCCCGGGGAGGAGGAGGTAGACGCCGCCATATGGGCCCCGCTACACATAGCAGCAGCAACACCAACCCCAGTCAGACACCCATACAGGGGGATAGTCGAGGGCCTCAGACTACCCGGAGGCCTCATACTATGGGGTGCAACCTACAGGATCCTAAGACGCCTCCTAGCAATGATACAGGATGGAGAGGTAAAGCTCAACACCCCACAACACCAAACATAGGAAACCGGGGCCGATGGCCAAAACGCCCTACAGAGGCGTAGACGGAGAACCCGGGTCACGAGCCCCCACAAGCCTGGGGGCTGTGATGACAAGGCCCGCAGGCCAAGGCCCACCCCGGACACTGCATGTAGAGGCTATGCCAATCGATTTTAAGCCGCAGCAGGAAACAAACTATAAACCACTGGGGGAGGGCCCGTAGCTCAGCCAGGCAGAGCGGCGGACCCCGCATAGGCCCCCACTAGCGGGAGGCCGAGGCTCCAGACCCGTAGGTCGGGGGTTCAAATCCCCCCGGGCCCACCACACCCCCCCGTGTGGAGGGGCTCCTACCCAGCCACCCTCGCGGGTGGCCCCCACATAGATATTCCTCTTGGGAGTGGGCTTCTAACATGGAGGTGGGCCTGCTGTTGGGGCGGGGCAACTTTGTCACCAGGATTTTTGAGGTAAAGTCTGAAGAGGTTATCGTCGTCTACGGGCTGGGAAAGCCTAAGGAGATACGTCTCCCCAGGGAGGTCGTGGAGTGGATGGTGGACAGCTACCCTATAACCAGGATCCTGGAGGAGGCCATAAACCACTATAGCTTCAGGAGAAGGCTCTCCCACCCAGGCGCTATAAGGAGCCTGATACTACTCCTCTACGCCCGGGGCCGCGGCGAGCCCCCATACAAGGTTGCCAGGAGATACGGAGTCGCCCCGGAGCAGCTCTACAGGATGGAGAGGGGGCTGAAGAAGGATGGCATGTACGAGTTCGTGATGAACGCCCTCTCCCTAGCCAGCGGCTAGCCAGGCGGAAACCGTTAAAGCCACGAGATGAGATAGAGATAAGGCGGGTGCCGGGGTAGCTCAGCTAGGTAGAGCGCCGGGCTGTTAACCCGGTGGTCGGGGGTTCAAGTCCCCTCCCCGGCGCCAGAAACCATCCTGGAAACATCTCAACTAATCAAATTCGACCACATCCTCAACCACCTCAAACTCCAGAGAGTCAATCGGAAACTCAATCTGCTATACGGTTGTTATACGCCCTCGGCCTCATGGAAGCGTATAGCAAGAATAGTACCGGCGCTCCAAGCAGTATTCTCGCTGGCGAGAGGGCCACTACCTCTGAGCCAGAGGGCAGTGAGGGAGTAGAGGTGCTCCCCGAGCCCAAGGACGTGCCACAGGAGGCTAGAAGGGCGCTCCTTAACCTTCTCGCCGAGAAGGGAAGGGTGAAGCCGAGAGACCTGGGGGTCTCCAGGGCCTACTTCTACCAGATGCGGAGGGGCTTACGCCCAGTACCAGACCAGATACTCGAAAAGCTATTAGAGGCTGCCAGCGACGATGACCTGGGTCAAGTGGGCTATTTCGCCCAGTTTGTGGACTACTCGAGGATTCGAGCCTATGATGTTGACAGGATTGTAAGGCTGGTATTGGAATGGGCGAAGGCAAACCCAGCCAGCGCGAAGGTTCTTTTAGACACGCTGGAGTCGGAGCTTGAGAGGCTGGGGCTGGCTGGTAGGGCTGTGAAGGTGACTGAGGCGCATTTGGAGGAGTGGCTTGCATACCTGGATTCTAGGCGGGAGGCTGGCACCCTAAGCTACAAGCAGTGGCAGAGCCACAGGATCTACCTCAGGAGGCTGCTAGACTCTACTGGTTGGGTCCTGTCTCCGGGGCTCGTTAGGAGGGCGTTGCTGGATGAGGCTTCCAGGAGCCCTAAGGCTGCTCAGAAGATGGCTGAGAGCGTTAGATTATTCACTAGGGAGATACTTCAGGATCACGATCTCTACCAGAGGCTTCCCAGGTTCAGGGCCCGGAGTAGGAGGACGGAGGCGCCGGGGTGGGATGTGGTATGCAGGGTGCTCGAGGCAGCCGAGTGGCCCCCGGCCAAGGCCCTCCTCTACCTCACGCTCAGCGGGCTGAGGATTGAGACGCTTTACACTATACCCTTCGATAAGGTCGACCTTGATAGGAGGGTTGTGGCTCCGTGGAGCGACAGGAAGTACAAGAGGGACTTCTTCTCGTTTATACCGGAGGCCGCGGCGGCCTACCTGAGGGAGGTTTATCTCCCCTGGAGGGAGGTATGGCTGGAAACCCAGGTCAAGGGTCAGGAGGAGCTAAGGCGGCGCTTCATACCTGTGAAGCCGAAGAGGCTGCGAGAGCACATCTACAACGTGATGGACCGGGCTCTAGGCCGCAGGTTCCAGCTGAGAACTATACGGCACAGGGTGACGACGCATCTGGCCCTGCACCTGAGCAAACTTGAGGTCGACGTCCTGACTGGCCACGCCTCGAGAGACGTGGTGCAGGCCCACTACCTACAGCTCGACATACTAGAGGATCTACGCCGTAAGTACGACGCTGCTATGAGTAGGATTTCGTGCCTCTCCTCGGAGGGTGACTGAGGGTTGTTGGAGATTGAGGAGCTGCTAGATAGGTTGTGTGAGGCTGCTAGGAGGGCCCTCAAAGAGCCTGGTAAGGCTGTTGACGTGCCTGGCCTGCCTGGGTATGGCTTCGAGTGGCTGGAGGTAGAGGGGGAGCTACTGCCTGGCCTGCACACGCCGCGTAGCTTCGATGTGGGGTACGGGCTGGGCATCGCCAGGATGTGCGGGCTCGACTATAAAATCAGGCGGAGCTGCGTGCTCGACGGAGAGGACGTCGATCTCCTAATCCGGCTTTACGGGAGAGGCTGGTTTGCGAGGGTCTGGCGGCCGGACGACCCGGACTGCTGGGCGGAGATCGTGGAGGAGACAGACGAGCACGAGGAGGGGTGAGGTATGGGGGAGTTCTCTTGGCGATAGGCTCTCCAGCCTGTCTGGGAGGAGGATCAGGCGCGTCAGGCTGAACTGGTGTGATAACGAGGAGCACCGTACCGCCGATATCCTCGAGGATCTGAAGCACATGTTCCTCTGCGACGGCTACCACATAACCATAATCCTCGAGGATGACACTGTGGTGGAGCTGTTCGCCAACGAGAACGGCCACGTCAGCATATACGAGAAGCGCGGGAAGGTGGGCTAGAGTGGCTGTGGCCCGCCCCCGGGTAGCCTCGAAGGTTCGGGGGCGGGCCGGGGAGAGAGTTAGAGAACGTGTTGAGAGGCTTCTCAATACCTGTTCTCTAACGCGGCTGCCTTTGAGCAGTGAAGAGAGGTTTCTTCTAGGTGAGATCGCGAGGTATGCACTCAGGGGTTTGGGCTCCTACAGGATTGGGAGGATGCTCTGGCCTAGTCTCGATCCTAGGACTGCTCAGAAGAGGGTTCAGAGGCTCCTGGATAGGTGGGAGAGGCTTGCGTCTCTATGCTCTCGGCGTCGCCGGGTTGTCTCAGTTAGCGTGTCTCAATTTGAGACAAGCCGAAGACGCGTCTCAACGGGTGAAGACGATACCGTGTTGGGTCTTAGGCCCGCTCCCCCGGGGGGGCTCCTGTTCCTGCCCGAGCCTGTCTTGGAGGGGAGGGTTGTGAAGCTGGGGAGAACCCAGCTTCTGGTCTTGGCTGCTTTGAACAGCTTGAGCGGTAGGGCCCGGTTCTCCTCTATAGTGAACGAGTACCTTACCTTGGCTGGGCTTGAGCCCTCGCTGGCGAATAGGGAGAGGTATAAGAACCGGGTGTGGCAGGCCCTCCGGCGCCTGGCCGCCAGGGGTCTCGTAGGGTTTGAGGGCGGGGTTTACTGGCTCTCCGGCCCCCTGGCCCGGAGTAATGTGGTTGTGGAGAACTTCAAGGGCTACAACAGCCTCGGCAAGCACATTACAGTCTGGAGTAAGAAGGACCACGGCAGGGCCATACCCCTGACGGAGGCCCTCATAATAGCGACCCTCAGAGGCGTGGAGAGGGTAAGCCAGATAGAGCTGGCGGAGACCCGGGGGGACGAGCCCGGCCTAGACCGCCTAGGAGTGTCCATAGTTAAAATGTACAGGGACAAGCACCACCCACACAACAACAGGTGGAAGATAGAGGCAACCCTATCAAACCCGCCACTAAAACCGAGGCTAGAAGACGTAGACACATGGCTCAAAGCCTGGCAGCAAATAAAGAAGGCGGCAAAACGACTAGCCTCAGACTGAGACACCACGGGTTTTAAAACCCCGTCTCACTGGGGTTGTTTTGGATTTAAACCGGGGTTTAGGTATTAGGTTGTTTTGGGTGGTTTGTTTGCCTAGGTTTGAGGCTAGAGCGTATATACCGTTGACAAATGAGTATGAGGAGATTAAGTTTACGGATGAGGATGTTTTAAAGGATGTTAAGATAGGGGAGTTTTTGTGTAAGATTACGCCCTCTTACGAGAAAGGTCCGCCGCGGTTAATATTGGTGTTTGCCTGTGAGTTTGAGGATAAGGATTTGAATAAATTTGATGAAAAAAGGTAGAGGAGCAATTAAAAGGGGTATTGGAGAAGATTGTGCTGCGGTTGTTAGCAGATGGTATACTAGGGTACTACCCAGACACATATAATGTGAATGTGAGTATTACTGAAAAAATTGTGAAGAACGGTAGGAAGCCTGTAAAGAAGCATGTATATTGGAATGTATATGATTCTGTTTCTGCATCTGGTGAAGCTAAGTTTGCTATTAAATCGGATAATGTCAATGTTAGGATTAGTGGTTCGATCAGGAAGGCACTCTCGAGCATGGTTATGCCTGGCGATAAAAAATTGCTTGAGCACCTCAAACGAGCTGCTAGATTTTATGGTTATTTCATAAAGGCTTATGATGATGTGGACAAATTTATCCATGCCTGGATCATGTTAGAGGCGTGGAAATGCTTTTATGGATATCATCATGGGTTAAAGGCTAATCCCAACTGTGTATGTGGCTCTAAACAGAGAGTCAGTCACAAAGAGTGTATCTGCCTCTCGATAAAAGATTTATGCCAAGAACTCTTCGAAGGAGCAATCTCAAGTGATTCCTGCGTAGACAAAAATACTAAATTCTATAAAATATATAATGCTCGAAATAGGATCTTCCACGAAGCTGACGAGTCAGAGGCAAAAAAAGTATTAGGCGATCTAAATCAATGTATAAATAGTATACTCAAAGAGGTGAAAAGGAATATAGGCGAGCTTATAAATCCCAGCTGAGCTAGTATGAAATAATATTTTATCATTTTATTCCGGGGGCCGACTGACCGCTTTAACCGTTAAGCGATTTCAGGTAGGCATGATAAAGGTGCGTATTGGGCTTGAAGGCTTTAGAGTTTGGGTAAGAGAATATGTTGGTGTGTGCTTACCAGCCTGTTCTCTAACTCTCGATTTGGAATTGTTTTTCGGTTATTGTTTTTAGTATGAGGTTTGTTAGGTATGTGGCTATTCCGATTAGGGATTCTATTTGGTGTAGTTGTATTTGTCTTTCTGTTGAGATGTGTGGTGCTGTTGGTTCTGGGGCTTTTTGGGTGATACTTTTAAGTTTGGTTAGTGTTTCCGTGATTAGCTTAGCTAGCTCCTCGTCTCCCATGTGCTGTTTTATTGCGTCTTCGCTGAACTTACAGCCTACTGTGCTGACACGTTCTGCCAGGCCCAGTGGTATGAGGCCCTCGCATAGCTCGTTTATGGCGTTTCTTAGGGCTGTGAATGCCGGGCCTATCATGAGTGTCTCGTATATGGCTGTTCTAGCGGTTCTAAGGGCCTCTATAGATCTTCTTAGGTGTTCCTGGGCTATCTGGTTGGCTTCGTTCAGCTTGGGTATGGGGAGTTCTACGACGTCGTATTCGGCGAGCAAAAATGTTGATAGGAATTCTTTAACCCACCTGTATCCATCTATGGTTATGGTTATGGTTTCTTCTCTGAGCGGTTGAGTCATTAGCAAGAAGTGTCTCGGCATCCTCAATGAGTCGGCCCCTTGAGTAGCTATACTAGTTAGGGTGTAATACCTAAGTGTCAACACTAACTCGACGGATCGGTCTTCCCTTAGCCTCCTCTTATTTTCTATAAACCTTAGGGCGCCCCTGGTGAGTAGAGTTTTGCACTTCAACTGTAGGTTATAACCTGGCGTTCTTCCCTCTACAGACTTCTGTATAACATAATTTCTGGCGCTGATCATTATCGCTGGCGATCTCGGCTGTTGAGGCATTATCTCCGGGCCGTATATATTCAAATATTCTATTATGCATGGGGCTAATAGCGTTTTCCTTCCGCCATCCGCGATATAGAGAGTAACTCCAACTATGTGCGGGATTTCCTCACTAGCGATTATGGAACCGCTTGTATCGAGGTTTAAATCAAACTCGATACATGGTTGCAAGGCCTCTCTGCAAGGCTTCACAGTTATGTTCTCCACTTTCATTTCAAGAGAACCCTCTCTCCCTTTCTATTTAAGCTAGTTTTCCTTCCGTTTCTCTTTACTGAGGCACTCTAGACCTTGTTTGACTGCTTCTGGCCATGAGAGGCCTAGTTGTTCCTTTATTTTCTTTAGGTATTGGAATTCCTCGTTGTCGAATATTATATAGACCCTTTTTACCATGTTTGGCTCACCTCAGTATAGTGTCTGATTATAGTGAGGTTTATAACCGTTGGCTCACTCAGTATACTGAGTGAGCGTTAGAGAAGGTGGTTGGCGGTGCTGTGGGTTTGCTTCTCTAACTCTGGGCGGGATATGGAGGTTTTGGCTGCTTGCCTGGCTGAGGTTGAGCTGCTGGCTCAGGTTAGGCTGCTAAGGGCGTTGCTAGTGTTTTACAGGGATAGGTTGCCGGGCGATGTGAGGGAGGCCCTGGCCAGGGCCTTGGAGGAGGCTGAAGCTGTGCTGGACTCTCTGGCGGCGGACCCGGTTGTGCGTAGGCTCGGTGACCGGGTGTTAGAGAATAGGCCTGGCAACCCGGGTTGACTGTTCTCTAACACCGGTTCGGAGTCTAGAGTCTGAAGCTGTGTTAGAGAACGTGTTTAATTGTATTGTTTGGACTATGCGTTCTCTAACAGTAAAGTAAAGTATTATATTACTTATCCTCCTGTTCGCGGTGCTCCTTGTCTTCCCCTCCGCCGCATGTTTGGGCGCATATTTGTTTGTGGGTGTGTTTGGGTTTGCTGGAGTTTGTTAGGCGTCTTACCGGGGCTAGGGAGAAGCCTGATCCCAGGGAGCTGCTGGGTCTGCTGCCTTTTGCTGGGGAGGCTGGTGGTGAGGGTGGGGGGCCGCCGCTGGACCTCTATACTCTCCTGGAGGATGAGAAGGTTGGGAGGGAGCTGTGGCCCTATATTCTGGGTTTTGTGGCGAGGGATACGAAGCTCACCTACTTTACGGAGAGGGATGAGGAGTACCTGTTCTGGAAGATCGAGGCCATTGCTACTAAGATAGAGATGGCGCTGAACTCCCAGACCCCGCCTCCAGAGAGGTTCGCCCGGGTTGAGGATTACATTAAGGTTGTGGAGGCCCGGCGGCTCCTCGAGTATGTGGAGTTGCTTCCAACTAGCGGGGAGATCATGCTGGCTGCTGTGCTGGTCTGTATTAATGGTTATTATGAATGGTATATCTAGGACGGCTTTGGATAACATTTTTCGGGGCCTCTGGCTTGGGGCTCTTGAGGCTTACCTGGTACAACACCCCCATCCTCTACGTGCTAGGCACAGCTCTGGCCTTCTTCCTGCTCGACCTGAGGGACCTCAGCCTTTCCCCCGATTTAGAATTTTATATCTTTATAGTGGAGCTGGCCCTTCTGCTCCCCCCTTCTATGCTTGTATGGGGCTTCCTCTCCCTGGTATCGTGGTTTCTCGACAGGAAGCTCGGCCCTCTGGCCCTCCTGGTGCCGGTGCTGGCGGGGGGCATCGTGGTTGTTGTCAACGCCTTCTTATTGAGCATGCTGCCTCCCTAGGGTAGCGCGACATGTCGACTGGTAGTCGAGGGTTAACCCGAGCACTTGAAGGGTAGCAGAACATCTCGGGCATAGCTGAGATATATCGGGAAAGCGGGGCTAAGGTAGCCTTGGCCAGGTTAAGTGTATACTAAGCTTTACAACGAGATGCTGAAGCTCGTTAGGTTTAGGACGGTGAAAGCCAGAAGTGTAGCATAACTATATCAGCACTATATCAGCCCGGGTAATGTAGTGTAGCTATGGCCTCCGGCGGTTGCTCTATTTCTGCTCTTTCTCCCTTAACATTCTTTTAAGCTCTTCTATCTCGTTTTTGAGGCTTCTAATCTCATCTTCCAGACGCTGCTTCTCGCCGGGTATCTGCGTGGGCTGTTGTGTCTGCTGTCCTGTGGAGAGCCCTCTTATGAGGGCTATTATGGCGTAGATCACTGCGCCTAGTATGAGTATGAATATTAGCATCCAGAAGAGACCGAAGATTCCTCCCATGAAGCCCCATCCCCATCCCATCATGCCCGAGTGCATGCTCCCGTCACCCATCATGGTGTCCATGTCTCCCGCGTCTAGTAGGAGGGGTTTCGAGGCTATTTCGACAAGGCTATATGCCATCACCGCTCATCCCACCTCATATATCATTAAAGATATTTTAGTATGAAGGATATTATATGCCGAAACTTACGCGGCCACAGCCCGAAGCACAGGTTATGGCAAGCCATGAAGGAGAAGTATCTAACTATTAAGACAGCTTTGCTGGAGACTCACAATTTGTGAGTCTCCGTTTTTAAAGCACCCTTGAATAACCTAGGGTGGACACGCGAGGTGAAGCGGCATGGGTGTGGATCTAAGGATACTTGCTGTGGCCCTCGCCCTCTCCACGATACTTGTGGGCGGAGGCCTATACGCAGCCTCAGCGCTAGCCCATGGAGGAGGCCAGGGCATGGGAGGCATGATGGGCGGCTACGGCGGCCAGCCCATGGCCTCTCCTGGTATGGGTGGTATGGACGATCATGACGAGCCCTATGGAGACGAGCATGGTGAGGGCTGTCCCATGATGGAGTACATGGAGGATATGATGGGCATGCAAGGCCCATGGCACGGCGGCCCCGGGATGCCCTGGGGTATGGGCTACGGTTTCATGGACCAGGACAGCATGGAGGAGGCTCTTGCCGAGGTTGAGGGTGTTGTGGTCAACGCCCTGGACAGGTACAACGCGATAGTGGTAGACACGGGGGAGAGGACGGTTAGGGCTAAGATACTCCCGGTATACATAGACGCTGAGAACGGATACATGGTGAGCGGGGCTTGGATATTCGAGAACATAGAAAAGGCTGTTGAGGACAGGGGCGAGGAGGTAAACGTGAAGCTCACAATATTCAGGGGAGGAATGGGAGGCGCCGCGGTGGCCATAGAGGTTGAGGGGATAGGAACCTTCGTCTTCCCAGCTCTATACGACGCTCTCAACTAGACACCAGTGTAAAAAGGTTTTTCGTGAAGGCCGCCAGCCCCAACCTTTATTTTTTAGCCTCATTATGTAGCCTCTCGCGGCTGTTTCAGAGCTTGAAGGCCCTCCAGTACCTCTCTAGCGCCCTCTTGTACTCTCCAACCAGCCCTCCCTCCGCTATAACGTGGCAGTGAGGACCTCCCTCGCCTGTGAAGAGGCCTGTGAAGTCGCAGAATACTGCTGCCCCGTCGTCAATATAGTCTACGAAGCACTTGGCATACGCCTTCTTATCGCCGCCCTCCACAGCCTCGCCCAGGTCCTGTGCTATAGCCCTAGCGGCCCTCCAAGCCATAAAGCCAGCCAGGAACCCGGCCATAGGTGCTCCGTACTGGGCGACGCTTGAATCCCCTATAACGTAGATGTTGTCGTAGCTAGTGTGCCTGAACCCCTTGTCGAAAGACACTCTAGGCCATCCTCCCTCGCCGGCGAGGCCAGCCTCCCTGATCAGGGGGTGGACCTTGTAGGGGGGTACAAGGGCTAGGACGTCGAAACTCTCCTCCCCTCCCCCGTGCCTCAGCACCCTTCTCCCAGGGTCCACCTCGATGGGCTTGAAGTCCCTCACATACCTGATAGGGGAGAATTCTATAAGGGCCTCCAGCTTGGAGGACACCTCCTCACCCAGTGGAGGCAGAGGCCTGGGGCCGGGGAACCCCAGGGTTACCTCCAGCCCTCCGCCGCCAGCCAGGGGGCTCTTAGCCACGAGGCCCGCCAGCTCTATGGGTGCAGGCGGGCATGGGTAGGGGGGCTTAAAGGAGCCGACTATAACCTTCCTGGCACCAGCCTCAAGAGCCCTCCTCAACTTTAGGGCGCCCTCGAGCGTCCACGGGTTTGCGTTAGCCTCCGCCAGGCCGGGGAGCGCGTTATCGTCGGGAACGGCGCCGAGGGCTATAACGAGGTAATCATACTCTATGGCGGAGCCGGAGTCTAGCTTAACCCTGTTATCACCGGGAGAGATCTCCCTTACGCTAGCCACCTCCAACCTAACCCTGCTCCCAGTAAACTTCTCCTTGAGAGGTATGTAAAGCTCCTCCGCCGAGGACCTCAGGCCAGCCGCCAGGTAGGTTAGGGCCGGTTTGAAAACGATCTTGTCAGCATCGTTGACAACCGTGATATCGGCCTTCTCGCCTAGGAGTCTCGAGAGGTAGCGTGCAGCCTGGAGGCCTCCGAAGCCGCCTCCCAAGATAGCTATCCTCGGCTTCATCTTTACCGCCCTCAGGCTTATCCATAGTATCCTGGGGAGCTGTTGTTTAGGAGGATGTATTTGACAGGTTCAAAACAGGGGAGGGCTATGCAAACCCGAGATCGTTAAGCAACCGTCTAACACGCTTCAGATCGTTTAGGGCTCTAACCCCCTCCCTCGTTATCTCCACCTGCTTCGAACGCCCCATGTCCTTGACGCGTATAAGCCCCTTAGCCTCAAGGGGTTCTAGAACAGTCTGCAGCCTATCGTAGGGCATATTGGCTACTGTCGCCAGCCTAGTAGGCGTCATAGGCCCCTCAGCCTGGAGGGCCTCAAGCACGTCTATTATTATCTCTACCCTACTCCTCCTCGCCACTTCTAACAACCCTGCCGCTATAGTAGAGGGACATTATGAACGCTGCCAGCGACCTAAGGAGCTCGGAGGCTAGTAGGAGCGCCACAGCTTCTTTCCCAGGCATGAGGTACACGCTAACAGCCCTACCCAGGTGGGAGACTCCTAGCAGGGCGAACCCGAGCCTGGCTAGGCCGCGGCTGGTGTACCCGGTTAGGAGGCCCAGGACGCCGGCTACAGAGTCTATGGATAGGGCCATCACGAGCGGGGCGGCTGCGGCCACGGGGGGTATAGACCTCCTGGACTCTAGGCTGGCTAAGAGTATTATAGCGAGCCCCGCGGCCGCCAGAGAGGCGGATCCAACGTACAGGCTCACAGCCATCCTCGGGGAGCTGACAAGCATCTCGGCAGCACCCATTGCCGAGGATGCTGAGAGGAGAGAGAAGCCCCAGGCCACGCCAGCCAGCTCCTGAAGGCCAAGCCTGAGGTAGGCCCGGGCCAGCACGGCGGCTATCATCATGAAGAGCGCCGCCGATGCGCTGTAGAGAGCGGCTAGAACACCCTCTACCAAAATAAATGCTCCCCAGGAATCCCCGGTAGCGGCGGGTTTTTAAGATTTACTCATCACATGTTAATCCAATATATAGACCCCAGCGCCCATAACGGTAGAAATGAGTGTGTGGCTCAAGCCGTGGGGGACGGGCTGTCGATGCGGCCTAGCAGATTTTACCTTGGATTCCCAGGACTATGCTGGCATGCCAGCTGGCAAGCCCCAAGCCCCAGGCAGGATGGGCCCTGGGAGGTGGTCTCCAGCCTTGGCTAGTGTAATAAGGTTTGCAGTAGCAGCCACCATACTAGCACTTCTAGCTCCAGCCATAGCCTACTACTTCTACCCTGCCGAGGCCGAACCCCTCACCGCTGGCCTCCCCGTCTACAGTAGCTCAAGCTCCCTGGGGAGGGGGCTGGAGACTGCTAGGGGGTTACAGGGGCCTGTGGAGGTCAGTGGTGTAGTGGAGGCGCCAGCAGGGAATCCGGCTATGATGCACCACCACCTGGTCTACCTGGTGGTGGAGGGGAGGACGGTGATGCTGGCCCTACCTGGCTGCTGGCAGGCCAGCAGCGGGGAGATGCTGATGGGCCACCAGCTAGCCTCCCTTCTCGTGGGGAGGGATGTTTACGTGAGGGGGGTGCTTATGAAAACAGGTATGGGGCCCCTTATAATAGCGGGTGAGGTCGTGGTCAACGGTATAACTCTTGAGAGGATCGACTGCACGCCGATGATGCCCATGGGCGGGGGAGGCATGCCTCACGGCGGAATGCCGGGAGGCTGGGGAGGCTGGAGTTCCAGCGGGACTGCGAGCCCCACACCCTAGACGCCTCCCATACTCAACACGGCGGGTGTAGGGTATACTCGGTTGCCTCATGCATCAAGCCGCGGAATCTATGGATAGTTCCAGCCTGCGACCGCCCCGGGCTGCGGTCGGGCCTAAACTCTCCCACTGGCTATGAGCTGTTTATACACTGCGTGTTAAAAGCCCTATTTTCCATCCCTAGGAGCTATTGATTTATTGTGTGCAGTGAACACGGGGGCTGGGCGTGTTTGTCTGGGAGGTATAGCCTTGTGAAGGTGGAGGTGGATCCTCCCCTGGGCTGGCTCGTTTTCAACAGGCCCGAGAGGCTTAACGCGTTCAACACAGCCATGATGCGCGAGGTCCTGGCGGCCCTGGACGAGCTGGAGGGGGAGGGCGATGTCAGGTTTGTGGCTATAACGGGTGAGGGCAAGGCGTTCTCAGCCGGTATAGACCTCGGCGAGCTGGCTGAGGCTAGCAGACCCGAGGAGGCTGAAAAGCTGTTCTCCACTCTGGCTACAGTGGTGGACAGGATATTAGGCCTCACCAAGCCTGTGATAATGGCTGTCAACGGCCACGCGATAGGGGGAGGCGCCGAGCTCCTCTGGGCTGGCGACATAGTTGTTGCGGTGAGGACAGCCAAGATAGCCTGGCCCGAGTCCCTCTGGAACCTGGCACCACCGTTCCTACCCACCATAGGCTCCCTGGTCCTCGGGCCGGCGAGGGCCGCATACCTGGCGTTAACCGCCGAGAGCATAACCGCGGAGGAGGCATATAGGATGGGCCTCGTCTCCCTGCTTGTAGACGATCCTGGAGAGCTCGGAGACGCCGTCCGGCGGGTTGTGGGGAAGATAATGGCATCCCCGCCCGCCGCCGTAGAGTCTATAGTGGCTATGCTTAGGGCGGGGAAGAAGGGCTGGCACACCCAGCTGGGAGTAGCTGAGCTGAAGAGGCTCTCGAAAGACACAACAGCACTAGAGGCCGCCAGGAGCTTCAGAGACACGAAAAAACCGCCAGACTACACCAGGCTATGGAGGGGAGGCAGACGGTAGATACCCTGTACTGTAGAACGCTGCGACGTATAGACCAAAGCCGCGGTTGCGGTGGCCACGGCGAGTTGAGAGGCCCAGTCCTAGGGGGCCTGGGGCAGGGTCCACGGCCTGGTAATGGGAGTAGGCTGGTATGCAGCTTTATAAACCGCCGGGTTTGGGGGTGGGCATGGTTGATGCGTGCCCTAAGGAGGGCCCTATATAGTAGGTGTGGATGGAGGTTCACTGTGTACGGGCTACTGCTGCTTATCTCAGGGCTGGCGGCGGGCTATGCTCTGGGCTACAAGCACGGCTTTGAGAGCGCCATGGTTACAATAGGGGGGTAAATGGTTTTCGCAATAGCTCCTCGCCTTCTAGACCCTACGTCTAGCCGCGTATATACACGGTGGCGGTGTGAGGGTTATAGGTGGAGAGTAGCGTGGGAGCGTTTTTCGGCGGGAGGCCGCCGCCAGCCCTTCCTCCTCGAGGCTATTGCCCCCAGGCCCGTTGACACCGCCATTATGAGGATGATCAGGTGTAGTTGGAGCAGGCCTTCAGACGAGAGTGAGAGGCCTACCGCGGCGGCGGCCAGGAGCAGGAGTGGGGCTGAGGCCTCGGCCGCTATGTAGGATGCCGCGGCCAGAGCCCCTGCAGCCATAATTGTTTTATAACGCTCTATAGGCGGCGTCTCGAGCCTAACTAGCTGGTATGTTATGGCTGCCTCCTGGGCGTTGGCAAGGTTCACATAAACTATCCCGCCGTCCACATAGTACGACTCCGGCGTCGCGGAGAGCTCCTGGAGGCTGTAAACCCTAGTTGCAGGGGCGCCGCCGGCTCGAACCTCGGTCACAAGGCCTGAGGGTATGTAGACGGCTAGCGTGACAGAGGGGGAGTCAACGGTTTTTGAGACGCCTATAAGACTTCTAACCTCCACCAGCCGCAACCCTGCGCTAGAGTGGGGGGAGGCCCCTAGGGTTTGGAAGGCTATAGTGTGTACTATCCCTCCCCTAACATACTCGAGAGCGGCGCCAGCACTCCTCGCTTGAGCCAGCAGATACTCCCTCAACCCCGCGGCCACGCTGCTCTGGGTTTCAACGTTAGCCTCGCCAGCCCCCTCCCGCGTAGGCACCCAGTACTCGCTGCTCAGCAGGCTCCAGATCCTGTTGGCCGAGGCTAGCAGCCTCCCGTCGCTCCAGTAGTGTCTAGAGAGGGCTTGCAGGAGGTAGCCGAGGGAGTACGGCTGCTCCTCGTCAAGGTATACCCTCTCGAGGCTCCAACCCTCCTCCCCGCTGGCCAGCCGGGTATAGTGGTACCAACGCCCCGTACCAGGTTCCCTGTGGAACCAGTTCTGGAGCCAGTAGTCAACCGCCTCCCTGTAAGCATCATCCCCCGTCCTCTCCCAGAGGGCCAGGAGGGCGTGGGCAGCCTCGGCGTTGGCGTCGAGATATGTAGCAGTTCCGAAGGGGATGACGGCCTCCAGGAACCCCCCGTTCCTGGGGTCGCTGGGATCCCTGACCTGGGCCTTGAGTAGATTCTGGGCGGCCTCCACCGCCCTGTCAAGATACACCCTATCACCTGTGTGGTCGTATAGCAGGGCTAGGGCAAGTATGTAGTTGGCGAGCGTCCTTGTGGATACCCTCCACCCCCACCCCTCCATAACGTAGCCAGCACCCTCGACGACCCTGGACACGAACTCGCGGCCGTCCCGGTCAACGGAGCCGTAGATCATGGAGAGCCCCTTGAACGCGCCGGTGCCCGTGTTGACCGCGTAGCTGAAGTCCCGGCCCCCCAGCTGGTCCAGCTTAGAAGCCATCTCCATATAGAGGTCCTCGAGGCCCGGGGCGTAGCTTGCCATCGGGATGATCAGCACTTTCACAGTCTTAGACTCGCCTGGGGCTAGGTCGCCGACGAAAATCTCGTACTTCAGCCACCGGTAGTACCAGCCCGGCTGGGCCGAGTCGCCGTAGAACTCCTTATGGGGGGTCTGCAGGTTTCCGTACCCCCATAAGCGGACGTCGTAGCCCCCCTGGACTAAGACTAGAAGGGCCCTGTTAACACCTAGGGGTGCATCGGCGTAGATTATGCTCGGCCACCATACACCACCGTTAGAGTCAACTATACTCCGCCACTCCCCACCCCTCGTAGAGGCGATGACATACTCCTTCTCGCGAGGGCTAATCAGGGCTCCGCCTCTAGATGCATCGAAGTAGCCCAGGCCCGGTATGTAGCAGTGCCTGTATAGCCACCAGTCCAGGTTGTCGAACGCCAGGGTCACCCTCACGTTGCTGAGAGTATCCTGGCTTTTGTTAGTGACCGTTAGCTCCACCTTGAGATAGGGCTTCCCGGGCTCGAGTATGAAGCGCTGGGTGTAGCTTAGGTTGGCGTCCTCCATAGTCCTCTCCGCAACACCCACCTCATAGGTGGTGTTGGTGGCGGGGTCCGTGACCTGGTCGACCCTCACGCTGTAGCCGGTTATCCTGCCTGTGCCCAGGCTTCCGTCCGAGGTATCCCATATCCCCTTGTAGTCGCTGGTGTCGCCGGGAGCCAGGTACCAGACCTCGTGGCTCTTCAGGTTAGCGGTGTACCACATGTTGGGCCACGCCTTATCCTGCTCGTAGATGTTAGTGAGGTCCTTATAGATGTCCAGGCTAAGGGCTATAGCTCTATGATAATCTGGTATATCCGTCCTGGCGCCCGCCAGGTCTCCCCCAACGTTCACAATAAGGTTGCCGAGGCTGAAGTTCTGGGGGTCTAGGCTGAGCTGCCTTATCATGCTGCACGGCGTGTACCGGGAGAACAGGTAGACGTTGGTTCCATTATCGTACGTAAGATACTGCTTGTAGGCCGCCAACAGGTTAGAGAGGAGGGTGGAGTCGTTGAGGTACACCGCTATCTGAGCCGCCTCCCCCTGCTCCGTGTTCCAGTACCAACACTGGCCCTCCGGGGTCCCCCAGGTCTCCCTGAACAGCCCCAGGCTGGGGTCGTAGAGCCTCTGCACCAGGGTCTCGGCCATCCTATACCAGAGGTGGGGGGAGGCGTCGATGACGTCCCAGGACACGGCTGAATCCCCCGCGCCAGCCGCAATAATAGCCGGGGCGAGGACTGTTGCAAGTGCTGCGAGCAGGATAAACCTAGGCTCCACGTCCCCACACCCTACCTCCTAGGCGGGCTTCGGAGCTTGGGGATCCCCCGGCTAATGGTGTGCCGCCCGTCCCCATCCACTATATATTAGGCCACGCAGGATTTGATATAGCAGTATGCCTTCTATCCCAAGTTCCATTAAACTGTTTCCCCGTACTCTAGCCTGGGTTTGAGGCCTGCTGTAAGTGTGAAAGCTTAAATTCTGCTGAGTATTACGTTCTAGGGTTGGCCTGTGTAGTATCGTGTGGTGGTTGGTGATGGAGCGCCAATACCTCTAGCTTCTCCGGACCTCTCGTCTCCTAGCCTCAGCGCAGTCTCCTCCCTCGTGGAGGCTGCCCGTAGGAGGCTCCATATCCTCGCCGGGCGCGGGCTCGGGTGGCACCTCCACTCGAGCCTCACGGCCCTGCCTATACTGGCCGTGCTATACGCATATTGGGTCCCCCGGGGCCGTGTGGAGGGTGTTGACAGGCAGGTGATACTCAGCAAAGGCCACGCCAGCCTAGGCTTCTACACCCTTCTCGAGGAGATGGGGGTGTTGGAGGAGGGCTCTGTTGAGGAGCTGTTCGCAAAGCCCGGCTCACCCCTCCAAGCCCACCCCGAGGCGGGGAGGACGCCGCTCACCATAGTGTCCAACGGCAGCCTGGGACAGGCGTTGAGCGTTTCCAACGGCCTCGTGATAGGGTCGAGGCTTAAGGGGAGGAGGGTTGAGGTGGCCGTGGTGCTTGGCGATGGGGAGCTTGATGAGGGGCAGGTGTGGGAGGCTGCCGCCACAGCCGCGGCCATGAGGCTCTGGGAGGTGGTGGCTATAGTGGATAGGAACAGGGTTCAGCATACTGGGGAGACGGAGGCTATCAAGCCTAAGGAGCCTCTGGAGGACAGGTGGAGGAGCTTCGGGTGGAAGGCTGTTACGGTTGGGGGGAGGGTGGAGGAGATAGCGGGGGCCCTAGACTCCAGGGCGGGGGACAGGCCCACCGCCATAATAGTTGAGGCTGTAGACGCCTAAAGGTAGCCCCCCGGGCCCTGTGGAGAGGGTGTGGTAGAGTGGCTGGCGCTCCCGCCCTCCAGATGGCGAGCTATAGGAGAGCCCTGGGCAGGCTCCTGGCTAGGCTCGCCTCCGAGCTGGAGGACCTGGTGGTGCTCGACGCTGACACGCTGCGGAGCACTGGGGCTATTGAGGTGTATGGGTCTGCGCCGGGGAGGGTTTTGAACATGGGTATCAGCGAGCAGGACCTTATTGGAACAGCCGCGGGGATAGCCCTAGCAGGCCTCAGGCCCGTGGTTACCGGTTTCGGCGCCTTCCTCATGAGGGGTTGGGAGCAGATAAGGAACACGGTGGACAGGGACGGGCTCAACGTTAAGATAGTGGCCACCCACACAGGCCTATCCCCCCACCTAGACGGGTCGAGCCACCAGGTACTCGAGGACCTAGCCCTCATGCGGAGCCTCGCGCGCACCGCCGTCTTCTCCCCAGCCGACGACGTGGCCACAGTCGAGACTGTGGAGTGGCTTGTTAGGAGGTATAGGGGGCCGGCCTACGTAAGGCTGGGGAGGGACAACGCCTTCAGAGTCTACGGAGAAGGAGGGTTCGCCTTCCGGCCTGGAGGGGGCGAGGTCCTCGTGGAGCCTGGGGAGGCGGTCACACTGCTGGCTACAGGGCCTATGGTGGGGGTCTCCCTGGCCGCGGCCGCCCTGCTGAGGTCTGAGGGGCTCAGGGTCGGCGTTGTGGACGTCTACAGCATAAAACCCGCGCCCAAGAGGCTGGTGCTCGAGGCTGCCGAGAGGTCTAGGCTGCTCGTGACTGTGGAGGAGCATAGAACGGCGGGCGGGCTTGGCGATGTGGTCTCATCAATCCTAGCCGAGGAGGGGGCCTGTGCCCGGCAGGCCAGGATAGGGGTGCCCCCGGGCGTCTACGGCTCCTCCTCCAGGGACTACATGTCGCTCCTCAAGCACCTGGGGCTCGACCCGGAGAGCGTGGCTAGGAGGGTTAGAAGGCTCGCGGCCGCCCTCTAGTGTGTGGAGGTGGACTCTCAGTGGCCGGTTTCAAGGGTGTAAAGCTAGCCCTCAAGAGTGAGGAGCGCAGGGAGACAGTTGTAGAGGTGGGGGGTGTAAGGATAGGCGGGGGCGCCAAGGCTGTTATAGCGGGGCCCTGCAGCGTCGAGTCCTGGGAGCAGGTTAGGGAGGCGGCGCTCGCCGTGAAGGAGGCTGGCGCCCACATGCTCAGGGGGGGCGCCTTCAAGCCGAGGACAAGCCCCTACAGCTTCCAGGGCCTCGGGGTGGAGGGCCTCAAGCTACTGAGGAGGGCCGGAGACGAGGCCGGGCTCCCGGTTGTGACCGAGGTCCTCGACCCGAGGCACGTCGAGACCGTCGCCCGCTACGCGGACATGCTGCAGATAGGGGCTAGGAACATGCAGAACTTCCCCCTACTCAGGGAGGTGGGCAGGTCTGGGAAGCCGGTGCTGCTGAAGAGGGGGTTCGGCAACACTCTCGAGGAGCTCCTGGCGGCTGCGGAGTACATCCTGCTCGAGGGCAACTGGCAGGTGGTCCTAGTCGAGAGGGGTATAAGGACGTTCGAGACGTCCACAAGGTTCACCCTAGACGTGGCCGCAGTAGCGGTGCTGAAGGAGGCCACCCACCTCCCCGTTATAGTGGATCCGAGCCACCCCGCCGGGAGGAGAAGCCTGGTGCCAGCCCTCGCCAAAGCCGGTCTGGCCGCCGGGGCTGACGGGCTGATAGTCGAGGTCCACCCGAACCCTGAGGAGGCTCTGAGCGACGCTAAACAGCAGCTCACGCCCGAGGAGTTAGCCAGGCTCATGGGTGAGCTTAGGTGGCACAGGCTGCTGTAGAGTGGAGGAGGTTCAGGCTCTCCACAGTGGAGGAGACCGCTGTGGCCGCGGGCGAGGGCGCCCTCGCCGAGGCCCCAAAGGCGGCGGAGGGGGCCACAGCCTACATAGTGCGCGAGGAGGCCCTCGCCGCGGAGGCGTCGAGGCTAGCCCGGATACTGGAGAGCGGGGGTGTCGAGGTCCTCGGCTCCACGGCGGGGGGCGGGGAGCCTGTCAAGAGTCTCGGCTGGGTGGAGAGGCTCTGGCTCAGCATGCTGGAGGCCGGGGTGGAGAGGTCCACCACGGTGTACATAATGGGCGGGGGCGCGCTGCTGGACGCCGCGGGCTTCGCCGCCTCAACGTTCATGAGAGGCCTCCCCACGGTCAACATACCGTCAACAACCCTCGCAGCCTTCGACGCGGCTGTGGGCGGCAAGACGGGGGTGAACCTGGTTGGCAAGAACATGGTGGGCACCTTCCACAACCCCAGGGCGGTTATAGTTGAGCCGGGCATAGTGGCGGGCCAGCCGGGCGAAGGCTATAGAGACGGCTTCGCAGAGCTGGTGAAGCACGTAGCCCTATCGGGTGAAAGGGAGCTGGCGGCGAGCCTCCTCATCCAAGCCCTCGACAGGAGGCCAGGCCCCCTAGCCAGGCTAGCCCTCTGGAGCCTCGGCTACAAGATGCAGGTGGTGGCCAGGGACCCCAGGGAGGGGGGTCTGAGGAGGATACTAAACCTCGGCCACACAATAGGCCACGCCCTGGAGGCGGCCTCACTCTACACGCTGAGCCACGGCAAGTCTGTGTCCATAGGACTAGCCGGGGAGCTGGAGCTCAGCAGGAGGCTGGCAGGCCTACCCCGCCGGGAGGCTGAGGAGGTCCTGGGCATGCTGTCCACCATAGGCCTACCGCTAGAGCCTCCCCCCGGCCTCGCCAGGGAGGCAGCGGGGCTAGTTGGGCTTGACAAGAAGAGGGAGGGGGGCGGCGTTATCATGCCCATCCTCGAGCGGCTCGGCAGGCCCAGACTCTCCAGGGTCCCCGTGGAGACGGTCTCGCGCCTCATGGTCGAGCTGTGGGGCGGGGGGTGAGAGGGGTGGCTGTGGACGGGAGGATATGCACCGTGGTCCCCGTGGAGAGCGTGGGGGAGGCCGCCAGGCTAGCCCTCTCACTCCCCACAGGCTGCGTAGAGCTGAGGCTCGACTTCTACCGGGGAGACCCTAGGGAGGCTTATATGGAGCTCTCCACCATTCTCAACAGGCCGGCAAGGGTGGTGGCCACACTCAGGAGCAGGGGCCACGGGGGGCTCGACAGGAGGCCGAGGGGGGAGAGGGCCTCCCTGCTCTCCAGGCTCGAGGACCTCGCCCCCAAGGGGTGGCTCGTGGATTTTGAGGTTGAGGACCTCGCCGCCTCCGGCGGCTGCTCGGGCTGCATAGCCAGCAGCCACCCCCAAAGGCCTCCAACCCCCTCCGAGGCTCTCGAAGCCTCTGCCGAGGCCGAGAGGCGGGGGGCCTCCATATACAAGCTGGTATACCCCGGCCTAGAGCCTTGGGAGCAGGCTGCGTCGGCCTGGATAGTGGCCGAGGCCCGGGGGTTCGCCACCTCCTTCACCCTAGGCCCGGGGACGCTGGCTTCGAGGCTCACAGCCCTCGCCCTCGGAGCCCCCCTAGTCTTCGGCTCCCACCCCCAGGCCCCCCTAGAGGGGGTGCCGCCGAGCCCGGAGATACTGGGGATGTACCTGAAGATGGGGTTGGGCGGGTCTTGATCAGGCTAGCTCTATTCGGCTCGGGAGTCGGCTCCAGCCTGAGCCCGGCTATCTACACCGGGTTCGCCAGGGGGAGGGGGCTCAGGCTGGAGTATAGGGTCTACGAGGCCGGCCCGGGGGGGCTAGCCCCAGCCCTAGAGGCCGCCGGAGACCTGCACGGCTTCAACGTTACAAAGCCCCTGAAGAGGGAGGCCCTCCGCCTCGCCGCCCGGCTAGACCAGCACGCCAGGGCTATAGGGGCTGTGAACACTATGGTCGCGGGGGAAGAGGGCTGGGAGGGGTTCAACACGGACTGGAGGGGCTTCCTAGACTCGCTCAGGCTATACACCGCCTCACCCCCCGACAAGGCCCTAGTCATAGGCGCCGGGGGCGCGGGCAGGGCCGCGGCCTACGCCCTCGCCACCTGGGGCGCGGGCAGGGTTCTCATAGCTAGCAGGACAGGGGCGACCGCCAGGAAGGCCGCCGAGGACCTGGGGGGGCTGGGGGCCGAGGTTGAGGCCGTCTCCCCGGGAGGCCTGGAGGCCGCTGCCTCTGAGGCGGAGGTGGTTGTGAACGCCACCCCCCTAGGCTGGGATGGAGTGTCCACACCTATTACCAGGGGGTTTAGGGAGGGTTGTATAGCCGTGGACATGGTCTACAGGCCCCTCACAACACCCTTCCTCAGGCTCGCGGCGGCAAGCGGCTGCACCCCCGTGGACGGCCTCTGGATGCTGGTGCTGCAGGCTAGGGAGAACATAGCCATATGGCTGGGCGCGGAGGCCGACCCCATGGAGCTCAGGATGCACGCCCTGGAGGCGCTGTCCCGGGGGTGAATGGTTTGCCGCGGGGGAGGGCCAGCGGGGGGCTCACCATAGTTAACGCGATAGGCCACGGCAGGCTCGGCGGCGCAGCCGGGCTGGGGCTGTGGGTTGAGAGCCGGGTCAGGGAGGCGCCCGGCCTCTGGACAGGTGTGAGCAGGACCCCGTGGGGGGAGAGGAGGCTGCCCCCGAGGGTGCTAGAGGCCGCCTCACAGGCCGCCTGCAGTCTGGGGGCGTGCGTGGAGGGGCTTGAGGCAGAGGTCCACACCGGCTTCCCACCAGGTGTGGGGCTGAAGGGGAGCGCCGCCCTCCTGGCGTCGCTGGTCGAGGCGGCGCTGGCCCTGAAGGGGGTTAGAGCGCCTGCCTGGAGGGTGGCCCTGGCCGCAGCCAAGGTCAGCAGGGGGGCCGGGCTCAGCCTGACCGGGGCTCTCGACGACCACGCGGCCAGCCTGCTGGAGGCTCCAGTGGTCACAGACAACAGGGGGATGGCTATACTAAGGCTTCTCCCACGCGGCGGCTGCCGCCTCACAGCCGTCGTAGGAGTGCCCGGCGGCGAGAACCCGGTTGAAGCTCTAGACCCCGCCCCATTCAGGAGGCACTCCAGGCTCTACGACGCTGCCGCTAGGCTGGCGCTCGCGGGCGATTGGCTCCCAGCCATGGCAGTCAGCGGGGCTGCGGGGGCTATGGCCCTCGGCGTCGCCAGCTTGGTGTCAAGGCTCTACGAGGCCGGGGCTGCGGCGGCCGGGGTAACCGGGAAGGGGCCTGCGGTCTTCGCCCTGGCAGAGAGGCGTGGCGAGGCTGCCGAGGTCCTCAGAGGCGCGGGTTATGGGGTGTTGGAGGCGAGGTTCAAATGGTGTGGCTGAAGGCTCCAGACAAGGTTGTCATCCACCCCTCCAGCGTCGACGGCAGGGTGGAGGCCCCGCCGTCTAAAAGCTACACCCACAGGATGCTATTCCTAGCCCTTCTCGCCCGGGGGAGGAGCGTGGTCAGGAGGCCCCTCATATCCAACGACACCCTAGCGACTCTGAACGCGGTCTCCCTACTCGGGGGCTCAACCCGGGTCAAGGGGGGTGTGGCCGAGGTTGAGGGCGGCGAGGTGAGGGGGGGTGCCGTGATTTATGCGGCGGGCAGCGGGACCACCATTAGGATAGCTATGGGGGTGGCGGCCCACAGCGGCGAGGCCACCCTGCTATACGGGGACGAGAGCCTGAACAGGAGGCCGGTGAAACCCCTCTCCCAGGCTCTGAGGAGCTTGGGAGCCCGGGTCTGCGACACCGGTGGTAGACCGCCTGTGAAGGTCTCGGGCCCCCTAAAGGGGGATAGCGTTGAGGTTGACGCGGCTCTGAGCAGCCAGTTCGCCACGAGCCTACTAATAGCCGGGGCCCTCCTAGGCGAGTTCCAGCTCTACGCGGCGAGGCTATCGAGCAGGGGTTATGTCGACATAACGCTGGAGAGCCTCTCCATATTCGGGGTTAGGGTGGAGAGGGAGGGCTACAGGCTCTTCAGGCTGAAGGGGGTCCCGAGGCCTGTGGAGGCGGAGGTCCCCGGCGACTACAGCTCCGCCTCCTTCATGCTCGCCGCCGGGGCCATAGCGGGTAGAGTGGCGGTGGGTGGTCTGAGGCCGGGCGACCCCCAGCCGGATAGGAGGATAGTCGAGGTCCTGATGGCCATGGGGGCCAGGGTGAGGGTTGGGGGCGGGGTTGTTGAGGTGGAGTCGCCTGGGCAGCTGGAGCCTGTGGACATAGATCTCGACGACTCCCCAGACCTGGCCCCCGTTGTCGCAGTCCTAGCCGCCTACGCCCGGGGGGTGAGCAGGCTGAGGGGCCTCGAGAGGCTAAGGTATAAGGAGAGCGACAGGCTCTCGGCCATAGCCTGGAACCTCTCAAGACTGGGGGTGGAGGCCAGGGTGGTGGGCGGTGGCCTAGAGATCAGGGGAGGGGGTGTGGAGGGCGGGGTCGCGAGGTCCTGGGGAGACCATAGGATAGCGATGGCCATGGCCGTCGCAGGCCTAGGCGCCAGGAGGCCTGTAGTGGTGGAGGGGTTCTCCAGGGTCCCAGACTCGTACCCGAGCTTCCTCGAGGACCTGGAGGGGATTGGGGCTAGGGTTGAGGTGGTGAATGGGGGTGGCGTCTAGGGATAGCCTGGGCGAGGTGTTCAGAGTCTCCATATTCGGCGAGAGCCACGGCCCCGGGGTGGGGGCGCTGGTCACAGGGGCCCCTCCGGGGCTCGAGGTGGACGAGGAGTATATAAACAGGGAGCTGGAGAGGAGGAGGCCAGGAGGCCCTTACGCCAGCCCGAGGAGGGAGGCGGATAGGGTTGAGATACTGAGCGGCGTCTTCAGGGGGAGGACCACCGGCGCCCCCATACTGCTGTTCATAAGGAACGTGGACGTTAAGCCCGGGTTCTACGAGGAGTTCAGGTACAAGCCTAGGCCCGGCCACGCAGACTACGTCGCCTACGAGAGGTACCTGGGCCACCAAGACTACCGGGGCGGCGGCGTATTCAGCGGGAGGAGGACCGCCGCCCTCGTAGCCGCGGGGGCGATAGCCAAGCTGGTGCTCTCAAAGTACGGGGTCAGGGTCTACGCTTACGTCAAGTCCATAGGGGGCGTGGAGGCCAGGGTGGAGCCCAGGGATAGTGAGGAGTTTAGGAGAGCCATAGACAGCGACCCCCTCAAGTGCCCAGACCCCGAGGCCTCGGAGAGGATGAGGAGGCTGGTGGAGGAGGCCAGGAGGGAGGGGGACAGCCTAGGCAGCGTTGTGGAGGCAGCCGCCTTCAACGTCCCCCCAGGCCTAGGGGACCCCCCTCTCGGCGGCGTCGACTCCCTCCTCGCGAGGGCCGTGATAGCCATACCCGCGGCGAAGGCTATAGAGTTCGGGGACGGATTCGCCCTCGCCAGGATGAGGGGGAGCGAGGCCCACGACAGCCCCAGGGCCGCCGGGGGTAGGATAGTGCACGAGTCTAACAGGAGCGGGGGTATAGTTGGGGGGCTCACCAACGGCATGCCCATAGTCTTCAGAGTCGCCTTCAAACCACCCTCGAGCATACCAAAGCCCCGCAGGACGGTCGACCTCAGGAGCCTACAAGACACCCTGGTCTCGGGCAGGGGGAGGCACGACCCGGTTATAGGCCCCAGGGCGGCGCCCGTGGTCGAGGCTGTCACAGCCATAGTCCTAGCAGACCTCCTCCTACTCCGGGAGGCCCTCCTCCCAGGCTGGGTCGAGGACCTCAGGCCGTGGAGGCGGGGTGTCTCCGGTGGGGAGGATTGACGAGGCGAGGAGGCGGATAGACGAGCTTGACTCAAGGATAGTCGAGCTGCTGGAGGAGAGGCTGGAGCTGTGCAGGAGGGTGGGTGAGGAGAAGAGGAGGGCTGGCATGGGGCTGAGGGACGAGGCCAGGGAGGCCGAGGTCCTGGCTAGGTTGCCCCACAGGTGGAGACCCCTATACAGGATGGTTATAGAGGAGTGTCTCAGAGAGCAGGCGAGGGGGGGTTAGCGGGGTTGGCGCTGTGTGGAATCGGGTTCGTGGGCGCGGGGAGCGTTGCAAGGGCCCTAGCAAGGGCTGCGGCGGCCCGTGGGTGGAGGGTCTGCTTCTACGACATAGACGGTGGTAAGGCCGTGGAGGCGGCCTCACACTACGGTGGTCTGAGCTTCGGCAGCATGGAGGGCCTGGCCGCGGAGAGCGAGGCCATAGTTGTCGCCGTCCCGGGCCCCACCGCCGGGAGGGTTATGGTGGAGGCCGCGGAGTCCTCGCGCCCGGGCACGCTAGTGGTGGACACGGCCACGTTCAAGAGGGATGTGGTGGCCGGGGCTAGAGGTATGCCTCCGGGGGCGCTTGCAGCGCTCACCCACCCCCTATTCGGGGGGAGGATGTCGAGGCCTGAGAAGCACTACGTGGCAGTCATGCCCTTCCCCGGGCGGGAGGGCGTCGAGGAGGCTGAGAGGCTCTACAGGGAGATGGGCTTCAACACCGTAAGGATCGGCAGCTGGGAGGAGCACGACAGGCTGGCGGGCTACTCTATAGGCCTGGTCTACGCCCTGGCCGAGGCGCTGCACGCCGCCCTCAAGGGTGAGGGGCTAGCCCTTGACTCGCCCCTACCCTCAACAACCTACAGGGTCTTGAGCATGCTTGCCGAGTCCGTCCTCTCCGACACCCCTGAGCTGAGGGGGGAGATACTTTCAAGCCCCCACACCAGGGAGGCGGCGGCCAGGCTAGCTTCGGCCCTCCTGGAGGTAGCCCGGGGGGCGGGGCCTAGGGGGCGGGGGAGACCGAGGTACAGCCTGCTCTACAGGCTGCTGGAGGAGTGCTAGAGGGCCCTCACCCTAACCATGCCCTCGCGGGGCGGCTTCACAATCCTCATCACAACCAGGCTGTCAGTGAGGTTCGAGGCGTCCACCCACCCCCCGCCCTCGACGACCTCGCGTCCGTACTTCACGGGGGCCTCGTCGGAGACCTCGTAGGCCTCGAGAGCTACACTACCCCCCCGCGGGTCGACATGGAGCTCCCTGTAGCCGTAGAGCGGTATCCCCCCGAAGACCCTATCACCCACCCAGCCCGGGTCAACTCTTATGCTGAGCGGCGGCGGCCTGCCAGCCAGGAGGGCGTCTTGGCTGAGCACGGCGACCCCCCGTACAGAGGCGTCCGCCGCTGTGGCGTCATACCTCTCGAAGTTGGGCTGCGTCGACCAGGCTAGGAGCACCTTGTCCCCCAGAGCCTCCATAGAGGTGACCCTAGCCCCGAGGCTCCCCACAATCCGCATGTCACTGGGGGTCACGTAGACCAGTAGTGTGGGCGCGGGGGAGCGCCTCGAGGACCTCTGCACACTGCTGTGCAGCTCGTCTGTACCCCTGACTGTCGCCGCCGTGGGCGTGTTGAAAGGCACGAGAACCCCTCCGCCGAGGTAGAGTGCGTTAGTCCTTGTGGGGCTGTAGGGGTTGTCCCCGAAGTCTAGAACCCTGTAGAACCGGGGCTCCCCGCCGCCCTCCGGGTCGAACACTGTAAAGCCTCCCTTGTGGGCCACGTAAACCCTCGTGTGGAGCTGGAACACAGCCCCCTCCCTATAATGGTCGAGACCTCCTCCGTCCAGCCCCGCCTCCTCCGGGACCGCCTCCCCGGTGTAGACGGTCTCGCCGCTCTCTAGGTCGACGCACGTGAGACCCGGGTTGCCGCCCCAGCCGTGGTGTATCGAGAAGCAGGCCATATCCATGAAAACCTCCCCCTTCAAGACCGGGGTTGGGGAGAGCTTCCTCACACCCCCACGCCTCCCCGCCTCGAACACCCCACAGTTTATATGGCCGTCGCCCCGGGCGAGCAGTAGGGTGTCGCGGAGCGGGTTGTAGAGGACCTCGGACACCTCGCAGGCCCAGAGCCTCCTATCCCCCGCCCCCTCCTTCCACAGGAGCTTCACCTCACCCGTGTCAACATCCATCTCGTGGAGTATGCTGTACTTGTTCGTGAAGAGGACCTCAGCCAGCCTCCCCCGGCCCTTCCTCTCGAGAACCGCGGGGGCGTGGGCCCAGCCGCCGAAGTAGATCTTGCCGTCGACTGCCTCCACCGCGTTGTAAGTGTCGCCCCCGCTCCTGGGGGGAGGCCCTACCAGGCTGTAGTCGTAGGAGTCCCAGCTGCAGTCGCCCCTGAGGAGGGTGGAGACGGCTTCGAAGGCTAGAGTGTAGAAGAGGCTCCCCCTGTGGAGCCTCAGGGAGTATATCCCCCCTCCACCCCACTCGGGCCCTCTCCCCGGCTTAACCCTCTCTAGCATTGACAGGAGGCACTCTAGCCGGCCCAGGCCTTATCACCAACCCTTTAATCTGGAGACTAACCATATTTTTAAGGGTGCACCGGCTTGGCAGCCCCTGCTAGGCTACCGGTCTCGCGGACTCTAGCAGTCGTGGCTGGCGCGGCGGCACTACTGGTACTAGGGGCAGCCGCCCTTCTTATAACGGGGCTGGGCGGCGGGGAGCCTGAGGAACTTTTGATCGGCGGCGTTTTCTCACTATCCAGTGGAACATCGGTAGAGACTTGCGAGCAGGCTCTGGCGGGCGCCATGGCTGCTGTGGAGTGGCTGAATAGCAATGGCGGCGTCAATGTAGGAGGGTCAAAAGTCACCGTAAAACTGCTCCAGGAGGACGACAAGGGGGATCCGGCCAACGCTGTGAGGCTAATCGAGTACATGGCGAGGCAAAGGGGTGTAGGGATCATGCTTGCACCATGCGATCCGGGCATCCTGGTTGATGCTGTGGAGGCTGCCAGGGAGTACGGGGTGGTCTCCGTAGTCTATGGCGATGCCCCAGCCGGCGTGGCGAATCCTGAGGGTAAGACACTGCTTGTGGGGGCTCCCGCGGAAGAATACTTTACCCCTGTCCTGGAGATGGTGAGCATACTCGACATTCAGTCGAGGAACCTGGCTATAGTTTATCAGGACACCGAGTTCGCGGCTGCAGTGGCTGAGGCCACGAGAAACAGGGCAGTCGAGCAGGGTTTTGTGGTAGTGCTCTACTCGGCATACCCACCCCAGGCTAGTGAGGAGGACCTGGGCGCCCTCGCCCTCAGGCTGCAGGCTTCTAATCCAGATGTGATAATAGCCATAGGCGGATTCAGGGATGGAGTAGAGCTAGTAAGGGCTATGAGCAGCTATGGAGTGGAGGCGAAGTTCATAGCAATGGCTGTAGCCCCCTCGGTACCCGAGTTCTACGACGAGCTAGGCGCCCTATCCCAAGCCATACTCTACCCCACGCTCTGGGAGCTCGCCTCGAAACCCTACACCGCCGCAGAAGGCTACGAATGGTTCGGCCCGAGCAGGGAGGAGTTCTATAGTCTCTTCAGGGAGGCGATGGAGAGCCTAGGACACCCAGTATCAGAGCCAGGCTACCATGCCGCCATGGCAGCGCTGGCAGTGCTTGCAGTGGCTAAGGCTGCAGAAGACGCTGGCAGCCTAGATCCAGACGCCATCTACGAGTCCCTGAAGAACATAAAGATAATGACGTTCGCAGGCCCCTTCGACCTAGACCCCCAGACGGGGCTCCAGAATGAGAGGGAGGTCCTCGTGGGCCAGTGGATAAACGGGAGGAGATTTACCGTCTGGCCCGTGGGCCAGGCGTATGCAACCCCCGTCTACCCGCATCCAGGGTGGCCAGGTTAGGGTCTCTGAGCCTTCCAAGACTCATGGTTTTTCCATGACGACGATGTCGACCCAGAGGTCCCCGTGCCTCACCCTCCTCACCCCAACTATCCTCATCCCCGAGGCCCTCGCCGCTGTGGAGAGGGCTTTTGTCTCAGCCGTTATTATAGCCGCCCTCCCACCCCTCCTGAGAACCCTGGCCGCCGAGGGCATGAACTCCCTGTAGAGTACCCTGACGTCAACAGGGTCCCCGAGCCTTATACCGTAGGGCGGGTTGCTCACTATCCTGTCGACGCTCTCCTCCCCAAGTATCTCGTGCACCCGCCGCGCGTCCCATGTGTAGACTTCAACCCTCCCGCCTACCCTAGCCGTCTCGGCGTTGAGCCGGGCTCCCCAGGTGTGGCGGGGGTTAAGGTCTACACAGTACACCTTGGAGTCCTCGAAGAGGAGGGCGGCCTCCACCGCCACCGTGCCGCCCCCGCACATGGGGTCGAGTATAACTTCTCCATCCCTAGCCCCGGCAAGCCTGAGCATAACGTACGCGAGGCTGGCCTTCAGGGCGGCCGGGTGGTCGTAGACCCTGTACCTCCTCCTGTGCCTGCTCCTCTCCCCCGTGACGAGGACGCCGAGCCTGAAAGTGGAGACGTCGACCTCGGCGTGTATCACCACCTGGGGGCTGTTAAGCCTAACCAGAGGCCTCCACCCCAGCTCCTCCTCAGCCGCCCTCTGGACGGCGTCGCCCACGGTTGAGGCTATCTCCACGCTCGTGTAGCCGTGGCCCTCCCCAATCCTCTCCCCCCTAACCGCGAATGTAGCCCCCGGGGGTATGTGGAGGTGGGCGCCGCTGCTGTATGCGGCCCTCCAGATTTCCCGGAGCCCCTCCCTACCCGTGGGCACCTCCGACTCGGCCAGGAGGAGGGAGGCTGAGTGGATGCTCCTCAGACCGTATAGCTGCTCCAATACCAGCCAGGGCTCCCCCGAGGTGCTGAAGACTATCCTCCCCCTATACTCGCCGACCTCCTCCACCTCCGCCGACTCAACCTCCTCCACTATCTCCCTGGCCACAACATCCTCAGTCCCCGGGTTGCAGGTAGCGAGGAACCTCATCCATACACCCCTCCACAGCCCTACACGCCTTGGAGAGGAGATATATCAGGTTTTCAACCTCCCTCCGCGCCATAACGCTCTTGGACGCCATCCTGACAAGGGAGACCGCCACCTCCGACGCCCTCTCCCTATGCACGAGCCTCGAGGCCAGCGCGGAGGCGTAGGCCCTGAGCAGCGCTAGAAGCCTCTCGTCAACCGCACCCCTTGCAACAGCCCCAGCCCTCCTAGCCCTGTAAACCTCGTACAGGTATATCGCGGCCGCGTTCGAGAGGTTGAGGGAGGGATATCTGGGGCTAGCGGGGATGGAGGAGTAGAGGCTGCAGAGAGCTATCTCGCCGCGGGTCAGGCCCACGCTCTCCCTGCCGAAAACGAGGGCCACGGTGCCTGGGGTGGCTGCTAGGACCTCAGCAGCCTCCCAGGGGGCTAGCGGGGCCCTGAGGGCGTCCCTCTCGCTCGTGTGCGAGCTGGTGCACAGGCTGGCTGAGACCCCCTTGAGAGCCTCCTCCAGGCTGCCGACAACCACTGCAGCGTCAAGCCTCCAGGCAGCCCTGGCCGCATACCTCCTCGCCTCCTCCAGGCTAGCCCGGGGGGAGACGAGGTAGAGCTCGTCGGCCTCGAAGTTCTCGGCCAGCCTAGCCACGAACCCCAGGTTAACCGCGCCCTCAGTCTCAACGAGGACTATCCTCAACCTCTCCAAGCGTGCACCACCTCAAGCCTCTCCATGAAGAACCTCTCTGAGGCGAGCACCCTGGAGGCGAAGCCCATGGCACCCAGGACCTCCTGGGGTGTGACGCCTGAGAGGCTGGAGTAGACGGCGAGGACCTCCCTTGCCAGCCTCCCAGCGGCCTCCAGCATCCCCCTCATAACACCCTCGCCAGCCCAGGCCTCCGCCAGTGTGGGGCTGCACCCTTGTCCACCGGGGAGAGGCGGCTTCTCGGGTAGGTACGGCGGGTTCACCAGGGCTATGTCGAAGCCGCCGCTGACGCAGGAGGCGTAGGGGCAGAGGGCCACTAGAGCCTGGGGGGGTAGCGTGGCCCTCGCAGCTAGGGCGGGGCAGGGATAGGCGTCTACCGCCACAACCCTCCACGCCCCTAGCACTCTGAGGGCTGCGAGGGCTAGGGCTCCGCTGCCCGTGCCGAGGTCTAGCGCGCTCCTATAGACTCTCCCCTCCCTCCTCAAGGCCTCCATAGCCTCCAGCGCCAGCACCGTGTCGTCGGAGGGCGGGTAGGTGCACCTGTTTATGTAGACCCTCATCGAGCCGCCGCTCCAGGACACCTCTACCCTCTGCAGGCCTCCGCAAGCCTCACGAAATCCCAGGGCTCCAGCATCCATACCCTAGCGTCACCCAGCGTCTCGAGCCACCGGGGCGGGGTGCACCCCGCCGCCTCCAAGCATCTTCTCAGCACCTTAGAGGCCTTCTTGTTTCTCTGGGTGAACGCGCAGCCCGCCAGCTCCATCGCCACGGAGTAGAGGCTCCTCCACCTCCTAAGCCTCCTGACGACCACCACGGCGGTGAGGACCTGGGGCCTGGGGTAGTAGGCCTGAGGCTTGACAACCCCCGTCAACTCCGCCTCGAACACTAGGGAGACTAGCACTGAGAGCCTGCTGTAGTCCCTGCTACCCGGCCTGGCCACCATCCTCCTCGCCACCTCGTACTGGACGCCCAGAACGGCCGCCGACACCCTGTTGTTGGAGGCCAGGGCCTCCACTATAGCGGGGGAGAGGTTGAAGGGCGTGTTGGAGTAGACCAGCGGCGCCCTCGATACGGCCGCATACTTCAACCCGTCGCCCACAACAACAGCCACGGAGGGGGGTGCCAGGGTGGAGAGGGCTGAGGCTAGCCTGCGGTCCAGCTCCACCGCGACTATCCTGTCGAGGACGCCGGCCGCTGGCAGGGTTATAGAGCCCGCCCCCGGCCCTATCTCAAGGGCTTCCCGGAGGCCTCCCTCCGCGGCCCGCGTTATAGGCTTTAGGAACTCGCCCACCGCCCTATCGTCTATTATGAAGTGCTGGCCCAGCCTGTCGCTGGGCCTGAGGCCGGCGAGCCCTAGGACCCTACGAACCAGACTCTCCGCCCGCCGCCTCCCTCCTCGCCCTAACCCTGGCTGCATAGGACTTCCACATCCTCTCAGTATAGCCTAGGTAGGGCTTGGAGGGGTCGCAGGGCTCCACGAAGAAGTAGTACTTGACGGTGTCCCTACACTCTATCTCCTCCAATATCTTCTCGGCGAGAGCCTCCGCAGGGTCTATCTTGAGAATCTTCTTAACCTCCTCAAAACTCGTGAACCTCCTCCTCTCCCTCTCGAGTAGGAGGTGCCTGGCCATCTTCTTGCCCACCCCCTTGAGGGCTTCGAGCGCGTGTATCCTGATGTTTATAGGCTCGGCCACGTTGAAGAACTCCACGAAAAACTCCTCCCTCTCCCTGACGAGCTTCCTAACAGCGTCCGGAAGGGTAGCCCTGGCCACGTCGGTGAGGTCCTGGTAGGATATGGGGTCCCTGGGCGTGCTCACAATCTTCCCCGAGAGCCCGTGGCCCCTGGCCACCTCCGACAGCTTGTCCGGCGAGTCGACCAGTATATACCTGTGCCTCTCATCCCCCTCACCCAGCAGCTGCTGCAGCGCCTCCAGCGTCGCCTGGTCCGCGTAGGAGAGTGGGTAGCAGTATATCTCCCTAACCCCGCCCTCCCGCGCCTGGCCCGGGAGGCATGTAACCGCGACGCTAACGCTCTTCACCCTCCTCTCCACCCCCCCGGGGAGGCGGGCTATTATGGGGACGTTGTACACCACCTCCCGCGCCAGGGTGACACGCTCCAGTATATCCACCTCGTGGAGAGGGACGCCGTCTACGAGGTGCAGCCTCCTAACGCCCAGCCCCTGGACAACGGGCTTGCTGCGATGCTCCCTATGGGGGTCCCTCGGATTGCCCTCCGGTATGTAGTCGAGAACTATAGCCTCGACCTCCAGGGCGGCTATATGTGGCTGCGGCCTCCCCTGGAGGGACGGCTTCCTGTCGCGGGGGCGGGGCTGTCTAGACACTTCTCAACACTCTCCATACAGCCGCTATCAACATAATATGGTTGAGACGCGGAGATTAAACTGTTAATCCCTGGCTAAAGAGGGGGCGGAGGCTACCCCCTGCAATACTTGGAGACTATGGGGTATAGCTTGCTCGCCATCTCGTGGACCGAGGTTATACTCCTGTCCATCTCGAGAATGCTCCTCAGCTCGCCCTCGGTCCTGGGGCAGATGCTCGCTATGTTCGCGGCGGCCTCCCGGCTTACACCCTCCCTCACGATCTCCTCGACTAGTTCGATGGCAGCCTCTGGATCGTCCCAGAGGACCACCCTCCTGAAGTACTCCCAGGTGGACTCCTGTATGGATATTATATCTCCCTCCTTAACCCTCTCGTACATATACTTCTTGGCAACCTGATAGGGGACGGCTTTAGACTCTAGAATCCTCCTCTCCAACGGCTACACCCCCACAGCGTTACCCCGGGGCGGGCCCGGCCAGCCTAGCCGCTGCCCTTCTCAGCCGCCGTGGTTAGGGGCTTTAGGTGGACGGGGGGTACGAATATCGTCTTCCTCTTCCTGCCCAGGTAGACCTCCACCTCGTATGCTTCGCCCCTCCTGCCGATGATTGTCCCTGTGAGGCCGTGGAACCTCCTATGGGGCATACCCCAGTCGGGGAAGGAGGGGTTTATGACTATAGCCACCTTATCGCCAGCTTCATACTCCCTCAGGTAGGTGCTGAGCCTTGGTACGCTACCCTTCTCCCTCACGGGCTTCCTCAGCAGCTTCCTAGTCCTGTTCCTATATCCTCTGGGCGCCTTGACCAACCTGCGCTCCCCCCGGTATTTTGCTCAGCGCGGCTTAATTTAGCTTTAGCCCGGCGCGCCGGGGGCCTCGTGCTCCACCCACACAACGTCGAGCTCTATGCACAGCGCCTCCCTGCCTAGGACCTCGGCGAAGCTGGGCCTGGTCCTGCCTCTGTCCCCGCTTACAAGCTCCTTGATATAGAGGCCCCCCTCCGCCTCTATGACGCACTCCATAAGCACCCCCTCCTCGAGGGGGCTGCAGTCCAGGCTGTAGAGCCTCCGCCTCCTCAGTATGTCTGGCCTCCTGTGGAGGACTCTAGACGGCGTCCTCTGCATTATAACCGCCCCCTCGAGAGCCCTCCTCAGCCTGTCCACATCGCCCACCCCCAAACCCCCCTCCACGGCGACGAGGGCTCGGTAGACCTTCCTGACCCTGGCAGCCTCTTCCTTGTAAAGGGCGACCTCGGCCCGCCTGGCCGCAGATTCGAACCTAAACCTAACAACACCCCTGCCCCCCTTGTTCGCCGCCTCCTCCAGCTTCTCTAGAGGTATCCTCCTACGCCGGGGGCTCTTCACCTCGACTATCATTGGCCTCCCGCTGCCCAGCATCCTCGCATCCACATCCTCCCTTCCAGCCGCATGGACAACAAGCCTCTCCCCCCCGGTCAGCTTGAGCATGGGCCATAGGGCCTGCTCGACGCTGAAGTACCTAGGCCCCTCTGGGGTGGGCCAGTAGGCCTGGCTTATGTTCCTGCCCAGCTTCCAATACCTACCCCTGTATAGAAGGCTGTTCACCTGTATCTCAACCCCGCCCCCCGGAAACTCCACCAGGAGCGTCGCCTCCGGGTTGTCAAAATCCACCTTAACACCCCCCCGGCCTAGCAGGAGCTTTCCAACCTCCCTCCTGATCTCAGCCTTTATAGACTCCCCGTACCCGGCTCCTGCTACACGCTTAACCTCCTCCTCAGCCCTAGCCACATCCCCCCCGAGCCTTACGCCGACGACAAACCTCTCCACGTCATAAGCCTTGAGCAGCCTGTAGCCCTCTTCCACGGCGGAGGCGATCGCATTCTCGAGCAGCCCCCCGCAGACTGCGCAGGGGCCGCCCTCCCTGTAGGACCCGGGGGATAGGCTCTCGACGACCCCCCTCGCCACTTCCCCTACGTTGGGCGCTATAGAGACTAGCTTCTCCAGAGCCCCCTCCTCACCCTCGAGGGCCATCCTGTGAAGCTCCATAACCAGAACTCTCTTGACAGCCTCACCCCGCTCCCTGTTGCTCCAGCCTCTCCCCAGCCTAGCGAACAGCCTACCCAGGCAGCGGTCGCAGAGCGGGTAGCGGGATAGGGCTTTCAAGGCTGAATCTAGAACCCTGCTATCCAAGACCCCCCGGCACCCAGGAGGCCATCCTGGAGTTTAACCCTCTTAAACTCCGGAGGCTCAACCACTACCTAGAGGTTGCTGTAGTGGCGGCCGTAAGGGTTCTCGGCGGCGAGACGCCCCTGGCACGCTACGTCCTAAGGGTTCTCAGGGATAGGTCTACCGGGTTTCCGGAGTTCAGGAGTTACGTCAGAATCGCCGGCTCAATACTTGCCGTCTACATAGCCGGGGAGCTCGGCTGGGTGGAGGAGGAGGTGGAGACGCCTCTCGGCGCTAAGGCAAGGGAGCTTGCCCCGGCTGGGCCTGTATACGTGGTGGGCATCCTCGGCGCCAGCCTGCCCATGGTTGAAGGTTTCGCCTCTATGATACCGGAGGCTAGGATAGCCCTAGTAGCCGCCAGGAGGGTTGAAGAGCCTGGGAGGCTCAAGATAGAGGTCTACTACTCTAGGCTGCCCCGCAGGTTCGACGGGCCGGCGGTGATACTCGACCCGATGCTGGCCACCGGGAAGACTGTGGCCGAGGCTGTACGGCTGGCCCGGGACAGGGGTGCTGTAAAGGTTATCATAGGCTCTATAATAGCGTCTAGGCAGGGCGTAGAGTACATATCATCCCTCTACGGCGACACGCCCATATACACGCTCGCCCTAGACCCTGAGCTGGACGACAACTACTTCATAGTCCCGGGGCTTGGCGACGCGGGGGACAGGGCCCTCGGTGTGGAGCCCTAGGAGAGTCTAGCGCCAGGAGCAGTGTTGAGGCTAGCATGAGGGCTATCGAGGCCAGCATCATCTCCCCAAACCTCCCGTCGATGAGAAGGGCTATAGCCAGGGTTGCAGCACCCCCCACGCTCTCGCTGGCGGATAGAAGCCCGGCCGCCGTAGCCTGCAGCCTCCTCTCCAGCCTGCTGCTCACAGCCACGGCTGCAGCAGCGTCCCTGAAGGGGTATAGCGGCAGGCTCCACGCCAGAGCCAGCAGCACCGGGCTGGTTGAGATCCCGAAAGCGAGGGCGAGGATAGAGTATGCAGAGTTAGTCAGGGCGAGGACGGCGACGGCCCCAACCCTGTCTACCAGCCTGCCCGCAGCAGGCCTGGCCAGGAAGCCTAGTAGCGCTGGCAGAGTGGTTAGAACAAGGCCATAGGCGACAGGGCTCTCAAGCGCCTCGCTCAGCCTTATGCTGGCCGCCCCGAAGAAGAAGCCGAGGGCCGCCCAGCCTGTTGAAAGGCTTGCGAAGATGCTTGCAACTCCTCTCAGCGCAGCTACAGTATCCCTAACCCCGGGAGCCGCTCCGCCGCGGGAGGGCGAGGCTGAGAGGGCTACGGTATATGAGAGGGCCATAAGGGCTGCAGCCACCGCCAGCCCAAGGGTTCCGAGGCGGGAGTAGACGGCCCCGCCGGCGAAGCCCCCTAGAGCCCAGCCCAGGCTGCCGAAGGCGGCTATGACGCTGTACCTAAAGCCGCTTCCCCCGCTCTCCCCGAGGACGAGGCCCATCAGGGCGGAATATGAGAGGGCGTAGACCAGGGATGCAGCCCCGGCCAGGAGGGGGTAGGCCTCTATAGGTGAGAAGGCCATTGACGCCACTATACCCGCCTCCAGGAGGCCTAGGGCTAGTGGTATGCGGTAGCCGGTCCTGTCCGCCAGGTAGCCTAGGACTATTGACGCCGCTAGAGGCGCTTCCTCAGCCCCAGACATGAGGACGCCGAGGAAGTAGGAGCCGCCGCCAGCCCCCTCCTCCACGGCGCGCCGAGTTATAGTGTAGTAGATCGAGTAGCCGGCCCAGAAGAGGAGGAGGGCGAGGGATAGTCTGGCGGCCCGCCCTCTTACAGCCTTCATCGGCCTTCTAAGCCTCCGGCGCCCCTGCCAGCTCTAATGTTATTTAGGCATCCTCGCGAGCTGCAGGAGATGGCCGAAGCTTGAGAGGAACTCCTCCTCCGCATCCTTTGAGATCCTATACCTGCTGGCGCTTCTCCCGCCGTCGACAACGTCGACAACACCGCTCTCCGCCAGCTCTCTGAGTATGCTGGAGACCATGCCCACAGTATACTCCTCCCTAGTGACCCCCCAGTCCACCCTGTCTCCAGTCCTCTCAAGTATCCTAAGCCCCTCCTCCCTAATCCTCTCTACTGTAGCCTCCTCACCCCTCTCCTCGAGCCTTCTAAGGGCTACTAGCGTTAGCACATAGCCCCTCCTCCTACCCTCAAGCCACTTTCCCAGCAGCCGCCTCACAGCCTCAACAGGCCCCGCCAAAGCCCATCCCCCCACGCCAGGCCAACTATAGTCTAGTCCTCGGTCTAGAGCCGGTTGAGGCTTAACTGGTTTTGGAGAGTTTCGAGGCGGGAGCCCGCGAGGATTATTGGCGCCGCGGCCGGGATTTGAACCCGGGTCACGGGCTCTCCGCAGGCCCGCCTCCGCCCCGGGAAGAGTATAAATTTCGTCGGGGTTAAAAACGTTTGCCCACCCGTTTATCCTCTAAGGCGCGTGCCGGAGGAAGAGGGGCGGAGGCGGGCCCTTGACAGGCCCGCATACTAGTCCAGGCTATACTACCGCGGCCCGCTTCACATATCTAACCACAGGGGGTATAAAGCTTTGCCTGTGGAGGTTGCCGGCGGCTCGGCGCTGATCCGGGGCCCGGGGAGGATAGAGGTTGTTGAAGGGGCCGCCGAGGTTTTGGGGGGGAGAGTGGATGAGGGGTCTGGGCTGGTGGTCCCGGCGGGTAGGGCGGTGCTGGCCAGGGTAGAGGGGAGGGCTCTACTCTCCGGCGCCGTCTCCACAGCGGGTGCTGATGCTTCGTACGAGAGGTTCGACTCTATAGCCAGAGAAGCTCTGCCGCTGGGGCGCGTTGCTATTGTGGGGCCGAGCGACTCGGGCAAGAGCACGCTGGCCGCCTGGATAGTTAACAAGAGTGGAGGGGGCTACAGGCTGCTCTCGACGGATATAGGCCAGAACGAGGTCTACGCCCCCGGGTTTGTGGCCCTCGCTTCCCCGCGGAGCATAGTCATCCCCGGTCTAGACGACTCGTTCTCGAGCGTGGAACCCTGCTTCGTAGGGAGCTTCACACCCCGGGGTGTTGAGTCCCGCTACCTAGCCTGTGCCTCGAGACTGGCGTCGATGGCAGGCCAGGTGGTCATCGACACGGACGGCTGGATATCCCTCTGGGAGGGGCTCGAGTCAAAGGCGGCCCTGGCCATAGCATCTAGAGCCAAGCTAGTCCTGGCGGTAGGCCTACCACCCCGGAGCGCCAGGCTGCTCGAGAGAGTTTGGGGGCTAGACGCGGTGGCGGTGGAGAGGCTGGCCAGCCAGGGAGGTAAAACCCGGGGTGAGAGGGCGCTCCATAGGGAGAGGCTCATCGCCCTGAGGACCTCGGGCGGTAGGGAGAGGCGAGTCAGGCCTGGGGAGGCCGAGATAGTTGGAGCCCCCATATTCAGGGGCGAGCCCCTCCCGCCCGACACACTTAGAACTCTACACCCCACCGCCATCTACGGGGAGAAGGTTGACGGGGATATAGTGGTCGTGGCTAGGAGGGGAGGGAGGCCCGGCGCCAGCCCGGGTCTGCGGGTTCTGAGGGAGGGCTGGGAGAAGGGGCTCATAGCCGCCGTGCACACGGGCAGCGGGACCTATGTTGGCGTGGTTACAAGGGCCTCGTACAGGGAGCCGTGGGTGAGCGTGTACACAAGGGCTGAGGGGGATATAGCTGTTCTGGAGGTGGGGAGGTCTAGGGTGGATGTGGACAGTTTAATGGGGAGGGCGAAGTGGTAGGAGGCTGGGCGAGCCTCCAGAAGGGTCCTAGACCTCTACCCCCGCCTCCCTAAGCCTCTCTAGATAGTTCTTGAGGGCCTCCACGTTCCACGGGTGGACAGTCTTCCTCCTCTTGTCAACGTGGAGGCCCAGTCTCATAGCCTTTTTAGCGTCTAGCCCCGCCTCCGCGAGCTCGCCGAGGCTGAAGCCCCTGCCCTTCCTGACACCGGGGTCTATGGGGCCGTGCTTCACGAGCCTCGGCTTCTTGACTATAGCCTTAGGCGGCTCCACACCCTCTGGCAGGCTTACCCTGGGCCTGGCCATTACTTAGTCACCCAGGCCTAGCGGTGGGGCTCTGGAGCCTTAATCTCTTGCCTCCGCCTGCTATGGCGTATATCGGCTCATAGAACCCCGCCTCCTCTAGGAGCTCGCAGAGTTTGCAGAGCCTCCTCTTCGGGCTGGTCGGCTCCCCGCACCTCTCGCACCTCCCGAGGGATGAGGGCTTCATGGCCTGGGCTAGCTGTTCCAGCGTCACGTCGAGCCTCTCCATCATCCTGAGCAGGGTGCCCGGCCTCTCCTCCTCCAGAACCCTCAGGGCGGCCCTCACCCTGGCCCTTAGGGTGGGGTTCATGTTTATGAAGGGGCACTCTGCCTCCTGCACCGGGTAGCGGTGGATGACAACGTAGCTTGCCGTCTCCCACTCGTACACCTTCCTGAGCGGCTTTATCCTCGGCACCAGGTCCTCCCCTCCACTCCTGTATAGCGGGTGGGTTTTCAGCATGCCGACCCAGTCGCCCCGGAGGAAGTTCACTATAGCCGTCTGAGCCTCGTCGTCGAGGTTGTGAGCTGTAGCCACCTTATGGGCTCCGTAGAGGCGAGCGTAGAGGGCTAGTATCCTCCTCCTGCTTATACCGCAGTACGTGCAGGCGGCGTGGGCCGCTCCCCGGGAGCGGGCCCTGGCGTACACCTCGTAGAGGCTGGCGCCAACGTACTCCCTTATGCTGGTGACTATCACGTCGACACCCCTAGCCGCGGCCACCCTCCTAATCTCATCCACGTCACCCTCCCTGTTATAGCCAGGTATACCCTCCACTATGGAGACAGCCACAAGCCTAGAGGGCCCCACTATCTCTGAGAGGGCGTCGAGCAGCACGTAGCTGTCCTTACCCCCGCTCAGCCCCAGGAGCACAGTCTCCCCAGGACCTATCATACCCCACCTCTCAACCTCCCTCCTAACCCTCCTAACAATATCCTCCCTGAAGCACTCCCTGCAGAGCCTCCTCCCAGTGTGGCGCTGCAGCACCACAGCCCTCCTAACACCGCAGGCATCGCAGACTACAGAAGCCAACCCCACGCCACCCTACAGACCCTCTACTAAGGACCTCAACACTCCCGCTACCATAACCCCATGCACGCCCCCAAAACAATATCCAGCCAACCCCTTAAAGCCTTAGACTGGAGAGCGGGAGGGGGCTGTCCAGAGGGGTGGTCATAAGCTCTAGGAAGAATCCGGTTGACGGCTCCTCAGACCCGTTATTCCTCACTGGCAGCAGGGCCTCGGGAATGCAGAGCCCAGTCACAGCCAGCCCGCTGGTTTATTCATAAGTGTTAAACCGTTTTAACCCTAAAAGCCAAACCTAATCACTACACGGTGCGGGGGTGCCCGAGCCTGGCCAAAGGGGTCGGGCTTAGGACCCGATGGCGTAGGCCTGCGTGGGTTCAAATCCCACCCCCCGCACCATAGGGCTCTCTATCCTGGTCTCCACCCATTCATATGCTATGCCCATGTATAGCATCTCCACAGTGAGGCGGTCCCCGGGAATTCCTGGTGTGTCATATGCCGGGGAGGCTTTCCATACGGGCTTTAAGTTCTAATGTGGGCTGGTTGGTTGACGCGCTCTGACAGCTTTAGGGATATGGTGGCTCCAGTTAGCGTTATATACGATCTCAGGGCAAGTATCTATCAGTATCTATCAATAAAAATTGGCTTATCGAATGGGGATGCTGGCCTAGATTAAATAGATTTGCCTAGTGTATGTGTGTTAGTCGGTAAAGGGAGTTGGGTTGGTGGCGGGTGTAAGATTCTATGTTATCATCATAATCTCTCTCTTCTTCTCTCTGCTGGCTGGGCATGCTGGCGGTGATTCAAGGCTAGTGTGCTTCTACTTCTACCCGTGGTACTCTGGCGATAGTAGGCACTGGGGGGACTCTCCTCAGACTCCGGTTGTTGACGTGCCGTTGCCTGGATACTACGACAGTAGGGACCCCATGGTTATTGACTGGCAGCTCGGGCTCATGGGGGAAGCGGGTATCGACTGCCTCCTAGTCTCATGGTGGGGTCCTGGGAGCTTTGAGGACTATGCTGCTAGGCTATTGTTCCAGAGGCTTGGGGATCACGGGCTGAAGGCTGCCATCCTGGTTGAGCCGTACCTGGGAGGCGATCCAGGCCTCTACGGGGAGGTTTGGTGGAGGGAGACGCTCGACTACATTTACGAGAACTTTGTCGAGAAGTATCCTGAGAGCTACCTAGCCTGGGAGGGCCGGCCGCTCGTTCTAGCCTTCAACCCGATAGGGATGAGCTACAGACCGCTCGATCCACGGTTCACGATTCGCATAGTAGGCAACGACATAGACAGGGCGGGCTACCAGGACTGGGATCTCTGGCCAGACTATCTATCCCCATGGGTGTCGGAGAAGGATGTTGAGTTAAAAGTCAGGAGCGACGGCTATGTAGCCATAACCCCCCGCTTCGACGACCGGGTATTCTGCGAGGCGGGTGTTAGGACGGGGTGTGGGGAGAGGCTTATAGACCCGGACTACTCCCTACAAGCCTACGCTACACAGTGGGAGTGGGTTCTTAACAACCTGGATAAAGTTCGTCTAGTCGCAGTTTACAGCTGGAACGAGTATCATGAACGGTCTATGGTAGAGCCTCATGTCGACGCTACCGCAGTCAACAGCGACCCGTACTACCTCTACAAACTGACCATGGATTATACCTCCAGGTTGGAAGCCGGAGGAGGTGACCGGGGCGTGCGATCTCTGCTTGTCCCCGGTGCTCTAGCTCTAGCGGCTCTCTTAACCCTAGCATTAATAGTTGGTAGGGGCTGGATGCGCCGTGGGGTCGGCGGCTAGACTATAGTGTGAGGCCCCGGACACGATGAACGCGGCATCCCAGGGGTCGGCGGCCTGGCTAGCGGTGTTTCGGGATCGATATGTATCTGGCCCCACACCCTAGGCTCTCCAGCTTTCTATGTAGCATGGCTATCCTCGCGCTGTCGCCCTCCACTATTATAGCCTCTATACAACTACTTCTGGTGTGGCTGTGTAGCCGCGCCGCCACTATGTCCCTGAACTTTTCGACGGCCCCGGCTATCTCAGCCTCTCCCCCCGTGTGGCAGGACACTATTATTATACCGCTGCAGCTGTGCCGGGAGAGCAGGTGTTTATAGTCGTCTAACAAGGCTTCCACGGCCTTCTCGACCAGCCTACTCCTCTCCACCCCCAGGCTGCGGCTGGCCTCGTCTAGCCTCCGGGCCAGGTCCTCATGCATGCTAACCCCGAACCTCCTCCTAGCCACGCCTCCACACCCCGCTGTAGACTAGTGTCGCCAGGTAGGCTGTCATGAGTAGGAGTCCCGAGGCCGCTGCGGGCGGCAGGCCCGCGAGCCCCCCGAGTATCAGGCCTCCGATGCCAACTGTGGAGCCTACGAGGCCTCCTGCCAGGGTCGCCGTGCGGGAGCCTCTGACTAGTGGTAGTATTAGGGCGCCAGGTATGAGGAGGAGCACGTGCTCTAGTATGAAGCCCACGACGGTTATGAGGCCTACTGTCGAGAGGGCTATCATAGTGTAGAGTATAAGGTCGTACACCCAAACCCTGGTTCCAGAGAGCATGGCGTCCTCCCTGTCCACGCCTATGTATGCTATCCTATCCCCTACGAGGAGGAGCACCGCTAGGAAGGCTATGCCGAGGGCTAGGACGCCCAGGGCTTCGGGTATAGACGCGAGTAGGGGGTCGCCTATGACTAGGGCGGATATGCTGGCCCCAGACCTCCCGGCGAGGTAGAGGCCTGCGACGCCTAGGCTGGCTGTGAACCCTGCGAGGAGGGCGGCTGCGGTGTCAGGGTCGACGCCCCTGTAGATCGAGTAGCCCGCCACGTAGATTAGGATGAGGCCGAGGACGATGCTGAGCCAGACCCCCTGGACTCCTGCCAGAGCGGCTGCGACCGCCCCGAGGCTAGCCGCCGCGAGGGCCGAGTGGGGGGCGGCTCCAGCCAGGAATAGTAGGCGGCGGGAGTAGAGGGTGGGGCTCAATGATCCGTAGGCTAGGCCCGCCCCGGCGACCGCGAGCACCCACTCGGCCGGGTATAGGGCTAAGCCCGCTGCAACTGTGGAGAGGGCTATGGCTGCAGCCACGTGCTCGGGCTTGAGCCTCACCCGTGGGCACCTCCCTCCCCCGTTAGGACGAGGCCTCGGGAAACGCTGCTGCCGTAGACCCTCCTCAGCACCTCCTCCCTATACACCTCGCTAGGCGGCCCCGAGGCCACTACCCCCCTGTTAACTATCACTATAGCCTTTGTATACCCCAGAAGCAAACCGGGCTCGTGGCTAGTCATCAGCACGAGCCTCTCCCTAGCGAGGCCGGCTATGAGGCCTGCTATCTCCCTCCTACCCGCGGGGTCGATGCTGGCTAGGGGCTCATCCATGACGAGTATTCGGGGGTTTGACGCTATCGCCCTGGCTATGAAAGCCCTCTGAAGCATGCCCATGCTAAGCTCCCATAGCCTGGCCTCGAGGACCTCTCCCTCCAGGCCCAGGGAGCCGAGGACTTCGAGAGCCCTCTCCTTAGCCCTTGCGACGCCTCGGAGCCTGAGGCTGGTTTCCACGAACTCCCTCACGGTAATCGGGGATAGCCTTGGGGCTGAGGGGTTCTGGGGCACGTACCCCGCGTACCGCCCCGCTACCTCGGGCCTCCCCGTGGCTTCAACGCCGTCCAGGAGAACCTTACCCCTCAAAGGCTTGACCAAGCCTAGTATAGTTTTGAGCAGGGTCGTCTTCCCCGCCCCGTTAGGCCCTATTATCTGGACCAGCCCTGGCCCCTGGAACTCGAGGTTGACGCCTGAGAGCACAGCCTCTCCGTTGTAGGCTACAGTGAGGTCCTCAACCCTAACCCTCAAAGGGGAAACCCTCTGTGCACATTAACCGCGTAGAACCCTTAAGTACTGTGCACACAATCTAGGTGCAGCCGGGGGGCCGGGCCTCTGTACCACTACCCAGACCCCCGGGGTCTTGCTGGTGGACGGTGTGGAGAGCGGTGTTAGCGTTAGGATTGCTTTGTACATAGCTGCGGCTGCATTGCTGGCCGCCGCAGCTGGCGCTGTGCTATACATGCTGGGAGGGGGAGGGGGCGATGCTGGCGGTGCCGGTCTTCTAGTCGTCGTCACGTTTCCAGGCCTTAAGAGCGACGTGGAGCTTTTAGCCTGCACAGGCGACACAGTTGTGGAGGTCTATAGCCCGGGTGTAGACCCCCATGAGGCGCAGCTAGACCCCAGGGCCGCTAGGATTGTAGCTGAGGCCGACATAGTGGTAACCGGGGGGCACACCCCGGCGGATTTGAAGGCGGCCCAGATCGCCTCTGGCAATGTGTTAGAGGTTACAAGCATACCCGGTATAACTATACTAGAGACGCCCGAGGGACGGCCTAACCTCCACTACCCCATCTACCATCCAGACAACTACAGGATATTCCTCCACAGGCTGGCGGAGGTTATGCAGGAGAAGAGGCCTGAGTGCAGCTACACCGAGAGACTTGGGGCAGCCCTAGGTAGACTAGAGGGTGTGGAGAGGCTGCGCGGCCTGCTTGACGGTCGGGAGGCTGTGGTGGACCACCCCGCTGCCCAGTATCCAGCCCACTGGCTGGGAGCCGATGTCGAGCTTATACTAGGCTCCGGGGAGGAGTGGGCCCCCAGAGTGCAGGAGATCGAGAAGGCTGAAAGCCTGTTGAGAGACGGTGCTGTGGCCTTCGTTACAGTCGGGGATGACGGGGCGCCTCTCTCGAAGGCGGGTGAATGGCTGCTGAGGGAGTCCAGGATGCTGGGGGCTGAGGTGGTCTTCGTGAAGGCGCCCTACACGTCGGGAAGCATAATAAATAAGCTATACTATATAGCAGCCCAGCTCGAGCCGGGCATATACGGCTGAAGCCGCACAGAATAACTGTAGCACAACTCCTACACTTTAACCGGCGGGACAACCGTGGTCACCAGAATAACTATAAACAGGGGCAAGAAGTGTGTGGACGAGGCTGATAGATGCCACAACAGATGGCACCCAGACATAGAGCCTGCGGCTGAGGTGGACCCCGGGGATATAGTGGTTATCGAGACCAGAGACGCCCTCGACGGGCAGATAACGCCCAACCCGGGGGTGGACGACGTTGCTGGTGCAGACCTCAACGTCGTCCACCCCCTAACCGGCCCGGTCTACGTTAGGGGCGCCAAGCCCGGCGACCTCCTGGTCGTGGAGGTCCTCGACATAAAGGCCGAGCCCTTCGGGTTCACGGTAGCCATACCCGGCTTCGGCTTCCTGAGAGACCTGTTCGAGAAGCCGTACAAGATAAGGTGGAAGATAGAGGGCGGCTACGCGGTGTCCGAGGACCTCCCCAACGTGAGGATACCCGGCGACCCCTTCCTAGGCGTCATGGGCGTGGCGCCCTCGAGGGAGCTTCTGAAGGAGATTAAGGAGAGGGAGGACAACCTGCTCAAGCGCGGGGGCTTCGTGCTACCCCCCACGCCTGACGGGGCAGTCCCTCCCAGGGAGCCTGTAGCGTCCGAGGGCCTCAGAACCATACCCCCCAGGGAGAACGGTGGAAACCTTGACGTGAGGCACTTCTCCCCAGGCTCCAAAATCTATTTCCCCGTGTTCGTGGAGGGTGCCCTATTCTCGGCGGGTGACGCCCACTTCGCCCAGGGCGACGGCGAGGTGTGCGGTACAGCGGTTGAGATGGGGGCTACAGCGACTCTAAGGTTCAGCATTATAAGCGAGGGGGCTAAGAAGTACGGCATAAGATTCCCCATATTCAAGCCCTCAGAATCCTCTGTCAGGCGGTTCAACCACTCTAAACACATAGCTGTAACGGGAGTGGGTGTTATAGATAGTCTAAACGAGTCCGAGAATGCGACGCTCTCTGCAAAGCACGCCCTACTAAACCTCATCAACCTACTGGAGAGAGCTGGATACACGCGGGAGCAGGCGTACCTGCTGGCCAGCGTGGCGGCCGACCTCAGGCTCAGCCAGCTTGTGGACGTGCCCAACTTCACAGTATCGGCGTTCCTCCCGCTGGACATATTCATAGACCCACCGGAGATACTGAAGAAGCTCGCAGAGTAGTCCGGAGCCGGGCTCCAGCCGCAGCCCCCAATCCATATTTTCCCCGGAGGGGACACGCGCTCGGGCTACCAGGCACCTCTAGCCCCCGACCCATACCACCAGCGGTAAACACGAAGGGGGCTGCTGGGGCTGGTTCCCGGCGGAGAATATGGGCGTGTTTAGAGTATACGTGCGAAGCTGGTGAGGACCTTGCGCCCCCGCCTTGTCACAAGCACCATATCCTCTATCCTGACTCCATACATGCCGGGAAGGTACACTCCCGGCTCTACAGTAACAACCATGCCCGGCTTCAGCTCCTCGCTGCTGCCGGGTCTCAGGTATGGTGCCTCGTGTATCTCAACTCCCACCCCGTGGCCGGTGCCGTGTATAAAGTATTTAGAGTACCCCTCCTTCGACAGCCTCAGCCTCGCCGCCTTATCGACCTCCCACGCCTCAGCCCCCGGTGCTACGGAGTCTATAGCCTCGCCCTGAGCCTCAGCCACAGCCTCCTCCAGCCTCCTGAACTCCCCTCCGCCAGGACCGCGCCAGAGGCTTCTCGTCATATCGCTCATGTACCCCTTATAGATCGCCCCCAGGTCGAAGAGGACTGGAGAGGCGTGGGGGAGTCTGGTATCGCCTGTATGGTGGTGGGGGAGGGCCGTGTTGGCCCCGAAGGCTACTATAACAGGGAATGAGGGGCCCCAGCCCCCACTCCTCATAATCTCGTCTACAACGGCCCCGGCAACCTCTCTCTCGGAAACACCCTCCTCCAGCGCGTCCAGGCCTCTTCTGAGGCCAGCCTCCGCTATCCTGGCCGCCTCAGCTATAAGACTTATCTCCCACTCCTCCTTCACAGACCTCACCTGTGATATTAGCTGAGACGCGTCGCCCGGGCTGCCGAGAACCTGGGAAAGTGCTGTGGCCGTCTCCCACCTGAGCCACTTGAAGTCTACCGCTGGCTTGCTACACCCCTCTAGAACCCTCCTGGCCGCCTCAGCTATGTTCTCGGAGCTTATGACATCGGATTTTGGTATATCCGGCTCTATGCCCGACTCGCCTCCCCTGTAGAAGGCCTTAACCTCGACGTCGGGATCAACGCTCCTAAGAGCCCTCTCATAGTCTAGGAGGGGGACAACCAGGGTGGACCCGCACTTGCCGCTGAGGACGAGAACGCCAGCCGGGTTTCCATAGCCAAGAGCGTAAACCAGGTTGGGCTCTCCGGCGAGCACCAAGGAGTCGAAACCAGCCTTCTCAGCGGCGGCCGCCAACCTACGCCTGCTAAGGTCGAACCTTACCTCCAAACCTTGCCCACCAGGCTAGAATTATCTACTGGTGGGAGGGATAAACGGGTGCTCAGGGAGGGGAAGACTCTGCAGGGACTGGGGGCGCGGGGATACCTAGAGTTCTTATACCACGCGCACCCTGTTCCACTTCTTATTCTGCCAGCTATACCGCCTCATCCTCCTGCTCCTTCCGAAGCCGCAGGCTGCGCAGTAGCCCTTGGCCACGTTGTAGGACCTCCTGCCGCACCTCCTACATACTATATGTGTCTTGCTCCTCCCGTGCTTACCCATACTCGGTGTTCCCTTACCCATGCCAGCACTACACCCCCACAGCTAGGGCGTCACGCGGCAGGGGTTATCACTACTACGCTGTCCCCCCTAACCAGGGTCAGCCCCAGCCTCCTGATAGAGGTCTCCCCTATCTCCTCTGCATCCCCCAGTATAATGTTCAGGTGTTGATCGTAAGTCTTCAGCACACCCTTTATCCTGAGCCCGCTCTTCAGCTTGACTAGCACGGGTGTGTCCAGGTAGTCCAGCATCATCCTCAGCGTGGGCAGGGTTATCGGACCGTTCACGCCTCTACACCTTGTGATTAGGCCTATGTAAAAGGGCTAGGTATCCACGCCTATAAGGCTATTGGAGAGTCTTTCAAATGTAGCGGGCTGCAGCGTTCTTCGGTGGCGTTGGGGACAGTGCCGCTGGCCTCCACAGCCCCCACGATCTCCACAGGGAGCCTGTATATCGGTGTGGGCGAGGCGGGAAGTCCCCGGCGGAACAAAATGGTGCGGCAGGGACAAATGGTTCTCCCTCCAGCTGCTTTATCACGTCTAAACCCCACTATCCAACGCAGGCCAATGCTGCTGGGAGGTTGGTAGTCTTGGGGAGGTTTGAAGCCAGGGTTTTGTCTAAGAGGGAGAGGCGCGGCCTTCTTGAGAGGCTGAAACCCTACTACGCCAGCATACCCTTCGGCGAGAAGGCTGACTGGCGGCTTGTCAAGGCCAGGACGGACTCGGGGGAGTACGAGATAGTTGTTGTAGACAGTGTCCCATGTTTCTTCGAGTGGGGCGATGGCAGGATCTACCCCACGCTCCATTGCCTCAAGGCGTTCGGGGTAGAGTGGCTGAAGGGGGTTGTCCTCGTTGACAAGGGGGCGGCGATAGCCCTGGCCAAGGGAGCACACCTCATGATCCCCGGTGTTGTCGACGTGGAGGGCAGCTTCAGTAGGGGCGACGTCGTTGCAGCGCTCTACCACGAGTCGAGGACGCCGGTTATGGTTGGCGTGGCTGAGGTTGACAGCGGCGCTTTGGAGAAGATGTCGAGGGAGAAAGCCAGGGGTAGGGCTGTGAGGAGGGTGCATAGGCTGGGCGATGTTATATGGGAGCTGTCTCAGGAGATAGGTAAGAGGCTTTCATAAAAGAGGGGAAATCGCTTGCCGAACCCTAGGAGTGCTGTAGAGCCAGCTTCATCTTAAGATTCCTCGGGTAGAGCCTCACGCCCTCCAGGTTCTCCGGGGCCTCTATTATGGGAGGCGACTCGAAGCCGAGCTTCGACCAACCCGTCTTCACGGTGTGGGCGAGAGCGGCTATGGCCGACGGCTCGCCGTGGTTTAACACTATGTTCCTAGGCTTCGGCTGGAGTCTTCTGAGGAACGAGAGCAGCTCCCCCCGGGTTGAGTGGCCTGTGAACCCCTCGATAGAGACTATATCCATGTTCACCCTTATCCTCCTTATCTCACCGTCAACCTCGAGCTCAATCTCCCTCTCACCGTTCTGCAGCCTCCTGCCTAGGGTGCCTGGGGCCTGGTAGCTGACGAAGGCTAGAGCGTTCCTAGGGTCGCCGGCCATGTATTTGAAGTACTCTACTATGGGCCCCCCGTTCATCATGCCGCTGGTTGACAGTATTATAGCGGGCTTGTCACTGTACATAGCTTCATCCCTCTTCTGGTGGTCGGTGACGTAAACTGTCGTCGGCCCCTCAAACGGGTTCTCCCCCTGCTTCAGTATCCTATCCCTAATAGGCTTCACAAGCAGCTCCGGGTAGTTTGTGTAGACTGCGGTGACTTCATACACCATGCCATCCACGTATATCGGCACCTCGGGTATCTTCCCGGACCTTAGAGCCTCGTTCAACACGACCAGTATCTCCTGCCCCCTACCCACAGCCATAACTGGTATCAGCAGCTTACCACCCCTCTTGTAGACCTTGTTCACCAGGTTCACAAGCTCCTCCTCAGCCTCGGCCCTGGGCTGCGTCTCCTTGGAGCCGTAGGTGGCCTCCATTATTAGAGCCTCAACGCGCTGGAAAGAGTATTCTGCCGGCGGGAGAAGCCTAGTGCTCCTATCGTTCTTTATCCTGTAGAACTTGAAGTCTGCGGTGTAAAGTATGTTGTAGAGCCCCTGGCCTATGTGTAGGTGGACCATCGAACTTCCAAGTATGTGGCCGGCGTTTACGAACGTCATCTTGATGTCCGGGGCCACGTCGGTCACCGTGTTATAGTTGACGGGTATAAGCCTGGTCAGCGCCTTCTCAACATCCCTAGGCTCAAAGGGTGGCTCGCCCTGCGCCCTCCTCATAAGGTTGATGAGGTCTCTCAAAACTATGATCATAATGTCCCTGGTTGGGGGGGTGGCGTAGACAGGCCCTCTGAAGCCGTATTTGAATAGGAGGGGTAGGGTGCCTACGTGGTCTAGGTGGGCGTGGCTAATTACAACTGCGTCCAGCTCGTCGACCCTAAACTCCGGGGACCAGTAGTACGGGTAGCTGTCCGGCCCGTAGCCAGAGGGCGATAGGCCGGCGTCGAGGAGGACCTTGCTCTCCCCAGTATCGACTAGTATGGCTGAACGGCCGACTTCTCCGAAGCTGCCCAGGCCCACAACCCTCACGTGCCTCGTCCCTATGAGGGTGTCCCGGAATATCCTCTCCCCTATATCCCTCAGAGCCCTCCTCCTCTCCTCGGCATGTCTCTGGAGGTGGCGGAGCACGCTGTCGAGGAGGCCGCTCTGGAGTAGGGGTTTCCTGTAGACCTCGAGCCTCCAGCCCGTCTCGGCCAGCACAAGGTTCCTAAACACCTTACCCCTGCCCATAAGCTTGCCAGGCTTCTCGGCGATAACCCGTACCTCTCCCAGCACGTCGTCGAACTGTATATCGACTATGCCGACGTCCGGCGGGACGTTCTCCCGGATAAACTTTATAGTATACTCTACGCTCTTCCTGGACTTTGGATGTGTCCTGACAACTATACGCTTCCTCAGCTTCCTTGCGAGATCCTTGACAACACCCTCGTTATCTACTATGAACTTGGGGTTTCTGATGTAAACCGCTATCTCCGGCCCCTCGAACTCGATGCCGGCTATATCGGCGGAGCGGAGCGTGTTATAAATCTCCATTATAAGCTGCTTCCTCTCCTCGAGCCTCCTCCTGCCGGGAGACTCCTGAGCCTTAGACTGGCTAGCCAAGGCTAAACCACCACATGCTCCCGAAGACGCTTAAACGCTCATGCTAAACCTCAGGCGGCATCACCTTCTCCCGCAAAACCCGGAAATCCACAAGGACCCGGGGGGACATTCCCGGGCGGTTAACACTCTGAAGACGTCCCTGATGCCCCTCGAGAGCACCCGTTAGACCGGCTGTCCTTATGCCCGGGATTGTATTTCAGGGGTAATATTTTGTTTATAAATGTTTGAATGGGGAGCCGGCTATACTAGGCTGTTGTAGGGTATAAACCTTTCCTCGTAGCCCTGCGGGCCTATCACAACCACGTCAGCTCCGTCCCCTGAGGCGGCGTCCCTGAGGACGGCGGAGCGTATGGCGGTGGTGGCTACTTTTACTGCCTCCTCCACGCTGAGGTCCTCCCTATACCTCTCCTCGAGGACGCCGTAGGCTATGGGCGAGCCTGAGCCTGTCGCCGTGTATTTATCCTCAGTTATGCTCCCGAAGAGGTCGAGAGTGTAGAGTCTGGGCTGGGTGTCGTAGCCTCCGACTATAAGCTGGACTATGTAGGGGAAGAATTTGCTGCTGAATAGTATGTTTGAGAGTAGGCTTGCTACGGCCTTCACGCTGGGCTTCGTCTTGTTAGTCATCTCGTACAGCCTTATCTCCTCTCTCAGCACGTCAGACAGTATCTGGGCGTCCGCCACCAGTCCGGAGACAGTCATGGCTACATAGTCAGAAAGCATGACTATCTTCTTAACCCGCCTGCTGGCGATCAAAAACCCTGCAGTAGCCCTCTTGTCCGCGGCTAGTATGACGTGCCCGGATGCTATGAGGCCTACAGTGGTTGTACCGCTCTTGACGATCCTCTCGCCCAGCCCTCTACCCGCGGGGCCTTCCAGCCCGCCTCTCACTATCCATTCAGCCACCTCTCAGCCCGCCTCCATAGCCAGTATACTTACTACCGGTGTAGCTAGTGGGGCTAGAGGACTATTAACGTTGCTTCCTATAAAGGCTCCTGGACGTAACTAGGGGCTTCTGGGAGCAGGCATCCGGGAAGCTGTGTGGATGGTCTAGCAGGGTACAGCGGGTGCGTCTGGGGTTGTATATGTCGTTCCACAGGATAGACCTTCCAAGGACCATAGTTGTGGGGGGAGGGGTTCTAGATAAGGCGGGGAGCTATATATCGGGTGTGGCGCAGCGCGGTAGCTATGTTCTAGTCGTCTCGGGCCACACGGTATCGTCCAGGTACTTCGAGAGGCTTAGGGCCAGCCTTGAGGCCGAGGGCCTCACTGTGGGGTTGAAGATTGTTAGGGACGCTTCGGTGGAGACTGCAGAGGAGGTTGCTAGGGAGGCTGCCGAGAGTAGGATAGATGTGGTTGCCGGTCTGGGGGGCGGGAAGTCGATTGACGTGGCTAAGTACGCCTCGAAGAGGTCTGGGGCGGTGTTCATCAGCATACCGACTGTGGCTAGCCACGACGGTATAACATCGCCTTTCTCGAGCCTGAAGGGGTTTGGCAAGCCAATATCGAGGCCTGCGAAAGCCCCTGACGCCATAATAATTGATGTTGACGTAATAGCTGAAGCTCCTAGGCGCTACAATATAGCTGGGTTCGGAGACCTCATAGGCAAGTACACGGCGGTCCTGGACTGGAGGCTTGCCCACAAGCTCAGGCTAGAGTACTATGGCGAGTACGCCGCCAGCCTGGCCCTCCTAAGCGCCAAGCACGTAAGCCAGTACGCCGAGGAGATAGCACTGGGCACGAGGGAGGGCTATAGGGTGCTCTTGGAAGCCCTCGTAAGCAGCGGCGTGTCCATGTGCATAGCAGGGAGCACGAGACCTGCCAGCGGCAGCGAGCACCTCTTCGCCCACGCGCTCCACATAGTGGCTAGGAACAAGCCGCTCCACGGGGAGGCCGTGGGGGTGGGAACCATAATGATGGCCTACCTGCACGGCAAGAACTGGAGGAGGATAAGGGGGTTGCTGAAGACTGTGGGAGCCCCCACTAACGCGAGAGAGCTGGGGGTGACCGAGGATGAGGTTGTCGAAGCGCTTACCATAGCCGCCAGGATCAGGCCGGAGAGATACACTATTCTCGGTGAAAAGGGCCTCACGCGGGAGGCCGCTGAGGCGTTGGCACGCAAAACAGGGGTTATATAGGCTTGCTAGTCCTGCTGCTCCCCCTCTTCCCCACCAGCCTCGGGAGCCTGCTTAGCCTGCTCCTCCCCGCTAGCCCCCTCTCCTTCCCCCTCGCCAGCTTCCTCCGGAGAGCTGGCCTGCTCCACCGTCTCCTCGGGGAACTCGATGGATATCGTTATGTCAACCTTCCTGGGTGCCAGGTACTCTCTAATATCGGACACAGCTTTTGCCAGGAGGGCGTCGAGGTCACTGAGCCCGAGGGCCTCTGGCGGTAGTTTGACTTTGACCTCCTTGCCCCCCTCCGAAACCTCGGCCTGGATCTTGTCCGGGTCCATACCTAGGGCTCTGGCCGCCAGTATCCTGGCTTTCTCCTCGGGGCTGTCGATCTTGCCCACCACCTCAACCTCTATCTTCAGCTTCTTCCCGGCTAGGGGGTGGTTAAAGTCGATGTAGGCGAACCTCTCTGTAACCCTTATTATCTTCCCTCTCCTACCCCCGGCTTCAACCTCCTCTCCGACCCTCACGGGTATGTTCATCCTCCTGAGACGCTTCACCGGGACCCTCACGATGAGCTCCTGCTTGTACTCTCCAAAAGCCTCCTCGGGGGGCACCTCGACCTCGCGCCTCTCCCCAACGTCAAGCTCCCTGAGGACCTTCTCGAGCGGCCCTAGGAGGCTAGTCCTCCCAACTATCACCGGGAACTCCTTGTACACACGCTTCGGATCGTATATCCCAGACTTCTTCGCCACCTCCTCTAGCGTGGTATCTATAACCCTTTCCGAGCCGTCCTCCACAACCTTGACAGTATAGTTGATTAGCACGAAGTCCCCATCCTTCAAGGGCATCCCTAGCCGCCCCTTCTAAGGTACCAGCCCAGGTCTCTTAAAGGCTTAACAACAAGCAGGCCCCTCCTTGACAAGCCCACTCCCCAGCCTAGGGGCTGGCCGTTGGCCCCGGCTACCAGGGCTACACCTGCCGTGTATGAGGCTATGCTATCGCCGTAGACTTCCCTGGCGTATAGGAAGAGCTTCTCGCCTCTAGGAGTGAGCTTGATGCACCTTACTGGGGCGCCGCAGAGGGGGGCTAGCTCCCTCGCTAGGTGTAGGCTGGGGGTGAACCCCCTCTCGCCTATGGCGCCTAGGTTTAGCCCGGCCGAGTAGTGTAGCGGAAGCCTCTCAACCGCCCCCCTTAGACCCCAGGGCAGGTAGAAGACCTCCTTAAACCTGCCTCCGGGGTCTAGAACGGCCATGCCGTCGGTGTAGGGGTTTGACCTGAAGCCTATAGATCTGAAGAAGCCTTCTACAAGCCTCTCCTCGCTAGGCGTGGGAGGCCGGAGCCTGTACCTGCTCAGCCCTTCCTCTTCAACCGGCATATGAAGAACCCCTCCGTCCCGTGCCTGTGAGGCCAGAGCCTTAGGCACTTTCTAACCTCGCCCTCCATCTCCATGCCGAGATAGGTTTCCACGCCGGGCGAGCCTATAGGCGCCTCTAGAGTCTCAACCTCCACATCGCTCCTAAGCCTCAGGAGCCTGGAGATGACGAGCTCTCCCTCCTCGGGCGAGGTGCTGCAGGCGGCGTATAGAATGGGGGCTCCGGGCCTAGCAAGGTCTACGGCGGTGTATAGGAGTTCTAGCTGGAGGTAGTGCACCTTAAGCACGTCAAGCTGGCTCCTCGAGCGCCTCCTCTCAGGGTCCTTCCTTATTATCCCTTCTCCAGTGCTCGGAGCGTCTAGGAGAACCTTGTCGGCCCATCCAGCCCCTGCGATGCTGGTTAGCATCCTAGAGTCGGCCCTCAGGGCTACGTAGCTCCGGAACCCCATCCTCTGCATATGGGAGCGCAGGGCTCTCATCCTCCTCCTCGATATGTCTACTGCCACCAGTGTTGTCGAGTCCCGGCTCAGCTGCTGTATATGGGTTGACTTGCCCCCAGGCGCTGCAGCCATGTCGAGAACTACCTCACCCGGCTCGGCGCCGAGGAGGTAGGCTACCAGCATGCTGCCCGGGTCTTGGATGTAGTAGAGCCCCTGCATGTACTCGTGGGTTGCCCCCACCCTTATAGGCTGCTCCAGGACCTCGATGCCGTGGGGTAGCCAGGGTATTCGTGAGAGGGTGAAGCCCTTCTGGCTTAACATGGACTCGAGCTCGCTGCAGGGGATGAGGAAGTCGTTGCACCTTATAGTCTCGGGTAGGGGCTTGTCATTCCATTTTATAATCTCCCTAGCCTCCTCCTCATCACCCAGGATCTGGATGTACTTCTCTACGAGGACGGGGCTGTAGCCAGCCTCCCGGGCCATACGCTCCGCTATCCTGGAGGGCTTTATAGAGGCTATGTACTTGTCCTCACCCATGAACTCTCTAGACGCTGTCGAGACGGCCTCAACCTTTAGACCGCTGTATATGCCTGGATCCACCGGGGGCCACCTGATGCCCTCCCTATATTATTTCGTTTAAGTGTAGACACGAATACCCGGGGTGGCTATATGCGGATGAAGCGTCTTCTAGTTGTCGGCAGGTTCCAGCCCCCCCACCTGGGGCACCTCCACACAATACGCTGGGCCCTCGATAACGCTGAGGAGGTTATAGTAGTCGTGGGCTCGGCTCAGGAGTCCTACACTCTGGATAACCCTATGACGGCGGGGGAGCGTGTGGAGGCTCTGAGGCTTATGCTGGAGGATCTTGGGGACTGGTGTGGGAGGATTATGATAGTCCCTGTGCCGGATATAGCTATGAACAAGGTTTGGGTCCAGTATTTGAAGATGCTTCTCCCCCCCTTTGACGGGGTGGTCAGCGGTAACGAGCTCGTGCTCATGCTCTTCGAGGACATGGGCCTCGCCGCTCTGAGGCCACCCATGTTCAAGAGGGGTGAGTGCAGCGGGACGAGGATAAGGCGGCTCATGGCCTCGGGAGAGCGCGGGTGGGAGGGCTGCCTCCACCCTGGCGTCAGAAGGTATGTTGAGGAGATAGGGCTTCCTGAGAGGCTGAGGAGGCTGCTGGCCATGGGGTAGCTCTGGGGTGCGTAGTTTGGGTGGGGGATGGATCGTTATAGACGGTTCCATGGGCGAGGGTGGAGGGCAGATACTCAGGACAGCGGTTGCACTGGCGGCGGTGATAGGTAGGCCTCTGAGGATTGTCAACATAAGGGCTAGGAGGAGGCCTCCAGGCCTCAGGCCCCAGCACCTAACCGCCGTCAGGGCAGTGGCGGCTATATCAGGTGGTAGGCTGCGTGGAGCCGAGGTCGGGTCAACGACTCTAGAGTTCATACCTGGCAGGATCAAGGGGGGTAGGTACAGGTTCGACGTAGGTACTGCGGGAAGCGTGGCCCTTATAATCCAGGCTCTAGCCCCTGTACTCGCCTACTCAGATTCGCCAGTAGAGGTGGAGCTTACCGGCGGGACCGACGTGCCCATGGCCCCCACTATAGATTACATGCGGGAGGTGTTCGCCCGCGTTCTCTCAATGCTCGGCTACGAGATCGAGATCGAGGTCCTCAGGCGGGGCCACTACCCCCGGGGTGGGGGGCGGGTTGTAGTGAGAGCTCCCGACCCACCCGAGGGGTTCAGGGCTAGGAGCTTCGTGGAGAGAGGCTACTTAAAGGGGGTCTATATTAGGAGCCATGCCGTGAGGCTCCCGGGGAGTATAGCGGAGAGGCAGGCTAGGAGCGCCGCGAGCCTAGTGAGGGAGAGGCTAGGAGTAGTCCCTGAAGTTGAGATTGAGGCCTACAAGCCGCACAGCGACCCCCACCTGGGGCCCGGCACCGGTATTCTAGTGTGGGCCGTCTTCGACGAGGCCGTGATGGGTGGGGACAGCATAGGGAGGAAGGGTAAACCGGCGGAGGTTGTGGGGAGAGAGGCTGCGGAGAGCCTGCTAGAGGATTTAGGAACAGGCGCCGCTCTAGATAGGCACATGTCCGACATGGCCCCCGTATACCTTGCCCTGGCTGAGGGAGACTCAACAATATTTGGGGCTAAGCTCACAAGCCATGCTTCCACGATACTCGAGCTGCTGAGTATCATGGTGGACGGCTTCGAGTACAGGATTCTGGAGGGCGGCTTAGACAGCCCGTTCAAAGCGGAGCTGAAAGGCGCTGCCGTGGCACCCCGGTAGAGGGAGTCGATATAAGCTGTAATCCGCCTCCCTCAAACGGCGCCGCCCTCTGCGGTTTTCCGTTGTTATTGCAGAGAGTTTCAACATACTCCCCACCCCAGCTAAGAGGACCCTCCGTCCTCCTGCTCCGAACCCTAGTGTATGAAGGCTGCGGGTCCCGGGTGTCCTGGATCCCCGCCGCAGCCTCCTCCCGGGGAATGATGCGGCTGTGGGTTATATGGGTACGTAATCCTCGGAGAAGCGTGTGAGGCGAGGGACAGCGGTTGTACACAGAGGGTCGCTGCCTTAGGCTTCGGCCCATCCCTCCATCGAGGCTATCCGGCTTACAAGCCGCCTGGCCCTCTCTCTTTCGATAGCCGATGTAGATCCTAGGAACCTTGCTCCAACGGCCTCCGCAGCCTCCCTGGCGGCCGTGAGGGCTTGCTCCAGCCTATCTCTCCCGACTGCGTCCTCCTTGTTAACTGCAACGTAGATCCTCTTGCCGGAGACAAGCTTGGCTATAGTGTTCTCCAGGAGTCCAGCCTGCTTGTCCAGCCCCATGTAGGCGTCCGGACTTGGGTCGAACAGGAAAAGTACTACGCCGTCGAGAAGCCTTAAAGCGGCGGCCGCCCTCTTCTCCACAGGGTTCATCTCCTCTAGACTCCTGTCTAGCACGCCTGGGGTGTCAACTATCTGCACCCGGCCATCACCGGCTTCGAAGTGGCCAATGTGTATACGCTTAGTGGTGAAGGGGTAGTCAGCAACCTTCGGCTTCGCCCTTGAGACGTTCTTGACTAGGGTAGACTTACCGCTGCTAGGCGGTCCCGAAACTATTATTGTGGGGCTGTCAGGGTCTATGGCTGGTAGCCTGTGCATGAAAACCATGAGGCTCCTGAGGACCTCGAGCCCCCGGGAGCATCTCTTGTAGAGGGATAGAATCCTTCCCCGGGCCTCCCTTGCAATAGCCCTAGCCTCCCTGGGGCTCTCGGAGGCCAGCAGGAGCACCTTATACCTCTCCAGAAGCCTGTCAGTCATCTTCCGGGCCCTGCTAACACAGCTCACGGCGCTGCCGACATCCCTCCTATTGAACTCTATCTCGATAAGCTCTCTGTGGAACGGGTGTAGGCTGTCTAGAAGCCTTGCAACTTCTCTCACGAAGTCGGTCTTAGAGATTACTATGTCCCTAACTCTAGTGAGGAGTTCAATCTCCTCCTCATAGACGGCGCGCCTCCTAGAAGGCCTCCTCGGCCTCCTACCGATCCTTTCAAGAATCTCGTCGTAGGTGGGCACGTGTATCTTCTTCGCCGCCGAGGCCGGGTCGCCCAGGAAACCGGCCTGCCTTCCATACCCTCCTGTCATAGCCTTCTCATCCGCCTGAACACGCCAGTCCCAGTAGTATATGGTCCTGTAGGGAGCTAAACCCTTTCGCCTCCATGACCTGGGGCCCACGCCATGTCCCATATTATACTCTCGATCTCCCTTCTGTAAGCCTTCTCCGCACGCTCAAGAGCGGTCAGAGACGCTCCAGAAGACCTGGCGGCGCTCCTCAACGCGGCGATTTTCGAGCGGCCGCGGAGCCTATGGCTTATGTAGATGGCTATACCCACAGCAACCCGGGGTCTCCTGCGGGCAAGGCCCGGTATGGATGATAGCCTGCTTAGTATAGCAGCCATAGCCTCGTCAGCACTGGCCAGCCTCAAGGCCTTTAGGTCGGTGTACGCCATAGACCTGCCTCCAGCGACAACATGGCCCCTGGTCAGAGCCCTCCTATAAGCCCTCCTCACGCCCCTCGGCAGCCTAGACCTCCTGATTGGAGGGCCCGCCAGCTCCTCCCCTTTATTTGCCGGGGGAGGCGGTGAATCGTCTATAAGGTTCTCCGCCAAAACCGCTCCGCAGCTGCTGCACACTATAGTACCCTCCATATGGAGGGTGACCAGCATCGTGGAGCCGCAGTAGCTGCAGGAGCCAGGCACAGTATCCATTAGCCCGGCACCCATTAGGGCGATGTACGCTGATCCCATGATTTAGGCTATAGTGGACGCCCGTTCACCGGACCCTCGGACCCTGGGGAGGCGGTTACTCCTGACCGGGCGAAAGTTTGGTGAGCTGGCGGGAGGAGCCTAAGGATATAATCCCCCGGGCCTAGACCTCTGGCAGTGGGTGCTGCTGTTTGTCGTTTGCAGGCGCCACTGCATTGGGCATAAGGGTTAATGAGGGCGTGGTCCTGGCCGCCGACAAGAGGATGAGCTATGGGGGCTTCATACTTAGTAGGAACTTCAAGAAGATATTCGTGATAAACGACAGGATAGGCATCGCCTTCGCAGGTCTCTACGGTGATATGGGTGGGCTCGTCAGGGTTGTCGAGGGGCAGATGCGCCTCGCCTCCCTTGAAACGGGAAGGCCGACTACAGTCAGGAACGTGGCTAAGTTCCTATCAGCCCTACTCTACTCGTACAAGTTCTTCCCCTTCAACGTTGAGGCCATAGTAGGGGGGATAGATCCTGGAGGCGAGCCTAAGCTCTACGTCCTCGACCCGCTGGGGTCTATAATAGAGGAGGACTACGTCGCGGCCGGGACGGGGGCGTCGACGGCGTTCGGTCTTCTAGAGCATGTTTACAAGCCAGATATGAGACTAGAGGAGGCGAAGAAGGCGGCTGTGGAGGCTCTTAGGGCTTCGATGGCTAGAGACGCAGGCACGGGCGATGGAATCGACGTACTTGTACTGCCAGTCTCGGGCAAGCCAAGACTGGAGACTATAAAGTTCAGGCTGGTGGAGGGTTGAAGGGGCACTGCCGCTTCTCCGCCTCCAAGGCTGTGAAGGCCCAGCTCCTCCTTAGGGGGAAGGTTAAGCTCGAGTCCCTCAATATAGATCCCAGGACTGCTTTGGGGTTAGACGCCTCCTACTCCGAAAGGGGGGGTGTTGGCATTGGAGCCGCTGTACTCACCTCCCTAGAGACGCTGGAGCCCGTCGACTGCAAGATCTACATCTCCAGGGTCTGCGTACCATACATACCAGGGCTGCTGGCCTTCAGGGAGCTGGCTGTAATGGCCCCCGCAGCATCGCCTCTATCACCCAAGGCGGACGTCGTCATGGTGGATGGCCACGGCATAGCCCATCCACGCCGCTTCGGCATAGCAAGCCACGTGGGAGTAATCCTGGAGAGGCCGAGCATAGGGGTGGCTAAGAGGAAGCTGACGGGCAGGCTTGTGGAGGAGGCTGGCGTGAGGTATGTGGTCCAGAACGGGGAGAAGCTTGCTGTTGTGGTAGGCGAGCCCCCCAGAGGGGTCTACGTGTCCCCAGGCCACATGATAACTCTTGAGGAGGCTGCCTCAGTGGCGAAGGCGGCGGTCAAGCCTGGAGGGTGGATGCCGGAGCCAACTAGGCTAGCCGACAGGATAAGCAGGGCTGTAAAGACTATCGTTAAAGGCCAGACGCTGATAAGCTACAGCCACACGAGCCTCTGCAGCGCAAGGCTAGGCCCCGGCGTCGAGGACCTGGAGAGGCCGCTGCTAAAAGCAGGGATAGAGGTCGAGTAGGCGGCTCGCCCCCATAGCTGGGTTGTCGAAGGTTAAACACTCGCGAGGCCCACCTATCTCACCGTAGGGCGTCTGGAGGTGTCAGCGAGATGGTCAGGTACTACCACTTGGAGATGCTGGCTTGCCCCGAGTGCAGGAATCCCAGGTTGATGCTTTATGTGGTGAGAGAGAGGAGAAGCGGGATGCCGCCGCAGCCTGAGAGGCTAAAGTGCAGGCGGTGGTGCTACCTATTCGATAGGCCAGCGTCAACAGTCCCCCTCTCAACCTGTGTCTCGAGCTGTATGGAGAAGGAGATTGAGGAGGGGGTTCTAGTGTGTCCGGTGTGCGGCAGGTGGTACCCCATCGTGGAGAGCATACCAGTTATGATGGATGATAAGTATAGGGATCCCGATCGTGATAGGGAGATCGCCTCTAGGCTGGCGGAGCGCGTGCCAGAATGGGTGAAGCTTAGGGCGTCAGCACCAGTCCCCCTCGAGCCCCGCGAGTCCGGGGAGGGCTAGATGATAGAATAAGAGACCCCAAAACCCACTATCATAGATGGTGAGGTGGCAGGGCTTGTCTAGACCTACCGATGTAACGGCCTTCACGAGGAGCCTGGAGCGCTGGGTGATGCTCCAGAAGGCTGTGCTAGAGAACTTTAAGAACATAGATAGCCAGGTTAGAAACTCCGACAGGCTAGACCTAATAATACACACAAGGCTTGCGTTCAACCACATGATAAAGACGCTCAAGGCCTTCGACGACTGGCTACAGGACCCCTTCATATCCAGCAATATACCCCGTGAGCTCCTGCTTGACGTCTGGGATACTACACTGAAGATGATGGAGCTGCTTATCGAGCTCGATATAAGGCACACCAGCCAGGTCAAGAATCTTATCGAGGAGGCCAGTAGGGAGGGGAGGCTGAACCCACTGCTATCACAGCTGAAGGACATTGGAGGCTGGAGGGAGGACAGGAGAGGAGAGAGCGGCTCAATGTCTATCTAGTAGGAGGCTCTATGGCGTCCCAACGTTCCGCCTCTATCTCGCCTCGCAACGGTCTACGCTAAGCGGGGAGGCCTTTAAGCCTCTCCAGCGCGTATACAATCCTCGAAGCGACCCCCCACGTTTTGAGAGGGGCTCCACCCATTATGGAGTAGGCTTCCGAGGCCTTCCTAAGCGTCGACCTCTTGAACTCGCCCCGGGGGAACGCCCCCACTCCTATAGGGAGGCCTGTGGATAGAGCCCTGGCTGCGACGAAAATGGCAGTGGAGGGTGCGCCTCTCTCCCACATGAGTATAGGCCCCCCCTCCTTCTCGACGAACTCCCTAAGGCTCGTCGAGTACAGGCGTATAAGAGGCTCTCCACCCTTCGGGGGAACCCGTTCCGTCTTGAGTAGCTGGGCTATGAGGCCTTTGAACCTCTCGTAGTTTTTAGGTATCCTGACGCCGCTTCTAACCTCGAAAACCCTGCCGTCGTAAACCTGGAAGTATATCCTCAGAAGCCCCTCTTGGTAGAGGGGGGTCTCGGTAGAGGTGAGGAGGGCTACGTGGAGTATGTCGGGCCTCCCCCTCTTCCACTTAGCGGGCAGCCCTGCCATGGCGTTGTAGTGCAGGCTCTTATCGAGGAGCAGGTCTTCAGGCTCTATACCGTACCTCCTAGCACTCCTGAGGACCTGCGGGTGGCTCCACAGGCTCCTGGGCACGAGCTCCACGCTGGACTCAAGGAACACTATCTTAACCGGGCCTAACCCTCCTCTCCCTTCCAAAGCTCCCTCCTCATAGTCTCAAGGGGTTCGAGCGGCAGCCCCATGTACTCCGCCGCCGTCAAAACCTCCACGCCCGTCCCGGCAGCCTTACCCCTGAGGCTCTGGAGGACCTCGCGGAACCCTGGGTCCCTCACTAGATGGTGGTCCACCACCAGATTCTTAGGCCTAAGCTTCTCTACAATCACCTCCAGGTTCCTTATCCCCAACTCCACCGAGGACCTCCCAACCCTGTATCCCCCGAGGTAGAGCGGGGGCCCGCTGATGATGAGTACTAGCGGCCTAGGCCTAGACCACTTCAGAAGCTCCTCCAGCGCCTCCCTGCTCCCAGGACCCTGGACGTCGCTGGCGAACACTACCGAGAGTCCCTCGCAGATAATCCTTGCCATAAGCACTTTACCGAGCTTCGTACCCTCCTCCCCATGCCAGACAGGCTTCGAGAACTCTATAGTCAGGCCTCCCTCAAACGTGAGAACCCTTGAGTCGGCGTACTCTACACGACCCCTCTCGAGGAGGCCGCTTTTCACTATAAACCTGTAACCCCTAATCCTCTGGCTCCTGTTTATAGACCTGTTTATATCCTTAGCAAGCAGGAGGCGGCCAGCGTATAGCTCCGGCTCGTCGCGTAGATAGTGGTCGTAGTGGTAGTGGGTTATAATTGCTATGCTACTCTCCTCCAGCCTCCTCCTAGCCATGTCTAAAGCCTGCTCCAGCCTCCTCAGCTCCCTGGGATGGGGGGGTAGAGAGAACCTTCTGGGAGCTATCGACGCCCCTAGGTCGACGCCTATGGAGTAGCCGCAGGCCTCAACGAAGGTCGCTAGACTCCTAACGCCCATGCTGTCCGCCGCTACAATCTCAACCCTCAACACAGACTAACCATCTACCCTATGAAGAGGCCGAGGACAATATTAGAGTTTAAGCCCTGAGCGTCAAACAGCATATGAGGGTTGCCAGGCCCTAGGAGCTGCGCACCATACCCTCAAACCCGGGCTGGCGGACGTTTCCGGCTTCAAAGCCGATGCCACATGCTCAATGACCCTCGACGACATGGAAGAGGGAGTATAGCCCGGGGGCAGGCTTTTATTGGACGGCGGGGGCTGAGGCGGGGTCTCGCGGTATTAGGTATTGTCCTTGGCTGGGCCGTCTTCTATTCTTGCTCTAGCCCTCTTGGCTGCTAGGAGGAAGTCCTCCGGTGTTATGGGGAGCCAGCTGGATAGCTCCTTGTATAGGCTCCACTTAACTGCCAGCCCGCTCCCCTCCCTCCTGCCCCTCTTTATTATCTCGCTGTAGAGGCGTGTTAGCATGTCCTTCTTTGTCATCGAGGTTATTATCGCCTTCTCAAGGTTTCCGGGGTATTTATAGCGGGCTTTCAGCAGTATCTCTATTATCCTGTTTATCCTTTCTGGAACCCCTGCTACAGATCCTCTAAGCTCGATCTTCCTTGGGACTCCCCAGGGCACCAGGTTATCGAGTATTCTGCTTACGCCGGGGCGGGGTATCCTGTCTACTATCCCCCCTATGAGGAACGCGTCGGCTGCGAGGACCTCGCTGCCGCTGAGAGGCTGGGGCGCGTCGGGCCTGAGTATAACGACCCTGTCTGCATCCATGCTCCAGAGGATCTCGCTGGGCTTGCTCTGGCTTATGGTGACCTTGTTCTCTCCCAGGACCTCGCCTATCCACCCGGAGGTCTGGGGGTCTATGTTAGTGAGCACCAGATGGGGATCCCAGAGGTACTTCCTGACCTCGCTTAGGGCGACGGCTATCTGGAGCCTGAGCTTCGAGAGCTCCTCCTCGGTGTGCATGAACTTGAGGCTCAGGTCCACGACGAAAGCTGGTAGTGGTGGTGAGGGGAGCAGCTCCTCAAGATGTCTCCACGAGAATAATAGCCTTTGTGACGTGTTCGGGTCGGCTAGAGAGGCGTCGGCCACCTCCTCGCCAGGGCCCAGCAGTATCTTATACTCCTTCCCACCGTACACCTTGCTGTACACCACTCCACCCCTGTATTCCCTCTCCGCCGCCAAGGCGTACTCCCTGACGAGAGCCTCCACCGCGAGGTACTGGAACCCCATCTCTCTGACCCGAGGCTTGTGCAGCCACACCTTAGAGCCCACCTTTAAGATGCCCGCCGCGTCAAGCAGGTGTAGCAGGGCCTCCTCAGGCCTCTCGAACTTCCTGAGCCTCCTCCTAGACAAGACTCTACCCTCCTAGAAACTCGTCCAGCCTCCTACTCCTACCCGTCTTCTTACCCCTCCAGGGCCCCCCCAGTTTTTTGACTGTAGACCAGGTGTATCTGATAAAACTCGGCGCCTCACCCCTAGCGAACACCTCCCTGACCCACTCCCTGGTTTCCGGATCGCTCGGGTAGCCGCTGCCCCTGACCCCGTACATACGCCTTAACACGCGGAGCCTAGCATCCCTTACAACCTTAGCCACTATACTGGCGGCCGACACCACGGGATACCTCGCGTCCGCCTTCTCCTCCACAACAAGGGACCAAGGCTCTATACCAAGCCTTCTCAGGGCAAGCCTGAGCCCTTGGACGTCGCCATACTTGTCTACAACCACCAGTGAGGGCTGGACCCCGAGATACGATATTATCCTGGAGAGTATCTCCTCGACGGCCCTGGTGACAAGCACATTAATATTCTCGCTATCGACCTCCCAGGGCCTAATGGCCTCCACAGTGAAGAAGCCGATTCCCGAGATCTCACGGTAAAGCTCCATCCTGGCCGCCGGGCTGAGTTCTTTACTGTCCCTAACGCCGAGACTAAGCAGCTCCTCCTCCCTAGACTCTTCAACCGCGAAGCCAGCCACCACAAGCTCCCCAACTAGGCTTCCCCTACCCGCCTCGTCCACGCCGACGACTATTCCCAAGGCCATAGATCCTCTCTCCGCCGCCAAAACATAATGTTAATATTTACCCGAGAATAAAGGATTATCTTTAGGTGTGTAACACTAGCTTATGAAACCTGGCAGGAGTGGTGTAATTAGGGTTGTGCGCGTTTTTCTTTAAAAGGACGCGGGACGACGTGGCCGGAGAGATAGCGAGGATTATAGAGGAGAGCCTGCCCAGAGGCCTCGACAATACCCTCGAGTCGATAGCGGAGTTTCTTGAAGGGAAAGTCAGGAGGGGTTTGAAGGATACCCGCGCCTCGGAGAGACTTGCAGCCAGCCTAAGGGAGGCTATGCAGAGGTTCACAACGCCAGGCCAGGTGTTCCACGCCCTTAGCCTGGCCCTGAAACTCCTGGAGTCAAACCCCGGGGGCGGTGTAGATGTTCGTGCAGTCTTCGAGAAGCTAATAGAGCTGGATAGGAGGAGCAGGCTTGAGGCCGCTGCGAAGGCGGTGGAGGAGGTTAGAAACGCTGACAAGATACTTATAGCAGGCTTCTCAGGTGTCCTGCTAGACTTTCTCTCAAAAACCCTCACCCTAGGGGGAATAGATGTTTACGTTCTCGAGGCGTCGCCTGCGAAGAGGGGACGGCTCCTGGTGAGGGCTGCGAGGAGGAGAAAGTTGAAGTCATACTACGTTCCAGACTCGTCAGTATACTGGATCGTGGAGGAATCCCACTCTGTAGTAACCTCACTCTACGGCTTCGCACGCGAGGGCATAGTAGTGGACGCGGGGGCTGCGGCGGCATTCGCCCTAGCTAGGGAGCACAGCGTTAAAACCGTGGTGTTGGGGAGTGAGCTGAGCGTCTCACCCCCCCTATTAAGCATAGAGGACGTGGCCAGCCTCCTCTCCCTGGAGGCGGTTGCTAGTAGTAGAAGGGTTAAGACGCCTATCATTGACCTGTGGATAGCTGAGATGGTGGACACCATAATACTTGGACGGACAGTGGAAGTCGGTAGGGTGCTCCAGGGAGAGAGGTTTAAGGAGTTTGGCGAGAGAATGTCGGCCTCGCTGCAGGAGTCTATAGTGAGAGAGCTTTTATCGAAGCCTCGTTAAACCCCTGGAGGCTTCTGCCTATCATCCCCTAGCTCCCACGGGGAACACCAGCATGGGCATTTCCCAGGGGCACTCGATACCGAGGAAGCTGCACATTTCCTCGTCGTAAAACGCCCCCACAGCCACTGTCGCCAGGCCTAGGGCCTCGCATACTAGGTAGAGGTTCTCCCCTGCAAAGCCTGTATCCCAGTGGACGTACCTGTAGCTGCGGTGCCCATACTTTGAGCCTGTCCTCGTGTAGACGGCTGTCAGGACGAGGGCTGCCGCAGCATCGGCAACATGATCCTGGCCTAGGCTCACATCGGCCAGCTCCCGGAGCAGCCTCCCTTCACGCAGCATCTCGAGACAGTGTCCAGCAGGGTTGTAATGGTAGAGCCCCGGCTTCAGACCCTCAACCCTCTCAACAACTAGATAGACCTCCACTGGCTGTAGCGCGCCCGCGCTTGGATAGGGCCTCTTCGGACCCCCCCACCATGCACGCCCTGTTATGCCTGCTACGTGGAATAGTAGGGTTGAAACCTCCTTTGCTGTGAGAGGCCTCTGCGAGTAGCTTCTCCTGCTCCTCCTCATGCGTATAGCCTCGAGCACGTCCACCCCCGAGGACCTGGCCGGCTCGGGCAGCCCCACGCACGGTGCGGAGCTGTAGGTCTTATAGTATCCTTCGCTTGCATAGGGTAGGGAGTCGCCGTAGTAGTCTCGGGCGAGAGTGGATAGGCTGTGGTATACTAGAGCAGGGTCTCCCCTCTCGACAGCGAGCCCGAGGCCTTTCAGGAGCCTCCTTCTAGCGGCCGACGAGAGTCTTCTGTACAGCGTGGACACAAGCCTGCACAGATCCTCCACGACACTCCACTCCCCGTAACTCCTGAGGCAAGGCCCATTGAAATCCTGTGGCACACCTATTTTAAAGCCCGGCGGTCCGGTTTCCAGGTGGTGGCCTGGAGTTGGCTAGAGTGCCTGTAAAGCTTGTGGACTGGAGCGAGATTGTCGAGTGGAGCCTGGGCCTCTCCAACTCCATCAGGGAGAGCGGGTATAAGCCAGACGTGATTATAGCTGTCTCTAGGGGGGGCTTCGTCCCCGCCCGGCTGCTCTGCGATTTCCTGGACGTGACCAACCTGCTTAGCATACAGAGCCAGCACTGGGTGGAGGCAGCCAGGATGGCTGAGAAGGCCATACTAAAGTTCCCCTACCGTGTCGACCTGGGTGGTATGAAGGCTCTCCTCGTTGACGATATAGTGGATACCGGGGATACTCTACTCCTAGCTAAAGAGTTTATAGAGAGGGAATGGAAGCCCTTGGAGCTGAGGGTTGCAGCCCTGCAGTGGATAAGCAGCGTTGCCAAGTTCAAGCCGGACTACTATTATATGGAGGTCAGGGAGTGGGCGTGGTTCCAGTACCCGTGGACGCGTCTCGAGGACACTATGCAGTTTATTACGAGGCTTTTCAGGGAGCACGAGGGTCTGAGGGGCCGGGCCGTGTCAGCCGGGGAGCTTGAGGAGGCTTTCAAGGAGTTCTATGGCATAGACCCCGGGAGCCTTGGTTTCTACTGGAGACTGGCTCTGGAGAGGCTGCTGGAGAAGGGAGTGCTCGAGAGGGTTGACGGCGGGTATAGGCTTTCTGGAGGGGGCGGCTAGAACTCTAGGTTCCTAACCCTGATAATATATATCCCCCTCTCGCTGCTCCAGGCCGCCTCAACCACGGTCTCGTCACCATGTATTATATTCTCGCTGCGGAGTTTCTCGTAGGTCCTGGCCAGGCCAGCCTCGTAGGGGTGGTCTCCAACAACAACGGGTTCAGCCCCCCAGAGGTGCCTCACGACCCTCTCAACTTCACGGCTGGGCACACCGACGTAGAACGTTTTGAGGGGTCTGAAGCTTGCGAGCCTCTCAGCGAACCTGCCAGTCTTGCTGTATACAACCAGGGGGGCGTCAAGGCTCTCGGCGAGCTCCACAAGGCCTAAGGCCAGCTTGTAGGGTGTTGACGTCGGCCTAGGCTTCTCGGGCGGGCTGGCAGCCAGCTTTCTATATGCCCTTGAGGATATCTTCGCCATCCACTGGACAGACTTGACTGGATACCTCCCTACCGCCGTCTCCCCTGTAAGCATAAGCGCGTCCGCCGTCTGAAGTACAGCCTGGTAGATGTCAACAACCTCGCTCCTTGTGGGCACAGGCTTCTCTATCATGCTTGAAAGGAATTCTGTGGCCAGAACCACCGTCTTATGCCTCCTCCTGGCCTCCATAACTATGAGCTCCTGTATCTCCGGGAGCTCCTCCAGACTGTAGTGCATGCCGAGGTCGCCCCTAGCTATTATAACGCCGTCGCTCGCCTCGGCAATCTCCCCTATCCTCCTGACCCCGCTGGGCCCCTCTATCTTGGCGAAGACTCTCGCATGCCTGAGGCCTAGCCTCCTTATGATGCTTCTAACCTTCTCAACGTGCTCGGCGCTCCGGGCGAAGCTGACGTAAACGTGGCTGACACCCTTGTCGGCGAAGAATTCGAGGGCGCTCCTGTCCCTGGCGGTGAGGGGCGGCAGGTCGGGCTCCTTACCCCTAACCACCACCCCCTTTCTAGGCCCCAGAACTCCCCCCTCTATAACTCTCGCTTTAACCTGGAACCCCTCTACCGACTCTACCTGGAGAGCTATCTTACCGTCGTCCAGCAAAACTATATCCCCCTCGTCCAGCGCTTCGAAGAACTGCTTAGAATCGACCGGTATATCCCCCTCCATGTAGCCGAGGGTTACTAGGTCACCCTTCTCCAGCTTGACTAGAGCGCTGTTACTGGTCCTAACCCTAGGGCCCTCAAGGTCTACAGCAACACCCACCCTCTTCCCCACGGCCTCCTCAGCTCTCCTCAGCGACTCCAGCATGCTGCTCCACTGATCCACGCTCCCATGGCTGGTGTTTATCCTGGCAACATCCACACCGAGGCTAAGCATCTGGGCTAGTATAGAGGCTGAGGCTGAGGAGGGGCCTACTGTAGCCACTATCTTGACAGGTCCCCTCATAGCAGGCCAGCCTCTCTAAGCCTCCTCAAGAGGACTGGGGCTTCATCACCGAAAAACTCTACAGCCTCCCGCACTAGACTGGCGCTAACCTGTAGACGACCCTTCCTCACATGCCTTCCTATCTCCTTAAGCCTCTCCATATCGCTCCCTCTACCTGCGTGGGCCTTCAAAACTATATGGTCCTCCAGGAGAACCATCTTAACCCTGACACCATCCAAAACCACCCTCTCAGCCCTCTCAAGCATAGGCTCGGGGACGTAGAAGTCGTGGACGTTGTCGAAGAACTCCAGAGGAACCTCCTCACCTCCAACCCTAGCTATGAGCCTGGGCGTCCCGAGCCACGTCTGGCCCGAGGACCATCCCAGCTCGTGGGCGACACTATAATACTCCTCCTCGAGAAGCGGGGAAGGCTCCTCACCAAACAGGTCTACATCATCCCCAAGATCCCTGCTTCCCAGGGCATGCTCCACCACGGTCCCGCCTATAATAGTAAACCTAAAACCCCTGTCAAGCAGAGCCCTCAGGGAAGAGGCAACGCCTCTCCTGGAAACCATTATCTTCACACCAAAACTAGGGAGGCAGGGCCAAGGGATTAAAACCCCAATTACATCATAGAGATTTTAAATGGGCCTCAGGCTAAGGTGCCGGGGTGGCCGAGCGGCCCAAGGCGGCGGGCTCGAGGTCGGCACAGGGGTTTCCGCGCCGCCGCACGAGAGACCCGTTGCCCCAGGAGGGGCGCGCGGGTTCGAATCCCGCCCCCGGCGCCAGCATTGTGGGGCCGTCGTCTAGCCTGGCTAGGATGCGGGGCTTGGGACCCCGTGGTCCGGGGTTCAAATCCCCGCGGCCCCACCACCGTTTAGGCTCGGCTTCCTAAGACTTATCCAGAGGGGGTCTAGATAATATTCCTACTTGGGTTATGGAGGGTGATTCTGTGTCCCGTGTTGTCGAGGAGTTGGAGAGGCTGTTAGGCCCTGAAAAGGTGATATCGGACCCGCATATAGTGAGGCTTTATTCGAGGGAGCCAAGCGGTCTTGAGGGCCGGGCTGAGGCCGTCGTATTACCCGAGTCAGCCCAGGATGTGTCTAGGCTTGTGAGGTACGCCTACCATAAGGAGATCTACATCTACCCCCAGGGCTCCTCGACTGACTTGGCTGGTGGGGCCTTCCCAGAGAGGCCTGGGGTTGTCGTATCTATGGAGAGGATGAGGCGTGTAAAGGAGGTTAGCGTCCTCGACTCTGTTGTGGTGGTGGAGCCTGGTGTCAGGCTTTGGGATCTAAACGTAGAACTCTCTAAGCACCGGTACATGTTCCCTATAGACCCGGGTAGTGTCAAGGTGGCAACCGTCGGCGGCGCTGTAAACACTGGAGCGGGAGGAATGAGGGGGGCCCGATACGGGACGATGAGAGACTGGGTTTTAGGCCTGGAGATAGTGCTGCCTGACGAGGAAGGCACTATACTTAGGGTTGGTTGTAGGACGCTCAAGTGCAGGCAGGGCTACGACCTTGCTAGGCTAATAGTTGGCAGTGAGGGGACGCTTGCGATAGTGACGGAGGCTATACTGAAGATAACTCCGATGCCCGAGAACGTAGTGGTGGTACTGGCCTTCTTCCCCACTATGAGGCAGCTGGTGGACGCTGTCATAGAGGTGAAGTCGAGGGCTATAGATACGCTTCTCATGGAGTTCATGGATGTAGACTCGGCGAGGCTTGCAGCAGAGACCCTCGGAGCGGCGATAAGGCCTGACGGCCACATGCTGCTTGTAGGAGTGCCCGTTAACAGGGAGGCCTCAGAGAGGGTTTTGGGCGAAGTGGTGTCCATAGCCAGGGCGGCAGGCGCCGCCTCCGTCTACACAGCTAGGAGTATGGAGGAGGCTGAGGAGAAGAAGCTTCTAGAGATAAGGAGGAGTCTATTCGCGACCCAGGCGCTCCTCACCCAGAAGCAGTTTAAAGGGAGGAAGGTTATGATGCTTATGGAGGACATAGCTGTCCCCCCCTCAAAGCTTCTCGATGCTGTCGAGAGGCTGAAGGAACTAGAGGCGAAGTACGGCTTCAAAACGGTTCTAGGAGGCCACATAGGCGACGGCAACCTCCACCCCACAATAAGCTATCCTGTAGACGACGAGAAGGCTAAGGAGGCCGCGCTTCAGTGGTACTACGACGTTATGAAGATGGCCATAGAACTAGGCGGCACGGTGAGTGCGGAGCACGGCATAGGGGTCCTAAAGAAGGAGGCTCTGAAGCTTGAGCTAGAGAGGGTGGGCTCCACGAAAGCCCTGGAGATCATGGCAGGCATAAAAAGGGTGTTTGACCCCAAAGGCATACTCAACCCTGGAAAGGTTGTCGGGCCCGGGTAACACTGGCTGCCTAAGTGCTATCTAGTAACATGGACCTCCGCTCGGGAAATAAAGAGGATGCAAAAAGGGGGTGGTGTTCTAAAGCCTAGCCAGCCTGGTCGGGTGGCATGGCTTCACCCGGCCTGTCTAGCCTAGCAGGCCGAACTTCTCCATCCAGCCTAAGGTTGCGAAGAAGCCCCAGTAGAGCATGGCCAAGACTAGTAGGAGGGGCACTATTGGGTGTGGCTTCATGGCGTTCCAAATCTCCTTTGGGACGCTCTTGCTGGCTACGAAGTAGATGAAGTACAGTGTTAGCGGTATCGATATTATCTGGAACAGTAGGTTAATGTTCGCTGGCAGCTGGAGGAGGAGCACCGGCTTGATGCCAGCCAGGTTTATTAGGGAAATCCATAGGCTGCTCCATATCACGAAGAGCGTTATCACGGCGAAATAGGCTGTCCTGATGTCGTTTCTGAAGATACGCCTGAACCCCTCTACGGCTACATAAGCCGAGTCTGCTATCTGCCTTGCAACACCCTCTGTGAGGCTGAGCTGTGTGCCGAAGAGGAGGACGGCAGCCACTATTAGGAAGATCCCGGATATCACTGTGGAGCCGAAGGCCTCAGCCACTATATTCGCCTGAAGCTCTATCACCTCAACCCCTCCAACCCCCTCCGTCTCTATACCCAGGTTCTTCTTGCCGGAGTAGACTAGGGCCACGAAGAATACTGCTGTCAGGAAGTTTAGAAGGAAGAATACTAGCCAGAAAACGCTCCTAACCCTCGACCACCACTCGCTGAGCCTGCTAAGATTCTCCTGGGTAGGCTCCGGCAGGTAGCCCACAATCTCGAGCTGGGTCGGCCTGCCCCGGAGGTAGCCTGGTATGCGGCCTATGTAGACACCCATCCCGTAGCCCGCATCCCTCACCCAGAAGCTATACCACATGTTGGTTGTTCCGCCGGCTCCGATAAAAGCTATTGCCGATGCTAGGGTGAAGTACGGCACCTTCTCCGGTATAGCCTCGGAGGGCCACGATGGTATGAAGGTGCCTCTTATCACGTCAGCCCACACGTCTAGGCTGCTCACGACGGCGAGGCTGACCAGCAGCATTATCCAGATTATCACCATCTTGAAGGTCAGTATGTACTCCACCCACTCCCTGACGACTCCTGCGAGCAGGGCTACAATCCAGACTATCAGGAACAGTATTATAGCCCAGAACACCGTGGCAAAACTCTCCTCGCCAGGGCCTCCTACGAGGACGTAGAGCGACCTACCGCCCGCCGCGGCCCATCCTCCGAAGCCCCACGCGAGGAACGTGAAGAGACCCCAAAGAACAGCGGCAGACACGAGGCCGTGGAGGCGCGCCATCTGCAGTACCCAGTGTTCTCCCGTCCATACTGTCCACCTTGCCATCTCAAGCGTCCATACAGTCTGGAATATGAGGGATATTAGGGCCGCCCAGAGGAGGACGGGGCCGATGTTGGCCGACATTATCGGCCAGAAGATCAGCTCCCCGCTTCCGATAGCTAAGCCTAGCGTGATTATGGCCGGGCCTATGATGAGGTTTTTGAGAGGGGGTGGCGGGGGGGCTTCGGGCTTGAAGCCTATGGGCAGTCTTCCCACTATAATAGTCTTCTCACTACTATTCAACACGCCCACCCTACGGGCCTATTATATAATAAGATAATCATATAATACATAATATAAGCGTTTTATTCTGTACAAGAGGGGATTAGGTATTAAGGGAGCCGCCCAAATGATACGTGCCCTGCTCAATAGACTTCTCCGCGGGAGAGTCATAGACCTCCCGCCGGGTAACACTATCGAGAGGCTCGAGGTCAGCGGGCTCACAATGCTGAGGGGAGAGCGGGGGAGCCGGATAAGATACAGCTTCTCCCTAGAGCTTGAGAGGCCTGCGGGCGTGCTGGCGTTCAACAGGGGACTTAGGGCCAGTATAGAGGGCGGCAGCTGGAGATATAGGAAGACCGTGGAGAAGGGTTTGGGGTGGGCTACCGTCAACACGGCATACAGGAGGGTAGGTTTCAGGGAGGCCGAGGGCATGCTGGAGGGATTTGTTGAGGACTTCACGCTGAGCATGTACGGTACGAGGGGGAACAGGGCTGTTCTAAAAGACGAGACGCTATGGCACCCAGTGCCGAGCGACAACCTGGTTGCGTGGGGCCTCAGAGGCAGGCTAGGCTTCTACAGTTACAGCGCCAGTCTAGAGGCTGGGCTGGCTCTAGTGGGGCCCGGTTATGAGGAGGACGAGGGCGTCTTTAGAGGCCGCTCTACCCACAGGTCACCCGGCCTATCCCTGGTTATAGGTAGGTTCAGGAGGATACGCCTCCCTAGGGTGGAGTTCTGGGTTAGGAGCGGAGCAGTGGCGCGTAGAGAGGCAGCCGCGGCATGGGATAACATAGAATCCCTGGCAACGGTCTTCGAGGACGCTGGAGCACCCCTAGGTGTTATTGACAGGGTAGTGGAGGTCTGGGACGAGACGGATCCCTTCGCACAGGACAATATGATTGCGCTTAGGAGCCAGGTCTTCAAGGGAGCCGCGAAGGGTGAGGGGCCGGCCCTATACGAGGTGCTGGTTACCCTGGGCTCTAGGGCTTTCGCGGACAGCGCTCCAAGAGACTTGGGCGCCTACTGGGTCTACGAGAACCTGCCCGAGGCGGCGGCGATCGCTGCATCCCTCAGCATAGGAGGACCTCTGGAGGAGGTCTTGAGGAGCAGGGCCATGCAGCTCAGGGAGTGTCTGGAAACGGGGGTCAAGGGGGGATACAGGATATTCGGGGTAGGAATGCCGAGGAGCCACAGGCAGAGGGTTATAATACGCTGCGGCGTCCCCCTAGCCTTCTACAGGCTCGCGACAGAGAACTCCCCGGAAGCTCTCTGGGATATAGTCAAATGCATAGGCGGGAAAGGAGTCTACAGTGAGGAGGACGCTGTCGAATGCGTCGTCAAGGTGCTCGGTGAGGAGGCGGGGGAAATCTTTACAGGCGAAAATAAGCCCGGCAAGAAACAAATATAGAAGATACTCTCTGGCTGGCGCGCTCGCCAAACCCGGGAGCCTGGGAGGCTGCATGTGCTGCATGTAGGGGTAGATGCCCGTTGGCCAGGGAAGGTTTAGACGGGACCCTCGAGTTCCTCAAGGTAGAGACGTCCAAGTGCATTTACTGCGGGTTCTGCGAGCCAGTGTGCCCCACCCTACCCTTCGGCAAGCACAGGGGCTACGGGCCTAGGGGCCGTGTCTTCTCAGCCCGCCTAGTAGCCCTCGACGGCAAGGCCACAGAGGGGGATCTGGAATCCCTATACTCATGCCTCCTCTGCGGGGCGTGCATGGAGGTGTGCCCAGCAAGGATAGACATTGTCTCCGTCGTTAGGGCAGCCAGAGCCCTAATCTCAGGCTTAGAAGGTGTTTAGAGGGGGAGGCCCGCTGGTGGACCAGCCGGAAAGCGAGAAGCTCTGAGGGCTGTGGTTTGAATGGAGATGTCTCAATCGACACTTGCACCGTCGTGGTTGGTGTAGAGCCGCTCTAAACCTCCTGCGAGTGATCTGCCCAGCTTCATAGAACGCTTGCGGTAGTACGCATAAGACGCGATTCAGTTAGAAGTATGCGATCTACTGGCCGTGCAGGTTGTGGGGCAGTGATGGTTATGTCGAGATACACATTAAACCATCCCCCTATACATAGGCGTAAGCTGCAGTTCTCAGCATTGACAGCAGCGTCTGGCCCTGCTACCGGAAGGAGCATGCTAACAATACGCATACAGGAACTAAACCTCATAGACTAATTAGGGGTTGCCGTAATGGTTCAGGATTCTTGCGAGGATTCCCTATCAGGGGCCGCAAACATCCATCCGACGCTGCTTCTCATCGCTAAAATTCTAAATGATCTAGGCATACGAGCCCTCCTTATAGGTGCTAGGAGCTTGATAATACATGGAATAAGGTTAGGGAGAGAGACGAAGGACTGGGACGTAACTATCGATAAACCGTTCACTACAGATTTGAGGGATGCAATAACGAGGGAGCTGAGGTCCAGAGACTTCAAGGTTCAGTGGCGTAAGTGGGGACTTCTCGTAGAGGACGATATACGTGTTGATATAAACTATGCCCCTCTGACCCTGGATAAAGAATTCGTTGAGAGAAGCAAGAAGCTCTCAGAGAACCTGCTCCTGCCAAGCCTAGAAGACATTATAGTGCTAAAGCTCATGTCGGGAGAAAAGAAAGACATAACCGACCTCAAGCGAATACTAAGCCAGGAATGGCACAAACTAGACAAAGACTATCTCTATAAGAGGGCGCGTCAGGCGGGCCTGGAGAAAGAGCTGGCCAGACTCGTCAGGAGGTTGAGTCTAAAATGAGGCGTGGACACCCCGTCAAGATGATAGAACTGGTCCCAGGCCTGGGGATACCGGAATATATGGACTTCCTACTAATCTACTGCCAGCCAATAAACCATACGAGGAAGGCAATAGAAGCTGGCCACCTCCTAAGCATAGACTATCATCCACCCTACCTGCAATTCAAATGTAACGATATAGAAAAAGTAGTAAGCGAGGCCAAGAGGCGGGGGCTACGGGTCTACAAAGCCAAGAAACACATAACAATAACAGATGGAATATACCAGGTCAGGATATATAATCATTGGTAACATCCTTAATCCGGAAACTACGATTCAAAAACGACATCTGATCAATTTAGACAACAATCAAAGGAGTCCCTACTATGTGATATTTCCGTATAATGACCGAGAATAAGTGGCTGTATAAGTTACATAGAATTCTAGCATAAAACCTGAGAGCTAGAAAGGGTTGTGTTAGCAGCCTCTCCTTCCAAATAACTTATAGACTAAAGTGAGGAAGAACGTGAACTCTATGGGCAGCTTAAGTATCCTGAAGGTTATAGCGAAGTAAATTTTTCTTGATGAAATACCGGCGAGGAACTCCGATGAATATAAAAACAAAACAATAGCAAACTAGCGTGTCCGAATTAATGCTAGGAGGGTGTTTAGAGGGGGAGGCCCGCTGGTGGACCGGCCGGGATTTGAACCCGGGGCCTCCGCCGTGCGAGGGCGGCGCTCTTCCAGGCTGAGCTACCGGCCCGCCAGCCTTAAGGAGTATTTAGGGGACGGTAGATAATAAGCCTTGCACGCCCCTAGTGCATTATCCGCTGTGTGAACTGCAAAATATTAATATATTTTAATACCTAGCCTAAGACTATAAGTTAACATTGGCATACGCCGGGCTCCATAGTGCGTTTATTTACCGGGGCCTGGGACTGGCGTCTGGTGGCGGTGGCGGGTGGTTGCCAACTGTCAGGGGTGTTTAAGGTTTGTCTCCAACACTAGCAGGTGGCCAAGAGGGGGCTGGGGTAGTCGATGCTTATGGAAGGCCCCTCAGGGACCTCCGCATAGCCATAACCCCCGAGTGCAACCTTGACTGCTTCTTCTGCCATATGGAGGGAGCAACGGAGTCCGGCCCCATGAGGCCTGGCAGCTGGAGCCCCGTGTTGAGTGTAGAGGATTACGATATAATCGGTGAGGCGGCTAGCAGGCTGGGTGTTGATAGTTTCAAGCTGACGGGCGGGGAGCCGCTTATCAGGGGTGATGTGGAGAAGATTGTTGCAGTTCTCGCCAAGTACGGTGAGGTCTCTATGACCACCAACGGGATACTCCTGCCTCTCAAGGCTTCTAGCCTCAGGAGGGCGGGCCTGGCGAGGGTTAATGTGTCTCTACACTCTATCAGCGAGGAGGTCTACGAGAAGATAACCAGGAGACGGGCGGTAAAGCTTGCCCTGAAGGGTGTGGAGGCTGCTTTGAAGGCTGGCTTGAGGGTAAAGGTAAACATGGTCCTCCTCAGGGGGCTTAACGAGGGGGAGTTCTGGAGGATACTTAGGCTGGCCGAGGACCTTGGCTTCGACCTCCAGGTTATAGAGGTCCACCCGGCTGGCAGGGGGAGGAGGGTCCTATCCAGCTTCAGGAGACCCATAGACGTTGTGGAGGAGAGGCTGTCTTCCATGGCTATGGCGGTAGAGACGGGGAGGCTCCACAACAGGAGGGTGTACAGGCTGCCCAGCGGCGTGAGAGTATACCTTGTGGACCCGGTGGAGAACCCTGTTTTCTGCATGGGCTGCTACAGGGTGAGGCTCACGTGGGACGGCAGGCTCCTCCCCTGCATCTACTGGAAGGGGCCTTACCCAAACGTGGCCGAGGCTCTGAGGAGGGGGGGCAGTAGGGGGGAAAAGGTGTGGAGGGTGATGAAGGTCCTGCTTGAGGCCAACGCCCTTAGGAGGCCCACATACCTCTTCCGCCTGGGCGACGGGCAGGAGCCCCCAAGAATCGGTAATAGGAGGGGGCTTAGGCTCGCGCTGCCCGGCAGAGCTAAGGCTGAGCGCCTCGCGTACTCCAGCCTGGAGGCACCCCTCATAGAAGGGTAGAAGGCGTTATATACTGATTTTCTGTGTTGAGCCGTGTGTTCTTCCGTCTTGCCACGGCTTGTACTCTCCCTGCCTAGCCTATATGGCTGTTTAGCTTGAGCTTTTGGGCTCGGCGGGGCTGGAGCCAGTAGGGAAACCCGCGCTGCAATAGAAGCAGGGAGATGCTGTGGGGGGAACGGCGGGTGTAATACGGGGGTTGAGACTGCATCTCCCCCGCTGCTCTAAATCCCCCAGGGTGCCCGGTATGGGTGGCATAAGGGTTGTGAGGGTTAGAGGGGGCGGTGTAGACTCTGTTCCGCCTATGCATCCCGTTGTCGAGGGTAGGGTCGGCAGGGATATAGAGTCTGTGGCGAGACACGCCAGATCCCTCGCCGCAATTATCTCCGGGTCAAGGGCGGCCTTGGACGGTATTGTCAGGGTTACGCTGGACTGGGAGGGTGCTCGCGTGGTTATGGTGGCTAGGGGCGGTGAGGTCCTCGCCATAGCTCTCTTCGAAGATGGGGACCTGGGGGTTGAAGGCAGCTACCCCCGCTTGAGGGCCTCAGAGGCCTCTGAGGCGGTGTAGTGAGCTATCCTCACCGGCTCGGGCTTCCTACCGTAGACCTGGGTTTCCACGGCGAGTCTAACGGCCTCGGGGGCCTCCATGCCCCAAGCCACTAGATAGACTGTCCCCCGGGGTGTCTCGGCCTCGACAGCACCCTCTACGAGGCTCAGAACCCTCATCCTCTCCCCCGCTAGGGGCAGGCCTGAGGACCTCAGCCCGGCTACAAGCCTCTCCATGGAAGGCCTGTAGTTGTAGACGGCTAGCACCGGGCTGCCTACAAGCCTCTCCAGGGCCGGCGGGGAGACTATGTTAAACCCCGCTATTGTCAAGCTGTCCAGTAGTACCGGCTTTCCTGCTGCACCCAGCTTCAAGACTAGACCGGCCAGCACGCTCGACGCGTCCACACCATCAACCCTAACGAGACCAAGAGCACCGTCCACTGGGGTGCGAAGCCTAGCGTCCCAGGAGATGCAGGCAACTATAGTGAAGCCCGCCTCTGGCCCCAGCTTTTCGACCCTGCCGTCATCACACCCCACGACGACCCCGGCCAAGCCACCTTGCCCCGTATGAGAGGGTCTGCGGGGCGGGGGGTTTTGCGTGTTACAGCAGCCTTGCCACGAAGGGGTCTTCCGAGAGGGCGTTCTCCACCGCTAGCCTGTCTGCGTCTAGGGAGACCTCCCTCGTCTTGCCGTAGCGTCCCCGGCTCACTACTCTGCTCTTCACGATGCCGAGCATGTCTAGCTCGCTTATTATCCCGCTTACCCTCCTCAGCGTGACGTGCTCTAGGCCTAGTGTGGAGGTGAGCTCTTTATAGCGCTCGTAGATCTCCCCGGTTGAGGCGGGCTTCCCGCCCTCCTCCAGCATCATTATGCTCAGTAGGACTAGCTTGGCGTGGAGGGGGAGGGTTCGCACCACCTCCGAGACCCTATCCCTCTCTATCTCTGCCCGCGCCGAGTAGACGTGCTCCCTCCTAACCCTATTCTCCCTCCTCCTCTCCGCAATCTCCCCGGCAACCCTCAGCAGGTCAAGCGCCCTCCTCGCATCCCCATGCTCCCTAGCCGCTAGGGCTGCGCAGAGGGGGACGACATCAGGGTCGAGCACGTCTGGGTTGAAGGCTTCAGCAGCCCTCGCGTCGAGAATGTCCCTCAGCTGGGGGGCTGTGTATGGTGGGAAGACGAGCTCCACCTCGCCGAGGCTGCTCTTAACCCTGGGCTCAAGGTTCTCTACGAAGCCGAGGCTGTTGGTTATGCCCACAAGGCTTACCCACACCCTCTCTCCTAGCTCCTGGTTTATCCTTGTTATCCTGTAGAGCAGGTCCTGCCCTCCGGGCCTCTTTGGGAGGAAGTCTATCTCGTCTAGGACTATAATGTGTATCCCCCTGAGCCGGGAGAGCCTCTTCACAAGCCTCTCATAAACCTCGCCCACGCTGAGCCCCGTGAAAGGCACCCTCACGCCTATGGCCTCGGCTATGGCTGATGCCACCCTGTAGGGCGTCTCCCTGTGCCTGGCATTGACGTAGATAGGCTTAACCATAACGCCCAGGCCGCTGGCCCTCGCCTCAAGCCTCCGCAGCACAAGCCTCGCAACAGCAGTCTTACCCGTCCCAGTGAGGCCGTATAGAAGGGCGTTGCTAGGCTTCTCACCCCTCAACGCCGGCGCCAGGACCTCGGCAAGCCTCCTGAGCTCAGCCTCCCTGTGGGGAAGCTCCTCCGGAACATAGTCGGGCAGCAGAACCCACCGCTTCCTGAATATCCTGCTCTCCAGCGCCGCCGTGAAAACCTCCTCAAGCGGGTCCGCCAGCTCCCTCCACCCCACACCATTGTTTTCCTGTGGATCCTGTAGGCGAGGGAGCCCCCGTAATACCCGGCCGCCCAAGCCTAGGCTCACCAGGCTCCAGCCATACTATAAATCTATATATACCGTCTTTACACGCAAATATTCTCGAGAGGGATTGGTCGTCTAGACGGGGTGTATTCCGTGAGTCTCAGTAGAGGGGGTGTGAGGAGGCTCCAGAAGCTCGGGTCAAGCAGCCTGGTAGTCACGCTCCCCAAAGAGTGGGTTAGGGAGATGGGTCTGAAGCAGGGTGACCCCGTCTACGTTGTCATAGAGGGCGGTAGCCTGAGGATAGTTCCGGCGGTCAACAGCGAGACCTACGCGGCCTCTAGGGTCAGGCTCACCGGGGTCGACCCCGGCGACGCCACTAGGGTGCTGTGGTGCGCCTACGTCCTTGGGCCTGAGGAGGTTGTGCTGGAGAATGTTGGCGACGACGTGTATAACATGCTCCGCGACGCCACATCAGGGTTTATAGGGGTGGACGTCGTCAGGGACGAGTATAGCGTGAGCATATCCATACTCGTAGACCCATCCAAGCTGGACCTAAGGGCTGTAATCAGGAGCGTGGCAAGTGATCTTAGAGACATTGCAGAGCTTCTGGCAGAGGCCGCCAGTGGCTCGGATGTTGAGGAGGAGGCTGAGAGGGCCAGGATAAGGCTCCAGAGGAGCATAACACTCGCCGAGAGATACCTCATGGGTGTTATAGGCTCCCACACAGGACAGCAGGATGCAAGAGCCACAGCCTCAAAACTCCTCGCAGTAAACTTCCTAGGCCTGGCAGCCTCGACGCTCCTAGACGCCGTCAAAACCCTTAGCAGGGGGGGAGGCGATGCCTCGAAGGACACTCTCGACGCTCTGACGGCGCTATCCACAGTAGCATCGGAGGCGGCGCTAAACGTGGCCAGCGAGAGCCTGAAGAGGAGCAGTGAGGTCCTCGCAAGCATAGCCAAGCTAAGGTCAAGGGTAGAAGAGCTAATATACAGCGACAAGACCAGCAAGACAGAGGCGGTAGCCCTAGCCCGGGTTTTAGAGAGCCTCCGGCACCTACACCTAGCCACAACACTCATATACTGCACGCTAAAAGTAGCCCAAAACCAGGGAGCCCAGAGAACAGCGTAAGCTATAAACCCACCACCAAGAATATAATCCAGCATATGGAGCCTGGGGCCCGTCGTCTAGCCTGGTTAGGACGCCGCCCTCACACGGCGGAGGTCCGGGGTTCAAATCCCCGCGGGCCCACCAAAAACGTATCAAACCAGCTTCTGCAATGCTACCAAGAATAGAGGTACAGCAGAGTAACTTGATTACCTTCTACCGTAGTATTAAACACGTGGTGCATTAAAGATGTCTGAGATAGAGGGTATTGTTAAAGGCGGCGTGATTATCCCACTCAAACCTTTAACGGAACTTGAGGGTAAGAAAGTCAAAATAAAGATAATAGATGTTGAGGGGATTGATGTAGAGAAGCTCTACTCATACCTTAGACTCTTAAGGGAGGGTGAAGATGCTGAAGAACTCTTCGAAGTATAAACAAGGAGACATTGTAGTCCTAGAGCTCCCGTTCACAGACTTGCTAGGCTCTAAACTAAGGCCTGTCTTAGTATTGAATGCGATAGACTTGGGAGACGATATGATAGTGGCAAAGATAACCAGCTCTCCAGGCCTGCATAGAATACCGATAACGCAATCAGACTTATCTATTGGCCGATTAAAGAAGGAGACAAGCTATATAGACTGTTCAAGCATTTTTACAGTGGAGAAGAAATTAGTTGTGAAGGTCGTCGGTAGGCTTACTGACGAGTCTCTACTAAAGGTTAAGAAGGAATTAAGTAGTATTTTTGGCTTAAAGTAATAAATCCTCTAACTACTGGGGATTAGAGCACGCTATTTTGCAATCATGCATATTGCATTGTTGTTAATATCAACACAGATATCCATATTGCTATTATGTTTGGATTACATGCATATTAGTGATATGCTTTTATGCATATCTTTGTGTTCTCACAGGGCGGAGGCCAGAGGGGTTCAAATCCCCCCGGGCCCACCAAGCCTAACTCTAAATAATCTTAAAGGTTGTTAAATAGCTAAGGGCTTTTAGGCTACAGCTCGCTTTAAATGATATGGGAGCCGGAAAATGTCTAGCTCAGAGATCCTTTCAGAAATCAGGGAGATAAAAGAGAGGCTCGCTAAATTAGAGTCTATGCTGCGTTTCATTATAGAGAGGAATATACAAGAGGTAGAACCTCTTCCAGATGAAATTGAGGCTATAGAGTCAAAAGATGAATTAATAGACATCAAAGAAATAAAAGAAAACTTATGAAAACTTATAGAGGAATCATAGAAGGGGATAATTTATCATGAATACTTTTAATATAAAAGTAAAACGCCGAGCTTTCAGGGCCTTAGAGCGCCTCCCCAGGGATTATAGACTTAGAGTATTAGAAGTTCTTGACGAACTATCCATTAACCCAATTCCGTTTAGAGAATATGATTTAAAGAAGCTCAAAGGATACGAAGATACATTTAGAATTCGCATAGGGGACATACGTATTGTTTACACTATAGATTGGGACGCTAGGAATATTACAGTACATTACGTAGGACATAGAGAACGTGCATATTAATAGAGAACTCGTTTCATGCATATTTTATGATGAGTGATATCTTTCTTGATATCGTTTATGTTATTCTTCTTGGATTACATTTATTTTGGTAATATGAGCTATTGCATATAATGTCGTTCTTGCAAGACGGAGGACGTGGGGGTTCAAATCCCCGCGGGCCCACCAAGCTGGATATTCTTCCCATAGCTTAGGTATCTAGTTTCTGAGTATATGAAGAGGCGTATCATATTAGAAGCTTGGGATGAGAGATTGTCGGAGACTATTAAGATGAAGAAGAGTATCTACGATATTCTAGTTAGATTGCTAAGCAACAGGGCGTATCCATACCAGAGAAGGTACTGGAAGAGATAATTCTGGAGAAAGCTGGTATCCCTAAAGACATGTTTGGCGTCGACAAAGGCAAGATTAAGCCTTACACGGAGAAGGACAGAATGGAGGATAGAGGCTAGTTAACTTGCCTGTATATGATACATACGCTTAGTTAGATTGAATATTTCAGAGGCAGCGAGAAGGGCGCTATAGTGAAGCAGCTTCTAGATACTCAAGAAGGACATACTCCGTCAATAGTCCTAGCCGAAATAGCTAGAAAGTATAGAAGAGAAGGCTTCGATACAGACGAGATTCTCATAAGACTATTATTTATTGAAAGTAAGACAGGAATAGTGTCTATTGATGTAAAGGTATCCTTGAAAGCTTCCGAAGTATATTTGGAATTACTAGAGCTATCTAAAAAGTGGAAGCTAAGAACACCTAGCCTAGCTGATGCAATAGTGTATTCTATCGCGATACTAAAGCAGGATAAACTAGTCACTGGAGACAAATTATTTAGAGATATAGAAAATGTTAATTTATATTGGAGATTAGAAATAGATGCCGCGTGTTCCTCATATAATATTTAGCTGGACTTACTAGGCCCTGTATATCTGATGTATTAATGATATTGTATTAATGATATCAACAATTGATATCTTTGCTGCTATGAAGTATTGCCCATCTTCTTGTTCTCACTAGGTGGAATCCTATAAACTAATGCAGGATACGCCTATATTATTATTCTTGCAGTTTCCATTTAGGGGTTTGGAGCTGGTTTTCCGGGTTTGGAGGCTTTTGGTTGGGTGTTTTCAGGTGGAGTCTGTTATTGAGGTTGAGAGGCTTGTTAAGAGGTATGGCTCTGTTGAGGCTTTGAGGGATGTTTCCTTCAGCGTGCTATCCGGGGAGGTTTTCGGCTATCTTGGGCCAAATGGGGCTGGGAAGACGACGACTATAAGGATTATAATGGGGCTTTCCAGGCCTACTAGCGGTTCTGCTAGGGTTTTCGGTGTGGAGCTTTACAAGCCTGGGGGGAGCGGTGTGAGAAGTAGGGTAGGCTATGTGCCCGGCGTGTTTGAGTTCTACGGTGGGGTGTCGGGCGGTAGGATACTGGATTACTGGTGCCAGCTAGCCGGGGGTTGTAGCCGGGGTGTTGTGAGGGAGCTTCTGGAGGCTTTCCCGCTGCCGCTGGAGAGTGCTGTGGGCACATACTCTAGGGGTATGAAGCAGATGCTTGCACTGGTTATGGCGTTCTCCCACGAGCCCGATCTGGTGGTCATGGATGAGCCTACTACGGGTCTCGATCCCCTAGCCCGGGGTAGGGTTCTGGATTTTGTGAGGAGTAAGGCTCGGGAGGGTGTAACCGTGTTCTTCTCCTCCCACGTGCTGAGCGAGGTTCAGAGGGTGGCTGATAGGGTGGGCCTGCTACGGAGTGGCGTGTTAGTGGCTCTTGAGGATGTCTCCTCCCTCCTCAGGAAATCGGGGAAGGTTGTATAAGGCTAGGGTGTCCGAGAATCTGTCTCCCGAAAGGCTGGCGGTTGACGGTGTTAGAGTTGTTAGGAGCAATGGTGAGGTGGAGCTGGTTGTCTCCTCTGGTAAGGCTCTCGAGAGCGTCCTAAGGATGCTGCTGGACGCTGGCCTCGAGGATTTGGAGGTTCGCGACGCCACCCTTGGGGAGGTTTTCATGCATTTCTACGAGAGGACCTCAGGCCCGGGTGGTAAAGGTTGATACCGTCTGTAGTGGCGTTTGAGGCTAGGCTCCGGCTGAGGGGGCTCATAATCCTCTCGATGGCTATCGCGGTCCTGGTTGTGCTGACTGTTTGGTCGTGGAAGCCTATCGGGGAGGACATTGAGACCCTTCAAGAGCTGTTGGCGCAGTTTCCCGAGGAGTTCATTAAGTTCTTCGCGAAAGGAGGGGTATACACGCTCAACTTCGACACCTACTATATAATGAACTTCCATGGCTTCTTCTACACTTGTACTAGGAGGCTACATAGCCTACTCCTCGGCTAACGCTATATCGGGCGAGGTGCAGGGGAGGACGTTTTGGATACTTCTCTCATCCCCCTATAGGAGGGGGCTCGTCCTCATCTCCAAATACCTGGTGGCGGTTGCTGCAGCCTCCTCGGCCTCCGCCTCGACACTAGCGGCCTTAGCCCTATCCGCAAGGGTGTACGGTGTTGAGGTCGATCTTGCAAGATACTTGATCCTCTACACGGCGGGCACTGTTTACCTCGCTTCCGTGGCCTCCCTGGGAATCCTATTAGGGGCTGTGACTCTCTCGCCAAGGGCCCCCTGGACCGCCGCAGGGATGGTTATTGCCATGTACTTCGTGGACACACTAACCCTCGACACAAGGCTAGAGCGCCTAGGAGCCATAGCCCTAACGAGGTACCACGACGCCCTGGGTATAGTACTTGGGGGGGAGTGCCAGGCCACGACCTGGCGGTGCTAGCTTTATCCGCGCTCGCCGTGCTGTTGACAGCCGTCGCCATATTCGAAAGGAGGGACATCAACATATAGTGCTAGACGAGTGGGGAGAGGGTGCTTGAATATACTAAACACCTAATACACTAAAGACGCTGCCAGAGGGGTGGTTAAACGAGCCTCTTGCTAAACGCTGGTTAAATGTATTCAACCCTTATCTCTCCGAATCCTATGCTCCTGCTTTTGCCTATGCCCATGTAGGAGGCAAAGTCTAAGAGTCTTGAGAAGTCATACTTGATACCGTCGTTTAGAGGCTCGTAGACAACGTAGCCTCTGACACCTCTAACCTTCCGGAGTTTGTCTCCATCCTCTCTACCATACACCACGGTCTCCGGCCTCAGCCAAAAGTCAACCTCAGCCACCATTATGTCGGCTAGCCTTCCAACCGCGTAGGGTATATGGTGTCCCCTGGGGTTCGACGCCGAGGCTAGTGCCACCCACACTCTCGCGGCCTGCGCAGCTATGTAGCCCGGGCTGGGAAGCAGCCTGTAGGCCTCCCTAGTCCTGGACAACAGCTTTTCTAGGAGGCGGGTGCTGGAGAGGGGCGGCGCCATAATCTTGGTGGTTATAGTTACTGGTGTGACGAACTCGATCTTCACTCTGCTGTAATCGCCTTTCCCAAGGGAGTCTAGCCTTCTAAAAGTCGCCTGCTCCGTTTCAACGTGGAATGCTGTATAGTCGATGTCAACGTCCTCGTTGCAGAGGGGAGGCGTGGCCAGGCTCTCTCTTGTGTAAAACGCGAGATATCCGAACAGTATATGCCCCCGTTTAACGATGAAGGGCCTATCATTTCCCTTCCTCTCAACCCTGTACATGGGCTTCATAGACGAGGTCCTCAGAACCCTTATGCTAACCGGCTTGTAGCTCGGCGCCGACTCGTATAGGGTCCAAACAGTCTCGAGGCACCTAGCCTTGGCGGCGATGCTCTTGAGGGTTCTAGAAGTGAAGGGGGGTAGTATACCGTCTTTAAGGACTGTAAGCCTCAGGACTACCAGTGCCACAGCCCCCTCGCCGTGGAGAGATTTGAACAGGGTTTTCCGAGAAGGCATGCGGCGTCACCCAACTATACTGATATACACTTCCCGACTAGGTCTTGTAAGGAGGCTTCAATAGACTGCCCCATAAACTCCGGATCCTCTCTAACAGCTTTCTCGAGTGCTTCACGAGCATTGAGCTCCCTTATCCAGCTTGCAGCATAGGCTTTAGCAGGCCTGTCCTCCTCACCCCGTTCTCTCCAGGCCACTAGTATGTCGCTAACTATGAGTGCCCCTGCTACAGCCTGCACCGCCGCGAGCAGCATAGCCTCGTTCACGGTGCTTATTCCAATTGCCCTAGCCTGCTTTATAATTCCCTCTGTCGTTGTGTAATATAGATGACTTCTCACAGCCTCAACACCCTTCGACCCGGCCTCTGCCGCCCTTATAAAGCCTTCTCTGGCTAGTTTCTCCAGCGTGCTTACCAGAACAGACGAGGGCGCCAGGTCTGGCGATAGTTTAGAAGAAGCTTCCACAATAGTTTTGACCGCTTTGCTACCTCCTCTCGCCACGTCATCAGGGTGCCTGCCCTTCATAGCCGTGTGGTGCCTGGCTAACGCCGATGCGGCTACGCGGGCCACGGTCGTGCAGCCTAAACTAGATTCTATGGAGATTTCTTCAAACCCCTTTAGTAGGGTTAGTGCTGAAACATGCTCGTGCATCGCGAAGCTAGCCTTCCCCCTTCCAGCCCATACCCTGTAGAGATTGGAGGACTTTCCTACATCGTGGAAAACCGCGGCAAGTAAGGCTGCCTGGAGGAGGGGCTTCTCTAGGCTCGTAAATGCTTCTAGCGACCTCGCTGTTGGGGTGAGGGCCGATAGTCTTTGTTCGAAGAGATGCTTCAGGATAAATGCTACCCTAAGGTTGTGGAGGTCGAGGGGGTGGCAGCGTCCTACTTTATCTATGAAGGAGCAGGGCCACTTGTCCAAGGCTGCTACACCCCGAGCCCTAACCCCCTCTTGTACACCCCCTTCTTCGCCTTGAGAGCCCATGATACTCGGGATCCAATCTCCCTGTCTCGGGCAGCACGGTGGAGGTCGCGGTAGAGGGCTGATAGAAGCCTCCTACAGCCCGTCCATCTCCCCATGGATTTCCACAGTCTCCATAGGTTCTCAGCTCGTGATTCAGCTAGCACCGAGCCCGACTCTGGGTCGATAAGGACTAGTGTCGGTGCTCTGCCATGGGTCTCAAGCACGGACTCTGCATTGCGAAGGGCCCAGTAAAGGTCTACAGTGACACTGTCCCTGTTGTCAACGAGAACCTCCACCATAACGCCTGTTCTGAGGAGGCTACACAACTCGGTGTTGTCTAGAACGCTAAGGAGGGCTGAGGGTCTGCCGTCGCTACTCAAGTAGGCTGCAAAGAGGTTTTCGTATATTCTTCTGCCCTTTGCTATGTACGTAGTGTGTGTGGTGTTAGCCTCGGATCTGATTAATAGCGAGATGTAGCTGCTTTCCCCGCATGGGTACCTCCAGTCTATATTGCCAGACATGGATTTAACGGCGTCTAGACTCGCTCTCACGGCCTCTGTACTGTAGATTGTGGCGTCACCCTCTCCTCCAACTATTACCACTTTCCCGCCATTCTCCATACACGATCCTAGGGCTCTACCCCTCCTACAGGCCCTTCCAGCCCTCTGAACAAGATTTTCCGCAGGAGCCACCTCGGTGTAGACGGCAGTGCTGTTAACGTCAACACCTGCCTCCACAAGCGGCGTGGCCACAACTATATGGCCTTCTCCATCAAATCCTAGGGAGTCCTCTGCGGAAGCCCGGTCACCTGCTGAGAGCCTTCCGTGTATAAGCGTTATTCTCATCCCTTCACCCACGGTCCGTTCCACAAGTTCTTTATAGATCTCCACTGCGCGTGAGACAGTGTTTAGGACAACTAGGACTTTGCCCTTCCTGGCGTCGCTGATTATTTCGTTAAACACTCGGCCAGTCCACTCCTCCCTGTATAGTGTTGTCCAGTGTATACGCGATGCCCCGTCTAGCCATTCCCGATCGTCCACCCCTCTATACTCTAGACCATCATTTTCCAGGTTTAGGGAACGCGCTATGCACGGTAGAGTATAAACCCTGGGCTCCATGCCCTGCCTCTCCACGAGCCGGGCGATACCGTTTAGTATGCTCCGGGGCATTGTGGCCGTCTCTATAACCAGCGGCGTCTTAGCCGCCGCCAGTAGCCTAACGGCGGCTTTTACACTCTCGACAACCAGTCCCTGGTCACCGGTTTCCCCAAGGAATATGTGTGCCTCGTCGAAAACGTTTACTGATGTGAAGATCGATGCCGCAGCCGGGTAGTAATGCCCTTCCGACAGTCCCCTCTCTATCGACGCCGCCTCCACAACGGGTATTCTGTAGAGGGTCCACAGGTAGCTGTCCAGAGAGACTGCTACCAGGGTTTTAAGGAGATAAGGGCTCTTCCGGTCTGGCTCCAAGCTAGCGGGGCTGTGGAACTGGTAGCCGCCGCCGCGTGCCTTGAACGCTGCCTCGTATATCTTTCTAACCAGGCTCCTGAGAGGGGCTATGTGTATAAGCCCTCCAGCAAGCCCCTCTTTAACAGCCCTTTCCGCCATCTCCGGGCTGGCCATAGTCTTGCCGTAGCCGGTGGGGGCCACAACAATGGGTGCAACTCCTTCCGCCAATCCCCTGTAAGCCTCGGCCATTAATGGCCTCAAACGGCCTCCACCCTAACGCACCTCGACTTCATTCTGGAGAGGTCTCTCTCTAGGGCTGTTGCCAGTTTTACGGCCGGTTCTCTAATGCTTGGGGGTAGTGGGCTGCTTGCTGTTGTGGCGTTGGCAAGGCCTACGAGCAGCCTGGCACAGTCTAGTGCAAAGCTTGTGGTACAGGGTTCTGATGCTTGTAGGAAGAGGGTTTCGATGCAGGTTCTCGCAACGTTTATATGGCTACCTGCCTGTTCACCTCTACCTCCCGCCTTCTCAACGGCTAGCCTGTAGAGCATGTACACAGTAGTCTTGCTATAGGCCTTGTAGTAGAGGTCGCTTATGCTAAGCCCTGATCTAACCATGGGCCTCCTCCCGGCGGCCACGGTATATATCCTCGCGTCGGACGCTGGCATGCCGCCTAGATTCCTGGCCACTTCTCCCGCCTCGTGTAGGAGGGTGGCCATGGCTAGGGAGAACGATAGTTCCAGGCTGGCTCCAGTGTTTGACACTATTCTTGAAGCTCTGGCCGCTATATTACCTCTGAGCCCGTTTAGGGAGAGGATCTCGCGTAGAATCTTATATCTCTCACTTACAGACCCGGGTATAAGGAACACCTCGGCGTAATCCTGGCCTCTGCTGGAGAAGTTATGTCTACCGAGGAAGGCAAGAGCTCCTCCCAGAAGTATGCTTCCTAGGACGTCCTTGTCGATGGTGAGCCTCTTAGCCTCGAGTGAGGTGCCCGGGGCTCTAAGTTTTGAGAATACTGTCGCTTTTGCTAGCATCGGCAGCTGGTACCCCCCTCCCCCCAGGGGGCCTCCCCTCCTTAGGACTTTAACAGCATAGCTTATGGCCGCCTGAGTCCAGCCCAGTGTTTCTCCTCCTTTTCTAGTTCTAGCCATACACTCGTCTAGCCCGGCGGAGGCCAGTATTTTTGAGTCGCTTGTTCCTGATGTATAGAGTTTGGGGCCGGGGTGCAGGTTGCAACAGTCTATGCCCTCCAGCCTCCTGCATTCAACTTGCCTATCATGCATGGCTAGGCTTGAGGCTATGGCTTCTACTGATGTCGCCACGGCCTCCAGGAACTCGTCACGATATATCTCGGCGTAGCCTCTTTCATAGTATACTACAGTCCTGGCAGGGTCTGCCATGCTTAGGAACGCGTACTGCAGGTTTCGTCCCAGCATGCTCTCCGGCAGCAGGGGAATTCTTATCGTCGCTTGGGCCATACGCATCACCTGTATGCAAGTGCAACACCCTCTACGCCCGGGTACAAGGCGGCCCTGCAGCCGCTCTTCAAGAAAAACCTCGCAGGCGTGGGAGGAGGTATTACGAAACTGCTCCCGCTCCCGTGGCTGGCTGGAACGAGGTAAGCCTTCTCCCTATACTGGGGAGGACTCGGGATGGGGATCTCGACTACGGGTGAGTCGGGCATTACACACCCGGAGTCCTGGTAGAGCACTGATTCGAAGGGCCCGGAATCGAGATGTCTAATCTTGGTATCGTCAACTGCTCCCCCATCCACGACACTCGCCAAACCCTCCCTACTCCCCAGCCTATATACGCCGCGGGAAGCTACCTCCACATCCTCAACGCCAACCGCGCCTACTCCAGAACACGATACGAGCCTGTCCAGATCGAATAGCCAAGCTAGAACAATCTCGGCATTAGGGGCAGAAGCTTGGCCCACCGCCTGCACGGGAAGCAGCTCTTGGGAGCCTATGTATATCGGGCTCTTAACTGCCTTAGCGAAAGAGCCCCCGCCTTTGTACGGAGAGCCCACGAGCCTGGAGGGCTCCTCGTATACTGCTACCCCGGTGGAGCCCGCAAGCCCAGCTGCCGCTGCAAGAGTCGATTTTAAAATGCAGCTCATAAACATGTTTGTCACAGGCAATGCCTCCCGCTTCTCTGGATAAGAGTCTATGATACCAAGAAGCCTGGCAAGGGGGTTAGCGAAAGCCCCTGCCACTGTGGTCGGAGGAGGTAGGGGGTATGCTGTCTGGGCCGCAGACGCGCCCGGCTGCCTGACTATGAACCCCCAATGTAGCCTTAGTCTTGCATAGGCAAAAACTCGTGTCAACCCTAGAAACACCTCAGCCCTATCTATCTCTACTTTCTATGGCTTCAGCTTTTCCAAGGCCCATTCGGCCACGGCTTTTAGAGCGTCCTCGATAGTCTTAGCCTCATCAGCACCGCTAGGCTTCTCTAAGTCTTGTGGAGCGTAGAATGAGGCCTTCCACTCCCTGATTATACCTGCCCTCGCCTGGCTATTTACCCTGTTGAGAGTGTCGACAATGTAGTTTCTGGAGTGCCCGGGTGAGGGAACGAAGGGTGCAAGCCCTTCGGCGGCGACCGCCACTAGGCTTTCAACACTCCAGTGTGGCATGCTCCTGCTCCTTTTAGCGCCGTAGGCCATGTTGCCGAGCATGGCGACAAGAGCCTTTACAGCGGCATCAAACCTCTTTATCCTCTCCTCCTCTCCCAGGCTAGACGGGCTTTTCCCTAGTGCTGAACACACGTCGAGCCTCGATATGGCGTCGGCCTCGAGCAGAAAACTCAGGGTGTAGAGGGCGCTTGCATTGTCAACATAGATCAGCGCTTGCTCGCCTTCTCTGGCCTGCGGTGTGTATCTTACGTGCAGCTGGGGGTATACGCCCGCCGCTCCACTGCGTATAGAGTCTAGGGTCGGCATCATGTAGCTGAAGGAGAATCTGCTCTGCCTTTTTATTGGGCCGTTTGTGTAGAGGAACCCGCCTACGTCGGCTACCGTGCACGCCTCTACAAGAACCTTCTCGTTGTGGCATAGATCCCCTTTCCTGAGCTTACCGTGAACCTCTGGGTAGTGGTTCTTTATGACGTCGTCATCACTGAACTTCAGGAAATAGCCTTCCAGGCTGAGTCTGGTGACGTTGAGCCCCGACTCGGCAGCCGCCCTAGCCAGGTGGAGCTGGTAGTGGTGGGCTAGGCTCATCCCGCTAACGACAGGCACATATATGAGCTTGTACTCTCCATCCTCCCCCTCAACAACCACAGGAGCCTTCCGATGCCTCGTGACGTTGCCCACAGACTCCGCCATGTTAAGACTCTCAAGGTTCACGAGGATCCTAGCCGATAAACCAAGGGAAACCGCCACGCCACACCACCCCTCTATCCAGGTACTTTAAAAACTTCAGACCTAGCCAGGGCCCTGAGGGCGAGGGTCCTTGTCAAGTCTAGTATCTTAGAGGGGCTCCTACTGCCCAGCTCCTTGTCGAGCCATCCAACTGCCGCTTCTAGAGTGGACGGATCAACCTTGGGGCATTTGACCTTCACTCCGTCACTCCTCTCCACATAGTCCGACTTGCTGCAAACCGACTTGTAGTCTCTGATAGCGTTTATGAGGGCTTCTTTAGCTGTTAGCGGGTCTAGAGCGTTTGCCAGTATGTCTACGTAGCCGTATTGGCGTGCTGCAGCGAAGAAGGCTAAAATATCCACTATCGGCTGGAGGAGCCCGCCCTTCTGTTTCTCCCCTCCACCCTCAGGCGAATCTTCCGTAGCGGTCTGGCGCAAGGTTTTGCACCGGTTAATGTTTATGCCGCTTCCTCTATTTAAATTTTTTGGACATTATGATAATCCTGCAAGCTATTCTACCCTCTATTCTATCCTTTTAAGGAAAAGAGGTTTGTATACATTTATTGTACATTCAGAGGAGTTTGTCTAATCCCTCCTCCAAAACCCACCGTCCTCGGGATATTTTCTTGGCAAGGCCCATCTTCTCCAAATCCTCGAGCTTCTTATAAAGGGTGCTTCTAGGCATATCAAGCGTTTCTATGAGGGATTTTACATTATCATTACCGCTGGCGATGGCCTTGAGTATAGTGAGTGACTGTTTGTCCAGCGACGATAGTATTTTAGCATGTATTAGTCTAAATTCTATGGATCCGGGGAACCCCTCGCCATAGGACACTACAACAATCTTGCTTGAAGTATTAATGTCTAGGCTGTAGGCGGCTAGCATTAGGGTTACTATGAGCATCCTAGGCCCGCCTGATAGGTAGAGCTCTACATCACCATCGAAGCTGGAGGCCTCGCGGTAGATGAGGTCCCTGGCTTGGGGAACTAGTCTAGGCCCCAGATGTAGCTTCTCCAGGGTAGAATCTATAGACATGCTGGCGAGATAGTGGTTCAGCAGGCTGTAGGTCTGCTCAACCCTAGACCAGCTCCCATCACCCACGTCTAGACCCACAGCTACTACTCTGGAGACGCTTTGACCTCCTCGCAGGTCTGCGAGCCTCCTTATGATAAAGTCGACTGTGAAGCCTATGGAAGCTACAAGCACTCTAGGAGTCTCGGCCAGCCTTCTGCACCCGTGTTAAACGATGGTACTTTATTAGGGAAAAACATGTAGCAGGCTATGTATGGTAAACCAGCTGCGCATACCCGGGCTCCTCCCTCTATGCCTCCTTCTTAGCTATTATCCTTATCCCGGCTAGGGTTCTGGTGTCGATGACGCCGTTCATTGTTCTTATGTTCTCCGTTACTATCCGCTGGATATCCCTTAGGCTTGGAGCCTCGATTTTCATTAGTATGTCATATTCGCCGGTTACGAGGTGCACCTCCGAAACGCCGTCGTACAGGATAGCCTTGGACGCGACATCAAGCTCCTTTCCAGGAGCGGTTTTGACGAGTATGAAGGCCGTCTCCTTCGGCGACCTCTTCGCGAGGATCTCCGCGGCCTCGAAGGCTAGGTCCGAGAGTGTGACGAAAGAGGGCTTGCCGTTAACGTCTACCAGTAGCCTTCTAACACCGTTTTCCAGCATTAGTTCGACAGCGCTTTTGGCGTCGAAAGTTGGACCCACCTTTATGACTTTGCCTGCTGCGTAGTCGCCTATCCTGGCGTCTAGCCCTCCTCTGGCGACTGCCCTGAGGAAGTCCTCCTCCCTAAGTATGGCTAGGTCCTCACCCCTCCTGACAAGAACCTCGGGCACGCCGTTCTCGTCCATAGCCTTGGCGGCCTCCCTTATGGTGAGGTCTGGGGCGAGGGCGACGAGCCTCCTGGCCCTGGAGCGTATGGTGGACACACCATAGTCTAGCAGGTTCCACAGCGTCTCAGCAGCGTGGCGGGGCTCCAACACTGCAACAGCCCTCATCCTATCGTCTACAACAGGGAGAAACCTAACAGCCTCCCTCCTCATTATCTTGAGCGCGCCGTCCACGCTCATATCTTTATGGACAACAACGGGATCGCTTATAGCATGTTCCGCGACACTGTCCTCCACGCTAGCCCCCTCTGCAACTACTTTAACAAGCCTCCTATACGTCAAAACAAGTGCTGGCCTTCTGGAGGCGTCGAGAGTCACGGCGCCTAGGCTGCCCGTGTTTAGCATAACCTCGGCAACTTTAGCTAGACTCTGGTCTGCGGAAACTATGGGGATGTTCCTGGACGCCACTTCTTCGACTCTAACGCCTACGGTCATACAGCATCACCTCTAATCCATCCCCATATTTATTATATATAATATATATAGTTGCAGGCTTAATATACACACAAACAAAACACATATCATGTTAGGACCTCACACAGCCTACTCCCACCATCGATTATCGAAGGGGCGCGGTAAAGCCTCCTATAAGCAAGGGGAAAACGTGAAGCGGGGCTACAGTTAGCTTCACATTATGGTCGGTGGTTGTTGGCGGGGAGAGTGTTCGCCTTCACTCTAGGGTTCCACGAGAACTTCGCCATAAGGACTCTAAGCAGCTATTCAGCAGATGCAGCGGATTCCATAGTCGCATTCACATATAAGCCCGTCAGCGGGGCCGTGAAAACAGCGTTCCACAACCTCGCCTCGATAGCGGCGAGGATAGGCGTTGGTGATCACAGGCTCGTCGGGCTCGATCCCGGCGACGGCCTGGCTGGCATGGCAGCTTCGATGCTTAGGCATGTAGGTGACTACCTAAAACTGGGTGCGTACACTAGGGTTGTGTTTGACGTGACTGGCGGCCCCAAAATGCTCTCCCTCTCAGCGTTCATAGCAGCTATGCTACTTTCCGGGATCAGGAGTGTGGAGATTACTGTGCAGAGCGAGACGGCCCAGGAGTATTTTGAGAAGGTTGCTGGCGCCCCGTTTGCCATGTTCAGGGTTAGCCTTGGGAGGGAGAAGGCTGCTATATTGAGGTATGTGGCGGAGAAGCCGGGGTCGAAGCCAGCGGCTATAGCAGCGGATATGGGTCTTTCACCGAAGACTGTGTACAATAAGGCTGGAGAGCTTAGGAGGCTCGGGCTGTTATACAGGAGGGGAAGAGGGGGTGGCCTGTTCCCCACTAGCTGGGGGAACTTGATTGCAGCTTATCTAGAGCTGGCGGAGTATTTTGGCGGCGGGCAGTGATAAACGATGCTGCCAAAACTTGACATATCTGTTTTATAGCGTATTACAACAAAGCAATCGTGCTTTCCCTTCACAATTGGCGACTGGACGGGTTGCCTCTTTTAACACGGTAATTAAATTTAAAAAGTATTACGCTCCAGGGGGCTGGAATTTTTGCCTCTCCACAGAACAATAAGACTCCAGCTCAGGAGGCTTCACGACATAGCAGCCTCCAACCCGGTTTCGCCCGAGCTCAGGGGGTGGAGATGGGACTCCCCACCTGTTAAGCCGAAAGCGTATCTCGGTCTCGGGGTGAGCGAGGTTGCCTACAGGTATTGCCCGACCTACAGGGACCTCTACTTAAGGCGTAGAGGCGTGAGGCCCGAGATTACCGCCCAGGTTGAGGCCGGCTCATCCATCCATGAGGCTTTCCATAGGGCCGCCCGGGGTGTTAGGGGTCTCCTGATGAAGGGTTACCCGCCTTGGAGGGCGGCTTACATACTTCTCTCAAGCTCGCGGGAGACGGGGCTCAGTGGGGCTGCGCTGGAACTCTACAGGCAGCTAGTTGTAATGTGGACTGGGGAGGCCGCGGCCTCCCAGCTTGAGGGTAGAGAATGGGGTGTTGGGTGGCTGCCCTGGCTTTCAGAGTATTTGGTTGACGGCTCTGCTATCGGGCTTTCTAGCCGGCTTAGGGTGGATGGCCTGGCTGAGGCTGGCGTCGTTGTCGAGATTAAGTATGGGTGGACGGGGGATAGGCACATGGTAGGCCTGGCTGGCTACGCTCTCGCACTGGAATCCCAGCTTGAGGTCCCTATAGACTATGGAATCCTCGTGTCGGTACGCAATGGTGGAGGAGGGCTTCGGGTGTCGTCGAGGCCTGTGTACATAGATGACGTGCTTAGAACGGAGTTCATAGACGCTAGGGATGAGGCTATAGAGGTCCTCCTCTCCGGCGGCGACCCTGGCATGCCGAGGGAGTGCCCATCATCATGCCTATTCTACAACCACTGTCGAGGTGGGAGGTGATCCCTCGGCTTGGCTAGGATACTGCATGTTGATGGTTATGGTGTAAAGCTCGGGGTTCAAAGGGGAAATCTAGTTGTCTCAGAGAACGGGGGTAGGAGGAGCGTTTCCCCCGGTGATGTCGATGTAGTCGTTATAGCTTCCAGCGGCGTCTCCGTTTCCAGCAGGGCTCTGAGGCTCCTAGCCCGGTCTGGCGTAGAGCTGGTAGTTATAGACTCTAATGGCGATCCCATAGGCATACTATACATGAGCTATTATACGAGGACGCCGTTCACTAGGAATGCCCAATACGAAGCGCTACTTGACGGTAGGGGAGGTGAGATAGCGGTCGAGATCGCTTATTCCAAAATTTACAACCAGGCCTGCCATGTAGCCGGGATCACCGGTCTTGACAAGGCTTTCAAGAGGGAGGTTCTAGAGGCTCTCGACCACTCGTTGGAGCGGCTGGAGTCCATGCGCTCCTGGGCTAGGGAGGCGGAGCTTGAGGTCGTTAGAAGGGAGGTTATGAGTGTCGAGGCGGCGGCTGCTAGGCATTACTGGGCTGCGGTTGCGGGTTCTCTCCCGGCTGGAGTAGGGTTTGAGGGTCGTGATAGGGGTGGTGCAGATCCTTTTAACAAGGCGTTGAACTACGGATACGGCATACTTTATAGCTTGGCTTGGAGGAGCCTTGTGCTGGCTGGGCTAGACCCCTATGCCGGATTCCTACATACGGACCGGAGCGGCCGTCCGGTGCTGTCCTTCGACTATGTCGAGATGTTTAGGGCTCACGCAGTCGACAAGCCACTGGCATCCGAGTTTAGGAGGGGCTGGCTCCCCTCTGTCGACGAGTCCAGGATAGACCCTGGCGATAGGAGGAGGATAGCACAGCTCGTGACTAGGGCTCTGGGGAGGAGGGTGGGTGGGGAGACCCTGGGCGAGGCTGTATCCAGGTATGCACAGAGGCTGGCCAGGAGCTTGAGGAGGGGATCTAGGTTCCAGGGCTTCAGGGGGTGCCGGGGATGGCGTTGAGGGTTGTGGTTGTCTACGATATCAGCGACGACGGTGTGAGACTCAGGGTTGCTAGGACTCTCGAGTCGTGGGGCCTGTATAGGATTCAGCGGAGCGCCTTTGTGGGTAGGATGCAGAGGGCCCGTATGAGGGATCTCGCCAGGCTGCTGGAAGGCATGATAGACCCCGGCACCGACACGGTGCACATTATACCACTGCCCTCCCACGAGTGGGAGAGGACTTTAGTCTTGGGAACGCCCTGGGGTGAGAGGAGGGTTGCATCGGCAGCCCTACTGCAGGGGTGACCACCCCTGCGGCGCCGTGGTGACGCCATCCCTGGTAAAGCAGTATGTTTACTGTCCCACGCTGCCCTGGCTGGAGGTTAGGGTTGGGAGGCTTGAGCCTCCTACGCCTAGCATGGAGAGCGCTATTCTCACTGCTGACGAGAAAGAGGAGATAGCAAGGGAGGCCGGTATACCCCCGCCCTACAGGGTGGAGATACCGCTAGAGTATCCCAGGCTCAGGCTCCGCGGAGTGATCGATCTTGTAGCAGGCCCCCACGGCAGGAGGGGCTACTGGATAATGGAGGCTAAGAAGCACCCGAGAAGGCCCAGGGCCTCTAAACACTTCCAGGCACAGCTTCTAGCCTACGCTCTGCTAGCGACGAAAACCCTAGGTCCCGTGTACAGAGCAACACTCTACATAGGGGGCACAACGAGAACGCTAGAGATAAACCAGAGACACCTACAGACAGCTGAAAAGCTAGTAAAGAAAACCCTAAAAATAGTCGAAGAAGAGGAACCACCCCTCACAAGACAGCCACCACAAAAATGCATGTACTGCTTTTACAGAAAACTATGCCCCAACGCAAACCCACACTTATAGCTTGCAAATTAACGAACACCTGGACTCTCTGCAATCTCGGAAAACTAACACCCAGTTTTTAACTATATCCCCTAGGCCTGTATCCTGTCCTGCAACACCCATCTCCGAGATTCCATCAAGCTAAACCTAATCAGAGTTAGGCAACCTGGGCATATTCCTGCAATATCTATCTCATAGATTCGATTCCATACTGTAGAGCTTGCAATTCTATCTCGAAGATTCTGTAGGCGTAGCCGAGTATCGACAGGCTCGCCAGGCTGCTTGCAATTCTATCGCGAAGATTCCTCTTCAACCCCCAAGTCCCAGCCCCCAAAACAGTCAAAACCTACTCGCAATTCTATCGCGAAGATTCTCAAGCTCCCTAACCTGCCTGCGCAGCTGCTTCTCGCCCCTGCCTCGCAATTCTATCGCGAAGATTCCCACGTTGCCGTATTCATCTATTGCTTCGAGCTGGACCGCTCGCAATTCTATCGCGAAGATTCTGAGGCGGGCGGGGGTCGAGATCACCCCCACTAAGAATCTCGCAATTCTATCGCGAAGATTCCTCTCGGGCAAGTCTGGGGCTGGTCTTACCAATGTCGCCTCGCAATTCTATCGCGAAGATTCGGGCCCTTTGCCTTAAGCAGGGCTAGGGCCCTTATCTCACGCCTCGCAATTCTATCGCGAAGATTCGCGTCTGGCCAGCACTAGCCTGTCTAGGTAGTGTGTCGCTCTCGCAATTCTATCGCGAAGATTCGGATTGGTTCTCCGGCTCAGACGATTAGACGTCTACGTAAATACTCGCAATTCTATCGCGAAGATTCTTTTAGTTAAGTATATAAAGAGAAACAACTTAAAGCCAACTCGCAATTCTATCGCGAAGATTCTTGAGAGCGTTTACGCCGAGACAGCGAGGCCCAGGAAGACTCGCAATTCTATCGCGAAGATTCGGGACAGGTGGGCCTCCAGCCTCCAAGCGGAGAGAGACCTCGCAATTCTATCGCGAAGATTCGAGACAGCACATAATTATAGCAGAGTTGATGAACGATATAAAGGCTCGCAATTCTATCGCGAAGATTCAACTCGATATAGTACCTGGTCGTCCCATCATTGGCTATGTACTCGCAATTCTATCGCGAAGATTCAAGATTCTAGCCGTCTAACCTCGGCCCTAAGCCCCTCAAGCTCCCTCGCAATTCTATCGCGAAGATTCACGCGTGAGCGGACCGAGAGGCAGCTCGAAGATCTGGGGCACTCGCAATTCTATCGCGAAGATTCCTATGGCTTACGTAGCGACAGTTAGAGGCGCCTCCTACACCTCGCAATTCTATCGCGAAGATTCTCGATTCGCCGGACACCGAATCGGTTAAACACGGGCCGAATACGTTAAGTAAGCTCGCAATTCTATCGCGAAGATTCTGCACATGGTTTTGTTGGTGTGCGTTGTAGTGTCTACAGCCGATACTATATTCTATTTTCCACCCTGCCATCCCGGGGGCGGGAGGCTAGTCAACTCTATCACATAGATAAACCCCCGGCCCCCGGGGGTTTATTGCACGGCCCCCAGCCCTAGCCCGGGGGCCTCGCCATATGGGGGGTCCACACGGAGCCTAATAACCCTTACCAACGAGATAAGAGTATATACTCCCCCAGCCGGAGGGGAAAACATTGAGGTACAAAAACAACCACACACAAAAATATATACAAACAAGGAGGGAGGTCCAACCAAACCTAATAAACATAACCCCAATCTAAACGTATATACATCCCTCCAGAAAAGGGGAATAGTTTTGGGTTATAGTTTTTCTAGGAGGTCTTTGAGGGTGACTTTGACTGTTTCTAGTTTTTTCTTTGTTTCTTCGCATTCTGGTGTTGGCATTGTTATCTTTAGTTTGCCGGTTTTTATCATGTCGTAAGTCTCTCTGACTAGCTGTCCCGCTTTTGTCTTGCCTTGTAGGTGGTTTCTTATTGTTGTTTCCGATCTTCCTAGCTCCTCCGCTATTTTTGGTATGGGGTATCCTGCTTTGTCTCTGGCTAGTGCTCCCGCCGCTACCGCGAGGCTGTCTACCCAGGTTGTGAATTCTCTTGGGTGGAGTATCTCTTGTATGACGTCTGGCCTTAGGAGTGTGCCTATTATGAGTGCGATCTCGAGTTCTCTAACCTCCTTCGCGCTTGTGGGCTTTACGGGTATTGAGGTAACGTCGACCTCCATGTGGTTCCCAGCTGACACGGCTCGTCACCATGGTGTTTGTTATTGTGGTGTGGAGATTATATAGTTTGGTCTGTCAAAGTTATTGTTAGTTGTTGGTTTTGTAGAGATGCTAGACAAGTATTATCCTAACTCTAGATCCCTCCTCCCTCAACATGTACACTTGCCTCCTCCCTATAGTGAAGAGGGCGGCGAGGTCGGGGGAGATGGTGGCGTAATTGTAGAGCGCCCCCGGGGGAGGGTAGACTGTTATGTAGGCTGAGGAGGGCTCGAGGGAGGTGTAGCTGAGGCCATAGCTTCCCAGAGGGACATCAGCCCTCCCAGCATACACACCCCCCCGGGGCTCGGGGACGCCTCGCGCGGGGAAGGCGAAGTCTATATAGACGGTCTTCCTATCCCCCCGGGGTGTTGTGTACTCGCGGTAGCCCTCGAACACGCCCTCGACAACAACCTCCCTGAGCCCGAACTCCAGAATTAAGTTGGAGAACCTGAGCCTAACACCGTCGGACGTAGCCTCAGCCACCACATAGCCCTCCAGCCATTTGAAGGAGACAACCCTAACCAACCCCTACGTCACCCCCCCACGCTCCAGCGCCCACCCGGCAGTATTAACCCGGGTGGTGGAGACACTATTGTAGTGGACGGGGTATCCCCTGGGGTGTGCTCTTTGGAGTATAATGTGGTGCTTGTTAGGTATAGCGAGATTGCGGTGAAGGGGGGCTACACTAGGTCTAGGATGGAGAGGCTCCTGCTCAGGGCCCTCCAGGAGTCCTTGGCCGCTGCTGGCGTTGATGCTTTTGTGGAGAGGCTCCAGGGTAGGGTTATTGTGAGGCTAGCCAGCCCCAGCTCGGCAGCCACCGCCGTTAGGGCTTCAGCTAGGGTGTTTGGGGTTAAGAGTGTGAGCCCGGCTGTCGAGGTGGCGTACCGGGGTCTAGAGGAGCTTGTAGAGAAGGCTGCCGAGTTCTTTGGAGACAGGGTTAGGGGTAGGGTGTTTAGGGTAAGGGCCAGGAGGAGCGGTGTCGAGGGGTTTACGAGCAAGGATGTTGAGAGGCTCCTGGGGAGGCTACTCCTAGAGCGTGGTGCTCGCGGTGTTGACCTTGAGAATCCAGAGTACACGGCGTACGTAGAGGTGAGGGGGGGCAGGGCCTACCTCTTCGACACCATACACCCCGGCCCCGGGGGGCTTCCCGTGGGGAGTGAGGAGCCGAGCCTAGCCCTCTACAGCGGAGGCTTCGACTCGGGGGTGGCGGCGTGGATGATAATGCGCAGGGGCTCGCCAGTCCACCTGGCATTCTACGACTTCGGCGTCCCCGAGGCTCTTGAGGTTGCCGTGGAGGGTGCCAAGACCCTAGCCGGGGAATGGGCCTGGGGTTACAGGCCTAGGCTCTACGTGGTCAACTTCCGGGGCGCCGCCCTGGTGGTAAACGGTCTCGTGAAGCCGAGCTACAGAACGCTGGTGCTGAGGAGGCTGATGATGCTCCACGCTCAGGACCTCGCCTCGAGGGAGGGTTACGAGGCCCTAGTCACGGGGGAGAGCGTGGGCCAGGTGGCTAGCCAGACAGTTAGGAACCTCAGGCTGATAAGCAGCGGCCTCGACCTGCCCGTCCTCAGACCCCTGGCCGGCATGGATAAGGATGAGATAGTTGAGAAGAGCAGAGAGATAGGCCTCTACGACATAGCAAGCAGGCAGGTCGAGGTCTGCGGAGTAGACCAGCCTCCAAACCCCAGGGCCTCGCCCCAAGGGTTTAGAAGCGAGTTCGAGAAGGCGCGAGACGTATTCATACCACCCCCCAGGGTTTTCGATCTTAAGGGTGAAAGCCTCCACTCAATACTCAAGACACTAGGGCTCAGGGGATGAGCGGTCTAGGAGGTCCGAAGCCCCCGGGGGTGTATGTGGAGGTCCTCGATCGGCGACCTCACAGCATCCCAGCCAGCCTGGAGGCGAGGCTGTAGGCGTCGCCGAACTGCTTATCCACTATGTATAGATGCTCGCCCCCGTCAACCAGTATGTCGCCGCCCGATACGAGGGACTCTACAGGCAGCCCCAGCCTATAGAGAGCGTCGAGATCCAGTTCATACTTCTCAAGCAGCATACCCGGGGGGCGGGAGGCGTTGAACACTGCTATCTCGGCGGCCACACCTTCCTTGACGACGCCCTCACCAATTCCAGCCGTCCTCCGTAGCTCCTCGGAGAGGCTCCAGGGCTTCTCCAGGGCCGCGGGCCTATAGACAGGCAGCCCCTCCAAAGCCCAGTCTGGCATCCCATCCTCCCCACTGCAGCCTCGGCTCACGACGCCAACGATGTTGGGGGGCCTCGCCTCAGGCTCTACCACCCCGGGGCACCTGGGCAGGAGGAGGCCGAACCTCCCCCCCACAGCCTCGGCAAGCCTTGCTGGCAGGTCTGGTGCTGTGTATTCTACGAACACCGTGGTAACCCCGTGGATGTGGAGCTCGTACACGGCCGGGAGGGAGCTTGTGAAGGCGGCGTCTAGACCCAGGGCCCTGTACAGCTCCACCCTCCTCGCCACCCCAGGCCTTAGGAATCTGAGTAGGTAGGCCGGTGTGTCGGCTGCTAGGGCAAGGCCGGGAGCGGCTATCCTACCTCTCCCCCCCAGCGTTATGGTGGGGTATGTGAGGTCCTCCGGGGGCACCCCCTCACCCAGGGCGGCTACGACCCCATCTCTAACGTATATGTAGCCCTCTCCGATGACCTCCCTGCCAGTGTATATTTTGGAGGCTGTGACCAGTATGTCAACCACTCCACATGGACACCCAGCTACCAGGTTGTAGGCCGTGCGGGTTGAAAGCGTTATCCCTACCCGCCGGCCCATGTAGAATAGTGGGCTTGGGCGGCCCTAGGTGGGGCGGCCTCGGCTCGCCGAGTGTTTGAGCGGGGATAGCAGCATGTCCGAGCTTGGCGGCGGTGGGGTATACCTGTTGGATCTAGACAGTGTTGTAGACGGCAGTGCCCTCAGGATGATAAGCTCGGGGAGCCTCAGGGGCCGGGTGCTGGTGCACTCAGCCCTAGTGGACTACCTCTACGGCGAGGCGAAGAAGGGTAGGAGCGCGGGCTACGCCGGCCTCGCCGAGCTCTCAAGGCTTATGGAGGCTCGGGTTGGGGATGTTGAGATTGTTGTTGTGGAGGACGATTCTAGGGTACAGCCTAGGGACGAGGGCGAGCTCAAGTCGATCCTCAGAAGGTACGCTCTAAGGGTTGGAGCCACCCTTGTCACAAGCGACCCGGTCCAGGCTAGGGCTGCCAGAGCCCTGGGGGTCAGCGTTCTCTTCACCGGCAGGAGCCGGACCGGGAGGATTAGGATCGAGGAGTTTTTCGACGGGAGGACTATGAGCGTCCATCTCAAAGAGGGCGTGCCCCCCCTGGCGAAGGTTGGGAAGCCGGGTAGCTGGATGTTCGTCAGCCTCTCGGACAAGCCTTTGACGAGGGTTGAGATAGAGGAGATAGCCAGGGAGATTATAGAGGCCTCGGCGCTCGAGGAGGAGGGGTTTTTAGAGATTGATAGGAGCGGCTCTACTATAGTGCAGCTTAAGGACTATAGGATAGTCATAACCAGGCCGCCCCTCAGCGACGGCTGGGAGATAACGGCCGTCAAGCCGGTGGCGAAGCTGAGGCTCGAGGACTACAGTCTGCCGGAGAAGCTGTATAATAGGCTTCTCGAGAGGGCTGAGGGCATACTGATAGCGGGGGCTCCTGGCATGGGGAAGACGACGTTCGCCCAGGCTCTGGCCACGTTCTACGCGGAGCAGGGTAAGGTGGTCAAGACTATAGAGTCTCCCCGGGACATGAGGCTCCCCGCGAACGTCACCCAGTACTCCAAGAACTATGCCGACCTTGGGGAGCTGCACGATATCCTCCTGCTCTCGAGGCCTGACTACACGGTCTACGACGAGCTGAGGAGCGACGAGGACTTCCAGCTCTATGTCGACCTGAGGCTCGCGGGCATCGGCATGATAGGGGTTGTACACGCGACCACCCCGATAGACGCTGTGCAGAGGTTCCTCAGGCGGGTTGAGCTGGGGATGATACCCAGCATAATAGACACGGTAATATTCATAGACTCCGGCGAGGTGTCTAAGGTTTACGAGCTCTCCATAACTGTCAAGCTGCCCACAGGCCTGAGGGAGGCGGAGCTGTCGAGGCCTGTGGTTGAGGTGAAGGACTTCATCACCGGGGAGCTAGAGTACGAGATCTACACGTTCGGCGAGCAGACTATGGTAGTCCCCGTCAGGGAGAGGCGGGGTAGGGGGGAGGCCGCTATACTGGGTGCTATAAGGAAGCTACTCCCCGACGCCGAGGTTGAGGTTAGGGATGAGACTCTGATAGTCAGGCTACCGCCCAGGTCCTCAAGGGTGACGGCTAGGAGGCTGAAGAGGGCTAAGAAGCTTGCAGAGAAGCACGGCTACGACATTCGCTTCATGCCGCTCTAGCCCTCGATATACTCGTCAATCCTCCTAACCTCCCCCCCGTAGAGGTTGAGGAGGTCCCTCAGCTTAAGTCCCCCACCGGGCTTAGAGATCTTGAATCCCCCCCTCCTAGTATGCTCTAGAGAATCCGCCCGGTGGAATCTCCAGCCCTTCCCAGTCAGCCTGAGGGCTATCCAGGCATCCCCCCCAGCCCTCCGAGCCCACTCCAGAAGCCCCAGGACCTGGCCGGGGTCAAGATAGATGGTCCCCTCCCTAGCCTTCTTAATCTCGAACACGAGGACGATGCCGCCCCTCACGGCGACCAGGTCTGGCTGGACTCTGGTACGAGAGCCTCCGCCGCTGGCTGGCCCCCTTACTACAGCCCAGCCCCTATCCCAGAGTATCTTAGCGAGCTCCCTCTCGTAACCCACGCCCCTCCTTGGCATGACGACCAGCCGCCGGACAGGAGACCCCCGGGACGCCATTTAGAAATTCGTGGTTCAACACGGCTTAATTACGGTTAGCCATCCTCCAACAGAGGAAAAGAGAGTGTATGCCGCGCGGCAGCCCTAAACCCCTGTGCGGGTTAGAAAGACGTGGCGTAGAGGATCTCTGGGGAGACGCAGCTATAGCCACATGGGGGTCCTGGAGCTCCGAGCCCCAGGGTGTACTTTAGCCCGTCTGCTGTAGCTTGCTCCTGAGCCTCAGGAGGAGCCTCTCGCTCACAGTTATCCCGCTCTCGCCTAGGGCGGCTAGGAGCTTCTCGGCGAACTCCCCCAGGGTGAGGGACTCTCTCGTTGCCCCTAGGTCCACCAGGGCTATCTTGCCGGAGGCGGGGTCCTGCACTCTTATCACGTCGACAGGCTTACCCTCGCGCAGCACGCGGTAGACGTCTAGCTGCTTGAGACCCAGAGACTCGACCAGCATCTTATACTTGTTTAGAACCCTCCTCGAGGCCAACTTCACCAATCCCCCCACACTTACGCCGCCCCCCGGGCTCAAAAAGCTTTCGAAGGCTTACAGCGGGTGGCGGCCGTGCCGGGCGGTGAGATGAAGGTCAAGGTTAGGCTCGCCGTAGTCGCCGCCATACTGAGGGGTTCTGGGAGGAGATATGTTAGTGTTAGGGAGGTGGGAGAGCTCCTCGGGGTTACCAACAGGACGGCGGGGAGGATACTGGCGAGGCTTGAGAGGGAGGGTGTGGTATCTAGGTATAGCAAGAGGACCTACAGGGTGCTACATCCTGAAAGCCCTCGAAGCCTCGGATAGAGCCCAGGCAAGCACGGCGGCCCAGAGAGCCGCCATAAGGAGGTATCTCCTGCCGTAGCCTAGGCTGTAGACGTACATGCTCCCTGCCACCGAAGCTAGGGCGACGAGAACGACAGCGGCCGAGAGGATCTTGTAAGCCAGCCTAAGCCTATCCCCGGCCAGAAGCCACCACCCGCTAACACATTAGCCCCAGCATCCTCAGGGTTTAAATGTGGCTATGGAGGCGCGAGGTGTCCTTCGGCCTTGGAGGAGGGGGAGCTTGAGGCTAGGATACTGAAGGTTCTCAGCGAGGGCGGGGGGCTGACTATGGAGGAGCTTGTTGAGAGGCTGGGCTGGAGGGGGGATAGGAGGGCTGTGCGGAGGGCTGTGGCGAGCCTGGTGAGGAAGGGTCTTGTAGTGAAGGTGCCGGACTATGGGAGGGGTAAGGTTGTGTTGAGGGCGGCTGGCTCTAGCCCTGGGAGAAGCGGCGGTCAGCCTCCCTGAGGACCTCGACCAGTATCTCCAGGCCCCGGTCGAAGAGCTCCTCCTCTATAGTGAGGGGCGGGGCTATCCTTACGGCGGAAACGCCGGCCCCTATAACGAGGAGGCCCCTCTTGAAGGACCTCTCCAGCACCCATGCTAGAGCCTCCCTGTGCGGCTCCCTCGTGTTCTCGTCCTTGACAAGCTCCACCCCTATCATGAGCCCCTTACCCCTCACGTGCCCCACTATGCCCAGCTCCTCGGCGGCCTCGCCCAAAAGCCTCAGGGCCTTGGCCCCTAGCCTCTCAGACCTCTCCCAAAGCCTCTCCTCCTCGATGACGTCCATCACCGCGTTGAACGCAGCCAGGGCTAGAGGGTTTCCTCCGAAGGTGTTGGCGTGGCTCCCACGGGGCAGGCTCATCACCTCGCTCCTCCCCACGGCAGCCCCCAGCGGTAGGCCGCCTCCCATTGCCTTGGCGAGGGCCATGACGTCGGGCTCCACCCCCCAATGCTCTACTGCGAACATCCTGCCAGTCCTGGCGAAGCCTGTTTGAACCTCGTCCGCGACGAGCAGTATGCCGTGCTTCCTGGCTAGTTTCTGGAGGGATGGGAAGAAGCTGTCTGGCGGGACCACGTAGCCGCCCTCCCCCTGGATGGGCTCGAAGAGGAAGGCCGCCACCTCTCCCGGGTCCACCAGCTTCGAGAACACGTAGTCCTCTATATACCCTATGGCCGCGTCTCCACAGGCCTCTCCCTCTAGGCCGGGGAAGGGGCAGCGGTAGGGGTCTGGGTAGGGGGCGTGTATGAAGCCGGGGACCAGGGGGTAGAACCTGGCCCTGTGTATGGGCTTGCTGGCGGAGGCGCTCATGGCTCCGTAGGTCCTGCCGTGGAAGCCGCCGAGGAAGCTCACTATGTAGGGCCTCCTCCCCTGGAAGAACCCTCTAACAACCTTTATCGAGGCCTCTATGCTCTCGGCCCCGCTGTTTGTGAAGAACGTCTTAACCCCCCCGCCGATGGGCACCGTCCGGGCCAGCCTCTCAGCCGCCGCCACAGCCTCCTCATAGTAGAAGTCAGTGAGGCTGTAGTGGAGGAACTTGTCCAGCTGGCTCTTGATAGCCTCGACAACACGAGGGTGCCTGTGGCCTACGTTCAACACAGCTATGCCAGCGTTAAAGTCGATATACCTGTTGCCGTCCACATCCTCAACTATAGCTCCGTGGCCGCGTTTAATCACCAGCGGGTACCAGCGGCTAAAGGACTGCATTATAACGTTCTCGTCACGCTCGAGAACCTCCCTGGCCTTGGGGCCTGGGGGCTCTACGGCTATATAGGGCGCTTCAAGCTCCACGGGACACACACCTATATTGGACGGTGAGGTTTAGAGGCTTTTACCACGGCCAGTTGGAAGCGTCTAAACACCGGGGCTGAGCTGCTGTGGAGCTTAGCTACGACGAGGAGGCCGTGTTCCTTCGGAGAGTGAACAGGTTTGTGGTGGAGGTTAGGAGTAGCCGCGGGGTCGTGCGATGCCACCTCATGGACACGGGCAGGATAGACCACCTAGCCACACCCGGCGGGCGGGGGGTTTTGATAGAGTGGCTGCGCAGGCTCGGGGGTAAGACGGTCTGCAGGGTTCAGGCTTTCAAGACGGGGGAGGGTGTCGTAGCGGTCGTAGACTCTAGGGTGCCCAACAGGGTGTTCGCCGAGGCGGTGCCCACGGTTTTCGGGGGCGATGCGGTGGTGGAGGCTGAGAGGGAGGTACTCGGCTCCCGGCTAGACTTCCTCATAGCCACAGGAAGGGGGCTCTGGGCTGTGGAGGTGAAGGGAGTCAACCTGTCCGTAGGGGGGGTGGGTCTGTTCCCCAACGCCCCTAGCGCGAGGGCGGTGAAGCACCTAGAGGTCCTAGCTAGGCTGGCTAGGGAGGGGGTTAAGCCTCTTATGGCCTTCGTAGCCCTCAGGCCCGACATAGAGGCCTTCGCACCCAACTACAGGGTGGATAGAAGGTTCGCCAGCCTTGCCTGCTCTCTCCTTAAACAGGGGCTAGTAAACATGCTTGGCATAAGGGTTTTGATCGACCTGGAGCCCGGGCTAGTGAGGATAAGGCCTGCAGGAGTAGCTCCAGTATCATGCCTCCCACACCGGGATGGGCGATAACAATATGAATCCCAAATGATAAAACCCCATGGGGGTTAGGGAGGTTAGCAGAGCCTTGTCCACGGTAGTGTCTAGGCTGGAGGAGCTGCTGGACGCCGCCCCCAAGACGGGGCTGAAGGCCTCCATGTACCTGGGCGTGGTGTCGTCGCTGTCCAGACTGGCGGAGGACGCTGTCTCCGCCGCTAGGCTGGCAGAGTGTATAGCCACCGCAAACCAGGCGTGCAAGCAGAGGGGCGGGCTGCTGCACTGCACCACGGGATGCGCCTCCATAGAGGCCGCCAAGACGGGCGTGGAAACCCTGGTGTGGAAGTACTCGAGCAACGCGGGCTCTATCCGCGTCGCCGAGGGCAGGGTGGAGATTAACACTGAGGAGGCTAAGCTGGCTATAGAGCCGGGTAGGGCCGAGGTTAGCCTGCCCAGCGGGGAGGGGTGGATGACGATAGAGGTCGACCTCAGGAGCATTGACGACAGCATAGGGAAATCGTATTTCATAAAGTATGCTATAAGAAAGGTAGGTAAGCTCCTGCGAACCCTGCAGTGGGACCTCAGGAACTGCGCCAGAGCAAGGGCAATAACCTGCTAGCCCATGCGAAGCACCGTAAAAATCTACGCTCTCCATACAGCTCTCCAGCCTCTCCTCGACCCCCCATCCACGTCCTCCAGGTCCTCATCCAGCCGAACTTCGGTCTGGCTGAGGCTCCGGATCCACAGTCGCTCCATAATAGCTTTTTAGAAGCAGGTTCTTCTTGACAGTACATGAACCCGGTTAACATTTATATTTCCTCCGCAACCTAATTTATTGTGGAACTGGAAAAGGAGGTGGCTAGGGTATGAGCCAGAAGCAACTACCACCCGTGAAGGTTAGAGACCCCACCACAGGTAAGGAGGTAGAGCTGACGCCGATCAAAGTGTGGAAGCTATCGCCGAGGGGGAGGAGGGGCGTTAAGATAGGCCTCTTCAAGAGCCAAGAGACTGGCAAGTACTTCAGGGCTAAGGTGCCCGACGACTACCCGGAGACTGGGTGAAGGTGGAGGCCGCTAAGCCTCCGGACACAACTCCATACACTGGAATACTGTGTTTTTAATCCTCAAGCCCCGTCTCCACCCCTGGCCAGGTATATTCTAGCCTTTGTCTCCACCACTCTCTCCAGGCTGGGCGGTGCTAGACCCTCTAGGGTGGCTGCCCCACATGTGTAGCCGAGGGCTGCTAGCCTGGCCGAGGCTTGGACGTTGTCCACGTAGAGTATCTCGGCCCCCAGACTCGCTGCTGCTCTCGAGAGCCACTCGCTACCCTCCAGAACCCTGGGTGCTGCTATGAGGCTGTTTCTACACCTGTTGTTGACAGCGACAACTATGCTCCTCTCCACCTGCTCCAGAGCCTCATGGGGCCACCCGGCCTCCACCATCTCTCCAGCCGCCTCCTCGGTAACAGCAGCCTCAAGCCTAGGACACTGTGATAGAGCCTCCGCCACAGCTCTACCGTGGGGTGGCTTGGCTAGCGTCACCGTGTACCCCCTCCCTGCAAGGCCTCCCGTGTAGTCTATGGACAGCCTAGTCTTAACACCCCTGACTATCGTGACTGTAGCCTCCTCACCCGGCTCCAAAGACTTCCCCGGCTCCACGGTAACATACCCGTCTGCAGCTGCCCACGAGACGGTCATGTAGCTCTCTCTTGATACGGGCACAGCCAAGAGGCGGCCGCCGCAATATACTGCTGCAACCGGGATATAGGAGAGCCTCCTACCAGGCTTTACACCCGCGAGCAGAACGGCCTTCATCCTGGGCAGAACAGGGGTTACGGGGAGGCCTGCGGCTGCTAGGGTGGGTAGGAGGAAGAGGTCTATAGAGGACCCGGCGCTCCGGGGGTTCCCGGGGAGGCTGAAGACCGGTAGGCCGGAGGCTATGGAGAGCGTCGTCGGCCTGCCCGGCCTTATGGAGAGGCCCCTGACAACCACGTCCTCCGGCCCGGCGAGGGCGTAGTCTGAGAGTCCCACGCTGCTGCCTCCGCTCGTCACGAGTATATGGCAGCCCGAGGCTCTCGCGGCCTCCGCCAGTTTAGCCAGGGTATCGGGCCTGTCGGGGTGGATGCCGAGGTCGACAACCTCGACGCCGGCGGCCTCGAGCCTAGCGCGGGCCAGGATCCTGTTAGTCTCGCACACGCCACCACCTCTCCCACACTCCTCGAGGCTCTTCAGCTCGTCACCCACGCTGGCCACACACGCTCTAAGCCTTGAGCCAGCCTCTACCTCGTGGACCCCGGCGGATGCAAGCGACGCCACGGCCTCGGCTGTTACAGCCTCCCCCTCATCCAGCACCACACCACCCTCCAGGACGTCGCTACAGGGGTCTGCAACCCCTAGCCACCTCTTCGGCTCGGCCTCAAGCCTCACAACACCCTCGCCCGGCATGGTGAGGTCCTCTAGGGGTACAACGGCGTCGGCCCCGATGGGTAGTGGGGCTCCCGTATCTACCCACACACACCCTCCCACTGGGTCGGAGAGATCAACAGGCTCCATGCCGGGCCTCAGCCTACCCTCAACCTTGAGCACGTTGCCCCGGGAGACCCTGCTGCTATCCACGGCACACCCGTCTAGGTTGACCCTGGGGTACTGGGGGTGGCAGTCTCTCGCCAACACTCTCTCGGCCAGAGGACGACCGAGAGAGGCCGCCAGGCCGAGCTTCTCCCGCCTCTCCAGCAGGGCGCCGCGGATGGGCTCAAGCCTCTCAGCCGCCCTCGCTAACGCCTCGTCGATGGTGTAGAGACGGGTGAGTATCTTCCTCCTGTCCACGCCCTCCTCCATAACTTAGGGCCCGATAGAGATTTCTCGTTGGCCTGTGGAGGGGTTAAACGCTTATCAGCCCTGAGATGTATTGGGGGTTAAGCGGGTGTCAACATGCCCCTCAGGCCAGCTAGATGCTACACCCACTTCAGCGGCCCCCCATACACCAGGAGGGAGTATATACACGGGGTTCCACCGCCGAAGATAACAAGGTTCGAGATGGGTAACAGGGAGATGATGGAGAAGTGGGGGATTAAGGGCGAGCTGGTTATGCTGGAGGCTGGCCAGATAAGGCACAACGCCCTCGAGGCCGCTAGGATAGCCGTCAACAAGTACCTGGCTACAACGATTGGCGACAGGAACTTCTACTTCAGGATAAGAGTGTATCCCCACCACGTGATAAGGGAGAACAAGATGATGGCTTTCGCAGGGGCAGACAGGCTCCAGGATGGTATGAGACAGGCTTTCGGCAAGCCTGTGGGCACGGCTGCAAGGGTCTACCCTGGCACCGTGGTGCTCGAGGTCTGGGCTAGGGAAGGCGACGAGGATGGCGTGAGGGAGGCTCTCAGGAGGGGCGCCAGCAAGTTCCCGCTGCCCTCGAGAATAGTGATTAGGAAGCGTGGAGGAGAAGGCTCCTAACACACCCCAGCCTCCACGCGAACCCAGCCCTCCTCCAAACTTTACCCTCAGACCCCATACTATTCCTTGAGGGGAGTAGAGGGTCTTGTCTAAAGGCTTCTGCGCGCTGCTTAGAGACATACCATACATGGTGGACATAGACTCTGCTGTGGAGGCTGCTAGACGTCGGGGGGCTAGGAGGGTTGTACTGCAGCTGCCTGAGGGTATGCTGCAGTACGGTCTTTACATAGCGAAGTGTATGGAGGAGATGCTCGAGGGCGCCGCCAGCGTGTATCTCCACGCCGACCCCACCTACGGGGCCTGCGACCTCCACTACGGGGAGCTCGACACTACGGTTAAACCCGACCTCATAGTCCACGTAGGCCACTCACCATACCCTGCTGAGCTTGCCCACGAGGCTCTGGAGCCGCGGGGGAGGGTCGTCTACGTGAGGGCGCTGAGCAAGGCCGAGCTGCCTCTCGACGCGCTGAGAGAGGCCGCTTCGATACTGGCGGGCCGATACAGCGTTAGGAGGGTTGGCATAGCTACTACAGCACAGCATACGCACATAGCCAGGAAGGCTGCAGAGGTCCTCAGGGGCGAGGGCCTCGAGGTGGCCGTCCCCCCGGGGCTGAGGCCCTACTTCGGCGAGGCCCAGGTTCTTGGCTGCGACTATAGGCTGGCTAGGAGCGTGAGGGCCGAGGGCTTCATATACGTGGGGGGAGGCGTGTTCCACCCTCTGGGCCTCTACCTGGCAACCCTCAAGCCGGTGGTGCAGGTTGACCCCTACAGGGGGGCTAGCGAGGACCTCACCCTCCAGGGCGAGAAGCTGTATAGAAGCAGGCTGTACAAGGTGTCCCAGAGTATAGGCGCCCGCAGGTGGGGCGTGATAGTGGGGCTGAAGACCGGCCAGTACAGGCCATGGCTGGTGGAGAAGCTGGCCCGGGCTATAGAGTCTGCAGGTGGAGAGTACCTGTTGATCGCCTCTGAAGTCACCACGCTAAGCCAGCTGGTGGCCATAGACAACTCGTGGTTCGAAGCCTTCACAGTGACCAGCTGCCCCCGGCTGCCGACAGACGACTTCTGGAGCTACGAGAAGCCCGTTCTAACTCCGGGAGAGGCAATTATGGCTCTTGAAGGCAGGCTAGAGCCATACAGGTTCCCATGGTAGACCCGCCGGGGGCCTCTGGCTGTGAACACCGGGGCGGAGGCCGGCGGGTATCCCCCCGTTGGCAGGGCTAAGGTAGCCCTGGAGACGGCAGTAACCCCCATCCCCAGCCCCCGCAGGGAGCTGGAGCAGTATACCACGCCGGCTGACATCGCGGTTAGGATAGCTGTAGATGCCCTTCTACGGGGCCTCTTAGAAGGTGCTAGGGCTGCGGACCTCGCCGCTGGCACCTGCAGGCTTGGCCTAGCCCTCCTACTATACGGCGCCTTCTCCGTCGCCGCTGTGGAGGCCGACGAGAGGCTGGGCCGCCTCTGTCTCGAGGCGGCGGAGAGGCTTGGACTCGGGGGGAGGCTGTTCTTCGTCGCCTCCAGAGTGTCCCGCCGCGGGGGCCCGCTGTGCGTGGGGTGCGTTGACATCGTAGTCACTAACCCGCCGTTCGGGGTGTGGAGGAGGGGTGCAGACTGGGAGGTCCTCGAGCACGCCCTCCTCCTGAAGCCGAAGGCCGTCTACGCCATAGTGAAGTCGGGAAACCTTAGGTACCACGGGTTGAGGGCTGCGAGGCTCGGCTACTCCACTTTATTAATCTCAAAAGAGCAATTCCCCATACCGGCCAGCATGCCTGGACATAGAAGCAGGGTTAGAAGGGTGTCCGTGGATGTCATACTCTTCAGCAGGGTTGGTTGAGAAGGGCAGGGTTATGCCTGGCGATGTGCTGGCGACGATCGAGGAGTTCCTGCCGGGCGAGGGGGTCTACGTCGACGGGGAGAGGGGCCTTATAAGGGCCGCCGCCCCCGGGGTCGCATACCTTGACATGTCCAGGAGGGTGGCCTACGTCAAACCCCATAAGAAACCCCAGACCCCTGGCCTCGGTTCAGAGGTGGCGGCTCTGGTGACGGGCGTCAGGGGGGACCTGGTGGTGGCCGAGGTCTACGGCGTCGTACGCCTCTCCCCCAAGCCCTCGTGGCTCTACGAGCTCCCATCCCCCTACTCGGCAGCCATCCCCATATCGCAGATAGCGGACGAGTATATCAAGAATATTGAGGACTACTACCGCGTGAGCGACTGGATACTGGCCAAGATAGTGTCGCGCACACCCCCCTTCACACTCAGCACTGTTGAGCCGAAGTACGGCGTGGTATACGCTATGTGCAGCCGCTGCGGCGCCGTCATGGAGTTCCAGAGCGAAAGGAGTATGAAATGCCCCAGATGCGGGAACGTCGAGAAGAGGAAGGTTTCTATACACGCTAGGAGCAGGCTCCTGAGAATAAGGCTCGTCAGAAACCTTGTTGTATACAGGAGGTAAAGGGCCATACCCCAAGGGGCATCGGCGGGGTGTTGCTGCCGTTGAGAGGCCGCCGCAGGAGGGTTGTGGCCGTCAACCTGAGGCTGCTTGATATAGACGATTACGAGAGGTTTCTGGAGCGGCTCTCCAGGGCGATAAAGGTCGACTACTCGTCGTGGAGGAGGGAGGGGGATAAGCTGCTCATAGAGATGGTGGGCGGAGAGTCTAGCATAAGGGAGTCTATAGTAAGGCTGAAGACACTGCTTAGGGAGTACCGTCGGGGGGCGAGTAGCGGGGGTCTAGTGGCCTATAGCCTCCGCAGGGTGTCGAGGGAAGCAGGCCTGGCGGTGCCGCCCGACCTCCTCTCCACAGTGCTCTCTGCCATGGGTTACCGTGCTGAGGCTAGGGGTGGTGAGGGGGTGCTGGCGACAGACGCCCCATGGGGTCTCGTACTGGAGGTTGCAAGGGAGGTGGGTGAGAGGCTTAGGGAGGTGGCCGCCCAGCCGCTGGCAACGTCTAGCAGGAAGCTGGTGGTGGCTGCCTCTATACTCGCCGGCTCCACCCTCGACGACGCGGTTAGGGCGGCTGTTGAGGCGGGGCTTCTGGAGGAGGATGAGAAGGGGAGGCTGCTGGTCAGGGGGAGCTGGAGGGAGTCTCTTAAAAACCTTCTCAAGGCTCTCCAGGAGAGGTAGGGGGTGCTGCGTTTGGAGCGTGTAAGGATTATCAGGGAGTCCCGCGGCTCGTACGTGATACAGGTTTACGGAGAGGACCATACCCTCGGCACACTTCTGGTAGAGGCTATAAAGAAGGTGTCGAACCCCGAGCTCGCCTACTACGAGACAGTCCACCCCATGGAGGATATAATACAGGTTTACGTTAAGTACGATGACGACGTGGATATAAAGGAGGTTCTACGAAAGGCCTCGGAATACCTCCTTGAGACTATAGAGGACTTCAGGAAACGCTATCTAGAGGCTCTCGAGTCGGGAGGAGGCCGGGGTTGAAGCCTGAGGCGAGGGTACTCGCCTCAGCATGCGCCCGGGAAGCGTGCTTCGCCTACATAGTAAGGGGGCGTGGGGTAGACGGCGCCGTCTCGAGCCTCAGCGGATGCAGCAGCCTCTGCCAGAGGGCCTGGGATAGGGGGTATATGGGCGAGCTTAGATACGGCTGCGGCAGCTGCAGCTGCGGCCTCCCAAGCCCCCCCTCCAGGGGGCAGGGGGCTTGGGAGGCCTACAGCAGGCTTGCCGCCGCTATAGCTGCGGGGATGCTTGAGATCCTGGAGGGGCTCGGCGGGGCGGGAGGCCCCTTTTATCACCGCTAGAGCCCATAATACTGGGATCAAGCTAGTGGGGGTGCCAAGTGGGGTTGTCAGGGAGGATAAGATTCTGTCCCAGATGCGGCTCCATCATGTATCCCAGGAGAGAGGGGGCTAGATATCTACTAGTGTGCAAATCGTGCGGCTACAGCGAGGAAGGCTCGAGCGAGGACCAGCAGGCTTATAGGATGCGGGTGACAGTCGAGAAGGGGCCGAGGGATAAGATTGTGGTTATAGATGACGAGACTCCTATGGGGGCTCAGGTTCTGAAGGGGAGTGTGAGCTGCCCCAAGTGCGGCCACGACGAGGTGTACTTCTGGATGATGCAGACTAGGAGCGCCGACGAGCCCATGACCAGGTTCTACCGGTGCAAGAGGTGCAGGTATACTTGGAGGGAGTACGCGTAGATGGAGCCAAATGTATGCACGAGGAGATAGTGGAGAGGGCGCTCTACAGGATTGTCGAGGACCTCGCTGAAGCCCTCGACAGAACCCCGCCGACAGTGTCGTCGAGAGCCCTGGTAGAGGGGGCCCTCAAGCTAGCCCTGGGAGCCTATAACAGCGCCCGGGCGCTGAGGGAAGAGTGCCGGAGGGGGCGCCGTGGTGGTTATGGGAGGGTGGAAGCTTGAAGCCGGCTTATAGGGTTTGCCTCACGTCCTCCCCCTTATAATCCGCGGCACCAGCTTTAGCTCTATGGGGTGGCGGTTGTTTGGCCGACGCTAGGTTCTACTTCAGCGACGCCAGGACGTGGAGGTACATGGTGGCTTCTATAGAGAAGATTATTGAGGAGGGGGTATTCGTCGCGACTAGCGAGGGCCTCTCCCTAAGGGCTCTAGACACAAGCCACGTCGCCATGGTCGACCTCTTCTACCCTAGCACGGCTTTCATCGAGTACGAGATAGGCGGCGACTCCATAGAGTTTGGCGTGTCCTTCGATCTACTCTCCAAGGTGCTGAGGAGGGCCAGGAAGGAGGACGAGCTGGTTCTCGAGGTTGAGGGCAGCAGGCTGGCTGTTAAGCTCAAGAGCAGGGGTGAGAGGACGTTCAGGATACCCCAAGTCGTCATGACGTACGAGAAGCTCCCGGAGCCAAAGGTCTCGTTCACAGTCAGGGCTAGAATGCTCGGCTCGACATTCAGGGAGGCGATAAGGGATTTAGAGCCTCACAGCGAGACCCTCACGCTGAGGTCTCTCGAGGAGGCACTGCTCCTAGTGGGTAGGAGTGAGATGGCTGCTGTGGAGATAGAACTCTCCCCCTCCCGCGGCTCGCTCCTTGACTATGAGGCTGAGTCCCAGGATAAGGCGAGTTATAGCATAGAGTATTTCAGCGAGATGCTGAGCGCTGCACAGGCTGCCGACGCCGTGGTGGTGAGCTTTTCCGAGGACGCTCCGGTAAGGGTTGACATGGAGTATCTTGGCGGGGGTAGGCTGACGTTCTATGTATCCCCGAAGATCGAGTAGGAGGGAGGTCGTGGTAGAGGCCCGGGGGGGCGTCGAGCCTAGGAGGCTGTTCAGAGCCTACTACTCGCTCGAGCCTCCGCTGGAGGAGCCTAGGGATATAGCCTACAGGGAGTTCGCCTTCCAGCTTTTCGAGGGCGACGCTTACGTCCGCCACCTGGGCTTCGATAGTGTGGGGGAGCTCCTCTCCTACATGGCCAGGGAGGCCCCGAAGAACGCCTACTACTCTGTAGCTAGGTACAGCCTCCCGACAGCGAGGAGTATGGAGGAGAAGGGGTGGCTCGGCAGCGAGCTTATGTTCGACATAGACGTTGACATCCTTGAGGGGTGTGGCGAGGGTATAGGGGACGAATGCCTCCACAAAGGCTACAGGCAGGCTTCAAGGCTGGTGGAGATACTCTACAGGGATTTCGGGGTAGCCTCCACCCTCTACTTCACCGGAAACAGGGGCTTCCACGTTCTTGCGGACTGCGAGTGGTGCAGAGCCCTGGGTAGGGGGGAGAGGAGGGAGGTTGCGAGATACTTCACGCTGGAGGGCCTTAAGCTAGAGCTTGTAATACCGCGGCCCGGCAGGAGGGGCGTAAAGCCGGCTCCCCCATCGCCCGATGACCCCGGGCTGAGGGGGTGGATAGCCAGGGCCGCTATCGAGAGGGGGCTGGACCCCTCTGAAATTGTCGATGCCGCGGAGGAGATTCTAGATGACGTCAGGATTGCTATCGACGTGAAGGTTACTCAGGATATCTCGAGGCTTGCGAGGATAGTGGGGAGCCTAAACGGAAAGGCAGGCCTTTTCGTAGCTAGACTTGGGCTGGAGGGCTTCCACCCCGGAGACTGGCTCTCGCCCTTCAGGGGGGAGGTCGAGTTCAGGTCTGAGGGTAGGCTTGAGGAGGCGAGGATAATGGGTAGCACCGTGTCTCTGGAGCCCAGGAGAGTCTACAGCATGCCGGCCCATATAGCGGTGCTGCTGCAACTGAGGGGGTATGGTGCCATAGTGGGGGGTGAGATTGTTGTCAGAGCGGGTTCCGGCCGGGGGCCCTTATAAGGCCGTCTCCGGCTCCCACGAGGTTCTCGGCAGCGAGTCCCTCCGGGAGGCGAGGGAGGCGCTGGCCAACTACTGCTCAGCCAGCAGGGACTACTGCAGCGCCTACCTCGAGAGGCTCCTAAGGCTATCCCGCGGGATAGCGCTGAAGAGGCTGGTGGACCTCTACGGCGACTCCGGCTATAAGGGTGTTGACAAGCCTGTTCTAGAGGTGCTCGGGAGCCTCGTGGAGTTCTACGCCTCCTACATCTCAGGCCTCCTCCCCCTCCACGGCGAGGAGGTTCTGGTCAGGTCTGAGGCTACTATAATGGAGGGTGGCGTGAGGCTTCTCAAGGGGGAGGTGACAGCGGCTAGCCCCGGGCTGGCGGCTAGGCTATATGTTGCTGGGCTGGCTAGCCTCGTGGAGAGCAACGCTAAAACCCTACGCTTAAAACCCTCTAACCCCTGAGACTACCAGAGAGGGGTGTGGAGCTGGATTGAAGTTCCCAAAGAGGATAAGGACGTACTGCCCCAGGTGTAACACGCATACCGAGCACAGGGTAGCCCAGTACAGGGCTGGCAAGAGAAGGGCCATGGCCCTGGGCGAGAGGAGGTACAGGAGGAAGCAGGAGGGTTACGGCAGCCAGAGGAGGCCGGAGCAGAAAAGGTTCGCGAAGGTGACTAAGAAGCAGGTCCTGGTTATAACATGCACAGTCTGCGGGAGGAAGAGGCCTTTCCTGGGAATAAGGCTGAAGAGGCTCGAACTCGTTGATGTAGTCAGATAGGGGGTGTCACGGGATGGCGTTTGCACCACCCCTACCTATAAAGAGGAGGAGGGTTCTCATACCCAGGCCTCGGAGCAGGTTCCTCCTCGTCACCTGTCCTAAGTGTGGCAACAGGCAGGTGGTCTTCAGCCACTCCACCTTCAGAGCCCGCTGCCTCAACTGCGGCGAGGTCCTCGTGGAGCCGACGGGCGGTAAGGCTAAGATACTAGGCAAGATAGAGAGGATATACGGCTAGCCGCACCAGCCTCCGGGAGCCCTCCTCAGGCGCCCTGGCCCCCCCCGCCTATTTATCACTCCTCCCCCGGAATACTCTTCCCGGGGGTGCTAGGCAGGCTTGAGCGAAGGCGGTGCTGCTGAGGTTAAGCTCCTAAAGCCCAGGAAGCCTCTCCCAGACGTTGGGGAGATTGTGGTCGGAACTGTTCAGGAGGTCCACGATTATGGGGCCTACCTCATTCTAGACGAGTACGGCGGTGTAAGGGCGTTCCTGCCCTGGAGCGAGATAGCTAGCAGGGCTGTGAGGAACATACACGCCGTCCTCAAGCCCCGCCAGAAGGTTGTAGTCAAGGTGATCAGGGTTTACAGGAACAGGGGTCAGGTCGATGTTAGCCTGAAGAGGGTTATGGATAGTGAGAAGAAGAGGAAGATGATGTTCTACAAGAGGTACCTCAAGGCGGCGACCCTTGTCGAGCTTATTGCGGATAAGCTTGGGAAGAGCGTTGACGAGGCTTACAGGGAGGTCCTGTGGAGGCTGGAGGACACTTATGGCGACCCCATGAAGGGTCTGGAGGCCGCGGTCCTCCAGGGTAGGGAGGCATTGGAGAAGGCTGGTGTTCCGGAGGAGTGGATAGAACCGCTGCTTGAGGCGGCGAAGACCCATGTGAGGGTTAAGACGGTCAAGATAACCTTCTACCTCACCCTCAGGAGCATGGCTGGGGACGGTGTGGAGAGGGTGAGGAAGGTCCTCGAGGCGGCCAAGTCGGAGATCGAGAGCTTCAAGGACTCCAAGGTTGTTGCTAGGATATACGCTGTAGGAGCCCCCAAGTACAGGGTGGAGCTGCAGGGTTACAACTACAAGACTCTCGAGAAGGCTCTGGAGAGGATGGTGGAGGCCGCCAGGAAGACGGCTTCTAAGCTGGGCGTCGAGTTCTCCTTCGAGAGGGAGGACTAGGCGGTTGGCGGGGAAGCGGGTTGCAGTGGCTACTCAGGAAGTGTAGGAAGTGCGGTAGGTATACTCTACGTAGGGACGCTTGCCCTGTTTGTGGAGGGCCTGTAGCTGTACCCCATCCACCGAGATTCTCGCCTGACAATAGGTTTATAAAGTATAGGTATGAGCTCCAGAAGAAGCTGGGCCTCATACCCCCCTAGAGCACCCGCTAGCCGTCCGAACACTAGGACATAGGTTTTAGATTCTACCCCGCCTGGGTCTCCCTCGGGGGCGTTACCAAGGCACCTTCTTGAGCCCCAGGAGGTATGCAGCGGCGTTCGCGGCTATATGTAGCAGCAGCACGGCCACAGCAGCCTCAACAGCCACTATAGGAGACCATGTGTAGCCGAGGGCTATGGAGGCGGTGAGGGCGCCGATGTAGAAGTCTAGCTGGTCCAGCAGGGGGGCTGGCCCCCCCCTATCTATGCCGAGCCTCCTTTTCACGAAGGAGCCAGCAATGTCGCCGGTGAGGGCGCCGATGGCTATGATGGGGGAGTGGAGGGCCAGTAGCGTGTTCCCGGTAGTGAGGGCGCTGGCTAGGCCCACTGCGCTTCCCGCTGCGAATCCTGCTAGGAATCCCTCTACCGTTTTTCCATCCCCTAGGAGCCTCTTACCGTCTGGGAGTATAATGCCCATGTCAATAGGTATCCTGCCCCCGGCCACTACCGGTGTGGCGTTGGCTATCATCGCTGGCAGCATGAGTATAAGTGCTTCCACTATGTTGTCGACCACCATGTCCACGGCAAGCTCTAGAGCCACTCAACACCCCCTCTAGCCGAGCGTCTCAGGTAGAATATTTTTCTGTAGGGCTTTTGGAGCTCTAGGGCGAACCCTCCCCCCAGCCTGTAAACCCTGCCTATGAAGTGGAAGTACGGCTCGAGTATGCTGTACCCCGGGGTAGACTCATCGCCATCCCTTGCTGAGGCAACTCCAGTTGCAACACCACCGGACGAACGCACGGCTGAGGCTGCCATAGCGAGCATGGACGCCGACTCCATGGATGGCTCGAGCCTGTATAGCTCGTTAATAGTATCTACTATAAGAAAGCTGCACAAGCCCAGGGATGCGGATAGCAGGTTGGACGCCAGCCCGGCTATATCCAGGACCTCACGGTAGATAACCCCCTCCACTACAGCCCTAGGCTTGTTCGGTGGCGTGTAGAAGTGGCACACGCTGAGGCCCTTCTCCACAGCCTTAGACCCCATGTAGAGGGCTATGAGGCTCTTGCCACTACCTGGCGGGCCGTAGAGAAGGAGGGAAAGCCTTTGCTCAACGACGCTGCTCAAAACCCAGGGAACCCTGCCGCTATTCACGCTGGCGCACCAAAATAAGGCCCCCCGGGTTTGCCCCCCGGGGCTGTTTAGAATCCTAGCCCGCTGAAGGGCTCTCTCCTCCTGGCTCCTCTCAGCTGCTTTATGGTCTTTAGGTGCTCGTCGACCTTCCAGTCCTCCAGCGATGCTATGTTCCTAAGCTCCTCATAGTGCTTCTCGAGTACTTCGATAACACCCTTTGGTGCACCGTGCTTCTCCAGAGCCTCTTTACCGTCGTTGGTTGTCTGAAGCCTCCTGTTCCTCCTGGGGTTGACCTCCACGAAGCCTACGTAGGCTAGCGCTATGAGGTCGTTCTTAAACTCGGGGCTGTATGGGACGCCCGCGACGATCTTGAAATCGTAGCCGAGCTGCGCTCCCCTCTGCTGGAGCTCATAGGCCACTATCTGCAGCGTCCTCTCGTGTATGGGTCCGAGCCTGTCTATAAGGTAGAGGAGCGCCATCTGCCTCGGGTTCTTAACAACCTTATCCCGGGTCACCACCTCAACGCTTATTATCTTCAGGTCCTTGCTCTTCTCGCCGCCCTCGCCCTCCTTCTTCGACTCCCTTCTCTTACGGGCCACTCTGCTCCTCACCTCAACTATAAGGGTTTGTGAGCCCCTAGGTAATATTATTAATCCGAGGCCAGTCCCATAACTAACTGTAGGATATAGACCAGCTCTGCTGGCTATATCGGCAGTGTGCTTGGAGGCTTTGAGATACGCTGGGGTGTGCTATGCTGAGGGTCGCAGCATTATCTAGGGCGGCCGTGCTGGCCTGGGCATGGCTAGTGCTCTCCCTTCTACTGGCTTCCACCGCCGCACCGGCGGCTGTAGCCTCGGACGGCGTTAGAACTATCCATTACATGCTACCCGCGGTTGAAGGCGAGAATGACACTCAGGGGAGGCTTATCGAGGCTACGCTGGAGCTTAGGGCATCTCCGGGAGGCGGTTTCAGGGTGGTCGCTGGTGGCGAGGTTGACGCCACCACCGAGCTGAGCATGAAGATGGCCGTCCTAAACGCACTACTCCTCGCTGGAGTGTCCTGGAGGAGCGTGGAGGTATCGATAGAGATAAGAAGCCAGGGCCCTGTGGCGGGGCCTAGCGGAAGTCTTGCAACAGCCATAGCCGCTGTGATGGCGGCCGCTGGCTACAACGAGACATCTATCCACAGAAGCTATGGCTACGTGGTGACGGGGGCTATAACCCCTGGCGGGCTTGCAGCAAAGGTTGGGGGCATTCCAGCAAAGTGTGCCGCAGCCAACAGGGATGGCTACACTCTGGTCGTACCGCTTTCCAATAAGGGTGATGCACCGCAGGGCTGCAGCTATGTTGCAGTCGCCGGCGTGCTCGACGCCCTAAGCCTCATGGGCTGGCCCCGGCCTGCTGTCAGCTACCGGGGCGACCTGCCCAGTGCTTTCAACGAGTCTATGCTCAGCATAGCCGAGTCTATGAGGAGCAACGCCCTGAAGGCTCTTGAGGATGCCCGGGGACGCGTCCCGGAGGGCGACTTCTCCAGGGAGAGCGAGACCATCAGGGGGCTCATAGAGAGGAGTGTCGAGGCGGAGGAGTCGTCGCCCTACGCCGCAGCCAGCCTCGCCTTCACAGCGCTAACCCGGGCCTACACCCTCAGCTACCTTGCCGAGATCCAGGAGGGCCTGAACCCTGGCGATGCGATTGGAGAGCTGGAGGCCGAGCTGGCGGCTCTCAAGGCTAGGCTAGACGGTATGGAGAAGGAGGGCAGCATGCTCTACATAGAGATGCTCGCGGTGGCATACACACGCCTAGCTGACGCGGAGGCGTCGATAGAATCGCTCAAGACAGCGACGCCTGAAGAACCCTCGAGCACCGCCTCTCAGCTGGGCTATATAAAGGCTAGGCTGGAGAGCGTGGAGGGCTGGCTTAGGACTGCTGAAGCTGTTAGGGATGTTGGCAGGGAGATCAGCAGGGAGGACCTCAGGGTTGTATACCAGTTTTTCAGGGGGTATGGCTACACGTCGGCCGACTACGGCAGGAGCCTCGTAGAATACATGATAAAAGCTTACAACCTACCGGAGGCCAGGTTCGCACCCTACCTGGCAGCGCTGTCGAAGCTAGTCTCGGAGGCGAAGGCGTACGAGGGGGAGGGCAACTATGTGGCGGCCATAGGATTCCTCAGGGACGCCGTGAGCATGACACTCCAGGTTATCTCAGCCGCCCCCGAGGAGCCGCCCCCACCCGAGGACCTGGATCTATACCGCAGCGAGATGGAGGCTATAATCTCCGTGCTCCTAGCCCGGGCCTCATCCCTGGGCTTCCAGAGCGGCCTGACCGAGGCCTACATACAGTACGCTGAGATACTGGCAAGGGATGATCCCCAGCTCGCTATATCTATGATGGAGGAGGCCACAGCCTCGGCTATACTCTGGAGCATAGCTGCCGAGGCTATGGAGTCGCAGCTAGAAGCAGCAGTCCAGGAGACATCTGGAGGCCAAGAGGCCGCGGCTTCGCGTATCGAGGCGGGCGCCCTCGTAGCCCTGTCTCTTGCCGCTGCGAGCCTCCTATTCACCCTGGGAGTCTACATCACCGCCCGCTCCTTCGCCAGGTCCTCCAGGATCTGGTGAGAGCCACCTGTCAAGCCCACCCCCGATTCTCCCCCTCCCGCCGCCCCTGGATAGGGCCTCGCCCACAATCCTCCTTATTACATCTGAGAAGTCTTTCTCAAGCTCACCCCTTAAACCAGGATTGTAGAGGGCAGCTGCAGGGTGGTAGGTCACAGCTATAGACACCTCCACACCCCCGATTCTCCCCCTCCAGGCCCTCCCCCGGGCCTTGGCCAGGCCAGGCCACCTCAAGCTGGCCAGCCTGAATATAGTCCTGCCAGCGTGCCTTCCAACAGCTATCACAAGCTTCGGCCTGATTAGGCTGATCTGCTCTACAAGATACGGGAGGCAGGCTTCAATTTCCTCCTCTCTAGGGTCCCTGTTGCCTGGGGGCCTACACTTGACCACATTCGTGATATAAACCTCGCTCCTAGAGAGGCCAGCAAGCTCCAGCAGGCTGTCCAGAAGCTTCCCAGCAGGGCCGACGAAAGGGCGGCCGAGCTTGTCCTCCATCCTCCCCGGGGCCTCGCCCACCACCATGACACCAGCTTCCTCAGGACCCTCGCCAGGGACTGCGTGAGTCCTGGTAGCGTGGAGGGGGCACCTGGTGCACCTTCTGACCTCCTCCTCGAGTATCCTGAGCCTGCTCCCAGCCACGGCTCGACACCTACTTCCAGATATACCTTGAGGCTAGGGTGAAGTTCACTATAAAACCAGCCCCTATCCCGAGCGCCTGGGATAGTAGGGGGTGGAGGCCTGCGATGCTGTAGAGTAGCGTGGATACGGCGACTCCAATAGCTATGCCGGCGGCGCTGGTGGCGTGGTATTTGGCTAGCCTCCTCGGGAAGCTGTGGCTTCTCCAGAGGCTCCTGTTTCTGAACGTCACCTTATCGTGCAGCAGCGCGTTGTGTATGAGCCCGGCCTCGAAACCCAGCAGGCTACTCAGCAAATGTATCCCTGTCGCTGTGAAGGCCAGCGTATAGACGACAAGGTTGACCAGGGAGCCTAGGGCGCCGACGGCCATGAAGCGAGGCATGCTAGAGAGCTGGAGGACCTGGAGTAGGTAGTCGAGAATTGTTGAGGGGCCGAGCTTGCTGCTGCCCCGACGCCTACCGCGGAAAGTGAAGGGGACGTCAACAACTCTAGCGTAGGGGTTAGTATATATTATCTCCAGGAGTATCTTGAAGCCCCTGCCACTGACGATGTCTGGCTTGACTCTCCCGAGGTTCAACGCGAAGAAGCCGGAGACAGGGTCGCTCGTCTTCCTGGACTCGGGTATGAGGAGCCAAGCCAGCAGCACGGCGCCCCTGCTTATGATCCTGCGAAACACGCTCCACCCCTCCACCCCGCCGCCTGGAGCGTAGCGTGAGGCCACAGCCACTTCGGCTCCGCCCCCGGCAACCTTCTCGACAAGCAGGGGCACCGTCTCAGGGGGATGCTGTAGGTCCGCGTCCATCACAACAGCAATCCTACTCCTAGCTCTGCGAAGCCCTTCCAGCACCGCCCTGGAGAGCCCCTTCTCTCCCCTCCTAACTATAAGCCTAACCCTAGGGTCAGCGCGTGAAAGGCGCTCCACCTCCTCTATTGTCCCGTCTGTGGAGGAGTCGTCGACAAAAACTATTTCGAAGCAATCGAGGCCAGCCCCCTCCAGGCTTCTCCTCAGCCCCTCGTAGAGGGGGCGTATGTTGTCCCTCTCGTTGAGGGTAGGTACTATAATGGAGACTTCCGGTTCTCCACAGGGGGTTTTAGACAAGATAGAGGGCCCTCCTAGCCTCCTCCGGCAGGTCCTCCTCCTCGAGGACTTGGAAGGTTATGGGCGCCTCCCTCCTCTTCGGCCCGACAACGAGGTACTTCTCAGGACTATCCTGGGGCCTGTTCTTGAACACCCTGACCTTCACATACCAGCCGTCTCCCCTCTTGACGTACACGTACTTGCCGTGCTTTCCGCCCATGCCGTCGAGCACCCCAGGGTGAATCGGGTTCGGAGACGAGGCTTTATATTAAACGCGCCCACGCCTCACTCGCAGCCAGAGCCTGAGGACCTCGAAGGTGGCCACGAACCACAGCAGAGTTGCCACTGAGACCTCGGCCACCCACCAGAGACCCTCCTCCCCGGGGACAACGGCCAGGAGCCTCCACTGGATGAAGCCAAGGCTCCCCAGCATGAAAGGGTAGAGCCCCCACACCCTCCCTCCCGCTACAGCGACGGCACCCCCCAACCAGAGGGCCGATATAGCCAGGGGGAGTAGAGTAACACCGCCTGCCGCCAGGTAGGACTCTATATTTAGGTAGACTGACAGACTGGCCACAAGGGCTAGACTGAGAATAGCCCCCCTTCCAGCCACCCTCAACACAGATTCCCACACACTCTGTACCAGCCAGCCGTTAAACCCGTCCTACCCTAACACTCATGCCCGGGGGAGGCATGTTGAGGGTCTACGATATGCACGTCCACCTACACGAGTTTAGCTTGGGGGAGGTTGAGGAGATTCTCGAGGCTGATAAGAGTCTTGTGGTTGTTGCTGTTTCTGACGATCTCGAGTCGGCGTGGAGGACGCTGGACCTGTGGCACGCGTTCGGGAGGAGGGTTGTCCCCTGCATGGGCTTCCACCCCTGGAACGTTAGGGAGGGTAGGGTGTGGGAGGCCTGGGAGGTCCTGAGGCTGGCTTACAGGTATGGGGCCCCCTGTCTGGGGGAGGTGGGGCTTGACAGGAGGTTTGTTGACGAGTATACGTGGAGGGTGCAGAACGAGGTTTTCGACGCGTTCGTTCGCCTAGCCGAGGAGATGGGTGTTATGCTTAACATACACGCCCCCGACGCGTGGAAGCAAGTTGCCCACAGGATAGGCTGGACCAGCACGGCTAGGTTCATGTACCACTGGTACACCGGGCCAGCAACCCTGCCCCGAGCCCTCCCGGAGGGTAGGGTTTGGTTCTCTATAAACTCGGCCATAAGGGTGCAGGAGAAGAGTCTGAGGCTGGCTAGGGAGGTACCCCTCGAGTCTCTGGTTGTGGAGAGCGACGGCCCCTACAACTATAGGGGGCTCAGGCTCAACCCTCTCATGGTAAGGGAGACTGTCAAGATCGTTGCTGAGGCTAGGGGCGAGAACCCCCAGCTGGTGATGGAGACTGTGGCCCTCAACTCGGAGAGGCTCCTAGGGAGGCTCTAGCTCGACCCTAGCCTCCCCGCATAGGCGCATGTCATACACTACCAGCTCGTAAACCTCTCCAGGCAGGCTCGCCACCTTCCCCCTCACACATATACCCCTCCTGTAGTGGGGTGCGGAGAGCACTAGAGTCTCTGCCTCGCCCCCCTCAAAAGCCGGGTTGAAGCCGTACTTCCTAGAGAGGGCTATAACCTCCCTGGCTAGGTCCTCGTCGAAAACCCTCCCCACATGCCTCGGCCCCAGCCCCATGGTAGCAGCCCTTGATATTATGAACTTGAACCCCTCCCTGACAAGGTTTAGGAGGTGATTCTCCGGGTCTACGCCCCAGAGGGGGGCGTAGACCCTGGCCCCCACGTGGCCGGCCAGGGCCTTGGCCCTCTCCAGCTGGTACCTGCTGGCTATCCCCCCGAGGACGATGGTGTCGAACTCCGCCTCACCTTTCAGCCTGGCCAGAACAGGCTTCAGCTCCTCCACCTCCCTCTCCCTAACACCACTAACTTCCGCCTCCCTGTAGACGTGGGAGAGGCCCATAGCCTCTGCCTGGAGCCTCGGTGCCTCCAGGGCTGCAGTGTGGAACATCCAGCTATCCCTTCTCCTGGGCTTCACGGCGAGGATGCAGACTACCTCGTCACCTCTCATCATCGAGAGGTAGAGGGCGTAGTTGCTGTCCTTACCACCGCTCAGGAGCGCGCAGACCCTAGCCATCTCTTGAAACCCTCTTCACACAGCTCAGCAGCTGCCCTCGCGTCACCAGAGGCGGGGTCTCGGTCCACGCTCGTGGAGAGCCTGAGGCTTATAACCTCCAGGCTGGCCGGGGTTATGAGGAAGAGGGCCTCACACCCCTCATCCAGTGGCAGCCTCCAAACCTCCTTACCGCCAACGCCCGCCACCCTCTCCAAACCCCGCGGCGCCTCATCCCGCCACTCCATGTAGAAGTCTATGCTGTAGAACCTCCTACCACCCTCCTCGACAATAACAACCCTCCTATAAGGCTCTATCCACTCCTCCCTAATAATCAACCTATAAAACACCCTGGATCGGAGGGTGGGGCCTTGGCGGGTGAGTTTAGACCTGTGTCGTGGTTACAGGGGATATAACAACCAGCTCGGAGCCGCAGAAGGGGCAGCGATACTTCAGGCTTCTGGCATCAGCCCTGCAGAAATAGGCTCCATAGTCTTTGGCGCACCTTGGGCAGGCGTACACTAGCGTTATGCTCCTCCCCCCCGGCGGCTGCCCGGTTATGTCTAGGTATGTGCCGCACACCCTACACCTAACTCGGGTCCACCCCTCATGCCCCATAGCGTTGGTGCCTCTGTCAAGGCCTAGGGTCACTTTCTAACACCCACACTACCGAACGGGGCCAGCAGGCTTTAAATCCACCGGGCGTCCCAGGGGTTGGATGGGTGTCCGAGTGTTATGAAGCTGGTGGCTTTCAAGCCGTTGTTCACGGTTTTCGCAGTCCTCGCCCTCCTCTCCGCGGTGGGCGGAGCTGCCGTCTACTATATGCACTACGGCGTGTTGAAGAGCCTTGCAGCCTCCACGCCGAGCCTCGGCGATATACTTGACCGGGTTGACAAGCTCGAGTATGAGGTCAGGGTTGGGAGTGAAGTCTACAGGGTGGTTGTAGATAACAGCCCGGGCTCCAGGAGCGGGGTGGCGGAGCTTTATAAGGAGGGGGAGCTCCAGTACAAGATTAGCTATGAGTACGGCGAGAACGCCCTCACCTCGATGACGATGGTAGACCCCGACTCAGGCCAGGAGACGCCCCTGGATGTCCTCAGGTGGGAGGAGGCCTTCCTGACAGGCTTCTCCTTCACCCAGGGGAGCCAGGGCGAGATCATAGGCGTCGACGTCTTCCCCGGGATAGCCCCCCTCTATCTACACTACTATATAAGCGGGGCCCTAGGGGTAGACTGGGGCCAGTTCATAGCTCAGGGCCAGGCCTCGTCTCTCGTTAGAGTAAACGTTAGCTTCCAGAAGGTGGACACCCCTGAGGGTGCGAAAAGGGGGCTTCAGGTGGTATTACTACCCCAGGCCGCAGGACTGAGCCAAAACCCCTGGGCCCAGGCACCCCTCAGCATGGAGCTGGCCAGAATAGACGGCCTCATAGCCGCATCGAAAATAAGGTATGACCTAGCAATACCTGGTCAGGAGGAAGGGGGTATAGAGGTAACCCTGACACTCCTACAGACAACAGGCTAAACCCCCCGGGAAGCCTGTAAAAATACTTGCGGTCATCCACGAGATATGAACGCAGACCCCCCTCCCTATAGACCCATGTTTCACAACAGCATATCACAAAACAGACTACAGAGAAACGCAAACACGGGGAGACTCGATGGCAGCCATGGAGATAATAGTCACCTACGCCCCCAGGAGGAGAGAGAGGAGAATCAAGGTAGTAACATTCAAGATAGAAGCAGACCTCCTCGAGGAGATAGACCGCCACGCAGAGAGGAAGGGGCTAACGAGGAGCGAGTTCATACGGGAAGCCATATTAAAACAGCTAGACCAGACTTAACACACATAACCACTCACCACAGAAACACCCATATACAGGGCGCCGCCGTAGCTCAGCCTGGCAGAGCGCCGGACTCATACGGCCCGGCTACAATCACTCTCCAGGCCGAAGTCGCCTGGGGGCCTGGGAGATCCGGAGGTCCCGGGTTCGAATCCCGGCGGCGGCACCAACCCCAAGCACTCCCAGGCCCCCAACAAGCCCCAAACCCTTTAAACCCCAAGAATAAAGCAAACAAAACCAGGGGAGAGCCGCCGTAGCTCAGCAGGCAGACCCCTGCGCGGGGCCTAAAGCGCCGGCCTTGTAAGCCGGTGGTCGCGGGTTCGAATCCCGCCGGCGGCTCCATAAACAAACTTTTGTTTGATTGTATTCGGTCTAGGCTGGAAGTTGAAGAAATATTAATGCTGTGTGCCGCAAGCCCCTTTTCATCCAGATAATTTTTCCGTTAATTGTTAATTTTTAGTCTATTTAATTTAATATGAAGTATGTCAGCCGCTATTTTCTTAGATATTTTCATATTTTTTCGGCTTGAGGGCAATATCTTAGGTAAAGTGTACCGTCTCTTTCTACGAGTTGTGTTACGTTCTTCTCTAGCCCGGCGTGCGCGTAGAAGTTTCTCTTGTTTATACCTGTCTCGCGGCATTCCTTATCGGGCCATTTTCTATAGACTTGTAGTTGACATACTACATTAGGCTTTTTCTTGAGACACCCGTCCCTTATGTTTGATAGCTCTTCGTCGGCCAGCATTTTGTTAGGGCTGGATAGCCTGGTGTTTATCTCCTCTAGTTTTTGTAACGCAAGTCCTTCCTGATTATCGATTTCTTGTTTTACCGCGTTTACAACGTGTTGGGCTATGGCTGCTGAGGCGATCAGCGCCTTGGCCGGCTGTAGCTTCAATGTACTTCTCCACTCTACAAGGAGTTCTCTCCCTCTACCCTCCACGTTTACCATGTTGTCTATAGCATCCTCTATGATATTAAGATATTAAGTAATCCTAGTGATGATAAGTAGGGCTCTTCTCCAGCTTTAGCGAAGCTACGGCTGTAGTAGTATGCCGCCAGAGGGGCTGATGAGAGGTATATACCCACACTCTCAAGAGTTCTAGAGTAGAGCTTCCTGGCGGATGCGAGGGTTTCTTCCAAACTGCTAGGAAGTCTATTGCCAGCTGAGGGTTTTATAAGCTCCAGTTTTCGGCTACCAAGGTCCACTATAGCACTAAGTAGAGTTGTCCACGCCGTTCTTAGGCTCATAGACTGCTCGCCAACCTTGTATATGGCGAGCCTGGGGATGTTGTTAGGTCTGGGCGAAGGATAGGGCTCGCTATTGTAAACATGAAGCGTCATATCAACTCCTTTTGCCATGGCGTGGCATGTGGCAGTGAATGGGCCTATGTCTCTCAAGAGTGTTGTCAAATAGTTGAGACCGTGGGTAAGGTCTAAATGAACATCTATACTTTCGTCTTCTATGCTGTCTAAGTGTTTGAGAATATAATAAAGTATGAAGAAGCCTGCCTGGTCGAAAGGCGTGCCAGTGGCGGGAATGTTAAGACGTAGCCAATAGTCAACGCCGTACCAGCCTATGTTGGGTACCACCTCAACGTCAGCATGTTCCAAGTTCTCGCACTCCCTAAGCCACGACTCTACTACTTTACTTGACAGTTGTTTAAACTCGCTGTATTTTTTTGGAAACTTTAGCCCGCTGTACATAGTTGCTAATAACACCTTGCGGAGTGCAACCCTTTCCTGAGGCGGCTATTATTGAGTCAGGAGCAATTATAACGACCTTATCCGGGTTGATGCAGTCCCATATAGCTCTAGTGGAGGATCTGCTCTTTATCTCATGTACTTTATTGTCAATAGCCTGAGAACTGCATGAAACTCTGTATACGGCCTGGCCCCATTGAAACATGTTACCCCAAACTGCTATCAATATGGAGGCCATAAATTAAGCTCCCACACTTAATAGTAGCCTTTCCCATTTATTATAATAAAATCAGGGTTAGGATGGGAAACACGACTTGTTAGTCGGGCTAGCTTTTATCCAAGGCTAGATACTTTACGTAGGTTTTCGGTCTTGTGCTCGGCATCATTACTATTCTCACCCCGTTGTACCGGGGGCACCTGTAGACTCGTACTCCCAAGGCTTCAAGTCTTTCGAGGACCTCCCCCATCCTGGGGTGTGTTGCGCAGGCAACTGGCAGGTCGGGAGTTACTGGTGTCTTGTAGCCGAGTCTTTCGAGGGCTTCCAGTGTCTTCCTGAGCCTCCTCATTAGGATGCTGGCGAGCCTGGGGAAGCCGGGGTTTCTCTCGAGGTTTTCAACCCTCCTCCACGCCGCCACTATGGGGCCTCCCGGCCTGGTGCCTAGGACTCCGAACTGCCTGCCGCTGGGTATGTAGGGTGACTCAAACCAGAGGTTGTCTAGTATCCGCTGGTTGGAGGCTAATATAACACCAGCAGGAGGGGGTGCCTCGGGTATCTTGTGGGCGTCGACCACTAGGGTATGAATAGGTGGGTCGAGGGAGAACCTGGCCTTGCCTGTTAGGAACCTAGCTATGTAGCCGCCGTAGGCGGCGTCCACGTGTACAGCGGCGCCCGCGCTTCTAGCGATGCGAGCTATCTCCCCCACAGGGTCCACCAGCCCTTCCTGGGTGGTGCCGACGGTGGCCACGATTACCGTCTCTGGAGTCGCCTTCTTCTCGAGGAGTTCGAGACTGGGCCTACCGCTCTCTGTCGGGAGAAGTTCTAGATCCATCGAAAGCATCCTGGCAGACTTGTGTATGCTGTAGTGTGATGTGTCGAACGTTAAAACCCTCCTATACCCCTCCTCCCGCAGGCTGTAGAGGGCTAGCAGGTTGCCCTCACTAGCCCCAGAGGTTATCCAGCCGGGCTTCTCAACCCCAAGGACAGCCCTTGAAGTCGCCTTCACAAGACCGTCTATAGCCCTCTCCACAACAGGGTCCGCCCCAGGGTCGCCCGCGTTCCTGTGTGCATGTATAGCCGCCAGCAGCCTGTATCTCCAGGGAGGCCTAGGCACCATACCCCCCAGAACAGTGGCCACCCCCGCTCACCCTCCGGCCAGGGAGGGGGTGTGGAGCAGTTATACACTGGGGAATGGCGGGTACACGCCCCCGGGTTATTCCCGGGTGTGGATAAAAGTGTTGGGGGTAAAGAAGTCCCATGGGTTTCAGCGCTGGTGCTGGAGAGGGTTTGGGTGTTGGACGGTGGCTGAGGCGGGTGGTAAGCTTCTCGCTATAGTCGATAGGGAGACTGCCCCGCTGTTTATGGGTGTGGGCGCTAGTGTGGTGGAGGTTGCCGGGGGGGATGAGGTCCTCAGGGCTCTTCGTAAGGGCGTGGCTGAGGGTGGGGCTAGGATCGTCCTGGTCCTTAAGCACCTCGTGGAGGATGAGGAGCTGTTGCGGAGGGAGGCTGACAGGCTCGGCGCAACCCTACTTGTAATACCGTCTATGGGGGAGAAGGCGGAGCCCATAGACGTTAAGAAGCTAATAGCCCGTGCCCTCGGCTTCGGATAGGGGGTGCACGCTGGTTGGCCAGGATTCAGGGTGATCCTAGGAGGTTTGCTGAGACTGTTCTCGAGAAGCCGTTTGAGGATGCCTTGGCTAGGGTAGAGGAGGCTCGTGAGGCGGGTTTGAAGCTTGTTGAGGAGGCTTACAAGTCTGCCCTTTCGGCCGCGAGGAAGAGGCTAGAGGCGAGGGTTGAGGAGGCTCGTGAGAGGCTACACGGGCTCAAGTCTAAGGCCGACCTTGAGGTTAGAACCGAGGCTGAGAGGGTTAAGGACGAGCTGGTGTCGAGGCTCATGCAAGAGGCTTTGGCCGAGTTCAGGAGGAGGAAGGCTGGTATGGAGAGTTACAGGCGGTATGTTGAGAGGGTGTTGGAGAGCGCTGGAAAGGAGTCTGGAGGCTCTATAGCTAAGGTGCTATGTGCTCCGGAGGATAAGGAGCTTGTGGAAGAAATCCTGGGGAGGCTGGGGCTGGGGGGAGCTGTGGTTGAGACGCTCGAGGGTATATACGGAGGCGTCATAGTCGAGCTTGAGGACGGCGCGAGGCTGGACTATACTGTTAATAATATTATCGCTGCAGAGGAGCCTAGGCTAAGGAGGTCAGTGAAGAGGGCTCTATTCGAAACTTAAAGCCGGCCTGACGCTTCTAGCTTGGGGGTGTGTGGGTATTGGCTGTTAAGGGGAGTATAGTCAGGATATCCGGCCCCCTAGTCGTGGCGGAGGGTATGAGCGGCGCTCAGATGTATGAGATGGTCTATGTTGGCGAGGACAGGCTTATAGGTGAGATAACGAGGATTAGGGGGGATAGGGCTTTCATACAGGTCTACGAGTCCACCAGCGGCCTAAGGCCTGGGGAGCCTGTCGTCGGCACCGGCGCCCCCCTGAGCGTGGAACTCGGCCCGGGACTCCTTGGCACTATATACGACGGTGTCCAGAGGCCCCTACCCATAATCGCCGAGAGGGTGGCCGAGGTAGATCCTAGGAGGAGGATGTTCGTCGAGAGGGGAGTACAGGCGCCTCCCCTCCCGAGGGATAAGAAGTTCCACTTCAAGCCGGAGCCGCTGAAGGAGGGTGATAAGGTCGAGGGGGGCGACGCCCTTGGTAGGGTGCCGGAGACTAGCCTGATAGAGCACGTAGTCATGGTGCCCCCAGGCATCAGAGGGAGGCTCAAGTGGCTCGCGGGCGAGGGCGACTATAGTGTTGAGGACACGATAGCGGTGGTCGAGAGGGACGGTAGAGATGTTGAGATTAGGATGCACCAAAGGTGGCCCGTCCGTATACCCAGGCCCTTCAAGGAGAAGCTAGAGCCCCAGCTCCCTCTGATAACGGGTGTTAGGATTATAGACACCTTCTTCCCCATGGCGAAGGGCGGTACTGGCGCTGTTCCCGGAGGGTTCGGCACGGGGAAGACGGTGACCCTCCACTCGCTTGCCCAGTGGAGCGAGGCGAGGGTTGTCATATATATAGGCTGTGGGGAGCGGGGCAACGAGATGACCGAGGTCCTAGAGAGGTTCCCCAAGTATAAGGACCCGTGGACCGGGAAGCCCCTCATGGATAGGACGGTGCTCATAGCAAACACGAGCAACATGCCCGTGGCCGCTAGGGAGGCCAGCATCTACGTGGGCATAACGATAGCAGAGTACTATAGGGACATGGGCTATGACGTCCTGCTTGTAGCAGACTCTACAAGCAGGTGGGCGGAGGCGCTGAGGGAGATAGCAGGCCGTCTCGAGGAGATGCCAGCGGAGGAGGGCTACCCGAGCTATCTCGCCTCGAGGCTGGCGGAGTTCTACGAGAGGGCGGGCAGGGTCAAGGCTCTAGGCTCCCCCGAGAGGAACGGTAGCGTGACGGTGGTTGGCGCTGTTAGTCCGCCGGGCGGGGACTTCAGCGAGCCAGTGACGAGCCACACAACGAGGTTCATAAGGGTGTTCTGGGCTCTTGACACGAAGCTGGCATACAGCAGGCACTACCCGGCAATCAACTGGCTCATGAGCTACAGCGCCTACGTCGACCTCGTCACCCAGTGGTGGCACGAGAATGTTGATAAGAGGTGGAGGGAGTATAGGGACGAGGCTATGGATATACTCCTGAGGGAGAGCGAGCTCCAGGAGATAGTCAGGCTGGTGGGTACAGAGGGGCTGGACGAGAAGGATAAGATGGTTCTTGAGACGGCTAGGCTTATTAAAGACGGTTTCCTAAAGCAGAACGCCTTCGACCCCATAGACGCTTTCTCCACGCCGCAGAAGCAGTTCAGGCTGCTTAAGATGATAATGGATATACACAGGAAGAGCCTGGAGCTGATTGAGAGGGGCGTCACGACGCAGCAGATACTCCAGGCCCTTGGCAGGCTCTACATAGACATTGTTAAGGCGAAGTTCACGATACCGAACGACCAGCTGGAGAAGATAGACGAGATAAGGGATAGGGCGCTGAAGACGCTGGAGCAGCTCGGCTCCACCTAGCCCTTTTCCAGGTGTCTCCCTAGGCCTTCGTGTGGGGTGGGTTCCGGTGGCTCTCGGTGTGAGGGAGTATAGGAATATATCCGAGATTAAGGGTCCCCTCCTGGTTGTTGAGGGCGTGTCTAGGGTAGCCTACGACGAGATAGTAGAGGTTGAGACGGCGTCTGGAGAGAGGAGGAGGGGGAGGGTTCTAGAGGTTGGTATGGGCTACGCCGTGGTCCAGGTTTTCGAGGGGACTACGGGTATAAGCCCGACGGGCACTGTGGTCAGGTTCATGGGTAGGCCCCTCGAGATACCTGTCACGGAGGATATGCTGGGCAGGATTATGAACGGGCTGGGCGAGCCTATAGACGGTGGCCCGAAGATAGATGCCGAGGAGAGGAGAGACGTCAACGGCGCTCCCCTAAACCCTGCTGAGAGGGCTTACCCGGAGGACTTCATCCAGACGGGTGTAAGCGCTATAGACGGTATGAACACGCTGGTTAGGGGGCAGAAGCTGCCGATATTCAGTGGCGCCGGCCTCCCCCACAACAGGCTGGCGGCCCAGATTGCCAGGCAGGCTACTGTGAGGGGTGAGGAGGAGGAGTTCGCCGTAGTTTTCTCGGCCATTGGCATCAAGTACGATGACTTCCTGTTCTTCAAAAAGTTCTTCGAAGAGACGGGTGCGCTGGGCAGGGTGGCGATGTTCGTCAACCTGGCTGACGAGCCCGCTATGATCAGGCTGATAACCCCAAGGGCCGCCCTGACGCTGGCCGAGTACCTCGCCTACGAGAGGGATATGCATGTGCTAGTCATAATAACCGATATGACCAACTACGCGGAGGCTCTGAGAGAGATAAGCGCGGCGAGGGAAGAGGTCCCCGGGAGGCAGGGTTATCCGGGCTACCTCTACAGCGACCTGGCGAGCATATACGAGAGGGCGGGCAGGGTCAAGGGCAAAAAGGGGAGCATAACCCAGATGCCCATACTGACTATGCCCAACGACGACATAACCCACCCCATACCAGACCTCACAGGCTATATAACCGAGGGCCAGATAGTGCTGAGCAGGGAGCTCCACAACAGGGGCATCTACCCGCCTATAAACGTGCTCATGAGTCTCTCCAGGCTCATGAAGGAGGGTATAGGTCCCGGAAAGACCAGGGAAGACCACGCCCAGGTAAGCAACCAGCTCTACGCCTCCTACAGCAGAGGCGTGGAGCTCAGGAGCCTGGCGGCGGTTGTCGGTGAGGAGAGCCTCAGCGAGCGTGACAGGCGCTACCTCAAGTTCGCAGACCTCTTTGAACAGAGGTTCCTGAAACAGGGTGAGAGGGAGAACAGGAGTATAGAAGAGACTCTTGACATAGCCTGGGAGATACTCTCGGTGCTTCCTGAGGAGGAGCTAGTCAACATAAAGGAGGAGACCATAAAGAAGTACCACCCCAAATACAAGGCCGGGTAGGGGAGGCCTGACCCCGCCCTAGGCTAATCTCCAGCCCAGCATGGGGGTGTGTTGTGCGTTGGCCGTGGACCCGAGGAAGGTGCTGCCGACGAAGATAAACCTCATCAGGCTCCGGCGGGAGCTTGCTATGCTGAGGCGTATCAGGAGGGTTATGGAGGAGAAGAGGGAGGTAATCCTCCACTATATAACCAGCATGGCGGCAGAGTATGTGCGGTATCAGAGGGAGGTTTACAGCGAGCTTGAGAAGATATACCAGAATTATTATCTAGGCGTCGCCGCGGAGGGGATAGAGAGGGCTAGGGCATTCACAGCCCCCGCGGAGGGCAGCCTCGAGGTGGCTGTCTCGACTAGGACGCTGTTCGCGGTGAAGACCCCAGTCTTCAGCCTGAAGGAGGAGACGGTGCCCCCCTTACCCCTGCCCGCGGGCTCCGACCCCAAGCTGGTACAGTCTATCCTAGACATGGGCAACATACTCGACAAGCTTCTAAAGCTTGCGGAGTACGAGGAGACGCTCCAGCGTCTAATACGGGAGTTGAAGGATACGCAGCGGCTGATAAACGCTCTAGACTACGTCATACTACCTAGCTACCAGAACGCTATCAAGTTTATAAAGCTAGTTCTAGAGGACCGGATGAGGGAGGATTTCGTCAGGCTCAAGATGATCAAGAGGAAGATGGAGGTAAAAACACAGTAGATAAGCCCGGCCTAAGGCCCGCAGGCTTCCTCAAGGCAGAAGCACTCCCACCACTAGGAGAACTGCCGCCAGTAGGAACGTTATCTTTAGAAGGCCTGCTGTGTCGGTGTTAACCGCGGCGTTCAGAAGCCTGTAGCCCACCAGGCCTAGGGTGAACGCGCCCACGACCGAGAGCAGCGCTATCCCGAAAACGACCAGGTAGTAGCTGACATCGAAACCCCCCTGCCACAGCAGCTCCTTAGCCTGGCTGTACACCGCGACAAGGTCCTCCAGCGCCAACTGGGCCTCACCGATATAACTATTAACACCCAACCGTAATTCCCGGGTGCCAGTCTGTAATACCTGGGTGAGACCTCCCGCCTCGCCGGGTGTGATGAGGGTTAAAAGCACCGACGGCGTGCACGGTGGGGAAGGCCAGGACAGCTGACCTCCCGCGGACCCGGGGGCGTTTACCGTTATTCACCCCGGCACGCCACAGTCTCGCCTTGGGTGCTCTGGGGTGGAGGCTGTCGTCGTCAAGGTTAGCGGGGGCTTGGTGCACCCGCCCAGGCTCGAGTATCTCACCCGCCTCAGAAACGTCCTCTGGGGTCTAGGGGAGGCTGGGTATAGTGTAGCTGTTGTCGTGGGGGGAGGAGGCTTGGCTAGGAGCTATATAGACGTGTTGAGGCGTGCTGGCGTTGGCGAGGCGCTTCTCGACGAGATGGGAATAGAGTCTTCAAGGCTAAACGCCTCCCTTATATCCAAGCTCCTCTACCCCCGCTCCTTCCCATACCCCCTCGCATCCCTAAGGGAGGTGATAGAGGCCCACATGTCGGGTCTCATACCTGTTTCAGGGGGATTCCAGCCGGGCCAGAGCACCAACGCCGTGGCCGCTGTAGTAGCGGAGGCGCTGGGCGCCAGTATGCTGCTGAACTGTCTAAACGGGGTGGAGGGTGTATACAGTGACGAGCCCTCCCGCCCGGGGGCTAGGCTGCTTAGGAGGCTGACTTACAGCCAGCTCGAGTCTATTATAGAGCGCGTCTCATCCCAGGAGGCTGGCTCCTACACTCTATGGGACAAGGTGGCCCTCGGAGTGGCTAGGAGGAGTGGTTTGAGGATAGCGTTTTTCGACTGCAGAGACCCGGCTAACATATGGAGGGCCCTCAAGGGCGAGATAGGGAGTATAGTTGAAGGGGGGTGAAGTGGGTTTTGCATGAGGGGTTCGGCGAGGAGGGTATACCGGGCCATGCGGGAAGGGGGGTGCCGGGGGCTTTCCAGAGGCGGCTGAGCGAGATGGGCTGCCAGTTCGAGGCGGAGGGTGATGTGACTAGGATACACCTCGCCGGGGGCGTTGTCGAGGTGAAGGACGAGCCGGGCGTGGGGCCGATAGTGGAGGCCTCGATACCCCTCCCCGTCGACCCCTCTACAGTGGGGGAGTCTCTCGAGGGTATGAGGGCCCTCCTAGGGCTCATGACTATGCTGGGCCGCCCCCTATCATATCAGCTGGACGACAGTCTCCCCCAGTTCCCCATACTTAGGGTTAAAGCTGTATTTGAGACTCTGGAGGACGCTTACGAGGCTTTAGCTGGCGCGCTGGAGAGGATGGGATGTTGAATACTCGGCCATAGAGTTAATACCACACTATTTTCCCACATTAAAAACCATTAGAGCCCAGGATAGTTTATAGTCTGGTGTAAGAGTCCTTGGCCCTGCCTGAGAAGACCCCCTGGAGGCCTGGATACAGTCTGACCCTCCACAAGATATACCAGTACGCCCTGTACATGTGGAGCGACATGGAGATAGTATACCGTACGGCGAGAGGGGTGGAGAGATATACCTTCGGGAACGCGGCAAAGAGGATTGAGAGCCTCGCCAACGCTCTCAGAGCCCTCGGCGTGTCGGGGCTAGACAGGGTAGCCACTATGGACTGGAACACCCACTGGCACTACGAGACCTATTTCGCAGCCCCTATGATGGGGGCCGTCTTGCACCCGCTAAACGTGAGGCTAGCGCCCAACGAGATAGCCTATATTATAAACCACGCTGAGGACAGGGTTCTCATTGTCCACAGCGACTTCCTCAAGCTAGCTGAGGCCATACTCCCCCACGCGCCGAGCGTCGAGCACGTTATTATAGTCGACGCCGAGTCCCACCCCGACAGTATAGCGGGCAGGAGGCTGCACAACTACGAAGACCTCATAAAGGAGTACAGCGGCAGCTACGACTGGCCTGAGCTCGACGAGAACAGGCCAGCTGCCATGGGCTACACCAGCGGCACGACAGGGCTGCCGAAGGGTGTTTACCACAGCCACAGGATGATAGTGGTCCACGCCCTTAGCGGGGCTCTCGCCCTAGCAACACGGGGTAGGAGGAGAGTTACAGGCGATGATACACTGCTCCACATAGTGCCCATGTTCCACGTGCTCGCCTGGGGCCTACCCTACATGGCGACGCTGAACGGTATGAAGCAGGTGTTCCCAGGCAGGCTCGACCCCAAGGTCCTCCTCGACCTGATAGTGAGCGAGAAGGTGACTATCACGGCTGGCGTGCCCACTATACTCTACATGCTCCTCTCACACCCAGAGAGCGAGAAGTACGATCTCTCAGGCCTCCTCTTCGTCAACGGAGGCCAAGCCCTACCTAGGGGGCTGGCCGACGCTGCCAGGAAGAGGGGTATAGAGGTTATGGTGGGCTACGGGATGACGGAGACGGCGCCCATACTAACGCTGGCGGGCGTGCCTAAGAAGTACATTGATAGGGCCGATGAGCTATCCCTCACCACAGGCTGGCCTGTCCCCCTCGTTGAGCTGATGGTGGCCGACCCTGAAACCCTCGAGCCTGTGCCGAAGGACGGAAAGACCATGGGGGAGATAGTCGTGAGGACCCCCTGGGTCACGCCCGAGTACTACAAGGACCCGGAGAAGACGGAGAAGGCTTGGAGGGGCGGCTGGTTCCACACGGGAGACATAGCCGTCTGGACGCCCGAGGGCTACATCCAGATAGTGGACAGGGATAAGGATATTATAAAGAGCGGGGGCGAGTGGATAAGCAGCGTCAGGCTCGAGAGCCTCATAAGCCAGCACCCCGGGGTGGCGCAGGTGGCGGTGATAGGCGCCAGGCATCCGAAGTGGGGCGAGAGGCCGGTAGCAATAATAGTGCCGAAGCCGGGGTGGCAGGAGAAGCTGACGACAGAGGAGGTTAGAGAGTGGCTCGCCAGGAATTTCGTGGAGAAAGGCGAGATACCCAAGTGGTGGCTTCCAGACAAGGTTGTTCTAGTTGACGACCTGCCGAAGACTAGCGTGGGCAAGATAAACAAGAGGAGTCTGAGGGAGAGGTTCGCAAACATCCTAGAGCAGGAGGCCCAACAGTAATCACCCCTCTTTTATACTCTACAATCTACATTCTCCCATAGGGTATCCCTGGTTATGGCGGGCGACGACGGCTCCGGCAGCATAGATAGCGATAGGATTATAGAGGTATATAGGAGGTACGCTGGCAAGATTGAGGTTATGCCTAAAGTCCCGGTGTCGAGCGTGGGGGACTTCGCCATATGGTATACTCCGGGGGTGGCGGAGGCCAGCATCAGGATAAATAAGGATCCGGACGAGAGCTTCGAGCTGACGAGCAGGTGGAACATGGTTGCTATAGTGACTGACGCCACGAGGGTCCTGGGGCTGGGCAGTCTGAAGCCTGAGGCAGCATACCCAGTGATGGAGGGTAAGGCGCTGATATTCAAGCTGTTCGGCGGTGTTGACGCGGTGCCGATAGTCCATAGGCGCCGGGAGCCTGGTGCTTTCGCGAGTCTTGTAAAGGATCTGGAGCCCAGCTTCGGCGGCGTCAACCTTGAGGACATAGAGAGTCCCAAGTGCTTCTACCTCCTAGACTTCCTTAGGATGGAGCTGGAGATCCCTGTATGGCACGACGACCAGCAGGGTACTGCTGCTGCGAGCCTGGCGGGGCTCATAAACGCGTTTAAGATTGTGGGCAAGAACCTCAGGGAGTCTAGGATAGTGCTGCTGGGGGCGGGGGCCGCCAACATAGCCCTCTACCGTTTCCTCAAAGCCTATGGAGTCAATCCTAGGAACATCGTGGTTGTGGACAGCAGGGGGGTTCTACACCCGGAGAGGGAGGATATGGACAGGCTGCTCTTCTCAAACAGATACAAGTACGAGATAGCCCTCGAGACCGAGGGAGGGGGGCTGAGGCCGGGGAGCGGTGTTGAGGAGGCGCTCAAGGGGGCCGACGCCCTCGTCGCTGCATCCAGACCGGGGCCAGGGGTTGTTAAGAAGGAGTGGATAAGGGGGATGTCGAGAGATCCCATAGTGTTTGCCCTTGCAAACCCAACCCCGGAGATATGGCCGTGGGAAGCCCGGGAGGCTGGCGCGAGGGTTGTAGCGACGGGGAGGAGCGACCTGCCAAACCAGGTCAACAACGCCCTGGTATTCCCAGGAGTTTTCAGGGGCGCTCTTGACGCGCGGTCCCGGGCTATAACGGATGGCATGGCGATAGCCGCTGCGGAGGAGATAGCCAGGTATACGGAGGAGGAGCTGGGCCTAGACGAGGAGAGGATACTACCCCCCATTACAGACTGGCAGGTGCACTATAGGGTGGCGGCCGCCGTCGCATGGGCCGCTAGCAGGGAGAAGGTCGCCAGAAAACCCCGAACCTACCGGCAGGAGCTTGAGAACGCGAGGGCTATAGTGGAGTCTTCCAGGAGGAAGTATGAAGCCCTGCTCTCGGCCGGCCTAATAGAGAGGCTCGTATAACTTGTTGTGGCGGGGGTGTGGAGGTGTGTATGAGAGGGGCGTCCACGTCAGACCGCCTAGACCGGGCGACAAGGGGGTGCTGGCCGAGCTTATATACCGTTTTTACATGTTAAACGAGGAGTTCGACCCTCTCTGGACCCTTAGGGACGACGCCAGGGAGGCTGCGGCGGAGGAGGCGGAGAAGATTGTGTCGGGAGGTAACGGTGATATAGTATTGGTTGCAGAGGCGGGGGAGGAAGTGGTGGGATTCATAAGGGGCTATATAAGGGAGATGCCGCTTCTAGCAAACGGTAGGGTAGCAGTTGTTAAGGAGATCTACGTGAAGCCCCAGGCCAGGAGGATCGGGCTAGGCACGCTCCTTATAGAGAGGTTCTCCGAGGAGGCCAGAAAGCTGGGCGCCCGTGCTGTAGCCGGGGAGTTTCCCGCCCAGAACGCCATAGCCCACAGGTTTTACGAGAGGCTGGGGTTCAGAAGCTTTATGCACACCATGATAAGGGAGGTGTGAAGGGGTTTGGAGGTCGGTAGGGATGTTGTTCTGAGGCACGCGGTGGAGAGTGACGAAGCTGATGTGGTGGACATGATTGTCAGGCAGAAGATATTCAACGAGGAGCTGAGCCCCCTCTTCAAGACTATAGACGATCTGAGGACGGAGGCCGAGAAATACTTCAGGGAGACGCTTGCAGACGATAACAGCTTCATAATAGTAGCTCAACATGGAGAGAATATTGTGGGCTTCATCAGGGTGGAGCTTGTTGACAGGAGATTCTACAAGCCGCGGTTTAAAGCGGTGATCACAGACATCTACGTGAAGCCCCGGTACAGGAGGAGAGCCGTAGGACGGCTCCTCGCGGAGCGGGCGGCGGAGGAGGCTAGAAGGAGGGGGGCGGGGATAATGTCGGCTCTATACCCAATGACAAACTACGTGGCAAAAAGGTTCTACAGCCAGCTGGGCTTCAAAGAGTTCCAGATAGAGGTGTACAGGGAGATACGGTAAGCAGGAGGCCTCCACCAGGGCCTAGGGGACTCGCCTGCTCCTCACCGTTATCTATCTCCCCAGAATACCTTTTTATCTGGTGACGGGTAGTTTGCCTCTCGACTCTGCGTTTGGAGAGGTTTCTATGGCGTACGGTTTGAACCACTACCTTGTTGATAAGCCTTTGAGGGACACACTAAAATACTTCATGTCTAGAGAGCCGGAGCTTGCTGGTCTTGGCGAGTTTGTGGGCAGGGAGCTTTATGAGCTTGCTTACAGGGTAGACAGGATGAGCTGGCCTGTCCATGTCATGTGGTCTGTGAGGGGGGAGAGGAGCGACACCGTGCTCCTCGACCCTTCCCTGCGGCAGGCCGTCGATAGGCTACTATATGAGTTCGGGGTCAACAAGCCCCCCTACATTGGTGGTAGCTGGCACGAGCATTTCGCCAGTATAAACCTTGTGGGGGACCCTGGTGTCGCTTGCATACTCACAATCACAATGCAGACGGCCTATGCCCTCTGGAAGTACGGGGGGGACAGCGTGAGGGGCTACTACAGGAGGCTTGCGGGGCTTGAGAGGCCTCCCATGCTGGGTGCCACATGGTTCACCGAGATACAGGGGGGTAGCGATCTCGGTGCTAACGCCACCATTGCTAGGCGCGGGGGCGACGGCGTCTGGCTGCTCACGGGCTACAAGTACTTCGCCAGCGGCGCTGGGCTCGCCGATATCGCACTCGTGACCGCGAGGACCGAGGGGGCTCCAGCCGGTGCTAAAGGGCTCTCCCTCTTCGCAGTACCACGGCTTAGGAGGGGCGGGGGGCTCAACTTTAGCGTGAGAAGGCTTAAGGATAAGAGCGGCACCATCGCTGTGCCCACAGGGGAAGTTGAGCTTCAGGACTCGGAGGCTTATCTGCTGGGGGAGGCTGAGAAGGGGATATACTACACCCTGGAGGACCTCATGATATCTCGCATAGCAAATTCGGCCGGGGCCGTGGGCGTAGCCAGGAAGGCCTACCTGGAGGCCTACAACTATGCTAACCACAGGAGGGCTTTCGGGAAGAGGATAATAGAGCACCCCCTTGTTAGGAGGGATCTCCTGGAGATGGAGGTCCTAATAGAGGAGTCTCTAGCCCTCACACACAAGACTGTAGACCTGTTTGAGAGGTCTACGGGAGACAGGCCTCCATACAGTGCCACCTACCACTACGCGAGGCTGATGACCCACATCGCGAAGAACATGACAGCGCAGGCCGCAGCCAGGGTTACGATGCTGGCGATGGAGCTGTTCGGCGGCATAGGCTTCCTCAGGGAGTACGCTGTAGAGAGGTGGCACAGAGAGGCCCTAATAACCCCGATATGGGAGGGGACAAGCAACATCCAGGCCCTAGACATGCTGGAGGCCATCTGGAAGAAGGGTGCGTACAAGCCTCTGCTCGAGGACCTCAGAGCGCTGGCCAGCGAGGCCTACGATAAGGAGCTGGCCTCCAGGGCTGTGGCTACGGCTGAAGAGACTATAAAGAGGCTGGCCTCCATGAGCCCCAGCCAGGCAGAGTTCAACGCGAAATACATACTCGAGGACCTGGGGCACGCCTCCTCCACGGTTATACTGGAAAACATGGCCGCGGTCCTAGGTGAAGAGAGGTACCACACGGTGGCTGAGATAGTGTACAAGAGTCTGCTCCAGAGGAAACCCGTTTACAACCCTGGGGAGGAGAGGCTCGGAGAGATAATAGCGTTACAGTAGCCCTCCCCCTACCGCTTCATCTTGTATTATATTAAACGGTAGGGGCTTCCCACTGCTTCCTCTAACCGTGCCACTCCGTATCTTTCTGTCTCATCGTGGTGCGTTTTTCCATCGGTTCCCTCCTCGCCCACACCACCTCTTTTCACTGGGGTGCGGGGTCATGGGGGCTGTGAAGGCTAATGGCGCTGGGCCCCCATCTTGACCAGGCCCCCGGGAGGGCTTGGAGCCTGCTTCAATAGTCCCGAATAGCGCTACAGCCTACCCCATTTAAACGTCTCAACCCTGGGCTACTCCCATCTAACCCTGGCTTGTTTAACCCTAGCCGCGGCTGAGAGGAGTAGGCCGAGGATAAGTATGGCGAGGGCTGGTATGTAGGGGCTGGTTCCTGCGGCGGAGGTCAATGCGAATACAGCCAGGGAGGCTGCGACGCTCCACGCTAACACTGACACCGTGGCTATCCTCACCTTCTTCGGCTCCCTGTCTAGAACGTACATAACAAGGGTGAACACAGCCCAGCCGTAGCCTAGCCCTACTAGGAAGAGGGCTAGCCAAGGAAGGCTGTCGCCCACGTATAACGCTAGGGCCGTCGACACCAAAGCCGCTGCGGACGCAGGGAGCGTTGACGCAGTCGTCGAGGCCATTGTAACACCCAGCGCGTAGCCTATGCTATATACCAGGGGAGTTGCCTCGCCTAGATAGTATGCTGCCTCCTGTATCACAGGTATCTTCAGTGCAGCCAACACTCCGGCGGCGGACGAAAGCCTGAGGACCTCGTCAAGCCTGAGCCTCTCAACCCTCCCGTGGAGAGCCGAGAACACTGCGTTGGAGAAGTTGTCCACGACTTTAAGCGATGCGAAGGAGAGGGGCATGTCTATCACGTTTTGGGCGGAGAGGAATGCGAATACCGCTATAGACACCGCCACTATCAGGGGGATGTCTGACGCGAGAGATAAGAATATTAGCAGCGAGGAGCCGACGCTACTTACTATGTAATACTCGGCGAGAGTTCTCCTCCACTCCACATAGTCCACTTGGCTGTATATTGATGAGGAGAGGGCGAAGCTCGTCATACCCAGGGCTATGGACACGGCCATTACGCTGGCCAGGCTGGAGAGCCACCCGCCCAGAAGCCCCTCCAACCCCAAGAGGGAGGCGGGTGTAGCTATCCCAACAGCGGCGAGAACCAGCCTCCTCCCCCCCGGGCTCCTAAACCTGGTGCTGGCGACTACAAGACCCCAGAAGGAGCCGACCATGGCGACAGCCGAGAGCACAGCCTTAGCTACCACACGGTGCTCTTCGATGGGGAGCAGGTAGCCTAGCGCTCCGACCGCACTGGACTCGGCTACCGCCAGCGCTGCAGTTAGGGACGCCATGAGAAGCCCGAAAGCCAGCCTCATACCCCATACTCCGGCCTCCTAGGAATGGGGCCAGGATTTATAGAGCGTTAACCAGGCTAGAGGCGGCCTAGGAGACCTGAACCCCCTGCACAGGGCTCGGGTGCGGCAGCTACCCCTATGCTAGGGGGTGGGGCGGCCTGAGCTATTTCATCCTCTTGAGCCTCTCCCTCCTGTCTATCTCCTGTTTTAGACTGTATATTACGTTTATGTAGTTGGGCGCCAGTTTTACTATGTCGGTCTTCGTTATTATTCCAACAGGCTTCTCGGTCTCAGGGTCTAGCACTGGGAGGTGGCCTATGTTGTGCTCGCCCATAAGCGATGCAGCCCGCTCTACAGAGTCGTCGGTGTACACGTAGTATGGGTTCCGCGTCATGATGTCGCCGACCCTGACAGCCTCAGGGTCCAGGCCCTTCGCCACGACCTCACGTATTACGTCGGTCTTAGTCAATATACCTAGGAGCGTGTTCCTCTCGTTCACCACTATCAGGCTGCCCACCCCGTTCTCCAGCATGATCCTGGCCGCCTCCTTCACGCTAGCCATAGGCAGCACGGTTATCGGCGGGGAACTCATTATGTCCCTAACAAGCACGTCGTCATAGCCCTCTTCCAAGCCCAAACCCTCCGCACCTCGCATCCAGGTTAAACGCGGTGTCTAAGGGGCTAATATAGCCTGGTATTGGCTATAGGCAGCGTCGTAAGGCTTATCCGTAGGTGGCCCTTCCCTCCACATCCCAAAACGGGCCTTTCTCACGGGTCTCCTCCAGGAAAGCCCTAGCAGCCTTTCTATCCATACATGTGACGCTAGTGCACAAATAGTCTGGGTCCCTGCTGCTTATCTTCTCAAGACTCTCAATCCAATCCCTCTCGCTGCTGGCCCACTCTCTCCTAAGTCGGCCCAGGGCGTCTGACACCGCCAGGACCGTGGCCTCCCGGGTTTCTATCTGTATGCTGACGCTCCCTGGTGTATGTCCGGGGGTAAAGAGGACCTCAACGGCCTCACACCCCCCCGGCAGCCTTCCTTCCCTGGACAGCTCAAGGCCGACGGGCACAGGCTTCGGGGGCACCCCGTATTCGACGGCCGCCGTCTTCACAGGGTCGCCCTCCTCAACCCACCTGGAGTCGGGGCGCCTAGCAGCTATGGTGACCTTGTGGTTGTCGTGGAGCCACCTAGCCCCCCCGCTGCTCGGGACGTGGGCGTGGGAGACTATGGCGGTGACTATGTCCCACGGCTTGACCCCGGCCGAGGCTAGGTTCGAGGCTAGAGCCACAATGCTCCCGGGCTCTCCGGAGCCTGTGTCGTATAGGATGTGGCACCTGCCAATGCTAGCGAGGAGTACCAGGGAGTCGGGCAAGCCCGTCAAGCCTGGCCAGAGGAGTATCCACACCCCCCTTGCAAGCCTCACAGCCGTCGACTTCAGTCACCCTCCTAGCAAGGAGCCTCCCAACCTCATGCCCGGACCAGCCGTGGCTGTGGTTGATATGCGTTAACCGCTGGAGCGTGCTCCCACCTCCACTCTATATCCACTCGAGCCCCGCCTCAAGCCTGCGCATTATAACGTGGAACACGACGTCAAGCCTCTCCAGCTCCTTCTTCAAATCCTCTGGATCTACATCGGCCCTGCTGAAGTCCGCTATAATAGTGCAGCCGCCCTCCTCCCCCCTAACTATGCTGGCGCACTTGCTGGCCACTATGTCTATCCTATGGCGTGCTAGGATCTCTGTCACAGCCGCCAGCGCGCCCGGCCTGTCCTTAAGCGTGGCGTCTATGACGTAGATGGACTCGCTACTGCTTGTTATGGGCGTGGCTATAAGCTCCCTCTTATCCACGTCCCCGATCAGGAGGACTACCATACCCGGCTCGATGCCCAGAGCGCTTCTTATTGATTGAGGTATAGTAACCCTGCCCTTAGAGTCAACCTTCACCAGCGCGGAGAGCCTCTTCACCTACAAGCACACCCCCGTAGGCCTGATCTAAGAGGGTGCCGGTGATTCTATTAAGTTTAAACGGTGGGCCTATAATTTAACGTAGCATACCTACAACCCGCCGGTTTACCTTCTAAGGTTTTAAACGCTCCGCTAGTGAAGGTCTCTGCAGGGGACCACCTGTTGACGGCGGGCATAAGGCTCTACAGAGTCTACTACAGCACCTATAACGACGATGTACACAGTAGAATTGTGGAGGAGCTTAGGAGCAGGTTTGGGGTTGAGGTTAGAGACCACCGCTCCACCGTGGTCAGGGAGTTCAGGTTCGTCGAGGTCCTCCTGGGAGAGCCAGGCCGGGAGGCCGAGATTGAGGAGGCCGTTAAGTCGCATGGAGACAGCGTCTTCGGCGTTAAGGTGGAGTGGATCGACACCACCAGGTAGGAGGGGGCCAAGGAGGTCCTCAGCGCCTCTGCGCCCAGTTTTTATTAAACGGTTAGGGAGAATTGTCTTTGGGGGTGCCCGGCTGTGGGTAGTGTGCCGAGGGTTCTTGAGGGTGAGAGGTACGACCAATTCGCCCTAGAGTCGTTTGTCAAGTCCTACTGGGAGGGGAATAACATATACCGTAAGGTTAAGGAGAAGTCTTCCAGGGCCTCCAAGAAGTTCTACTTCCTCGACGGCCCCCCATACGCGTCGGCGAAATCCATACACATAGGGACGGCGTGGAACAAGGTTGTAAAGGACGTCGTTCTAAGGTTCTACAGGATGACTGGCCATAATGTGTGGGACAAGCCCGGCTACGACACCCACGGCCTGCCGATAGAGGTTAAGATAGAGCAGAGTCTCGGTGTGAGGGTTAAGAGGGAGATAGAGGAAAGGGTTGGCGTCGAGAATTTCATAGCCGCGTGTAAGAGGTTCGTCGACGAGAACATGGAGGCCATGACAAGGCAGTTCAAAGAGATAGGAGTCTTCATGGACTGGGATAACCCGTACGTGACTTACAGGGACGACTACATAGAATCGGGCTGGTGGCTTGTGAAGAAGGCCTGGGAGAAGGGGCTGCTCTACAAGGGCTACAGGGTCCTCCACTGGTGCCCCCGCTGCGAGACCACGCTGGCGGACTACGAGGTCTCCGAGTATAGGGAGCTGGAGGACCCCTCAATATATGTCAAGTTCCCTGTAGAGGGGCGGGAGGGCGAGTACCTCCTGGTGTGGACCACCACACCCTGGACGCTTCCGGCAAACGCCTTCGTAATGGCTCACCCGGAGATGGAGTATGTGAGGGTGAGGGTGGGGGGTGAAACGCTGATACTAGCGAAGCCCAGGCTGGAGCATGTAATGCGGGAGGCGGGGGTCAGCGGGTACGAGGTCCTCCAGGTCCTCAAGGGCAGCCAGCTAGAGGGCCTAAGGTATAGGCACCCCCTGGAGGATGTGGTGGACGCCCAGAGGGAACTATCCAAGTGGCACAAGGTCGTCATGGCCCCGGAGGCTGTTACCCCCCACGAGGGCTCAGGCCTAGTCCACTCGGCACCGGGCCATGGGACTGTAGACTATGAGGTGGCCAAGAGGATAGGGGCCCCTGTGGTGTCCCTCGTGGACGAGAGGGGGTTCATGACAGAGGCTGCGGGCAAGTATAGGGGGCTCTACTTCAGGGGGGAGGCGAATAGGGCTATAGTGGAGGACCTCAGGGAGAGGGGTGCTCTATTCCACGAGGCCACGATAGTGCACAGGTACCCTGTATGCTGGAGGTGCAAAACCCCGCTACTCCTGAGGGCGACCACCCAGTGGTTCGTCGCCGTAACAAGGCTCAAGGACCAGCTTATGAGGGAGGCGGAGAAGGTCGAGTGGCAGCCCGGGTGGGCTAAGACAAGGTTCATGAACATGCTGAAGGAGCTGAGGGACTGGGTTATAAGCAGGCAGAGGTACTGGGGTATACCACTCCCCGTATGGCGCTGCGGCTCCTGCGGCTACGAGCACGTTGTCGGGAGCGTGGAGGAGCTTATGTCGATGGGGGGCGAGAAACCCGAGAACCTCCACAGGCCCTGGGTCGACAGGGTGGAGCTGAAGTGCCCCCGGTGCGGCGGCACCATGAGGAGGGTGCCTGACGTTCTAGACGTTTGGTTCGACAGCGGGATAGCTTTCTACGCCAGCCTAGGCTACCCGAAGTACAGGGAGACGTGGGAGAGGCTGAAGCCCGTCGACTTTATAGTAGAGGGGCACGACCAGATAAGGGGGTGGTTCTTCAGCCTCCTGAGGAGCGGGGTAATAGGGTTCGGGGAGGCGCCCTACAGGAGGGTCCTCGTCCACGGGTTCGCCCTAGACGAGCAGGGCAAGGAGATGCACAAGAGCCTGGGCAACTACGTCGACTTCGAAGAGCTGATATCCAAGGTGCCCCGGGACGTCGTGAGGTTCTGGGTGCTGCAGAACACGGTGTGGGAGGACCTGAGGTTCAGCTGGAAAGGGCTTGACCTGATGAGGAGGGACTTCACAGTCATATGGAACGTCTACGCGTTTGCAAGCACCTACATGGGGCTGGACAGGTTCGACCCGAAGAGCGTTGGCCTGGGCGACATCGAGGACAGCCTGGAGGTGGAGGACAGGTGGATACTCTCGAGGCTAGCCAGCCTCAAGAGGCGGTACATGGAGGCTATGGAGGACCTCAGGATACACGATGCAGCGAGGGCGCTCAGGAGCTTCATAATAGAGGACGTGAGCCACTGGTACCTCCGGATAATAAGGCGGAGGGTCTGGGAGGAGGTTGACACCCCCTCGAAGAGGGCTGCCTACGCGACCCTCTACAAGGTCCTCTGGGAGTGGCTCCTCATGGCCGCCCCCTTCATACCCTACACCGCCGAATACCTTTACATCAAGGTGTTCAGGGAGGCCGAGGAGAGGCCTGAGGAGTCTATACACATGCTGGACATGCCTGAGCCCGAGGATCACCTAGTCGACTCCGCCCTCGAGGAGGATATGGAGAAGGCGAGGATGGTTATAGAGGCCATACTCTCCGCGAGGAACGAGGCAGGGCTGAAGCTGAGGAGGCCCGTCAGGAGGGTTATAATAGCAGCCTCCTCCCAGGAGGCGGAGAGGTCTCTGCGGAGGCTCGAGGGGCTGATAAGGCTCATGGCTAACGCTAAGGAGATAGAGTTCGCCCCGGCCTCCGCCCTGGAGGCCACCAGGATCTACAGGGTAGAGCCAGACTACGGCAGGCTGGGGCCGAGGTTTAAGAGGGAGATGCCTAAGGTCCTCAGGCTCATAGAGGAGAGGGGCGGCGAGATAGGAAGGCTGCTCGCGGAGAAGGGCGTTTACGAGGCTGAGTACGAGGGGCTGAGGATCAGGCTCACGCTGGAGGATGTAAGCCTAAAGGCTGAGTACCCAGAGTGGCTGAAGGTGAGAGACACCCCCCTAGGCCTTGTTGCTGTGGACACACGGCTGACGAGGGAGGAGGTGCTCGAGGGTGTGGCCAGGGATATTGTGAGGAGGATACAGGCAATGAGGAAGGAGGCGGGCTATAACGTGGAGGACTATGTGGAGGTGTGGATAGAGGGGAGTGGGGATGTGGAGGAGGCTGTAAACGCTTTAAAGGATTACATTAAGAGGGAGACGAGGGCTGTGAGGCTGGAGCTGGGGACGCCGCCCAGCGGGGTAGAGGTGCTTAGAGAGTGGGAGCTAGACGGGGACAGGGTGGTGATAGGGCTGAGGAGGGCGGCCGCTTCAGGATAGCCCCCAGCAGGCTAAGAACCTTCATCTACTGCCCCCGCCTCTACTTCTTCGAAACCCACATGCCGGCTGAAAGGGGGCTTTTAGCCAGGCTCAGGATGTTGGCGGGAACCGTTTACCACGCTGTCGCAGCCCTGCTGGACAGTATTAGGGGGGGTAAGGCTGAGGAGCCTGTTGAGGAGGCTGTAGGTGGCTACCTCATAGCCGGGAGGCCCGACTCGTGGAGGATGGAGGATGGAGAGGTTGTTGTTGTGGAGAGGAAGAGCGGCAGGGGTCCCAGGAAGGGGGTTTGGCTCTCGGACCTTCTCCAGGCGGTTGCCTACGCCATAGCGTTGGCGAGGAGGAACGGCGCGAGGGCCGCCCGAGTTAGGATAGTCTATCTCCGGGGCGGCTCGGGGGAGTATAGCGTGGGGGAGGACCTGGTGTACACCGCTATGAGGGCCATGGAGGATATGAGGCTCGCGACGGAGGGCGTGCTACCCTACCCCAACAGGAGCCCCAGGAAGTGTGGTATATGCCCCTACAGGGAGGAGTGTTACCGGCTGGACGAGATGCTGCCGGAGTATGCTAGAGACTCTCTGTTCGAACCGGGCTCCTGGGTAGCAGGGCTTGAGAGCGTCTATAAAGGGGGGAGGGCATAATAGTTCTAAGCCGCCGCCCCACTCTATATACCCTGTGGAGCCCTGGGGGTATCCTCCTGGGAGGGCTGGCCACCCTAGGAAGGTTTGAGAGTCATGTCGGGGTCTATGGCGGCTCAAGACGCTATAGAGGCTAGGGTTTGGGATGCCTACGGCTCCCTTGTTGAGAGCAGTGTAGGCAGGGTTAGGAGTCCTGAGGCTGCTGTAAAGCTGTTGGAGGGCAGGTATAGGCTGGTGGTTGACAAGAGGGTTGTCACCCTGGTTTACGCCGCCTTCCTAAACGGGAGGCCAGTACTCTTCGAGGGGCCCCCCGGCACCGGTAAGACGGAGATAGGTGAGGCGCTGCTGGAGCTGTGGGCTGGGAGGAAGCCTTTCATACTCCCCTGCAGCGAAGGCTATGACGAGTACAAGGTTATAGGGGACTTCCACCCGCAGATGGCTATGAAGCATGGGTTCAACGAGGAGAGCTTCGTCCCCCGCCCCCTTTTAGCGGCCCTCATACTAGACACCGGCGTCCTAGTTGACGAGGTGAGGAGGAGCAGCGAGGAGTTCCAGAACATGCTCCTCGACATTATTGATAAGAGGAGGATAGTCGTCCCCGAGATTAGGAGGGTGTTCAGGGCTAGGGGCACCGGCTTCCAGCTCATAATGACGAGCAACCCGGAGGACATAGCGCAGAACGAGCTCAGCGACGCTTTCCTACGCAGGGTTGTAAGGGTTAAGTTCGACTACCCGCCCAGGCATGTTGAAGAGAGGATAGTTAGGCTGAGGACGGAGGAGAGGCCCCTCCTGGGGGCGGAGGTCATGGAGGTTATAATGAGGGTTGTGGAGAGGCTCAGGACATCCAACATAAGCCATAAGCCAGGCACCTCCGAGTCGGTAGCCTGGGCCAGGATGGCCCAGAGCATAGCGTCTCTAAAGGGTAGGGAGAGGGTGAGCCTCGAGGACCTTGCAGAGGCGGCCGAGGCTGTTCTCGTCAAGCGCGTCGACGACGAGGAAGTGGTGAGGGAGGTCCTGGGTGAGGCCCTGAATGTCTAGGGGCCTCAGGCTAGAGGATATAGCTTCTGGACTCCCGGCTGCCGCCGAGGTCCTCAGGCGCCAGGGCCACAGCATCGGCACCTCGGAGCTAGTCGACATTATAACACTTGCGAGGAGCTACGCCGACCTCGAGGGCAGGGATTTCCTGGGCGAGGACGAGCTGGCCATGGTAGTGGAGGCTGTGGTAAAGTCCAAAAGGCTATCGGAAGCCGTTGTGGAGGAGCTGAGGAGGGCTTCATCCAGCAGCAGGTTCAGGGAGAGGGTGGAGAGGCTGGAGAGCGAGATAATGGCTAGCCTCCAGGCTATGGGGGCTAAGCCCGGGTGGAGGGTATCCAAGAAGGGGGTTTCGAGGAGGGGGAGGGAGGCTGTAGCTGCCTATATGATGCTGAAAAACGTGGGGGCCATACACGGGAGGCCAGGGAGGGAGAGGGTTGCGGACGCCCAGAGCCTGAGGAGCCTGGCCTACACTCTAGCAAGGCAGGGGATGGAGAGCCTCAGGGAGGCCTATCTCACGAAGCCCTCGAGGGGCGGGAAGGAGAGGCGGCTGATGGAGGCCGAGGCGGGGCTCTCGCCAAGGCTCACCGAGCTAGACGAGAAGGGGCTCGTCGAGCTGGGTTGGGCATCTATGAGGAAGGGTAACGCTAGGCTCTTGAAGGATGTGGGGCTAGAGCTTGCTAGGAGGGCTAGGACCGGCTCTCTGACTAGGGTGCGGGACGCCTACAGGATCATGAGGAGGGCGGGGACGCTCGACAGGGAGACCCTCTCCCTCATGATAGCCACAGACCCCTCCCTCTCCTCCGCTCCAGAGGCTGACGCCAACACGGTAGCCAGGGCTGTGGGCATAGCTGGTAGCGAGCGTGGAGGGGAGATACTGGCGAAGAGGCTTAGGGACGCGCGCCCAGGGGAGGCTGAGGACCTCGTCTCGAAGGTACCGCCCGAGGCTTTGTGGGCTGTGAAAAGCCATAGCCTAGACGGGTGGAAGGGCGAGCTGCTGGACGCTGCCTCCAGAGCCGCAGCCAGCCTTAGGAGCGCGCTTAGATATATGGAGGGAGGGGGTGAGGGGTGGAGGGAGCTAGGCTACAGTATGGCTCTGGAGGCGATAAGCAGGGCCTCTAGACTAGGGGAGTCCGCCTCTATAGGGGGGCTGAGCAGGGCCACGGTTTTCGGCATGGCCGAGACGGCTATAGCAATCCTGGAGCTGGAGTCGTCCAGGCCGGGCGACCCGGAGAGGGTGTACTCGATACTCTCCAGGCTCGCCCTTCCCGCCGCGGTTAAGGTCCTCAGGAGCCTGTACTCGAGGGCCAGCGCGGATGAGAGGGAGGTGCTTGTGCGGAGCATGGAGAAGCTTCTCTACAAGTATTCGGTTAGACACGGTCTAAGGCTTCTCCCGAAGACTGTCCTGTCCCCGAGGAGGAGCCCGAGGGTTGATGTGAGGAGGAGCATATACCAGAGTATCAGGGGCGGAAGGCCCACGATAGTTTATAGGGAGAGGCTGAGGGCGGGTAGGCTGAGCCTCGCCCTCGACGTGAGCTCCTCCATGATAGACTACTCCTCCTGGGCTATAGCAGTCGCCAGCCTCTTTCTCTCAAACATTTCAAGGCTAGTCTTCTTCAGCCACACCTCCACAGTCCTCGAGGGCCCCCTAAGCAGGAGGGAGGTTGCCAGGTCCCTCCTCTCCGTAGAGTTCAGGGGCTACACAGACATATCCACGGCCCTGGAAAAGGCTGCACAGCCGGGTGTAAAGAAGGTTGTGGCAGTCAGCGACCTGCAGCAGACAGTCGATAGCCAGCCAATACCGCATGTCGTCAAGAACCTACACAGGTCTGGCTACAGGGTCGCCTTCATAACCCCGCCCAGCGCGAGGCCTGAGGATGTGGAGGCGGTGAGGGAGGCGGGGGCGAGGGTGGTGACCGCATGGACGCCGCGCCAGGCCGCACTCGGGGTCCTCAGACACATCCTAAGACGCCCCTGAAGGCCGCCCGCGCCCCCTAGCCTAGGTATTTTAGGATTATAGGGCGCGGTGGTAGAGTGGGGTTTAATAGGGTGGAGTCTAGTTAGCCCTTCGGGGGGTAGTGTATTGGCGTTTGAGATGCGGCCAGAGTGGAGGAAGTTCAGGTACAGGGGGAGGACGCTTGAGGAGCTGTTGAAGATGGATATTGAGGAGCTGGCTCGCCTCTTCCCGGCTAGGCAGAGGCGCAGCCTGCTGAGGGGCTTAACACCAGCACAGCAGAAGCTGCTGCTGAAGGTTAGGAAGATTAGGAGGAGGATTGAGGAGGGCCGTCTTAAGAGGCCCCCGGTTATAAGGACCCATGTAAGAGACATGATCATACTGCCGGAGATGGTGGGCCTAACCATAGCGGTGTACAACGGCAAGGAGTTCATACCAGTTAAGATAGTGCCGGAGATGATAGGCCACTACCTGGGAGAGTTCAGCCCGACAACGAGGATAGTCCAGCACGGAGAGCCGGGTCTGAAGGCCACGAGGAGCAGCCTACACGTGGCCAGCAAGTAGCGGTGAAGCGGGGGTGCTATGAGCCGTGCCTAGGTGGGGCTACAGCGTTAAGCTGAGGGACGAGTCTGAAGTTGCGAAGGCTGTTTTGAGGAACGTGCCGGTTCACCCTAAGGTTATGGCAGAGGTCGCGGGGGCGATAAGAGGCATGACGCTGGGTGAGGCGAGGCGCTACCTAAAGGCTGTTGTCGAGAAGAGGGAGGCTGTGCCCTTCAGGAGGGCCCACGGCAAGCAGGCTCACAGGAGGGGGATGGCGGACAAGTGGGGCTGGCCCGTGGGCCGGTACCCCGTGAAGGCCGCCAGGTACATGCTGAAGCTGCTGGACAACGTCGAGGCTAACGCCGCCAACAAGAACCTCGATATCGAGAGGCTCAAGATCATACATGTAGCGGCTCACAAGGGGATAACCCTCAAGAGATGGATGCCCCGCGCCTGGGGGAGGGCGACTCCCCGGAACAGGGTTCACAGCCATATAGAGATCGTGGTTAGGGAGGTGTAAAGCGGTGCCGACAAAGGTTGTTAGGCACTTCCTAAACCAGGGCCTCCTCAGGACTAAGATAGACGAGTGGCTGGCGCAGAACTTCTACGAGGCGGGCTACAGCAGAGTAAAGGTTGTCCAGACGAGCCTGGGGACGAACATCACGATATGGGCGGAGAGGCCAGCCCTGATAATAGGGAGGCGGGGGGCGACCATCAGGAGGCTCCAGGAGGTGTTCCAGACGGTCTTCGGCCTGCCCAACCCGAGGATCAGGGTCGAGCAGCCCGAAAACCCCATGCTGGACGCCAGGGTCCAGGCTTTCAGGATAGCTAGATCCATAGAGAGGGGTATACACTTCAGGAGGGTCGCCTTCGCAGCCCTCAACAGGATAATGTCGAACGGCGCCCTCGGCGTCGAGATAACCATAAGCGGTAAGCTAACCAGCGAGAGGGCGAGGTTCGAGAAGTTTAAGGCGGGCAAGGTCTACAAGAGCGGTCACAAGGTTGACGAACTCGTCGACAGAGCCTCCGCCTACGCACGCCTGCCGAAGGGCGTTATAGGCGTTGACGTGATAATAGTGAAGCCTGGCAAGCCAGGGGACTACGTGAGGATAAAGAGTGAGGAGGAGGTTAAGGAGGTTATAGAGAGTATACGCTCCGAGATTGAGGCCCTCGGCCTGCAGGAGGAGACGGCTAGAGGGCTTTCAGAGCATATGGAGCCAGCCAGGCCCGGCGAGGAGCAGGAGGAGGCATAGAGCCTGGAAGGGGGTGATTCGGAGTGGGCAAGTTTAGGATAAAGACTAAGGAGCTTAGGGGCATGAGCATTGAGGAGCTCGAGAAGACTCTCAGGGAGCTGAGGATAAAGCTCATGGGGCTGAGGTATAAGGCCAAGGTGGGTCTACTGGAGAACCCTGGCGAGCTGAGGGAGACAAGGAGGAATGTGGCCCGTATACTAACTGTTTTGAGGGAGAAGCGTGCAGGGGAAGAGAAGGCCTAGGCGCCCCAAAACACCACCCCTCCTCACCGGCCTGCGCGTCAGGATACTCTCCCACAGCGACCCCTCCCTCGAGGGTCTCGAGGGGAGGGTCGTAGTTGAGGGGAGCAGGTCCCTCAGGATACTAACCCCTCGGGGGATAGTCACTGTTCTCAAGGATCTGGCGGTGCTCGAGGTGGAGTCCCCGGGCGGTGAGTATATTAGGATATCTGGCACAGTGTTAATCGGGAATCCCCTGGAGAGGGTTAAGGAGTACAGGTGGAGGGTGTCCCGGCGGTGCCGAAGTTCAAGCAGGTTAAAAACCTGAAGATACCTGGCGTTAGCCCCCCTGAGAGGGTGTGTAGCGACCCAAATTGCCCTTGGCATGGCGCTCTTAGGGTCAGGGGAGTGCTCCTGGAGGGGGTTGTGGCTAAGGCTAGGGCTAGGAGGATGGTAGTAGTGCAGCACGAATACCTCTACTACGACAAGAAGTATAAGAGGTACGAGCGGAGGAGCAAGAAGATACACGCCCATCTGCCTGACTGTATAAGCGTTAGGGAGGGAGACTTAGTTGTTATTGGGGAGACTAGGCCGATATCCAAGACGGTCAAGTTCACCGTCCTCGGAGTCAAGAGGAGGTAGGGGGTGCGTAGGGAGTGGCTAAGAAGAAGAAGTATGGGGTAGTAGTCTCACGCTACGGGGTAAACCCCGGGCTCCAGGTAGGGAGCTACGTGCCGGTTGCCGACAACAGCGGGGCCAAGGAGGTTATGATAATAAGCGTGCCCCAGGTGAAAACGAGGCTTAGGAGGCTGCCTTCCGCCGGAGTAGGCGACCTGGTTGTTGTGAGCGTGAAGAAGGGGACTCCCCAGATGAGACGGCAGGTTGTATACGCAGTGGTCGTAAGGCAGAGGAGGCCCTTCAGGAGGCCCGACGGCACCTGGGTTTCATTCGAAGACAACGCGGTTGTGATAGTCAACCCGGACGGGACTCCGAGGGGTAGCGAGGTTAGAGGTCCCATAGCAAGGGAGGCCGCTGAGAGGTGGCCTAGGGTGGCTAAGATAGCTACAATGATAATATAGCCGGGGGTGCTGGCCGTGCCCGTGCTCACCAAGAGCAGGCAACCTAGGAAGCAGAGGAGGGCGCTCTACAGGGCGCCCCTCCACGCCAGGCAGAAGCTAGTCTCCGCAACGCTGAGCCCGGAGCTGAGGGAGAAGTACGGTGTTAGGAGTCTCCCGGTCAGAAAGGGGGATAAGGTTAGGATATTGAGGGGCGATTTCAAGGGCCACGAGGGTAAGGTTGTTAAGGTCGATCTGAGGAGGCTGAGGATCTACATAGACGGCGTGACGGTGACTAAGGCTGACGGCACTCCAGTCTTCAGGCCCATCCACCCGTCGAACGTTATGATAATTGAGCTTGACCTTAGCGACGAGTATAGGAAGAGGATAATCGAGAGGAGAGCGAAGGGTAGAGGGGGAGGAGAGGCCTCAGAATAATAGCCTGGATTCTGAGCAGTAGAGTGCTGGGGTGTTGTGGAGAATGGCTAGGATGGGTGGGCAGAGGAGGCTCAAAGCCCTAGCGGCGCCCAGGTTCTGGCCTATACTTCGTAAGGAGTATAAGTGGGTTGTAAAACCGAGGCCGGGCCCACACCCCGCCGAGAAGAGCCTGCCCCTGCTCCTGATTGTTAGGAACGTCCTGGGCTACGCCCAGACTGCGAGGGAGGCGAGAAAGCTTATCTCAGAGGGCCACTTCAGGGTTGACGGTGTAGTTAGGAAGGACTACAAGTTTCCCGTCGGGTTCATGGACGTTGTAGAGGTTGTTGACACTGGAGAGGCTTTCAGGATGCTCCCATACCCCGTCAAGTTCTTCAAGCTACACCCCATCCCTAGGGAGGAGGCTGGCCTGAAGCCCGTTAGGATCGAGAATAAGACGACAGTCAGGGGAGGCCATATACAGCTCAACCTTCACGATGGCCGGAATATACTGTTGAGGGTTAAGGATCCGAGGAACCCGGAGGAGGATGTCTACAGTACTATGGACACCCTCCTTATAACCGTGCCCGGCCAGGATATAAAGAGCCACGTCAAATTCAGTGAGGGAGCTATAGCAATAATAGTCGGAGGCCGCAACGTCGGCCGCGTAGGCGTGGTTAAGAGTGTGCAGAAGGGGTGGGGAAGAAAGAGGACTCTGGTCACTCTAGAGGATGCTAGCGGCAACCTCTTCCAGACCTCCCTGGACTACGTCTTCGTTATAGGCCTCGACAAGCCCGTAATATCGCTACCGGAGGGTGCGTGGAAGTGAGTGCCAGGGCACAGGCTCTGCCAATCCCTCCCGAGAGGGTTAGCGAGATTCTCGAGGAGTGGAAGAGCAGACCTATGAGGAGACCCAGGATTGTGAAGGTTACTGTTAACATAAGCATTGGCCAAAGCGGGGAGAGGCTTCAGAGGGCGGCCGAGGTCCTTGAGGAGCTGACGGGCCAGAAGCCGGTCTTCCGCAAGGCGAAAAGGACTATTAGGGCGTTCGGCGTCAGGAAGGGCGAGAACATTGCGGTCATGGTCACTCTACGAGGGGAGAAGGCGTTAAACTTCCTCAAGAGAGCGTTGGAGGCTGTAGGCCATAGGATAAAGGCTAGTAGTATAGACGAGCACGGGAACGTCTCCTTCGGGATTGAGGAGCACATTCTAATACCGGGTGTCAAGTACGACCCTAGAGTGGGTATACTAGGCATGGACGTAGCGATAACAGTGCAGAGGCCAGGCCATAGGATAGTGGAGAGGAGGCGTCAGAGGAGAGGCCATATACCGAGGAGGCACAGGGTGACGAGGGAGGAGACTATGGTGCTGCTCAACCAGCTATTCGGCGTCACCTTCATCTAAGCTTTGGGGGTGGAGTGCTGTGGCTAAGATAAGGCCTCCAAAGCCCAAGAGGATGGGGCGCGGGGCCCAGAGGTGCCAGAGGTGTGGGACCAGGGATGCGGTTATACAGAAATACGGCCTCTACCTATGCCGCCAGTGCTTCAGAGAGATAGCTCCAACGCTGGGGTTCAGAAAGAACAGGTAGTGGAGGTGGAATGCCATGGTTATGCTTGACACCCTTGCCAACGCTATGGCCGCTATAAAGAACGCTGAGATGAGGGGTAAAGGCGAGGCTATAATTATGCCTTCGAGTAAGCTAATAGCCAACGTGCTCAGGATACTGGAGAAGGAGGGCTATATAGCAGGGTTCGAATACATAGACGACGGCAGATGGGGCAAGTTCAGGGTCAAGCTGCTGGGGAGGATTAACGATATAGGGGTTGTGAAGCCTAGGACGCCAGTTAGCTACAGGGAGCTAGCAAAGATGCCTGAGCACCTTAGGAAATACCTCGCCAGCAGGGACGTGGGCCTCCTCATACTATCGACGCCCCAGGGCATCATGACGCATAGAGAGGCTCTGAAGAGGAAGATAGGAGGAATAGTGATAGCCTACGTCTACTGAACCCTCTCTCCTCTTCTTGTGTTACTCACGCGCCGCCTCCTTCCGCACACTATATTAGCTCGTGGCTACTCAACCCACAGAGGGGTTGGGGGTATAGGAGTATGGCTAAGGACGTGCATGTTATGGAGAGAGTTGACGTGCCTGAGGGCGTAACAGTATCTGTAGAGGGTATGAGGGTCAGGGTATCAGGCCCGAAGGGTGAGGTCGAGCGTGACTTCAGCCATGCCAGGGGAGTGCTCATAAGGCTGGAGGGTAATGCTGTCGTTGTCGAGAGCTTCTTCGCCAGGGCTAGGCAGAGGGCTCTCGTAGGCGCTATAGCGGGGCACATAAGGAATATGATAAAGGGTGTGCAGGGCGGCTTCCGCTACAAGCTTAAGATAATGTACAGCCACTTCCCGATAAATGTTAAGGTGGATGGCGACAAGTTCATAATTTCAAACTTCCTGGGAGAGAAGGGGCTGAGGATAGCCAAGATAATGCCTGGAGTGAAGGTGGAGGTTAAGGGTAGCGACGTTATAGTTGAGGGGATTGACGTGGAGAAGGTGGCCCAGACGGCGGCTAATATAGAGCTGGCGACGAAGGTTAAGGATAAGGATAGGAGGAAGTTTATGGACGGCATCTACATTTACGAGAAGGAGGTGCTTGCCTGATGAGCGGTGGAGAGCCGCAGAGCCTTGATGGTGCGTTGGCCGCGAGGAGGAGTGTGTTGTCCGCGAAGAGGGCGAGGGAGAGACTTAAGAGGATTATAGCATCGAAGAGCAGACGCAGGTTCCTGCGTTACCTTAGCTGGAGGTTCTGGAAGTTTGAGAGGAGGGATTACTGGAGGAAGCCTAAGGGTAACGATAACAAGATGAGGCTCCAGCTCAAGGGCTACCCGCCTATAGTGAAGGTGGGCTATAGGACCCCGAGGAGCATAAGGGGGCTACACCCGAGCGGGCTCGAGCCTGTTGTTGTCTCTTCCGTCAAAGAGCTGGAGGGCCTCAGCCCGGAGAGGCATATAGTGTATATTGCCTCCGGCGTGGGCCTACGTAAAAAGCAGGAGATCAAGAGGGCAGCCCTCGAGAAGGGGCTCCGTGTCGCCAACTAGGTTTGGGAGGGTGAACTGTCATGGATTATAGGTTCCAAAGGAGGCTCGCAGCCGAGATTCTGGGAGTAGGGGAGTCGAGAATCTGGATAAACCCCGATCCGGAGCTCAGGGAGGAGATTGAGGGGGCGGTGACCAAGGCGGATGTTCGGGCTCTGATAAAGAGGGGCGTCATAAGGGTCATCCCTGAGAAGGGCAATGCAGGCCACGCTAGCAGGGTCAGGCATATGCAGAGGAGGAAGGGAAGGAGAAGGGGCATGGGAAGGAGAAAGGGCGTAGCCACCGCCAGGCTGGATCCGAAGGAGAGGTGGATGCACAGGATCAGGAAGATAAGGAGGTACCTCAGGTACCTTAGGGACAAGCAGGTAATAGACAGGAAGACTTACAGGAGGCTCTACATGCTGGCCAAGGGAGGCACTTTCAGAGACCTCGCCAGCCTGAAGAGGTACATGGCCGACAGGGGCATAGTTCCGGAGGAGAAGATAAGGTAGCACAGGGAGGTGGCTGTGGATGGGCAGAGGGCCTAGGTATAGGGTGCCGCTTAGGAGAAGAAGGGAGGGTAAGACTAACTACTACAGGAGGTTCAGGCTTGTCAAGTCCGGAAAACCCAGGATGGCTGTGAGAATATCCAACGAGTATGTTTGGGTCCAATTCCTAGAGGCGAGGATAGAGGGTGACCGGGTGATAGCTGCTGCCCACAGCAGGGAGCTTGCCAAGAAGTTTGGCTGGAAGGGAGACGGGAACAACACATGCGCGGCATACCTCACAGGATACCTGGCTGGTCTAAGGGCGCTTGAAAAAGGTGTCAGGGAGGCGGTGCTGGATGTCGGTCTTCACAAGCCTGTGAAGGGGTCGCGAGTGTTCGCAGCCCTCAAGGGGGCGCTGGACGCTGGCGTCGAGATACCCCATTCCGAGGAGATACTCCCCGGGGAGGATAGGGTTAGGTGTGAGCATATAGCCCAGTGGGCTGCCGCTCTGAAGGATGAGAACGCCGAGCTCTACCAGCGACAGTTCTCGAGATACCTCAGCCGCGGCTTCAACCCAGAGGATCTGCCAAGCCATGTCGAGGAGGTGAGGAAAGCCATAGGAGAGACCTATAAGCATGTTCTAGAGAAGACGGCCGCCGAGGCTGGGGAGGTAGAGGTTAAAGCCTGAGCTTATAACCTAGAGTGGGGGGTTCGAGGTGTCGCAGAGGCAGGCCGACCAGGCGGAACTGGAGGCTTGGCAGCCTAGGACCAGGGTCGGCAGGCTAGTTAAGGAGGGTAGGATAAAGAGTATAGATGAGATCTTCCGCAGGAACCTGCCGATATTGGAGACGGAGGTAGTGGACTACCTCCTACAAGGCCTCGACCACGAGGTTATAGACGTGAGTATAGTTCAGAAGATGACGGACGCTGGCAGGATAACCAGGTTCAGGGCTGTCGTTGTAGTTGGCAACAAGGACGGCTATGTCGGTCTAGGCAAGGGTAAGGCGAGGCAGTTTAGGTTCGCCATTGAAAAGGCCATCAGGAACGCTAAGCTCAACATAATACCTGTTCGAAGGGGCTGCGGGAGCTGGGAGTGCACATGCGGAGAGGCCCATAGCGTCCCCTTCACGGTTAGGGGGAAGAGCGGCAGCGTCGAAGTAATCCTAAAGCCCGCCCCCAAAGGCACCGGCCTTGTGGCAGGCGACGTCGCGAAGGTAGTCCTCAGGCTGGCGGGCATAAGCGACGTCTGGACGTTCACCAAGGGGGAGACAAGGACTAGCTACAACTTCGCGAGGGCCACCTACCTGGCTCTCAGGAACACTTACCGCTTCGTAACCCCTGCTGACTGGGCCGAGGCTAGGCTGAGGCTGTGAAGAGCGGGTTCATGTTCGTTCTGGCGCGGGGTGGTGGAGATGCCTCTTTATGCGGTTATAAGGATAAGAGGGATGGTCGACGTCCCGCCTGACATAAACAAGGCACTGTATCTCCTAAGGCTGAGGAGGAGGTATACCGCATCGATATACCACGACAGCCTCCCAGGCTTTAGGGAGATGCTCAGGACTGTGGAGAGCTGGACCACCTACGGTGAGATAGAGAAGAGTGTGCTCGAGGAGCTTCTCAGGAGGAGGGGCAGGATAACTGGCGATAGGCCCCTCACAGACGAATGGGTTAAGGAGAACCTCGGGCTGAGCGGGCTGGGCGAGCTGGCTGAGAAGCTCGTGGCGGGCGAGCTGCACTACCACAGGCTCGAGGAGAAGGGGGTTAAACCGTTCTTCAGGCTACACCCTCCCCGCGGCGGCTTCAAGAAGTCTATAAAACGGATGTTCAGGGATGGAGGCGAGCTGGGATACAGGGGGTCAGCGATAAACCAGCTTATACTCAAGATGCTCTAGGGGTGAGCGTGAATGGTTGTTAGGAGAAGGAAGAAGTCGAGGAAGCTCAGGGGCAGGACAAGGACGATGAGTTGGGGCAGGATAGGGCAGCATAGGAAGAGCGGGTCGAAGGGCGGCTATGGTGCGGCGGGTCTGGGCAAGCACGAGTGGACATGGACTATAAAGTATGCTCCAAGGTGGTACGGCAAGAAGGGATTCAACCCCCCCAGGATAAGGGCCGGGATGGTGGTGAGGACTATCAACGTCGGGCAGCTTGACGAGATAGCCTCCCTGCTCGAGGCACAGGGCAAGGCCGAGAAGGAGGATGGCAAGATAGTGGTCAACCTCGAGAAGCTTGGGATACACAAGCTCCTTGGAGAGGGGAGGGTAGCTAGGCCTCTAAAGGTGATAACCCCCCTAGCCTCCGAGCCCGCGATAAGGAAGATAGAGGAGGCTGGCGGCGAGGTGGTGGTAACAAGGGCTCCCCCCGAGGAGGCCGAGGAGGGTTAGCCCCCCGCCAAGCCTAGAAAACTACAATTCCCCACCTTATAAATCGCCCTTTAGGCCTATACCCCCGGTTTTACCCCATCCCTGCTCCCTAAGTTCCATAGGGTGCTGTTCTTTTGGCCAGCGGCTGCTCGAGGATATTTTCAGTCAGCGACACTGTAGTGAGTACCCTCCACATAATAATGCAGAGCCATGCTAACCCCCTTGGTATACTTCACGGGGGAAACATGATTAGATGGCTGGTGGATGCCGGGACTCTGGCGGCCTCTAAGGTGGTTATTGGATATCCCCTCCTCGCCGGAATAGACTTCATCTACCTCGGCAAGCCCGTGGGTGTGGGGGAGACGCTAGCCATATTCGCCTGGGCACCATATGCTGGGAGGAGCAGTGTGGAGGTTGGCCTTGCAGCATACTCCCTGGGGAGGCCGGGGGGGCGTGGGCTAGAGCGTGTTAGCACAGCCCACATGACATTCGTCAACGTGAAGCCTCTAGACGGGTCCCTCAAGCCATACCCTCACGGCTCGTGTATAGAGGCCGTTGACAGGGAAGAGGAGGGCCTTGTGGAGGCTGGCCTTAGGATGCGTAGATCCCGTTCTGAAAGGCTCTCAGCCAGGGAGCGCCTGAGGAAGACCCTCTACAGGCTCCGGGAGCCAGGGCCGGAGCCTTTCGAGGTCGAGTCCTATAGGATAGTTAACCCTGTAGACTCTGTAGCCTACGATGTCATGCACGCCGGGGCCATGCTGTATATTGTGGACGAGCTGGGGGCTGTTGCAGCCATGCGTAACGCCGAGGGCATAGTAGTCACCGGGTTCGTCGGCCCCGCCGACTTCATAGCCCCGATGAGGGTCGGGGAGGTCCTCCGTATGTGGGCTCGAACCGCCTACGTAGGGAGGAGTAGCGTTGAGGTCCTCATACGATCCGCCTCAGGGTTCATGGGCGGCGTCGAGGCCAGGCTAACCAGCGAAGCATACCTAACCTACATAAGCTTAGACACCTCCGGACGCCCCGTCGAGGTCAAACCGCCCAGGGGGTGGGCCCCGGGAGAGGATGCTTTGAGAAGGGCTGAGTGGAGGAGGCAGCTTATAAGGTCGATCGACACGGGCGAGGTCGCACTAGAGCCGCCCAAACGCTTCCTGGATATGCTCATGAGGGGGAGGAGGAGGTAGGCGTTTCCGGGGCGCCACGCTGGAGCAACAGCCGGGCAGGGTGATATGTCTGTAATACCCCGGTATAACCCGGTTAATAAGGGGTTAAAGGTGGAGTGGTGGGTGGAACACGCAATATCTCAAAAGAATAAAAGTTGCGTGATAGAAAATATGGGTGCAGCCGCCTGAAGGGTGTGCAAAATCTATGTCTACTCCATGGTGGAACCGCGGCCTCCTGAGGGTTATCCAGTTTAACATTGAAGACCCATACGGCTTCTACGCCGACGCCATCTCCCCGGAGGACCTCGTGAACCTTGCCAAGAAGGCCCACGCCAACACGCTTGTTGTTTTCGCGAGAGACGCCTGGGGGCGTGTATTCTACCGTGGAAGCCGGCTATACCCTCGCCACCGAAGGGCAAGGCTAGACGTGGCCGGTCTCGTTAAAGCCGCGAGAAGGGAGGGTCTCCGCGTTGTCATAATGACGGACCACACCGCTAACAGGTATATCTACAGGCGCCACCCGGGGTGGGCCCAGAGGACTCGAAACGGCGAGGTCATAGTCCTAGAGCACTACCCCGTGAAGGAGAGGGTGAGGGATCCGCAGTGGCCCCAGATATGTATCAACAGCCCCGCCTTCGAAACCTACTTCATACCCGAGGCTGAAGAGGCTCTGAAGGCGACGGACGCTGACGGCGTCCTCTTGGATAGCTTCCGATACCTCCCAGACCCTCCTAGGGCGTGCTACTGCAGGTACTGCCGGCTGAGGTTCAGGCTGGAGAGGGGCCTAGACCTTCCCACCGTTGACGACATGGAGGACGAGGCTTTCAGAGAAGCCTGGGAGTGGAGGTACCACGTCATAGTCGACAGTATAAGGAGGCTTAGAGATACTGTGAAGGGTGCCAAGGAGGGCGCTATGTTCTTCTACAACAGCCACCCCGTCGGCTGGGCGGGGAGGGGGACTATAGTCACGGAGAGGGCGAGGGAGTATCTAGACGCGGTCTTCGCAGAGGCGAGCGAGACAGACGTCCTCACTGTGATGATGCTTCCTATGGTGACTAAGCTCAGCCAGGCGGCGGTGGGCGAGGGCAAGCCTGTGCTTGTCAGCAGAAACCTCTTCTACAACCTAAGGACCGTCCAGAGCGCGACACCACTGGCTGTAAAGCAGGGTGTGAGGAGCATAGTGGCCTCGGGAGGCCACCCCATGGCCACCATATTCAGCAGCCAGTTCTTCGAGGATAGACGTGCCATAGACGCTCTGGCTGAGGTCTACGAGGAGATGGAGAGGATCGAAGACAAGATAGTGGGGTCGGAGCCGATAAGGTACATGGGAATACTCTACAGCAGCGACACTCACGAGAAGGTCTACTGGAACGCACCCCACTACTATACCTCGGAAATAGAGGGTATAGCCATGATGGCGTTCCACAGGCACATACCCTACGAGTTCCTAAGCATGAGGGACATACACAAGGCGGGGAGGTATAAGGTGCTTGTCGCGGCGGAGACCGATGTTCTAAGCGACGAGGAAGAGTCTGCACTGGAGGATTATGTTGAGGAGGGCGGCTTCCTAGTGGTGACCCACAGTATCGGGAGGATGTACCCGGACTTCACTTACCGCCACTCGCTGGCTATGGAGGAGACGCTCAAGGTCAGGTACGAGGGCGTATTCTATTTTGGCTATGTCTTTGTCGACCTTGGGGATGCCTACCGGGAATACTGGGAGGGGCTCCCGGAGGCGGTTGTCTTCGGGGACTTCTCCACTGCCTTCACCCGAGAGAGGACCGAGCCTAGGCTGGGCGAGCTGGTTAGGGCGAGGCCGCTGGATGGCGCCAAGGTCCTTGGGTGGGGTCGTCTGGGGAGGAGTGCCTACGGATACGAGTACACGCTGGGCCGGAGCACGCCCGCCCCCGACTCTAAGCTTAACATGGCGGCGATAACCCTCGGGGGAAGGGGTTTGGGGAAGACCCTCTACTACTCAGTCAGGCTGGGGGCCCACTACTCGAGGCTAGGCCATCCCGACTACGCGGAACTCCTTCTCAGGCCCCTCAAGAAGGAGGCCCCGCCTCCGGAGGCGTGGAGCGACGCTCCTGACACCGTTCAGACGGAGTTCTTCAGGAAGGGCGACACCGTGGGCGCCCATCTAGTTAACCTGACGTTCAACGAGAGGATACTATCGACTATAACCGGTCCGAGCAAGCAGTCCCTCCCCGCGTATCATCCCAGCTATAACGTGCACCCACCCAGGGTGCTGGTGCCCGTTGGCCCCTTCAAGGTTCGCCTGCCCAACACCAGCGGCGAGCGGCTGAACGTTTACGACGCAGTGACGGGGAAGAGCCTGGACTATGTTTCGGATGGGGATGGGGTTCTGGTGAATATTAGGACTCTGGGGGAGTATATGGTCATCCTAGCGGAGCCCAGGAGCTAGGGTGCTGGATAATGGTTAACATGCGTAGGAGCCTGGCAGAGCGGTTTAAAGAAGCGGTCGGCAGCGCGGAGGCCGAGAGGCTTAGGCGTCGCTCTACAGTGGACATCGCCAGGAGGCTCGGCTACATTAGGCCCGAGAACGTGGAGCTCGAGAGAGGCTCTACCAGGAGGGTCGTGTCCTTCTTCAACTCCACTTTCAGGCTTAGCGGGGATGTGATCGAGCTGTTTGGGAGGGTTGTAGTGGGTTACTACAAGTATGTAAGCCTTATAGCAAGCCTTAGCCTCGATTTGGCAAGCATGGTTTCGGGCGGCTGTAGCGTGTGCGAGGAGAGACATACTGCGAGACCGGAGCTACTGCCGGGAGACTGGATAGACTTCTGGGGGGCTGAGGACCCTCGGTACACCAGCGTTCAGAAGCTTGATCTACTGACCTATACTGGGAGAACCCTTGCATACTACTCCTCCAGCGTCGGCCAAACTTTCCCTGTGGTTGCTGTCAGGAGCAAACCCGGCGGAGAGTGGGTTAAGGAGGCCTACATAACCCTCGAGCCCGAGGAGGCTCCTCTAGCGATAAGCATTAAGAACGCCTTCGTCGTGAGCTACCGCGGCAGCCTGCTAGTTTTCTACAGGGTGCACGACGTCTCCGGCAGGTTCCACCTTCTCGCTGGCCTATCGGAAGGCTTGCCTGAGGGTCCTATATCGCCCCTGGCTCCAAGGTCTGTGTGGAGAATCATGGATCCCTCCCCCTTCGAGGAGAAGATAGGCTGGGCGACGCCTGTGAACGGCTACAAGGGTAAGAGCCTCATCGTGCTGCTCCACGGGGTGGATACCGAGCAGCAGGTCTACAGGGCGCTCGCTATGGAGCTGGCCCTGGAGGGGGGTGAGATGGTTTTGAAGGCGGTGACGCCAGAGTATATTATGGAGCCGTCTACAGTGGAGGAGAGGTTCGGCGACAGGCCCTACACTATCTTCCCCTGCGGGGCCTGGCTCGTCGACGGCGAGGTCCTGGTCAGCTATGGAGCAGCAGACACTGCAACAGGCCTCGCCTCAATACCGCTAGACGTGTTGGAGGAGCGCCTAGACAGGGGTAGGACAGGCTACTAGCCTCCATAACTCCTGACCGGCCCTCTCTTGACTATCCTGTATCTCTCGAGAAGCGCCTCAACCCTATCCCCCCTCCATGTGAACTCTACATCGAGAGCACCCCCCATGTATGGCGAGGTGAATACAACGCTACCCTCACCCGACTCCAGCTCACCAGGCCCAGGTATATCGCGGGGCGCCAGGGCCATTGTAGGTCCCACACCACCCACCGGCTCTACTAGAAGCCCCGTTCCAACCCTCCTTATATTGAATGCGACGCTCGAGTCGAACCCCTCGTAGTAACCCTCAAGCCTCTCCACAATCTCGAGCGCCCTCACAGGCCGGGGGTCTAAGTGTGAGCCTCTGGCTAGGGAGGAGAGGACCGCCATTCCCATAGCTGCAAGGGGGTAGCCGGTGGTGTTGGAGAGTAGAATCACCCCCGAGTCAAGCCTGGTTGAGTAGCCCATCCACGCCGTGTAGGCCAGGAGGCTCCCCCCATGGCCGGCCAGGCTACCGCCCGAGAAGTCTGGGTAGATTATCAGGCCGTAGCCGTAGGCCTCGCCGCCTAGCGCCTGCCACGGCACCCTCACCCTAGGCTTCTCCATCCTCTCTGCGAAACCTCTAAACTCACCCCTGGCCAGGCTCTCCACGTAGCGCAGCATATCCCTTGCAGTCGACATTATACCCCCGTCAGCGGTTATCCCGGAGGGGAGCGGCACGGGCTCGAGCTTGTCGCCGGGCTTGTATGGTGTTGCAGCGTGGTCAAGCTTGTCGCCTATGAAGCCCGAGCCCCCCATGCCCAGCCTCTCGAATACAAGCTGCCTAATGTAATCCTCGTAGCTCATGCCCGAGGACCTCTCAACAACGATGCCCAGGGCAACGTACCCCTCGTTCAGGTAGAAGAACCTCCTCCCAGGCCTAGAAACGGCCCACCCCTCCTCTATAGCCCTCTTGAGATAGAGCACCGCATCCCACGGCCTGGAGTAGGGCTTCCAATAGCCTCTTACCCCGAGGAAGCCTCTCAGGAGTGCTTCAGCATAGGCTGTGGCCGGGACGCCCGACGTGTGTGTTAGCAGGTGCTCCAGCGTTATCGGCTCCCCCTCAACCTCGAGCCTGACCCCCAGGTGATCGCCCACGGGGTCGTCTAGGGAGAGCTCCCCTTCTTCCTCGAGGCTGAGTATGGCCAGCGCCGTGAACGACTTCGTTATACTGCCTATACCGTACGCTGTGTCAACGCTAGCGGGAGAGCCCTTCTCTATGCTGGAGTAGCCGTAGGAGGCGTAGAATTTGTCTCCCCCTCTGAACGCGGCCAACACGAGGCTAGGCATCCTGTAGCGGGAAATCTTATCCAGGAGAAAAGACTCGAGCTCCGCGGGGAGAGGAGGCACTCGGAGACACCCTAGGCCAGAGAGTTGCTCTAGGGTAGGACATATTTGTATAACAGAGGTCGATATATGCTTATACAGTCTGGATGGGAGGTGCTTTGATTGACAAGCCCCCCCATTGTCGACCTCCACGAGGATATAGCATTCTACTACACCTCCATGGGAGCAGGACAGCCTCTCGGAGGATATGGCGAGGACCTGGAGGGGAGGCAGGCAGACATCCCCAAATACTCTAGGGCTAACGTGAGGATAGTGTTCGCCGCAGTATTCCCCGAGGCCAACGTATACCAGGGAGGAGAGGGTTACCCCACCCCCTCCTCCTCGAGGCTGCTTATGCTGGACCAGGTGAAGACATACTATTCGATAGCCCGCATCCATAGTGTAGAGATAGTCGAGGGTTGGAGCCAAGCCCGCAAGATCCTCGAGGCCCCCCAGTGGAGGCTGGGGCTCCTCCTACACCTGGAGGGGGCGGACCCCCTAGTGGACGCTCTAGACCTTGAAGTCCTCTACAGGCTCGGTTTCAGGAGCCTTGGACTCACATGGAACCACGACAACAGGTGGGCCGCCAGCTGTAAGACCAGGAGGGACTACGGCCTGACAGTCGAGGGGGAGGAGCTTGTTAAGAAGGCTGGGGAGCTGGGCGTGATAGTGGATCTGGCTCACGCCAGCGACAAGACTGTCGCAGACGCTGCTTCAGCTTCCCCCAAGCCTGTAATTGTGTCGCACGCCAACTTCAGGTGGAAGGTGGATTCCCCTAGGAATGTTGGTGAAGAGGCTGTTGAGTCCGTCGTGTCTAAAGATGGGGTGATAGGCTACTCCCTCATCTCAACCCTCATAACGAGGGACAGGCACCCTACACTCCATGATGTCGCCCGCCAGATAGTCGAGTTCGTGGAGGTCTACGGCCATAGACACCTAGCCATAGGCACTGACTACCATGGACTGCTCGACATAAAGCCGCCGGCAGGGCTAGAGTCGATAGACAAGCTCCCACTCCTCCTGAAAGCCTTGGGGGAGGCTGGCCTCTCTGATAGGCAGGTGGAGGCTGTAGCCTACGGCAACATAGCCAGGGTCTTGATGGAGGTCCTCCCGGAGGCCTGACAATACAGGAGGACTATAAACATTTAACATTCCCTCAGCCTTCACGAATGATAGTGAGGACGAGTCTAGACGGGTCTCTTGCGCTGAGGTGCTCTAAAGCCTTGGCTTCCCGGCTTGGAAGTGTTACCCTCTTATTCTCAGCCCTCCTCACCATCGCCCTCCTGATCCTCCCCCTTGCCAACCCTCTTCTCGCATCACTCCTCGACCCCAAAAACGGGTTTGTAGGGGGCTTGGGGCTCGAGCCGCCTGTAGGCGAGTTCACGCTCCCCCCGGGGGTTGAGGGGGAGGCGAGGGTTTACTTCGACGAGGCTGGTATACCATATGTACACGCGTCTAGCGACGAGGCCGCCTTCTACGCGGTTGGCTGGGTGCACGCTAGCCTAAGACTATTTCAGATGGACGTCTTTCGGAGGGTAGGCCTAGGAGAGCTCTCTGGCCTGGTGGGAGACGCGGGCCTGGAGGCGGACAGGACTGCCGCCACCCTGGGTCTCAGGGGCTTTGTTGACGCGGAGTGGAGGCACATACAGGAGAACCCAGAGTTCGAGGAGGTCGAGAAGATTGTTCTCGCATACTCCGCCGGGGTGAACGACTACATAGAATACGCCCTCAGCACGGGCAGGCTGCCTGTGGAATACAGGATTCTTGGTGTGAAGCCCAGCCCATGGCTACCCCAGGACACCCTGGCCATGGCCAAGGTCCTAGCCCTCATGCTATCCTACGGCGAGGAGGACCTCGTTCTCGACAGGCTAGTCAAAAGGTGGGGTCCCGACGTTATAGTGGACTTCGACGTTGTGGAGAGGAGTCTCAACATGCCCCACGCAGCATGCAGCACTGCAACAACCTGGGGTGCTGTCACCGGGCTGGAGGGGCCTTACAGCCCCACTCTCGAAGTGGAGGAGCGCCGGGAGCCGCTGCACAAGCCTCAGCCTCTCAATCTGGGATATACTCCAGACGCCGAGAGCCTGGCCAGGCTGGCTGAGCACGTCATGTACATGCTCTCCTGGGCTACAGCTTCCAACAACTGGGTAGTCTCGGGTAGTCTAACATCCTCCGGGAAACCACTACTAGCCAACGACCCCCACCTAAGCCTCACAGCACCCGGCATATGGCTGCCCATAGTGATATCCAGCCCAGGCTACAGGCTGGCCGGGGTGACGGTACCCGGTGTACCCCTGGTAGTCATAGGTAGGAACTCCAGCGTTGCATGGGGCTTCACAAACGTGGGAAGCGACTTCACCGACTTCTACAGGTACCAGTGGGTCGACGAGGACAGCTACATCTACAGGGGGGAGGTTCTAGATCAGGAGGAATCCTCCGTCGAGACCTACGTCTGGGACCCCCTCTCTCGGAGCTACAGGGTGGAGGAGATACGCGTGGCGAGGACTATCCACGGCCCAGTCACAGAGCGGTGGGGAGAAAAGTTCGCGGTGGCCTACACATCCGCCAGGCCGACTTTCGAAATGGTCTTCCTCTGGCTCCTGAACAAGGCGGGAAGCGTTGTGGAGGCTCTATCGGCTCAGAGGTACTTCTACGGTCCGCCGCAGAACATGGTAGTGGCCGACGCCGAGGGGAATATAGCGTACAGCCCCATAGGGGCCTACCCTGAGAGGGCTGGGCTACCCACACTGGAGACGAGCCAGGGACCTATAGTGAACACTGGCTTCCTCCCGTTCAACGGGAGCATGGGGGAGGGCGAGTGGAAGGGATTTAAACCCTACTCAGGCCTCCCCATCCTACTAAATCCTCCCGAGGGCTTCGTGGCTACAGCAAACAGCAAGCCCTTCAGCGGCAGCTGCTGGGAGGGCCTGGGCTGGGACTATGCGGACAGGTTTAGAACAGAGAGGATCTACAAGCTTCTCCGGGAGAAAGCTCGGGAGGGTCCTCTGGAGCCGGGCGACATGAGGAGTATCCAGCTAGACGTCCAGGACCTAGGGCTGCAGACCCTGGTAAGCCTGGTTACCTCTGTAGCCGAGAGTGACGCTAGGCCCGGTTACGAGAATTATCTAGAAACTCTGGCCAGCTGGGCCGGGAGTCCTGCTATGGATGCGGACGACTACAGGCCAACCCTGGCCCTCCTGGTGTCGTGGTACTTTGCCAGGGGCTTCTGGGAGGGGCTCTACGGCTCCGAGGACCACTGGAGGTTCCTGAAGGTGGAGTACATCGAGAAGGCTCTCACAGCATATTTACGGGGCGAGGACTGGGTGCTGAAGTATTTCCCTGATGGTGTGTTGGAGGAGATCGCTTACAGGTCTATAGACGAGGCTGTGGAGACTGCTGAAGCATATTTTGCGTCTCCCAAGCCGGAGGAGTGGGTATACGGCGAGATCCACTACTATAACCCCGAGCACATCCTCTCCGAGGTGCTAGGCTTTGGTGAATGCCCAGCGCCTGGGGGACCGTTTACGGTGAACGTGGCGCCCCCCGGCAGTGTCTCACCCAGCCGGGGGGTGCCTGTTGAGGCCGGCCCCAGCGTCAGGCTCGTGGCCGACCTCTCCACATCACTCCTCTACATGAGCCTCCCCGGAGGCTCCAGCGGCGTGCCCTTCTCAAGCTTCTACGACAACCTTTACTGGGAGTACTGCGAGGGCGGCTACCACGTGCTAACCCTCGGCGGGAAGCCTACTACCAGCGCCCGTATAGTGTTCGGGGGGTGATGGTCATGGACTCTAGGAGCCCTCTTGCGGCGCTCGTTATAGGGGCAGCGGTATTCGCTATACTAGCTCTCCTCCTGCCCCCGCCCCTCTCAATAGCGGCGCCTCCTATAGCGTCGGCAGCGGCATCACTATTATCCCGGGGGCTCCGCCCCGCGGTGGCGGCAGTCTCGGCACTCACCGGCTACGTTTTGGCGGTGGCGGCTGAGGCACCTCTCCTATCAGCTCTACAGCTCCAGGCCGACGTAGCCGGGCCAGCGGGCTTTCTCCCCCTACTATACTACCCGCTGCTGGCTTCTGCGTCCGCAGCGGCCGCCTCAGGAGCTACCCGGTATTTTCGGCGAAGAGCTTAGGCAGCCTCACCCCCCTCTGCCCCTGGTAGCGCCCTTTATAGGGGTTCTCCGCTGGGCTCTGGAGCTTGACGAGGACGAGGTGTAGGAACCTGTCCCCGGGGTAGAGCTTCACAGGGAACCCTGAGCCTATAACCTCTATAGTTAGCTGGCCCTCGAAACCCGCGTCAACAACGGTCGCCGGTATATATATCCCCGTTCTAGCCCATGTGCTCCTAAGGTTTACAAGGCCGGCAACATAGCTGGGTAGCCTGATATACTCTAGTGTGTGGAGGAGCATATGCTCCCCCGGCCCAACAATTATCTCGTCTGCCTCGCTGCACTCATAGAAGTCGCTGGCCTCTCCCGGGGCCCTAGGGTCGAGAACACGCCCAGTTGACCTGAACCTACAGTACCCTCGGCCCAGCCTAAGGTCCAGCCCGTTCTCCCTAACAGTATCTCCCGAAAGAGGATTCACTACGAGGTCTCCGATGGCAAGCAGACCCCTGATATCCCTGTCGCTCAGTATCAATTTTCAAACCCCGCTACTGGTTTAGGCCTGATGTAGTCTAGCGTGGGTAGCGCCAGTATTACACGGGTAGTCATGCAAACTCGCTATGAGAGACTCTATTGTGCAGGCGTGACCGTTATTTTCCGCGGTGAACCCTCCCTCTTACTGGGGGTTTGGAGTATTGTCTAGTGTGAAAAAACCTTTTTCTATGGTAAACGTCTGGATACCGATACAGAGCCTCGGCTCTGTTAACGTCGCCGTGTTCAGGAAGGACTCTGGAGAGGTTGATATTGTCGATGCGGGGATGTATTCTGCCAGGAGCATACACGACCTGATAGCCAAGGTCAAGAACAAGATTAGGGGTAGGATAGAGGGCGTGGGCAAAATAGTTATCACTCATTTTCACGTAGACCATATGAGCGGCGCGGCGATCCTTAAGGAGGTTTTCGAGCCCACGGTATTCATCGGCGTGGGAGAGCTCGACACCCCCCTGCGCAGCGGATCGCCCGACATGTTCGTGGAGAACATTCTAAGCCTCTATAGGGAGCATGGCGTGCCAGAAGCTGTTATAGAGTCTATCAGGAGGACCCATCCGGTTTTCAGGACTATTCTAGCTTACAGGGCATTCTCGTCGCTAGACCTCAGGCCTATCTACCCTGGGGACATCTTGAAGCTCGGTGAGGCGGAGTATAGGGCTCTCCCAGCCCCAGGACACACGCCTGGCCACATAGTGCTCGAGTCACTCGACGGGACGCACGCGATAGTCGGTGACACGCTGCTTGAGAGGATAACGCCCTCCGTGATCCTATATGACGAGAGCCACGACCCGCTGGGCCATTACCTGAAGACGCTGGAGATGCTGGCCCAGAAGAACTACCTCGTAGCCTATCCTGGACATGGAAACCCCATTATAAGCCCTGCCGAGCGGGCGAGGGAGCTGGTTGAGCACCATCGCAAGAGGCTGGAGGAGGTGTTGAGTCTCCTCAGGAGGAAAGGCAGTATGACAGGATACGAGGTTGCTTCGAGTATGAAGTGGAGGACTAGTTACAGCAACTGGGCTGAGTATCCTCCGGTCGAGAAGTTCTTCGCCATAGGGGAGGCACTAGCACACCTCAAGAGGCTGCAAGTAGAGATGAAGGTTGAGGTTATAGAGAGGGATGGGGTGAAGAAGTTCCGAATACTGTAGACTAGGCGGGCTTCATGGGTAATACAAACCCTAAGGTATATTCATTACATAAAGCCTAAGCTCCGCTATGGGAAGCGGTTTTGTCGAGCGAGAGGCAGCTAATGAGGAGGGAGGAGGTTTTAGAGTGGATCAGGGCTAGGATTAGGGACCTGGAGGAGGAGATATCGTACTACAAGACCATACTAGCGATAGTCGAGAAGGGATCGGTATCGGCAAGCCTCCCCGGGGAGAAGGTTGAGGAGGTCAAGGTGGGGAGGAGGAGGGTCGCGAGGCTTTACAAGGGAGAGACCCACGTCAGGATCGTTATGGAGTGGCCCATGGCCCTGCCAGAGGAGATAGAAGCCTATTTACGCAGCGTAGAGGAGGAGCTCAGGGCTGTGCAGGCGAGAACGGGTGATATCGCAGGGGAGGACCTAGCCACCCTTACCATAAGAAGGCTACCCGACGGAACGGTAGAAGAGATAGTGTTCAAGGGCCTTTACACCACGGTCGAGCACCTCAAAGCCAGGTCAGCGCTAAAATACGCCGCTGAGTCCATGTACCATATTAACAGGGCTATGGAGAGGGAGGAGGCCTAGCTCCCTCCATCCTGTGCACCCGCATCAGCATCTCACCGAAAAGGGGGGAGCCAAGTTCCTCCTACACCTCGCCTGGGTCCTCGGCCAGTGGCCAAGAAAAGGGTATAGACGTCCCGGCCGGCCCCCCAGGTCCTCAGCACAGGCTGGGAGGGCCATATGCAGCCTGGGCCACCTACTTCCCCGTCAATGCTAATAGCTTCCAAATGTAACGATATTTCCTGCGGCCCCCAGAAACCCCTGGTGTAGGGGGTGGTGCCGATGAGTGGCGAGATCAAGGCGGAGGTGGTGAGGGGTTTTGGGCCTAGCAGGCACAGCCATATAACAGGCCTTGGCCTGGATTCCGATGGTAAGGCTAGGAAGATAGGAGGAGGCCTTGTAGGGCAGGAGGAGGCTCGTGAGGCTGCTGGCGTTATAGTGGAGATGGTTAGAGAGGGCAGGCTGGGGGGCCGGGGGATTCTTATAGTTGGCCCTCCGGGCACGGGCAAGACTGCTCTGGCTATAGCAATAGCGAGGGAGCTGGGCGAGGACACACCGTTTGTAGCCCTAAACGCTGGCGAGCTTTTCAGGGGTGACTCTGGCAAGCTGGAAATGCTTCTTCAGGCGTTCAGGAAGGCTATTGGAGTGAGGGTTAGGGAGCGGAGGGAGGTTGTTGAAGGCGTTGTCACCAGCATTTCGGTCCAGAAGCGGAGGACGCCCTTCAGCCCCTACCCTGTGATAGCGGGGGCTAGGATAACTCTCGAGACGAGGGACGAGTCTAGAACGTTTACTGTGGGCCCGGAGGTTGCGGAGCAGCTCGTAGGCCTCGGCGTCAGGAGGGGGGATGTGATTGTTATAGATCTTGAGACAGGTGTGGTGAGGGTTGTAGGCAGAGGTAAGGGCAGGGGACAGGGCTTCGATATAGATGTGGTTAGGGAGGTCGAGCTCCCGGAGGGTCCTGTCAGGAAGGTTAAGGAGTTTGTCAGGACCCTGACGCTCCATGATATAGACGCGAGTATAGCCGCCCAGAGGGTGGCGTTTACCGGCCTCCTCAGCCTTTTCGAGGCGGAGAGGGGGGTGACCTCCGAGGACCGGAAGAAGACGGACGAGCTTGTTAAGAAGTGGGTGGGCGAGGGTAAGGCTGAGATAGTCGCGGGGGTGATATTCATCGACGACGCCCACCTGCTCGACATGGAGTCATTCTCGTTCCTCTCAAAAGCCATGGAGAGCGAGCTCGCCCCCATAATAGTTCTGGCGACGAACAGGGGGGTAGCTAAGATAAGGGGGACCGACATTGAGAGCCCCCACGGCATACCCCGCGACCTCCTCGACAGGCTGCTAATAATAACTACGAGGCCCTACACGAGGGAGGAGATAAAAGAAATAATCAGGATAAGGGCTGACGAGGAGGAGGTGCTGCTTAGCGAGGCTGCTCTCGAGAGGCTGGCTGATATAGGGGCCGAGAAGAGTCTAAGATACGCGATTCAACTGCTGGAGCCCGCCATGGTAGTGGCTAAGAGGAGGGGCTCCAGGAGGGTTGAAACAGAGCATGTTGAGGAAGCCGAACGCCTATTCGCCGACATAAAACGTAGCATACAGCTTGTTGAGAAATACAAGGATTTGATGATGTAAGCCGGGGCCGACGTGGGAAATCAGCCCCCAGCTTTAGGGGAAAACTCTTTAAGCCTCACAAGAAGATATTCTAACCCCGGCGCGAGCGGGCCCGTAGCTCAGCCTGGTAGAGCGGCGGGCTCTTAACCCGTAGAGGGGTTTTGAGGGGCTGCGTCCTGGCCCCGCGGAAGTCCCGGGTTCGAATCCCGGCGGGCCCGCCACAAAACAGCCCCCCGCTGGCGGGGGGCTGCGCCGGGGCTCCTATCTCATCGAATGGGAGTAGACTGCAGGCTCGCCATACTTTTCTAGCCTGGTCTTGAATCTTCCACGCTAGTCAAGGGCTTGCCTCAGGGCTCCCCCGATAAGCCCTCCTATAAGGCCTGTTATGCCTAGGAGCAGCAGGAGTACTACTAGGACAAGGACGCCGGCGAGGCTCGCCATGAAGGCTAGCGGCGGTATCCAGAATAGGGCGAACGCTCCTATGAATACGAGGGCTGACGCCACCAGAGATGCCAGCACGCCAGAGGCTAGCCCGGCAACGGCCCCCTGGCCTAGCCCGCCTGCTATGAAGCCGGCTACAGCACCCGCGAGTACGTTCCCTATCACTGGCAGGAGGAAGAGGAGTATGAGGTGTAGGACGGCGCCCACAACGACTGCTAGCAGCAACATATAACCACCCCTGCTGTGGGGGGTACCCGCTACTATAAGTTTGTTGCCACAAGTGTTTTATTGTGGACGGCTGGAGCCGCCCTTCCCTGGGTGGCGGTATGATGAACACCTCGATCTCCGACGAGAGGAATGGGGACGCGGTGGCTGTCTGACGCTTCTGGGGGTGCCTGGCTCTATTGTCCGACAGTGGAGAGACGGCCTTTCCATATGGAAGCTGGAGGAAGGGGCAGAGGGAGCTTGCGGAGGAAGTTAGGAGGTCGGTTTCAGAGGGGGAGATTCTTGTAGCAAGCGCGCCCACCGGTTTTGGGAAGACGGCTGCTGTGATCTACGGACTCCTCTCAGCTGGTGTCGAGAGGGTTCTCTACCTTGTGCGTACTGTGAACGAGATTGACCCTGTTGTGAGGGAGCTTAAGAGGTTTGGGGCTAGGTTCACATTCCTGTTCAGCGCTAGGCGCATGTGCCCCCTCATGTCGGTGGAGGGTATCCTACCCTCTGAAGAGGATTTCTGGGGCAACTGCAGGATAGCCAGGGCAAAGGGGGCTTGCAGGTATTACGAGAAGCTCGCCGAAACGGATGAGGCCGAAGTTGCCGAGTACGTCAGGGGGCACCCCGCGATAAGCGCATACAGGCTTGCGTGGGATATAGCAAAGTTCAAGGGTGTATGTCCCTTCTTCGCGCTGAAGGGGCTGGTTGAGGAGAGCCAGTTTGTAGTGGCCACCTACCCCTACCTCTTCAAGGAGGACATATTCAGGTCTTTCCTGGAGCCCCACGACTATGACGACTTCGTTGCCGTGGTGGACGAGGCCCATAGCCTCCTCAACATTCACAGCCTCCTCGAATACAGGGTGTCCCTAAAAGACCTGGAGCTGGCCCTCAGGGAGGTTAGGGAGTATGCCCCCTCAGCCAAGGATTTCATATCGTGGCTCGAGAGGACGTCTAAAACGGCCTCCGGGCTTAGAGTTTCGAGAATAACTCTGCTCGATAAGCAGCCGTTCCTTGAAGGGCTTGACGATCTAGCTGTTGTCGAGGACATTGTCGAGACCATAAGGGCTAGAAAGGCTGAGGAGGCTCTCTCGCTCTCCGGGCCATCAGGCATAGGGAGGGTGAAGACCTCCACATCAAAAATACATTCATGGCTCTCAGTCCTGTCGAGGGAGGATTCTTACCTCTTCGCCGAGAAGGATGAAAACAGGCTCGTCTGGCTTATAGCCACACCCCTAGACCCCTCCAGGGTTGTTAAGGAGCCGCTGGAGAGGGTGAAGGCGGCGGTGCTCCTGAGCGGCACCATGCCCTCTCCCAAGCTCTACCTAAAGGTCCTAGGGGTCTCCAGGAGCTTCAGAATTGTGGACGCAGGCCTGATGTACGGTGTAAGGGGGTTCGGCAGGTTTTTCACCATAGTTGCGGCCGACGTCACAACGGCCTACAGGTCTCGGGGAGACTCCATGTACAGGCTTATAGCGTCTAGGATAGCTTTAGCTGACAGGCTGCTACCCGGGCTAAAGCTAGCGGTGTACCCGAGTTATGAGGTGATGTACAGAGTTGTGGAGAGGCTGCCTGCTGACGTAGAGACTATAGTGGAGACGAGGGGGATAAGCCTGGACGAGGTTGAGGCGAGAATACTCACCAGAGATCCGGGAGAGAGGATTGTTATAAATGCGGTGGCTGGCGGCAAGCTGGTGGAGGGGGTGGAGTTCGTTGACTACGAGGGAAAGAACCTGCTGTCAACTGTCATCATTGTTGGAGTCCCTTTCCCCCAGCCAGACGACTATACGAGGAAGCATCTGGAGGTCATGGCGTCTAGGATCGGCCTATCCGACGCTAAGAAGCTTGTCTACCTTGTCAACCCCATTATAAAGGTTAGGCAGGCCCTTGGGAGAAGTATTAGGGGTCCTGACGATAGGGCTCTCTACATACTCATGGACTACAGGTATTTGAGGAGGGATTTGAAGGAGGTCCTCGGCATACCCTATCACCGTGTTGTCAAGGGTGCTGAGGATTTTGAGGAGGCGTTGAGGACGGCCAAGTCTAGGGTGCTAGGAGTCTAAGACATGGCTTCTATATAGTCCTCCAGAGCATCCCTGAAGTCCAGCAGGGACCTTCTATACCTGGCTTCAACTTGGAAACCATACTTCCTTGCAAGGCCGGAGACTAGGTCTCCCAGAGACTCCACCTCGTCCAACAGCTCCTCCACCCTGTTTCTAAGCTCCTCCTGGTCGCCCTCATAATCCTCGAAAATCTCCTCCACATCGCCGAGAGAAACTGCATCAACAACAATAGATCCTCCAGCCGTAGCCACCTCCAGGGCGAGGGGCGTATCCTCATACCTCAACACAACACCCCGCTGGCTCCTCTTCTCAACCGAGAAACCCCTCCTGGAAGCCTCCTTAACTATCTCCTCCAGAAACTCTCCGAGGCCTGACACCCTGTTCACACCAAACCTATTTACACCCTACGGGGCTATAATACCGGGCGACCCCCCGGCCCGTCTTTAATGCACGGCCCATAAAGGATGCAGGCCTAGTGTTAACGCCGCTATACTATACTAACTCTTATTAATCCCTACAAGTCGCTAGTCTACATGTGGTGGAGTGCTATGAGCAGCTTAGCAAACTTTGTTAGGGTGGCTATCGACCAGGACACCTGTATAAGCTGTGGAGCATGTATAGAGGTGTGCCCCTACGACGCCCTTGAGTTCGACGAGAACATGAAGGCCAGGCTCATATGGGAGAAGTGCCAGGACGACTTCAGCTGTATAGAGAGCTGCCCGGTGAACTGTATCTACAAGGTGGAGGAGGCGCCTGAAGAGCTGAAGACAGAGAAGGCTGGCTGGTACAGGCTGGGCAGGGAGCTAAGCGAGGAGGAGAAGAAGGCTTTCGAGGAGTGGAGGCAGAAGTACGGGGTGAAGGTGGATCCGGTAGAGGCGTAAGCCCTCTCCCCAACCCTCACGCCCGAGTCACACTGTAGGGCAACTTCCTTTCTTCGACAGGCTATACACGCTGGAAGCCGGGGATCTATGTTCTTCAGCCTACATTACCTTATACACGGCTAGTTTTAACCTCTTCTGGGGACACTAGTATTATAGTGGTGGGAGAGATGCCAAGGGCGCTCATAATATCTGCTGACGGGTTTGAGGACGTCGAGCTCCTATACCCGTATTATAGGCTAGTGGAGGCGGGCTTCGAGACCCTGGTTGCAGCCCCGGAGAGAGGAGAGATTAGGGGTAAGATGGGTTACAAGGTTGAGGCGAGGCTGGCGTTCGACGAGGTGAAGCCTGAGGAGTTTGATGTCCTGGTCATACCAGGCGGGAGGGCCCCCGAGAGGGTTAGGCTTCATGAGGCGGCTCTGAATATAGTGCGCCACTTCTTCGAGAACAACAAGCCCGTGGCTACCATCTGCCACGGCCCGCAGGTCCTGATAAGCGCGGGCGTTGTAAAGGGTAGAAGGCTTACGAGCTTCTGGGGGGTTAAGGACGATGTTATAGCCGCAGGAGGAAACTGGGTTGACGAGCCTGTTGTAGTGGACGGTAATCTTGTCAGCTCGAGGTACCCGCCGGACATACCCTTCTGGATGAGAGAATTCATACGCCTATTGGAGTCTAGGGGGCTCCTGGCCCCTACGCCGGTGCCTAAGGCGTAAACCGTCGTAAACAACATAATAATTCTTATTTAGTGTCGTACCAAATAGTGATGAACCTAGCGGGCCCTACCGCCCTCCAACCAAGGGCGGGATGAGGAGGGTCTTGAGTGCTGAAAGCCGCTTCTAAACGTATGTGACCCGCGGGAGGCCTACTCCATATTATTAATCCGTCTGCCGGACCCTGTTTCCCAGTGGTGTAGAGGGGTTTGTCTAAGAGGCTTTTCGGGACGGATGGTGTTAGGGGTGTTATAGGGTCCGAGTTGACCCCGGAGTTTGTTCTGAGGCTAGCCAGGGCTATTGGTGCTTATTTCGGCAGAGGGAGTAGGATTCTGGTCGGCAGGGATACCAGGTCTGGGGGGGAGCTTTTCGAGGGTATTGTGGCCGCTGGCCTTGCTTTCGAGGGTGTTGACGTGTATTTGGCCGGTGTTCTTCCCACGCCTGCTCTACAGCTTTACGTTAGGGATCATGGTTTCGACGGCGGGGTTATGATAACTGCGAGCCATAACCCCCCCGAATATAATGGGGTGAAGGTTGTTGGCGGTGATGGAGTAGAGGTTCCTAGGGATGTGGAGGAGGGTATAGAAGCCCTGTTCTGGGAGGGGAAGTTCCACACCGTGGAGTGGCGGGGCCTGGCTCGCCAGCCTAGGAGGGTTTACGACGCTATAGACTACTACATCAGCAAGGTTGTCGACGCCGTCTCAGCCTACTCAGGCCGAGGCGGGGGGGAGAGGATTGTCGTTGACTGTGGGGGAGGGGCTACCAGCTTCACTACTATCGAGATATTGAAGAGGCTTGGAGCCAGTCCCATACCACTCAGCTGCAATCCCGACCCCCTATTCACCGCCAGAGAGCCTGAGCCCACGCCTGATACACTCGCACCCGCGGCCAGTCTGGCGAGGTCCTCCGGCGCCGCCTTCGGCGTAGGCCATGATGCCGACGGTGACAGGGCTATTGTTATAGACGATAAGGGCAGGGTGGTTTGGGGCGACAGGAGCGGCGCCCTCCTCGCGGGGTTTGTGGCCGAGGCGGGGCTAGTGAAGGGCCCGCTCAAGGTCTACACTGGCGTGTCTAGCAGCATAGTTGTGGAGGACTATCTCAGGCCTAGGGGTATAGAGGTGGTGTGGACCCCCGTGGGGGCCCCGATAATAGCCAGGGCTATACTTGGCATGGGAGGCATAGCCGCGTTCGAGGAGAACGGAGGGTACATGCACCCCCCGCACCAATACGTCAGGGATGGGGGGATGAAGGCCGCTCTACTCCTAGCTATGCTGAGGGCGACGGGTGAGAAGCTCTCATCCATGCTCGACAAGCTTCCCAGCTACCACCCGATTAAAACTAAGATACCTGCCTCCAGGGAGGAGGCTCTCTGCGCTGTGGAGGCTGTGAAACGGGAGTTCCGCGGTGAGAGGATGGTTACGATAGACGGGGTGAAGGTTATAGCTGATGGATACTGGGTGCTCGTAAGGCCCAGCGGCACCGAGCCTGTGGTCAGGGTAATGCTTGAGGCCAGGTCTGAAGAGGAGGCTAAAGCCCTCCTCGAGAGGGTGCTAAGAGTGATCAAAGATAAATGTGGGATACAGCCGGGCGGGAAAGCCTAGGCCAGCGGGGGTGGACAGCCTGCTCTTCGGCATACCAAGCTCAGGAAAGCCGAATCTAGCCTTGCTGGGCGTAGCCTGGGATGGGTCCTCTAGCTACAGGAGGGGAGCTGCTGAGGCGCCACCCGCGATACGGGAGGCCACCTCCTCCAGACTCTATAACAGCTACTCTGAGGACCTCGTCAACCTGGCTAGCAGGTGGCGGTATATAGACCTGGGCGACGTATCTGCACCCAGCTTCGAGGGGGTTGCCAGAGCTGTAGAGGAGGCTGTTGCATCCCATTGGGGAGGAAAGCTCTTCCTCTTCCTAGGAGGCGACCACTCGATAACCATCGCGGCGCTAAGGGGAGTCAGGAGGGTTTACAGAGGCAGGCTGGGGCTGGTCTATCTCGACGCCCATCCAGACCTCTACAGCGAGTACGAGGGCGACAGGTATAGCCACGCCTGCACCCTTAGGAGGATTGTGGAGGAGGGCCTTGTCAAACCCTCCGACATAGTCCTCGCCGGCGTTAGGGCTCCTACACCCGGCCAGCACGAGTTCGCAGAGGAAAGCGGCATCACGGTTATAGGTGTTGATGATTTCCAGGACCTCGCCAGCCACCTCAATAGAGGTATACCCTACTACGTGTCCTACGATCTAGACGTGCTCGACCCCGCCTATGCGCCCGGCGTCGGCAACCCCGAGCCCGGCGGCCTTTCCGTCAGGGAGGTAGTGAGGATTATAAAGAGCCTCCCAGAGGATATAATAGCGTTCGACGTGGTCGAAGCTTCACCGCCCCACGACCCCGCGGGGGTGACTCTATTCACAGCCGCGAAAATAATAAGGGAGACCCTCGCGAGGGCGAGGCCCCCAGGCTAGGGCAGGGGCTCTAGCGCTCCAGCGAGTATGACGCCATTACAACACCCTCTAGTAGCTTGTAGTTCTCTAGGAAGCTACCGCAGGAGAGCCTCACAGTGACGCCGTCAATCCTCTCAACACAGGGGAATAGCTCGGCGACATCCGCGTGCCACGGCCTCTTAAGCTCGACCTCTATCCACGGCTCCCTGGGCCTCACAGGCCTGGCACTCTCCAGAGATTCTCCGGCTACCGCCTCCCTAACAGCCCTCCTGAGGCTCTCCTCAAACATACGCCAGGGGGGAGTCACGTCCGCTAGGGAGGAGGCTGGCCTCTTGAGCGCGACGAACCTAGCCCAAGGCGTGTGCCGCCTCACTTCCTCCTCCAGCACCGAGTCCCCAGCCACAGCAACAACTGGCACTCCCATCTCGCCGAGTGCGTAGGTGTTTAGCAGGTATTCAGTTGCAGCCTCGCTCCCCTGGACCTTGACCCTCTGCAATATTCTCCCCGCGTACGTGTGGCCCAGGACGCCTCCTGACTGGGGGCTTCCGTGATAGCCTATGAAGAGGGCCGCCCTACAGCCCCTCGCCCCGTTGATCATTGCGAGGGGCCGTGGAAACCCCCTTACGAGCTCCGCCCTACCGTCTATCTCGAAGGGGTCAAGGTTGACCATGGCGCCGTGGCTGTCTGCAACAACAACGCCCTCGGCCCCCGAGGCGAAGAGCTCCTCCACGACGATGTTGGTAACCCTGGTCATAATCCTCCTAAGCTCCCCGTAGAGAGGGTCGCCGGGCATCATCATAACCCTACTGGGGCTGTAGGGCATGCCTTCCGCATCAACGGACACGAAGAACCTGGCCAAGCCTAGTCACCACCACAAAGTGTAGGGGCTAGGGAGGGAAAAGACGTTCTACGGCCTTGGGGCTACAGCTCCCTAACCCGCGGGTCTCTCCTGGCCGCCTCCTCCATCAGCCGCTTATACCAGAGGGGGAGGCTTAGGTCCTCAACCCGCCTGGAGGGTGTGTAGGGCTTTATGTCGAGGACCGGGGTTCCGTCGTAGAGGTCAAGGCCTGAAACCCTAAGCCTGCCCCCCTCTATGCCGTGGAGCCTGGCGATTGTGAGTGCAAGGGGGTTGGGCCTTGATGGCGAGTCGGTGGCGAAAACGCCGACCTCCGGGAGGTCCTCGAGCCTGAAGCCAAGCCGGAGGAGCCCCCGAGGCTTCACCTTGAGAGATCGGCCTCTAGCCTTGTGGAGGTACGCTATAACGACTATGTGGGAGAAGCCCTCTAGACCATCCAGCCCGGGAGTGTACTCGGGGAGGACCTCGATAAAACCCTGGACCCCCTCTAGGCTGCTCTTGACGCTATCGTCGGGCAGCCCGTGCCTCACGAATCCTATAGGCCTCAAGACCACCTCCATTCTCTCCACCCCTGCCAGAATTAAAAGTGGAGGGTTGAACACTGCTTCAGAGCCGCCACGGCTAGACGCCATCCCCTTCTCAAGCCTGTCCCTCCCCCCGGTTCTCCCGCCGCATCGACTCCTCGACCTTGCCTATCCTAGAAGCCCTTCGCAGCACGTTCAGAGCTAGCCTATAGTGAACCGCGTCCACAAGCTCCCCCTCGAGGGCAACAGCCCCCAAGCCCCTCCTCACCGCGTCCTCGTAGGCCTCAACCACCAACCTAGCCCTCTCAACCTCCTCCTTCGTGGGTGTGAAAGCCTCGTTGGCGATGGGGACGTGGCTAGGGTGTATAACGGTCTTCCCGCTGTACCCCAGGGCCTTTGCCTCGAGACACTCCCTCCCCAGACCCTCGAGATCCCCCACCTTAAAGTAGACCTTGTCAAGGGGCTCCAGACCGTATGCCCTCGCGGCCGCTGCTATGGTGAGCCGTAGTATGGGCGTGTAGATCCCCGAGTCCAGGGGGTCCACACTAGCTCCCAGGCTCGCTGCCAGGTCTGCGGGGCCCCAGTTTAGGGCCACGAGGCCCTCGCTAGAGGCCACCTCCTCAACCCTAAGCAGGCCGCGGGCCGTCTCCACTATAGCAACTAAACTCTTGCCAGTAGCCCCGTACACCTGGTCTAGCCTGGCCTCGGCTTTAGGCACGAGGAGGCACGAGACAGTCTCCCAGCGTGTGACAGCCGCTAAATCCCTGAGCCCCTCTCTGCTGGCCGGATTATTGATCCTCACGCAGACGTCGCTCCCCCACTCGAGCTCTCCTAGGAGCGTCTCCACGAGCCTCCTAGCCTCCTCCTTCCTGCCCTGTGGCACGGAGTCTTCGAGATCTATGATAACCGCGTCGGCCTCAATCGTAGTCGACTTACGGAGCTTCCTCTCGTCTACTCCCGGGACGTATAGCATGCTCCTCCACATAACCCCCTCAACCCCCCTTCCCGTATTCTCTCATGAACTCTAGGACTGCCTCTAGGCTGTAGGGCTGGTGGCCCCCTTCCCTGCCAGCCTTCTCCAGGTACCTCCGAAGCCCATCGGCGTAGCTAGGGTGGGCGCAGCAGTCTATTATCGACTCTGCCCTCTCCCTGGGCGACAGGCCCCGTAGGTCCGCCCACCCCTGCTCTGTAACTATGACGTCAACGTCGTGCTCCGTCGAGTCGACGTGGGCTGTGAGGGGGACTATTCTGGGTATGCCCTTGCTGGTTATGGAGGGTAGGGCTAGTATGGTTAGATAACTGCTCCATGCGTGGTCCACGGAGCCCCCGACCCCGGCGTAGAGTCTTGAGTCTATGTGTGAGACGTTGGCGTGGCCGTAGATGTCAACCTCTATAGCCTGCTGTACGACCATGTGGTAGAACCTGGTGAGGACCTCGGGGCTGTTAGTCACCTCATAGGGCCTCAGAACGAGCCTTCCAGACAGCTCCCCGTAATCGCTGAAAAACCAGCTCCAGAGCCCCTCGTCCCCCGAGACGGAGTAGACTACCGAGGCGGAGACGGCTTCAACATTCTCCCCAAGCCTGGCGACCCACTGGATAGGCGCTACCTCGCCCCATATCCTCACCCGGAAGCCTAGGTCGCCTGAGTAGTCCGCCAGCACCGTGGCTACCAGCCCCGCTCCAGGCTGTAGAGTTGAGAGCCTGCCCCGGATCCGAGGGTCTCTCTGGGCCTCCCCCCTTAGGAACTCCGCTATGTTCTCCGCGACCCTCGCGTCCATAGAGTCTGGGGGCCGGTAATGCCTGCTGCCCACCTCGCCCTCCCTCGAGAGTACTATGGCCGCTAGCTTTGACCAAGGTATTTTGAGTAGCCTGCTGCCGAGCCTGCCTGCCACGCTCTCCAGAGGCGGCACACCTCTCCCCGGTTCCGGGTAGAAAATGTCGTGCAGCCCGTGTAGTACAGGCTTGGCAGTGTGAACCTCGACCACCACCTTCTCCGCCGCCTCCACCATGGCTGGGGCGGCATCTACACTGTTCGACAACACTAAGCCATCATCAAAAACAGCCGTGGCCTCCACAACCGCTACGTCAACCACGCCTATGACACCTAGCCTCAGCAGCCTCGAGTATTTATAGAGGCTCATGTCACAAGCTTCAAACCCGCCCTCGTTTACAAGCCTCTTAGTCGCCGGGCTGGAAGCCCCGTACGGTATCCTCCTCCTGATACCCGCTGCAGCGAGACTCTCCTCATGCTCCGGGCCTGTCGTGCCCGCAGAGTACACTGCTAGGTCTAGAGGCCCCTCCCTCTCGGCCCTATCCTTCAGGGCCTTCACAAATGCCTTGGAGTATGCTGTTCCCCCCATGCCGGCGAAAGCCACCGCCCCGCCCCTGGGTACGAGGCGGGCGGCGTCCTCGGGGTCCACTATCTTGTTTCTAAGGCTTGCCGCCACCCTCTCCAACGGGCCACCACCTCGGGGCTCTCCCCCTCCTGTAGACCAGGTTAGCCCTCTTCACCTCGGCTACAAGCTCGCCACTCTGGCTATACGCCCTATGCACCCAGACTACAATGCCTGTGTCAGGCCGGGACCTAGACTCCCTCTTGTACGCTACCTCCGTCTCCACGCAGAGCGTGTCGCCCGGGTAGACAGGCTTGTGTATCCTCATGTACTCCGCCCCGAGGAACGCCATGCTGTTAATGCTGGTGTACCTAACCGCTAGGGAGGCTGTTAGGGCGAGGACGAGAACCGGGTGTATAGGGGTATCCCTGTGTCCAGCCCTCCCTGCGTACTCCTTGTCTACGTATAGAGGTGTCGAATCGCCTGTAACCGCCGTCCAGAGCGTGTTGTCGGACTCTCTAAGTGTTTTGCATGGCCAGCTCCAGAACCTGTCTCCGACTCTGAAGTCCTCGAAGTACGGCCCCTCCTCGCCCCAGGCCGCCCAGCTAGGTCCAGCCACGGCTGCCACCCGGAGCCTACTCGCCGTAGGACCTGGGCATCCCCAGCACTTTGGTTGCAACAAAGTTAAGGATCATGTGTGGAGACACCTGGCCAACCCCGGCGAACAGTTCCGCCCCCCTCCAGTGCCTCTCAACATCCATCTCCACGCTATACCCATAGCCCCCCATGGTCCACATAGCCATCCTAGCGGCCTGGTAGCAGGCCTCGCACGCTATATACTTGGCCGCGTTGGCGTAGTAGCCTGCCACACGCCTCTCTGCACCCGACTCCAGCGCGTGGAGCGCCTTCTCCTTAAGCGCGTCTCCAGCCTCAAGCCTCAGCCACGCGTCCGCAAGGGGGTACTGGATACCCTGGTATTTTGCTATGGGATCCGGGGGGAACACTATCCTCTCCCGGGCATACTCCACCGCCTTCTCGATGACCCACCTGCCTGAGCCGACGCACTGGGCCGCTATGAAGGCTCTCTCAGCGTTTGCCTCCTCCATCAGTATGTAGAACCCCTTCATAGGGTCTCCGAGAACGTTCTCCGCCGGTACTGGGAGGTCCTCGATGTATACTATGCTGGTGTCTACAAACCTCCTGAGGTTGTTGGGCACATCCTCGAATCTGAGGTGCCTCCCCTTGGCCTCCCTAAGGTCGACGAGGAAGAGGGCTATACCCAGCGTCTTCCTCGGCGCCTCCTCGTATGGCACCACCCGGGCGGCCACTATGCCGAGGTCCGAGTGTCTAAGCCTCGAAATGAATATCTTCTGCCCCCGGAGTATATAGTAGTCCCCCTCCCTCCTGGCGAAGGTTGATATCCTGGGCGTGTTGAAGCCTGAGTGCGGCTCGGTCACTGCGAAAACCTGGAACCTGAGTCTACCCCGGGCTATCTCCGAGAGATACCTAGCCTTAACACTCTCGCCCCCATACTTAGCCAGTATATGGGCGTTGAAGTAGGCAGCGTGTACCGAGCTGGAGGCAGCGGTCCCCCCAGCTGTGGCGGCCAGCTCCTCCAGTATAGCAGCAACCTCGAAAAGCCCGTAGCCAGCTCCTCCATACTCCTCAGGAACGTTGGCAGCCATGAAGCCACCCTTCTCGAGGGCCTCGACAAACTCCAGGGGGTACTCCCTCCTCTCATCCCTCTCCATCCAGTATTTAGAGCCGAACTTTTCGGCAAGCCTCCTGACGGAAACCTGGATAAGCCTTATAGACTCCGCCCTATCGGGCGGGAGGAGGTTGAAGCCGTTCTCCAAAACCCGCACCGAGGTATATGTGGGGTTAAACCAGTATTTGAGCGGTCTCTAGAAGCCGAACCTGGGCGGGGGCGGTTGGAAGCATCCTTTTGAGGGTTCACCGCCTCCCCCCCAGCAGCTCGTCAACCACGCGGGCTACCCTCACGGCCAGGGCGGGGGCTGCGGTCAGCCCGGGGGATTCGATGCCCACCAGGTGCACAGCCCTCCCCCTCCCCCTCACCACCAAAAAGTCTCTACCGGGGGCTACAGGCCTCAGACCCACAACCACTCTATCCGGCTCCTCCACAGCCTCGGCGAGGAGGGGTTGGAACCTTAGCCGGAGCCACTCCAGGTCCTCGCGGGTGTAGGACTCGTCGCCGATTACAGTGGGGCCAGCGTTGTTTGGGCCTAATAGGAGGCTGCCGTCAGCCTGAGGTATCGCGCCCCCACCCTTAGTCTCGCCCCTCCTCAGCTCCAGCGGGGCCACTATACTCCTCAGCCTGGGCCTCCGGTGGAGGCTCATCACGCCCCTCACCGGCGTCTGCTCTGGAACCCTATCGCCGAGAAGCCTGGCGACAAGGTGGCTCTTAAGGCCGGCCGCGTTTACGACGGCCCTAGAAGCTAATGTAGACTCGCCCGCCTCTAGCACCATCCACCCGCTCCTCTCCTCCGCCGAGGTGAGTGGCGAGGAGACAAGTATCTCCCCCAGCCTCCGCACCCTCTTCTCAAGGCTCGAGGAGAGGCCACTGTAATCTACGACTCCATATCCATGGACTACTACACCCCCCAGGACATCGTCGGAGAGCCCGGGCTCGAGGTCCCTAAGCATGGGGCCTTTCACATGTGCAACCCTAATCTCGGGGCCCGACGGCTCGTGCAACGGCTTGGGTATAAGCCTGGGGAGCAGCCTGGCAACAGCGGCTGCAGCAGGCGCCTTATACCTCTCCCTATAGGCGAGTATCAGGGGAGCCTCGACCACCCTGTAGCCTAGCTCGGGTGAGAGACGGTAGTGAAGCCTGTTCCCCTCGACGCATAGCCTAGATTTTAGGCTGGAGAAGGGGGTTTGGAGGACGTGTATGACGTTGGCGCTCCTGGCGCTGACACCCCCCATGACCCTCTCCATCTCCTCAACAACCACAACGCTATAGCCACTCCAGGCTAGGTTTAGGGCGGTGAACAGGCCCACAACCCCGCCTCCCACCACCGCCACGTCAAACCTGTCCAAGCCTCCCGCACCTCGACGGCAGGCCGTGGGGGTTGAGGACCTCGCTGCTGTCAAGAGTCTCCTTGACCCGGCAGAACAGCCTGTAGTTGTCGCCGAGAAGGCCTAGATAGGGCTTCCTAACCAGTCCCCAGCCGTGCTGGTGGCTGAGGGAGCCGCCCAGGCGCTCCACAGTCCTTGCCGCCGCGGCCCAGACCCTCCAGTAGGTGTCTAGCCTCCTCTCCATAACCACTGTGTGGTAGAGGGCGGCGCCTCCAGTGTAGAAGTGGCCTGCGTGGCTTGTCACGGCCACGACGCCGGGAACGCGGGAGAGCCCCTCTATGAGGCTCCTATTAAGCTCCTCGGCCCTGCTCCAGGGTGCCGCGGTGTCTATAGTGTCGACCCACAGCCCGGCGCTCCAGAGCTGTCTGAAGTGCTCGTCGTACATGTACCTCGCCCTAGCCCACCTCTCGTAGACACCCTCGACCCTCGAACCGCCGCTTTCCGACGCGACCTTCTCAACATAGCCCTCCATAGCCTCCAGCAGCCCCTTGTCGGGAGCCTCAAACTCTACCATGAGAACCGCGCCGTCGACGCCGTAGAGCAGGCCAGCCTCACTGGGGTCTAGGAGCCTCAGGAGCCTGACGCCACCCCATAGTGTGAGCCTTCTAGCAGCCTTGAGACCCTCGCGGAAGCCTGGGAGCCTGTAGGCTACGGCGGCTGTGAACTCTGGCAGCGGCCTGACCTTGAGCCCCGCGGATACTATGACTCCCAGGGAGCCCTCAGACCCTATGAGAAGGTGTTTAACACCCGGCCCCTCCCAGCCCCGGGGGCTATTGCGGGAGCCTAGCGTGACGGTCCCCAGACCCGGTATTACCGCGTCCAGCCATAGAACAATGTCTTCTATGTTACCCAGCCCCGGGGCCAGGGCGCCGGAGCCGAGCATGGCTATTGAGCCTCCTATTGTAGCCAGCCTCTCCGACTGGGGGTGGTAGCCTAGGGTGTACCCCCTGGTGTTGAGCCACTCCTCCACCTGGGAGACACGGGCCCCAGCCTCCACATGGATCGCCAGGTCCTCGCCGCTGAACCAGATTACCCTGTCCAGCCCCGTCAGGTCTAGTACTAGGCAGCAGCCGATGGGGGGTGAGGCGCCCACGACGTTTGAACCGCCACCCCGGGGAACCAGGCAGCCGCCGGATGCTGCGGCTGCCTCCACAATCCTTTCGACAGCCATCCTACTCCTCGGCCTGGCTACGACGGCCCGGGGCCTGTAGCCCCTCTCGAGGAGGAGCAGCCACAGGGGCCACATGTCCAGCGGCCTGGGCCACCTGCTGAACTCGGGTACAACCTCCTCGGGAGTGGCTATCTCTCCCAGCTCGACCTCCGGATCTCTTCCAACCTCTTCCAGAAGTCTTTCGAGGCCAGGGCATCCACCAAGCCGAGCCAAGCGTCAACACCACTCAGCCTAAGCCCCTCCAGGGGCTCCACCTCAACTAGGCTGACGGGAGGGTTTAGAAGGTCCTGCCTAGATACCACGCCGGATGCATAGCCAGCCACTAGGGCGGCGCCGCGGGCCGAGTCGTTATAGTCGACGCTCCTATACACCCTGACTCCTACGGCGGAGGCTATGGAGGAAGCTAGGAGTCCGAGCCTGGAGAGGCCTCCCCCAATCCTGAGCTCCCGAAACCCCCCCACTCTCCCGGCTAGCTCCCTGTATATTGTGAGGAGGGTAAGCAGCGTGCCGAGTATAAGACCCTTCGCAAGGGAGGCGGCGGTAAAGCCGGGCGAAACCCCGAGGACAGCGCCACGTAGGAGGGGCCTATATGGGGTCCTCAACCCGGCGAGCACGGGCACTACCGGCGCGGGGTCCCCCGGCTCTAGAGCCTTCTCCTCCAGCACCCCGAACCCGCCTAGTACTCTGGCGAAGGCGTCGAAAACCATTCCAACCCCGGCGGCGAAACCCTCGAGACCGTAGCACACCCTCCCGGGGAGGGCGAGGTTAACCACGGGTATGAGATCCCCGGTGAAGAGCGGCAGACCACCCTCAAGGGGGGCGTCTATGAAGAGCCCGGTGCCGAGAGTGGCCTTGGCGCACCCCGCCCTCAGGCACCCCAGCCCTATTGAAGCCGCCTGCTGGTCGGCAACCATAGGCCCCACAGCCACACCGTCAACACGGGATAGAGGGGTATCGTGGAAGTGGAGCCTCGGCAGCTCCAGCCCCCCCAAGCCTAGGAGCCGGATGACGGAGGCTAGGGGTTTGAGGCTGTAGGGGCTTATCAGGCCTGTTAGGGCGGCCTGGCCTGGGTCGCTTGTAAACTCCCCGGTTAACAAGTCTGAAAGGAAACCGTCAACACTCCAAACCCTGGCGCCGGGGTGGCTAAGCCATAGCCGCCTAATCACGAGCGCCGGGGACCCAGGCTGTAAGGCCTTCCCCAACACAGGTGTCTTCGAGGCCAGCCTGGCAAGGGGAGGGAGTCTCGAGTACTCCTCCAGCCCCCGGGAATCCATCCAGGTAACCACACCGCCCAGCGGCTCACCACGCCTCCAGGCAACCACAGAACCCCTGTATACAGACAAGCCTACCACGCTGCACCCCGACCTACCCGCCTTCTCCAGCATCTCCCTAACTCTACCAATGAGAACCGTAGCATCCTGCTCAACCCTCCCCCCTCCAAGGATGAGGGGGAGCTCTCTGGAATACCTGGCCACCAGCCCCAGGTCCTCGCCGTACACACTCAGCCTAACCCCAGACGTGCCTACATCGACGCTACACAGTAAACGACTGACCAATGCAAACGCACCTGGCGACCAATTAACACTCTGTATTAGAAACCACCATAATTGCGCCATCCATGTGGTGAAACATTTATCGGAAGCACCCGGCCCCAGGGAAACAGCCTATCCGGTCTTACCCTGGCCTCGACGTCTCTCGCCCAGAAGAGGGGGTTAGCATGTTTGAGGGCTGAAATGGTTCACTTGATATGTCTAAAGTAGATATAGAGAGAACCAACTATAGACTACGTTTGGAACGCTGGGGTGGATCGGATGGATGAGGAGAAGAGGATGGAGGCGAGGGAGGCTGTTAAAGATACTTTCCCAGACCCCGGGGAGGGGGAGGTTGAGGTCGAGGTTTCCCACGGGCAGGAGGACTCTCGCAGCGATGTTGAGGAGCTTAGGGAGGTGTTAGCTGCAGTCTCGGAGTTTATAAAGAATCTGGAGGAGCCGCTGGGGAACATTTTGAAGACTGCCCTCTCGGTCATGGATGGGGCTAAGCTCGGTGAGGAGGTGGCATCGTTCTATAAGAAGCTGAGGGATAGTGGCATGCCCGAGGAGATGGTGGAGGAGTTTACTCGGGAGTACTTTAGGATGAGGATGGAGTCTCTAAACATAGCTAAGATACTCAGGGAGCTGGCTAAAGGGGAGCTGCAGGAAGCCGGAGAGGGCTAGGTTATCCAGCCTTCAGGGAAACTAGGGGCTTACAAGGCTGGAGGGCAGCGGCGGTGTGAGCTTTGAAGAAAGGTTGGAGCGGATTGAGAGGCTCCTCGCCGAGGTCCTGGAGCGCCTGCGGAGGATTGAGGAGATGGCTGGTGCTGGAGGGCGTGAGGCGAGGATAGCGGCCGAGATTGCAACGGCCTTCACACTACCCATACACGAGGCGATCTCCACGGCGAGGAGGGTGGCTCAGGCTGTGTCCCGTGTAGACCAGCGTATGGCTGACGATGGTATAGCTAGGGCTATAGTTGAGGTCCTAGCAGTCAACGGGCCTACAACGCTGAGGGGTTTGGAGAGGGAGGTTAGGAGGCTTAGGGGGACAGCCTCGAGGAGAGTTATAAGAGAGCGTTTGCGGGTTCTCGAAAGACTGGGCATTGTAAGGGTTGAGAGGCGGGGCAGGAGGATGGTGATAAGTCTTGCAACGGACTAGGAGGCTGGTGTCGGCTGTGCTACTCACCATAAGAGCTTTAGGGCTGATTGTCAGGCTAGGCGTTGTCTACATCAGGCTCAGGATAAGGCTTGGCTTGTGGAGGACCGTGTCTAAAATACAGTTCAAGAGGAAAACCAGAATGCTTCCAAAGAGTCTTGCTAGAGAGCTCTCAGAGGAGTATGAGAGATTTGTAAACAGCATGAGACTACCCGGCTTAGCTGGCTTAACCAGGGTTCGCCCCCCAGTGTTGGCCAGGCCTGAGAGAAGGAGGAGTAAGCATGGGAGGTGAGGGTGGTCTGGATATGGTGGGCGGCGGAGAGCGTGTTGATAAGATGGGTAGGGCCTCTACAACGCCTCTTAGGGGCTTAAGAAGTGTCGTAAGGAGCATGCTAAGGGGTATTATCGGGAGAGGGGTAGCCCCATGGAGCGGCCGCAGAATCGGTTTTGGCTTGGAGAAGACCCTCGACAGGGATATACTCCTAATTGTTGAGGCGGACTCATCGGAGGTCCGGATAACCGGGATCCAGGGGAGGAGCCTATCAATCAGGGGCTTTAGAAGCCCCGGGGGAAACGTGGAGCTAGGGTTCGGTGAGAAGAGGGGCAGGCTTATCGCAAGGCTGCGGGTAGACTCCGCCTCGGTAACTGTTGAGGCACCCCTGGAGGCCCTCGCCGTTATAGCCGACTCCAGTGGTGTCGTCATTGAAGCCGTGGATACCCCGTTAGACTATGTTAGCGTGAAGGCTGACTCCAGCGGTGTGAAGGGTAGATCGAAGATAAAACCGGGTGGCGGAGTATATGTTGAGGCTGACTCCAGCGGTGTGAAGCTGGCTATCACACCGACCATCAGGGGGGAGTACTGGATAGATGTGGATTCGAGGTCAAGCGGGGTGACAATTGAGTTCGAGGGGGACAAGACCTACTACATTGAGGAGCAGGTAGCGAGGCTTTCCAGGCTTGAAGTTAAAAAAGATGCTGGAGCACCTGGCGGCAGCAGGGTGAGAGTGAACGTTAAAGCGGTGTCGAGCTCCGTCAAGATTGTGTGATCCCAAAAATCCACGGTTAAACTCTTGGGCGTCTGAGACTATTAGAAAGTTGCGCTTTCGCATAGAGCCGATTGATTGGGCGGTCAGCCACTGACAGTTATTAACGCCTCCATACCGAGATCTCTATGCCCGTCGATCGGGCAGTATACTTCATACTCGCCAGGCTGGGGGAACACGACCTCAAGCTTGGCAGACTCGCCGGGCGCTAGATTCTCCGTCTCAACCTCGAATCCTATATCATCGTTTTCAATCTCGAATGCATGTGTGTAGCTCCCCTTGTTAACAACCTCGAATACTACTTTCTCCCCGGCTTCAAACGTAGTTTTTTCAATCTTGATACCCCACTCGTACAACTCCACCTTAACGACAGTACCCCCGCCAGCCCCCGTGGCCTCCTCTCCAGGGCTCGTAGTTTCCTGCCCCCCATAGCCGCCTCCACCAAGGTATAAGTAAGCTATAGCCACTATGGCAATGACCGCTACTAACAGGCCCACCAAAGCGTACCTCGTACTAACAGATGCCACGCCCACGGCACCCACGTTTAACACCTATTAAACCAAGCCTTGGTATAGCAATTTCCCAACTTTGTATACAAATTGTATACAAATTCCTACGCCAAAAACATCTGGTAAACTAAACTAGCCACTGGCGGAAAAGCTGGCAAAATCACTACTGGATTAGCGATTCTAGACGGGGCTCAAGGGCCTATTAATTAATGTCTAGGCCTTATTCTTTAACATGGGTTGTCAGGCCTCTAGCAGAGACGCCCAGGGGGCGGGTGCCTCTGTGTCTAGTAGTGTGGACGGCGTTGGCCTCCTTGTGAGATGGCTTATAGAGGGTAGTAGAGGCGGGGTTACTAGAGCCAAGATTCTGCGGTTGCTAAGGGAGCGCCCGAGGAATGCTCACCAGTTATCACAGGAGTTGGGCCTGAATTATAGGACGGTTTTACACCACCTGGAGGTCCTTGCTAGGCACGGGCTTATAGCTAGGCTCTACGAGGGATATGGAGCTCCGTATGCACTCACAAGCCTGGCTGAGAGACATTGGAGCGTTATTGAAGATTCCATAAGGAAGGTGGGTGTCAGGCTATGAACCCTCTGTGGGCTATAGCACTGGTAGCGGCTATTGCACAGCTCGTCCTAGCCATCCTTCTGGCAGCCAATTATGGGAGGATAAGCCACACGCCAGTGGGAAAGGCGATGATAGTCCTCGCCGCCCTCTTCCTAGTACAGGGGGTTATAGCCACAGCAACCTACTACAGGCTAGCTAGCGAGGGCTATGGGGTAGAGCTTGCCGCGCCTTTAGCCGCAATCACGGTGGCCAGCCTTGCTGGCGTCTCTATACTCTACGTCATATCAAGAACATGACACTGTATAAATGCTGGCTGGACTGTAACCCCATCATGCATATATCGCCGCAGCATCTAAAGGGTCTAGGCAAAACTGGCGTAGGACTCAAGCGGTATACACTATATACCGATGCATAATAAATTAAACCCTGCCTCTCAACTACTAGTAGAGCATCTAATGCTCAACGTTGGCGACCCCGCACCCGATATTGAGATACAGCTCATCGACGGATCTGCCCTTAGACTTTCCCAGCTGAGAGGAAAAATTGTTGTCCTCTACTTCTACCCGAAGGCTTTTACACCGGGCTGCACGCGGGAGGCTATAGGGTTTAACGGGATTTATCAGGAGTTCAAGAAGCTGGGAGCTGAAGTCATAGGAGTGTCTACAGACCCTCCAGATAGGAACAGGAGGTTCGCGGAGAAGTACGGTGTCAGGTTCAGGCTGGCAAGCGATGTTGAAGGCGAAGCGTGTAAATCTTTTGGAGTGCTCAAAGTCCTAGGACCAATTAGGTTCGCGGATAGGGTAACTTTTGTGATAGACAAAGAGGGGAGGATAGCCAAAATAATTAGAGGGTTAATGAACGCTGAGAAGCACGCAGTAGAGGCTCTCGAAGAAGTGAAGAAACTAGCCCAGGATAGCAGTGGCTCCGAAACAGCATCCTACCGATAGCATGGCTAATTATGCCTACTCACCTTAAGGTATCCATGCTTAAGACATTGAGAATTATTGTGTAACAAGTCTTGCGATTAGAGCTTTAGGAAGATAAAGTAGGGATAATATAGATGATAATGAATTTTAATGCTTTTATCTACATTAGAGAAATCTGAATTTTGGGGATGGTTTTGTATAATTCCGCTAGACATGTGTTTTCCACTTCAAACACACTAATACTCACGCTCCTAATAATCCTGTTATTAAACACCGGTATCTTTTATGTCGCAACCAGCTATACCTCTGAACCGGACGTAACACTGCTAATTAGCTATGACGGTAAAAAACCTTACATAACGGTCTATGAGGGCCAAACGGTTAAATGTAAAGCGGAGTTCAACAGCTGGGCATATAGCACATTGACGGAAGAATTTGCCTTCGTAAACCTGTATTCATTTATAAATCCTGATACAGGTGAACCCTGTGTGCTGAACGCGATAAGAGGAGTAGTTTGGGAAAAGGGAACAGTGCTCTTCAAGCTTGACGATACGACTTCTCAAACATACAGGCTCGCACTAGGCCTTGAAAGGTTCAGCATAAACCGCGATGATAATAGCGTTCTAGTCAGTTTTAGAGACGTCAAACCTGTATATATGCTTAGTAGCTTTGACGCTTTAAGTTGGAAAGAGCCTATAATACTCTACTCCCCCGACGTGTTTAAAAGGGAAAGTTTTGAAGGTATAGATATAATCTACGATACTCGTGTAGATCCCGATGTATTAGAGGTAGTTTCAGAGGGGTTGAGCCTGGTTAATACATTGAGGGATGCATATGGAGAAACAATATTTGATCCAACGATATTCGTGTTAACATCCAACGATGTTCCAGACCCCTATGGACATTATAACGGTGCCCACAACTTCGGAAGCGTATCCTATATGAAAGAGGGAAATAGATATCTATATGAGGATGCTGTAATCACTATACACGAGCTAGCTCACTCCTGGTTTTCAGCTCCATACACTTCTCCTAATCCCTATACTCTGTTGGAGGGTGGGGCTGAGTTCACCTCGTGGGACTTTGGTATGAAGTATTTCCCGGAGGAAACGAGATCTTATGTAGAAAGGGATTGGATATGTAACATGGCAAAAGGTGAAGACCCATATATGTTTGGTGCCACTGCATTATTAGTAATAAACTACTACATAATGCAGCTATCTTCTTTAAAAAACGAGAACTTGACTGTAGTAGACGCGGTTAGATATGTAATAGAAAATATAAACGGGTTGCCCGAAGGCTATACTAGATCTCCATGGAGCGAGGTAGAGAAGCAATTTTACACTACATTTTTGGAGTTCGTATTTGATAAGCTTCCCGTTTTTCTAAATGACGAACTTAACATTCCCGAGGAGACACTGGAAGAAGCCTCACGCGAACTGTATAGAATACTCAAGATAGAAATGCCGGCCCACATAGTATGTCAGTGGCCGCTGTACGACGATTATATTCGAGGAGAGGTTGATAAACTGGTGGATGCGATAGCAGATCCGTCTCCTAACGTCTACGTCTATGTAAACTACTTGGATGACGGATCCTTGAATATTGATGTATACAATTTGAATCCTCTGAGCCTCAATCTATTGATAGGCTTATTCTATAGTTCCTCCGGCTTACAGACTTTTGATATCAAAGTGCCCCCAAAGACACGCCTTGTTATAAATGTGCAAGAACCTGTTGACTCTATAGTGGTCTGGTATAAGTCGTTTCTTGACGGAACATACTACGAACTGGAAAACGTGTATCTACCTTCTGATGCAGTAACCGTGACAGCCACGACCACTATTACAGAAACCGAAACAACCACTAATACTGTTACCAGTACTGTTACGGAGACTATCACAAATACTAATACTGTTACGGATACCGAGACGGTCACAGAGACAGTGACAGCCACTGTCACCAACAATGTTACAGAGACAAAGACTGAGACTAAGTCTATAACTATAACGCAGACTGTAACAGAAACTGATGTTCTGAAGACTACTGAGACTATAACTACTACTAACTACGAAACCCAGACTTTCACAGAAACCATTACCCATGTAGAGACCGAGGTCAGGACGCATAGAGATACACTTACACTAATAGAAACAGAATATCTGCCTACAACCCATACAGAACTGGAGGTGGAGACAGTTACTACAACAAGCATAAAAATCGTTACAGAAACAAGCCCAATCAGCAGAGTCAGCTGGTTTGGCTTAGCACTATTAATAGTGCTGCTGGCAATATTCGTCTACAGGTATTTGTCTTAAAGTTTTCAAACTAATTACCCGGACTAGTGGACTGTGGGATATGCGATCCGGTTCTTTTTATAAATCTTTGTAATCAATAGTAAATACGGGGGGGTTTGACGCGCTGTCATCTAGTTTATTGTTGTGCCTGAGTATGATGGTGTGAAAGCGTCCTAGGAAGCATTATTATCTGGGGGGTGGTGTGTTTGGATGAGAAGGGTTTAAGGCTAGGCGGCGGGGTGAGGAGGCTAATCCCGGTTAGGCTTGAGGAGGCTAAAGCGCTTAGTGATGAGCTTAGGATTATGATATTGGAGATGCTTCACGAGCGGCCTATGAGTGTTGAGGAGATTGCTAGAAGCCTTAGGGAGAGGGGTATTGTTAAGACCGCCAACACTATAAGATACCACCTCTCTATACTTAAGGATAGCGGCCTCGTAGAGCTAACGAAGGTTGGACGAACGTACAAGTACGTTGCTAACACCAGGTACTACGCCTACACTGGAGACCCGGAGGCCGATAGGCTAATCGAAGAGATGGCTGAGGAGGTGAAGGAAGATGTCAGGAGGCTGGTTGAAAAACTCATGGCTACAAGGGGGGAGGATCTGGTTAAAATAGCCGAGAGGCTCAAGCCCTGCGAGTTCTGCATAACAAAGCATTTCGTAGAGCAAGTTATATTCGAAATCATCAAAAAATCCCTTGGGAGCGTGCTAGCGGAAACCAGTATTGTTAAACACGCTGATCCAGATCTAGAAAATAACCAAAACCACTAGTTTAATAAAACAAGCTGGTTAGGGCTCGGAAGGGACAGTGGAATAGTACATTGTGACACCCCGCTCTATTGGCGGTAAGATCCTGGTGCCTTAGCGTGTTACTTTCTTACTACTACAGCTAAAAGAAACACTATCAGCACAGCTATTACAACTAGTAGAAGGCTGCTCCTGGCCTCTAAAAGCTCCATGGCCAAGCCTCCATTGCTTGATGTTATACTAGCTTCTGGTGCCGTTTCACCAGTTGTTACCTCTGGCGGCTGGCTGTTAGTTTCCCCTCCTGTTTTCGTCGTTCCCTGGGGTAGGCCTATTGTAATACCCGTTTCCGTGCTAGTGGGTAGTGCTACATCTGTGGGGTTCTCTACAAGTTCTTCGATTTTTAAGCTTAACATGACTAGCGAGTGGCTCTCCAAGCTTACTGGGTTCGTCTCTACATCACCTGTTTTGTCATCCAAGTCCAAACCTCCCGTTAGTTCTTCACCCGTTTTTATCGGCTGTGTTAGGCTAGAATGGGTTATGCTGGTAACCGCTATACCACCCTCCTCAATAGCCTCGGCGCTAGCTGAAGATTCTTGGAGCCAGGGTTGTCCAGAGCCTGGTAGCCACTTACCGGCTACCACCATGCTATCCTCCCCGCCAGCTATGTCCTGGAGCATCACTCCCACTCCGGATCCTACTGTGTATGCTGCAGCAAGGGTTCCACTGTGTAGCTCATGGACAGTTATGAAGCCTGTGGAAGAGACGGGGTCATAATACATCCCCTGGAATAAAGAGCCTACTGTTAGCAACGCCTCCCCAGATGGCTTGACTCCCGTGACCACTGCCTGACTGGTTTCAAGACCGGTTGGTATGGTTAGTGAGGACCAGAGGGGCTGCATAGTGGACGAGTCTAGAGCCAACGTTATCAGCCCTTTATTGCCGCTGTCGCCAGTTCTGTTGTAGAGTGTCGAGACAGCGTCTATCCCCGTGGTATAGGGTTCTCTGGCTTCGGAGAGCCTGAGGGTTATCGAGTCTACTATATCCAGTGTGTCAGCCGATAGCTTCATTACCAGCAGTTCCCGGGTGTTGTAGCCGACGATGATCTCGGAAATAACTAGTAATGCTGGCGTCCTGGGTGTGGCTGCCTTCACTAGTGGTGGCGAATTGAAGTGTGATAACAGCTTGACTATGGAGAAGTTGAAGACGGGCTATAGCCCAGGTTTCTCCTTCTCTGGGGCTGCTCTCACCCATGATGGCGATAAGGCTTTTGTGGTGTCCGTTGTTGAGAACGTAGATCCTAATGACGGCAATTATTTTTCTCAACCCTGTCATTATAGCCGAGTTCGATGGGAAATGCAGCCTCATAGGATACAGAAGCTTTAGTATAGCGTCGTCCTCCTATGGCAGGGTCGCTGTAGTTGATGACGCTGTTTATAGCGAAGGTTACATTTATGTCTCGGGAATCTACACGGATAAAAACTTTGAACAAAAGAAGTGATTAGGTTGTAGGTTGAAGATCACCCACGTCTTTAACTTAAAATTTACATTAGGTTCTTCGAGAAATTGTCGTGCTAAATACTACAGAGAAAATCTGATTACTATGAACAAATATTGATGTGAGTCAGAAAGCAACAGAGAACCTATATAGAGATACTTATCTAGAAGGCCCGCCGCGAGTTTGAACCCGGGAGAAATACCCATGTTGCACGGGTGCATGAAGACATACAACATGCACTCACAATAGATATTCTTATGTGATTTTTAACTGCGATAGTAATGCAATTATCTAGAGGTAAAGGCTTAGGGGTCTAAACCCTTTTATTAGTTGGGGGCTGTGCCATGTCAAAGGTTATCCGTGTAAAGTATGAGAAGGGAGTGCTAAAGCCTCTCGAGCCTTTGGATCTTGAGGAGGGCGAGGAAGTAGTAGTAACAGTTAAACGCGACATTAAGAAAGTCCTTAAGAAGTATCGAGGAGCCCTCGGGAAATCCTCAATCAAGGAACTATTAGAGCTTGAGGAAGAGGCCCACACACAATGAAAACCGCCTACATCGACACGAGCATAATCCTCAGCATACTCCTCGAAACCGAGAAAAGCGACCTGGCAGAACAAACCATAGAGAGATATAGCGACTGGAAATTCGTTATTTCAGGCGTAGCAGTAAACGAAGCAATATACGTTGCAACCTACGAATACTACAAACAGAAAGGGGAAATCAAGGGGAAATACAGTTTAAGAAAACTAATCAAACAACAGGGATATCCGAACAAAGTGATAACCCTCATAGATTCAATACTAAAGGATCTAGATGTCGAGATAATAGGCGATTATTTCAACAATCAAGATTATATCAAAACTCTTCTAGATTATAAGCTTTTGCCCAATGACGCTCAAATAACTCTAACCTGCAAGCATTACGGTATAGACACTATTCTAACTTTTGACGAGGACTTCAGGAGAGTGCCGTGGCTAAAGGTTATACCCTAAGCTTCTAGACCTATGTATAGAATCGTTCCTGATAATCTGCTGGCTAAAGGATCGGCGCCTTTCTGAGGTCTCTGTTATCGATATATTCTCTATCGTGATTTGTGATTGTTTTGTGGGTGCTGCGGCTGGCCCGCGGGGATTCGCGGACCCGGGACCTCCGGCTCCGAGGCCGGTACTTATAAAGAAATGTCCCAGGACTTGATGGTAGTTCGAGACATTCCATAACTCATTTATACCTTGTAGGGTGATGCGTGGGACACTTCTAAAATGTTCTAAAGTTATGCAAGTATTAGCAGAATTGTTAATCTAAATTTACTAAGGGCATGAGGGAAGGGTACTAGAAACTCTTGAGCTGGTGGGACCGGGAAACTCAACATATTTGGACGTGGGCGTGAGGCTTAAGGGATGTTTAGATTGACACATTGGGGCTAGTTGGTAAAGCTTGCCTGATGAACTTAAGGAATACGGGGTGATATGCATAGTAAATATGTGTATTACATAGGCATCAGTATGTACATGCACTAGGTATAGGAGCCTAGATAAGAAGAAGAATTATTGAGGATAAGCATGCTGGGATATCGGATATTTTAGTTACTTTGACCTCCTTGTATCTGGGGTGTTAGTGTTTTGAGCGCTGCTCTAAAGAGGGCTGTCCAGCCTATTAGGCCCGGCGAGCTAGACAAGGTTCAGCCAGGCTACTGGGCAGCTATAGTTGATGGGCGGGTTGTTGCCTGGGCTAGGAGTCTAAAAGAGCTACGCGAAATAATGGCACAGAAAGGCTTCAAGAGAGACGAGTACGGAGTGATTAAGGTTCCAAGCCACGACTTACTCGTCGTCTAAGCATCCCACAACATCTACTGGCCGTGCCCCTGGAGGTTCTAGTTATGAGAAAGGGTAAGGCTAATCCGAAAGAGAAAGTCTTTCCATATACCATGTATCGGGAGAGGTACTACCCTATTATACCAGTAGTAATCGAGGGCAGGGAGAGGACTGTTATCTACGCCTTGGTAGATAGTGGTGCCACCGTAAGCCTCTTCCACACGGGTGTAGCCGAAGACGCTGGGATAGACTTAGACGATGCCGAGCAAGTGTACCTAGCAGGAGTAGGGGGTTACGTTAGAGCCTACATTAAAAAGCGGGTAAGGATAATGGTAGAAGGACTGGGAAGCATTACTATCCCGGTAGCCTTCACAGAATACATAGCCTCAGATATAGCCCTACTAGGCCGTCAAGGCTTCTTCGAGGCATACGAGATAACATTTAGGGAATGGGAGAGAAAGCTGGTAATAAGACCCAGAAACACCTAGCAGCCACATGATACCACCATGTCTACCTAAAGCTAGATGCCCCGCAGGATCCCCCCCTTCCATCAGTTTCTACCCACTATAATACAAGACGGGAAACCCACAAAAACTCCGCATTTTATAGGCGTAATCCTCACCATGTTTGTACAATAACCTGAGAAGTTTCTTAATTTTTCCCAATAGTTAGATCAAACAATGCAGAATAATTAATTCTAGGAAATACTGAGCATCCAAGAATAGAGTTGAAAATTATGAAGTTTGTGGCGGGCCCGCCGGGATTTGAACCCGGGACCTCCGGCTCCGGAGACTCGGGACTTATAAACACATGTTGCATGAGTGCATGACAGGATGCAACATATACTCTCGAATGATAAGACGCGTTGCTTCTCCTGGTTGATAATTTTGCAACATGCTGGGGTAAAGGCTTAGAGGCTTTGACCTTACTTATTAGATTAGGGGCGGCTACCTTGTCTAAGGCTATCAGAGTAAAATATGAGAAGGGTGTACTGAAGCCTCTCGAACCCGTTGATCTTAGGGAGGGAGAGGAGTTAGTCGTTGTTGTAAGGGATAAGAGCTTCTATAAACTAGTATTATCCGAGAGTTTTGAGGCCGAGCGGAGTGTAGACGAGGTTTTAGAGGAGGTTCGCAAGCGTGGCAAGAAGCTATACGGATAGTGTTGTACTCGACACAAGCGTAGTAGCCAAGAGCATCCTAGTCCCACCAAGATATCTGCGAAGGGACATATACGAGAGGGAGATTAGAACGCGTGATGAGATACGCGTGATACTACGCTTACTAGAAGAGAGAAACTATAAGGTGTTCTTCCCGAAGGCTGGCACAATAGAGGTCGCGTCAGTATTGAAGCGGAGCGGGTTGTCGAGAGAACAAGTGCTGGAAGTCCTAGAAAGCCTAAACAAAACCTTCATAATTATTGATGAGAATATAATATATGATAAAGCTCTTGAAGTAGCACTAACAACCGCTCCATCCGGCTTCGACACCTACTTCCTAACTTGCACTCCTCACAGACTCCCTACTCATAACCGACGACAAAGGCATGGCAGACCAAGCCAAAAGACTAAAAATAAACTCGATCTTTGTAAGAGAGGCAACCATAGAGGAAATTCAATCAAAATTACACAGTAAGCTTCTAGAGCAATAATAGAATCACTCCTGATAATCTATCCTGAGATAGACTCGGCGCCTCTCTGAGGCCTCGGTTATCGATATATTCTCTGTGGCATGTCTGTGTTGGTTTTGCGGTGTTTGCTGGCGGGCCCGCCTGGGTTTCATGCCCGGGACCTCCGGCTCCGCAGAACAGCGATATAAATGCCCATGTTACATCATTCCATGATAGAATGCAACATGTACTTCCATGTGATTATCCGCAATGGTATGTGCAGCTGATAATAATGCAACATCTTAAGCCTGCGAGTGACATATAAACCCAAAAATAGTACTAACTCAGATCATAATTCTTCCTATGTGGTAGCTCGGATTTAAATGTTGAAATAAGTCATTTATATCCTCTTTTGAAGGTAAATATGCTAAGTCACATAGGAGGAGTTTAAAGGAGTAACAATCACCAAGAGAGCTACTAAGCTCACTACCATTTACGAAACTGTATCAAAGCTTGCCAAAGCACACCAAAAAGGGAAAAAGCTCTTGAGTGAATTTAAGAGAACTTTTAGGAGAGTCATAATACTTAGAGTAAATCTCGCGGTATCTATAGGAGAAAATCGATAGAGCTGATCCTGCAGCGAATTCAATTTTTGCTAGGTTTCCAGGTTTTAATTACTTTAAAATCCCCCTTATGGCTACCGAATATGTACTGTCAAACGCCTACTAACATGCATGCTTTACTAACTTGTTACGATTCTCAGTATGCCTCTTTAGGATTCTTAAGTAAGTAGTTATGGTATTGTTTTTAACCATGGTATTCGTTTAAAGTCTTCATCTAATGTTGCTATGGTTGTTATATCGTGATGTTTGCATGTTATTGCTATCTGTGCATCGGTCGGCAAAAGCCTATAATTCATGATAGCTTCTCTAAGATCATCTACTGATTGATAATCCTTCAATATCTTTACATCCAGCTCCTCAAGAAGCTGGTGAATATTCTCCATTGGTTCTTTAAACGCATCTATTCCTCTCTCTGCAAAAAAACTTTCTAAACTTTTGATAGCTGACTATTCCGTACTTGCGTCTTGCATAAGCCCTGAATGTAACATGAACTAGCTCGTTGTAAACAATCACAGATATTACCGGCTCCACTAGCATATCGATAGCTTTCCTGGCTTTAGGAGTAAGCTCTGTCTCATAGAGAATGTTGTAGAAGATGTTTGTATCAATGAAGATCAAGGAGCGTATACCTCCTCCTCATACGCTCTTAACTCTCCGGCCGAGGCCTTGCCAAGCACCCCCACAAACCTATCTATATTGGGCTTCTTCTTTACGATCACAATAACCTCTTCTCCCTCTTCTAAATTTAAATCCTGCAACGGCTTAAGCACGCCCTTCTCATATCTAGCCCTAACAGTTATAGGCACTTTACACACCCAAGAATATAGAATATCTAATCCTAACACCTATTATTCATTCACCCAGCCAACCCGTTGCTCAATAAGCAAGTACACTGATATTAGTTCTATGTGGCGGGCCCGCCGGGATTTGAACCCGGGACCTCCGGCTCCGGAGGCCGGCGCTCTATCCTGGCTGAGCTACGGGCCCCCCTCACTAACACCTGGCCTATGGGAATTTTTATTGTCTCTCCTCTGGTTATTTCCATGATGGTGTCTTTTGTTGAAAAGCATCAAACTACCGTCTAAAAGGCCGTATTGTGAGTGTGGCAGGACTAAGAGTCCACCCTATTGTGATGGTAGCTGTAACGAGCTGGTGGAGAGCTAGGGTCTTCAGGTGACTTGGTGAATGCCGGTTTCAAGGTTGCTTTTTGCCTTGTTGCTGTTGCTCTCTATTTCGTTGGTTACTGCAGTCGCATTTACCGTGTTCTATAGCGATGGTAGTGTTCAAGCTGTGGTGTTTGCTGACAGGACTCTTCAGAAGCCTCTAGAGGAGATTCTATCTTCCTTCTCTCAGGAGCGGGGGGTTGAGGTGTCGTATGTTTATGGTAGTAGCGGTTTCGTCCTGGCCCAGCTGGAGCTGAGGGGAAGTGGAGATCTTTATGTAAGCGATGGCTGGGAGTTCGCCGTTAAAGGTTTGGAGGAGGGGTTGCTCGACGAGGATTACTTTGAGGTGGTTGGCTGTATAAGGCTTGCGCTGATCGTGGCTGAGGGAAACCCCCTGGGGGTGTCTAGCCTTAGGGACGCGCTTCTGAGGGATGATGTAGTTGTGGCTTTAGGCAACCCGGAGCATGTTACGGCTGGAGTTTTAGCGTGGGAGCTCTTGGAGGAGTTGGGGCTGGAGGAGACCGTTTTGAAGAAGGTTGGTGATGGAGGGGTTGTGCTTGTTGACAGTGCCTCCCAGGCCGCCTACTATGTTGTAATGGGCCTAGCGGACGCGGCTGTAACCTTTAACGTGTACACGAATTTGATGGGAGAAGGGGTTGACGAGGTTTATGACCCTGCGGTTGCATCTGTTAAAGCCCCTGTAGTAGTAGCCCTCCCTGTGAACAGGGGTCCCCTAGCTGAGGACCTCTTCAACTTTGTCCTGGGACATTCGTACGTGTTTGCCGACTACGGAGTAGAAGTGGGTGGCAGCTGTTGAGGGGGTACGGCATCCCCACCACCATAGCTGTTGCGATAGGTATCGCATCTTTAGCGATAGTCGCTTCACCCGTCCTCATGGCAACGCCGGAGGACCTAGCCCGCCTCTTCCTGGAAGAAAGGTTCAGAAGGTCCCTCGCGCTAAGCCTAGTCTCAAGCACTATAAGCTCTGTAATAGCAGTAGCCTTAGCCACAGCCCCCGCCTATGCTATGGCGAGGAGCGGTGGACGCCTTACGCGCCTCATATCCCAGTTGCACCTACTCCTCCTGAGCATACCGCCCGTGGGGCTCGGCACCGCAGCTCTGGTTCTGTTCACCCGCTATCCAATACTAGACAGCCTCTCCCAGTCCCTGGGCCTCTTTTTCAGCCCTGAGGCAGTTATACTTGCTCAGCTACTGGTCGTCACCCCTATAGCAGTCTCGATGTTGACGGGCGTGTTCTCAATGGTGCCAAGGGAGCTAGAGGAGGCCGCTGAGGCATACGGAGCCGGAAGGCTCGAGGTGCTAGCCCGTATAGTGCTCCCGCTTAGCCTCCCCGGCATACTGTCGGCATGGGCAGTTACTTTCTTCAGAGCCCTGGGAGAGTTCGGCGCCACACTGGTGCTTGCGGGGAACATACCGGGAAGAACGGAAACCCTCCCCCTAGCGCTCTACAACGCTATTAGCCTTGCAGACGTGGAAACAGCCTCGGCCATATACACTATAATCCTCGTGGTGGGCCTCCTAGCGCTCGCGGCACACACTCTACTCTACACCAGGCTGGCGCAGAGGACGCTATAGAATCTCCGGAGGTCCCAAGGGAATAGTTAACCCCTCTGAAGGGAGCTTTAGGGGATTTGGGTGACTCTACTATGGCCGGAATAGACCTCGAAGGCTTTCTAAAGGAGAAGAGCGAGATACTGAAGTCGTCGAGCGCCCACCTTCTGGGCGAGGCGAAATCCAACGTGATACAGGCTTACAAAAGAGCTGTGGAGAGGCTAGAAAGCATAAAGCGGGAGGGAGTGGAGAAGGCTGTAGAAACCCTCTCGAAATAAACACCCCCTCCCTACTATATACCTCTCCTTGCGAGGAGGGCAAGAGCGATAGCGAGAATCATGAAGAGAAGCCCTATAGCAGCGGAGATAAGGAACATCTTCTCGCTACTTCCAAACACGATAGGAATGGGGCCTATAACCACAACCCCCCCACCCTCCACCCTACCACCTCCCTGCACCGCAGAGGCGAAAACACCGAGGAAAACAAGCACCACCCCTAGAAATATAAGCAGAAACCCAGCGACGACAAGCCACCCCCAGTCAGCCACAGCACCCACCCCCACCAAAATAAACCCCTAGGTCAGATTATATTCTACATGGCCCGCCCCCGAGGAAGGGCTGGAGGGCGCCGCCGACCCTCCGCCCCCCCGGACACGGGGGCCCCGAAGGCGCCATGCGGGGGCCAGAAGAACCCGCCCCCAGGCCTCTGGCCGGGCCGGCGAGGGCCTGCAGGGTACAATGAACCCCGTCCCGCGGGGCTGGCGGAGGCGGGCGGCCAGCCGGAGGGCTGGCCGAAGCCGCCGTAACCGGGGCCACCCGGCGAGGCCCGGAAGGGAGCAGCCGACCCCGGCCGACCAGCGTTCGCGGGGGCTGCGGGGGGAGGAGCCCTGCAGGGAAACCCTCCGGCCGGCCCAGAGGCGTGGAGGGCGGGGGCTCGGGGGCGGGCCTGAATCGTAGCAGCCCCTGACGACGAACTTTACATAATCATAGAAAAGATTAATGATAGTGTCGGAAGGAAGCTGGAGTAGAGTATAGAGTGCAGCTGGTAAACTTTTAATTCCCCGGCAGGAGAATAAGTGAATAAATCTGGGTGCCGCGGTCGCCTAGCCTGGCCAGGGCGCCGGCCTGCTAAGCCGGTGGGGGAGACCCCGCGCGGGTTCAAATCCCGCCCGCGGCGCCACACGAGCTCCCGCCCCCCCTCACCCCGCTACTATCCCCGCTCTCGACGCAGGGCCTGTAGTACGGCCTCACGCCCCGTAGCTTATACTCGCGCATGACCTCAGCTATAGTGTCTAGACTTTGCTCTTCAATGTGTTTGATTATATCCGTTATTTTTCTTTACCTATCCTAATATCGTCTTTCACGGGGTTCGAGCCTCCATGTGTTTAAGTATGTTTCTGTTTTTATTTAGGAAGTCTAGAACGGTAGGATATTTAGCCGTTACTGTAATATTTCGGTTTCATCGTTTCTTGTCATCATGGGTCTGTATTTTTATTGTATCGCGGTTAATAGGGTGTGTGGCCGCTGTAGTAATTGGTGTAATTCAGGTGGGAACTAAGATAGCGGCTATCGCTATCGCGCTGATCTTCATTCTGCCTCTATTCCCTGTTTATACGGGGTCGGCAGCTGGGGCTAGTACGGTTGTGATAGCTAAGATTAACCCTGAAGAGTTTAACCCCCAGGCGGTGGAGGCTCTTCAGGGCAAGGTGATATATGTTGCTGATCTGGCCCCTGTCGCCATTATTAGCATACCAGGAAAGGCTGTAGGCCTACTCTCTAAACTACCGGGTGTTGTAAACGTTTCCGAAGACGGCGTGGTCTATGCCATGGCTAAGCCGCCGTGGGCAGGTGGCGGCAATAAGTCCCAGCCCGCCGAGGTGTTGCCCTGGGGTATAGACTATATTGACGCTGAGATGGTGTGGCCTGGAGGCGTTACTGGATGGGTTGATGTCAATGGTGATGGCGATGGTGAAATAGAGGTAGCCGTTATAGACACTGGCGTTGACAAGGACCATCCAGACCTCGCAGGAAACATTGTCTGGGGGATAGCTGTTTGGAACGGTAAAATATCCTCCAACTACCAGGACAGGAATGGCCATGGAACCCATGTTACAGGCACAGTGGCAGCAATAGACAACGACATAGGCGTCATAGGTGTAGCGCACAGCGTAGAGATCTACGCGGTAAAGGCCCTTGGAAACGGTGGGTACGGCAGCTGGAGCGATCTTGTTATAGCCATAGACCTGGCCGTTAAGGGTCCTGACGGCGTCATAGATGCCGATGGCGACGGCGTTGTAGCGGGGGATCCTGAGGACGACGCCCCCGAGGTCATATCAATGAGCTTGGGGGGAAGCAGCGCGCCCCAGGCGGTCCACGACATAATAAAGGCTGCATACGACCTGGGCATAACTATAGTGGCTGCCGCAGGTAACGATGGAGCCGCCAGCCCCTCATACCCAGCAGCCTACCCTGAGGTCATAGCGGTAGGAGCTATAGATGAGAATGGCAATGTACCGAGCTGGAGCAACATGAATCCGGAGGTCGCAGCGCCGGGCGTAAACATACTCAGCACCTACCCGGACGACACCTATGAAGAGCTAAGCGGGACAAGCATGGCGACGCCACACGTCTCAGGCACCGTCGCTCTGATACAGGCTGCCAGGCTAGCCAGCGGCCTCCCTCTACTCCCACCCGGGTCCGAGGGAGACACAACGGCTGACACAGTAAGGGGTGTACTACATATAACAGCTGCAGACGCAGGGGATCCCGGATACGATAGCCTCTACGGATACGGGATCGTGGACGCCTACGACGCGGTGCAGACGGCTGTATCAGGCTGAAGCCCGAGGAGGCAGATTAGAACAGGGTAGACAGGTCTTTTTATGTAGCCTACCCAAACCTACTCTTTTCCCCTTAAGTCTTTGAGGATTATATCCGGCCTGTCGGAGACAACCCCGTTTACCCCGAGTCCTCTAACCTTTTCCAACTGGTCTACAGTATTTACAGTCCACACTATAACCCCCAGGCCAGCCTCTCGAAGCGCTCTAACAACACCCTTCTCGGCGGCGAGGTCGAATCTAATGGCTACACCGTCGGCCCCCGCCTCTACTGCTGGACCAGTAACGTTGACTGGGAGTATGCTGTAGGTTGTGTATATCTCCGCGCCAGTCTGGTTCTTGAGCATCTTCAGATACCTGTGGTTCTCGCTGGTGTACACAGCCTTACCCGGCCAGCCTCTTACAACCTCTTCCACGAGCCTCTCGGGCTCTAGGCCGGCCGACTTGACATCTATAACCACCTTCTCAAAACCCATCTCCCACAGCTTCTCGAGCCACCTCTCCAGGGGCGTAGGCTTGTAAAGCGGGTCCCGGTAGAACAGCTTGTAGTCTATCCACCCCCAGAGGCGGCCCAGGGGGGTGGCCCTCCTTATCGAGGGTCTCCCGTGGAGGGCCATCGGCCTTCCCCGGCTGAGGCTCACATCAACCTCAACAGCCTTGACCCCAACAATGGAGTAGAACAGAGCTATCCTCCGGCTGTTAGCCCTATGGCCTATAACCTCCAAGCCACACCAGCCCTAGTCGGCACAGCCCAAACACTCACGTTTTCTCCCCCAGGGGTTAAAGACTACACTAGGGTGCATGGTTCTGTGTCCAGCCAGCTAGTGTGTGTGGACCTACTCTACACGGGGGAAGCTGTTCTGGAGGATGCATGTATCAGAGTCTCTGGGGGTAGGGTTGAGAGGGTATTCACTAGGGGCCTACGAGGCATATCCGGCCTCGACCTCAGGGGGAGGAGGAGCCTAGCAATACCCGGTGTTATAGATCTCCACGTCCACCTCAGGGGCCTCAGGCTATCGTACAAGGAGGATGAGGAGAGCGGCACAGCAGCTGCAGCCAGCGGATGCGTTACGCTGGTGGCCGACATGCCGAACACACAGCCGCCGCTGAGGACTACCGAGGCGTTGAGGGAAAAGCTATCCTCACTGAAGGCTAAGGCGCGGGTTGACTATACCGTGTACGCGGGGGTCCCGAGGAGCTATGGCGACGCCGTCGAGATGGCGTCAATGGGTATAGCGGGGTTCAAGATATACCCCGAGGACCTGGTGCATGCTGGGAGAGTCCAGGACGTGTTGGAAGCAGCAGAGGAGGCTGGCCTCCTGGTGGTGCTCCACCCCGAGGTGCCGGAGCTGTTTGCAGGCCCCGACTATGGCTGGCTGAGGCGGGTGTCGAGGCCGTGTCACGCCGAGTCGGCGGCCGTCGATCTCCTACAGCAGATAGCGAGGGCCTGCGGCTGCAGGCCTAGGATCCATATAACGCACGCCTCCTGTCCCGAGACGGTCGTTCTCTCGAAGAGGAGGGGGTTTACTGTTGACGCCACGCCCCACCACCTCTTCCTCTCGGAGGAGGAGGCGGGCGGCGGCCCCTCGGCTGGCTGGGCGAAGGTCAACCCGCCTCTTAGGGGCTTGAGGGAGAAGAGTCTTCTCGCCCAGCTTGTGGTCGAGGGTTTAGTTGATGCGGTGGCAAGCGACCACGCCCCCCACAGTCCCTGGGAGAAGTGGATCCACCCCGCCGCCGCCCCTCCAGGCTTCCCCTGGCTCGAGTGGTGGCCTGGATTTGTGGCTGCCAGGCTGCTAGGTTCCATGGGGATTGGCGGGTTAGCAAGGCTTGTATCCCAAGCTCCAGCGGGTATACTTGGTCTCGAGGGTAGGTGCCTCTGGGAGGGTTGTCCAGCCACGGCGTCTATACTCCAGCTTGAGAGGACTAGGGTTTACCATAAAGGCTATTCCAAGGCTCTCTATACGCCCGCCCTGGGTATGGAGAGCTTCGACTGTGCTGCAACCATGATAAGGGGTAGGATAGTCTATACAGCGTGGGATGGGATGCTGGGGGGAGTTTATGGTGTACTCGCTACCGGAGATATCCATTAGCGTCGCAGGGATAAGGCTAGAATGGCCGGTCGGAAACGCCAGCGGCGTCCTAGGATGGGAGCCAGCTGAGGCGAGGCTTGTTGAGGAGAGTGGAGGCGGGTTTTTCGTCGCCAAGAGCGTGACCTACAGGCCTCGGAAAGGGTATCCACAGCCCCGCCTTTACCCGGCGTCGGGGGGGATTGTCAACGCAGTAGGCCTGGCGAACCCTGGTTTTAGAGAGGCTGCACAGCTGCTGGCGGAGGCGGTGAAGAGGGTGTCGATACCGGTGATAGCAAGTATAGCTGCGGGAGGCCCGGAGGAGTGGGTTGAGATAGCATCCACCCTCGAGGACTCCGGCGTCGCCGCCGTCGAGCTCAACCTCAGCTGCCCCCACTTTGAGGGGGGCGGCCTCGAGCTAGGCCAGGACCCTGCTGCTGTGGCTCGGGTTGTATCCTCAGTCGCCTCAACCCTTAGAATACCGGTTATAGCTAAGCTTGGCTTCAGCGACAAGCTGGTTGAGGCTGCCTCTAAGGCTCTCGGATCGGGAGCCAGGGGCCTCACGCTTATAAATAGTGTGAGGGCCATGAAGATAGACATCTACTCGAAGAAGCCCGTCCTAGGTAATAGGGTAGGAGGCCTTTCGGGCAGGCCGATACACCCCATAGCTGTGAGGGCGGTGTATGAGGTCTATAGGGAGACTGGTGCAGATATATTCGCAGCTGGCGGTGTCGAGGGCTGGGAGGAGGCCGTGGAGTTCCACCTTGCAGGGGCTAAGGCTGTTCAGGTCGGCTCCGCCATTGTGGCGAGGGGGCCTCAGGTCCTCCGCCGCATTGTGGATGGTGTGAGGAGGTATCTCTGGATAGAGGGTTTTAGAAGTCTGGAGGAGATAGTTGGGTACGCCCATAGGTATTGAAGGGTCTATGCCAAGGGTAAAGTATATGCAGGTAACATAGCTTGTATACTGGGTGTTATCCGTGGGTAGCCCCCTTGACGATGTTATAGATGAGGTTTCGAGGGCTCTGGAGGACAGGGATTTCCAGGAGGGCTTGATGAGGAGCGGCCTGAACAACCAGAAGAAGGTGGCTGAGATACTCTCGAGAAATCCGGAGATACTTGAGGCTGCTAAAAGGGTTGCGGAGGTTAAGAGGGAGAGCGTTGGGCGCCTGGGAGAGCTTGTTGAGGAGGCTGTCGAGTCTCTGCGCAGGGTGGGGGCAAACCCCTACTACGCGGAGACTGCTGAGGATGCGAGGGAGATCGTGGGTAAGATTGTGGGTAGAGGCTCCATCGTGGTCATGTCTAAGAGCATGGCGGCTGAGGAGATTGGCCTGAGGGAGTACCTCGAGTCCCTGGGAAGCGAGGTTTGGGAAACGGATCTCGGCCAGCTCCTGGTTATGCTTGAAGGTGTCAAGCCCATGCACAATGTAGCCCCCGCTGTGCACATGACGAGGGAGAGGGCCGCTAGGATAATAAGGGATAAGCTGGGCATAGAAGTTGACCCAAGCGACGTAGAGGGCATGGTGGCCGCGGTCAGACAGTTTTTAAGGGAGAAATTCTTCAAAGCCAGAGTAGGGATAACCGGGGCCAACTCGCTGTCTGCAGAGACAGGCACAATAGTGCTGGTCGAGAACGAGGGCAACATCCGCTTGGTATCCTCCCTCCCCCCCGTCCACGTGGCCCTGGTGCCTATAGACAAGATAGTGCCCACGGTCTGGGACGCCGTTAACGTGGCCCTGGTGCAGGCTGCGTTCGCTGGCTTCTGGATGCCGGTCTATATATCTCTCATAACAGGTCCATCCGCCACCGGGGATATAGAGCAGATAAAGGTGCTGGGGGCCCACGGCCCCAGGGAGGTCCACGTGGTCCTCCTCGACAATGGCAGGATGAAGGCTGCTAGCCACCCTTTCTAGTAGAGCAGCTGAGGTGTATAAGATGTGGTAGATGCAGCTTCGAGTGCCCCGTCTTCCTCCACACGGCAAACCTGTGGGGCGGCCCGGCGTACGGCGGGCCGATGGGGATGGGCTGGACAGCTATAACGCTTGGCGAGGACCTTGCGGGAGAGATAAGCTACCTATGCCTTGGCTGCGGTAGGTGTGACGAGGTTTGCCCCGTCGAGATACCCCTATCGAGCATTATAGCCGGTCTGAAGGCTCGCGCTGCATCCAGAGTTGAGAAGGGTTAAAAGCCTATTTAGCCTCGTCGCCAACACTCTCTTAACCAGCCCGGGCTTTGGGGGAGGGTGTCTACAGTATGTACTATGAATACGTAGTTGAAGAGTGGATAGGCATGGAGCCGGCTAGCATCTACTCATCAGAGGACCTTGACAAGGCGGCGCTGGAGCACCTGAGGAGGCTGGAGGGTAGGATTGACGAGGAGATGGGCGTTATAGTAGCTGTTCTCGACGCCAAGATTGTGGGGGACGGTGTGATACCCCCCGTGGGCGGGGACCCCTCGATCTACTATCCCGTCAGGTATAGGGTACTGGCGTTCAAACCCGTCCAGCTAGAGGTAGTTAGGGGGGTGGTAACAAGGGCGGACGACTTCGGCCTGGTGGTGAACCTAGGCCCCCTCGACGGCAAGGTTCACAGAAGCCAGATTATGGATGAGGGTGTGGAGCTCCTGCCGGACAGGTCAGGCTTCGTGGGGCTCGCCAGCAAGAGGGAGATTAGAGTTGGTGATGTGGTTAGGGCTAGGGTTGTACACGTGTCTAAGCCCAGCAGGACCGCCCAGATAATAGGTATAGGCCTTACAATGAGGCAGCCCTACCTCGGCAAGGAGGAGTGGCTGGCGGCTGAAGCGAAGAGGGGGTGAAGACGATTGGCCAGGAGGACCTCGCTCATAGCGTGTAAGAACTGCGGCGCGCTGGTTCCGAGGGGCACGAAAGTCTGTCCAGAATGCGGGTCCACCCAGTTCACCGAGAACTGGAGCGGAATGCTGGTTGTGGTAGACCCGGAGAATTCTGTCATAGCCAGGGAGCTGGGGATAGACAAGCCCGTCAGGAAGGCTATACTTATAGGGAAGAAGGTAATGATATAGAGATGACTACCAAACACCTCCTACCCGTCCTAAGCCTCCCCGAGGACCTCAGAGAGTCTCTGGCTTCAGCAGCCGGACCTGTATATAGTGGAGAGAGGTTTGTGGACGAGATCGCGGCAACACCCTGCGGAGGGGTGGCCTGTATAGGCGATTTCGTGTCGCAAATCTGCCTCTCAGCACTATCTAGGAGGCCGGACACACCTCTCCTCCTCGTTCTAGACGGCAAGACGAGGAGGGAGAGCGGGGTGGCCACAGGCGTTCCAGAAGGATTCAAGCTCTATCAGGCTAGAAGCCCTCCAGGGCATCTCTCGCTTGAGGTGTACTCGCTGGTATGTAGCGCTATAGAGGGGGGTGGGAGGAGCGCCGTGGTTGTTGAGGGCGAGGAGGACCTAGCCGCCCTCGCCGCTCTAGACTGTGGTAGTGGTTGGACGATAGTCTACGGTCTACCGGGCGTCGGAGGTGTCGTTGTCCATAACTGCCTGAGGAAACCTGGAGTGGGGAGCTCCGGTATTATAGCCTTTAAACCCGGGGTAGTAAGGCTCAAAGCATGAGGAGTTCAGGGTTAAGGCTTATTCGTTACTTTCCCAGACTTCACACTATAAATACTACAATGATGCCTTGTGGGATTATGGTGCATAGACCCTTGTCAACCCCCAGGATAGCCCTTATACTTGCAGGCGGTAAGGGGAGGAGATTCAGGCCATATACAGACCTCATACCCAAACCCATGATACCTCTAGGCCGGTCAGAGAAGCCTCTACTCGAGTATGTGGTTAAAATGCTCTCCCTCCAGGGCGTCGAGAACATAGTCCTACTCGTCGGCTACAAGTGGCGCTACATCTACAACTACTTCGGTAGGGGCGAGAAGCTGGGTGTTAAGATAGACTATAGTATAGACGATGAAAAGTACAGTGGGACCGGAGGGAGCGTTCTCAAAGCCCTAGAGAACGGTAAGGTCGCGGAGGACGACTTTCTTGTATGGTATGGAGACATTATAGCAGAGGTCAGCCTAGACTCTATGTACAAGCTACATAAGAGCCTAAGCGCCTCGGCCACCCTAGCCGTTGCAGAGAAGTACCAGGTCCCCGTGGGTGTCGTTAGGACAGGGGGAGCCGGTGTTATAGAGAGTGTGGAGGAAAAACCGTGGATAGACGTCAACGTCTTCATAGGGATAGCAGTTTTCAGCAAGTCCTCCTTCATGGAGACGGCAAAACACCTGGGAACTAGCTTCGATATAATGGGAGACATGATGCCCATACTCGTTAGAAGGGCCAGAGCAGTAGCCTACATCCACAACGGCCCCTGGTTTGACGTAGGCAGTCTGGAGAGGTATGAGAAGCTGAGGGAGGACGTCATATCGAGGCTCGAGCAGAAGCTATTCCCCGAGAACACATAAAACCAGGCTGGAACGCACAAACCCCCCAGCCATGGCCTCAAGTCTCTCCTACGGCTGGTGGTTGACGTCCTCAAGGGGTGTTACCGTTCGGCTCTGCGTCAACTATGAAAGAGGGGTAGAACCTTCTCTAGGGCCTCGGGGTCGTAGTGTAGGTTTACCAATGTGAAGTAGAGTAGAGCGTCGCGCAGGCTTATACCCGTCCTTCTACACACCTCCTCTATATGCCTCCTTCTAACAGGCGGCTCACCCCTGGGCAGGCCTTCTGGGCAGTTCCCTGTGGATGCTGCCACTGCATACACGGGGCTCACCCCAAGGACCCTCTTCACAAGGCTCCCCAGATCCTCTACCGGCTTCAGCCTAGCTCTGGCCCTGAGCGCATTATCGCCCAGGATGAGGGCGCAGTCGCTGTGTGAGAGTAGGCATTCGAGGGTGACGCAGCTTCTCTCAGCATGGACTATGTCCCAGCCAGCCTCCATTCTCTCCCTAACCTTTAATAGATAGGTGAGAGAGGTCCTTGACTCGCCTGAAACCGCTATACCCCTACATTCACCGAGGCTTCTAGCTGTCCTGGAGTAGATTGCGACGCTCATTGTGGCCGAGAGGCTCCACACCATGGGTCCGGGGCATATTTTGACGTCCTGGGCTAGTGCAAGTGGTATGAGGGCGGACCTTACCCTACCTTCAATGAGGGCTTTGTAAGCCTCGGGGGGCTGTAGCTCAATAACCCTGAGACCTCTGGAGAGGACCTCGTCCAGGAGGGGGAGGGCGTAGGAGTGGCTTGGAAGCGCAATGTCATAGACCATAAAACCAGCCTTCCCTCCCCAGTGTACACTACCCTGTAGCCGTGGGGTGCTCTAGCCCTGCATCCACGGGAGCCTTGGCGGCTCGGCCCTCGGGGGATAGTAGTTGTAGAAGGTGTCCCTCTCCATAGGCGTCCACCCCGCCGTGGCAATGTTGAATGCTAGCCTCTCGGGGCTCATGCCCTTCCTCTTCTTCAGGCTGCTTGCCGCGCTTATCACGCTCTCGTTATAGAAGGTGCCTCCGATGTCGTTGGCTCCATGGGATAGGGCTGCCTGGGCGAGCTTCTCCCCCATGCTCACCCAGTAAGCCATTATATTGTCTATAGCGCCGAGGAGGGCGAGCCTGCTGGCGGCCACGATCCTGAGATCGTACAAACCGCCCCTATCACCCCTCCTGACGTACTCTGGGTGCCTCGAGAGAGGCGTCTTGCCGGGGTTGAACCTTATTGGTATGAAGCTTATGAAGCCCCCAGTCTCCTCCTGGAGGCTGCGGATCCTGTCGAGATGCTCGGCTATGTGCCGAGGCTCCTCTATATGGGCGTAGAGCAGCGTTATATTGCTCCTTATACCCATACTGTGGGCTAGCCTATGTATCTCCAGGTACTCATCGCTAGATATCTTCAGGGGCGCTATCCTCCTCCTAACCTCCTCGCTGAGGACCTCAGCCCCTCCACCCGGGAGCGCGTCGAGACCCGCCTCCCGGAACCTGGAGAGGACTTCCCTAGGCGAGTTGCCCGTGGCCTTGGCTATGAAGCCAATCTCCTCCGCCGTGAACGCCTTTAGGATCACCCCAGGCGCCTCCCTCTTTATCGCCCTTATAGCCTCCTCATAATAATCCAGCGGGAGCTCGGGATCGTTGCCGCCAACCATGTGCACCTCCCTAACCCCCAGCCTCTTCCGGGCCAGCCCAGCCACGCGGCCCAGATGCTCGGGCTGGTGGGTGTAGCCGCTGCTCCTCCTCTCCGGTGGCACGTAGAAATCGCAGAAAGTGCACCTCGTCACACACACGTTGGTGTAGGCTAGGTATATGTTTACTATATAGCTGCCCACACCCTTCTTGACAATCCTCGCATAGTAGTCTGCCGCAGCAGCCAGGGGGTGGAGGGGTGTCTCAGATATAAGCCTCTCTATATCATGCCTGGATAGCCGGTCTCCATAAACAGCCCTCTCGAGACTCCTGTCCCCATAGACACCGACCATCCTCTCCAGCCACCTAGGAGGCCTGAGCTCCACGATGCCACACACCCCACACGCCTTCACACGTTTTTAGGCACGGGTTTGTACCAGTTGTCCCTCTCCACAGGCTCATATCCAGCCTCAGCGATAAGCCTCTCAATGCTCCTCCTAACGAGCTTCGGCAACGGCACTCCTGCCTCCGGGAGGACCTTCTCCCCGTACAGCGTACCCCCCCAGTCGTTCGCACCGTACTCCAGCGTGGCCTGGCCGAGCTTCACACCGGCCGTCAGCCACCCGGCCTGGATCCACTTTATCTCCCCCCTGAAGACTATCCTGGCTATCGCCACGGTCTTCAGGAGCTCGGTTCCGCCGGCGGGATGGGGTATCTTCTTCCCGAGCACGTTGTTCTCGGGCTCGAAGTTCCAGGCTATGAAGGCCATTATCCTCCCCCTCCTCCTCTGCAGCTCCAGGAGCTTTAGCAGGTGCTCAGCCCTCTCCTCGAGGGTCTCCACGTGTCCGTACACCATTGTCGCGCTTATGGGCAGCCCCTTCTCCATTATAGTCTCCATAGTACTGATCCACGTGTCGGCGCTGCTCTTAAGAGGGCTTATGACCCGCCTTACCCTATCACTCAGTATCTCCGCACCCGCTCCGGGGACGCTATCCATCCCCGCATTCTTAAGCCTCTCAACAACCTCTCCGACACTCATCCTGCTGATCCTGGAGAGCCACTCTATCTCCACAACGCTGAGCCCGTGGATAGCCACCTCCCCCCTAGTAGCTGTTTTGATCGTTTTGAAGGCCTCCTCATAGTATTCTAGTGGTATGGCCGGGTCGACACCGCCCTGGAAGAGGACCTGCCTGATCTTATACCTCCTCCACGCGTCTATCACCTGGGATGCAGCTTCCCTCGCCTCCAGCTTGTAGGCCTCCGGATGACCGGACTTCCTGTAGAAGCTACAGAAGGTACAGCCCACGACACATATATTAGTATAGTTCATGATCATGTTGACAATGTAGCCAACCCTCCTGCCCGTCAGAAGGTCTGTCACTCTCCGGGCTACGGCGCCCAGGAGAGGGGTGGGGGCCTTGTAAAGCTCGACTATATCCCTGGCAGAGGCTCTCCCTTCGAGAGCGTTGAAGAGAGCATCGCCTAGGCCAAGCTCATCCGCACTCTTCAGAATATTCTCTAACACTTTGTCCTCAGCAATGCCAGCGAGCATCGACAACCTAAGAGACGCACCCGCGTGAGAAATGTTCCCCCCGAGGAATATTAGCTTAAAATTAGATTTCGGAAACCCCTATGCCGCCCCGGGGAGGTGTACTGTAGCTGTAGTTATACACCCTACCCGCCACCGGGTGGTGGTGGGGTGTAGGAAGGTTTGTATGGGGGAATGCTGACTGTTGCTCACACTCCTGACTCCGACGACGCTTTTATGTTCTACGGGATAGCGGTGGGGGCTATAGAGATCGAGGGGTTCCGTGGTGTGAAGCATATTATTGAGGATATAGAGACGCTTAACAGGTGGCTTGTAGAGGAGGGTAGGAATGTTGACGCCAGTGCTGTCAGCGCCCACGCCTACGCGTACCTAATTAACAGGTACTTCCTTCTGAGGACCGGAGCGAGCATGGGAGAGGGTTACGGCCCGGTGGTTGTCGCCCGGAAGGACGGGTTGAGGCTTGAGGGATCGCGCATAGCTCTACCCGGCAGGTACACCACCGCGGGCCTCCTGCTGACTATAGCGTTGAAAGGCAAGTTCACCCCAGTATATGCAAGGTTCGATGAGATTCCCGGGCTTGTTGAGGAGGGAAAAGTCGATGCAGGCCTCCTCATTCACGAGGAGCAGATAGCGTACTCCAGGAGAGGGTTAACTGTCGTCCTCGACCTTTGGGACTGGTGGGCCCGCGCAACCGGCGGGCTGCCTATGCCTCTAGGGGTAGACGTGTTCAGCAAAAGGCTTGGCCGTAGCGCTGCCGCCAAGTTTAGGGACGCACTGAGGAGGAGCATTGAATACGCCTACCAGCATTTCGATGAGGCTCTGGAATACTCGATGCGCTATAGCAGGGTCAAAGATCGGGAGCTGGTAGCCCGGTTCATCAGGATGTACGTTAACGAGAGAACCCTGGATATGGGGGAGGATGGTGTTGAAGCCCACCGGACACTGTACAAACTAGCCAGGGAGGCGGGGGTTCTAAAGGTGTCTGTCCAGTTGGGGGACGAGGACATAGTATGAGGCCTCTTGAGACGCCAGCTCCCTCAAGGCCTCAGCTATAAACCCACCACGCACCCTAATAATATAGTTGGAGACTTGAGGGGGCGGTGTAGAGGCTTGATCCCGAAGTACGGTCCCTTAAGCGAATCAGTCAGGCTTTACGAGGTCGGGTTCAACGAGATTGTCGACTTCTTCTACAGGCTCGCAGAGGCTGGAGACAGGCTTAGAGAGGAGGGTGTGTGGCTTGCGTACGGGCCGGAGAGGCTTCCCGAGGTCCTAGAGAGGCCTGTCAACGGTACTCTAGCGGTGAAACTAGGCTTCCCCGTCTACCAGAAGGGCGGTGTTGTGATGGATGTGACGAACGTTGAGCAGGCAGGTATAGCTGAGGATGCTGGCGCGGTGGCTGTTATGGTTCTTGACAAGCTACCCTACGACGTCAGGAAGGCTGGCGGCGTCGCTAGAATGGCTGATGTTAAGGTTATAGAGCAGGTGATGGCGAGCATAACAATCCCGGTCATGGCGAAGGTCAGGATAGGCCATTACTATGAGGCCATGATACTCGAGTCTATAGGGGTTGACATGATAGACGAGAGCGAGGTCCTCACGCCTGTGGATGAGAAGCACCATATAAACAAGTGGCTCTTCAAAGTCCCATTCGTCAATGGAGCTAGAAGCCTTGCAGAGGCTCTGAGGAGGATAGCCGAGGGCGCTTCCATGATAAGAACTAAGGGCGAGGCTGGCACCGGCAACGTAGCAGAGGCCGTGAGGCACATGAAACTTATAATGGGCGAGATATGGAGGCTCCGGGGGTTGCCGGCTGAAGAGAGGCTGAGGGTGGCGAGGGAGTACGGTGTACCGCACCAGCTCGTTGACCTGACTGCAAGGCTGGGCAGACTGCCTGTAGTAAACTTCGCGGCCGGAGGCATAGCCACGCCCGCTGACGCCGCCCTCATGATGTGGCTCGGCGCAGACGGGGTATTCGTGGGGAGCGGCATATTCAAGAGCTCAGACCCTAGTGAGAGGGCCGCTGCTATAGTGCTAGCCACCAGCATGTGGGACGATCCAGAGGCCGTCGCCGAGGCTCAGAGGATGGTTAGCGAGGCTAAGAGCATGATGGGCATTGACATACGCAAGCTAAGCCCGGAAGAGCTCCTCCAGGTCAGGGGTGCTGAGGCTTGAAGGTAGGGGTGCTAGGCTACCAGGGCGGTGTTTACGAGCACGTCTACATGCTCCGGAGGTCCTTCGACCGTCTAGGCGTCCACGGCGAGGCCGTGGTGGTCAAGAAGCCGGAGGACCTCAAAGGGCTGGACGGCATAATCATACCGGGTGGAGAAAGCACAACCATAGGTATATTGGCGAAGAGGCTAGGAGTCCTAGAGCCTCTCAGGGAGCTCATCCTAAACGGCCTCCCCGCAATGGGCACCTGCGCTGGCGCCATAATACTAGCGGGGAAGGTTAGGGACAGGGTTGTCGGAGAGAAGAGCCAGCCTCTACTCGGCGTCATGAGGATAGAGGTTGTCAGAAACTTCTTCGGAAGGCAGCGGGAGAGTTTCGAAGCAGACTTAGAGATAGACGGCTTACAAGGCCGCTTCCGCGGGGTTTTCATAAGGAGCCCCGCCATAATGGGGGCGGAGAGCCCAGCCAGGATAATAAGCTGGCTAACCTACAACGGCCAAAATGTAGGGGTTGCCGCTGTCCAGGGCCCCCTGCTCGCAACAAGCTTCCACCCAGAGCTTACTGGAGATACGAGGCTACACGAATTATGGCTAAGACTCATAAAGAGGTAAAGACCCTCTAAGCTAAGCCGCTACAACCCCTCTCAATCCCTAGATAAGGCACCGCACGCACCTTCTAGAACAATTGTTGAGTCAGCTAGAATAGCCGCCTATTCCTCCCTACAACACCATGGCTTGCGGTAGCATAAACTCTTAGCGCCAATCCATAAATCCAGTGATTCGAACTTTAGGGCCCCCGTCTCTCTAACCCGGTGTTCATCACAGCCAGCACTCACTGTGGGCGGGCTCGGCAGCGCCGAACAGCCTCACCCGGGGGCCCATTTTCAATAGGTAGAGGCTTGTGCTCTTATTCAAGGGCTCTTTTTGAGTGAAAGTCAGCTGCGTTAGGGGGTGTCCGAATGGGATTTTCCACTGCCTAGCGAATATATCTCCTATAAGGCTTGAAGAGGGCTTAGTGTGGTGTGGGTGGTTCTATGGAGGCTAAGGTGCCTGGCCCCGGTTCCCAGCACGGCATTTATATCTACAGTCCCGGGGAAGGAGGGTGGAAGATTCATAGGGTCGACGGAGGTGCTTTAGATCCTAAGGAGCTAGGCGACGGCGTTGTTGTGGTTTACTTCGACAACGCCCTCTGCCCCGCCTGTAGGCTGCAGGACCGCTACTGGCTTGAGGTGGTGAACAAGTATTCAGGCGACGGTAGGGTCAGATTCGTTGTCGTCCTCTGCGACTGGTTCTCTCAGAACTGTAGCTCGAAGGCGGCTGCTGAGAGCTTCAACCATCATAGGATAGGTGCTAGCCCCACTATAGCCGTGTTCGCTGTCAAAAACGGGGAAGTCGTGTACAAGGAGTATCTTGAGGGTGTTAGGCCGGCGAACATTATAGCCCTCTATATAGACAGGGCCCTCAAAGCCTATACAGGCTAGGGGGAGCTGGGGCGCGCTGTATCACGCTGCAAACACCCTCTTCACAAGCCTCTTAAGAGGCTCTAAAGCCTCAGGCCTGTTTTCTGAAACCCCACGGGCCAGACAGTCTCTGCAGAAACGCCTCACCGGATCATACTGCACTAGACAGTCAACACAGCCAAGCCTTCCGCAGCCAGAGCAGTAGGACACGGCCAACCCTCTTCCGCATATAGCGCAGATTGACCTTCGGCACGCAACGCATAACCCATCCTCGCCTAAATGATTTTCACAGGCTGGCCTCCCGCATAGACGACAGAAGGAGGCCGATCTAGACTGGCAAAAATAACATGTTACAAAACCCATAAAAGCCTCACCTCAGCCGCTTACAGTTTTCCACCGATCGAGACTCGAAGGCTCGGGACCTTTCATCATATCTCTCCTCTGCGAAGTAGCGTCTCGTAGATCCTCCATATCCTTTCATCAGTCACCAAGCCTGTGTAGAAGCCCTCCTCTTCAAGCTTCTCTCTAACCTTCTCGGGGAAGCTTTCGGGGTCTAGTTTTGCAAAGCTAGCTAACTCCTTTATAGCCTCCGCTATGTCGCTGTTGCTGGGATACCTCCTCTTCCTCCTACCCCCCCTAACTTTCTCTAATTCTCTCTCGACCTCGCTCTTAGCGAGCTCCAGATCTTCTAAGACATCCTCCGGTACCTCATCCTCCGCCAATGAACCGTCAACCCCGTGAAGCCGGTCTCCCACTCTCTAAAGTCATAATTAGACGTGGTATTAACTATGAAACTTCCCACCGTGGCTAGCCACGGCTTGGTAACACACTGTGATACCTCTGGATCTCTAAAGCCCGTCGAGATACGGTTGTACCGTAGAAATAGTTATCAATCCGCTAGGATTAAGGGAATAATGGGGATGGAGAGGCGATAGCGGTATGCTGCTGAAGAACGAGCAGAGGGTTAAGGTGGATGTGGATAACTCGAAGGTTCTAGTGTCTGGTAGGAGGTACGAGGCCAGCCACACCCTACTGGTGGGTACCAGCGGGCTCAGCGCTGAGATCGAGCCCGGCAGCGTGAGGGTCAGTGCCTACTTCTCTCAACACCCCGAGGTAGAGTATGTAAACGAGGACCTGGTGAAAGTGTACAGCGCTGGATCACGGTATGAGGTTGACACACTGGGGGAGAAGGTTGCTAGATTGGAGAGCAGCAGCAACAGGGTAGAGCTGCAGGGAGATCTAATATCGATAAAGTTCGAGGTAGACTCGGAGATAGTGACTTTGAAGCTGCCGAAGGGTGGTAGGCTAAAGTCGGCTAAGCTAAGGATACGGGCAGAAGGGGATGTAAGCCTCAATGTCATAACATTCCCGTTTACCATGGGAATACTGACAGCGAAGAAGAGTAAGGCGACAATAGCCGTGAAGGGAGATGTGATAGAGCTCGTTGTAGAGCCCCTGGAGCAAAAGCAGCCCAAGTAACCCCTGCGGCGCCTACCCCCAGGCCTATTCTCCTCCTACTATGCCGTAGGCTTATATCCCAGGATCCCCCCTAGAGGCTGTTATGCACCAGACGCGGTAACTTCTATCTCGACCTCGTGTCGGAATACAGGGTAAATACGTGGCTGTCTTCCCTAGGAGTCTTCTAGGCCGAATATAATCGATGGTGGAGTCTCTGTGGGGAAGAGCGTTCCTTGGAGGATGGCCAGCCCGATCCTCTATAGGGAGCTGGTAGTATTGTCGAGGAGGGCGCTGGAGATCGACGGTGAGATAGCACGGCTGGGCGATGGCGAGGAGGATGTGATAGACTATATTGTGCTCAGCGCGGCGAGGAGGATAATTGCTAGTGATATTGCGGAGGTGTTGGAATACTTGTCTAGTGTTGAAGAGGTCGAGGAGCTTAGGGCTGAAGCTGCAGCTGCCAGCGAGCCCGCCAGCGTCGCCTAAAACGCCCTTTTATAAGCTTTATCATGTAACGCTTGATACACCGTTGTCCCACAAGGCTTATTAACTTTAAATTAATATAGAGGTTGCACCCTATATATTATTCGGTGGCCTGGCATGAGCCAGCTGGTAAAGAAGTATGAGGCGGAGGAGGAGGTAATTCAGAGGGTTAGAAGGAAAATTTTAGAGGAGTTCGAGAAAATGAAAGTGGTTATTGAGGATGCGGAGATCAGCGTCTATACCGCTCTTGTTGATGACGATGTAGTCAGGCTTGTTCTCATAGCTCTCGACGAGGCTAAGCAGCCACTCTCCTGGCGTGACCTGAAGAAGATATTCTCCGGCATAGTCGGGGAGGACAGGCTTAGGAAGATACTTAGCAGCCTCAAGGCGAAAAATATTATTGCAGAGCTGACGCATACGAGATATTCTCTCCCCCAGTATGTTCCTGTAGAGGAGATACCCAAGATCAAGAACCCGGGGATCATACCGGTTATCGAGAGAATACACGGCAAGAGGCTTGAGAGCTACGAGGAGATACAGTAACATCCTAACTGACCAAACCCTCTTTTCCCTCCGACACCTATTCTAACCTTTTATAATGGCGGCGATGAGATCCGCTGGGTAGACAGAGCCTCCCGCAACGAGGGGGCTGTGACTTTTTCACGGACCAACTGAGCCGCCGCCCCTGTGGAGGTAAATACTGGGGTATACCGGTTTGTAGTCTAAGTTAAGCTCTCTAGCTCCATATTCCCAGGCTTGGGTGGCGGCCGGTTGGATCTCTACATTGTGGTAGCGAGCTACAGTATGGAGGGGGGAGGCTCTTGCCCACAGGGTGCGAGAGCTGCTGAGGCCTGGAGAAGTGTTGTCTCGGGCGCTGCTGAGAGTGTTGGTGCAGAGCTCTCCAAGGCCTATCTCAACGTTTGCGGCCCAGGGCATCTCTCACTATTGGCCGCCTTTGCTGAGGCTGAGGGTATAGGCCGTTTTAGGCTTGAGCTGGCTAGGTGGAGGTGTGTGAGAGAGGCTGTCTGGTGGCCGGCATACTATAAGGAGTCGCCTTATGCTAAGAGTAAGACTACCGAGGAGGTTGTTCAGGCCCTTAGGGATAGTTCCTTCCGTTTTCTGGTAGCCTACCCGATGAAGAAGAACCCTTCATGGTACTTGGAGCCCGAGCAGGTGAGGCGTAGGGCTATGGGGGAACACATTAGAATAGCTCTTGAGAAGACGCGTGAGAACCCTGTTCTCTCGGTCACCACTTATGCCTTCGGTATTGCAGACTACGAGTTCCTGGTCATCTACGAGGTTGACAGTATACCTGCGTGGATAGAGACCGTCGAAGCCCTGAGGGGAGCAGAGGCTAGGAGGTGGGTTGTTAGGGAGGAGCCAGTGATACTCGGGCGCAGGCTGTAAGCGTGTAGTGCCGAGGACCTAGGGTTGGGACGCTTGGGGTGAGGACCTTGGCTAGGTGCCAGGGTAGGGTTGTTATCATTGGAGGAGGTCCTGGGGACCCAGAGCTAATCACCGTGAAGGGTCTGAGGGCTCTCGAAACAGCAGACGCTATACTCTACGATAGGCTTGCTCCCAAAGGCCTCCTGGAAAACTTGGAGACCCGAGCGCTCAAGATCTATGTGGGCAAAAGGCCTGGCGAGGGGCTGCCTCAGGAGGAGATAAACAGGATTATGGAGAACCTCGCATGCAGGGGCATGACTGTTGCTAGGCTGAAGGGAGGAGACCCTTACACCTATGGGAGGGGCGAGGAGGAGTGTATGTACCTTATCGAGAGGGGTGTGGAGTGCATAGTTATACCCGGCGTGCCGAGCTATGTAGCGGCTTCCGCTCTCCACGGAGTACCTCTAACCAGCAGGGGCGTCTCCTCCTCCTTCGCCGTAGTGCCGGGCAAGGAGGCCCCAGGAAAGCCTGACGGCAGGAGGGTTAAGCTAGAGGAGATAGCGAAGTCTGTGGATACTTTGGTTATCCTTATGGGGGCGTCGGCGTCGGCCGAAATAGCGGAACGGTTACTAAAGGTTCTTCCGCCAGAGACGCCAGTGGCTATAGCATCAAATGTATCAACGCCTGAGGCCGAGACAGTGGTAACGAGCCTGGAAGGCCTGAGAGAACTCGGTATAAATGGTATGGTGAAGAGCCCTGCGGTTATAATAGTTGGAGAGGTGGTTAGACTGAGGGACAAGCTTTACCGGGAGGCGTAGAACACTCTATGACGGGGCGGGGATGGAGAGGGGTGCGAGCGCGGAGCCAGACGCTATGAAGATAGCATAAACTTCTGACCCCCACATAACACTGTCAAGCTAAACTCACTATATCCACACCATTGACTGGGGTGTCTATTGATGGAAGGCTTTGCCGAGTGGATTAGAAAGCTTAGAAAGCTGTCCCGCGAGTCGGGCTCGGAGGCATGTTGGGGCTACGACGCTTGCCCCGCGGGTGAGGGGATTATCGCCTCTATAGACGGGTACTCTATGGATTCCAGCAGGCTTCCCTGGATGAGTCTTAGCGACTGGGGCTGGAAGTCAGTGGTGGCCGCCGCTTCAGACATAGCAGCCTCTGGAGGCACGACCTTTCACGTAATGTATAGTATTGGTATTGATAGTGTCGATAAAGCCCTGGAGATTGCTCGGGGTGTCAGGGAGGCTGCTGAATGGATTGGAGCCGGTGTCGGGAAGTCAGACTTCAACACCTCGAGTTACGCCTGGATAGACGTTGCTGTGCTGGGACGGTCTAACAGACCATTGGGTAGGTTCGGGGCTGGGCCTGGCATGGCTGTAGTGCAGGTTGGGGCGTCTGGCTACGGCCTGCTCTCCGACGCTGTTCTAAACGGCCGCCTACAGCCTGGGGATCTTCCGGAGCCTGTAGGAGAATATACCAGGAGGCCGAAGCCCCCCATAGCCATGGGTGCCAAGCTGTCTTCTTGCGGTGTCGAAGCGGCCGTGGACAATAGTGACGGGCTGGGTGCTTCCCTCCATATTCTAGGTGTTGAGAGTGGCGTGTCGATTATTTTAGATGATGTCCTTGTCGACAGGCGCGTCATGGAGATGTTGGGTGAGTTGGGCCTGGATAAATGGGCTGTTCTGGAGAGCTGGGAAGACTATAATATAGTGGCTGTCGGGGGTGAGGAGGCCGCGGAATGTGTGCTTCGTTGGTGTAGGATCCTCGGCATCCCATGCGCAAGGGTTGGCCGCACATCACGGGGTAGGGCTGGCAGGGTTTTGATAGATGGTGGTAGGAGAGAGTTCAGGGTTTCAGGCTGGACATGGCTCTAACATTAATACACCATTGATGAGTCAAGCTAATAATCGAGACAATATTCTAAATATTAGAATAGGGTGGAGGGGCTGGCACAGCATTCCAAGTTTTTACGGAGAAGGCTGCTCGAGATTGACCTCCTTAAACCTGTGTCGGTGGAAAAGAGCGCCTCTATAGGGGAGTTAAGGAGGGTATTACGGGAGACTGGGTCGAGGATACTTGTGGTGGCGAATGATGAGGGAAGGCTAGAGGGCGTGATCTATAGGTCCTCGGTCATCCTCGTGACCAGCAGGAAGAGCGAGGCGAAGGCTCAGGATATTATGGATGAGCCTCCGGTTGTCCTAAAACCCCACGATCTCCTGGAGGAGGCGGTATTCTCTATGTTAAAGTATGATGAGTGGTATTCTCCGGTAGTCAACGATGCCTACAGGATTCTTGGCCTCTTGGGTCTTGAAATCCCCATTAGGCTCTTACTGGATGCCGGCTTTTACCAAGGCTATACTGTGAGAGACGTTATGACCAGGGACGTGGATTATGTGCTTGATGGAGACAGCCTGACGCGCGTTTGGGAGATAATGGTGGAGAAGAGATATGCTGGTGTCCCAGTGGTAGATAAGCAGATGGTCCTCAAGGGTATAGTGACGCAGTACGACTTGATTAAGAAGGGTTACACAAGGCTGGGGCTTGAAAGCGAGACGCCGCCTCATAGGGTGAGGGTGGAGAGTGTTATGACACGCTCCGTCATTTACGCTGCCGAGACTGATCCCTTGGAGGATGTGGCCAGGATAATGCTGGAACAGGGGATTGGAAGGGTTCCCGTCGTCAAGTCCCGGGACTCCAGGATTCTTACGGGGATTGTAGATAGGGAGGATTTAGTGAGGCTTTACTTTAAGAGCCGGGGAAGAGCGTGATAATAATGGGATGCACGTTTCCTCTTTGGAGGTGGCAGACGAATGAGTAAGAGGGGAGGTGGAGGTCCCAGGAGGCCCGCGAGGCCCCCAATAAAGTATATCGCCTCGACGCCCAAGCAGACCCGCATTGTCACCAGGTCCCGGCCAGAGGGGGTTAGATGGCTGAGGGCAGACGGTACTCCAAACTGGAGCCAGCGGGTTAGGCGGCTGCCAGGCGACGCTAAGGAGCTTGCCTCCAGGCCCGCGGTGGGTATACACAAGTCCGCTCCCATACTTTCGGCGGCTGAGAAGATAGCCTCCCACAGGGTTAGGGGTCTCGTGGTGATTAAAGGGGGTGAGGATGGTGTTCTAGAGGGCATATTGCTTGCCACAGACCTTGTAAACTATCTTGGGGGCGGCGACTACTATCAGATTGTTGAAAACAGGCATAGGGACAGTATCTACAGCGCCCTTAGGAAGGAGGTTGTAGCAACTATTATGAACAGACACCCTATAACGGTTTATGTTACTGACGATCTTGACACTATACTTAGGATAATGGTTGGGGAGGGAGTGGGCTTTCTCCCTGTTCTATACGATGATGGTACTCTCCACGGCGTCATAACGGAGAGAAACATTTTGGGGAGGATAGCCGACATGCCCTACGACAAGAAGGTTGGAGACTACATGACCTCCACTATAGTAGGTGTAGATCCCGAGGCGCCTCTAAAGGAGGCGATGAAGTCTATGGTGGCACACGGCTTCAGGAGGCTCCCTGTCATCTCGTCCTCCACGGGAGAGATTAAGGGGGTCATTACAGCGAAAGACATTGTTGCCTATTTCGGCCGTCACGAGGCGTTTAAAAACGCTCAGAGCGGAAGGCTGAGCGAAGCCATATCGATCCCGGTATACATGGTAATGTCGCCGGAGGTTTACACTATAGATGAGAAGGCCAGCGTGGCTGACGCGGCCAGGAGAATGCTAGAGCTGGGTGTTGACAGCCTCATAGTTGTTGATGGCGGGGAGGCTAGGGGGATAATAACGGAGCGGGACGTTCTTGTAGCATCTATCGTTGAGGGTGAGGGCTAGTGGCCTCGAGGGTCGTCTCCTATATGACCAGGGAGGTGTACACTGTAACGCCAGATAACACAGTCGCCCACGCTAGAAAGCTCATGCTCACACACGATATTAGCAGGCTCCCTGTTGTCGAGGGCACTATGCTCAAGGGTATTATAACTATAACTGACATAGCAGACGCTCTCGTCAGGAAGTATCCAAACAGGCCTGCCAACTCTATCCTAGTGAGCGAGATTATGACTAGGGATGTGGTGACTATAGAGGGTACTAAGAGTGTTAAGACAGCCGCTTCCCTCATGCTGAAGCACAATATAGGCGGTCTTCCCGTTGTGGCGCCTGATGGAACGTTGGAAGGTATTATAACCAGGACTGACCTGACGAGATACTTTTCAGAGAAGATGAAGGGTGTAAGCCTGGTTAAAGAGTATATGCGTGAGGTCTACGCAAAGGCCCGGAAGGAGCACAGTATCTTCTACGTTTTAAGGCTTATGGAGATAGACGCAACTGGAAAGGTTCTAATACTAGACGGTGACAGGCTTGTGGGAGTTATAACTAAGAGGGATATAGCATTCCTAGCAACGCCGATATCAATGCATGGGACGCCGAAATATGTTAAGATAAAGAAGCCCCTAGTCTACAAGGACAGGATAGGCTCTACAAGAATCTATCTAGTCCCCCTAGCGAAGGATGTTATGACTCCAAATCCGATAACAGTGGAGCCCGAGGAGGACCTGGCTAGGGCTGCAGAGGTGATGGTTAGGGAGGGGATAGGTGTTCTCCCAGTGGTGAACGGCGAGAAGGTTCTAGGCGTGGTGACGAAGATCGAGGTCCTCCAGGCTATAGTTTCCTCACGGCGGGTGAGGAGGAGGCTATAAAAGCCTTCTCCGTAAGGGCCGCAACTCCATCTTGTAACCCGGCTTCCCGAGTTCTACTCTATGTTATATCCCTAGCTAAATAGCCCTAGAAAGCCATTCTCATAGTGGGGAGGGGTAAGCTATTGTCTACTCAAGGGGGCGGCAAACCTTCTAAGGGATTCCGTGTTAGCCGGAGCGAGTACAAGGCTATCGCTGAGAGGATGAAGACCATACAGGAGCAGCAGATGAAGATCGTTAGAAATATGCGTAGGATCAGGTACAAAATAGCTGTTATAAGCACTAAGGGCGGAGTCGGGAAGAGCTTCGTAACAGCAAGCCTAGCCGCGGCCCTGGCCGCCGAGGGCCGCAGGGTTGGGGTTTTCGACGCTGATATCAGCGGCCCTAGCGTCCACAAGATGCTCGGTCTAAATACTGGTATGGGCATGCCCTCTCAGCTTGACGGTACTGTCAAGCCTGTAGAGGTCCCCCCGGGTATAAAGGTAGCGAGCATAGGGCTACTCCTGCCTATGGACGAGGTGCCTCTAATATGGAGGGGAGCAATAAAGACTAGCGCCATCAGAGAGCTTCTCGCATACGTCGATTGGGGCGAGCTCGACTATCTACTCATAGACCTTCCTCCGGGGACGGGCGATGAGGTCCTCACTATAACCCAGATAATACCAAACATAACTGGCTTCCTGGTAGTGACGATACCTAGTGAGATAGCGAAATCAGTCGTCAAGAAGGCTGTTAGCTTCGCCAAGAGAATAGAGGCCCCGGTCATAGGGATAGTGGAGAACATGAGCTACTTTAGATGCAGCGACGGCTCTATACACTACATCTTCGGCCGCGGGGCGGCCGAGGAGATAGCATCACAGTACGGCATAGAGTTGCTCGGAAAAATACCAATTGATCCAGCAATAAGAGAGGCCAACGACAGGGGCAAGATCTTCTTCCTAGAGAACCCGAAGAGCGAGGCGTCAAAGGAGTTCCTCAAGATCGCACGGAGGATAATAGAGATCGTTGAAAAACTAGGTCCCAAGCCGCCTGCGTGGGGCCCGCAGATGGAATAGAAGGTGGTGCATCCACACGCGGGGTACGATGCCAAAGCATGAATAATTAATGATAAATAATTAATGATAATGTAGAGGTAGAGTGCTCCTACAATCCTCCTAAACAGCATTGTTTAAAAGCGATATGCTGAAGGAAAGAACCAGCACTGAGAAACCTCTGAGACTGCTGAAAGTGTGTATAAGGTGTTATGCGACTAGTGGATGCTTCATAGCTTAGACTGCTCCAAGCTTCGTTGCGACGTCCAAGGCCTTATACTCAGGCGCCAGCTTGACATACGCCTTCTTCTCCCCACGCGGTGTTATGAGAGTTCTGACTTTCACAACTTTCACCCCGAAGAGCTGCTCCACGGCCCTTTTTATATCGCTTTTCGTCGCTTCTCTCCTCACTATAAATGTCAACGTATTCTCCTCCTCGAGCATCCTCGTAGTCTTCTCCGTCACATATACTCTCACTATAACCTCCTCGGGCTTCACGGCATAGTCACCTCGAACCTCTCCGACAAGAGCTTAAGCGCCCCCGTCGTGTATACAGTGAGCCTCCCAGGGTGGCCTCCAGGGGCTAGCTGGAGTACGCTCAGTAGTGAGGGTGTCGTTACATCCACGCCTGGAAGCCCTTTTACGGCGAGAGCTAGGGGTGCTCTAGAATCCTCTACTACGAATAGAATGCTCTTCGGGACCTTATACCTTCTCCCCCTCATCTTACCCTTCCCAGCATTGTATCTTCTCCCCTCCTTGGCGCGGATTATGTCCTCATAGACGCCGACGGACTCTAGCAGGGCTCTCGCCTCTCGGGCTGTTGATACTGAGGAGAGAACGCTCGAGTCCAGCACTATAGGCAGTGTTTCGGCGCTGAACCTGTGGCCGCGATCCCTAACTAGGTCCTCCTTGGATGTTGCCGATATAGCGCTTATAGTAGCGAGCCTCTTCTCCTTCCTGTTTATTTCCTCCTTGAGAACTTTCTCCACCCGGGGCGGGTGAGCCGCTCTGCCGCCTCTGGCCATATTTACTAGAGCGGCTCTTAGACTACCCTTTATTCTGGGTACACGGGCAACGCCTCTGCCTACTCCCAGGCTCACAGCGCTGGTCCTCTTACCAGCCATAGGATCCCTGCCCTTAGGCTGGAGCCTCGCTGTGAACTCGCTTAGGAAGGCCCTGCGTATGAGGTCCTTGCGGACGGGGAAGTAGAATATCTTGGGTAGGACTACGGAGTCCTTCTCACCTCCCCTCTCGTCGTAGACAGGAACTATCTTCTCCTGCCCCGTGTAGAGCGCCATATAGGTGTACATAACCCTTCACCCCCACGGTCTAGCCCTAGGCCTAGACGCCTTGCTTGCTAAGCAGGCTTATGTAGGTTATCTCCGGCTTCCTCACGCCAAGCTTCAGGTACCACTCTGGAGGCCTTATAGGCCATCTCATCACGATAGGCCTCTTGGGCGTACCGGGTATGCTTCCAGCGAGCATTGCAAAAGTGCTTCTAACGACCCCATACCTGAGGAACCCTCCGGCCGGAGTTACCTTGTAACCATCATCGTCAATCATAAGTATACGCTTGTTATACTCCGTTCTCCTGTGGAAGCCTGTTTGCCCCGCCTGGGGTGTCTCCCAGAACGTGCTCCTGCCGTGGCTCCTAGCCCCTATTCTCCTGCTACCTTTCCTGTGCTTGTGCCACCTCGGAAGCTCTTTCACACCCCACCTCTTGATAACCCCTTGGAACCCTTTGCCTTTGGTAACGGCTATAACGTCAACAAGCTGTCCCTCTTGGAAGACGTCCCGCAGTTTTACTAGGTTGCCGAGGATGTCTCTGGCATAATCAAACAGCTGGTTAACGTCCCTCACCCCGCCGAGCTTCACTTCCAACAGATCCGGCTTCTTCTTGCTCAACCCTCCAGCAAGCTTCGGCTGGCTGGCCGCTATTATTCTAACGTCCACGGCCTTTTCCAGCTTCTCCTCCAGGCTCTTCAGCATCTTATCAGTGTCGAAGGAGCCCAGGGTTGAGATCCTCCTGTGGAGCTCTAGCTCGGGCGGAGGCTGAGCCCACGCCTCCCCCAGGCTGTAGCGGCCCCTGTTAGGATCGTACCCGTAGAGCCTCACCGCGACAACATACATGGGAGGAGTCTCCACGATAGTCACTGGGACGAATATCTCTTTTCCGCTGGTCGGCCTCCCCGGCCTGTCATCCACCATAAACACATGGGTCATGCCAGCCCTGTACCCAAGGAATGCGAGAGGCACAGGCTTCCCTATGTCAACATCAGGCCAGCTCCTAACCCTGGGTACTAGCCTTGACGCCCTCTTTCTGGGCGAGAAGCCCAGGCTACCTCTTCTTGGCGCCCTCTTCTTCCTAGCTCCCACTTTAGAGCACCCTGGCTAGCCTCCCGCTAGAAAGGGAGTCTCACGTCCAAGCCTATTATAGTAAATATCGCATCCCCAAACCAGACCTCCGGGGCATATTATCACAGGAGGTAGTGACGCGAGAAAACCTGGTCCACTCGCCAGTCACGTCCACATTTTTGTAGCCCAAGCGGGGGAGAGTGTGGCTTCAGTGGAGAGTCGGAGTGCTTTCACATGGATTCAAGGACGTTTACAGCTTCCAGCGTGGCGTGGAGAGCTTCCTCGGTCCTAACGGTTTCTGTGCCTTGGTGGGGTATGACGTTGACAACGCCGTCGTACAGGCTGGGGCTCGTATACTCGAGGACCCCCCTGTATGGGCCTCCAAAAACTATCAGGGCTTTCGAGGAGACAGCTTTTCCCAGCACCTTCCAAGACATGGGCGGGCACACACCGTTCTTATCGGTGGCTATAACTCTGTAACCCCGCATCCTGAAGCTGGTTACCACCTCATCAAGCCTCTTGAACCGAGTTACGGAGAACCCCGAGTATATCTCCCCCCAAGAGGCTCTCTCCAGCACCGCTTCCCCTCTTTTTACACCGGCGATCCTGACCGTCACTATATTTCCAGGCCTCGCTCTTCCTCTGAGAACGCCGTAGCCTATGCTGCCTAGAAACACTCTACACGTGTCTCCGCTGCACGACTCTACGTATCCATCAATTATAGAGCCCTCCACGGGCTCTGCAGGTACAGTGTGACTTGGTATTTTGAGGGGAGGCATTAGAGATGCGTACTTGAGCTCCCTTTTCAGAGGGACTACCCTCTTCTTGAGGTGCGGAGGTGTAGCCTGGTAGGAGAGGAGGAATTTGAGGAGTCTTGATAGCCTCGGAGAAGAGTCTGGATCCTCGTACACAACTATCTCATCCACACGATATACCGCGGCTACTCTACCTACATAACCCGCCTTCAGGGTCTTCAAGAGAAGCGTCGGCTCAACCCTCAATATGCTTGAAGGGATAGCTACGGCCAGCGGACTTGGCCTCCTCTTTGGCGGCCACTGGAAACATTCGCCGAGGCCTCCCATCTCCTAGCACCAGGTCCAAACGGTCCCTCAACCCCTGAGCACTATAGTAGCGTAGAATAGACTTTGGAGCATTATTTTTCCTAGGGATTACAAGAATTATCAGCCCGTGACTGGGCGTTTAAAACTATCTCCCGGGTCTAAAAAGCTTCTACCCGGGCTTTCCTACCTCTTGCCCTTTTTACCCTTCCTCTCCTGCTGCTCCCTCTGCTCCTCCCCACGTTTGGATGTATCTATGAATAGTGTAGTCCTCTGCCTACCACCCATACCTCTCCACCAACATTCTCTCAACTGAGTCTCAAACCCTATATAACAGCTGGAGCTCCGGCCCGGTTTAAACCCCGCAGAGGCTAAAGCATAGTCCTTGGTGCTGGGGGATGGCGTTCCTATATAGGGAGCCTCTGGAGAGGCCGGGCTCCAGGCTGAGAGAGCTGATAGAGAAGCGGGATATTATAGTTGCGCCAGGCGTCTACAATCCTGCCGTCGCTCTCCTGGCCGAGAGGATGGGTTTCGAGGCTCTATACCTCTCGGGGGCAGCTATCACAGGGAGCCTGGCCATGCCCGACCTCGGCCTTATAACCCTGAGCGAGCTAGCCAAGTTCACACAGTATATAACCCGGGTTGTGAGGGTGCCAGTGATAGTAGACGCTGACACGGGCTTCGGGGAGGCTATTAACGTTGAGAGGACTGTTAGGGAGCTGGAGAGAGCTGGCGCAGCGGCCATACAGATAGAGGACCAGGTTATGCCTAAGAAGTGCGGCCACCTCCATGGGAAGGCTCTGGTGAGCCCGGAGGATATGGTGAAGAAGATAATTGCTGCAGTCGGAGCCAAGAGGGATGCTCTGATAATTGCTAGAACGGACGCCAGGGGTGTTGAGGGTTTTGAGAGCGCTGTCGAGAGGGCTCAGCTGTACATTGAGGCGGGGGCTGACATAATATTTCCCGAGGCTTTAACAAGCCTGGAGGAGTTCAGGGAGTTCGCTAGAAGGGTTAAAGCCCCCCTACTGGCTAACATGACCGAGTATGGCAAGACACCCTATATAACCGTAGACCAGTTCAGGGAGGCTGGATACAAAATTGTAATATTCCCAGTAACCACATTCAGGGCTTCGCTGAAAGCGTCCGAGAAAGTTCTCAGGGAGATAATTGAAAGTGGCACACAGAGGAACATACTGGACCAGCTATACACCAGAGCCGAGTTCTACGACCTAATCGGCTACCACGAGTACGAGGCCAGAGACGCTGAGATAAGCAGGAAGGCTGAGGAGGTGATTCGTGGGAGACAGAGCCACGCGAAAGGCTAGAGACGCCTTCAAACCCACACCAACCACAAGCTCCAGACGCCAATGCAGAAACCCCCCGACTTTCACCCCAATACACCCACACTTTCCACGACCCCCACCCGCGGCCGCCGAGGACCTCAGCCCTATAGGGGATCCATTGGCGGCCGACATAGTGGAGATGGTTGAGGATCTAACGGGCAAGCTTACAGCCTTGGCATGGGCCCTCTTCCTCCTATCCTGGAGTATAGGCTGGACACTGAGAGGCAGCCCTATACCCTCCTCGAAGGTGAAGAGGGTGGGGAACAGTCTTATCGAGGACTCCATGTGGGCTGCCCTCTGGCTGGCCCTTGGGACTACAGTGTTCGCCGTCATAGTAAAGCTCGCGGGGATAGTAAGCGAGGTCCTCATAGGCGGGGGTTAGTAGTTGTGGAGGCCGGGGAGTTCCAGCTCCTCGCGTTCAAGCTAGCCATGCTGGGATTCTACCTGGGAACCCTACTTTACGCCGCACCATTACCAGTCGCCTCTATCAAGAGGTGGGCGTCGGTTCTGATTGAAGACTCCCTCACGGCGGCTCTCTTAGCCCTCACTGCTGCGGCTCTCTTAGCCGTCTCCAGCTACATTCAACTACTAATAGGGGGCTCTTGGCCGCAGCTCGACGCCTGGCTCCTCGACGCCGCTGTCTTCGCCGCCTTCCTAAAAGCCCTCTCCAGCATAGTGACGAGCCTCCCGGACCCTCTGGAGGCTCTAAAACCCGTAGCCTCGGCTGCAGCGTCGGTTATGGACGAGCTTTCGTGGGGTATAACACTTCTCGTCGCCACGGTGCTTGGGGTCAAGTACCTGCTTGGATACAGCGAGATCCTCCTAGGCGTTGGCGTCCTCCTCTACGCTATACCCTTCAGGCTGGCTAAGCCAGCCGGGGCATGGCTAATAGCCTTTGTTATAGTGTTTAACGCTGCGCTACCCGCCCTCCCGCTCTTCGTAGAAACCCTCGGCGACGCCCCTACATCCGGGGATGTTGAGGGCGTGTGGACAGGCAAGGCGACCCTAACAAGTAGCAGCGGGGTTGTGGAGGCTGGCCTGCTTAGGGTTTACAGTGGAGGAGAGGAGGTGGCTAGCTACATAATCGAGGGCGGAGTGGCCTACAGCTCCCTTGTAAAAATCCCTAGGATCCAGACCCCCTTGAGCGAGGTCTCCTTCACTTTTGAATACATGGGAGTTTCCTTTAGGCCTGACCCGCCTCTGGTGGATATGTCAAGAGTCGAGGGCAGCCTGGAGCTGAGAGTGCCGCACATAGCGTTTATGATAGGGGATGGTGTCATGGTCTACGGCAGCGAACCCCCGGCGGGGGTGAGCAGGGGGGAGAGCGGCTTTGAGGCCCGCTGGGAAGGCCTCGGGCCAAGTGACTACGTGGAGATAGCCTGGCTGGAGGGCTGTGAGCCGGAGTATAGAGTTGGTGAGGGGAAGGCTGGGGGCAAGGGTGTTTGGAGGTGGGAGGGGTTGACGGGCGGGTACGTGGATGTAGAGCCGGGTAGAAATGGTAGCATAGTAGTCGAGGTAGAGGGGAGCGGTTGCAACGTGAGTGTTAGCCTGGACAAGGCGGCTAGGGACTATTCCGAGACCCTGGTCAGCCTGCTAGACTATATTACTATGGATGTTTTGAAGATGATCATAGTCTACTATATAACACTCCCTGGTATGTACCTCTCGATACTACTAGTAGCCACAGCAGGCGTGGCTAGGCTGCTGGGAGGAGGTGCTAGGCTTAGGCTGAAGATATTGTAGGCGTTGTTGGAGGCTGAGGCCCAATGCCAGGCGTCCTTGATCTACTCACGATTATTCTCATGGTGGCGGCGGCGGGCATACTATATAGGAAAACCCTCTCCAGCAAGGCGGCTCTCCTCTCAAGAAGGGCTGGCGTGCTTCTCAAGGTCGAGGGGGAGGAGGCCCCTAGAAAACCTGTAGTGCTTGTGGCAAGGGATAACCCTGGGAGCGTTGAAGGCTTGGGGGATAGGCTCTTCTCACTGGCCATGCGCACACCCGTCCCCATCTCGATATTCTACAGCTACATACCGGTGGAGAAGTCCAGGGTTGTGGAGGCTATCGAAGACGAGATTAAGAAGGTTGAGTTCAAATACTCAACAACCCGTTTAGGCAGATACAAGGCCTCTCTGGCACTACTGGAGTCGCTCTATAGGGAGGCTGTCTCCGCAGGAACACCGAGGCTGGGCAGGCTTGGAGCGATAGTCTGGCTTGAGGAGGGCGCGGGCGAAGACAAGGTTAGGCTGTTTAAGTCTATGATCGAGGCTGAGGTCGGGGTTAAATTCGACGTTGTTAACGGGGCCTGGACCCCGGCGTCACTGCTGGAGGCTGAACCACGGCATCTAAACCCTCGGTTCAAGCCCGAAGGCAGGCTGCCTCTCGGAGGCGAGATTCTTCTGGGTATCTCTGTGGAGAATGGAGGAGCAGTATCTCTGCGATGGCCTAGGGATATAGAGTCGCACATGCTGGTGGTGGGGCCTACAGGTAGGGGGAAGACCGTTCTCCTGGCCGGGCTTGCCGCCCAGTTGGCCCTCCTCTCCGAGGCTAGGGGCGATCCTGTGGGTGTGGTTGTGGTGGACCCTAAGGGAGACCTCGCTTCCCTACTCGAGCCTCTTGCAGCTGTCTATCTGGAGCCCAGGGACGCCCAACAGCTCCCCGTGCCCGGGGCTACCATACCTCCGCTCTCCCCCCTAACAATCTACAACCTCGGGCTTTTGGAGACAAGTGAGAGGAGCCGGGCTGCCCAGGCTGTAGCCTCCTCCCTCGTCGAGTACTCCCTCTCCACGGGGGGTAGGGGTAGAATAGTCCTTGTAGTAGATGAGGCCTGGCGCCTCTCCCCATCCAAAGGAGTTTTTGAGGGAATAGCCCGGGAGGGGAGGAGCAGGGGTCTCTACGGCGTGTTTGCAACCCAGTCTCCTGGCGACCTGCCTGAGGCTATCGAACATAACGCGGGGGTTGTAGCAGCCTTCGGCGGAAAGGCTCAGGGTTATCTCGAATCAGCCGGGAAGCTCGGCCTAGAGGGGTGGGGGAAGCTGGGGGTCCTGGGCGTCGGCGAGGCTATGGTGAGGATGCCCGGCGGCAGGCTGTACACTGTCAGGATACCCCCTTTCAATGAATACCTTAAAAAGGCCCGGAGCACCAATGGGGTTCAAGGGTAGGGTGTTAGAGGTATGGGTAAGAGGCTGAGGCAGCAGAGGGCTGGCCGCGGGACGCCGACATACAGGAGCAGGGGTCACATACACCCGGGCCCGGCGAAGTATCCTCCGCTATCAGGGGAGACGTTCAAGGGTAAGGTTGTAGAGCTTATACACGACCCCGGCCGCTACGTGCCTCTGGCCAGGGTTGTGAGGGAGGACGGCGTCGAATTCTTCATGCCCGCCGCCGAGGGGATGTACGTAGGCCAGATAATAGAAATAGGGCCGGCCGCGAAGCCTGAGGCGGGGAACGTACTCCCCCTAGGCAAGATACCCGAGGGTACGGAGGTGTTCAATGTTGAGCTTAGACCAGGGGATGGGGGCAAGCTTGCGAGGCAGGCGGGCAGCTATGCCCTCGTCGTCGGCAGAGCGGGCTCCAAGACCATTCTAAGGCTGCCCAGCGGTAAGGACAAGGAAGTGCCTAACGACTCCAGAGCGACGATAGGAATACCAGCAGGTGCTGGAAGGATCGAGAAGCCTATAATGAAAGCGGGGTTTGCATACCATAAGTGGAAGGTAAAAGCGAGGAAGTGGCCCAGGGTTAGGGGTGTGGCTATGAACGCTGTGGACCACCCCTTCGGAGGCGGCAGACACCAGCACAAGGGGAGGCCGTCTACAGTCGCCAGGACTGCCCCGCCCGGCAGGAAGGTTGGCCACATAGCAGCAAGGAGGACTGGAAGGAGAAAGAGGTAGGGGCTACAGGCCTTTGGCCACGCCACCGTAGCCCCTCTCAACATACATCCCTAAGCCATACACCCCTCCTCCGCAGCCCCTACGGGTTACCAGAATTTGTAAGGGAGAGGAGCGGTGGGCAGGGGCGCTGTTATCAGGGAGAAGTACGAATCCACCTGCAGCGGCTACGACGAGCTCTATAGGGCTGAGCAGTATGAGAAGTATTTTGTCGCCCTGAAGAGGGTCAGGCCCCGGGGTAAGGTGCTTGATGCGGGCTGCGGGACAGGCCTCCTCCTCGAGTATATCGCCTCCCAGGGCGCATTGGAGGCGGTAGACTCTTACACATGCCTAGACTATAGCCAGTGTATGCTGGGTATAGCGAGATACAGGATTGGGGTTCTCTGTGGCCAGGACCGCTGCACGGCCCTTGAGGGGAATGTTGAGAGGCTACCGTTCGCGGACCGGGTGTTCGACGCTGTCTACAGCTTCACCGTCCTCGACCTGGTTGACGATCTTTGGAGTGCTGTGAACGAGCTTATCAGAGTCTCGCGTGGGCCCGTTGTTGTTAGCATGCTAAAGAAGCTTCCATACAAGGAGGAGCTCCTCGAGGCCGGGGCCCAGATTTTAGGTGTTACGGGAAAGGATGTTATCATGAGGGTAGACATGTTAAGAGGTGTATAGAGGGTTGAAGAAGCGGGTGTTCAAGATTGATCTCGATGAAGATGCTGCGGAGCGCCTTGGGAGGCTAGCCGAGAAGCTGGGTGTTGAGATTGATGAACTCCTCAGTACTGTGGCGGACGTGACCTCTAGCTATTGGAGCGACATAGCCGAGTGGTCCGGTGTACTGCGGGTTAGGCGGCGGAACAAGCATGTTTCTGTGTTCGAGGAGCTGTACTACTATGGAATCTCCCTGTGGAGGGATCTCGTGAGCCCCGTTCTGGAGAGGCTCAACGCCAAGGGGAGGTTCGAGCTTGAGGGAATAGACTTTGACCCGGAGGAGGGGCAGCTTGAGGTCGAGATGGTAGCGCTTGAGGGAAGCGATCTCAAGGCCGACAGGCTTGTGGTCATATGGAGCCCTAAGGGTGTCTACATGGAGGCCTACTACTACCTTGACGAGGAGGAGGAGCCGCCAAGGCCCTCGAGACAGTTGGACTTTGAATGGAGCTACCTGCCCGACGAGCATGCAATAGTTATAAGCCACTCGGCTGAAACACTAAGCGGGCTACCCCCGGTGTTTAGGGTTGATAGGGAGGCCGAGCTCCTCAGGAGCCTCTAAACCCTTAAAAACCGGAGGGTGTTCCCCCAGGTGGAAGTCGAGTACTCGGAGGATCACTGGCGGCTCCTGAAGGAGAAGAGGGAGAAGGCGCTGGAGATCGTGAGGGCTCTTTCCCGGACTGTACACCCCAGCCTCATCGTTATACATGGCAGTGTTGCCAGGGGTGATGTAAACCCTGGCAGCGATGTAGACGTAGCCATCGTTGAGCCTGTACCACCCGGGCTTGTGGAGGAAGCCCTGGCGGCCTCAGGCCTCATAATATACAAGAGGGTTATAGTCATGGCCACCCCGCGGAGCACTCCTAAGGCGTATCTAGTCCTAGACCCTTCCGAAGAGAGGGTTGTCAGCCTCCCCCTAGCCAGGCTCCAGCCTAGGGAGAGGGAGTTCTACGCGTGGGGCGGCGAGGTCGACCCGGCCGGGCTGGAGAGGGATGTGAGAGTGCCGGGCGTCACTAAACGGCTAGTCCTCATACTCCCCACGCCCAGGGGTCATATCGAGGAGCCGGTGGTGGGCAACGAGGGTAGAGTGGCTGAGGTCCTCGGGATAAGCCTGGAGACCGTTAGGGAGAGGGTTAGGGTGTTAACTAGGAGGCGCGAGCTAGGTAGGACCGGGGTCTATCTCAAGGTGGAGCCCCGTCCCGGCGAACCCTTGGAGGAGACCGTTAGAAGGCTCTCAGCGTCAAACCCCTTCTTCAGGCGGATGATCTCTGGTAGGCGCGGCTAGATTATTAGGGCTGAGCCGCGCGGCAGCCGGAGGAACTCCTCTAGGCTCCACCTGCTCTTGAGGGTCAGGCTAATGAGGTCCTCGATGGTGAAGGGCTCTTCGTGGAACAGCATGACCGCTGATAGGGCGTCGGCCCGATCCATGTTCGAGATAGCCTCCCTCCTCGTGTAAAACCTGTAGAGCCTTCTTCGACCTTCAAGCCATTCTCTATCACCGTACCCGCCGCGCAGCCCTTTTTCAAGGGCGTACGCCAATGCTTCCAGAATCTCACCCGCCCTTTCCTTGTTACCCTCGTGCACGACGAGAGACATCGTTGATCCCCAGCTGGTTATGTGGACGTCCACGTTGAAGCCATAGGCCAGCCCCCTCTCCTCCCGAATCTCCTTAAAGAGCACACTAGTAGCTCCAGCCTCAAGATTGAAGACAACACCTCTAAGCCTGGGCATCAGCCCTTCAAGCCCCCTCCGGGGGGGAAGGGCTAGTGTTAGGGCTGCATAGGCCGACTCAACACCCTTATCCTCCTTCAGGAAGGCGGGCCTGGGCTCCGGAGTCTCTGGCTCTCCAACGCCTCCCCCCGGCTCCAGCCGGCTGAAGAGCTTCACGACACGGTGAGCGTCATACCGGGAGAAGCTGCCTACAATTGCGAGGGACATTCTCTCAGGGCTAAAGACACTCGCCTTATAGTCCTCCACATCCGCCCTGCTAATGCTGGCCACAGTATCCGGGTAGCCTTCTATAGGCCTACCCAGGTGGCTCTCGCCCCAGACGCTCGCGTGCGCAATCCTGTAGATTCGGTTCTCGGGGTTGCTTATTAAACCCCTCACCTCAGCCTCCACAACAGAACGCTCCCTCTCAAACTCCTCCTCGAGAACTTTCTTGGCCGATACCGCCATGAACAGCTTTTCACCAACCCTGGCCAGACTGTCAGGGACGAACTCGGCGCAGACCAGTATCAGCTCTCTCGTTGTGTAGGCGTTCGCCTCCCCGCCCGACAGCTCCACTGCCCTGTCGAGCTCGCCATCAGCCAGGTACTCGTTCCCCCTGAATATCATGTGCTCGGTAAGATGGGCTATGCCATATTTTCCACGAGGCTCGAAACTGCTGCCACCCCTAGTTGCTATGCAGATGGAGGCGCTCTCGCTATCGACCCTGTAGAAGCCGTAGCGTAGCCCGTTGGAAGCGACGCCCCGCTCCAGACTAGCCATAACCTGCCACACCCCGGGAGGCGGGAAGCCAGTATTGAAGGCTCCCCGGCTAAAACATTTATTTTGGCGGTTGGGTTTGACGGAGTGTAGAGTGCTCATAGTGTCGCCTCCAACGGTGGATATAGTTGAGGTGAGGGGTGGCGCCGTGAAAAAGCCTGGAGGCCCTGCACTGTACGCCGGGTACGCCGCTAGAACTCTAGGCTGCCGGGTGTACGCCATAGGCCCTGTGGGCTACGACACGCTCTGGACAGCGGCTGTAGAGAGCCGCCTCGGCGTCACGCGTCTAGGATACCTTACCGCCAGCCAGGGCTACGTATACCACCACAAGTACGGGGTGAGGGGTAAAAGGGTATCGCGGATCCTGGGCAGGCCGGAGCCCCTTGACCCTGTCAGGGTTCTGGAAGCCCTAGGGAGGGGGGTCTATACTGTAGTGCTTCTGTCACCACTCCACGGCGAGGATTCAGGATGCCTCGCATCCTATATCTACAGCAACACCGGCTCCATAACAGCTGTTGACCTCCAGGGCTACTACAGGGCGTATGCGCAATCCTGGTCTCCCCCTACTGCTAGGATAGCTTCTCTGGCCCACCTCTCCAGCGACGATGCCAGCCAGCCTCCCTACAAGCCCTTGGCGGGGCTTATAATCTATACTAGGGGCGACAAGGGGGGCGAGGTCCTCGGGCCACAGGGAGTGTCTCCTATACCTCCTCCCCCAAGGCTCGTCGAAGATCCTACCGGGGCTGGAGACGTCTTTACCATGGTCTACTCGATCATGATTGCCAGGGGAGAAACACCGAGCTCTGCAGCCGAGCAAGCTGCGAACACGACACCCGAGATACTGGAGTCGATAATGCAGGAGATAGCGGGGCTGCCAGCCCTGTTCTAACAGCCCTGAGGGCGCTTTGGATATAGCCACGGAGTCTACCCTGTTTCAGGATTATAGGAGTGTAGGTCTTGGCGGGCGTTGAATTAGCTGTTGCCGTGGCCCTAGCAATAGCGTGGGCAGTCTTATACCTAGTCTATGGTAGAGGCAGGGAGGGGGGGAGGGTCTCCATACTCCCCTTTGGCGTAATAGTAAGGATGGGGGTTGCTAAAGAGCCTCTGAAGGGGGGTAAGCTGAGGAGGGTACTTGGGGTCTATGGCCATCTCGCCATCGCCGTGATGGCAGTGTCCCTACTCCTCTTCTACTATCTGGCGTTTCAGGCCGCCAAGGCCAAGTTCTTCTCACCCCCGGGGAGAGGTGGAGAGGCTGCGGGGGGGTTCATCCCTCTCATACCGGGTGTCACTATACCCTGGGAGGACCTGGTCTATGTTGCGGTAGCCCTGGGTATAGGTGTTGTGGCACACGAGCTGGGTCATGCTGTTGTGGCTGTGGCGGAGGGCATAAGGGTTAAGAACGCGGGGCTTGCAGTGCTCCTCTTCATTCCAGCAGCTTTTGTTGAGCTCGACGAGGAGCAGCTTGCGAAATCCAGGCTGTTGTCGAGGCTTAAAGTGTTCTCAGCCGGCGTCGCCGCCAACGTGATTATAGCACTCTTAACCATGCTAATCGCGGCAACCATACCAGTCGCGGAGCCCTCGGGCGTTAAGATCCTGGGGGTTGAGGAAGGGAGCCCGGCCGACCTCGCCGGCCTGGAGCCCGGCATGGTTATAGTCGAGGTTGGAGGCATACCCGTCAAAAGCCTTGACGATCTTAGAAGGGCTCTAGATGTCCTAGGGGTCACAGACGAGTCGAAGAGTGTGCATTTTACTGTGAAGGTTAAGAGCGAGAAGGGTGAGATAGCTGAGGTAGAGGTTGTGAAGGAGGCTGGCAGGAGTACTATAGGCGTCAGGGTTGCTGAGTTTTACGACTCGCCGCTGGCGACACTCATGAACGCCCTCTTCCTGCTAAACCTTGGAGTGGCCCTAGTGAACGCTGCTCCACTCCTCCTACCCCTACCCGGCGCGGCTATAATGAGTGATGGGGGTCATGTAGCACTCCATGTTGGCGAGAGGCTTTTCGGCCCAGTTGGTAGGCTCCTGGGAGCCGGGCTAGGGGTTGCAACACTAATAATGGTGCTGGGGCTGATAACCATCGAGCCTATAGACCTCACGCCCTAGGCCTGGCTAGCAGGTCGACTATCCTCCTCGCGCCCCCCTCTATAAGTCTTGCAACCTCCTCCTCGCTGGGCCTAGTGAGGGGGCTTCTCAAAGCTTCTATGAAAGACTTGGCATCGAAGATTTCGAGACCGTAGAAGTAGATGGTGTGCAGCGAGGTCTCCTCAAGTTCAACAGGCGTTATGGGGATATCAAGGCATTGTGACACGGCGAGGATGTATAATGCGAGTTTAGTGACGGGTATTCTCGTGTAGAGGCTCTCGACCCCCCCGCTGACAAGGTACTCCAGTATCTCCACGTTGCTGCCGAGGAGAACGTGACCCCTGACCTTTATACCTTGCTTCCCAGCAGCCTCCTCCAGCCTCCTGATCCTCTCATAGCTTGCAGCACTGTTCTTCTTCCCCACTATCTCTATCACGTCGTTGACCTCTGGTACGGGGAGGTACAGGAGGTTTTTCACGGTGACCTTAGCTTCCACGACAACACTACGACTCTCTAGAGAGTCTATGATCCTCGGTGGAAGCCTGGAGGCTAGGCCCACGGCTAGAAGGCTAGGTACCATGGCAACGAAGGGCCTGCCCTCCTCTACAAGGCTCTTCAACATAGCTGCCAGAACATCCTCCCTTGAAGCGGCCTCAGCCTCATACGGCCTAAGAACAAGAAGCCGCCCTGACTTAGCGAAAGCAACTCTCAGAGCCGAGAGAAGAGGCATCTCGTCGATACTCGGCGAGGAGGGATCTTTCACGAGGACCTCGATCCTCGGGCTCTCCCCCCCGCCTGCTACCCCTGTGGTCACGTCGCTCGCCAAACCAGCGTAGACACCCTCTATCCCTATCGACCTGGCGACTCTCCGGGCGTCAATACAGCCTGTTAACCCATGCATATAAACACCCACACCAGATGCTGCGTTTCTCCGCGGCGCCCAGAGATTATACTCTATTGCCTCGGGGTTAAAACCGAGGCCACCCTACCTCTGCCCCCCAGCCTCACCCCGCTCCTCCCTCTCACCCTGCAGGCCGCCCCTTCTAATGGCTAGGATTCTCTCAGCCATCTCCAACACGCCGAGCCACTTAGACACCGTGTCCACGTTATCCTCCTCCAGACCCTTCATCACGTTCTTAGCTGCCCTGTACCTAACCTCCCTAATTATCTCCTCAACCTCAACATCCCTGGCCTCGGCGTCGCTGGCAACAATCACTACCTTCCCATGGACAGGGCAGACTACATCTCCCGTCTTGAGCTTGAATAGTGGAAGCCCATCGGCTGGACAAGACTTGTCGAGCATAACAGCACCCTGCATCATCAGCTGGGCCATCCTCCTCACTACATCGTCGCTACTAGGCCTCTTCTCCCCCACATCCAACCCCCACAACCCTATTCTCCCGGTTGAGCCTAGAAATACTGGGGGTGGGTGTGTCTGTAGAGGAGCTGCCGGAGCTTGCCCTGTGCTGTGACGATAGCATAGTTGAGGGTAGAAGCGGCTGTGCCTGCAGGGCTAAAGCCGTGCTGCCGGGAGGGATGCGGGTTAGGCTGAGTAAGACTCTAGCAGGTATACTGCGCCATCACCCCGGGAGATACGGTGTGAGGCTGTCCCGGGATGGTTGGGCCAGGGTTAGGGATGTTGTCGAGGGCTTGAGGAGGGCTGGGTGGGGTTGGGTTGAGGAGTGGCACGTGGTGGGTGTGGCCCTACACGATCCAAAGGGGAGGTATGAGCTGAAGGAGGGCTTGATAAGGGCGCGCTACGGGCACTCCATCCCGGTGAAGGTGGAGCCTCTACCGGGCGAGCCGCCACCCACACTCTACCACGGCACTACAGAGGAGAGAGTGGAGTTGATAATGGAGAAGGGTATAGTGAGGGGCAGGAGGCTTAAAGTCCACCTGACAAGCTCGCTGGAGGATGCGATCGACACCGGTCTAAGGCACGGCTCATCCGTGGCTGTTCTCGTGGTGGACGTCGAGTGCCTAAAGAAGAGGGGGCTCCGAGTCGAGAAGATGTCTAGGACGGTGTATACTGTAGACTGGGTTCCTCCAGAGTGTATAGTAGAGGTCCGCAGGCCGGGGCGGGGGAGAAGCCTTTAAGCCCTCAACCGCTCTACCATCTTAATGGACTGCAGGGCCACGGCATGTAGGGGGCCCGTCGTCTAGCCTGGCTAGGATGCGGGGTACGGAGCAGAAGGTCCCGCTGGGGGGCGGGAGGCTCCGCCCGACTCGGGACCCCGTGGTCCGGGGTTCAAATCCCCGCGGGCCCACCATTAGATCAGAGACGGCTAACTACGCTTGGTGAGTGTCCTACGCGAGGGGGCTGCCCAGGGGCTTCCCCAGCTTCACTCCCTTTCCAACCCTGAATGCGTGGTGGAGTACGGCTGCCGCTCTCCTTCTGGAGAGGAATCTGTTGTTTACTCCGCAGTAGGGCGAGTATATGCATCGGGGGCAGCCGTCTCTACAGGAGCAGGAGACTAGGGTGTTCTCAGCAATATCTTCAACCCTCTCGAACCTCTCGAAAACTAGCCGAGAGGCGCCATGGCCGCTGGGGGTTGAATCGTAGACCACGATATGGCCGGAGGGGTAGCTTATTCCTCCCAAGTCAGCGTCTGACGCCCCAGCCACAGGCCTGGAGGCGTGTATCAGCGCGTGCTCTAGAGCATGGAAGGCGCTTAGACTCTCTTCACCCTCGCCTAAACCGGGGTTTGGGTATCTCGTCAATACTCCCTTAGTCCAGAAGCTCCAGGTTAGAGGAGACTTAAAGTAGTACTCGGAGAGCCTTCTACCGGTGTACTCGTCCCTGGCTACATACCCTGTAACACCTATCGAGAGTCTTAGGTCTGCGTAGAGTAGTTTAACCCCGCTGGCTTCCGAGGTCCTCTCGTCGAGCGGAACAACGTCCCTGAGATCCACTGTGTAGAGGGGCTTTGTATAGTACGAGACCCCGGATACCCCCCTAGCTAGCGCAACCATCGAGTCCAGGTTTAGCGCGAGGGACAGGAGCGTTCTCCCGCCATGGTAGTATACAGCCCCCGGGTGTAGATCGTACAGGGCTTGAGGGAGCTCCCTATACCCCAAGACCCTGCCATGCTCATCCACAATCCTAACACGGGGGCCGGTGCCCCTGAGGCTGGAAGCCTCCAGGATCCTGGCGAGCCTGCTCCTGAGAGGCTTGTAAACCCCGGTGCCAGCTGAGATAAGCTTACCCTCGCTCGCGAGGTCCTCGACCGCCCTCCTTAGAGGCTCTTCAAGACCGGTGACTTCAACTAAGCCCTCGGTTAGGGCTATTGCAGCAGCATGAACCCGGGCTACCTCCCTATTGCCAGGCTCCACATAGCTGGGCGGGGGCTGCTGGCTGAAATACTCGGAAGGCCTTCTACAGTAGTATGCCTCGATTGCGTCGTCCCCCAATAATGTTGCAACCAGGCCTCCCGATCCTCTCCTCCCCACCCTGCCGGCCCTCTGGATATAGCTCGTGTAGCTTCTCGGAATATGTGCCATAACTATAGCGTCGAGAAATCCTATGTCTACCCCTAGCTCCAGAGTGGGCGTGGCGACCACTGGTGCCTCGCCGCTCTTAAGAGCATCCTCAACCCTCCTCCTCTCCTCGGCCCGGAGGCCTGCTCTGTGTACTAGGATCTCGCGGCCGAAGCTCCTCCTAGCAATCCTTGCGATGAGCTCCACCATTTGATGGCTCTCAGCGAACCCCAATACCTTGAAGCCTCTTCCAGCCAGCCAGCTCAGTAGGGCTGCAGCAGCCCTCCACCTGCTCATTCTGCCTGTGGATAGGAATGCGTGGAGGGCCCACCCCCTCCTTCTGGCTGGCCCGCTTATGAGGGCTGCTTCTCTGCTGGTTAGGCTTCTGGCTAGCCTCAAGGGGTCTCCCACAGTCGCCCCGGCTAGTGCGGTTTTAATCCTCCTCCCCGCTATCCTCTCTAGCCTGTATATGATCCACCTCATGTGGCTGCCGAACACGCCCGAGTAGACGTGGGCTTCGTCCAAAACCACGGCGGATGTTGTGGCTAGAAGTCTCCTAGCCCTCCCGGAGAAGGCGAGGGCATAGTGCACAAAGTCCGGGTTGGTTATGGTTATGTCAGGCGGCTCGCTGTAAATAGCCCCCCTTTGACTAGAGCTTGTATCACCGTCTAAAACCTCGGCTCTAAGGCCGAGGCTCGAGGCGTACCTGGTTATCCGTGGTAGCTGGTCTCTCGCCAGGCTTTTGGTCGGGTAGAACAGCAGGGCCCTAGAACCCGTTTTATAAACCTCCTCTAGCAGGGGTAGGAGGAAGGCCTCAGTCTTACCAGTGCCTGTGCCAGAGGCTATAACCAGGTTATAACCCGACCTCCACTTCTTAATAGCCTCCCACTGGAACCTGTAGAGCCTTTCTATACCCTCAGCTCTAAGCGCCTCAACGAGGGGTCTGGGGAGGCCTGAGTCCTCAGGTGGGGGCCCCGGCTCGGGATCCTTCGAGACCTCCAGATGTGTATAGATGATGCTACCGTCCAGAAGGCGGTTGGCGGCAGTCTCCAGCTCCTTCTTGAGGTCCTCCCAGCCTCTACTCGACACTGACCTGTGACCTCCTGACAATCTTCTCGAGACCCGCTTCCTTTAAGGCAGCCCAGGCTATCCATGCGAGAGAAGGGTCGCCGCCGGACAGCCTTAGCTTCCTCCTTCTTAGCACCAGCCTTAGGACCTCGCGGCCCAGGTGGTCGAGAACTCTTATCTCCCCCCGGATCCTCCCCATGTGGTTCCTGTTTATCCTTATGTGAACAAGGTACTCGCCCTGCGAGAGACTCGCGTCAACGTCATATGCCGCCCCCCTGGCGTAGGTCTTAGCTGCGGGCTTGGCTCCTGGCCCGATCTTGAGGGGCCTCACCCCAGAGGGCGATACAATATAGGCTATCTTGAGTTCCTGATGGCCTCCACTCCTGCTCACAGACCTCTCTAAGGTAACCCTGACCACGGCGGCGTCACCATTTAAACCGGTTTGGGGGCGGACGCATGGGTGTCCGCCTTAGACTCGGCATACACTGGATATATCCCCCGGCTAGGCCTCTTTAACCCTCCTGGGTACACTGGTATTGGCCGAGATCTCTATAGGCGGCCTGGGGGTGTCTGGGGCCACCCTAGCCTACCTACTCGCCAGGGAAGGGTTTAGGGTTGAGGCTTTCGATGTCGCCAGAGGATATAGGAAAGCCTGCGGCGACGCTCTAACGCTGAGGCCTTTTACGGAGGAGATAGCCCGTGCCACGGGCTCTGTGGAGACTCTTGTAAAACGCTACATGATAGCCGTCGACGGGGAAGTTGTCCATGATCTAACTCTCAAGCCTCCCCCCTGGGCGATAGTTGACAAGGCCCTCCTAGTCTCTAGGCTGAGGGAGATGGCCGAGGCGGAGGGTGCGGTGCTCAAGCTCGCCCCCTGGCCTGGCCCCTCCCGCGGTCTCCTGGCTATAGACGCTAGGGGGCCTCTGGCGGCCAGCGTTGGCAACGCCGTCTTCCTCTACAGGGTATATTCGAGGGCTAGATGGGATCCCGAGACTGTGTATCTCGACTTCAACGTCAGGGAGAGGGGAGTGTACTGGGTGTTCCCGGCTGACGGTGACGGAAGGCTGGTTAACATAGGAGCCGGCTTCGAGGGCTTATGGAGTGGCGCCGAGGTTGAGAGAAGGCTGGCCGCTCTCCACAAGAGGCTCCTAGGCTCTGGCCTCAGCCCTGTTGACCGGAGGGGGGCGCCTATGCAGCTGTTCACCCCCCTCAGACTCTACAGTGAGGGGTCGTTCAAGGTTGGCGAGGCCGCTGGCTTCCTCCTGAGGACGGGGGGCGAGGGGAACAGGCCGGGCATGTTATCGGCCTTCCACCTAGCCCGGGCCATACTATCGGCAGGCCTCGACGATGAATCTAGGATTCTTGCCTACTATAGACTATACAGCGCTGGTTTAGCGGATGAGGTGAGGGTGTCCAGGGTTCTACTATCGATAGTGAGGGGGAGTAGTGTAGACGCTGCTTCACGCCTGCTCAGAAGCCTTCCACGGACCTTCTGGGAGAGGTTTGTGAGGGCCCAGGTGACATCCCCCTACCTGGCTAGGCTAATCCCTATGCCTGCGGTGGCGGTAGGGCTAGTTAGAGCTCTCTTATCTTACTCAGCTTCGAGAGCACCCCCTCGAGGGTTTTAGACCTGCCGCTCTTGCATACAGTGTACTCCAGAGTCTGCCCTTCAATCCTTATAACGAGCTTGATAAGCCCCTCATCAACCTCAAGCGAGCCGTCCTTAGCCTCAACCCTATAGCCGGCAAGGCTGAGCATACGGTAGATCTTCTCCAAGCTCAGCTCCTCCCTCCTACCAAGCTTCTCCTCCCCCGCCTTAAGCCTCTCCATCTCCCTTTCCGCAGCCTCTGCCACCTCGGTGCATTCACTCCTATACTCCCTTGACAGGGCTGAGAGAATGTCAACCAGCATTCCCAAAGCCCCCGTGTTAACGGCGTACTCAACCAGGTCACGCCACTCCTCGCTCTCGAAATACTTGACAAGGTTCCTCGGGTCTCCACCGTAGATTGAGAACCTGTACTTGTCCTCGCCCCTGCCGAGCATATCCCTAATATCCTCTATAACTCCCGACGGCAGCTTCGCAGCGTAACGGGCTATAACCCTGTTCGCTATATACCTAAGGAAGTCCCGCGAAGGCCTGCAGCCCTTCCCGTTCTCACCACTCATACAAACCCACCAGAAACTAGTCAGGAACGCCCAACCCACTTAAACAGGGGCCGAGCCCGCCGGACGGAGGCCCCTGCGACTAACCCCGTTCAAGCAGTAGCCTCGGGTATATCGGCTTGAGGCTTGGAGCCTTCCGTCCGCGACCCAGACCATCCGCATCTCCAAGCTGCCATAGCAGCGGTAGCTTCTCCTATGACGGCCGCTGCTATTGGAGTCAGCTGGACACTGTAGAAGCTGTAGAGCGTCCTGTTACCCGCGAGGTATACTCCAGTGTATAGGAGGAGTATGAAGAACATATAGACGTGGGCGACGCCCGGCCATCTAGGCCTTCCCCCCTTCTCCAGCAACTCAACAAGTATGGCTATGGCGGCGAACCCCAGTGCTGTGGCGTGTACTATGGTGTTCGTAGTGGCGGCCATTATCCTGCCCTCCAGGCTGAGGTAGAATGGGTTGCTGTTGACTATCCACCCTATCACCGTGCTAGCGGGAGGTCCTGGCGGGCGGCTTGTGGTGTGCCACTTCAACGCGTTTATAGTCTCCTCGACAACCCAGAGGGGGCCGAAGTAGAGCACTAGAGGCGCATATAGGGCGAGGTAGACGGAGGCCCCGATTAGAAGGCCAGCGGCGAAGACGGCCAGCCTGCGCCCCACGCCACCCCCTGTTTGGGAGGCTGCGATGGTTGCTGTTGCAATAACCACTGCGCCGCCACTCATCTTAACCGAGGCTGCTAGTCCGGAGGCTGTGAATGCAGGGATAAGCCTCCTATTCGCCACCAGGGCTATCGCCAGGGCTGTGAAGAAGGCTTGGTGTATGTCGAGCATAGCCACCGACCCCATAACCCTGAGCACGGGGTCTGAGGCCGCAGCGAGGGCGGCGGCCGCCCCCGCGATCGGGCCTAGCAGGCCTCTGTAGGCTAGTGCGAGGCCAGCCCAGAGTATGACGGGTATTAGCCCCGCCTCCACCACGGAGGGAAGCCTCCAGCATAGGGGGCGGTCGCCGCATAGCAGCATGGACAAGGCTATTATGTACTTGCCAAGGGGCGGGTGTTCGGCGTTGTAGTAGTTGTCGCTGGTTTTCCCGCTGTAGCTGTAGTAATCAATGTTGGCGTGGAATACGTTCTGCAGAAGCCTCCGGGCGGTGTCTACGTAGTAGATCTCGTCGCTCACATACCTAGGCTCCACGCTGTCGAAGAAGCTAGCGGTGTCATAGGCTGAGAGGGCCACGTGTAGGCCGGCTGCCATGGCGACTAGAAGCGTGGCTAGCCATACGGCAAGGCGGGGGTCAGCGTAGCTCAGCCTCCCCATTCCACCAGCGTCGGTCAAAGAACTCTTCATCCCCAACCCACAATCCTAATACCTACAGCTTAAGAAGCTTCGCGGCCAGAGGCGGCGTTTAAACCCTCCTGTCCCCAAGGCTATAGGCTGGTGTGGAGTCCGGTGCTGCCGGTGAACCCTCGGGATCTGGAGAAGATGATGCGGAGGCTTGGGATAAAGGTTGAGCAGCTGGCGGCAGAGGAGGCTAGAATAGTCTTGGGGAGCGGCGAGGTTATGGTGTTTCATTCTCCGACAGTCATAGTTATGAGGGCTAAGGGCCAGCCCCCGATGGTCTACCTGGTGGGCGAATACGCTGTCGAGAAGCCTACCCAGGAGGCTGGTCCGGAGATTACGGAGGAGGATGTGGCCCTCGTAGCGGAGCAGGCTGGCGTCAGCATGGAGGAGGCTAGGAAGGCGTTAGAGGAGGCTGGCGGCGACATAGCCGAGGCTATACTGAGGCTTAAGGGTGAGGAGTGAACATACCGTGGAGCGTTAGGCTTCTAAGCCTGGAGGCTAGCTCCTCCTCACTCTCGAGCTGGGATACAACTAGTGGTACCCTATCCGCCTTCGCAATCTCGACAGCGAGCCGGTCAACGTTCCGCCCCGGCCCGTGTACTATGACCACGGCGGGCTTGAGGGGGCTGGTTCTAACAGCCACCATCGGGCTTCTACCTGTTGTCGACTTAGTGAATACTATAGCCCTCTGTGGGTTCAGACCGAATAGAACGGTGAACTGGAGGCCGGAGAGGCTCAGTATAGCCTTCACACTGTCTACCAGTGTGTAGCCGTAGACGTTTCTCGAGGTATCCTTAAAACCGAGTATAACACCCTCGACGACGCTGCTGAGCTGCCCGACTGTGAGGGGCTTCTCGAACTCTCTCATGTCAATTATGGCGCCTGGCACGGTGCCCGCAAGCATAGCCAGGTCCTTAGTCTTCTTCCATCCCCTCCTCGCATCGATCGATATCAAGGCGTCCACGAACCTCTTAATGAAGGCCGCCCCAGGCGTTCTCCGGCTCTTCTCATAATCGCTTATGACGCTAGCCGTGACCCCCATCTCCCTCGCTATCTCGCTCTGGCTGACCTCAAAATACTCCCTCCACTTCCTTAAGGCATCGCCGAAATCCCTACTATAAATGATATCACCGGCAATCCTTATGGCGACAAGCCGCGATGCATAATCGCTGTCGACAGGGCTATCCTTCAAATTTCCACGCCCATATGACAATAGTATAACCCCCTTCATACAATCGTCTAAGCCAGAGGATATAACCTGTGAGACTAGTGCAGCATACACCGGGTAAGGCTGAAGAGAACTGGATAGGTAATACTTCATACTGGTTGGGGGCAGATGAACGAACCGCCAGTGGCCCAACCGGGGGCGTCAGACTCCCCCGGGGTGAGGAGCTTTCAGCGGGTGCGAGCCCCCTGCGGCTTGGCCGTGAGGAGACGGCCGTGAGGGGCTTAGGGGAAGCCTCATGGCCGGCCGTGTTTAAACCGAGCCTTGCAGGGTGCTAGACGTTTAATAGCCTCTACCGTCTCCTCTGGTTTCCATGGGTGTAGGTGTAAAGTGTCTGAGGAAGGGGTTTTCAAGGTTAGCGTCGGGGATAAGGAGATAGTTATTGACGAGAAGATACTGGAGATCCTGAGGAGGTACAGGACTACGGAGATGTCGCTAGACCAGCTGGCCGCCGCTCTGAGCCTTGAGTCGTGGGAGGAGGCTTACGAGTTCGTCAAGAATATCCCGGCGTGGATACTCAGCATAGAGCCAAGCCAGTGGAAGACAATGTCGAGGATGAAGGGTGTTAGAGAGGAGATGGCCGTGGAGAAGTAGCCTGCCGCCCTCAGGGGGCTCAACGCGCCCGATGATGAGTTCTAGCCTTGCAGATCTGTGAAGACAGTGGCCAGGCCTGAGGACCTCCTCTTCCCCTAGCTGTTGTTTAAGGCTCTTGCTTAGCATATTAGTATGTTCTATGGGGCTTGGAGGAGGGGTGTGTAGAGGAAGAGAGTCTCCCGACACTGTAAGATGGGGAGAGCCGGAACACTATATCCCTCCTCCACCCCCCGCTGCACCGGGGGTTGCTCCAGGAGTTGGTTAGGATAGCTGTTCTAGGCTTGGGTAGAGTTGGTTTACGGGCTGCCTATAACCTGGCGTCCCGGGGTTTCGATGTACTCGGTCTCGACGCTAGCAACGACGCGGTTTCCAAGGCAAGGTCCCTAGGTCTAGATGCCCGGCTCTACGACGTTGAGGGCAGGAAGGCTGGTGAATACCTGCGTGGTGAGCGTGTTGTTGCGGCCCTTGTAACACTACCATACTCGGTAGCCTCGAGAACCGTGGCCCATCTGTCATCAGCTGGCATACCTGTGGTGGCCGCCTCTATAAAGCCCCTTTCCCTTGAGACTGGGCTTGTGAGGGCGCCCGTGCTCACCGAGGTCGGAGTCTCGCCTGGCCTCTCCAACGTGATCCTCTACCGCGAGGCTGCTGGGTCTGGAGGGGGGGCTTATGCTCGGGTCTACGTGGGCAGTTTTGGCGCTAGGGAGGACGAGCTCCTCAGCCATGCATCGACCTGGAGGGTTGAGGAGATGCTGGAGCAGTATGTGACGCCAGCAAAGCTAATACAGGATGGGCTGGAGAAGGAGGCCGACCCGCTCGACCCCAGCTACTGGATGGAGTACCGCGATCCGGAGCACGGCCCGCTCGAATGTTTCCCTAGCCAGGGCCTGGCTGGCTTCATCCAGAGGAGGGGAAGCCTCTTCAGGGATCTTATGGAGTGCAGCCTGAGGAGGAGGGGGCACCTGAGGGTCGTGCTGACCATGAGGGGTTTAGGGCTGCTTGATAGCACGCCCCTAAAAGTCTCGGGCTGTATAGTGAGGCCTTTCGACATGGCGGTAAAACTGGTGGAGCTGAGGTATCCTCCCGATGCTGGTGACACGGCGGTCTTCACTGTGGAGGCTTTGAGGGGTGGGGTGTGGAGAACCCTGGCGAGGGCTTCACTTACGCATGGGGGAGGCTGGAGCGCGTCCTCCAAGATGGTGGGCGGGGCGGCCTCAGCGTTTACCGAGGTTTTCGCGGCGGAGGGACTATGGGAGGAAGAGCCGGGGATTATATACCCAGAGGACCTGTACGAGCTAGGCCTAGTGGATAGGCTACTCTCCCTCCTCCCCAGCCACGGCATCTCCCTCGAGGTAGGTTAGGAGCCCTTTCCTCGCCAGCGTCTCCCGGGCCTCCGCCAACCTGGCCTCATCAACCCTGCCGAGGAACTCTAGTATCTGCCTAGCCGTGGAGGGGCCTATCAGTGGTAGGCGCATGAGGTCCTCGGCCCTAGCCGTGGCCAGGTCGTGTATGCTCTTGTATCCTGCGTTGAATAGTATCCTAGCCCTAACCCTACCCACGCCCGGGATGCTTACTAGGGGGAGTAGCTCCGGCTTCACCCCGTGCTTAATCCTCCGGGAGGTTATTGAGAGGTTTTGCGAAACCTCGGTGCTGAAGCCTAGATAGGGCGCTATTCTGGAGAGGCCCGCCGCTATCCACTCAGCCGTGCTCACCACGTTTAGGAGGTCTCCCGTGTGCACCCCCCACTCGCTGTATATCCTATCCTCTGAAGCCTCCTCTATCCAGAGCTTGAGAACGACGGCCGTCTTCACGGCGGCCATCTCCTCGGGCCCCAGCCAGTCCACGGATGAGAGCATTCTGGGCGATGCGTCGAGTATGGCCTCCAGAAGCTTTTCCTCCTCTCTCCTCGTAGCGGCCAGCTTAACCATGTCCGGCATGGTTGATATGAGGTAGAGTATATCGAACTCGTTGTCGAAGCTCAAGTACCTGGCCTCATGCTTGAAGATGGGAACGCTCTCGGGGTCGAGGTAGACTGCGGCCACCTCCCTTCCAAGGCCAGTAGCGGCAACCCTGTCCCCCTCCACCTCAGCGAGACCCCAGATGGAGAGATCCTCTATAGCCCTCGCTATAATCTCTCTGGGGAGCCCCCTCTGGCGGCTGTAGAGGGTCAGGCCCGCCACTCTCTCTATACTCTCGATCCCCACCTCTCCCTCGGGGGCGATAATGCCGAGTATGAAGTGTCTGAGACCCCTCAGCCCCGCCAGCCTGCTCTCCACCCTCTCTGGGGGAGCTTGTATATAGCCAGCGATGAGGTCCTCGGGCCTGTCCATCCTCTCCGCAACTATAACGGCCTCACCATAATCGTCGAGACCCGGCCTCCCGGCCCTCCCGGCCATCTGCTTATACTCGGCCACCCTAATGGGCTCTCTAAACCCGGCCTCATACCTGTAGTAGCTGTCGATTATCACGCGCCTCGCGGGCATGTTAACCCCGGCAGCAAGGGTTGGCGTGCTATACACCACCCTCACAGCCCCAGCTCTAAAGGCATCCTCCACAGCCCTCCTGAGACTCGGAGGTAGGCCAGCGTGGTGGTAGGCTACGCCCGCAGCTATCAGGGACGCAAGCTCATCGGCTACCGAGCGGGGCGCACCCTCGGCTCTAGAAGCCTCAGCACCATACTCCCTGGCCTCCCTGCTGGACAGCCTCCTCCCGAGCTTCCTAGCGGCCCTCTTGGCCAGCGTGACTGCCCTTCGCCTGGAATAGGTGAAAACCAGGGCCTGCCCACCCTCCTCCACAGTCTCGACCGCAAGATCCAGGTCGTAGAGGCCGTAGACTCTGGGCACCTCCCTCCAGCTGCCCCCAGGGGAATATAGTCTGTATTCTTTGAACACGTATTCCCTCAGGGGGACGGGCCTCCAGCTCGACTCGACGCTCCTCCCCCCGATCCACTCGGCGATCTCCCCCGCGTTAGGCACCGTAGCGCTTAGACCCAGGATCTGCGTCTCCCCAGTGTTGGCGAGAATCCTGGATACGATGCTCTCCAGTATCGGCCCCCTCTTCGGGTCCGAGACGTTGTGGATCTCGTCAACGACGACAACCGAGGCATCGCGAGCAAGACTGGGGGAGACTCTGAGGAGGCTGTCGAACTTTTCGTAGGTAGCTATGGTAACAGGGGCCTCTGGGGGTCCCTCCCTGAAGTCACCTACACTGATCTTAACCCTAAAGCCCATACGGGCAAGGATGGAGAAGGAGCTGTACTTCTCGTACGCGACGCTCTTCAGCGGCACCAGGTAGAAAGCCCTTCCCCCCCTGCGGGCTAGACCATTTACTATGGCTACCAGCGCTATAAACGTCTTTCCCGAGCCTGTCGGGGCAGCTACTACTAGGTTCTCACCCCTCTCAACCCCAGTCTCCAGGGCCATGTACTGTGGCTCGAAGAGCTTCTCAACTCCGGAGAGCTTTGCGAGGCTCCGGGTCTCGTTGGTGGCCCAGGATGGTATGTCGTAGAGGCCTGTGGGCAAAGCCTCAACCCCACGTGGAATTGTAAATCCCTATTGGAGCCCTCTAGACGGCCTTGTAGCACTCGGTCCTAATCTCTATTATGAGGCCTTGCCTGTAGAGCTTGTCAATCGCGTCTCTCACCTTCTCCTCAGGGATATTCTTCTCCCCCAGCCTCTTCACAATCTCCGACGCCCTGACACAGCCCTGACCTCCCTTCTCCTCCTCAACTACACTCTTTATCAGGTCGAGGACCTCGGACATAATCTTCCTCGACCTGAAGCTAGCCCCCGTCATTATTATACCGATGTCTATCTCCCCTGTCTCAAGGTCTAGGCCTATGCTCTGGAGGACGCTGGTCATTATCCTTATGGCTGCTATGGCATCCTCCTCTGTGGCCTCCTGCTTGAGCGACATTCTGGCGTGGGCTTCAGTGAGCCTTATCAGGGCCTCAAGCTGCCTTGTGGTTATCGGCACGGGCTTTGCCCCCTCTTGGCTCGAGTGGTGGAGGGCGCTGCTCCTCATCTCAACGTAGAAGTCTTTCAACAGCTTCTTAGCCTGGGGCGTTAGCCTGGGTTTAACGTGTTTCCGAGCGTAGGCAATGTATTTCCTAAGCAGCTCAGGGTCGATCTCGGGCTTGAAAAGCTCAACGTTAGTGTGGGTTTCCAGGACATAGCTAGCCAGCATCTCGTCCCTACTCTTCTCTATCACATCCCTAACCACGAATATCAGGTCAAACCTGGAGATTATCGGCGCTGGGAGGTCCACGTTGTCCACGAAGCTTCGGGCCGGGTCGTAGTAGCCGAACTTCGGGTTGCCAGCGGCAAGTATGCTTGCCCTGGCGCTGAGCGTCGCTTTAATCCCCGCCTTGGCTATGCTAACCGTCTGCTGCTCCATAGCCTCGTGTATGACGCCCCTATCCTCCTTGGACATCTTGTCGAACTCGTCAATAACAGCTATACCCCCGTCGGCCAGGACCAGCGCGCCCGCCTCGAGGAAGTACTCGCCCGTACGGGGGTCCCTGAGAACTGCTGCGGTCAGGCCGGCGGCCGTGCTACCCTTCCCTGTCGTATAGACTACGCGGGGCGCCACCTGAGCCGTGCTCTGCAGGAGCTGGCTCTTAGCCACGCCAGGGTCTCCCACGAATAGCACGTGTATGTCGCCCCTCGTCCTGGTGCCGTCGGGCCTCTGCTTGGGGACACCGCCGAAAAGGAGTAGTGCTATAGCCTCTTTCAGGTCCCAGTGGCCGTAAATCGTTGGTGCTATGCTAGCTATTATCTTCTCCTTAATCCATGGGTCTCGGGCTAGCTGCAGTATCTTCTCCTCATCCTCACGGGTTATACTCACCTCCTCCAGTATCTTCTCCTCGAGGAGTATGCTGTTCGCCTCCATGTAGAGACTGTAGAGCGTGCTTGAAGCCGAGAACGACTGGAGACCCACAACACCCACTATCTTAACCCTGTCCCCCGGCCTAACCCTCTCAACCAGATCCCTGCTCAGATGGACCTCCAGGCTCCTCGGAATCTGGCCGCCCGGCACGTCCTCCGGCCTCTCTTGAACCACGATCTTCTGCCAGTCTATATATAGGCTCTTGTCCCTAACCAGGATGAACTTACCCCCGCCCTCACCGCAGACGGGGCATATGCTTGGCCTTTCAACCCTCTCCCCCAGGACCTCATCCTCCGTAGGCGGCCACCAGAACTCGGCTCCACATCTATCGTGCCTGAATCTAGCTCTAATCATCCTGGTGGCTCGGGGGTGCATCCTGGTCACTATCCCGTTGATCTGAACGAGCTTGCCAACGTGATCACTGCCCACATCCCTAATCCTTACCGTGTCGAAGAGCCCCGTAAACCGGGGGGTGAACACCCTCCCCTGTGCATACTCGGGACTCTCCTGCGCCACAATCTCCTTAAGCGCCTCCGACGCCTCCTTGAGGAACTCGCTGGGCTTCTCTAGGAGGATTTCGCTGAGCAGGGGGTCGTAGCGGTAGAGATCCTTGAACTCTATCTCTAGGCTTGTCTCCTCATAATTTATCATCCTCCTGACGGCTTCCACATACTTGAGCTTACCCTCCTCCGTCCTAAAGTTTTCAATGAACGTCTTGAATCTCTCCCCTACGGCTAGCGTCTCTTCCCCCCTTAACATTTCCTCAGCCACTCAACCCTCACCTCCTGCCTACGAGGCTTTTAACATACTCCTTCCATCCCTCAACAACCTCCTCCGCCATGCTGTAGACGAGGTTCTCCTCTATAGTCAGCCTGTCCCTGACCTCCTCACCGCCGCCGCTTAGGACCAGCCTCATCATCTTCACTAGCCTCCTCTCCGATATCTGCATGACGGCCCTCTCCACGTTCTCCCTGTCCTGGAAGAGCATGTAGCCCGGGTTCTCCCTTATCCTCCTGTCTAGGTCCTCGACCAGCTCTTTCACCCTAAAGTAGAAGTCGCTGGGGACGCCCATGAGACTGTTGGCCGCGCTCTTCTTTACCTCGTGGTAGTGGACCAGGTTAACATAGTCTATATCCACCAGCTTCTCCTTGTACTCGACATACCCCTTCTCCCTGAGCATCCTAGCCTGCCACCGGGGCAGCTCAACCTCGTCTCCCCGCCTGGCGTTTATAATACCGCCCGGCGTTGGGAGGCGTGGGTGGTCTTTTATGAAGACCACTTTCACAGGCGCGGCCTCGTAATAGTCTTTCACAATGTCGAGCGAGAGGTCTAGATACCTTGCCATAACCCACTAATCCCCATATACCACCCTATTAGGGTTATACCTGATAAAGTGGTATCCCCGCTCTACCACTCTATAGCACCGAGAGTTAAACCCTTTCTCCCACCATAAACCCGCTTATATAGCATATCGATATATACCTCTGGTGTAGAATAACAAAGAATTGCAGCCCTAGAGGTGGCTAGGGGGGTTGAGGAGCATAGGGGGAGTGCAGACGCCTCTGCTACTGCTAGCAGCGCTCAACGGACTCTCATTCGGGGTCATAGTCACAGTCCTAGCCCCCTACATGTACTCCGCCGGCTTCTCCGGCACCGAGTGGGGGCTGCTAACTTCCCTGGCCACTATAACGAGCATAGTATTCACACTCCTATCCGGCCCTTTGAGCGATTTCCTGGGGGCTAGGCGTGTGGTTGCAGCAGGATACGTGGTTAAGGCAGCGTCATTCACGCTCCTAGCAGTGCCCGACACGATGGTTATGGCGGCGGGCTTCACCCTCAGCGGGGTTTCCATGGGAATATCCTGGAGCGCTAGCACAGCCCTAGTAGCACGCTCGGGCAGGGACGAGCTACTCCATAGGAGCTTCACATTCTTCATGGCGAGCAACATGGTGGGCGGAGCGCTAGGGAGTCTGATGGGCGTCCTCCCGCCCATCCTCGCCTCGAACACGGGCTTAACACTGCTCCAGGCGTACAGGGCCACTATCCTCTTGGTAGCACCCCTGAGCCTGCTCCAGGCGGGTATAGCGCTTGCAGTTAGGGAGGCTTTGTCCAGGGGCCGGGCTGGCGTAGGCGTCGGGGATCTCATGAAGGGGTTCAAGGATGCCCTCTCTGATGGGAGGTTCAGGCTTCTGATAATCTTCAACATGATAATAGGGCTCGGTGCATCCATGTCTATACACAACATCTCCTACTACTTCGCTGCAAAGTACGGCGTTACAAGCGCCGAGATAGGCATTGTCAACGCCCTCGAGCAGGTTTCTATGGCTGTCGTGGCGGTGTGGGCTTCTAGGCTTGCTGAGAGGCTGGGGAGCACGCTTAAAGTCTACATAGGCCTCACGAGCCTCAGCGTCCCGCTGCTCGTGTCTATGACGTTTGTGGACAGCTACGCCGTCGCGGCGGCATTGTATATTGTAAGGACCGTGCTTATGAATGCGGCCAACCCGCTGCTAGAGGCGCTTACTATGAGAGTTGTGCCGCGGGAGAGGAGGGGCTCGGCGAGCTCGATCCTCAGCCTGAGCTTCACGCTTCCAGCGACGGCGGGTAGGGCGTTAGGAGGCGCCCTTCTAGACGTGAACCTGGAGCTCCCCCTGAGGCTCACCGCCATCATCTATACGCTAGCCCTCGCACAACTCTACATGAGGAGGCGGTTCCTTGAGGGTGGGAGGATGTGGGGTGCTAGAAAAGTAGCCGGAGAGCTACTAGAAGAAGCACGAGTGCCACAATAGGGCGCAGCGCGTCTGTGCTAAGCTTACCGGCTATCATGGGTCCTAAGACACTCCCGATTAGGGCTCCCAGTGCGAATGGTGCTGCTGCACCGAAGTCAACAACCCCGGTCCACACGTGTATAGCTGCGGAGACAACGGCCCCTAGACTTATGCTGAGCATGCTTATAGCTACTGCCTCCTTAAGCCTGGCTATTCTTAGGAGGGTTAGCATGGGAACTAGGATTGCGCCGCCCCCCGTTCCCGTGAGGCCGGCGAAGAGCCCTGCTACCACGCCAGTAGCCAGCATTAGATACCTGCTACCCGGCCTAGCACCCTCCATACCATCATCACTCCCACCCGTAGTATCCTGTTCGCCCCTGGCCAACGCCTTCCTGGCGGTCGCCGCAAGAAGCCTTAGACTATAGTACGTTATGAAAAGACCCAGCACGACTTCTAGTAGTCTAGGGTTGATGTATGCTACGAGGTAAGCACCCAGAGCAGCTCCGGGTATCATAGACAGCATCAGCGGGGCAGCCCTCGACAACCTTGTTGTTCTCTGCTTGAGGTATGTCAGCCCGCTGACAATAGAGACTATGGCAACTACTAGCTTGCTACTCCCCACAGCCACGTTCGGGGGGAGGCCAACGATAAATAGGAATATGGGGACGAAGAACACTCCACCGCCCACACCGCTCAAAGAGGCTAGGGCGGCGGCCGCTGCACCCATTAAAACGCCTGTGGCAAGCTCGGCGAGGGAAAAGTCTATAGCGGCGGGCGCCAAAGGACTAGCTTCACCCCACTAAAGTCCAGGACCCGCTAATCTAGCCCTCCTCAACTATTGCAGCGAGCCTCTCTAGGATCGAGTCCGCGTCTGCAACATCTCTTATCTCAACAACCTTGCTCCTACTCCTTGTTCCGTGTACTATCTCGACGTTCTTAACACTCACTTTAAGACCCCTGGCGAGGAAGTTTACCAGGCTTGCGTTGGCCCTGCCTTCCAGAGGAGGCTCGTCGGTGTAGAACACAAGCTCCCCCTCCTCTAGACGCAGCTTTCTATCCCTACTCTCCGGTTTAACGTAGACCTTGATCCTGACCTTGTCGCCTACAACTTCAACAGCATCCCTAAGCTTTTCCAAGTCAATAGGCATTCCAAGGCACCACACAACCTTTAATACGGCATCCAAGCCTATATCAATAGGGCCTTAAAAACCACACTAACAGCGGGGAATCGCTATTTAAGCGTTACGAGACAAAATGTTTAGAATGCAGCCTGGCACGGTGCTGTGCCGAGGAGTGTGGAGTCGACGATGTGTTGATGGTGGAGATGTCGAGATGGTTAGGATCAGGGTTTTAGGTAGCGGTAGGGAGGTTGGCAGGGCGGCTATACTGATTGAAAGCGGCGGTAGAGGCCTTCTCCTCGACTATGGTGTGAACTTTGACGAGAATGACAGGCCGGTGTTCCCGGGTGATGTGAGGCCGAGGGACCTGGATGGCCTCGTGTTGACACATAGCCATCTTGACCATATAGGCGCGGCTCCCTACCTCTACGTGTCGCAGGGACCCAGGGTTTACGGTACAAGGGTGACACTCCACGTATCCCGTCTTCTACTTTATGATATGATAAAGCTCAACGGGGCGTACCTTCCTTACGATGAGAGGAGCGTTGAGGACATGCTGGGAACTGCAGAATACATCGAATACGATGGTGAGTACGAGGCTGGGCAGTTCGCATTCAAGGCGTTCTACTCGGGCCACATACCGGGGAGTGCTGCTGTCGTTGTGGAGGTTGACGGCAGGAGGATACTGTACACAAGCGACGTCAACGTCGTTGAGACAAAGCTCGTGGGGCCAGCTAGGCTCGACGGGGTGAAGGCCGACGTCGTTATAGTAGAGTCGACATATGGCGACAGTGATCACCCGCCTAGGAAGCTCTCCGAGGAGAGGTTCTACAATGCTGTTCTGGAGGTTGTCTCCCAGGGCGGCACTGTACTAGTACCTGCTTTCAGCGTCTCCAGGGGCCAGGAGATTGCTATGATTCTTGCTGAGAGGGATTTCGAATATCCAGTCTGGCTGGACGGCATGATACGGCAGGTGGCTGAGATCTACGCTGCAAACCCGAGGTTCATACTAAACCCGGGGCTTCTAATGAAGGTTATGAGTGAGTTTCGAATAGTGTCTGGATGGCAGGATAGGAGGCGTGCTTTCAAGAAGCCCGGCGTCATAATAGCTAGTGCTGGAATGCTCAAAGGAGGTCCAAGCTTGTACTATGCAAGGAAGATGGCTGCCAACAGGAAAAACGGAATATTTATGGTGAGCTACCAGGCGCCCGGCACCCCGGGAAGGATGATACTCGAGGAGGGCGTTTTCGGGGAGGAGAGGATACCCGTGCTGGCTAGGGTCGAGTGGTTCGACTTCTCGAGCCACATAGACCAGAGCGGCATTATACAGCTGCTAAAGGGTATAAGGGGGGTGGAGAAGGTGGTGCTGGTCCACGGAGACCCCCAGGCTCAGGAGGCGTTGAAGGCTAGGATCCAGGGGGAGCTGGGTATTAGCGAGGTTGAGACCCCGGGCAACCTGGATGTGATAGAAGTTTAGGACACGGCTTCGGGGGGCTTAGAGTTCTACGAGGTTCCTGCATTTAGCCTTAACCTGTTCCAGAACCTCGCTCTCCTTCTCCGGAGAAACTTTCAGGGTGTACAGGTATCTCTTAGTCCTTGCTTTAAACTTCACCGCATCCTTCCCCTTCTTCACACGACACTCAACAGCTCTCTCCACGACTTTCATGAACTCGTCGATGCTCTTCAACTCCACGGGCACTTCCAAACACCCCCCGGGTTAGCTGGGCCTCGTGAAGCCTATATAGCTTAAACCCGATATTACCCGTAGGGAACTCCGGAGGCTTGGGGGTGAACATTATCCCCGGCGATGTTGCCGCCGTGGTCTTAGCCGGCGGCGTGGGCAGGAGATTCGGAAGGCCGAAAGCCCTCGCTATGCTTGACGGTGTGAGCCTTGTTGAAAGGGCTGTCGAAGCCCTTTCCAGCGGGCCTGCGGACGTGTATGTCTCTGTATCTCCTCGGCTCGAGCGGCCGGTTTCCAGGCTTGTGGGGCCCAGTAGGGTTATAGTTGATCTTGTAGAGCAGGCCCCCTGTGGAGGACCTCTTAGAGCATTTCTCACATCAGCCGCAGTTTTAAACCACTATAGCACTCTAGTTTTTATGCCTGTAGATGCTCCGTGGGCCTCGTGGAAAGATCTGGAGCCGCTCTACAATGCTTCTAAAGCCGTGGACTCCGGCGCCTCATACTTCTCGGGAGACGGTGTTGTGCATCCCCTCTTCCTTGTTGCACCAAGGAATAAGCTGCTCCACGCCGCCTACACCGCCTGCCATTGGAGGGGAGAGAAGCGGGCCACAGCCATTCTGAGAACCCTGGACCCCGTCGTTCTTCTAGGCTCATCAAAAACGCGGAACCCACTAGCGCTTGCAACTGTAAACACACCCCAAGACCTGTTAAGACCCTCGAGAGTGCCCGTGCCGGCCGAAGGCTACATTATCCTCGAGGGCCACTCCACACTGTTCAGTATATCCGCCTCGACTGGGGACTATTACACTGCTCTGGCTATCGAGGCAGAGTATAAGCTATACCGAAACCTTGGACTCCAGAGGCTAGCTAGCCACGCGCTGAAAGATGCCTCTAGACTGGGATTAATGACTAGCCTTCTCCAATCAGTATCAACACTAGGCTGCTCCGGCTGTTAGGCGGGGGTTGGCGATACGTGGGGGTGCCTTGTATAGTACAGGTTGTGGGGCCTACCAGCTCGGGGAAGACTACTCTTATAGTGAGGGTTGTGAGGAGGCTGAGTGATACTGGTGTTAGGGTTGGCGTTGTTAAGCATACCCACCACGATATAGACACGCCGAATAAAGATTCCTGGAAGTTTCTTGAGGAGGCGGGGGCAAGATATTCGGTGGTGGTTAAGGGGGATGGGGAGAAGGTTGCAGTGTTCACCGGGGGGTTAACTTTTAGTGATGTTCTGGGAGAGCTCTCTCCAAGAGTGGATGTCATTGTTGTTGAGGGTTTCAAGCACCTATCCCTTGGAGGCCTTAGAGTCGACTTGTCGACAACTGGACTATCAGATGCTGAGGCATCTATTATCGAGTTTGTTGAAAAGTGTCTAGCAGGGGGGAGGAGGCTGTGAATCCCTACGCACTGCTTAATGTAGATGAAGCGCGGAGGAGGATAGACTCTCTCAGGATAAACCTGCCCCTGGACACGGAGACCATATTTACCAGCCTTGCTGTAGGTAGGATTTTAGCCGAGGACGTCGAGAGCCCCGCTGATACTCCTAAAGAGCCCCTTGCTGCTATGGACGGTTACGCGGTGCGTTCCTCCGACACTAGGGCTGGCGCGAAGCTGCGCCTCAAGACGCGGGGACCCCTACACCCGGGGGATGCTGTACCTGTTGACACTGGAGACCCTCTTCCACCCGGCGCCGATGCTGTAGTCAGGCGTGAAGCGGCCCGTGCTGAGGATGGTTTCACATATGTCTCAGCACCCGTGTCAAAGTGGGAGAACGTTTTCCTGCCCGGCGAGTTCGTTGCCAAAGGCTATAGGCTGGGATCACGTGGCGATGTGATAACACCCTATACGGCTGCCCTTATGCTCCAGGCGGGTATAAGGAGGGTCAGTGTTTATAGAATAAAAAGCGTTGTAATGCCGGTAGGATCAGAGCTGGCCCACCCGGAGTCTCTTGTAAACGGTGGAAGAATAGACTACATAGGCCCCATGGTGGAGGGACTGCTTAGAGGGTGGTCCGAGGCGAGGCTATTGCCCCCTGTTTCAGACTCTCGAGAGGAGCTGGAGGAGGCTGTTAATCGGGCTCTCGACATGGCCGATATACTAGTTACAGTGGGGGGGAGCAGCGTTGGGAGGAGGGATTCTCTGAAGGCTGTTATCGCAGGGATTGGCAGGCTAGTGGTTCCAGGCTTTGGGGCTAGCGTTGTTAAGCGCGGGGGGCTGGCTGTAGTTAGAGAAAAGCTAGTTGCCATGCTGCCCGGCGGCTGTGTGAGCGCGGCTGTATCACTGCATGAGACTCTATTTAGGGCTCTCAAGGCGGTTACCGGAAAACCTCTCCTGAGAAGCCTGACAATACCTTTAGCGGAAGACTTGAGGCTTGAGAGGAGGATGCCCTCGGCAGTACTATTTAGAATGGTGGATGGCGGTGTGGAGCCCCTAGAGTGGGGTGTAGCGCTCTGCAGGGAGCTGGCGAAAGCAGACGCCTACGCCATACTTCAACCTGGGGTCTACGGCAAGGGGTCCCTGGTCAACGCTATTATGCTAAAGAAGCCCGCCTAAGGCTGGACTTTGAAATAATAGATCGTCGTCTTCTCGGGAAGGCTATCGGGAGACAGCTCGAGGACGTTACTCTCAACTGGCTGCCTACCAGCCCTAGCTACCTGCAGGAACCTGTCTAAGGGGTCTAACGGTAGATGACTCCCTGGCATCCAGTAGTGGATGGGCACGGCTATCCTGGGTTTTAAGTTCTCAACGATTTTCCAAGCTTCAGCAGCATTAACTGTGAATGTACCTCCTACGGGAATGAAGAGAACGTCCGGCTTCGACAGCTCCGGGTGGCTGCTCGACGTTATAATGTGGCCTATGTCTCCCAGGTGTACGAAGGTTAACCCTTCAACCTCGACCTTGTAAGCCGCCACCTCCCCCCGCAGTTTCCCTTCGGCTTTGTCGTGGTAGACTTTCACCCCTGTCACGGTGAACGGTCCGAGGCTTTTTGAGCCGTAGAACTGCTTGAGAACCTCCCTAGTCCTAGGCCCCCTAGCTATCTCTACAGCGTTATGGTCGAAGTGATCGTGTGTTACAAGTACAAAGTCAGCCTCTACCCTGCAGGTGGGGAGGCCTAGGCTGCCCCCGTCATGAGGGTCTATAGCCAGCACCGCATCCCCCGCCTTCAGCACCACATACGCGTGATAACACCATTCAACTCTGACGGCCAAGGGGTCCTCCCCTCCAGTATAATCTTACAGTGCTGGGTTTTTAGCCGCAGACACTTGTCCGGCGTCTATCGAGCGCGTAAACAGGTTATATTCAGCTTCCTGTTGGAGGTGTTAATGTAGCCTCCTAACACTTGCCCACAACGGCCCGGGTAAGATAAAAACCCTTCAGGATCCAACTCAAGCTTAAACTGGGAGGCGCGTCGCGGGTGTTAACATCTTCAGAGGCCCTCCTACGGCGCCGTCTCCAAGTGCTGCGGCGCCCCCTTCATGGAAATCTCATGATAGTGCTACTAGAGAGGGGGTGAATAATCGTGCCTCTAGAGTATATGGGCGGGGCGTTTGCAACTCTCGATGATGTTGACGTGAAGGGTAAGAGGGTCATAGTAAGGTTTGACCTCAACAGCCCTGTCGGGAAGGATGGTGAAATACTCGATGACTCCCGTATAGTAGAGGCTGCAGCGACGCTGAGGGAGCTTTGCGACAGAGGGGCAGCGGTTGTAGCTCTCAGCCACCAGGGGAGGCCTCTCGAGGATGATTTTGTCAGCCTCGAGAAGCACGCTTCTCTACTGGCCAGGCACTCTGGAGTTGATGTTGGCTTTGTTATGGACGTGGTTGGACCTGAGGCCCTTAGGACGGTGGCTTCCCTGAGGCCTGGGGAGGCTGTGTTGCTTGACAACACGAGGATTGTAAGCGAGGACTATATTGAGGCGGAAGGCAGGGTCCACGCTAGGGGGATAATGGTCTCCAGGCTCTCTAAGCTGGCGAGCATATACGTTAACGAAGCTTTCTCAGCATCCCACAGGAGCCAGGCTAGCATAGTTGGCTTCCCCTACGTGCTTCCCTCGGCTGGCGGGAGGATTCTGGAGAGGGAGATCAGGGCGCTGAACCGTGCGGTAACCTCGGGTGAGAGGCCGAAAGTCGTTGTGCTGGGCGGCGCCAAGCTGAAGGACGCGGTTAAGATAGTAGACTATCTAACATCCTCGGGCGTAGCTGACGAGGTGCTGACAACAGGTCTCGTAGGCCTCCTCTTTCTATACGCCCGTGGCTATAGGCTTACGAGAGATGTGGCCAACCTCCTGGCGAGGAAGGGGGGCGAGGAGGCTATCACGAAGGCTAGAAGGATAGTTGAGGAGGGGAGAAGAGTTAGAGCCCCGCTGGATTTTGTCGTTGAGGTGGGTGACAAGACGTACATAAAGCCCGCCGACGAGCTAACCGAGGGTGTGCCGAAGGACATAGGCCCCTCAACGGTAGAATACTTCGGTGCGAAGATGAGGGGGGCAAGGGTGATAGTGATGCGCGGCCCTGCCGGAGTAATAGAGGACGCCAGGTTCAGGCGTGGAACTGTTGAGCTGGTGAAAGCCGCGCTCTCCTCGGGCGCTTACACAGTCTTCGGTGGAGGCCATTTCAGAGCCATACTTAGAGAGCTCCCCGACCATCTCAAGAGTAGGGTGGGCCACTTGAGCACGGGAGGCGGCGCCCTACTATATTATCTATCGGGCAGGCCCCTACCCGGGGTTAAAGCCTTAGTAGACTCGGCTAAGATATTTAAACTGGTTTAGGAGGTGTTGTCGAGTGTCTACTATAAGGGTTGGCGTGAACGGTTTTGGAACTATAGGCAGGAGAGTTGCCCTCGCGGTAACGCTGCAGAAGGACATGAGGCTTGTTGGCGTCGTCAAGAGGACCCCCGACTATGCTGCACTCTACGCCGCCTCGAAGGGAATACCACTTTACACCCCCACATCCAGGGAGGCCGAGGAGTTTGAGAAGAGGGGGATAAAGGTTGCAGGTACGCTTAGAGAGCTTCTCTCAAGGGTGGATGTTATTGTTGACGCCACGCCTGAAGGGCAGGGGGCTAAGAATAAGCCCCTCTACAGGGAGGCTGGTGTGAGGCAGATCTACCAGGGTGGCGAAAAGCCTGACGTCGCCGACGCCAGCTTCAGCACCCTATGCAACTATGAGGAGAGTAAGGGGAGGGGGAGTCTAAGGGTCGTTTCATGCAACACAACAGGACTCCTCAGGCTGATATGCACCCTAAACAGGGAGTTCGGTGTTGAGAGCGTTAGGGCTGTTCTCGTGAGAAGGGGCGCCGACCCTAAAGAGGTGAAGAAGGGGCCGATAGACTCTATAGTGCTAAACCCCCCTAGCCTGCCTAGCCATCACGCTGTAGACGTGAAAACAGTGCTTCCATGGCTTGATATCAAGACTGCAGCTGTAGCCGTGCCCACCACGTTCATGCACATGCACCACGTTACCCTGCGGCTCGCCAAGGCTGTTGAAAAGAGGGATGTCCTTGAGATACTGGCCTCTGCACCCCGCATAATGCTTGTGAGCAGTGGAGACACTGGAATAAAGTCGACATCACAGCTTGTCGATGCCGCTAGGCTATCAAGGATGGGCTACGACATACCGGAGCTGGTTGTGTTCGAAGAGAGCGTGGCGGTGGATGGGAATGAAGTGATGCTGTTCCAGGCTGTCCACCAGGAGTCTATAGTGGTGCCTGAGAACATAGATGCTATAAGGGCTGTGACATCGTCACCCCTAACACTCGAGGAGACATTGAAGGCCACAGACGGTAGCCTGGGCCTCAGGAAAACCCTCTGGTAAAACTCGTCCGAGGGGTATAGGCTCTGCCGGGGATACCGTTATAAATTCCCCTCTTTACAATCTACACTACGGTGCGCAGCGTCTTGGTAGACTATAACAGACTTTTCTCGGACATTACTAGGAGGTTTAGAGCGTCGGATGTGAGGGAGCTGCTTAAACTCACTGAGGGCAAAAAGGTCATAAGCTTTGCAGGCGGCCTTCCAGACCCTAGAGTCTTCCCGAGGGAGGAGATAGCGGAGATAGCTAGGAATATAGTATCCGAGCTGGGTGACAAGGCTCTACAATATAGTCCTACGCCGGGCGTCTCCATATTCAGGGAGAGAGCACTCTCGTTCCTAGAGAAGATGGGTTTGAAAACCGGGGATAGACAGCTTCTAGTCACCACGGGTAGCCAGGAGGCGCTCTTCCTCGCAGCCCTCGCCACGGTTTCGCCGGGGGACACTGTTGTTATGGAGGAGCCGGGCTACCTAGCTGCCATAAACGTGTTTAAAGCCCTGGGAGCGAGAATAGTACCCGTTCCCGTTGATGATAAGGGTCTCAATACGAGTAAGCTAGCCGAAACCCTGGAGAGGCTACACAGCGAGGGTGTAAAGCCCAAGCTCGTTTATACTAACCCCACGTGCAACAACCCCAACGGCACCACAATGCCTCTTAACAGGAGAAGGGAGCTCCTCCAGCTGGCTTCAACCTACAACATCCTACTGTTGGAGGACGACCCCTACAGCCATATTGCTTTCGAGAAGACGGGTGAAGAGATACCCCTTCAGGCACTTGATACCGAGGGCAGAGTCGTGTATATGACAACCTTCAGCAAGATACTGGCCCCAGGCCTGAGGCTAGGCCTCACACTTGCTCCCCCCGAAGTCGCCTCTAGAATGGAGCTCTTGAAACAGATTGTGGATCTACACACCAGCACTCTGGACCAGTACATAGCTGCGGAGGCGCTAGAAAGGGGTATTGTCGACAAGGTTATCTCGAGAGCGGTATCGATCTACCGTAGGAAGAGGGATTTGATGCTCCAGGCTCTCGAGGAGAATATGGATGGGCTGGCGACGTGGACGAGGCCGATTGGGGGGTTCTTCATATTCATAAGGATAAACGGGAGCGTGGATATGAGGGCTCTAATGCCTAAGGCGGTTGAGCGTGGTGTAGCATATGTCCCCGGCGACGCATTCCACGTAACCCAGGGTGCAGGCAGAAATACTGCCAGGCTCAGCTATAGCTTCAACAGAGAGGAGGAGATACCCGAGGGGATAGCGATACTCTCGAGACTGGTTAAAGAGGTGTTAAGCTAATCTACAGTACTTTTCCCCTAAAAACATTCCCACCACCCGACCATCTCATAGGTGTAGAGACGCCCTTGGAAGAGGGTCTGCTGTTCGTCCACATGCTAGGCAAGGAGACGAGGAGGAAGATAATAGCGATACTACTGTCCACAAGGTCCTATAGGGAGCTTTCAAGCGAGCTCGGGGTGACTCCAGCAGCTATAGCCAAGTACATATCCGGGGCCACTCACCCCAGTGACAAGACTGTGGCCAAGGCCCTGGAGATCGCGTCGAGAGAAGAGAAGGAGGAGATAGCTATAGCGATATCCGAGGACCTCGCCGAGAGTATCAGGAGCCTCGTAGACTGGATTATCGAGGAGAGGCTCCCGGGTAGGCTGCTCGCTGAGGCCTTGGAGGAGAGTGTTGCGAGGATGAGGCTGGCTGGCGTGAGGAGGAGTACACGCCTAGCCAGCCCCTAAGCCTCCCACGACCTCCTTAGCCTATACATCCTCAGCTCCTCCCCCATCTCCACCAGCCATCCTGCGAGTATCCTCGCTATAATCCTCCTGGCGGTATCCCCATCAAAATTTATGCCAGCCCTCGAAAGAGCCTCTGAAGCTATATCCGGATCGACCCGCTCGTAGAACCTCTCCTCCAAAGCGTTAACCAGGTCCTCGGCAGTCACGCCGGGGGCAGAGGAGAGTCTGCGGAGCAGGTTTACATCCTCCTCCGATATCAAAGCCTTATCGACGAGATCCTCCCTCCCCTTCTCCCTAGCAACCTCAAGGTACAGCTTGAGGAGGCGATAATCCTCCACAATCTTCCCCGTCGAGAATGGCGGCCTCCAAACATCACCAGCCAAGCCAGCAACCCGTAGATAACTCTTAAACCCCCAGATGCATATGTGTAAACCAGGGCCGCCGTAGCTCAGCGGTAGAGCGCCGGCCTCGTACGGGTGTGCACCGAGGTCGCCTCCACCTGGTGGAGCCTCCGGGAAAGCCGGTGGTCGCGGGTTCGAATCCCGCCGGCGGCTCCACCGCACCCACGCCTCCATACTAACAGCCTAAATCGTTCCCGAGCCACAATCTTAGTAGGTGAATGCGAACAGGGGGTTGTCTGTCTTGGTGCATCTATACACTAGATCTGGAGACTCGGGGGAGACATGGTGCTTTGCCCTGGGTGAGGGAGGGAAGCCTGTGAGGGTTCCCAAGGACCATCCGCTTATCGAGTTCCTGGGCACTCTGGACGAGGCTAACAGCCTAATCGGGCTTGCGAGGAGCTTCCTATCATCCAAGGGTCTAGATGCAAGGGTGAACGGAGATCTCAAGTGGATCCAGAGGCTTCTTTTTAACGTGGGATTCACTCTCTCATCGCGTGAGCCTAAGGTGGCGGAGGAGGATCTCGAGAAGCTAGAGAGAATTGCCGACAGCTACTATGGCGAACCTCTCCGAAGATTCATCCTCCCTGCTGGTAGCCCCAAGGTTGCCGCTCTCCACACGGCCAGAACAGCTGTCAGGCGGGCGGAGAGAAGGCTTGTTAGCGCCGTAAAGAGCGGTATCACGGTTGATCCACTTGTTCTGAAGATAATCAACAGAGCTAGCGACGCCCTCTTCGCTATGGCGATAGCCCTTGCAAGGGCTGAAGGCGGTTTAGAGGAGGTTTAGGGAGGTCCTCACCACTAGCTCACATGCTAGACCCGCATTATTCTTGTGCGGCCAGCTAGCATTCCTGGAGACGGGCCCCGTGGTGTGGAGGTCTTTAGCCCGTCTCGATAGAGATATAGCCCGGCCCTCTACAGGAAGTAAATGGGTTGTGTGTAAGCCTATTTCCCTCAGGGTGTAATATGGAGATTTGAGGTTCTGTGTGTTGGAGAGGACTAGGGTAGTTAAATCATTCCTAAAGGCTCTCGAATCGTACGGCTTCTCCGCTGATGCGAGGGGTGGGAAGCCTGTCCTCCACAGTATTGTGAAGGGTAGATTTGCCGAGGGCGAGGAAGCGTTCAGCATTGACACGCCCATAGACGGCTCCCGGCTTTTTTATGCAACTATTCTGAAGACCCCTATATCCGAGCACGGTTCATCTCCTAGCCTGTGGGAGATATCCCCTGGCGAGGCTGTTGAGCCGGGTTTTCTCGAGGCCCTAGAGGCTGAGCTTTCTGACGCTGACGAGACTCTTGTCGATATTCTAGTGCTGGATACGGGTAAGACTAGAGTTGAGGCGAGGCTAGAGGTCGAGGCTTCACTGAAGCTTCTGAGGTCCGCCGCTGGTTTGGGGGAAAGCAGGTTCCGCGGAGTTCTAGTAGCGCTCCCCTCCTACACTATGCCACTCTACACTACTGTGTACTCTCTCTACCGAGCTGCAGAGAGGGGCATGGGTGTCCTGCTGAAGCCGCCGCGCAAGGCGCCTCTCGCTCCAACGCTGGTGGCTGCTGCGGCCTCCCGCCTAGGCATGGAGGATGGTCTTAACATGGTCTACACTACTGGCGCGTCTCTGCTAGGATTATCGAGGGTTTTCAGGTCTGAATCTATAATCTTCACATGCCCCTCAAAGGCCGCTATCGCGAGAGCGGGCACCATAGCCAGCCGAGGCCGATCGGTGGCCATAGTCTCAGCGGGCTCTCTCGACGAGGTTACAGCCAGGTTTATAATGTATGGTAGAGCGCTCCACGCTGGCCAGGCTTGCGGCAGCATAGGGTGGGTGATAGCCGTGGGCAGGCTATCCAGGAACGAGGTGGACGCGCTGATAGACGCCGCGGAGTCTATCCGAGTGGGAGACCCGTCAGACCCCTCTACCGCTATGGGACCCTTGATAAAGCCTGGTCTTGCGGAGGCGTCTGAGAAGTATGTGAACTACATTGAGGGTATGGGTGGCGTCGTGCCCACAGGGTACAGGAGGGAGGGCCGTTATGTTTGGCCCTCTGTGGTTGAGGGCGTTGTAAAGGATCCTGTGGTGCTTTCAAGGGATCCTCGGTTCCCGGTTTTACCAATAGTAACAGTTTCAAGTCCGGAGGAAGCCGCTAGTATAGCGGCCATGACCGGGGCTAGCGACGTCCTAGCATTCCAGTTAGGCTCCTCCAGCCTGAGGGCTCTAGGCGAGAGGCTATCGGGCCTGGAGGTATTTGTGGATCCGATTCCACCTGGCGGCGAGCTGCCTACACCGGGCTCCTTTATATTGTCGGCGTGTCTAACACCCGAGAGGCGTGGGGAGGGTGTCATACTCGAGAGCCCGTATTATAGTTTGGCTAAGAAAGAGAAGGCGGAGACATATAGGTAGAAGCCTTCGCAAATCACAGTCCCTCCACCCTGTCTATCCCTCGTGACGCTCGGGCTTATGACCCCTCGAAAGGAGGGGGTTTCGATCGCTGGGTTATATGGAGAGGGCGGCCGCCTCTGCCCCCTGGGGCCCTCTAGGGGGACAGGCTTCCCCCACGGATTTTGATGCAGTCGGGCGATGGCGTACTCTTCATAGGGCCCCAGGGAGTATCCAGTCTTTTAATTGTGTAGGCTCCCTTATTTAGCCTAGAGGTATCCACATTACGATAATGGGGTGTGCTAGCGTGTCCTCAGAGTCCACTCTAGAGGCTGAGTTTACCGATTATAAAGCTATGTTCAGGTATGAGGCCAAGGTTTTCAAGGAGCTTGTCGACAGCGTGTCCAAGATTCTTGACGAGGGTTTGTTCATAATAACCGGGGAAGGCCTAATGCTTAGAGGGATGGACCCGGCTAGGGTTGCGCTTGTCGACATTGAGATTCCCTCCTCATCGTTCTTCGACTTCAGCATATCAGGAGATGTCGACCGAGTGGAGCTTGGTGTTAACATGGAGACACTTAAGGGGGTGGTAGCTAGGGCGAAGAAGGGTGATCAGCTTGAGGTGAGGGTCAGTGAGGATAAAGTGCTCTTCATAGTCGAGAGCGTGGTTCTTAGGAGGTATCTCCTCCCCAATCTGGAGGTCGTAGTGGATGTTCCCGAAGAAATCTCCCTCGAGTTCGACGCCACGGCGACCGTCATAGCTGATGTCGTGAAGAAGACGCTGCGTGATGTGGAGCTCGTAGGCGATATTGTCGAGTTCGACGCTGGCGAGGATTATCTTTCGATAAGGAGCATTGGCACTGAGAGGAGGAGGGTCGAGACCAGGCTTACGAGGGAGAGCCCCGCGTTGATAGATCTTGATGTAAAGGCTCCAGCCACAAGTAGGTATGATGTTAGCTATCTGAAGAGGATGTTGGGCGTGGCTAAGATAGCTGAGAGTATAGAGCTGTCGTTCTCCACCGACAGGCCGTTGATGATGGTGTTTAGATCGCCGGACGGCAGCAGGGTCACCTACCTTTTAGCTCCCTCGACAGGCTAGCAGCCGTCTTTAGCCTCTCTACAACGAACCTTCGCTCCATAAGGCTTAGGAGGGGCGCGGCCCTGGGGCCCTCGGGCCTGCCCACTATAGCTAGGTAGAAGTCCCTGTAGAACCTCCTGCGCTCCCCCCCGCTCATACCCTCTCCAAACTTTATGAGAGCCTGCTTAATCTCCTCCTCACTCCACTCATACACACCCTCCAGGACCTCAGCGAGTTTCTCTAGGAGTTCGGGCCGCTCTATCTTCCTCAAAGCATCCTCTGGCGGCTTCGGAGGTATCTCGAACCTAAGGTGTTTGGGTGCATACCTTCTAGCCCACCTATAGGCCTTCTCCAGTAGTCCGCGGGCCCACTCGATGCTATACTCGTCATCATCTAGGAGCCCGGCCCTCCTAAGCCTCTCCAGACCCTCTGTCCCGAGCCTCTCAGGACCTACGACTTGGGCAACTATAGCTGCATGGCCGTAGGGTATCTGGGATGGCGGGTTCTTAGGCGGTCTTGTTGGATGGCTTAGCTCGTAGGTCCTGGCTAGGTACCTGGTGTCCTCGATGCTAGACGCCTCTTCCAGGCCAAAGTAGATCCTCTCTGCCCTGTAGTACTGGCTATAGTAGCTCGGGATTTCTGAGAGGTCTATAACAACCCGCCTCGTAGGCGGGTGGAGGAAGTATATGAACCTGAGGATCTGGGGGTGCGCTATTTCAAGCCACTCCCTCGGGGTTATGCCTGTGAAGCCGCTGCTGCTCATGTCGGCTTCTCTACCGCCAGCCCTGAGGGACACCCACTCATACCAGACGCCTTCTGGAGGCTCGAAGCCTAGGAGCCTGGCTAGTTCAGCCGCACTATCCCGGCTCCCACCAGGGGTTGCGTGATCCTTACCGTAGGGCTCGAAATCGACTCTGAGACTCCACCATACGCCGGCCCACTCTATTCTCCAATTCAGCTTTGAATCCTCAATACTGGCCTCCCCCTCATACCCGCAGTGGCTACACCTATACCTAACCCTATTACCCTCTAGAAGCTCTAGAGCCTCCGTAGAATCTATCCTACCACACCGTGCGCAGCGTGGCTCAAGGGGTATCCAGCCCTCCTTGTAGGGCTTACGGCCTCTGTACCTGTTTATAACCCTCCTTATCTCCTCCCTGCGCGGTAAAACCATGCGTGTTATGAACTCTTTGAGCCTCCCCCTATACAGCTCTCTAGTGGTGACCACCTCTATCTTGCCATCGGTAAACACTCTAATGTAGGGCCCGAAATCGCTCCAAAAATGTTCTACCCAACTCGGGTGGCAGCCCCTAGGATCGGGCACCTTATCGAGGGGCCAGCCTACATACTTCCTAGCGGCCTCCGGGTCGGGGAATTCACTCCTCTGCTCATCCTTGCCCTTCCAGGGGTCTACAGTGTATAGGGTTAGTAGCTGTTTTACTTTGAAGCCCCTCCTCTCTAGCTCCCTCCTAACAGCCTCGCCCAGGAGGACCTCGCCCCTTAGCCTTCCCACATGCTGCAAGCCGCTGACGCTGAGTCCACCGTTGAATACATACTCCTCCTTAGCCCTCCTCTTGAGTCTGGCTTCAAGCTCTTCAACCAGCTTGTCTACCCAGTGTACGGCCAATGGCCCCAAACCTCCGTACACATCTTACCATTTCCTTTAGTCAGGAGAGCGTCTAAACAGTAAATAAACCTCTAGCCATCCGCTCCACACTCTCATGGGGCCAGGGTTGGAGGGCGTTTTGGGTCGACTGGGGGCTGCAGTGGAGATCACGAGGCCTGTAAACTCCCTGATGGTCAGCTTTGCAATAGTCCTGGCACTGGGTATAGCGTCTCGATGGTCCTTCGAGGGCTTAACGCCTCTCGAGCTTGTTGCAGTGTCGGTAGCAGGCTATTGTCTATCATCAGTCGCCATGATTACCAACGATTTAATAGACCTCGAGATAGATAAGGTGAATGCTCCTAACAGGCCGCTTCCGGCTGGCAGGATTTCCAGGTCCGAGGCGGCACTGTTGTCAGTACTCCTGGCGGCTACAGGACTGATCTTGGCAGCATACGTAGATTTCATTACACTTGCGTTCTACCTGGCCGGCCTTATATTATCTCTAATGTACAATAGGTTCCTCAAGAGAACGGGCCTTCCAGGTAACATCGTTGTGGCTGCCCTGGTCTCAGCACCCTTCATTTATGCATCCCTTGAGGCTGGCGGTGTCAAAGGGCCGATGCTAGTGTTCTCTGCTATGGTTTTCCTAGCTGTGCTTGGACGGGAGGTGGCGAAGGGGGTGCCCGACGTTGAAGGTGACAGGGCAGCTGGTGTCAAGACTGTGGCTGTATCCTTAGGCGAGAGGGCTGCTGTTGTTATAGCTTCAATCCTCTACCTCGCCTCATCAGCCCTGGGATACATACCCCTAGTATATGGCCTCGTCAACCCTCTCCTCTATACTCCGCTCATAGCTTTGCTTACCATACTTGTGGTGCGGGAGGTTATACTAATAGTTAGAAATCCATCCAGAGATAATGTCTTGGCTCACAAGAACAGGGTTCTGGGCTATATGCTCCTGGGTTTAGTGGCTTTCGCCCTTGGCACGCTTGGAATTTAAAGGTGTCTATATCGACGTCTATATGGGTGCCAGGCCAGGCTACTCGTCGACACCAGCGTGCGATAAGGGGGAAAGCGCGGACTAGGGGTGGGGCTTTGTGGAAGTGTGGGTGGAGCTGAAGCCTATATATGGGTTGGAGATGGCGGCTAAAGCGCTTAAATACCTAAGCTTCGCCGACAAGATTGATATCCCCGATCAGCCCGTCGGCGTAGCATTCTCATCTCCAATAGCAGCGTCTTATCTATCATGCAGGGTGGGCGGTGACCGTATAGTCGCCCATATAAGGACGGTAGATTATAGTGGACATAGCCTGAGAGCATCCATAAAAACGCTGTCGTCACTAGGCGTCTCGCACATAGTCCTGCTTAGGGGGGATCCTCTAGGCCGGGAGGTGGGTTTGAAGCCCGAGGAGGCTTTTGAGATAGCTGCTAGATATAGGGAGAGGTTTGGAGTTAAACTAGGCTTCATAGTGAGCTTGAGGAAGAGTGTTCAGGAGATGTTTGACCGACTTCAGCTAAACCCGGACTTCATACTCGTGCTGAACACCTCGAAGCACTATCTCTGGAAGCTTAAAAGGATTAGAGAAGCCTACGAAGGGGAGGTTGTCGCTTATCTCGTCATAGCAACAGAGAGGAGTGTGAAGCACATGCAGGGGAGAATAACATCTATTATGTATCCTGAGGGCGAGGCCCTAGATCTGGCGGGGAAGCTATCTTCTGAGGGTCTTGTGGATGGTATACTTGTTTCTGCTCCAGGGGACGACGAGGCGCTGGAGAGAGTGGCCAGGAGGCTGAAGAGGTATGGAGAGTGGGGACGATAAGCAGGCTATAAGGGAAAGGATATGGAGACTCCTGGAAGAGACTGGGGCAGCGCTACCACCTGGAGCGTGGGGGAGGATTCCGAACTTTAAGGGGGCCAGGGAGGCCGCTTTAAGGCTGTTTAGCCTCGACGAGTGGCGGAATGCCACTTTCATCAAGGTTAACCCCGACTCTCCCCAGAGGTGGGTCAGGCTTAGAGCCTTAGAGGAGGGAAAGCTCCTTCTAATGCCCACGCCGAGGCTGCGGAGAGGCTTCCTCCTCATAGACCCCTCGGCCATCCCCCGGAGTCTATACAGGCTGGCGTCGACGATTCGCGGAGCCTTCCGCGCGGGTAGACTGCTCAAAACCGTCTCAGACTTAACCCGGCATGTAGAGAGGATAGATCTCGTGGTGGAGGGGAGCGTTGCTGTGAACCGGTGGGGTGAGAGGCTTGGTAAGGGGGAGGGCTACGGCGACCTAGAGTTCGCGATTCTCTTAGAGACATCCCTGCTGGATAGGGAGGCTCCCATAGCCACTACAGTCCACGATCTTCAGGTACTTCCCCACAGGCTTCCGCAGGACGATCACGATGTGCCTGTGGATATAATTTCTACACCAACTAGATTAATACGCGCTGCGGAGAGACCTCCCAGGCCAGCCGGGTTGCTGCCCGATAGGATCACTCCCGAAAAACTAAGGGAGATACCCATATTGAGTGAGGTTCTACAACTGTACAAGCGGTAGGATTCATAATCCCTATCGCAGACCGGGGTTCCACGACTACTACTGAATAGCTAGTAGGCTTGTGGGTGTTGGTAGCTTGCCAAGCATTGCGGCGGCGCTAACTGTGCTGCGCCGGAGGCTTAGGGGTTTCAGGGATAGCTTCGAGATCGCTGGCGGTCTGCTCGCAGGCAACCTCTTCGACACTATAAACATGCTAGTGATATCCGCATTCTCCGGCTACCTTGTAAGACAGAGGGGGTTGCTAGCGGTTTACCCACAGCTTTCTGCTCTTGCTGGCGGCCTTATGCTGTCCCAGGCCAGCCGGGCGGTGAGTCTACATGCTCTCGGGGCGGCCAGCACAGAGTTTTACCTGGGAGGTCTGGCTGTTTCGGCCGCTGCAGGTATACTGCTAACTGCCATATTCTCGTCGGTGACTGCGGTAGCCATAGGCCTTGAACCCCTGACTATAGTAGCAGCGGCGCTCGTCTCGCTCCTAACTGTTCTATCATTGTTGACCATGTTTACCTGGGGGCTTATAGTGCTGCTACTCAGGCTTGGCGCATCGCCTGATAACGTGCTGCCCGCAATATTAACTAGCATAATAGACACGGTAGTCCTTATACTAGCTATATTTGCGTTCTCGACAATATCACGCCTTGGGTCTGGACTGCTCCTGGTGGCTATAGTAACGCTCTCATTAGCACTAGGCTTCACGGCGGCTCTATATGATGTTAGGTTGACGATCGACACTTCCATCAGCAATCTCGCTCTTCAGCTGATTGAGATGTTGGCTGGCATTATTCTCAGCATCACCGCCCCTCTCCTTGCAGCAACAGGCCTCCTCCCAGTACTCCCCCCGCTAAACAAGCTTGCAGGCTCTGTTGCTGGGAGCATGGCATCGGCAGCGACAACCTCAGTATCACTCTATGGCCACTATCTGGACCTACAGACCATGATTTCGTCTATGTTTAGAGCAACCGTAGGGGCTATACCCTCGGCCCTATACATCGGAGTAGTGGGGTACATACTTGCCTCAGGTGGCGACAGCGCAGCTGGGCTACAGACTGTTATCGCAACTCTGGTAGTGGCTGTTCTCTTATCTTTAGTAGGCTCCCTCCTGGCGTGGCTCCTGGTAGCAGCATCTATAAGGGCTGGCCTCGACCCCGATGCGATAGCGATGCCCCTCGCCACCAGCATCATCGACCTCATGGGCGTCCTCTCACTATCTGCAGCGGCGTGGATCATACTGTCTTTCTAGGGAGGTGGACTCTGTGTTGAGGCTCAGATGCAGCATACTCTATAGGATGGCTCTAGCAGCGTTAGCCGTGGTAGACGTCATTGTTACAATCCTGCTCGTGACGTTAGGCTACATCCTCGGGTCCAGCCTCGGATTTTTTATAGCCGGCTTGACAGCCGCCTTGACTGCGGTTGGGCTATGGATGGTGTATAGGGACCTTGCACGTATGGCGAGGACGGTTATCCGGGTTGAGGATTCTGTGGGGAAAGTGTCGTGCTACAGGCTCGGGGAGGCTCTCCTCTGGGAGGAAGGAGGCGGTTTTGCCTGCTACAGCCCCCCGTATAATAGGCTGGCGAAGGCCAGGTTAGGGGAGGTCCTCGAGACCAGGGTCCCCGGCATAACTGGCCCTGGGTTTGTCTGCGCCACTCCTCTGGAAGTGGAGGAGGTCCAGTTCTCCGGTGGAAGGTCCGGCTACAGGGTTAAGGGGGTTATAGCTGTATTAACGCCTGAAGGCAAGATAGCTGTGGGAAGGGGGGAGCTGGATTATGTTGGAGAACCAGGGGATGAGGACCTCCGGCCTAATAGCAGGCGGGCATCAAGCTCAGCTGCTTCAGTCTAAGCTTCTATGCTAGGGGGTAGGCGTACTTGTCGGAGATAGGGGCTGCAGGACTCTTAAGGCCCTGGCATGTCATAGTAGCTTTGATGCTGCTAACTTCGGTTGCAGCGGGCTTCGTCGATCTAGAGCCTACGGTTGAGGGTTTCATGGCTGAGAGGCAGATACTGTATTACGGGTCTGACGGTTCTTACGTTGTTGAGCTGTTCTCGGGCATCCAGGTCGGCATTGGCGGGGATGCTGCTAGAATACCTGGCTATAATGCTGCGGCTGCTTGCAGCGGTAACGGGTTCGCGGCTGCTTTAGTCATTATGGCCGAGCCTTACCTAGTCGTCTATACTGGCGGTGACACTGTGAAGACAGTGTATATAGGGGGCTCATTTTCCGGGCTCTCCTGCAGTGATGATCGTGTCTTAGCAGCAAGTATAAGGGGCGACGGAACTGGCGTGGTAGCAGTCTATGAAAACTCTACTGAAACATTCAAAATGTTCCTCATTAGGGGTCTTGAAGAGGAGTTGAGCCGCTACTACAACCCGTCAAAGCTCTATACACGAAATAACCCATCCTGGGGAGACGCGGTCCCCATAGCTCCCGGGTTTATAGCGGTTGCTCGGGGCGATGGAGTTGAGGTTATGCGTGTTACGGCGGGGGATAGCAAGATCTCCCTGGTTGGTGTCTACAGCGACGGGGACAGTATCATAGCCTATGGATCCCTGGATTCGAGAGGGTTTATAGCAGACCTCGAGAGGGGTTATGGCATGGTGCTGGGTTTCAGCCACACTGTTAGGGTCATTGCGGCTACATCTTTTGAGGATGGAAAAGCATCTTTCATACTTGAGCACGTCGGCTCGGGGGTCGATGTTGGAGTTCTCGGCGAGGAGGGGGATGGAGGCTTTTACCTAATGTCGCTGCGGCGTGTAAGCATAACCGAACCCTACAGCCTGCGGGGGGCGTGGGCCTCTGGGGGGATGGTATGGATTACTGCCGGTCTTGTGGGGGAGCTAGGGGGATACAAGTCTATTGCTATTGGGCTAGAGGGCTTTGGCGTCGGCGTTATTAGCGATGGGGAGAGGCACATAGCCCGCCTACTACCTACGCCGTCAGAGCATGAGGCCTCAGCTAGATCTATTAATATTATGGTTGAGAAGCTGCCTATCAGCAGGGGAGACACCGTCACACCCACAGTACTGGAGTCGAGCGCTATTGAGCCTATAGACCTTAAGAGCACCTCCTTCACAAGCAAGGGCGGCTTCAGCATTGAGAACGTTATGACAGCCCTGGCGGCACTGGCTCCCTGGGCTGCTGTGGTTGTTGCAACCCTAGACAGCCCCTTGCCCCAGTGTCCCCGAATGATGCGAAAAGATTTGTAGTCCCCTCCCCACAGCCTCCTTATTAGTCTCCCGGGAGGAAACCTGTATACGTGGTGGGAGGTCTCTCGAGAGCTGTAGAGCCGTCGACAATATCCAATGTTTGAGGTAGGTGTGCAAAGGCTTGGGGGGAAAGAGCGAGGAGGACCTGGTTTCCCTGCTCCAGAGGAGCTTCAGGTTAACCGCCTATGAGGCAAAAATATATCTCGCACTACTTAAGGGAGCCTCTTCTCCTAAAGAAGCCAGTGCCATGAGTGGTGTACCCCTGCCGAGAGTGTATGATGTTATACGTGTCCTCGAGTCTAAGGGCCTCGCAGTACCCTCTAGCGAAGGATGGTACAGGTACGTTCCTCCCAGGGCGGCCGCCGTTGCAGAGATAGCTAGGATAGAAGAGGAGTCTAGGAGCAGAGCGCTGAAAGTCATAGAGGCTGCTGAGCTGCTTGAGAGGGAGGTTGCCTCTAGGGAGAGAGCTTCCGAGCCTCTCTACCTAGACAGCCCATATCAGGCGATAAGCCTCGCTGTGGATGCTCTGCGGGATAGCGGTTTCGTCTACATAACTATAATCCATGTTCTCTACGAGCATAGTAGCGTAGTGGAGGCTGTTGCTTCCGAGGCCGTTAAGCTTGGTAAAGAAACTGTAATACTCGTCTCCAACCCATCAGAGGGCCTAGACTTCAAGGTGGGCGTTGAGGACGTCGAGCTCGTCAGGCTAGAACTCCCGCTCCCCGATTCCATAGTCACCTCTGGCCGTGCGATCTTCTTGTTCCCAGGAGGTACTACTGGGATGAAAGGGGTGGCTGTAAGTGACGAGGACTATGTGGGTCTTCTAGTCGATACGATTAGAAGAGCGGTTAAGAAATATCGAGGCTCCTAATTATGTCCCTAAGAATCCTCGCCTTAGGCTCTCCATAATTTATATATATTATCCTGAGGCGGCCGTAGCGACGTTCCCCTACTATGTTTGCAGCCTTCAACTCCTCTATATGCTTGGAGACAAGCCTGTGGTGGAGGCCCGTCTCCCTAACTATCATAGTTACATTGGCCTGCCCTCTTCTGAACAGTACTTTAAGTATTTTGAGCTTTCCCCGGCTGGATATGATATCCTCTAGCTTAACCATGGCCAGACCACCCGAGGCGAGGGGGCTATTCGAAGCCCGAGGCCAGTTTAGCCTGTATAATGCTGTCCACAACCTCTATAAGCCTATCTGCTGGAAGATGGGGTGCCAGCCTGAAGAGAGTTGTCCTACCCCTCATCCCCCTACCGGAAGGCTTGGCGTCTATGAGGCCCAGGGAGGTTAGGTGCTTAAGATATATATGATACTGGGTATAGCCCCTCGGCTTTACATTGTAGATTGAAAGGGAGGCATCCTCATAGCGCTGCCTCAGGAGTCCAGCGTTTATCCATTCCATACCCTCCAGCGCCGCTCCCGCGACAAGCCTGAGTATTATAAGCTCGTGTATGCTGAGAGCCTCGAGCTCGTGGGTTTGTATGCTGGCTGCCTCATTCTCCGAGACCGCCTTTCTCACCAGGTCATCGCTTAGACCGTCTCTCCCCATGGCCTCAGCCATTTCGCACGCCATCTTCAACGCCACTATAGCCCTTCTCGCGCTACCATCCCCACCCTTATCCTCGCCGTAAACATCGCTTATCAGCTCTAGATGCTTCGGCTCCCATACCGTGTCTCTAAGCCCTAGCTCAGCCCTCTGCTCCAATATAGTGTAGAGCTCCCGCGACTTGTAGGCGGGTAGGTGTAGTTTGAAGCCGATCTGAGACTCGACCTGCGGTATCTTCTCCCTCATATAGCTTAGGGCCCTTACATCGCTGGCTACAAGCAGGAAGCCTATCCTGTTCACCCCGTCTCTCGAGGGTATTTCCTCGTGGACTCTGAGCAAAGTGTAGAGGTCCTCTGAGGCTATCCGTGGGCTGCTGAGCATGCTTTGGAACTCGTCCAGTATGACTAGGAGATAGTGATTCTCTACATATAGATTATCTACTAGCGCCTTGAGAATGTCCAGCGCCGGGGCACCCCTCACCTGTATGGGATAGCCCGTCTGCCTTACTATGAGGCTGAGTATCGTGTAAAGGTTAGGCGCGTTGAAGGCGTTTACATACGCCTGTTTAACCGTTAATCCCTCCTTACCTGCCGCTTCAGAAACGCGTTTGGCGGTAAATTTCGCCAGAGTGGTCTTTCCTATACCAACCCTACCTATGCTGCCGTAGATCATATTCACATCAGATAATCCGGCTCCCGAGACGAGCCTGTTGAGGTATATCCTAGCCAGCGCCTCAGCCTCTTCTCGACGGACCCTGAGCTCTGGGGGAATATAGTTCTCGTCGAACACCCTTCTATCCTTGAAAAGACCGTGCCTGAGCACTTTCGCACACCCAAAGAATAGCCTTCCCTACCACTGCGAAAGTATTCGGAATAATACTATTTAACGTCGTAGCGTACAGGGTGGACGAGTGTACAGCGAAGACCACACCTCCTAATAATACCGGCCGACGCTATGAGTATGTCGTCTACCCCTTCAACATCGACAACCCCCCGGGCACCCCTCCTAACCAGCTTAACACCCGCAGCCTCCATTATCCCTCTAATTCTCGTCACATCAATAAACCCCTTGCTAGAGCCCCTAAGCGATGATATGAAAAGAACCTCTCTCGTCCCTGGAGGGAGCATCAGGAGAGCAGCCTTTACAACGTCATAGGCTTCGCTAGACCCCCTTATCTTCCTGCAGATGACTGCAGGTACTAGTCTCTGTATAAAACCAAGCTCCACAGCTACAGCCCTTCTAGCAACATCTAGTGGAGTAGCCCTGGATGAGTATATGAGTATGACGCCAGGATAGCCCGTCTCTAAAACTCTAGAAGTCTCCGCGTCTATGCTGACAGCCAGGTCCCAAGCCTCCTCAACAGCCCACGCATGCCTCCTAGGTTGCGCTACAACCAGGGCTATTGGGCACTCGGGCACACGCTCCTCAGCGGGCATTCTCTGCACCTCGGCTTCCTGGCTTTACAGTAGGTTCTGCCAAGGGCTATGATAAGTCTGTGGGCTTCCTCGCTATTATCCGGGCCGAAGTAGCTGTAGAGTGCCCGGGAGACCTCATCATACCCAGCTTTCTCACCTACCAAGCCCCACCTCCTCGCTATTCTGGCTGCGTGAGTATCTACCGCGAAAACGCCTGGCGCCTTCCTCACTAGGCTCAGGAAAACGTCTGCAGTCTTAGGCCCTATGCCCCGTATAGACATTAGCCTTTCCCTCAACTCTCCTGGAGGCGCCTCGAGAAGATACTTTTCCCCTCCCCATTCGATAACAGCCTCGGCGAGAGCCTTGAGAGCAGAGGCCTTCTGCCTAGGCAGGCCCGCCTCCCTTATAGTCTCGACTAGATCGTTGTAGCTAGCCCTTAGAATAGCCTCGGGTGTAACTCCTATAGTGCGGCGGAGCCTCTCATAAGCCCTTATACTGTTCTTGTCGCTGGTGTTCTGACTCAATATTATGGCGGCGAGTACAGCGAATGGGTTGCCGTCAAGCTCGTAGGCCACGAGAGCAACGTACTCCCTCCAATCAACCCTGAGGGATCTGCGGAGGAGCCTTAACAGCTCTTCACCGCTTATCCTTTCTCTTATGGAGCGCCTTCCCAAACCCCTCGGTACACCAATCTTCAGCTCTTTAGCCTCACAGGCTATTAATACTGATTTAGAGGGTGGCGTCGAAGTGAAGTGCGCCGGGTGGAGGCATGAGGAGCATACCGCCGATGTGCTTGTAGTTGCCTATGGAAGGACGCTTGAGGAGGCTTTCGAGAACGCAGCCCAAGGTGTGTACGAGGTTATCACCGACACCTCCCGGGTCTCTCCAAAGCTGAGGGTAGAAGCCAGTACGGAGGGCATCGACCTAGAGAACCTGCTATATAGATTTGTCGAGAACCTCATAGCCTACACAGACTCTGAAGGACTGGTTTTCGGCCTCTTCAGAGTTTGCAAGATTGACTGTGGGGAAGACTCGTGCAAGATTGAGGCGTCCGCTTGGGGCGAGGAGTTTGACCCCTCTAGGCACGAGCACAGGACGATTGTGAAAGCCATGACTTACGCCGACATGGAGATAAAGAAGGAGGAGGGATGCTGGAAGGTCCAGTTCGTTGTGGACATATAGTTACTAGAGGCCTCCATACCTACTTAAGAGCTTTGCTCTACATGAGCTGCAGAAGTGGGGCGTTTTGCCATCGACCTCCTCCACACTCCTGCTGAAGCTCATAACACACTTCCTATCGCTGCAGTGGCCGAGACCGAGAAGATGGCCTGCCTCGTGTAGCACCTCTTTAAGCAGCCTCTCCTCGTAGACACCACTATCCCCAGTTTTCAGTCTAAAAGTGAACACGGTAGCCACACCTAGGCTAGGACTGGCTAGGCCGAACACGAAGTTATAACCGTCCACATACCCGTCTGCATCAACAATACCTATTACCAGGATACCATCCTCAGTATAATCCCTCAAGATACTGTGAATATGCTCATTGACCTTTACAGCGTTAAACTGCATTCGCTCCCAGTCGTAAGCCTCTACAGGCGGTTCCAAGGGATCGGTGGAGACGAGCCAGACCGAAGGTACTGGCGTGTTTTCACTCGCTCTCCTCGCAAGCCTAGTTAGGTTGTCCGCTTGGAAGCCGACGGGCAAAAGCAGAAAGGTCAGGCCATCTTCCAAGTAGGGGACCACCGGATTTAGTTATAGCTACCCAACACAGCCTAATATCATATTTTTGAGGCTCTAAAGACCAGGCATGGAGTAGCTGTGGTGGTGGGGTTGAAGAACCAGTCTCTACCTAAGGGTTTGAGAGTAGCAGTGCTTGGAGTAGGGAAAATAGGCGGAGCGATCGTCAGGTCGCTTCTAGCCTGCGGAGCTGTCGTGACCGGTACAGGCAGGAGGAGGGAGACAATAGAGAGGATATCGCGCCTCGGCGCGGAGGCCACTGTAGATAACCGCCTTGCAGCCAGGGTTTCCGACGTAGTTATACTTAGCGTAAAACCTTATCAGCTACCCCGCCTCCTCGACGAGGTAAGAGGTGTGATGGAGGAAAAGATCGTTATAAGTGTAGTCGCGGGTGTAAAACTCTCTACGCTCAACAGAGCCCTGGGAGGAAGCTACGTCTATAGGTCAATGCCAAATATAAACGCGCTTATAGGTAGGAGTACCACGGCAGTCGCCGAGTACACGGGGGATAAGCGAGCCTCCTTTGTAGAATCTATACTCTCGTGTATGGGGAGCGTCTACTGGATACCGGAGGAGTGGATGGACGTATGGACAGCACTCGTCGGGAGCATGCCCGCGTATGTGGCGGTCATGATAGACTCCCTAACACTCGGCGGTGTATCGGCTGGACTACCAAGAGAGGTCGCCTTCAAGGCTGTAGTTGACACTCTAAGTGCTACTGCCGAACATCTAGGTAGACGCGATATCCACCCCTCAGTACTCAGAGATGAGGTCACTACACCGGCGGGTACAACTATAGAGGGTCTAAAGGTCATTGAGGGCGAGGGAGTTGATGCAGCCCTTATAAGAACGGTAGAGGCAGCTGCGAGGAGAGCCGCGGAGATCGGTGAAGCTATAGATAGAGAAGTGAGAAGGAGTCTCAACCTAGGATAACTGACTGGTCCTTCGGTAAACCCGTCTTAGCGACAATAAAGGTTATAAAGGCTTTAGCAGTTAGTGGCGGTAAAAGTCTAGATTAGAGCAAGATTAAACGGGCGAACTCCATGTAACTAATGCTCTAGTCTTGGAAGACTCGATTCGATTATGCGTGGAAAACTATATGGAAACTGTATACTATGAGAGACGTCGGGTATAGGCCTTCTGCTTAGCCGAACCCATAAATAAAAACCTACTGTCCAAAACCTTTTCCAGGATAGCTAAGCTTCTTCTATCTTGACTATTAACTCTCCATCCTTCTTCTCGGGAACCTTGTTCTCGCCCTGCTTCGCGCCCTTAGCCTGTAAGGGCTTCTGGCCTTCAGGCTTCGAAGGCGATGGCGCTTCGAGGACGTTCGTAGCAGCCTCGTAAGTCTTCTCGAGCTTGTCGAGAACCCTTTTTGCGTCGCTCTTTTCTCTTTCTAGCGAGTCGTTCAGCCGCCTGAGATGATTCATACCGCTCGTATAGCTTCTATCGCTTATCTCTCCGCTGAAGTAGAGCATCTGCAGGTTAGCAGTAGCGCTTGCTATATGAAGCATTTCATCATCTATCTCTGCTATTCTCTCCTTTATCCTTGTCTTCGCCTCCTCCGCCTTCAGCTTTAACCTCTTTATCTCCTCGGTCAGCTGTCTCTTCATGTTCTCCACGATTGAGGAGGGTATACTGCTCTGTTTGGCAATGTTTTCAACTGCCCTCCTCCTCTTGTAAGCTCTTTCAAGAGCCTCTATGACCCTGGTTGCCTCGTACTTCCACTCAGGAACTATTACTATCTTACCATCAACTATTTTGACGCGGCCTCCAGGTATCCTCTCTATACCTCGGTCCACTATCTTAAGCTCAATGCTTTGTATCTCCCCGTCTACGTTGCTGGAGAAGCTGACTAGTGTGCCAACAACCCTTTCATACTCGTCCCTAACCTCGCTACCTATAACGCCGTAGAAGGTGTCAACCTTTATAGACACGGCAGGCCACCCTACACTCCAGTGCTCGACGGGATATATCTCCTCAGGGATATAAAACGGGTCATGCCCTAGAAGTACAGGCCCTCCCCTTCTATGGGGGTTTCCATACTAAAGCCCCAACGGTGCCTCCAATGGGCTTGGAGAGCTGGGCTAAAAAGTGGAGCCCGCCGGAGTCTACAACCGAGACCGTAGGGCAGAAGCTGAGGAACTTCATAAGCCCACCCCCACCCATAAGGAACCAGATAATACAGGCTGTCTACAGGATACAGGGTCAGATAAGCAAGCTAGACTACAGCCTTGCGAAGCTCCAGAGCTACGATAAGATGCTGTTCGAGAAAGTTGTCAACTCTCTAGTTGAGGGAGACAAGAGCAAGGCCACGATGTATGCTAACGAGCTGGCCGAAGTCAGGAAGATGGCCAAAGTGATAATAACTGTTAGGTACGCGCTCGAGAGGGTAAGGCTGAGGCTGGAGACAGCTATGGTGTTTGGAGACGTGAACGCCACGCTAGCCCCAGCCATAGTAGCGCTGAAACAGGTTGCGGGTCACCTGAAGGGAATGATGCCAGACGTGTTCACAGAGCTCATGGAGGTGGACGAGAGTCTCCAGGCCGCCATGATGCAGATGACAGCCCACGTGCCGATAGCTCTGGACAACGCCTACGTCTCTGAGGAGGCGAGCAAGATACTGAAGGACGCCAGCATAGTGGCCGAGCAGAGGCTCAAAGAGCACTTCCCCGACCTGCCGTCCTTCGAGAAGGTGGCAGCTCAGGGGGAGAGGACTCCGGAGGGCAATGGCAAGTAACCCCCCTCCCCCTTTATTTAAACCACGTACCATTTATGCTTAACCCCCTTATGAGACGGTTCGAGAATAGGCCGTTACCTGGACACAGTCAATAGGATTTAAGGGAAGGTTTAAGGCAAGCCTTTATTTCTTGTTGGGTATTTGTAAAATAGTTATTCCACAGCATAATGCTATATTGCGTGCGTTCTCCGAGTTTATCTTATCAGGAGGTATTATAGGCTTTTTATGTGGACAGTATTTAGGCTCTCCTAAGACTTTGTATAGGATCCAAGCATCCTCGTCAGAGAGCCCCTCAGCCATCCTTAGACCCATACCCCTACAGTTGTCTATGTCTACACCCGCTCTAGCCAGGAGGACCTCGAGCAGGCCTGACTTCCAGAGATAGTTTGAAAGAAGCTTAAGCCCTTGTTCAGTGAGCCTAACGCCCGTGTTAGGGATAAGCTCTACGAGACCTTTCATTTGTAGCCGTCTCGTCATTATGCTAACTGTAGAGGGAGATACATTGAGAAGTCTGGATATTTTTATGAACTTGGCGTACTCTCCTCCTGGCAGACCTCCTAGGATGTATATTGCCATGAGGTAATGTAGAATCCGTGATCTCCTACCTTCTCTACCGTAGCCCGCAGCACCCTTGCTAACGTCCTCTACCATTGATACAGCACCTTCCCCTCACATCGAGAGTTCTCATTATTTTATGGTATTTAGATTGTTTAAATATGGTCAAACACTAATTGTTACAGGCAGAACTTTCGAGATATATAGAACAAAGTAGGAAATATTTTTATAATCTAATGTCGGGGCGGTTTCGGCGCCATCCTCTTAACCCCACCGGAGAGGGTCGGAGTCTCTAACTGCAGCTCACCCACACCTCATCAACCGCCCTCCATAGCATTAGGAGGACCTACCGTCTATATGTATAAACACGCCCTTGAGGTAGCTGAGATACTCCTCACCCCTGAAGACGTGGTCCGGCGAAGCACCCCTAACGTCGCCCATAATCCTATATTCTGTTTTAAGAATGGAAGCAACCTCCCCGGCTAGAGAGATAAAATCCTCTCTCGTGAGGAAATAGCTACAGCTACTCAAATAGACTGTAGCCCCATCTGTAGCCCTTTCTAGGGCGTAAAGATACGATGCTCTGTACGCTCTCAGCCCCCTTCTCTTAGCCTCTGCACCCGGCTTCTGTATGAATGCCGGGGGGTCAACAGTAACTAGATCGAATGTTTCATCGGGCTGTCCAGACTTTATGAGCTTCCATACACTAGTGTTTAGTATAAACGTCTTCCCCTCATCCAAGCCGTTTAGTCTAAGGTTCTTTCGTAATGTCTTAACCGCATACTCGTCCTCCTCTATGAAAACCGCCTTAGACGCCCCGGACAGGAGGGCGTGTATGCCGAAGCCCCCCGTGTAGGAGAAGACGTCTAAGACTTTATCACCCTGCCAGGCTATACGAGAGATCTCCAGCCTGTTTATTCTCTGGTCCAGGAAGAAACCAGTCTTTTGCCCTCGAACTACATCAACGTAGAATCTTGCCGGCCCTTCCTCAATCACGACCTCCCTCTTCCCCCCTATAAGCCATCTCCTCCTCGGCTCCAACCCTATATCGAGCCTGCTCCTCTGGACGCTCTTCTCGTAGACATGGAGGGCGCCGGTAAGACGGCGTATGGCTCTCGCCAGGAAGTTAAGATGCCTATCTACAGCCGGGCTACTAGACTGAACTACCGCTATGTCGCCGTAGATATCAACTATCAACCCGGAGATTCTGTCTCCGTCGCTGTTTATAAGCCTATAGCTATTGAAATCGAGAGCCCACTTGCTCCTAACTCTAGCTTGGTAGGCGGACTCGAGAGCGCGCTCAAGAGCCTCTTCAGACGACCTATCAATACACCTGCCCCAATGGAGTATCCTCACGGCTACTGGCGTGTCTTCCTCCCACAGTCCGCAGGCCAGCTCCCTTCCACTCGTGTCAACAACCTCCACTAAATCACCGCTGGAGAGCCCGGTCACCCCCCGGACCCACTTCCTATATATGATGCTCGATCCTCTGGCAGCCTTGGAAGCCCCTAGACCCGAGACAACGACCTTCTCAACCATAGATCTACCACCTTGGCCGTGAGGGTGTGGTGCTAGGAGGTGTTATGGTGGGAGATAAGCGGGGTTATAGGGGGTATACCATTAGGGGCAACTCACATATTGCTAGAAGCCTGTCTAGCGTAGAACCCAGTATTAGCTCGCTAAGCCTCTTCTCCACAGTCCTGCCTACAAGAATGCTACTCGCCTCCATCTGCGTTGCTATTGCTGTTAGCATTTTATCGGGCCTACCACGGGCAACTACTATCTCTACTTCTACACCATTCTCTTCCCCCGCCTTCTCCCCATATTTAAAGACGTTTTTAACCTCGTAGGCTGGCTCCTCCAGGGGAGGCTCTATTACGTGAGCTAGTACTACCTTGCCGTCGTCTATGGAGGCGGCGTTCACGGCATAGTCAATCATGGATTTAGAGGTGTTCCTGTCAACGCCCAGAAGGATCTTTCTAAATAGTCTGGTATTGTATGCTACCTTAACCTGGCCATCCTCCTTGTAGGTCTTAAGCCTCAACACGGGTTTTCTAGATATTTTTATTGTCTCCCGCACCGTAGAGCCCAGGGGTAATATTCTGAAGATGCCGAGGCCTTTGCTGCCCATGACTATCTCGGTTGCACCCACCTCCTCGGCTACCTCGCTGATAATGGCTCCAGGGTTGCCCATAGGAACGTCTTCATGCACAACAACACTCACACCCTTCTCCTCCATCAGCTTCCTAATCTCTTCCATCCTCTTCCTGGCATTATTCTCAATAGAGCGTATGAGGCTCGCTACGTCATAGCCACCAGCAACATGTATCACCATGGCCTCCTCTATAACGTGGAGGAGAGTCACCCTCGATTTATATCTAGACGCGAGTTCTGCAACCGAGAGGGCCAGGGGCTTAGAGACTTCTGACAGGTCAAGGGGTAAAAGGATATGCTCTAAAACTCTTGCCAAACCATAATCACCCCGGTCCACGTTCTCGACGCTGACACCTCGTGACATATGTATTCGTAGGAGGTAATAGGGGTTTGATGCTAAGGTGCAGCGGCAGGCAAGCCGTCGCCTCTCGAGTCCGTATAGCCTCTCTTAACTCTCCCAACGGTCTCTACCGCATTCGCAACACCTATACGCTCAACTTTCCGCCAGCCTTGCTGGCATGCGAACCCGTTCTCACACAGTATCTCATCCCTGCCTGGGTCCCAAACCGCTCTTGGAGCGTTAATAGCATCGAACGCGCTCATACCGTAGTCCACTATGTTAGTGACGAATAGGGCGTGTTGCTGGGGCCTTAGGTGGCCACCGCTGGCGCCCAGGGCAAAAGCCCTGTCTTCACGCTCCATGATCACAGCTGAGAGGGTGTGGAGCGGAAGTGCTCTTGGCCTCAGCGTGCTTGGAAGCCCCTCCTTCAGCGTGAACCCCCTAGCGCGGTTATTAAGTGTGATCTGGAACCTAGGCTCAGTAACACAGCTACCCCATGGGTAGAAGAGGCTTTGTATACCAGCCACTATGCCCCCCTCTCCGTCGGCGACGGCGAAGAAGGTAGTATCGCCAGCACTCCTCGCCGGAGAAGCTTCCTCGCCGCCTAGAAGCCTAAGGAGTGTTTCCTTCCTAGCCAGGCTTTGGGGGTCTATGGGCATGTACCTGGGATCCCCGACGTACTTGTCGCGGATGCTGTAAACTCTTCTAGCGAGGTTTGCCAGGACATTAATCCTCTGGGGGGAGATAGGTTCCGCTAGCTCTATATCTTCGAGGAGCATTAGGAGGTGGAGTGTTGTGACGCCTTGGGTGTTGGGTGGCATCTCCCAGATTTTCCAGCCTCTATACTCGGAGATGAGGGGATCCGCTATGAACCCCCGTGTCTCCGCCAGGTCTTCTACACCTATTACCCCGCCGACAGAGGCCATGTACTCTTCGAGAGCCTCGGCTGGCTCTCCCCGGTAGAGGTAGAGGGGGTCATCTTCAACTCCTGTAAGCAGTGCCGATAATCCTGGTAAGCGGGCTGGAGCGCCCTCCTGATGGGGTAGGGCGTTTAGCACGGCTTCCCTACTTCCGGGATCGGATTCGAGACACTCCCTTCTAAGCTTTAGCGACCTGGCTGTCGAGGATGGTAGGGGGAAGCCTTTTGAGGCCAGTAGCCTGGCGGGCCTAACGAGGTCGGTCCATTCCATTGTGCCGAAGCTCCTCCAGGAGTGGTAAAGCCCTGCTAGGTAGCCTGGTGTTGTGGATGATAGGGGGCCTGACTCTGGTATATCCTTCAACCCTCTACCGAGAACCTCGTCTCTGGTCAGCCTTCTCGGCGCGAAGCCGCTTCCGTTAACGAAAAACACGTTCCCCTCGGGTGTACGGTAGAGCATGAAGAAGTCGCCTCCCACCCCTCCCAGGTGGGGGATCAGTACGGCTAGGGCAAGTGAGGTGGCTACAGCAGCGTCGACCGCGTTACCTCCGGAGGAAAGTATTTTTGAGCCTATCGAGCTAGCGATAGTCTCCTCGCTCGCAACCACGCCTCCTAGCGATTCAGCCCAAGCCCTAACCACTCCAACTGCACCGTGTTCTATACACAGTACCCGGCAAAGCCTGTTAATTGTGTGATATGCTTCCCGTCTTAGGAAAGGGGGTTAGTTGGTGTGAGGGTCGCTATAGGCTTAGGGTTATGTGTATGCCTAGGACCTCTATAACTATGAAGTACGCCATGAGGAGCACTATTCCAAAGGGAACTCCCACCCTCGCCCACTCGCTCATGGTTATCCTTAGCCTTCCTGCGGCAACTATATTTGGTATATTCCCTGGTATAAGCATGCCTCCAGATATGAGGAGGGACATTAGAGCGCTTCTTATCTGCTCTTCAGTTAGGAACGGCCCGATCTCGGCCGCGGTCAGTGTTGCATTGTCGACGACCGCCGATATAGTGTTTATCCAGTAGAGAGCCCAAGGCGGGAGCTGTGCGAAGTACCATTTAACCATTGGAGTGAAGGATGCTCCCAGCAGCTCCAGAGCGGCTACGAAGAGGAACACCCTAAAACCCCTGAGGAGAATATCGTTTATCGTCTCTTCGTAGACGAACTTGACAAGCCCCTCCCTATAAACCTCTCCTCTAAGGCTGAGGGCAGCCGCCGCAGCTGACACCGCAATCCCGGGGACTACGTATACTCCTAGTATGTCTATGAGGTAGGTGAAATGAGCGTTGAGCTTTGAAATAGCTATTGTGGAGAGGGGTTCCCCCAGAGGGGTTAGAGCAGCCCCGATACCAACGGCGAAGGAGGCGTAGACAACGTACTTCACCTTCCGCTCCCTAGATATGTTGAGCGCCGCTGCTATCTCAGCTAGGATCACTGCAGTAACTATGACTGAAATGACGCTTGATATGAGGCCTAACACAAACGTGAAGATGAAAGCAAATACGGGTATCCCCAGTCTCCCCATAGCAGCAGCTAGTAGGGAGTAGATCTGTCTGTGGAAGAAGTAGAAGATGAGGCCGAAGAAAACCACGGCCTGCACGATGCCTATAGGAACAGGGCCCAGATGCGTTATAGCCAGTGGGGTCTTCAGCGCCTTTACAAACAGGTTCAGAAGGGATTCTGTAGAGGGAAGTATGCCGTAGTAGAATATCGTTATGACTCCGCCTAAACCCATGATGAAGAAGAATACTTCTAGATTCTCCTCGACAATCCTGACTTTGAATGGCAGTACCAAAACGAGAATTAGAATAGCGCTCAGGATAACAGTTACCCCGAGAATAGGCTCGTCGGGTATGAACAGCTCGGCCAACGCGAGCACCCTCTAACGCTCCAGCTCCCACTACATTACAAAACACTAAGTAGGCTGGAGGGTTTCCGCGGGCCCCGGCTTATCTAGCCGCCCTTCTTTTCTTTGAGCTTCTTAATGAGCACAGGTATAAACTTGTAGAGGTCAGCTACTACACCATAGTCAGCTTGCTTGAATATAGGTGCGTTCTTATCCTTGTTCACCGCCACGATTATCTTAGCGTTCTGCACTCCCGACATGTGCTGTGGGCTACCACTTATGCCTATCGCTATATAAAGCTTGGGCGCTACTCTCTTTCCGCTTATCCCTATCCAGTGATCCTCAGATAGCCATTTCAGATCAGCTGCTATCGGCCTGGTACATCCTATCTGGGCGTTGAGAAGCTCCGCTAGCTCGAACGCTAGCTTGAGGTCCTCCTTCGACTTGAAGCCTCGGCCGACACCAACTATTATCTCTGCCTCCTCAAGGTTAACACCTCCCATCTGTTTTGGCCGGGTCTCAACAACCCTCATTTCGGCTTGGGGGGGCTCAAGCTCGATAACCTTGGCCTCCCCTCCCTCAAGCCTTTCCTGCGGCTTAGTGAACCTAGTCAGATATAATATAATAGATGGCTTTGGTATCTCAGCCTCCATAACTGCCTTTTCGCTTAGGAAGCCCTTCCTAAATCTAACCCTCCCGTCTTCAACATTTAATGTTGACACGTCGGTGGCCATCGGGAGATCCAGCTTTCCAGCGACACGGGAGAGGGCATCTCTAAGGTTCTTATATGCTTCTCCAACTATGATATCTGGCTTTTCCTCGGCCACAAGCTTCTCAACTAACTGCGCTATGGCCTCCGGATTCGAGGTCCTCGAGCTGTAGATCTTCTCCGCGTATCCTGAGGCCCTGTCAGGCTCCTCAGCAGCGTTATGGACCGCCAGGAAAATGAGGTTTACATCGCCGAGGCTGCTTCTGACTCCTGTGGCTAGCTCGCCGAAGTCGCGGGGGTCATATGCGATGGCCAGTACCTTCACCACCCTCACCCCCTCACAGCTTTAGCACGCCCTCTCTTGTCAAAGCTTCAATCAGCTTCTCAGCAACCTCCTCTAGACTATCGCCCTCTATTATTTGTTGCTTCCTCTTTACCTGGATACCCCTAACCTCAACTATTTTTCTCATTGGCTTACCAACGTCTTCAAGGTCTGAGGCCTTGTATTCCGTGATCGGCTTCCTAGCTGCCCTCCTTATTTGGAGTAGTGTCGGCGGTCTGGGCTCGTTTATCTCCTGGGTTACGCTGACCACGACGGGAAGGCTAGCCTCCACAATCTCTATATAGTCTTCGAGATCCCTCTCAGCAACGATCCTACCATCATCTATGTCGAGCTTCCTCACGAAGCTTAGGTACCTGTATCCAAGTAGTGAGGCGAGCCTGCCTGGCACCTGGCTTGTCACCTCATCTATAGTAGCCTCGCCGGCCAGAATGATGTCAGGCTTTATACCATGCTTTTCCAGCGCCGCTTTAATAGCCTTCGCCGTAGTCGCCTGATCGCCTGGTGTGAGCTCGTCATCAGCCACAATTATAGCCTCGTCAACACCCTTTGCCAGAGCCTCCTGCACGGCGAGCCTAAGATCCTTAGCTCTAAGCTTCACCGGCCCCCATGTTAGTATTGAGACAGCGTAGAGCTTACCGCCCAGCTTCTCCTTCAGCCTTACAGCCTCCTCAACAGCGTTTCTGTCTATATCTGAGATCTTCAAGGGTATGGAGCTGAGGTCTACACTACCGTCAGGCCCTATCCGGGCCATGTCGGGGTTAAGGCTAGCTTTAACCAGTACGGCGATATCAGGCAAGACCGTCTACCCAATGTAACCTCCAAGCTAATAGCCACAGCTTAAATAGAAGAAGCTAGACCTCAGGCCCAGGATGTTACATAGGGTAAAATTATAACCTTAACTCTAAGGGGCTAGTAAGAGAACTTGAAGACTTGAACCTGCTTTATTCCCTTCACTTCGAGGACGCTATCAGGGTTGACCAGGCCCATCCTTACACCTATGGACACGCTCCTCTCGCCAGTGAGAACTACGATGTCAGCCTCTTTGATGGCTTTGATAGCGTCAGCCTCTGTTGCCAGACCCCCGCCGTAGAAGCCTCTACTTACAATTATCCTAACACCCCTCTCCTCGTCATATACAGCCCTATCCATAACATCCTCATCAGTAACAAGAGCCATCACAAGGCCCTCAGGCGTCTCAATCCTCCTTAGGTAGAACATTGACAATACCAGCCCCCACTAATCCTATCTAGAGAAGCCCCGGGGGATAAGGCTGTTAATTCTGCATCCTCATGTACACGTCCCTCTAAACTGATATTCTATTAGAGGCGCATCGGCGAGATCTACCGCCGCTACCAATGGGATATCTGCTCCCATCTATTAGTCACGGCGGGCCATCGGCTTCAAAGACTCTGGATAGCTACCTTTCTTATGGAGGGCTCTCGGGTTGCACCCGGGCTGAGGCTTTGGAGGTGCTATCCCGTTTATGAGGAGGCGCAGGATAGACGAATACATTCCCTCGAGGGGGCGGGGGTCTGAGGGCGGCTCGCTGGATGAGGACCTCAGTGTACAGTTAGCGGAGATCCGTGAGAGGATGTCAAGGATAGAGAAGAGGCTTGACGAGGTTGAGGGTCTGCTGAAGGCAATATTGAGGCTTCTAAAGTCGGGGAGTGACCGTGGGGTATCTAGGCGTGGGGGTAGCTTGGAGGATAGGGTTTTAGACGTGATAGGTAGGGATGGGTATCTGCTAGCTAGTGAGTCTAGGTCGAAGACCGGTCTAAGTCCTCCAGCTCTTGTGAGCTTAGCCAGAAACCTCGGCCTCATAGTTCTGGATGCGGGCGGGGACATAGCGGTCATGACGCCGGAGAGCTATAGCAGGTTTAGGAGTATGCTTAGGGAAGTGTCGACCAGCGACCCGGAGGAGGCGTCATCAAGGCTAGGCGAGTATGGAAGGCTCTTCCTACTCCTTCGGAGGAAAGGCTCTGTATACTATGATGTGAGGGAGGGGGGTTGGAGGCTTCTAGAGTAGGAGCATTCAAGGTGTGCTCTGGCCTGTGCTAGATGCAAGCATTAGCCTCATCTGCACCACGGTTTGGCTGATTGAAAGGCTTCTCTTGAATCATAGTCCATAACGGTCTCTTATCCGCCCCAGAATAGCCTAATGAGTATCGAGAAAATTTCATCCATCCTTCTGAGGCTATACTCTATAGCGAGGCCTGTTTCTGGCATAGCCAGAGCGTCTAAACCGCTCTCCGGCATCTCTCCCGCGGGGATGCCTGTTAGGGCTTCTACGAGAATATTTGGCGATAGAAGGATGGAGGCTAGGACTGCTGCAGCCACCATTACTGATAGAGCCCGGAGTGTAGTGTCTAGTCTACCAGTAACCATTATGTAGATCAGCCTCTTAATTATGTAGAATATAGCGATGAGGGGGAGCAGGGCTATTGCCTCGGCTAGAACCCAGTGTATCCAACCAACAAGCCCATAGGTTAGATCCCTCAGGAGACCTCTAACAAGGGGGGCTAGAAGTAGGGAGGCAAGCAGGGATGCCAGGTAAGAAGAGAGCCCCTCGAAGGAGCCTCTGACCTCTGCATCCAGGGCCTCTAACGCCTCTTCCTTGGCTATAGCCCTTGCAACTCTCCCCCCGCCCAGTAAGGCTAAGATATCAGTAAAAATGCGGGGGGCCATAAGGCCTACGAGGAATAGCGATGCAATCGCAGCGGCGAAATCCCATGCAGCTGTGGATCCCAGCGTTGCAGCAAGGAGTGCGACATCCCCCTGTAAAATTCTCTGGGCGATTAGCATGCCCGGTAGCCTGTCCAGTAGAATGTAGAGCAGGCCGATGACAGCTATGACGGTGGCGATAGGCATGATCTCTAAAAGAGCCGGAAGGAACTTTTCCCCGCCGCGTGTCTGCCCTAGTAGGTTCCATAGAGCATAAACCGTGAGCACTACTGCGGCCGTGTAGACGGGTAGTTTAGGGTCTAGCCATAGTATGGCGTCTGCTGCAGCCCATAACATCCCGGCAGCGAGAGAGTGGGCAGGGCTCACAACATATGCGAGGGCTAGCAATGCCGAGGCTGTGTTCACAAGAGTTCTCGTGATGGCCTCGAGGTCGACAAGCTTTATACCAGATACTGGGGGAGGGAGGCCGATCGAGTCTAGATAGTAATAGTGTAGATCCCTGAGCCACAAGGTAGCGGCGAGCCCTAGAATGGTTACGGCTATTCTTAGACGCCGCAACGTTCATTAAACCTCCACAAGGTATAACCCGTCTAAAGCTCCCAGCCCCTCTAGAGCACCCCTAGGGGCTACTACGATAGCGGGTGCACCCTCTTCCCTAGATAAAGCTGATATCGCAGCCGCGAAATCACCGACCCAGCTTTCCGGGCTGTATATAGCTAGGGCTAGTCCAAGCTCCAAAACGTCTCGGGGTGTTGTTATCCTTAGCTCGCGGAAGCCGTGTGAGTCGGGAAGCAGGACTCTATGTCTTACCCCTTCCTCCGCCAGCTTGAGGGATATGGTGTAGAGTCTCCTGGCTACGGCTGCGTAGGGCGAGTTATATATGGGTTTCCTATAGTGTTGGGGCTGAACAGCCAGTATTAGCTTGACGGGTTTTGAAGACTGTGCCCCCTCTGTCTCTCTGACGACAGGCAACCCCCTCCTGCTAGTTAGCTTCCACTCTATACTCCTCGGGTCATCCCCAGGCTGGTATTCTCTAAAGCTTCTATAGTCCAACCCCGAGCCCTGCACTCCACGGCCTAAAGCTCCTGGCTTAACCAGAACCCCGAGCTCCTCACGAAGATCCTCGGGCTCGGGCGAGGCTATAACCTCGGCCGCCGCATGCAAGCGTTTGGGCCTGAGGCTCCAGAGCCCCAAAGGGCTTCTCACATCCTCTATCCTAGCGGCGATCTTATACCTGCCGAACATAGGTTTGACAACTATTTTCACAAAAGACCTGGATAGGGGGCCCATACTGACTTCCACGTTGTTGGGCTCGACCCCGACGCCGTCCTCGGCCTCAAGAGCTATTCTGGCTACTAGGGGGATAGGCGTTCTATTCTCCACAAGCATAACACCTTCCCGCTTCTCCCCCTCCACCATGCTTCTCGGGACCTTCAGATTAATCCTAAGGCCAGCTATAAAAGCCTCTTCCACCCTGGAGGGAAGACTGCTTGCAATTGCAAGTCCACCCAGAACTATTCCGGCGGCTAAGAGATTGTTCTCCCCTGAGACGTAGTAGGAGGCTAAGAATGATGCAGCCGCAACTGCTGTTGCCTCGGCCACTGTCGGTCTTCTTAGTATAGTGTCTTCCCTTGTTATTGATTGGAGCCTAAGGCGGCGGAACCTTTTTGAGAACATCCTCCACCAAGCCCTCTACCGTGTATTTCGAGATGTACACTTTACGTAGCTTAATTCTATGGGGTAAGACTGCTCGTGCAGCCTCTTTAACGTCGTCCGGCGTAGTGAAGTCCCTCCCGCTCATCAGGGCTAAGGCGCGCGATAGTTTAAGTACGTGTATCCCAGCTCTAGGGCTAGCTCCTATCTCAACCTCCTCGAGCGTTCTGGTCTCCCTAACAATATCGGCAATATACTCTACTATCTTACGGTCGACGTATATCCTTCTGGCAGTGTCCTGAAGCCTCTTCAAGTCATCGGGGGCTGCGGCTGGCTTTACATTAAGATCCTCTACTTCATCACCCTTCTCTATAATCTTAACCTCCTCACTACGCGATGGGTATTCGAGTCTTATGCGGGCCATGAATCGGTCTAGTTGTGCTTCTGGTAGTGGGTAGACTCCCTCGAGCTCTATGGGGTTCATTGTGGCGAGTACTATGAAGGGGTTGGGGAGCCTGTGGGTCTCACCCCAAACAGTAACCTGCCCCTCCTGCATAGCCTCCAAGAAAGCACTCTGGGTACGAGGGTTAGCACGGTTAACCTCATCAGCAAGAACAACATTAGCAAAAACAGGACCACGCCTAAAAACGAACCCGTTTCCAACGAAGACGTGGGTTCCAATCACGTCACTGGGTAGGGTGTCAGGGGTGAACTGTATCCTGGAGAACCTAAGCCCGAAAGCCCCTGCCAGGGCTTTCGCCAGGGTTGTCTTCGCAACCCCAGGGACACCCTCCACTAGCAGGTGGCCTCTAGCTATCATTGTCGCTAGAGCTAGCTTAACCTCTTTATCCTTACCTATTACGAACCTCCCGATCTCCCTTCTAACTCTATCCAGTATCTCGAGGCTCCACCCGAGCTCGGCCTGAGTAACCCTCTCCAAACTAGGCTACCCCGCTTGCCTCCTCCTACCCTTAATGAATAGTGGTAGGACGGCCAATAAGAAGAGGGCCACACTCCCTACAAAAGCGGGTTTCAAGGGCGTCTCTCCTATAAACGCCCTTATTCCACCCTCCAGGGATGCGTAGAGATCGGCCGCCGCCGTCAGAAGCACCGAGGGGGCCAGCAACACGGCTATATTCACTCTATCCCTCTCTGAGATATATAGTTCCTGGAGGAAGACGACAGTAGCGTTATCCTCGGGGGCCGCCTTATCCATAACAAGAGAAGCCATCTTCCTATAGCCCTCGCCCCTCGAGTAGTAGTTGTTGAGGAACATTGTAGAGTCGCCTATAACTATAAGCCTATCCTCATCCCCACAGACACCTCCCAGGGAGTACCAGAACCCCTTGACCTCGCCGAGGGAGGGCCATGCATAGAGGAACACTTCCTCCCCTCCCGGCGGCTTAGAGGCGTATGATATTCCTCCGTACTTCTCTATCACCAGAGGCGAAGCAAAGCCGGTCAGAACGCTTACACTACCGTCTGAGGAGGATACTATCAGAGATTCAGCCGGCTCAACCTCGCCTAGACTGTAGTAGAGCCAGCCGCAGAAAGAGGTTTGGAGGATCCTCCATTCTACAGAGTCCAGGGGTATGAGCGGCTGTTCGTCGGCATATATCAGGGAGACCTTATTCTCGCCGTTTTTGGCGAGAATCTTTAGCAGCCTGGATAGGACGTCGGCTCTCATGCTATCCGCACCAATAACCATGACTACTATCCTTTCCTCCATGGTGGTGGAGAGTAGTCTGGCAACGTCATCTACCTCAGGCAGGATTAAAATCTTGTAACCCATGTTTTCTAGGGAGGATGCAAACTCAGAAGCCCCCAGTGGGCCATCGTTATAGGGCAGGGGGGCGTCGCTTGGAGTGGCGATGCTTAGGACTATGGCTCTCGGCCTTATCTCCATGCTGCCTAAGATTGCTATGATTATTACAAGCGTCGCCAGCACTCGCTTGTCAATCACCCGCCTCGACCTCTAGACCTAAGGGCTTCCACACTCCTAATACACTCCTCCAACTCGCCCGTAGAAGGCTCCCATCCTCCATAACGGTGTCTCTCGTAGAGCGAGGTTATGTATCTCATGGCGTACACCTGCTCGGCTTCGAGGCTCCCCTCTACACGGGCTAGGAACTCCCTCGGAGTCTCCCACGGCTCTCTCTTGAGGCCCATGTCTTTAAGCACCTGTAGTGCCTCCCTAAAGCACGACTCCACAGCCCCCTCTACACTATAGCCCCTCGACAGGACTAGACGGGACACTATGGCGCGGCGCAAGTCTGGTGCGTAAGCTGCCGCCAAAGCTATCGTGCCAAATACCAAAACCGCCGCAATGACCAGGCCAAGGCTGCTCCCGGCTCTCTCAATAGGCGACACCGGAACAAGTACCTCTCCGCCCTCAAGCCCGTCACCAGCAGAGGCGCTAGGGAGGTTTAGTCTAAGCGCTTCTGCTATCCTCGCGAAATCTTCATATGTAATCCCCAGTCTTCCTATCGGCGAGGCTACGATTGCAGCGGTGTTGCTGTCATCGGCAATCCCGCTGTGAGGAATCGAAGCTCCTCTACCGCCCGCCCCAGGATACTCTGGATTCGTAAGGCGCGATGCTAGCTCCCTCAATAGGGAGGAGATGTCTATTATGCTATTTCCACCTCCCCCTCTCTCGTTATCCTCTGGCTCGACTTCGGCCTGGGGGCTTGCTATTCCTCTGCCGTAACTCTGTTTTACCTCATCTGGAAGCAGTTCATCTCTAATCTTATCCTCTATATTCGGCCTCCCAGGACCCACATTCACACTGCCTGGGAGTTCTCCTCTAGGGGTTGCTAAGACCACGCGGCTGCTGACAGGGAAAAGGACTACAGTCTGGTCGTCTATGATAACGGCGTTAACCAGCGTTAGGAGAACATGGCTGGCCGGCCCGATAAGAGTGAAGCTAGGCTCCCCTCCAGCGTCTGATAGGGCTACTGCAATAGTTGTTGACGCGTAGGGCTTGTCCTCGTCGAGGCCGTAGGCGAGCATGAAGATCTCGAGGCCCTCCACGACATTTTTAGCCTTGTCTAAGACTGATTCAGCCTCGGGAGAATAGTTCTCCGGTAGTCTTGAGAGAGTCTCTGAAGCTGCCAGCATGGCAACGGCCACTCCGAGGTCCTCATTCCCAATAGTCGAGCCCTGGGAGGCCAGGGTTTCTGCCAGCAAGTTAGACAGCACACGGGAGAGCTGCCAGGAAAGGACAACGTACTCTTCATAAGTGAGAGTAGGTATCAGGCCTGCGTCTAGCAAGCTCGATATAGGGTCCTTAAGGTCGGGAGGGTGCCTAATACTTGGACTGGCCTTCTGTGCATGGGCAGCTGGTGCTATTATTGATAGCATTATGATTAAAGCCAGGATTAGAGGCCATGATGCGTTGAACCATGCTCCGAACCGTCTTCCACCCATCACTCCTAAAACACCGCCACCGGACGTAGAGACTGCTGGCAAAGGTGTTCCGGGGTAACCCCGCACCTTATTTATTAATAAAGGGTATGGCCCGCCATTTATCTTAATGCCTCCCTCTTAGTTATCTACGGACATCTCTACTCTATAAGACCTATCTCCGCTGCTTTGGCGGCGACCAGCCTTGCGGTGTAGAGGGATAGGATCTTGGGGTAAAGCCTAGAACCCAGCTTTATAAGGAGAGGAATTTCGATCTTAGCCCCAGCTGCTTTTGGATGTCCTCCCCCTCCGAGGGCCCTGGCTATTGGCTGCACGTTAATCTTCCTGCTCCTAAGGCTTAAGCCTCCGTCGCTCCTCACTATCACGGCTATGTCTGCGGCATATCGATGGAGTAGCAGGGCCCCGATCATGCTGCTGCTTGGAGGTCCCCTGAAGTTTTTGTATGTGGAAGCTATCCTTAGGGCGTTACGCTCCAGTCTGACCGCGTTTCTAATGGCCATCGTGTATCCCTTAAGCTCATCGTTAACATAGTCCTCAAGCTTAGCCTCCAGCTCTTCGTCCCACATGGTTCCTGAGGCGAATTTCGCGAGGACCTTGTGTTTCCACTCCATCTCCAGGTTGCGCTCTCCGACAACGCGGAATAGTTTCCCGCTGAGAGGATGGGTCCAACGCCAGAGGTCGGCGCTACACACTGCGTCTACAAACGCCTCTATGAAACGGTCTCCACTGTCGGGTGTTAAATATCGTGCTACAACTCCGGCTGCACAAGTGGAGTTGTCGACGGTTACTTCGACGCCCGCTTTCCTAAGCATATCTAGCTCATAGTCGCTCCAAACGTGGTGGTCGAACCACTTCACCGTGACACCTCTAGTAATAGCTGATGCAAGTAGCTCTGCTGCCTTTGGCAGCGACTCCCTATTGGCACCTAGATCGCTTATTACCACCAGATCGCCCTTTTCAAGATGGTCTAGAATATCTTCTATAGCGTTGTGAACGTTGTAGGGCTCCGCGAAAACTACGGTATAGCCCCCCTCTACCCTGCCTAACAGCCTTACAGCTACAGCCCCTGCGCCTATGCCGTCGAGGTCGGTATGTGTTATTATGTAGAGGTGGTTAAACTCGTCTCCCACTCCTAGACACCCTCTCTCCTGGCCTCATCCTCAACGGCGGGCTTGAGCTTGCTATACGTCTCCTCCAGCGCCTCCGGGATAACCTTAGTCCCCCCGATGGTAAGCATGAAGTTGGAGTCGCCTCTCCACCTAGGTACAACATGAATGTGGAAATGACCCGCAATACCCGCACCAGCCGCCTCGCCTATGTTAACCCCTATGTTGAAACCGTGTGGAGTGTAGACCCGCTTAAGAGCCCTCACAGCCGCCCTGACGAGCTTCGCCATCTCGACAACCTCGTCAATGGAAAGATCCTCAACCTCAGCCACATGCCTATAGGGAGTCACCATTAGATGTCCACTATTGTATGGATACTTGTTTAAGATGACGTAGGAGAACCTGCCCCTATAGACTATCAGGGCCTTGGCATCATCTCCTAAAGAGGGTGCCTCGCAGAAAACACAGCCCTCCCCCCTCCCAGCCTGCTTGATATATCTGATTCTCCACGGCGCCCAGAGGATGCTGTACCACCGCTTCACCCATTCGCCTCCCGCCAAAAGGCTAGACACCCCCAACCATTAGAGCGGTAACATGGACTGTTTAAATCATGGCTACCTATCCTAGGCAGCTAGGACTTCTGCAACGATATAGGCTAGGTAGCCGAGGGCTATGAAGGCTACCAGGGGGATCCCGGGCTCCGCCCTAACTCTGCCTCCCCCTAGTGCTGCAAGAGCGGGCGGGTCAGCGTCTAGCCGGCAACCCTGGAATAGTTTCTCGACTGCCTCACCTCTTGCGGATGGTATCCACCATTTGAAGCGGGGGTTGAAGGCGAGGTCCTCGGGTGTAACCACCCCCCGGTTTAGCCTCAGCCTCGCGTATGATAGTATGATGTACGCAACAGCTGGAGGCGTTGCTGCCAATAGCGAGGCAGCGAGCGGCGGTATTGGGAGGCTCGGCGAGTATGGAGAGGCGAGAGCTATAAGTGTAAAAGCCGCTACATCAGAGCCGCCTAGCATGCACATCTTATACAGCAATATCGAAACGGCCACCAGTAAGAGGGTGAAGCCTAATTGTAGCGTCACTTTAGAAGGTGCAGCGGGGACGCCTCCCTGGAGGTAGAGGGAGGCGGCTACCGTTAGGAGCACTATTTTGAGTGATATATACCAGTAGGCAGGCTCTATCTCCCTCCATAGGAGATCCATTATCCCAGCCACAGCTAGGAGTAGCGATGCCGCAGCAGCTGGGAGAATAAGGGGGGTAAAAACTATGTCGAGGCCGGGAGCGACCCCCAACACCCCTTGGGCGAGCCGTGTTCATGTTACTCGGGGTCCCTTATGCCCCACTCGGTTATGGCGAAGACGGTCTCCCCCTCTGGGAGATGGGGAGCGTCTACCACTCTCGCTATCCTCTTGTTACCCCTGCTCTTCTTTAAATACACCCTAACGCCTGGGGCATGGCCGAGCACGTGTCCTCCAACAGCCTGTGTTGGGTCGCCGTAGAACACATCTGGCCTGGCCATAACCTGGTTGGTTATAACAACTGCAACGTTAAATATGTCGGCCAGCCTCATGAGCTGGTGTAGGTGCCTGTTAAGCAGTTGCTGCCTCATAGCAAGGTTCTCCCTACCTGGGAATTCTGCCCTGAAGTGGCTCGTGACGGAGTCGACTACAACCAGCTTTATATTATCGTTTTTCACCATGGTGAAAAGCTTGTCGACGATCGCTATCTGGTGGTGGCTGTTTATAGCCCTTATCCAGTAAATGTTCTTCATAACCTCGTCCGGGTCAAGCCCAACGCCCCTGGCCATCTGCTCTATCCTCTCCCACCTGAAGGTTCCCTCTGTGTCTATGTATACAGCCTTCCCCTCCAGACCCCCCTTATCCTCTGGAAGCTGTACATTCACGGACAGCTGGTGGCATATCTGGGTCTTCCCGCTTCCGAACTCCCCGAAGAGCTCTGTGATAGTCTTAGTCTCTATGCCGCCTCCCAGCAGCTCGTCGAGGTTTCTGCTCCCGGTTGTTATCTTTTTAATGTTCATGCTCTCCAGCTTCAGATCGTAAGCTGTCTTAAAATCGATGTTAAGAGCTTCTCTGGCGGCGTCGACAATCTTTTGCGCGGTTAGTATAGGTATGCCTGTCGCCTGGCTTATCTCCTGGGGTGTAGCGGCTGCTATAGCCTCTAGAGTAGTGAAGCCCGCCTCCATTAGTTTCTGGGCTGTTGTGGGGCCGACACCTGGAAGATCCGTTATGTCTTTTATCTCCTTCCTCTCCTCACCCATATTTTTCAATCCCCTAATCAATAAACCCCTATTATGGAAGCTTAAAAACCCTGAGGGGTTTAGGCACCCGGAGGCCCCGGGGGTGTCCGATAGTATTCCTAGCAGGGCCAGAGTTTTTAGGGGTGCTGCAGCCCTGCTCGAAGCGCATTTATGAGGCGAGGGGCTAAAGTCCTCTTTTGGAGGATTCGGCGGGTTGAGGCTGCTCTACCTCCATGCAGACAATTTCGGATATAAGACTGTGAAACCCGCTCTCAAGAACCCCCCAGACCCGCCTGGCGAGGCGTCTTTCGGAGAGGCTCTCGTTGTCTTTGCAACAGTAGAAGATGGTGATGGACCTGGCGCTGTGGAATCTGCCGCCTCCGACATAGCATTACACTCGTCAAGGCTTAAGGTAGGGCTTGTCGTTATCTACCCTTACGCCCACCTCTCGAGCAGGCTCGCGAAGCCCCGGACAGCTCATAGGATGCTTGTAGAACTTGAGAGGGCTCTTAGAGAGAAGTTCTCGGGGGAAATTCATAGAGCACCCTTCGGCTGGTACAAATCGTTCACTATATCATGCAAGGGACACCCTCTCGCGGAGCTCTCGCGGAGCTTTACAGAAACAGAGCCTGACGAGCCCTGGCCAGCCGCCAGCGATCTTACCAAGGGCGTATCGGGCGAGGTCCTCTCCAGAACCGGCCTCTCTGGAGGCGGCAGCCTATCACCCGCATCATGGTCGATAGATGTTCACAAGCATCTGGCCGAGGAAGCTATGGGACCCGTAGAGAACCTTGGTTTTGGGGAGAGCTTGGGAGAGGCGTATTCAGCCTGCATCTCCTCCCAAACGTCTATAATCGTGCTTGGCCCCAAACCCCCCAGTATGGTGTTTGGCCCTATAGAAACTGATCCTCGGGAGGCGGTTTCGAGGATTCTAGCTATAATTTCCCCCCAGCTCAAGGAGGAGCGCCCTACCCTAGAGGAAGACCCTGGAGGTTTTGTTAAGGCGTTAACACAAGAGGGGGAGCGGCTTCCTATAGCTGTCGCTAGGGAAGGGAGAGTATGCCTAGGCCCTACTCTCTCCCTCTTCAAGCTCGCAGTATCCCTCCTGGTTAGGAGAGCTAGGGATGAGGGTGTCACTCCTTACCTAAACCCGTCGATAACCCCTGTGCAGTCGGCCGTGATACCGGTTGAGCCGGATAATGAAAGCTACGCCCTCAAGGTGGCCAGGGATCTAGTCGCTTTAGGGTTGAGGGTCTCGCTCGTCAAAGGGGGAGGCCTGGGACGGAGGGTGCGGGAGGCTGGCAGGAGCTGGGCAAGCCTGATCGTAGTTACAGGGAGGCGTGAGGAGGAAACCGGGACAGTAGTTGTCAGGCGAAGGTGGGAGCCTGGGAAACAGGAAGTTTTAACTTTAGAGGAGTTTTTGTCTGAAGCTAGAGAGCTAGCTGTCGGCGGTCGTGGCAACCTATACCACACAACACTCTAACTCCCGGCCTTAAGCTCCGCCATACCCATCTAGGGCTCTCGGCCCACTGTTGTGTGGAAAGTGTTCTCCCTACAGTATGGGCAGAAGTGGTAGAGCCTCCCAATCTCGTTAAGCCTGAAGCTGACGGGCAGAACCCACTCTCTACCGCACTGGCTACACTTTAGTATCCAGCCTGTCAACCTCTGGTAACACCCGGGGTTATGTAGGATTGAGGGTCTGCACCCTTATATTGGGAGCTACTCGTTCTACACTTTCTTCTCCAGCTTCTCCGCGAGTAGATAGGCTTTCTCGAGGACTATCTTGACTCTTGGTATGAAGAGGTGGCGTAGCTTGTAGGCCACCGTTAGAGGCATTGACCCCCTCATACTCTCGCTGTATCCACAGATGTCGCATTTCATAGAGTACACTATTTTGACGTAAAGACCGTCATCACTCCTCTCACTCCGTATGCTATAGGTGTACACTGCTGATGGTGCTGAGCATCTGGGGCATATTGTTATGTCTGTCAAGTGCTCGTTTAGTGCATACCCCATATCCATTGACACCCCGGAGCTCTGCCTCGCCGCCCTAGCGCCCATAACAACCATGAATTCAGGTAGAGGGATTAGGGTATATAGGGGAGTCTAGTGCCCGCCCCGCTCCACTCTACCTCCTCTTATCAGCCCCCTTCTGACCAGCTCGCGCAGTACCCTCCTGAGAACCCTCCTAACCTTCCCCCGCCTCTCGACGCTTCCAAACAGTCTTACAGCCGTCGACCTTATACTGTTAGTCCTGGTTAGGTCTTCTAGCACCCTCCGCTCATCCTCATCTAGAGAGTCTCCAAGGTATCTGAGCCCCAGCCTGGCGATGTCCGCTGGCTCCAGCCCCAGGTAGGGGTCTCTTAGGTCTAGCTCGTCGAACCTCTGCTTAACTCTAAGATGGATTATGGTTACTGGGGTGTCGGGCTCCAGCCCCTGCCCATACATCTTTTCCAGGCTCTTTATGAGGTCTTCTACTCTGTTGAAGCCGTCACGCCTTGCATCACTAAGCGTCAGCTCGGCTACCTTCTTTACCTGCACGTCAACAATCTCAGCCTTTGCTAATGGCCTGCCGTGGCCGTGGATAATAACTTCTCTGTACCTGGGCTTAACTATACCAAGCCTTATTGTGGTGGTCTTCGTACCCTCGAGCAGCTTGTCGGCGTACACTCCCTTGATCATTATGTGCCTACCTAGGTACTGTACCCTACCCCTCCTTCCGCTGTTCCCCATTGCTTACCAGCCCTTAGAGACGACGGTGAGCCTAGGCCTCTATGCATTAATGGATTAATCAGGAGCACTTTACTCTTACCAAAATGGGTGTTGGTTTTGGGGGTCAACCTTAGAGAGCTAATACCTCCCGAGGCCAGGAGGGAGGTGGAGCTAAGGGCCCTCTCGGGCTATGTCCTCGCGCTGGACGCCTACAACATGCTATACCAGTTCCTCACTGCTATAAGACAGCCCGACGGCACGCCCCTGATGGATAGGGAGGGGAGGGTTACTAGCCACCTCAGCGGCCTATTCTATAGGACCATAAATCTCGTGGAGGAGGGTGTAAAGCCAGTCTACGTCTTCGACGGGAAACCGCCTGAGATGAAGAGTAGGGAGGTTGAGGAGAGGCTTCGCAGGAAGGCTGAGGCCGAGGCCAGGTATAGGAGGGCCGTTGAGGCTGGGGCTGTGGAGGAGGCTAGGAAGTACGCCATGATGTCTGCAAGGCTTACGAGCGAGATGGTTGAGGAGTCTAAGGAGCTGCTCGACGCTATGGGGATACCGTGGGTTCAAGCCCCGGCTGAGGGGGAGGCGCAGGCCGCCTACATGGCGAGGAAGGGTGATGCATGGGCGACGGGGAGCCAAGACTACGATAGCCTTCTGTTTGGCTCGCCTAGGCTTGTGAGAAACCTTGCCATAACAGGGCGTAGGAAGCTCCCTGGCAAGGATCAGTACATCGAGATTAAGCCCGAGATAATAGAGCTCGAGGTTCTGCTCAGAAAGCTTGGTATAACTCGGGAGCAGTTGATAGTTCTTGGGGTACTTCTCGGAACAGACTACAACCCTGGTGGCGTCAGGGGGTATGGCCCCAAGACTGCTCTCAGGCTCGTCAAGAGCCTGGTGGATCCGATGAAAGTGCTGGCTTCAGTCCCCCGGGGGGAGTATGACCCGGATTATCTTAGAAAGGTGTATGAGTACTTCTTGAACCCGCCTGTAAACGATAATTACAATATAGAGTTTAGGAAGCCCGATCGGGACAAGGTTAAGGAGATTCTTGTTGAGCGGCACGACTTCAATCCCGAAAGGGTGGAGAGGGCCTTCGAGAGGCTGGCTAAGGCGTATAGGGAGAAGCTTAGGAGTAGGCAGTCGAGGCTTGACATGTGGTTCGGCTAGCCGCTGGCTGCACGCGGCATATTAATTAGCCTTGGCCCTATGTAGGTAGCCGTGGGGGTGTAGACGAGGCATGCCGATAACCGACCCTGAGCTTGTGGCTATATTTGAGAAGAGGGTGTTGAACAAGAAGGTTTGTAGGAGGTGTGGAGCCCTAAACCCCATGTCAGCCACCAAGTGCAGGCGCTGCAGGAGCAAGAACCTAAGGCCTAAGAAGAAGAAGTAGACCCCAAACTCATGATCATTATATACTACGAAAAGCCTAGACCAGCCTCATCCTCCTAGGCCCGGCGTGTAAGAGCGGCTCCCAGGCCCTGGATAGGGAGTTTACCTCTTTTAGGTAATACACTCTCTATCCACCTGGGGGGTTAGAACTGGATGCCGAAGATCCTCCATGTTGCAGACATTCATCTCGGGGCTAGGCCGTATGGGCTGGAGGAGCGTCGGAACGATATATTCAGGTCTTTCGAGTTTGTTGTAGAAACGGCTTTAAAGGATAGGCCTGACGCCGTCCTGATAGCAGGCGATCTTTTCGACAAGCCTAAGCTTCCTCTTAGGGATGTTAAGCAGGCCGTGGAACTCGTTCGGATGTTGACCGACGCTGGTATACCCGTTTTGGCGGCTCATGGAGAGCACGATACTCCATCTGTGAGGGACGAGACGCTGTTATCCCTCATGGAAGCGAGTCTCGACGGCTTCAGGGCGCCACTCTATAGGTCTGGGATGAGTGCGAAAGACTTTGTAGTCGACCTTGGCGATTTGAAGGTTGCCGTGGTCCCATTCTTCAAGGTTTCCCTCGAGGAGAGGCGGAAGCTGACCCTCAGATTTCTGAGAGAATTCGACGAGATCTCCAAGGGGGCGGGGGGGAAGTTCGTTCTCCTGGCCCATATGTCTCTTGATACTGAAATGCAGTTTGACGCGGTAGCATCGCCCAGCGACCTACCATCCCGTGCTAGGTACGCTGCTCTAGGCCATCTACACGCCCCGCGTGTAAGGCTTGAGGCTCCCACACCTTACGCCTACCCCGGGGTCTTGGACCCGTTGAAGGTTGAGGAGATAAGCATGCCTGGGAGCCCACTCTATGTCGATCTCAGCGGTGACACGCCTATCATAGAGAGGATTAGGATCCCCCGAAGGCCCCAGTACAAGATTGATGTTGACGTCGTCGACGTGGCAAGCGTCTATAACGCTGTGAGCATGAGTTTAAAGAAGGTCCTGGCAGGCTCTGGAGGTGCTCGGGAAGTAAAGCTCAAACCCCTGATACATGTCGTAATTAAGACTGATAAGCCTGTTAACAAGGCAAGGTTCATAGCAGAAGTGAGGAGGGCCGCTGGCAAAGCGGATGTTCTGCTTAAGATTCACTGGAAGGTCGCTGGCGGGGGCGAGTATGGGGGCGCCTCACTTGAACTCCGGGGAGAGGGCCCTCTGGATCTCGCGAAGATCGCTGCGGAACACTATAGCATACCTCTAGAGGCCGCTAGCACTATATTGCATGAACTAGCTGAAGCGGCGGCCGAGAAGGACGAGGAGAGGGTGAAGGAGATTCTTCAAGCACTTGCCACCAGTGTCGACCAGGACGTGTGGAGGAGGGTTCTAAATATGAGGTGAGGCGTCGTGTACGTGTTGAAGAGGCTTGAGCTCCGGAACATAATGAGCCACTCAGATACCAGCCTCGATTTCCGCGAGGGCTTTACAGCTATTGTAGGCCGTAACGGAGCGGGAAAAAGCACTCTCCTCGAGGCCATCCTATACAGTATAACCCCCCATAAGGCGCCGAGGAGGTCGAGCATGATAACAGAGAACTCTAGCCGCGGAGAGATATACCTCTCCCTCAAGTCCGACGAGGGCTGGCTGCTGGAGCTGAGGAACATGCTTGTTAGGAGCGGTGGGGGGGTGCGGAATGAGGCGGCAATTATAACCTTGGATAGGCGGAGAATAGCAAGCAAGCCTACGGGGTATAAAGAGGAGATACATAAGATACTTGGGCTCAGGGGGTTACCAGACCCCGCCTCGTACATTGAGAAGGCTATAGTGATCTCCCAGGGGGGGCTCCAAACTCTAGCGGAAACCCTATCAGACCCTAAGGAACTCAGGAGCCTGCTAGATGCTGCCCTAGGCTATGCCCTGCTAAAGCAGGCTATATCAAACCTGGGTGAAGTAGTACTAGGAGTCTCCCCAAGTGGAAGGCCTGTCAAGCTCGGTTCCAAATCGCTCGGCAGACTCCAGGCCGAATACGTGGCGCTGAGAAGCGAGGTCCTAGGTGTAGACAGAGAGATAAGGAATGCTTCCAAAAGGCTGGGCGAGCTGGAGAGCAAGAGGAGGGAGCTGGAGAGGCACGCCAGGGATCTTAGGTCAGAGGCCGATGATCTAAAAAGCGAACTAGGGAGGCTAGAGACTTTGGAGGAGAGGCTGGCTGAAGTCGGCCATGTTATTAGGAGTGAGAGGTCCAGGCTAGACAATATAAACGCGCGCCTCAGGGTTGCTGAGGCGAAGATATCATCGATGAGAGATCTGGAGAAGCGGATGGCTGAGCTCAAAGCGAAAGCCTCGCTTGCCAGGGATGTTGCTGAGCTTGCCAGGCTTCACAGCCGCCTGGACAAGCTGCGGAGAGATGTTGAGATGGTGAAAGAGGCTGTAGAAAAGCTTGAACTATCCAGCAGACTCAAGGAGGTTCAGTCTGAGAGGGAGAGGGTCGAAAGCACTCTTCTCGAGGTTGAGGCGAGTATTAGTGAGGAGCAGAGGCGGTATACTCTCCTGGATTATCGGGTATCTAGGGCTAGAGACATTGTTACAGACCTTGAGCAGCTACTATCTGAGTGCCGCTCTAGCGAGCTGTGCGGTGGCGAGACACCGGAGAATGTATTGGAGAGGCTGGATGCTATGATAAGCCAGCTCGAATCAAAGGCTAGAACTCTAGATCAGGAGGCATCAGCGCTGGAAGCGGAAGCCAAGAGGCTGCTTCAAGCTGTGTCTATGCTTGAACACAGCGGGAGGAGCGCTAAATGCCCTGTGTGCGGGGCCGAGCTGCCCCGCGAGAGGGCGGAATCTATAGCTAGGCATTATAGGCATGAGGCGGAGAGGCTGAAGAAGTCTGCGGGCGAGAAGGCAGCTGAGGCTGAGAAGGCCCGGACCGAGGTCTCCCGGCTTCAGGATAGACGTAGGAGAATAGAGCTGTTGCTATCAAAGCTAAACCAGCTAGAGGAAGGCCTAAGGAAGCTGGGCTTCGAAACACCGCAGGATGTTGAGAATGCCTTTCAGGAGCTGAGGAAGCTTGGTGAGAAGCTGGAGGAACTCAAAGGTCTTCAGCAGAGTCTCGAGGAGAGGGCTAGAGAACTATCCCGGGAGGAGGTTGAGCTGCGAGAGGCCAGGAAGAGAGCCCTAGAGGTCCTTAGCCACCTCGGTATAAAGGAGGACGAGGCTAGAGGGAGGCTTGAGTCCATGATTAGCGAATCCAAGAAACTCGAGCAGGAGATTATCTCGAGGGCGGAGGACCTGGCTGCGAGGCTAGGCATCAGGGCGTACGTCAGTATAGACGACCTGCTGGAAAAAGCCAGGGAAACTCTGGAAAGGGTGGAGGATGAGCTGTCGATCATAGAGAGAAGGCTTGAGGAGGCCCGACGGCTGGAGGAGGAGGTTGTGAGGCTTAGATGGGAGGCCGAGCAGATTAGGAAGAGGCTTGAGGAGGCTCTCACTGAGGAGGAGAAGCTTAGGAGAGAGGTCTCTAGGAAGGAGGTGGTTGAGAGGAGGCTGAGGGAAGTTCGAAGCACTCTCGAAGAGCTGGAGGATAGGATCAGCAAGATTGATAGGGAAATGGGACAGCTCCACACGAGGATTAAAGAGATGGAGTCTAGGAAGGCTAGCGGGGAGGAGGCGTTGAAGCTCTACCTACCGGCTGCTGCGTCCAGGAGAATTATGGAGGAAATAGGGGAGATAGCCTATAAGAGGCTGCTAGCAGTATTGGAGGACGAGATGAACGACATCCTCTCTAGGTTCAACCTGGACGTGGCTGGTGTGGAGATAAGGGAAAAGACATCTAGAGAGATCGAGGTTAAGGCCATCGGCGGCAACGGAGCATACAGGCCGCTTACAGCTGTAAGCGGTGGAGAGAGGACTGTCCTAGCGCTGTCATTCGTGCTAGCTCTGAATAAGGCGGTGGGCGGCAAGCTGGGTTTCCTAGCACTTGACGAGCCCACCGCCAACCTAGACGAAGACAGGAGGAGGAGCCTCGTCGAGGTCTTCAGAGATATCAGCGGAGAGGGCCTTGTCAAGCAGCTCGTGGTGGTGACCCATCACGAAGACGTTAGAGACTATGCAGATACTATATGCACCGTAACCCGTACTCCACAGGGAAGCAGGGTTGACTGCTCCTATTAGATGGCGGGGGGTTGGTGTTTGGCGCCTATCCACAGGACGATAGTGGACGAGGCCCGGGAGGTTAAGCCTCTTGTTGAGAGGCTGGTGAGGGAGAGAAGTGAGAAGTCTATAATGTGCCCAGGCCTCCTAGGCTTCAGACCCATAGAGACCGGTAAGCGGCCAGACAATACCGTGGCCGTAGACGGAGGGAACAGGAGCAGGGACTACCGGGAGTTCACGATATATCTTGCCCGGGCGTGGGCGGGAGGCGGCGTTGGAGAGTCTCTCCTCCATAGTATCGGCGTGGTTGTCCCTCCGAGCGACGCGGAAGCCAGGATATCCATCTACAGGGAGATACTTGAGGCTGTTGCTGCGAAAGATGCGGTTGCCGGCGGCGGCGGGGGCTTGCTATTGCTTGACGGCAGCCCCTCAACAGCTTTGAAATGGTGGAGACCCGGCCTGTCAAGGTGGGGTCTTAAGATGAGTGCTGCCATAGCCGAGGCCGAGAAAATTCTACCTCGCCTCCGGGATAAAGGCCTCATACCAGCCTGCGAACCAGGCGGCTGTGTTGAGACCCTGCTCGAGAAAGCCGCGAGGAGGCCTGCCTCCAGCAGGGCGGCTATGATTCTCGGCACGGTGACTGAGGATATTGAACGACTTAGGTGGATCGTCGCCGTCGAGGTCGCCGAGAAGCTTTACATGTACAAGGCTATGCTCGAGGAGGCCTGGGACAGAGGCTACACCCCCGTTTTTGTGGCGAAAACCTCGCGGAGCACGGAGATGTGTAGAGGGCCCATAGCGGACGCGGCGTACATAGAGGTTAGGGCCCCGCTGAACCCCTCCTACGCGATAGCCCGGGGGGACTTAATGGTGAAGGAGGGTCTAAGCAGCATGTTGGGCATAGAGGTTGGAGAGGGCGATGGGAGGTTCATCCCCGACGTTGCCGGGCTGAGGGAGTTCTACGAGGACCTCGCCGAGCTATCAACCTACGCCCGCCTATCGCCCGGCGGCCCCATACTGAGGATCTCCATACTACTACCAGGCGGTGATAGGAGGCTAAGCGACCACCTGGGGCTCCTGGACTCTATTCTCCCACAGCTCGCGGGCCTATCCCCCTCAGGCTATCCGGTCCTCCTCCTAGTGGCGCATGAGAGGGCTAGGGTATCGGGGGAGGACCTGGAGAGGGTCTCCCTCCTATTGGGCTTGAGTCTAAGGGAGGTGAGTAGAGGTGTACTCAGAATCTAGTGTCTGCGGTGGAGAGGAGATAGGTGTAATAATAGGGGAGAGTAGCTACAGCTACAGCACAATCCTCCTGGAGAGAGATAGCCTAGGGAAGGTTATAGTTGGTTCACACGTTGTGGCCAACCTTAACGGCAGGTGCGTTCTCGGGATAGTCGAATCCATACGCTCGGGCCTCCCCCTGCTGAGCGACGAGGTTAGGGACCTCGACTCAGTTAAGAGGATGTTGGAGTCGGATGCAGCGTGGGTTGTGGAGTCAACACGCTACCATGTAGCCAGGGCCAGGTGGGTCTCGTACCTCGACACGCTGACGACCCGTGGAGAGCAGGTAGCCCCTAAGATACCTCCACAGCCAGGATCGGCCGTATACCTAGCTGAGGCCGAGGTCCTGAAGAGGGTTTTCGCCCCCGACGGGGACGGCTGGCTCAGGGTGGGATCGCTCCTTGGCAGCGGCGTTGAATATAGGATTGACGTTAACAAGCTGACCAGGCACCTTGCCATCCTAGCGGTAACAGGCGGGGGCAAGAGCAACACGGTCTGCGTCATAACCAGGGGGCTCGTCAGCAGGTATGGAGTGAGCACTGTGATCTTCGACCGGCACGGTGAATATGGGAACCTGGGCCTCGGCCCTAGGGAAGCCAAGCTGCTCAGGCCTGCTAGAGTGAACCCTGCTAGCCTCTCGTTCTGGGAACTCCTCTCTATGGCGGGGCTGGAGCCCCAGGCGACAGTCCAGAAGAGGATTCTAAGGTGGCTCTGGGGCGAGCTAACCAAAAGGTATCAGCAGGGTAAGATCGGGGCGGCCGATCTCATACCAAAGGCGGTTGAGGTGCTGGAGACAGCATCACGAACCACTAAGCCCTCCAGGCAGGAGTCGGATTCTCTTGCCAAGTCTTTCGAGAATGTCGTAGGGGACACAGTCTCTAATGCCCCCGCGGCGAAGCAGGACCAGATCCTGGGTGTTCTTGATAAGCTAAACGATCTGCAGGACCTCTATGGGAGCGCGCTGGACCCTAACATACCGACCGACCTCACGAGGATATTAGAGCCTGGGAAAGCCACGGTTATGGATTTAAGTATGATGGAGGATAATGTGGCGGATGCTGTAACCAGCCACTATCTCCGCAGGCTCCTGCAGGCTAGGATCAACGTTAGGGGCGAGAATATGTCGAGGAGGGAGGTTTACCCCGTGCCTGTAATCACTATTATAGAGGAGGCTCATGTACTCATACCGAAAGACGAGCCGACCCTCACTAAGAGGTGGGCGGCCAGGATAGCTAGGGAGGGGAGGAAGTTCGGCGTGGGCATGGTCATAGTTAGCCAGAGGCCGAAGAAGCTCGACGTCGATGTTCTAAGCCAGACCAACAACAAGATAATACTGAAAATGGTCGAGCCACAGGACATAGGCTATGTTAGGGCGGCCAGCGAGGAGCTAAGTGAAGATCTTGCAAGCCTTCTCCCCAGCCTGAACACTGGTGAAGCGCTTATTATGGGCAGCATGGCCAGGATGCCGGCTGTAGTCAAGATAGATAAATGCGAGGTCACCACGGGAGGGAGGGATATAAATATCGTCGAAGAAACGAGAAGGTGGCTCTTGAAAGGAGAGCCAAATCTGGACGAGTTAGCGTTGTGAACGCGCGTCCACAGACCCACCTCAATATGGGGTGTAGAGGCCGTGGCGACGGGTTTAAACAAGGGAGATATGGCAGCCAGGGCGCTGGCTATACTTCTGGCTCTCGGTTTTGTGGCCTTCGATCTGAACAGCCTACTTAGCGGTCCAAGAATCCCCGTGTTCATACTAGTGGAGAATCTAGCATATGCTGTGTTGCTAGCCGCGCCAGCTATAGTCTACAGGAGCCCGGCTAGCCCGACGGTTATAGCCCTGGCCAGTGCATTCGCGGCGGGAAGAGTGTCCCGATCGGTTGTTACCAGCACCGGCACGCTCGGCGATCTCGCTATACCCCACTTTCCCCTACTTCTAGCACTAACTGTGCTAGCCCTCATGGCAGCCGTCGCTATGAACAGGAGATGCGTAAGGAGGGGTTAGACTATGCCTCAGAGGGTAGTCCCACAGACTCTTCATCGGTGCGGGCGTAACCTCAGAGCCTGCACGGGTCATCACTAGCTCTCTCCACCCCCCTGTGGAGCTTCTAGCCGGTGAATTCCTCTGGGGGCACGTAAAATGGTATCTTCGCTTTATGATAGTCTCTTATTATCGTTCTTGCAGCCTCCTCGATAAGCGGCTCCTTAGTAGTTTTGTAGAACCAGCCTCTCTTTATCGCCAACCTCTCCATTATCTCGTAGGGATCCTGGGCGGATATGCCGTACGCGGTCTGGAAGGCCCTCCTATTGTACCTCAAAATCTTCTCTATTAATGCTGCTGCAGGCGGAACCGGGTCTGCAAGGTCCTCGGGGCTCCTCCCTCTTATTATAGACTCAGGCCAGCCCCCCTCGACCGGTATGACCCCAGGCGTGTCTACCATGTAGAAGCCTGGCTCTATCTTTAGAAGCTGCAAACCCTTTGTATAGCCGGGGCTCCCTGGTATGGGGCTCGTTGGAGCGCCCTTCCTGCCTCTCAGAGCGTTTATGACACTGGACTTCCCCGTCTTCGGGAAACCTATTACCCCTGCTGAAAACGGTTTTACGTCGGCTAGGTGCTTTATATAGCCTCTCAGCCTCCTGGTGCTGAGCCTGTGCCTCGCGGACACGTATATCACGTCGAAGCCCATCCCCTCTATAATCCTGGCCCACTTTTCCGCAACCCTGAGAGGAACCAGGTCGGACTTGTTGAGAACTATAAGCAGACTCTTATCAAGGGCCTCCGCCATCCTCTCAGCCCGCCTGCTCCTAGTCACCATCGGATCTCTGATGTCCACTACCTCTATCACGACGTCCACGTTCTTTATCGTCCTAGCTAGAAGCCTCCAGCTGGCTAGCTGCATGCAACAGCACCCTAAACCGTTACCCCAACGACTATATATTTGCCCGCCGAGGCCTTAACCATCTCCGTCAACCCTGTAAACCTTTATAATACCCCGGGGGCAAAGGCTGGCCGCCTCCAGAGCACATGCCTCAAGGGAGGCGTCGAACACGCCCGCGTCAAGCCCACCCTTCACTCTGGCTCTGCCGTCGCCGTGCCTTTCGAAGACCTCCGGGCAGACGGCGACGCATACGAAGTCTGGTATGCAATCCTCCCTAGACTCTATAGCGACCCTCACCTTCGCCTTACCCACCCATAGTCACCTCGAGGCTGTTTCTGAGAGCGATGGTTTCAGGTTGATTTGTTGCTCTGAAGTACCTATTTACACCTCACTATACTAAAACATAGTTAGGGGTGGAGCTGTTGAACCCAGGTATAGTTTACAGGGAGGAGATATACGGCTGGGAGTTCCTCGAGTTTGAGCATCTGGAGGATGTTAGGTTCATGATTGTTGGACTGCCCGATGTCGGCCTTGTGGGCGCTGTAACTGGCATGCACCTGATACGGGCTAAGGATATGACCTATACGGTCGGTATAGACCACTACGGCGCCCTGCCTCCGGTGGTGATTATGAACCGGGGTAGGGTTCTTCACCCCATTAGAATCTACAGGAGCGGTGATGTGGCTACGCTGATAACAGACGTCCCTATACTACCCGCAGCTATACCATCCTTCTCCGCCGCTGTGGTTGAGTACGCCAGGAGGAGAGGGGTGGAGTATATCATAAGTGCCACAGGGGTCGGCAACCCCAAGAGGCTAGAGCAGGATAAGCCTAGCCTCTACTGGCTAGCCAGCGATAAGAAGGCTAGCCTTCTGGCGTCGAATCTGAGGGGTGCAAGCGAACCTGAGCAGGGCATAATAGTGGGTCCTTACGCTACAATACTGAAGGAGGCTATGAAAAAGCATGTTCACAACCTTGTGCTCCTCGCCGACTCCTTTATAGACATCCCCGACCCGGAGGCAGCAGCAGTTATAGTAGAGGGTATAAACTCTATAACAGGCCTCAACGTCCCCGTAGAAGAGCTTGTTAAACAGGCTGAAGAAATTAAGCTCAGGATGAGGGATCTCATGAAGGAGACGAAGGCCGTCATGGCGAGGATGGGAAAAGAGATGGAGTATAGGGCGCCCATCCTCTATACATGACGGGCAACAGACTCTGAGCCCTAGACGCTGGGGGGTGCTCCCGGAATGTCTGAATATGGTATGGACGACGAGCTTAGGAGGATTATGATACGCTTCTACCAGGCTCTGAGGGAAGCTGAGGAGACTTTCTCAGCTATGACAAGGTTCGCCATGAACGAGCTAAAGGAGTTTGAGGAGCTTCTTGAAAAGAGGTTGCAGGAGTTCCGGGGAGAGGGTATTGAGCCTATAGTAAGTCTACACGACCTTGGTGATAGGATTAGGATTCTGATCGACCTTCCAGGCATGGATAGGGAATCCCTTAGTATAGTGGTTCTAGAGGACAGGATTGAGATAAGGGCAAGGCTAAGGGAGCATATTGTAAGGAGGGCGCTGGGATCCCTTTCAGAGAAGTATAGCTTTAGGGAGTATAGGGGCGTCTATAAGTTGCCGGCCCCTGTAGAGCCGAGAAGCGTGAAAATAAGCACTAGAGGCTCTCTGATAGTGGTTGAGGCCGAGAAAAAGGTTGAGGCTGGCTAGCCTTCTCCCCCTTGGCTGTCTAGGATCTCTGCTATGTCTTTTACCTCGAAGCCAAAATCCTCGGCCTCGGCGCGGAACATGGTGTTGCAGAAGGGGCAGGCAACTGCCACCACGCCCTCCCCACCGAGGGTTTTGCTAGCTTCCTCCGCCCTAATCCTTGAAACTCTCCTACCCCTCTTAACCTCGTAGAAGAGCTGACCTCCCCCGCCGCCGCAGCAGAAGCTCTTCTCCATGCTTCTGGGCATCTCTCTGATCCTGAGGCCAGCCCCTCTACTGAGCACCTCCCGGGGTTCACTATAGACACCGTTCCACCTACCAAGGTAGCATGGGTCATGGTAGGTCACGGGCTTCTCCTCCCCCACTTGAGCTCCCTTCAGCTTCCCCTCTCTAACCAGTCTCGCCAAGGTGACACTGTGGTGCTCAACCTCAAGTCTGTCCAGGATCTCGGCTAGATGCTTGGCGTCATCCCTCTTCTCCAGGTATCTCCTGTATCTCCTGTAGTCGTGTTTTATAGTGGTTAGGCAGTGTGGACAGTTGACAACGAGCTTCCTAAACCTGTATTTCGAAAGCTCCTCAAGAAACTGTATCATAAGCTCCACGAACAGGGCCTCCTCACCCATCCTCAGCGCCGGCTCGCCTGTGCAGCCGGTGTAGGGCATTATAGCGGCTTTCAACCCAGCCTTCCTTAGAAGCCTTAATATGGATTCTCCCACCGGTCTTATCCTGGGGTCATATCCCGTTACACAGCCTGCCCAGTATAGGATGTCATAATCTTCCCCCTCCTTAGCAACAACATCCTCCCCCAGCTTCTCGGCAAGCTCTTCGAACCACTCTTCCTTTTCCACGGGGCTCTGTCCCAGGGGGTTGCCGTTGTACTGTAGGTTTTGGAGCACAGTTAGAACCTGCTCTGGCACATGCTCGCTGCCAGCGCTCATCATACCCCTTCGCACATCTAGTATCACGTCCACGTGATGTATGAGTACGGGGCACTCGTTTACACAGGCGCCACAAGTCAAGCAGCTCCATATGGCCTCAGGGTTAACCCCTGCTCTACTACCGTCACCCGGGATCTCCGGATCTAGGACCTCTGTATCCCATCTACCCTCTCTCAGCATCAGCCTTAACCCGTAGATAACACCTCTCGGATCCAACACCTTACCAGACTCAGCGGCTGGACAGCTGTTTGTACATCTCATGCAGCTTGTACACGCTTCAAAGTCTAACCTCTGCTTCCACGTGGTGTCGGAGAGCTTGATAACGCCTATAGGCATGTCATTCTCTATTCTCTCGTCCAGGTCCTCGTAGGTCCTCAGCCCGGCGACCGGGGGAGCAGGTCTTGCTAGTGCTATGTTGGCCAGTACAGCCGGGATATGCCACAGGTTTGTGAATGGTATAAGGGCGATCCCAAGCTGGGCAAGGGCTAGGTGTAGTAGCCAAAGGCCCCTGTAAACCTCTGAGAGAACATCTCTATCCACCCCCTTGAGAGCCGTGTACACTAGGTAGCCCACAGGGTCGTAGAGCGGTGACTCGAACCCCGCCTCAGCCCTGTAGAGAGCCACAACCATACCCTCCACAACAAAACCGGTGGCGACTATAGTGGCTAGAAGCGCGAGGACAAGGTAGTAGCCCGGGTCTCTCGGCAGCCTTGGTGTAAGCCCTCTCCACCTCCTGTAGGCTGCCACGGCTACCCCAACGATCACAATGACACCAGCTATATTGTTAGCCAGCTTGTAGATGTAGAAGAAGGGGGGCTGGAGGAGCCAACCACCGATATAGTAGTCTAAGGCTCTGATGACAGTGGCTATGAATAGAATTATAATGCCGTAGAAGATTAGGGCATGCATGACCCCGGGAAACCTATACTTCAAAACTTTATACTGTAGAAGCCCATACAGTGCAAGCCTATCGATAGCGGCCCTAATACCTCCCGACTCCAGCGCAGCCCCCACAAGGCTATAGCTCCTAAACACCCTCCTGTAGAACTCGACTAGGGAATACAGGAGTACGGCGGTGCTCAATCCAGCCAGTATATACACGAAAATCTTGATATCATCCACCAGGAAGAAATGCTCTACAGGCCCGGCCATATCTTGACACCCCGAAGCTAAGACCTATAACAGCTTCCCCAGAACCGACCGGACATCAAGCGCACGAATACAAATAGGTGCCACATTAAGGCTGAAAAAAGGGGATTATATACGCGAGTATGAACCTTGCTGTTACTCGCGAAATCAATGATATAACCGTAATCCAACCTCGACCAGGTGCAATGACTTATGGCTCGATGCTCGGAGCCACTACGCTACCCCTCACCCCAGCAGGAGAGGCGGAGGGGCCTGGAATTACCGGGAATAGGGATTGCGAGAGGCCGTGAAGCACCGAAAAGCACCCATAAATTATCTAGTACTACCACTTAAGGATCCTAACCCTGGGGGGCTGTACACTCGATTTAACCCTAGGATTTAAGGGGATTCTGGGGGTGTTTCTGCGACTTTGAAGGATAGCGGGAGGAAGAGGACGACTCTCGACGAGAGCCTACTATCCTACATTAGGACTACGGTTAGGATAAAAGGTGGAGCTGGTGGTGGGGCGCTTGATGATAGGGGGAGGAGTATTGACGACTCTGAAGACTCTGAAGACAAGACAGAGGGTTTGGATGGGTTTAGACAGACAACACTGCTCGACTATATGGGCGGTCCTATAGGGAGGAAAAAGCCGTCGAAGCTGGTGTCCACTAGCCCCCATGTTAAGGGTCATGGAGAGGCTCTTTCAAAACCTGTTGAAGCACCGCCTTCACATGCTTCCGACCAGAAGCTTAAGCGGCGTCCAGCGCCCGCCGAGGATATTTCTGCTCGGCCTTTCAAAAAAGGCTTATCGAGAAACTTTATAGCGGCGTCCAGCGCCTCCAGCGATGATACTGTCCTAGAGCTGGTTAGGGAGCCCTGGGTCGAGTCAGCCAGGGGCTATCTGCTAGATGTAAGATACGATGGTGCCCAGGGTAAGGCTGTTCTCATGTTATACGATCCTTCTAGCGAGAGCCTGGTTAAGTGGGCTGATAGAACGGGGCATAAGCCTTACTTCCTAACCGATGCTAGGCCCGAGGATCTTAGGGCTGCTGGTGTAGATGTTAGCCGTGACGAGTCATTCGTTCAATATGATCTTGTGGAGAAGTTCCACCCGATTGAGAGGAGGCCTGTAAAGCTCACGAAGATAGTGGTCTCCGACCCGCTTGCTGTGAGACGGCTCAGGGAGAGGGTAGCTGGGGCGGGCTTTTCCGTGTGGGAAGCTGATATAAAGTATCATCACAACTACATCTTCGATAGACAGCTTGTGCCGGGGATACTCTACGAGGTTAGCGGGGCTAGGATAGTTCATACATTACCCCTGGAAACTGGAGAAGCCTCTACAGTTGTTCAAGAGATTTTTAAGGATGAGCCGGAGGATGTGAAGGAGAGGGCGAGGGAGTGGCTGAAGATATTCGAGGCACCACCTCCTAAGCTGCCTATAATAGCATTCGACATCGAGGTTTACAGCCCCCTAGCCACGAGACTACCCGACCCGTCTAAGGCACTCTACCCCATAATAAGCGTGGCCACAGCGGACAGCAGCGGTAGGAACAAGGTTTTCGTCCTTTACAGGGAGAACGCCGAGTTCTCGGAGGATGCTCTCCCCGACGCAACCGAGGTGGAGATCTACGACAGCGAGAGGGCCATGCTCCTCGACATTATCAGGCTCCTCCAGAGGTATCCGCTAGTCGTCAGCTTCAACGGCGACAACTTCGACCTACCCTACCTAGCTAAACGGCTAGAGGTCCTCGGCGTCCCTAGGGAGTATGTGCCGGTAGAGGCCAAACAGGATTACGCGACGTTCAGGAGGTCATTACACATTGATCTTCATAAACTCTTCGGGATAAGGGCGCTACAGGTCTACGCATTCGGCAACAAGTACAGGGAGCTGAGCCTGGAGTCTATAAGCAGGGCTCTACTTGGCAAGGGCAAGGTGGAGCTGAAGGTGCCAGTACCGGAGCTGAGCCTGGGCAAGCTAATAGAATACAACCTGCAGGACGCCAGGCTGACGCTCGAGCTTCTGACTTTCAGCAACAACCTCGTTTTCAACCTAATAGTGATGGTCATGAGGACGAGCAAGCTGGGCATGGAGGACATTACTCGTAGCCAGATTTCGAACTGGATCAAGGGCCTCATGTACTGGGAGCATAGGAGGAGGAGGTGGCTTATACCTTCTAGACGGGAGATTGAGAAGCTATCTTCGGCAGGGGCAAAGGTTGGGGCTATAATAAAGGACAAGAAATACAGGGGTGCTATAGTCCTGGATCCACCCGTCGGAGTTTTCTTCAGGGTGCTAGTCCTAGACTTCGCAAGCCTATATCCAAGCCTTATAAAGCAGTGGAATCTCAGCTACGAGACCGTCAACAACCCCAATTGCAAAGACACTATAGAAGTGCCAGAGGTTGGCCACAGAGTTTGCCGCGACTTTAAGGGTATAAGCAACGAGATAGTCGGGATGCTGAGGGACTTCAGAGTCAGACTTTACAAGAAGAAGTCAAAGGATAAGAGCTTGAGAGAGGAGGAGCGGCTCTGGTATGATGTGGTCCAGTCCGCCATGAAGGTTTACATAAACGCCAGCTACGGCGTATTCGGGAGCGAGAGCTTCAGCCTCTACAGCCTCCCCGTTGCAGAGAGTGTAACAGCCCTAGGTAGAACTGTCCTGAGGGGTACGCTGGAGAAGTCTAGGGATCTAAAACTCCACATAGTCTACGGCGACACTGACAGCCTCTTCATATGGGACCCCCCTAGGGATGCGCTTGAAGCCCTTGTAGACTATGTAGAGAGAACCTACGGTCTAGAACTAGAACTCGATAAGGTTTTCAGGGCGATACTGTTCAGCGGCCTGAAGAAGAACTACCTCGGAATTACTGAAGACGGAGACATTGTCATTAAGGGTATGGTAGCTAAGAAGAGCAACACGCCAGAGTTTATAAAGGAGGAGTTTTCAAAGGCAGTGAGGATAATCAGCAAGCTAGAAAGGCCTGAGGATGTTGAAGACATACTAGCCGAGCTCAGGGACCATATAAACACTGTGTATAACAACGTTAAGAAGAAGATCTACACCCTAGACCAGTTCGCAATTAAGGTCATGCTCAGCAAGAATCCAAAGGAGTATGATAAGAACACTCCGCAGCATGTGAAGGCTGCTATGCTTCTCCAAAGGCTTGGGATCCCCCTCGGGAGAGGCGATATAGTCTACTACGTTAAAACAAGGGACAAGCTAGGCGTCAAGCCTGTCCAGCTGGCAAGACTATCCGACGTCGACCCCGGAAAATACATTGAGCATGTGAAAACCGCTTTCGAGCAGATGCTAATGGCGTTTGGCATATCCTGGGACGACATATCAGGGGTGAAAAAGCTCGACAAACTGTTATTTGATTAGAGAATGAGACTATCCTAAACTATCCAGGGAAATATGAGGCCCGCCCAACCCTAATTTACAGCAGGGTTGATGAGCGACTTCGGAACCGACCCCCCTGCAGGGGGTATGGGGAGCCGTGTGAGGGCTGACGAGAGGATAGCCAGCGGTAAGTTGTATGTGGGCGTAGACCCATCAGGGGGGAAAGGGTCCTGGGGCTTCGCCGTAGTACTGTGGCTTTCGGGCGGCTGCCGCATACTTAGAGCCTGGGAGTCGAAGCCCTCCGAGGCTTACTCTAGCCTAAAGAGGCTGGCAGGTGCTGGAGTGTATGCGGTGGGTGTAGACGCTCCACTCAATATCCTAGGCAGAACACCGACATGGAGAGGATGCGAGAGATACGCACTTAAGAGGGGTGCCAGGCTTCTCCCCTTAAACACGCCGGGGATGATAGCCCTGTCGAGAATCGGCAACTCTATTTTTAGGCTACTGGAGGAGGCGGGGATTCCAGCTGTTGAGGCCCACCCTTCCTCCATCCTTTCCGCCCTTGGGCTAAAAACCGGGTACTATAGGAGAAGTCATGTTGTAGATGCTCTCATCGCTGCTGTCGCTGCAGCAGCTTTTTTTGAAAAGCCAAGTGCTGTGGAAGCCGCTGTTGACGACTGCGTACTAGTCTATAAGCTGAGTGAGGGTTTTGCCAACGTATGCCAGCTATATATGTTGAATGTAGACAGCAGGCCATCCCATTAGCTTGATGGTAAGCATTACACTATAAAAAGGGGGAGTTGGGGGAAGATCTCTTCTACTTCTTGAGGCTCCAGAGCTTCTTGGATATAACCTTGAAGCCCGCGCTAACAGAATCCAGCACCTTGGGCGGCAGCTGTGCCCTAGCCCTCTCAACGCCCATAGCTTTGCTAAGATCTACGCTGAGGTAAAGAGCATGAGATAGGAAGGCCCTACCTCCCTTGTAGGGGTTCTCGGTTATCAGCCCCTCGAAGTAGTCTATCCAGGCCTCTGGGTTTCTGCTCCTTCGAATCATAACTAGATAGCCTCCTACGCTAGGCCCAATCTCTAGGTTCAGTCTGTAGGCTGTGTAGTTCTCGGACTTAGTCTCCTCTGTTATGAGATTGTGCTTCTTGAGGACCTCTGCCATATGGCTGAACACCTTCTCGGCCATACGGCCGCCCATCCTAACTAGCGTCGATTCTCTAGCTCCTGGCACGCTAACCCTAAACTGTACAACAGGTCCTCTTGTAGTCTTCCTGAGCACCAGCCTATAGCTTCTAGCCTCCAACACCATGTCTACCCACCTTTACACTGCACATGTCCAATATAATATTAGTATCTCAAAACCTTATATAGCTCAAGACTTACGGCAACAATGCAAATACTGGGGGATCTTGCATATAATGTCGCCGATCCTAGCCAAAGGGGTATACCTACTAATTTAAGGTTTGGGGCTAGATTCCATGGAACGGGTAGGTATTGAGGGCGTAATCAGCTGGGGCCCCGACTCGGGCTAGGCGGTGTTTATGGTGTGTTGACTTGAATAATCTTATATTTGTTGATACTCAGACTAAATATGTTTTACAGTATTAAACGACCTGAAAACTTATATCACCCAACATAGAAGCCTTATATAGGGGGCGACCTCTTGTCGGCTAATGAATCAGCCCGCACATTCGTCTTCATACCCCGTAAGGTTCAACGGCTTGGAGCCTCTTCGCTAATTGTCACCATACCGAAGGAGTGGGCTAAAAGGAATAATGTTGATGTAGGCGATGTGGTTTCCCTAGTGGATATAGGGGATAGGCTTATAATACTACCTACAAACACTACAAGAAGGATTGTGGTCCATTTTGATGGAAGGCACAAGAGGATTGTCAAGCATGTTTCTAAGCTGGTTCTATGCGGTTTTGTATTTGGGCAGGATAAGATTGTTATCTCTTCTCCTAGACAGGGAACTATAAAAGACATTATAGAGAATCTTCAAAATCTTATGGTCATGCTTCCCTACATCTACATTACAGGCAAGGAGAGGGAGGTTGTTATAGATCTCGATAGCCCTGTTGAAGAGCCGTGGCACGCCCTCAAAATCCTCGGCCGCCATCTTATAGGCTATTCAGAAAATCTTCTTAAGATACTCAGCAGCGATGACAACGACGTCTCCAGCTTCACTATGGAGAGCACTGTCACTGAAATATACAGGAGCAACTATAGGCTGTTGCGTGCGGTGACCATAAACACGGCCCGCGGAGGGATAGAGTCTATAATGGGCTTGTACTTCTTCCTCTATGCAGCTATGCTTGCAGCGGCCACCGATGAGATGCACGATCTAGGTCGGGAGATTATTAAGCTGAGGGATAAGCTAACATGGGATGAGAGGGAGAGGCTAAAGTTTATAGTTGAGATGCTGGAGGTAGCTCTAGCCACACTGTCAGCCAATATAGATCCTAACAGCGTTAAGAAGGTAGAAGAGGCCTACTGGAAGATAAGGAGCGTTTTAGACTTAAAGGCCGAACTCTCCAAGATAGTTGGGGATGGGAGCACAGCCTTCGCATACCTCGTGGCCAGGGCTGTAAACGTTGCGAGAACACTGGAGATAGCAAGCAATATCATGATGTGCCACATGCTAACACAGAAGTACTCGACGCTTATGAATGAAAACTCTGACTCGGAGGGAGCATGACGGCATCAGGCGCCCCCCGATGAGGAGGAACCCCAGAGCATCTCGGCTGGCTTAGGGTTGAGCTATTCTTTTTGGTGCTGAAGCCCCGCATCACCGAGGGGGTAGCCTGTCTTGGCGTTAAGGATAGTTTATCATGAGGATTTTATGAAGCACTCTCCCGATCCATATGACCATCCTGAGAACCCTTCTCGGCTAGTTGCAGCTCTTAAGGGGCTCGAGGAATCGGGAGTCTACAGGGTCTCCGAGTCCATAAGTCCGCCAGAGGGTGATGTGGGTCTCTATACAAAGGTACACAGCCCTGCTTACTTGCGGCATGTGCTTTCCATGGCTGAGTCTGGTCTTGACTGGCTGGACCCCGACACCTACGTCGGGCCGGGCACGATTGTAGCGTTGAAAAGGCTGGCTGGGGCTTCTTTGGAGGCGTATAATATCGCTAGGAGGGGTGGCGTTGCTCTTCTTCTCGGTAGGCCGCCTGGCCATCATGCTGGGATTAGGGGGAGGGCTCTTGGAGCTCCTACTGCGGGGTTCTGCATAGTTAATACGGCAGCCCTTATAGCGAGGTTGTTGTCTCAGCATGGGAGGACTGCTATGTTGGATTTCGATCTCCACCACGGCAACGGGACTCAGGAGATATTCTACGACGACCCAGAAATCTATCATGTAGATATTCACCAAGACCCCACTACCATCTACCCAGGAACGGGGTTTCCGGAGGACCTGGGGGAGGGGGAGGCCAGGGGCACTAAGATAAACATTATAATTCCCCCATACTCCGGGGACGATATATTCCTTTCTGCAGCGAGGGTTGCAATCAGGATCTTGGAGAGACTAGAGCCAGACTACATAGTCGTATCAGCCGGCTTCGATGCCTACAGGGGTGACAACGCCTTCACGGTTATGAAAGGGGGGACGACTATGTATCACATGATAGGTTCCCGCCTACCGAGTATAGCCCGTTCTGGCGTGGCGGCGGTCTTGGAGGGAGGCTATGGAGTCGGGCTCAGGAGGGCTCTCCCCTCGTTTGCTGCCGGGCTGGCTGGCCTCGGGAATCCCTACCCCGAAGCCGAGGAGACTAGCAGTGGTAACGTTAGGAAATTGTATGCTGCTGCTCTCCGTAGGCTTGCCAGAGCTTTAGAGGGATTAAACGCTCTTGCTGAGGAGGCTGTTGCCGAAGAGCTTGAAAAGAAGGGATGGGGGGAATTATTGTAAGAAAAGCCTTGATGGAAGGCACTAAGCCCTTCAGCTCCTCCTTATCTCCACGTTCGGGTTTAACCCGACTATGATGTGCGGCAGCTTGAACGGCCTGTTAACCTCCCACCACATTATATTGTGTATCTTGGAGCCGAGGCTCTCGATACCAACAATCAAGTCTTTGAGGCTTCCAGCCAGCCTAAGCTTGTACCCGGGCGTGCATGACACAGGCCTGCCGTTCCTCACCCTCACCACAGCATCTCTCAGAACAGTGGAGAACTGCCCCTCTAGGTAGTTCTGCAGCCTGGTGTACCAATTGTTGGTTAGATAGAGCCCGTCTCCCAGGGCCTCGTATATCTCCTCGTTTTTCACATCTCCTGGCTCAACGCGGAGGTTGAATAATTTAGGTAGTATCCAGCCAGCATTGCCTGTCGTCTCCGCCCCCATAAGCCTGGCGGTTTTTGTGTTATGCAGGAATGTCTTGATTATGCCTTTTTCAATGGCGGCGACGTCCTTTGTAGAGACACCCTCGTCGTCGAACGTTGAATATCCCGGTAGCGTTATATCTAAGGGTGTGCTGGACAGTGTCAAGGCGTCTGAAGCTATTTTATCCCCCGGCTTATTCTGGGTGAACATTGAGAAGCCGAGTAAAACGCTTCCAGCGAGTAGGGAGGAGGCTACTATCTCCAGTAGGTTTCCCCCCACCATAGGGGATAGGAGTAGCCTGTAGCTGCCTGGTTCTGGTGTCTCGCCGGGTAGGCGGCTACATTCCTCGGCTAGCATCTGGGCTGTGGCTATTGACTCCTCAGCGAGCTTCTCGTCGAAGTATGTGGAGACCCACGACCACTGGCCGCTCCTAAACTCCTTTTTAAATATCCTTGTGTAGCCGTTGAAGTTACTCTTTTCCAGGGTTAGCTCGGCTCCGCTAGAGGTGGTTAACACCGTAGTCGAAACTGTCAACTCTGCCATACCTGATATATCACCCCACCTCTCGGGGTCTAGGAGGGATGTTAGGATCGATGTATCTCCTTCGTCAACAATGGTGGCGATCCTGCTGTCGACGGCTTCTGAACTCCTGCCAGACGGTTCTGGCAACGGCGCGTACAGTGGCGACTTCTCGAGTTTATCCACAATACTTGCCGCTATCCTTGCTGCATCCTCAAGCCTCGGCGTATTGAAGCTGGCAACAGCTATTTTCCCCTCTCTCGCGAGGTAGACTTCGAGAGAGAGGTCCTCGAATCCTTGTGCAACGCTTAAACTACCGCGGGCCGTTTTAACCATGATGCTCTTCGACCCAACTATTTTCACGGCCTTCTCTGCATCGCCCGGCAAGGCTTCCAGAACAGCTCTAGCCCCCTCTAGAAGATAGTCCTTGTCGCGCAGATCTCTAGAACTCATACCACCCACCCCCTAACCTATCTTTGCACCTCTAACTCTGACGTGAGGACCTCCCATCCAAACGGGTAGGGGTTGCGGAGGCTCCCCTTTACCGCATATGCCAGCGTAGAATCTGAGGTCCTTCCCGACACCATCTATTTTAGAGTAGAAGCTCTCGCTCGGGATCTCGAGGACAGCGTTCCTCACAGGCCTATCGAGCCTCCCGTTTTTGATGAGATATGCTTCGAGACCAACATATCTAGCGACCAGCCTGAACTCGTCAATGTTCCACTCCATATAGGTCTTTATGTAGACCCCCTCCTTAACATCCTCAACAAGCTCCTCAAAGCTCATGTCACCAGGTTTGAGGTAGGTGTTACTCATCCTGACTATAGGCTCGCTCCTATAGTTCATAGCTCTCGCGGCCCCATTACTCTGTACCCCAAGCGAGTGGGCGGTTATCCTGCTGTGTAGGAGATCCGCCAGCTCCCCACTATTTATCAGGAGCCTCTCTCTAGCTGGGACCGCCTCATCATCGTAGAGGTAGAAGCCGTAGCTGCCTGGAACCGTAGGGTCGTCGGCCACAGTGACTAGCTCACTCCCGATTCTCCCTTTTATCCACATACGATAGCTTAGACCAGCTTGAGCTGCCTCCCTACCAAGCACCCTGTCCGCCTCGCTTGGATGCCCTATAGACTCGTGTAGGGCGAGGCCCACTATCTCTGGGCTGACGACAACGTCCATCACGCCTTTTGGCGAAGGCTCCGCCTCCGCCAGATTAACCTCGAGACTACGAATATCATCCTTTAGCATAGAGTCTAGCCCGAGCTCGTCTACAAGCTCCAGACCACCGCTCCCTGCTAGGTGACCCCACTTGTTAGCCCTCATCCCTCCGTGCTCCGCAGCTATATTGTAGAATATGGAGATCCTCGGTATGAGGCTCTCGATAAACCCTCCATCACTAGTTACTATCACCTTAGCTTCCAGCTCGTCGCTGTAGCTGAAGGTCTTAGCCCTTATCCCAACTTTCCTACTCTCTAGAGACTTGCTATACTCGAGAACAAGGGAGGCCTTATCCTCGAGATCAACATCCCTGAAATCCCTTCTAACACGCAGACTATACTGGGCCCTGCCTAGCCTCTCCTCGCTAACGCCAACTCTCCTCCGAAACCCTCTCGCCGAGGACCTAGCGAGGGAAACGGCATGCTCTACAACCCGGTTCAAACTCTCCTCATCAATAGAGTTTGTGGATGCGAAGCCTAGGGCACCGTCTACTATAACCCTAACTGCTACCCCCTCCTCTATATTGAAGCCTCCTCCCACAATCCTATCGTTAACTAGGAGAGCGGAATCCCCTAGACGCGCATGGAACCTAGCCTCAGCATAGCTAGCGCCCATTTCAACAGCCTTACCTACAATCCTCTCCAGCAAAGAGGAATCGGGCGCCGAGAAACTATACCTATCCCCCTTGTGCGAGAGCGCGTTCAAAGCTGCATCACACACTCAATAGTGGTGATCAGACGGAGCCATATTATAATACTCAAGGACGGTATAGACTTGGAACTCTGCTCACTCTCACGTTTAAACCCATAAACAAAATACAACTAGAACATGGATAGTCCAGGGCGGGATGAGCAGACGACGGTCGACTGACCACCTGGGGATGAGGATCATTCCCCTTGAGCGACCGCCAGGAGTAGGCGGGCTGGTTTGAAGGCTCTAATCGATGGACAGTCTAGTAGCTGTGGGTTCGATTCCGGTTGAATTTTGGATGGGGAGAGCAGTATAGGGGTGTTAGCATGTTTTGAAGGGCTCGGAGGACCTCAGCTTCCGAGACCTAGTATATACGCAACGTATTCCTCAAGCATTTCGATGTCTATGGGGTCTATTGTGAAAACAAGTCTTCCACTCCTTTCCCTAGTCAATAGTAGCCCCATCTTATCCCACCACATTATAATATAAGGTTACGTCTGTATATAAGTGTTTGCAGGATTAACATTAGATTATTGTCGAATTAACTTTTGTAGAGCCATTGTTTTAGATCCCGAGGCGGAGAGGCGATATAGAATACGCCTCCTGCTAAACTATATGATAAAACAGATAGGAGGCCCGATGCCTTGGCTCGATCGCTGCTGAGAGTGTGATGAGCGAACCCGAGGAGGAAAGGGCCTCTACTTGGGTTTAATCCCAGCGAGATCTATCTCCTCTCGCTCCTTCAACTTACATAGGGCAAGCTCCGCAACAGCCCTTACCAGCGAGATGGCATTTACCGCTAGACTATAAACCGGAGGGCTCACACCCCTCCCACTGTTTTTAAGCGAATTTCTAAGCTTAGTGGCAGTCTCTTCAGCAAGCTCTACCCTCTTAACACTTCCCGTGGCCAGGGATCCTATAGCCTCTAGAAGAAGCCCTTTGGTATCATTGAGCAGAGCCATGTCCCTTTCAGAGAGCCTCTTTGCGTCGGAAAGGTAGTCTATCATCAGGGAGATTGTGTCTGCAAGGTTGAGGAAGAAGCCAGATATGTATGTGACCCTAGAGGTCTCACAGCTAAGCCCCATAGACTTTCTCACAGAGCTTCTAGCTATGTCTAGAGAAAGGCTGTACAGCTTTAGGACGTCTTGCTTCGCCTTGTCAACTCTACCCTCGGCAATGCTATCTAGCACGGCGTTGAGCGCGCTGGAATAGAGCTTGAGTTTCAGAGATAGGTTAACACCCTCGCTACTGTCTCTCGAAAATTCTATTAAGACCGCGTTGTTAGAGACGCCTATCTTCGATATTGGAAGCTCCTTAGCCATCCTATCCAGGATTTCCCCGTTTTTGAACAGGGCTATTCCCCCGTTCCTCGTGTTCTCGGTGAAAATAGTTATGCGGTCGTAACCATGGCCATATGCACATTTAATAAACCTCAATTTCTCCTCATCATTCCTCGGCATACTCTGGAGATCAATACTCAGGCTTCTCACGGGGGGCGAGAAGTTCTCGGGAATAATCTTTAGATATTCTCCTTCATCAATAACTACGAGTACGTCACCCGCTTTAACATTCATCTTGTTTATCCACTGCTTGGGAAGAGTTATTATAAGGCTAGAACCTCCTAGCTTCTGGACCCTCCTTTTAAACAATGTTGCTGGCTGAGATGACAAGCCTAACCCCCCACTATCTAGATTTGCTACATCGGATTTTAAATGTTTAACAGCGTTAAACAAGCTCCACAGGATGTGAACCGATGCCTCCAAGACTGCAACGATTAAACCTTCTGACCCCGGTATTATCAGCAGGTGTGGGATTATGGCTAAGACTTGGACTTGCGGCATATGCGGTGGAACAATCATTGAGGGTCAGAGGTTCACGTTCATCCCAGGCAAGGGCGCCGTTCATTTTGAATGTCTCTCGGAAGCCGTGGTAGAGACCGGCTCTAGGGATGCTGTAGCCCTCCTAGACGCTAACGAGGTGTTGTTATATGCTATAGTTAGGTTGAAGGAGGCTGCCCGGCTGGCGTCAAGCGAAGACACTAGGAAAAGCATCGATGAGGCCCGGGTGGAGGTGGAAAGGCTTGCTGGCGTTTTATCAAAAAAGCTCTCCGAAGCTATGGAGGGTTAATTGCCTATCTCACTTCTCCCGCTGACTGAGCCTCCCTCCCTATTACGAGCTTTTTAACCTCCTCGAGAGCGAGGTCAGCATGCTTTTCCGCCGGTCTTATGTTCTTGAGAATAGCCCTTATGGTTCCGTCGCGGTCTATTACAAAGGTTACCCTTTCAGCGGCCATGTTCTCCCCCTCTCCCTTTACAACACCGTACTTCCTTCCGATCTCGCCTTTCTCGTCGCTCACTAGCTTGAACCTGAACCCATGTTTCTCGGCGAATCTGCTATTCTTCTCCACACTATCCGTGGAGACCCCTATAACCACGGCACCCATCTTCTCGAACTCGTCTAAAAGCTCGTTGAATCGGACGCCCTCCCTGGTGCAGCCAGGTGTCATGGCCCGGGGGTAGAAGTAGAGTACAACAATCTTCCCTTTAAAATCGCTCAGCCTAATCTTATCTCCTGTATGAGCAACACCCTCAAAGTCAGGCGCCTTATCCCCGATACTTGGCACTCAACCTCACCTCTACACTCATACATTGATGCTTGGTTAGTTTTATTAGCCAGTAAGTACTCGCCCCCCGGTATATGGGTCAGCTCTCCTCCAGGTTCTTCCTTAAGGCCTCTAGAGCGGCCAGGGCTAGGGCTTCGAACCTTGACCCCCTGATTATGGCTTTGATTTTTAAACTGTTGTCGACAATGATGACCGCGTCGTTAACCCTCAAAATACTGAAGAACGCTCTTCGGGCGAGACCTATCCTGGCTAGGTAGTCGAGCCCCGGATCATAAACTACAGTGAGCCTTCCATGCTTCGCCTGCCTTTTTCTGGCTGGAGGTTTGCGTGGCAGTATTGCGAGCACTGTAGACTTCAGCTTGTTAAATTCGTCCAGAAGCTTTTCAAACGGTTTTAGCTTAGACTCGGAGGAGGCTATAACAATCACAGCCCCGCCTGGAGGGAGGTGCTCCGCGTTCAGTCTGATGTAGGATCCATTAAGCGACTGTCCCGAGATGGGGGGTAGCTTGTCTCCCGGTTTTAGCAATTCTCAGCACCGCAACCGTTTTATTGTATCTCTATATCCCGCGAAAAAGCGGTTAAGCCGCGGACAGTATATGTTGGCTATAATCTATTTTATCCTGAGGGGGTGAGGCCTAATTGATCGCTGTCGAGCTTCACAGCCATACAACTGTTAGCGACGGGTTTCAGACTCCTATGGAGATAGTCAGGCTAGCCGCTAGAAAAGGTCTCTCGGCCATAGCTGTTACTGACCATGATACCTTCAGGGGTGCTAGTCTGGCGAAGAGGGCCGCAAAACTCCTGGGTGGCGTGTTTGTAATTCCGTCTGCAGAGGTTAGAAGCCTATTAGGCGACGTTCTGGTTTTATGCTCAAACGACGTGGGCGACGATTTTCCGAGGGCTGTAGAAGAGCTTAGGGAGTGGGCTGTTGAGAGGGGTTGTATAACTATAGCTGCACATCCAGGCTACAGTAGGTACCACGGCATCCCCCTTAATGCCGTTAGCCGGATGGCCAGGCTATTCGACGCAATTGAGGTTTGGAATGCTTATACCCCACCCCATTTTAACTTATTGGCTATGAAGCTTGCTGACGACTTGGGTCACACGCCAGTTTCTGGCAGCGATGCCCATGTCCCTTCAATGGTTGGCGTGGCGCCGACGCTTGTAGAGGTGGATAGTGATAATGCGGAGGGGGTGGTCGAGGCTATAGCCCGGGCTAGAACTAGGCCTACCATAGGGTTCCCCGGGGTTAGAGCTATCATAGAAAATATAGGATGGTCTATATACAGAGTTATCGACTAGAGAGGCTTGAGCGTCGAACTAATACTCTCTATCCTCTATCTGGAATTCAGGGTGGGCTGAGGATGGAAGAGAGAGGTTGCTGTTTCAATGTTATAAGCAGCCATAGGAGCGTCAGGAGTTTTTCCAGCGAGCCAATATCCCAGGAGGATATTAAGAAGATCCTGGAGGCCGCTCGCCGCCATGTTAGCCCGTGGAACATACAGCCTGTCCACGTGACGGTGGTTACTAGGGACGATTTAAAGTCGAGGCTCGCCGGTGTTCTTTGGGGTCAGGAGCAGATTAAGGAGGCTCCAGTGTTCTTTGTCTTCAGCGTAGACTATGCAAAGGTTGTGGAGTCCATTAAGCGTTTGGGTCTGGAGGTGAGGGAGCCAGGGCTGACAGAGCTACTCCAAGGCTACATATCGGCTAGTGTAGCTCTTGCTTGGGCTATAGCTGTGGCGGAGGACCTAGGCTATGTAGTAAACATAATAGCAGCCTATGGAAATCCCTGTCAGGTTGCCGATGTTCTGGGCTTGCCGAGCTATGTCATCCCGGTGGCGGGCCTCCTCGTGGGCAAGCCCAAGGGCGAGCTACCCCCTCTAACACCCAGGGCTCCTATCCAGGCTCTCGCGGGATGGAATTCGTATGGCGAGCTGGAGGAAAAGGTGAAAGCATACATGAGTCTAGGTGAGAAGTTCGTAAACAACATTTGGAGGGTTCATAGACACGGCGGTCCAGTCGACAGGATGGACCCGGTTATAAGGGAGTGTCTTAAATCGAGGGGGTTCAGAGTTTAAACGTAACTCTACGGCCTAGCCTTTTACGGTAATACCATTTAACATCATTCTGGGGCCCCGGAGTTGCTAGCGGTAGATGTCGCCAGCGAGATTGCCAGCACAATAGCCGAGCCGCCAGGAGAATACAGATTACACAGACGGCCTCTCAGCCTCGAGGACCTCATAGTATATATGGGGGATGATATCGAGGATGTTACAAGGGTGAGCCTGGAGGAGTACTATTCATACCCCCTGAAAACCGTTAAGATTAAGGGTGAAGGCCACCTCAGCAATATTTATGCTATTGACAGCAGTAGCAGAACCATTGAGACGCCGCTGCAAGTGATACTTCTAGGTGCAGTATCGCTGAGCAGCCGTCTAAAGACGATCGAGGCGGATTATCCGTCTCTTGAAAAGCCTATCGGAGGGCTAAAGATCAAACCATATATAGTGCTAAGCCGTCTCGATATTGACAGCTGGCCTACTCCCCTCATGGGGGAGGCATACTCTGACATCCTCCGATTCTCGCTAGAGAATGCAATGCTGAAATACTTGTTGGAGAGACTTGAAGAGGATCGCATTTCTAGGACTCCTCTCTCCGCTGTTATAATAGACGGCCCCATCCTGAACGGGAGCGTTATTTCAAAGCTGTCCACTACCATGGGGGACGTGTGGAGGAGGCTTTACGTTGAGAGGCAAAGGATTATCGCCGGCTTTGAGGACCTGGGTGTTCCTGTGCTTGGGTTAGTCAAGAGGATAGAGTCGTCAACACTGTTGTCAAAAGCCAGCGGCTATCCCGTCATGCTGGAGGAGTGTTTAGGCTTCGCTCCTAAGGCTTCAGACTCTGCAATCATCGAGGCGGCTGTAGGGTATGGATGTCATAAGTGGAGGCCGGGTTACGCCCTCAAAACACTTGTGTCCAGAGTTGTGTATGCGAGTGGGGAGGAGAAGCTGTTCGAGTACATCGTTCTCCCCGGGGGACGGTACCAGCTCCTCTCCCCGAAAAGCAGGGTGTACAGGCTTGAGTATACAAGGCATAGTCTGAACCTGATTGAAAGCTACGGGCTCAAGCCCCATCACCTCCTCATAGGTGAAACACTAGTCAGGGGATCGTTGGAGCCCGTGACGTTAGCGCGAAGCGATAGAAGGGCTAAGAGCATCAGCTTAGCGTTGAAGCGTATAGTCTTATCAGGGCTTAAGAGCAGGGGGTCCAGAGTTAGCTACTCAATGTTGTTTGAAGGTGAGTTGTTGTGGAGGAGCACTTCATAGGCGGGGAGCGAGGTCCTAGAGAGTCTTTCCCGGGAGGTATCGACCTCTCCCTTATTTCGGAGAGGATTAATAAAGCCTATGCCAAGGCAAAGCGGCTGGGCGAGGTGTTGGGGAGGGTTACCCGATATAGCCCTGTGTCCACTTTTCCAGGGTCTCTTGTTGAGGTTGAGGTGGACACGGCAAAATATTTTAGCCGGGGAGGTGTCAGAGTAGGCGACTACCTCTGTATCGTTGACCCTAAAACACTTCATATTTCCCTGGGCGTGGTGTCTACGGTTAAGAGAGCTGACGAGCTAGCTCTAGCAGGTGTTGACGCCCCGCTATCTTCGAGCGCCATGCCAGGCCCGGCCAACCCTGAGTCGATATTAACAAGCCCTATAGCCGAGGTTAGACTCCTGCTGGAAGCCGATCCGGATTCGGGGCTCGAGCCCAGGCCCGTTTCCACCCCCATCGAACCCCAGAGCCCTGTGTTTGACCCTAACCCAGAAACACTCCAGTACATGCTCGGACTGCCCGGGGGAGGCGTTCTTATAGGTGCTCTGGCCAGCCTCTACGGGCCGGTTAAGGGAGGATCTGTCGCGGTGAGGCTACCCTACAAGGCCCTTCTCCACCACACCCTGATTATTGGGACAACTGGAAGCGGGAAGACTACGCTCTTGAAAAACATGATAGCATCGTTAACTAGCGGGGATGAGGGCTCAATAGTGCCTGTAATACTAGACATGAACTCCGACTTCATCCAACTGCCCATCCCATCCTCCGGCGGCGACCTCGACGTTTTTAGAGGTGTCAGGCCTCCCAGGAGAATAGTTGTTGTTGCACCTGTTAGTGTGGACGCTGTGTCCGACGCTATAGAGTATGATAGAGATATCTACTCCGGCATTGCCCAGCTCTACCACGAGGATGTTCTGTCACAGCTTGTGGGCGGCGGGGGGAGATGGACCTGCGTTAAGAGTTCTGAAGGCGTCAGGTGCGAGTCCGATAGGTTACCCTTCGTAATCATACCCTACTTCATCGATAGTGTTAGGCGTGGTAACATGCCTGGCGAGAGCCTGTCACAGCTTGCCCCCGGGATGACCAGGCTATCTCTAGAGCTACTAAGATCTATAAGGGAGAGGTTCTACAGGCACTCCGGCAAAAGGGGTTACCCCCCACTCTATGCACTTTCATCAGCACTCTCGGCATACATAGAATTCTCCCGTCGTGGCGCCGGGTTGGAGGAGGCTGTTTCGGCGAGCATGGAGTCTATGGCTGCTTTCATGGTTGGTGGGAGCGATAACTATAATGTGGCTAGGGCTAGGATCGAGCCGCTGGGTTTCGAGGTCAGCCACGTGGTAGACCTAATCCTGGATTTACTCTCCTCTATACGGCCTCATAGGAGCACTGCTGAGGCGCTTTATAGGAAGATTCAAGGTCTAATCGATAGTGGTGTGGTGGACGTTTCTATAGCCACAGACGGCCGTATTCGGGTTCTCCTGGAGCCTAGCTGGAGGTTCATAACTGGGCTGGCTGGAGATATGGGGGCTCCTGTAGTTGTGGACTTGGCTTGGCTTGCGTCTCGATCTGGGAGCTCAGTGTTCGCCCCGAGGATCCTAGGATATAGGGTGCTACAGAGCATACTTAGGATGAGGCAGGAAGAGTGGGCTAGGAGGAGGGTGGGCCGGCAGCTTCTTATAGTGATTGACGAGGCACATCAGTTCTTCCCGCAGGAGAAGGGCGGTTACGAGGAGCAGGAGGCGAGTAGGCAGGTAGCCTCCATGATATCTTCAATGGCGAGGCTCGGCAAGGCTAGGGGGATAGGTTTCATGTTTAGCACTCACAGTCCCAGCGATCTGCACGATATTATAATCCAGCTATCCAACACTAAGATAGTTCTGAGGACTGAGAGGGCTCATCTGGAGAAGCTGAGCATACCGACCGAGGTGAAGGATGCTGTCCCCTACCTGATGGATAGGTATATGGTTATAACAAGCTTCGTCTTCAGGGGAGGATACGTGCTCTCCGTCACCAGCAGGCCTGTTACAATGCACACCGATTTCTCTTCAACCTACCTCCGCGGTTGAGGCTCCACTAAAACCTTCTCCTGACTCCGGTCCACATAGTGCACGGTATACCTCTTAGGGTTGAGCTCTGAGAGTAGGAGTTCGAACGCCTTCCACGGGTCCGTATGCTCTCCGCAGGTATAAATGTCGAACGTGGCATAGTCATACTCAGGCCACGTGTGTAGGGCTAGATGGCTCTCCAGGACAAGAACTATCACAGAGACCCCTCCCTTCTCCCCGGGTATTGTCCAGGAATTCACTGCGTGCACAGTAGCACCAGCAGCCTCTGCAGCCCTGACGACAACCCCTCTTAAATACTCCTCGTCTGTAGCTTTTTCCAGCGGAACCCCATAGAGACTGCCGTATACGTGTTTTCCAACTATTATTTCATCCCTCCTCTCCATAACAGATCCCGGGGATTGATGGAGACGATCCAGGGTTTATAATCTATCACAGCTTTGAAGACCACATCCACACACCCCCGGGGCCGAGGGGGCAGCCAGTTGTATAAGCTAGGGTGAGCGTCCCTTTGCCGGGGGAGTGGCTTGTCTCGGATAGGCTTCAGAGCATAAAAGAGGAGCTTAAGGGGCTTGAACCATTCTCAGGCTATGTGTGGCCCCTTGTGAGAGCAGCGGAAAAGGCCCTCGAGGAAGGGGATGTTGAGGCTGCTGAATGGCTAGCCCTCATTGCAGAGATTAGGGCTAGCTATGCTAGGCACCGCGCCGAGACCAGTAGGAGGGGGAGACGCTTCTAGTGGCCCACACCTCTAAGCTGTTCTACGAGATGTGTGTCCAGCCCGAGTATTATCTTTAGGGCGGTGGCCACTGCTCCAGGGTTGCCTGGTGTTGTGAAAACAGGTTTTCCACCTGGTAGGACATATGCTTCTGATCTTGTTAGGAGGCCGCGGGGCCCGACCTCGCCCGCGCTCAGCCGCCTGAACTCTTCACCATAACCGGGGAGCATGTAGACTGCAAGTCTTGAGACGACTTCGGTAGTTACATCCCGAGGCCCCGGCCCCGTGCCCCCGGTAACAAGTATGACGTCACAATCCCGCCTCCCCGCCATAGAGGCTACAGCCGCCACAATATCCTCAAAGGAATTCCGCACAACTGTCGAGGCAACCAGCTTTCGACCCCGAGACTCCAGCGTGGATGACACGAGAGGGGTAATCTCGTCCTTCTTCAGACCTGCATAGACTCGATCGCTGGTAACTACCAGGCAGTAGTTTAGGGCCAAATATCCCACCCATTAGAGGGAAATCGGGATGCCGAGGCCAAAATTATGATTTCCGTGAATTAATCTCTACATGACTGGAGGTCCGGCCGGCGTCTATAAAATCCATGGATCGCCTATCACTCAGCAGTATCGTTGTTGGATGTTTACTCTGTAAGTCAAGGCTTTATCCCATTGGCTGGCTTTAAATATACACCTCAGGAGCGTTGAAGACAGGTTGTTTGCTGTGGCGGGTATGTGGGTGTTTGATGGTTGGATAAGGTATCGCCGGGCTTTCTCGGTGTGGCTGCTGCACTGGCAGCTGCTCTATCGTGGAGTACAATAGGCGTAGTCCAAAGACTAGCCGAGAGTATGGGCGCCGACACCGATATGCTCATAGTTGGGAGGACACTTGGCGGCTCGCTTCTGGCAGGGCTCCTCCTCATGCTCTACCGGGCTAGACCAACGCGTAGGAGCCTTGTTGTAGCAATGCTGGGCTTAGCCCCCCTCTACTATACATACATGAAGTCTGTCAGCATTGTGGGCGCTGCAGTGGCAAGCCTCCTCCTCTACACTGCACCGGCCTGGGTCGCCCTCCTCGGCATGTTACTGCTGGGAGAGAGACCTGGATCTAAGGGGGTAGGTGCTATTGCTTTGGGTCTCGCTGGAGCCGCCCTTGTGTCGCTGGGCGGTGAGGGGGGTATAGGGGGTCTACGTATTCCAGGCCTTCTACTGGGGGTAGCATCGGGATTCTTTTACGCGCTGTACATAGTCATGGCTAGACTCTTCCAAAGCAGGGGTGCCGGGGTTATGGAGGTCAGCCTGGCCCCAATCGCTCTTACAGGACCTCTCCTAGGCATAACTATACGGCCGAGCCTTCCTCCCAACGCAGTTGAGGTTACGGCCTCACTGTACTTCGCGGTCTTTACCATGGTGGCGCCCTACATGTTGAACGTTTACGCCCTGAGGAGGATTGAGGCTCATAGGGTCTCGGTGGTAAGCTTGGTAGAGCCTCTTTCCGCTGTGGTCTTGGCCACGATAGTACTGGGCGAGGACCTCACGCTACTCCAGGCGCTGGGCGGGGCTCTTATAATAGCTGCAGCCCTAGCCGCCAGCTTTAAGTAGGTCCTCAAGCTCTGAGGCCAGAGCCTCTGCCACCTTACTAGATACCCTGACCTCGTCAGGCCTGTATCCCGCTGCCTCACCCACATCAGCAGCCCACTCTAGAGGCCTAAGTGGGTTGGGAGTAGTGGGTGCTCCACGTTTAAACACGACAACGTACACCAGCTTGTTGAAGCTCCTCCCAAGCCTACCGGGAGACTCTCCTGCAAGGGGGAGGATAATAGCGAGTTTCAGCCCGCTATATAAAATACCATGAATCACCTTAGCCAGGATACCTGCACCACGCTCTGTTCCCGAGGAGAGGAGTATAGCCATGTAACCATCTTTCTCTAGACGCATCCCCGCAAGCCGTAGACTGCGGGTAATAGCGTCGACATAACCTCTAGACATGCTATCCACCTCCACCCACCTACTTGGCACTGGCAGCCCGGCTAGCCTGTGTGGGAGACTGTATACCAGGCTTAGCTGACCGTAGCTCTGCATTCCGGGATAGGGAGGATCCGTCACAACGGCGTAGGGAGTCATGCCGGGCGGCAGACCTCTAGAGGAATCCCAGACCCTGAATTCTAGCCGCCCACCAACACTGCTGCAGCCGCGGCTATAGCGTTTTACGAGGCTCCACAGCCCCCCGCGGCCCAGGGGTTTGCATCTTGTGCTGGGAGGTCCTGGCATGCATGTAGAGGCGAGAGGGTTCAGCTCCACCGGGTTAGCGGGTACCCAGTACGTCTTCACAATGAAAGCCGGGTTGACTCTCCGCGCTGGCTGGTAGTATATGGCTAGCAGGCTCGATGCTCTAGAGGAGGAGCCTGCTATGCATGATGCTTCTAATCTGCAGCCTATTGACGAAGCGTTGTTTACGAAGTCCGATATTGTGGCAAGCTGTCTAGGGGTATAGATGTGCTTGAAATCTTGTATACCCGCAGCCAGTAGCTTGGACGTCTCTTTACCGGGGGGCACAGGCACCCCGGGCAGCCCGCTGACAAGCTCTACTGCTCTTGGGAGCGTAGACCTCAAGTGAGACGCTACTCTAGCACCAAGGCCATCGTCCCCTAGGTAAACCCATCTCCTCCCCCCGGCCGTGAGGACCTCAGCTGCATAGGCAACGTAGCCTGGGGCTTCCTCCGGCAGACCCTCGGGAAGGCTAACCATGGGCTCCTTCGGCGATACATTGATACCGGAGGCTGGTCTAAGCGTCCTGCCGTCTAGCAGGAGGTTTATGCCGTTCCTCAACCTCGACACCCATGCTGGCGCTGTGCACGGAGGACATCTAGCTAGGAGAACATGAATAATGCAAAAACCCTCTCCACACCACAGGTTATATAAACTCCTCCAAACCCTCCTGGCCGCCTCAACTAGGCAGGCGGACTTGGTTCGGCACTCCCCGTTTAGCAGGCTTCTCGAAGCTCTGGAAACACTCACAGCGTACGGGTTAGAGTCGAGGCCGACGGCCTCATAGCCCATTCGAGATGCTTCAAGGGGTATGGTTCCGCCACCGGAGAAGGGGTCTACAACAAGCCGGCCAGCAGTGAATTTGCGGAGTTTCTCAACTCCTACACCATCTATGGAGTCGATCGCAGCCCTAGGATCTGGCACGGCGAGAGCGGCAAGTACAGCTCTAACACCCCCTAAAAGCCTGCGTCCGGGCCACCAGAAAAGACTGTACTCCGGCCTCCTCCTACCCCACTCTAGGGCGGCAGACTTGGCTGAAATCTCTATGATTTCCCCTTTACCAAGCCTCTCTATAGCAGGGGTCAAAATACCAAGCCCCAACGAAGATACTCCCAAGGCCTGTTAGTGGGAGGGGGTCTATGGGGGTTTACCCATCCCCGCCCTACTCTCGTCTACCAAGTGTTATAGTTAAGGCTACTCCCACTAGTAGGGCTAGGGTGTATAGTGCTAGGTTTAATGGTGTGCTCCAGTGTGGAAGGACCTGGAGGCCACCGTCTTCACCTATTCTGACTAGATGGCCTGTGATAGTGGGTCTGTCGTCCGCTGTCTTAGCGGGCTTTATAGGGGATTCTACCGGAGTTGGGAACACTATCGTCTCCTCGCTACTGCCACTCGTGACGACGGTTATCGAGTATATCAACCCATCGTCGCCTACATCGGCATTAACAACCCTATAATACTCTCCCTCGAGAAGCGGCAACGCCATTAAAGCTGAGGCCGCCAGGGCTAGGCCTGCCGTAACACCGACACCGAGTAGCAGGATCCTGGGGATGTTAACACGCGTGTAGGCTAAAGCTATTAGTGATAACCCGGTGGCAATAGCCATTACCACCCGAATGCTAAACGTCCAGCCTGCCTGGAAGTCGGCTGAGAAATCTCTTATAGCTTCACCCGTGGGATGCAGGCTTTCTATCAACCGGTTTGCAAGTATGCTTAGCAGTATCATACTCAACGATGCTAGGAGATAGACGCTCGAGACGAGATCTCTCCTCTCCGGATCCCCTATACTGCTCCTGAGCGGGAAGTAGCCTAGGTAGGCTAGCACCATGAGTAGAACGGCCGTCTGCTTAGGATCCCAGCTCCATGGTTCGCCCCACGACTCGCTAGCCCACGCTATGCCTGTAGCTAGAGTTGTGAAACCGTAGACAACTCCTAGTGCCACCGCGTAGAAGGCGAGTCGGGAGAACCTTCTGTCCCTCCTCCAGAGGTAGAGAGCGCCTGCCAGGCTGGCTACACCAAATATTATGTAGGTAGTGATTGCCGTAGGCGGGTGGATGTAAATGTTCTTATAGGCCAGGGGTGAGCCGAGCGGTACAACGGCTGGAAACGGGCCTTCAAACACCGCATACACCGCCGTGGCCAGGTCAGCAACAATGACGACAGCTAAGAGCAACGTGATGAGTCGCCCTGGCATAGCCACGTCTCAACACCACTCCCCACTATCATATCCGGGGGGAGGCGCTTCGGGAGAGGACCACGTCACCATACCCCGGAGGCCCAGACCCGGGGAATCGGCTCCCAGGGTAGGGGCATCCACAGCGCGCCTCCCCAGCCTCCTATAAACCCGGAAATCCTTAATAACTTGAGTACAGCATTAGTCCAACTCCGGCAACAACATCAAAACGGCATACTAGAGCCGTATTAACGAGGCCTCTTAAATCGCTTTACCCATGTGTATAACCCGGGGTGCGGAGTGTTATGGCACTAAAAGGGGGGGTATTGGGATGTTTAGTCAGGAAGAGCAGCCTATCTGCAATGCTAGGCCTCCCTTATCCGTTTGAGTGCACCACGGACATGAGTAATGTCGAAGATTATAGAGATGTTGAGAAGGCTGCTCGGGAGGCCTCGATATATCTCTCCGGAGTTCTAGGTGTTAAAACTACTATCGCCGGTTTTCGGGGGTGGGAGTATCTTGGGGGCCGGTTCAACCTGTTTAGCTTCGAACTGGAGGGCAGCCGACGAACTCTAGGCATTCTAAGGGTGGTAGAGAGTGGGGGTTACATAATAAACATAACGGGTGCTCTACTAGGCATGGCTTCGGTAGAGGTTCCTCTGCTCGAGGAGCTGAGAGGAGACGGAGAATACTATAGCGAGGGCGAGGTTCTAGATCTCGTTATGCTTAAGCGCCCCTCAAACCCTGGGAGAGAATCGATGCCTCCAGGCCAGAAGGCGGTTCCCAAGTTCATAATATACGCTGCAGAGGGGCTGCAGAGGATTAACGCGGGTAGCTGGCGCCTGAGGATAGAAGGGAGCGTTGAAAAACCTCTAGATTTTACTTACGTCGCCCTCCTGGAGCTAGCCTCTGACAGGGGCCAGTTCGACTTCCACTGTGTAACCGGGTGGAGCGTCATGGGGAGGCTCTGGGAGGGCATTAGCCTTAAACATCTGATACACATGGCGAGGCCGAATCCTGGTGCCAAGTGGGCTGCATTTGTATCGACAGGAGGCTACTCTACAATAGTTCCTCTAGAGGATGTAATGGAGGATGGAAACATGGTTGCACTCTTGTTAGATGGAAAGCCGCTGCCGAAGGAGAATGGCTACCCCGCCAGAATACTATTACCGTGGCTCTATGGCTGGAAGCATGCGAAATGGGTTGAGAGGATAATCTTGCTAGATAAATATGTGGACGGCTACTGGGAGGCCCTTTCCTACCATGAGAGGGGAAGCGCCATTCTTGAGGAGAGATTCAAGGTTAGGAATGTTGAAATAGCGCAGGAGGGCAGGCTCTTAGGTAAGCCTAGGCCATTAAAACATTAGCACCATATTAATTGTATAGGAAATCAATTGAATCGTATACGCGTTAGGAAATTGTACTTAAAATGTGAAAAATTCTATGAATTAGTATCACGGAGTTTATGACAACATTGGATGCTAGACTAAATAATAAAACTGGTTTATAAGTAATACCGTATTATCAGGGCCTCCATTTGCTTTTAAACTTCAATTCGATACTACAAAAGACTGGGAGGGAAAGGTTAAGAAGCCCAGAGGAGCATCGGCCTCAGAGCCAGCTATTCCTTAAGGGGGTATATTACCATGACAGGCCCAACACCCTCTCACACTGGTGAAAGATCGGAGGAACCAGCAGTGTACAAAGCAGGATTTATAGGCTTCGAGAATCCGGCTCAAGAAAGCTATCTCCTAGACCATTTGAAGCTGTCGAGAAAGTTGTCAGCAGTAGCATGCAACCCCATTATACTGGCCTTGTCAATGATCGAAGGCTCTGTGGTGGCTAGAGTCAAGGGAAAGACGCTAACATCGCTGATACCCCTAGTGGAGAAACAGCTATCACACCCGTCTGGAGAAGCTAATGCCATCCTGATCGTCGTAAACGGAGACTCGGGCAAGCGTCTACATATTATTCTGGATCGCCGTGAGAGAAGGCTCGGTTTATGCCTCAAAGAGCTCGGTAGCTTTATGAACGATCCCAGCATCGAGAAGAGAGCTGCAGTGAAGGGTTTGAAAGCCCTAGCCAACTATCTATCGAACATTACCGGAGACGTTCTAATTGTCACCGTCCCAAAGAGCGTTCTAAAGATATGATTCTTCTGAAACACTCTCGCTACTCTACAAACCCTCGCCCTGATAGTCCCCGGAGTAAATCCAGGTGTTGGGGCCTTCGACCCTGGCCACCACTAGTTGCGCTACCCTGGCCCCTATCTCGATCCTCAGCCCGTGAGGGTTTGCCACGAGAAGCAGGGCCTGACCACGCCCCATATAGCCCGGGTCCCATACTGCACAGCCGAGATATCCCCCCATTCTTATGAGACTGCTGCGAGGATAACAGAATCCCACACTATCTTGCGGTATCGAAACTACCTCATTAAACCTCACCCTGTACACTCCTGGCGAGAGTTCACAAACACCATTGCTGCAGGAAACATTCTCACCTCCAGGCACCGACTTAGCCTCCCTGCCCAGAAACCCCGGTTCGGAGAGCCGCTCTATCTCGCCTAAGCTTAGATCGACCCCTGCAGGTTGAACAGCCCTCTCAGCATGGCCCATAACGACGCCTAGCATTATTAAATCCCAGCCCCTCAAGAACAAAGCTAGTGCACACCCCATGTGAACTGGTATGTCCATGCTTGTTAAGGGGTGTAAAGCAGGTCCATCTACGGCTACAGGCTGTGAAACCAATCAAGTTCGATATAGGGAAAATATGGGGGAAGCAGCAATATGATGCTGGCCTCGCCCCAGGCTAGACCGTCAGGTTCTCCACCTGGCTAGGCTGGTTAAGGCGGCGACCCGCAATTATGGAGTTTTTCTCGCGTTATTCAATCTCGTCGGGATCTACAAGCCTACCCCAAGCGTATACCGAAAGCTCCGGTAGCCTCCCCTCGGAAGCTTTTTCCACGGCTGCTTTCAATACCTCCTCCGCTGGTGTTGAGGGGTCTGCAAACGCTAAGCTAACCCCTTCACCCAGGAAGAATGCTATGCTAGTCATGCATGCGCCGCCAGCTATTATTAGGTTTATATCGCTAAGAACTTTGTCCCTTAGGAACTTGTATTTACTGGGTCCATGAAACCCTCCATGATGGTGGTGGGAGTGCTCGCCTGCATCCTCATCCGGCATTAAGGCAAGAGGGTTCTCCCTCACTTCCTCAAGCTTTGGGGCGCCTTTTTCGAGCTTGTATATGAGGAACAGGGGGGCGTGGGCGAAATGTCCTCCCGCCACCCTATATCCCGTTTCCCCCGCTTTTTCCGATGCTATCGCTATCTTCAAACCGCCAAACCTCCTTTCTGCTATAATTACTAGTGTGCAGGTTCCGCAGGTAAATATGGCCGTTAAAATTTTTCTACGGGGGGATCTGGCCTATTTTCTCCGCCATATAGATGCAGGTGGACGAAGGCCCAGCCTCTCATAAAGGGGGGTTCCTACTGCGAGAAGGATAAGCACCAGAATGTAGGGAATGGCATCTGCGAGAGGTGGTATGCCTGTGGCTGCGGCCATCTGAGTCCTCATGCTGAACACCACTGAGACTGCGGTCGACGCCACTAGGACTCCTAGTGGAGTCCAGTAGCCAAGGATGACTATACCGAGAGCCACCCAGCCTAAGCCTGCAGTTACACCGCTGTACCATTTACCATAGCTAAGGCCGGAGACCATAATATACCCGGCAAGTCCAGCAGCCGCTCCTTGAAGTATAGCCGCTGAAACCCGTAGTCTCTCCACTGGTACTCCTCTTTCAGCGGCTGCTGCAGGATTCTCACCCACGATCCTAAGGGATGCCCCTATGACCGTGTTATAGAGGATAACATGGGTGGTTAGGGCAGCAATGCCTATTATCGCTGCAACGGACTCCAGGCTCCTGAGCACAGGTCCCGGCCGCCCTGCTATATTCGAACCGATGAGATCGCCTAGTCCAACTCCGGCGAAGAAAACCAGGAGGCCAGCCACAATCATGTTCACTCCCAGCCTATCCGTCAATAAAATGTAGGCAAGGCCCCCGACAGCTCCGATAATTGCCCCGGCGGCTAGCCCCGCTGCTAGGCTTCCGGTCTCCACACCCGCTAATGCCCCTGCCGCGGCTCCTAAAGCCATTAAACCATCTACTCCCAGGTTTACCCTGCCAGTACGCTCAAGGATAGCCTCACCCATAGCAGCCAGGCTCAGGGGTATAAGCGTAGTTAGCACGGCTGAGAAGACTATCTCCACCAATATCCTACACCCTCCTAGCTATCATGTAGACTGCTAGGGCTACGCTCTGGAGCAGGAGGACTAGACTCGAGGGCATACCGTAAGCCTGTAGGAGGAAACCTGCTCCCGCTATCCAGGCGAAGAGGAGGCTGACAGGTATGAGTGTAGCTGGCGAGAGCTCCGCCATCCAAGAGACGAGGACGGCTGCATATCCATAACCTTGAGGCTGTTTGAGGGCGGTGAAGCTAGTCTGCAAGCCCCCCAGGAGGATCAGACCTGCGGCGGCTGCCGCCAGGCTCTGTGGCAGGCTTGAGACCAGCATAGCCCTAGCCCTACCCATGGTATAGATATCAGCGGCTAAGGGCGCCGAGCCCGAGGCTCTAAGTGATATGCCTAGGCTGGTGCGCTCGAGCAGAGCCCATGATAGGGCGGCTAGGGCGAGGGCGGCAACTCCGGCCTCAAAAGGGCTGATGAATGCCTCTATGCTCCTCGTCTTCGTGAACGCGCCTTCACGGAGCGGCCCTGAAACAAGACCGTTTACAGTGTAGAGAACTACATAGTTTATCATAAGGCTAGAGAGGATCTCATTGACCCCCAGGTAAATCCTAAGTGCGGCGACCAGAATGCCTATCGCTAGAGATACAACGGAGGCCAGCAGTAGGGCGCCCGGTATGCCTAGGCCCGCGTAGGATAGCGCGTAGAGGGCGGCTACTGCAGAAGCTGTGATCTGGGCCTCAACACCTATGGTGATGAGGCCAGCCCTATAGGAGAGGACTAGGCCAGAGGCGGCTGAAGCTAGTATTGCACCGTAGACTACGCTGTATGATATGAGGCTTGGGGTGGTTGCAGCCTTGAGGAGACCCTCAATAAACGCTGCTGCACCTGGCCCTAGTATGGAGAATATGGCGCCAGCCGCTATTGTGCCAGCTACTGCAGCTGCAATACTAGCTATCCTGTTCACTCGAGCCCACCCATAGCGGTCATTATTCTTTTCTCTTCGCTCGGCATGTAAGGCCCTTTAACAACTCCACCGCTCGCCACGTATATCTTGTCTGCGGACCCGAGTAGGAAATCTAAGTCCTCGTCGATAACAAGTACGCCCCCCTTGCCCGCTGCCTCTCTAAGCAGCTTCGCCACAGCCCGCTGCCCCTCGAGGTCAAGACCTGCAGCCGGGTTCATAGCAACCAGTAGCCTGGGCCTCAGCCACAGCTCCCTAGCTATTATGAGCCGCTGCATATTACCCCCGCTTAACTCGTCCACTAACTGCCACGGACCAACAGCCTTAATACCCATCTTCTCTATCAACACTTCGGCAAGCCTCCCATAGTATCCCCAATCAACCAAGAACCCGTCCCGGGCTGTGTGTATTGAGAGGGCTACATTGAATGCTATGGACTCTCCCGGCACGAGCGCCTGGCCAAGCCTCTCTTCCGGAACAACCCCCATTCCCATCCTCCTACGGGCCAGGGATGAAGCCCGGGTCACGTCGACGCCGGAAAGAATTATCCTCCCGCTCACAGGCTTCTTAAGGCCTACTATTACTTGGAAAAGCTCTTCCTGGCCGTTTCCAGCAACACCGGCCACTCCAACTATCTCGCCCTGCCTAACCTCCAGCCTAGCCCTCTTCAGCCTAGGCGGAAGCGAAATATCCTCAACACCGAGGACAAGCCTCCCACCGGCCCTAACAGACCTATGTACACTAGGTTGCCGGGCTTTGAGGACCTCGCCGAACATAAGCCTTGCAACCTCCTCGGTGGACTTTGGTGGAGGACCTTCATACACCTTGACGCCCTTCCTCAGCACAACAAGCCTGTCTGCATGCACCATAGCCTCGGCTATCCTGTGGGTAACCAGGACTACAGCCGCCCCCGCTGAAGCCAGACGCCTGGCAGCATACAGCATCCGCGCGGCCTCATCAGGGGTGAGATGCGTGGTGGGCTCGTCCATTAGGACAGCTTTTGACCCTAGTGCTAGAGCCTTGATAACCTCGAGTCTCTGCCTCTCGGAGAATCCCATGTCACCCAGATACCCGTCGGGGTCTATACTGAGACCCAGCGCCTCGGAGGCCTCAGCCAGCATGGCTCTAGCCTGCTTGAGGCCAACCTTTCTTCCTGCTACCATGGAGGTTACGGCGAGGTCCTCGTAAGCCTTTATACCGGGGTATACTGGTGGGTTCTGGCTCGCCATGTATATGCCGTTTCTCAGGGAGTCCGCCGGGCCCCTGGGACGTAGCTCCGAGCCGTCAAGCATTATTCTGCCTCTTCGGGGTTTAACGATACCCATTATGGTCTTGAGTAGCGTCGTCTTTCCAGCTCCATTCTCGCCGAGAAGGGCGGTCACCAGGCCCGCTGGGAAGCTGGCCGTTACCCCCTTTAGGGCCTGTACTCCTCCAGGGTAAACTACGTGGAGGTCCTCGACAGCCAGGCCTTTCAACACCCTATTCACACCCTAGCCTCCGACCAGCATTCCTCGCTTCAGTGTGTAGACACAGTCAAAGTGGTTTGGGGCTGGAGGATAAAACGGTGGAGCCTGTGAGAGGCTAAAGCGTCTCGGCGTTCTCGTGTAGCCAGTCCATGGTCCACAATGGGTTCCTCCCTAGCCTCTCGCCCTCCTTCACCTTCATCCTAGCCTCCTCCTGCGGCCTTCCCTGGGCGTCTATCTTATATCCTCTGATAGGCCCGGTGAAGGGCTCGAAGAGAAGCTCCTTCATCTGCTCGTACCTGAGTTTGATGTGCTCCAGCATCCTCGGCGGTATTGCTTCGGTGTTTAGCGGGGCCAGATAGACAGCGCCCTCCGGAGAGCCTGCGCGGCTCTCGCTCGGGCTTCTCGCCCACCTTATGGGCGTGTAGTCGCCTAGTCTGGCCCACACATCCACCTTCTCATACACGCCCGCCGCTTGCTTGACCAGCAGATCAACGTAGATGGGCGCCCAGTTGGATATCTGGCCTGTTAGGTGGCTTCTAAGGGTCTTGCCCTGGCTCTTGAAGTATGCGTACATGTCCGTGTAGTGGCTGAAACTATAAACCTTCACCCCCTCATCCCAGTATGACTCTGCAGTTTCTAGCACTGCAGTCGTATCCTCGGTGTAGGCTATCACGTCTACATCATAAGTCTCCACTAGGAGCCTGGCAGCTTCTCTAGCCTTATCAGGGGCGAACCAGCTGTTGAGGGGCGGCGTCACAAGAACCCTTATCTTCCGCCCGCCGTCACACTTGCCCATGACGCGGGCACCTTCAACAGCGCCAATCACGTAGGCGTTTATGTGCCTAACAACCTCCGGGATGAGGAAGGCTGGTATGTAGCCTAGGTTGCAAGTCTCAGTCGCTCCAGCGGCGGCGAGCCCGTTGAGATAATAGAGCTGGTAGAACTCCGCGAAATATGTCGAGACATTGGGCAGATCCTTGAACTCCTCCCACGGCCCGCTGCAATGGTAGAACCTAACCTCCGGATACTCCGCGGCAAGCCTCTTAAGGGCATCCATGTATCCGTAGCTTGTGGCGAACACGGCATTATAACCCTCCGCATCAAGCTGCGCCTTGATAATGTCGTAGGCCTTGTCCTCTGACACGCTCTCAACGTATGAGGATTCTAGCCAGGGGAGCTTGCCGCGAGCTCCCATATGACCGTCGTGGTGGGCGCGGGTCCACCCGTAATCTTCCACCGGGCCCACGTATATCCAGAGGGCTTTGAGCCTTATACCCTCTCCTCCAGCACCCTCTGCCTGCTGCCTCCCTGCATTGGAGAGCAGGTACCCCCCGAAGCCTCCGACAACCAGGCCAGCGCCCGCGGCGCCGGCTAGCTTAAGGAAATCCCTTCTGTTCATGCTCAAACGGTGGCCCCCTCCAATATAACCTGCATTGTATGTAAAACCTTTATTGTCTTCTTACAACTGGATGCCCAATATTTTTACATTTTCTGTAAAAGGAGGGTTGGCTAACGAGCTATCTCAAGGATAGGTACAACCCTGCTTCTAACGAACCGCCTCCACTCACTGCCGACGGTAACCACCGCTGCTATAGCGGCAACCCTCCCTCCAACCGCCTCTACGATCTTCTCCATAGCATGCAGTGTCCTGCCAGTCTGGACTATATCGTCTACTATAAGTATCCTTTTGCTCCCCTTAAGGAGGTCCTTTCTGGCATAGAATATCATGCTCCTACCGCTCGCGGGATCTTCGAACCCAGCCTCAACGTACTCTGCCCACGTATACTCCTTGGTTCTCCTAGCAACTACAACATTGACTCCGAAGGCCAGACCCAAGGCCGTGGCGAGCCCGATACCAGCGGCTTCTGGCACGAGAATAGTGTCTATCCTCTCCCTAATCCTATCCAGGAAGAAAAGCTGGGCCATGAGGATAAATAGGGGGTCTCCAAGGGCCGCTTCAACGTCGAGCTTCCCCTTTTCCAGACTCTCCGCCAGGAGCCTGGCAGGACCTACTATTCCGAGGAGGCCTTTCCAAATCCTCTCCGCCTGTCTAACCCCGGGCACTACTTTCCCAGATACATACCTAGCTAGGAGCGTCTCGTCAACACCCGTAGAATCCGCTAGCTCCCTATAAGTGACTCCACGTGACCTTGCTCTCCTCAGTGCTTCAACAACAATCAGCCTCAGCGCTTCCTCCCGGTATCTGTACAAACCCTCCCACCCCTCCTAGCCCTCATCAAGACACACGTCCCCGGAGAAGCATGTACCCTAGGAGGCCGGCGATCACGGCTGCTAAGGCAGCAGCGACAGCCCATGGTGCGGTCGATCGGGCTTCTACGGTTCTAGTCTCCCACTGCGTGTATGTGACTGTGCTCTCTAGAGTCCTCTCAACCGTCTTTTCGATAGTGCTTTCCAGAGTCTCAGTGGTGGTTGACAATATGAACTCGGAGGTTGTTGTCGTCCTCACCAGTGTTTGAGTATGACTAATAGTCTCGGTTAAGGTCTGTGTGGTCGTTACTGTGGTTGTAGTTGTGTAGGTAACCTTCTCGACGTCTGGCTCGAGGTATTCCAAGGCTAAGAACAGCCTCGACGGCGTCTCCAAGACTAGACTTGAGGTTAACAGGCATCCACCGTCCTTTTCGATAGCCTTACCCACTCCTACCACATTGCCGCTTAGAGGATCCGCTATAAGTATATCTTTGCAATCCGTCGATGGGATCTCAAGCTCGAGGACCACATTGCTGCTGGGGGTTGAAACTAGAGCGACATATATATACCACCCTCCCACAGCGACATAAGATACCATATATTCTGGCCCTTCAGCTATTCTTAACAATAGCTCGCCCGAGGCTTCTTCGCTGGATCCCAGCCTCACGCTCCATCCGGTATAGTCGACAGTCTCCAGTGGAACGTTCACGCTGCAGCCATTGTTTACATCGGATGCCACAGACTCGATGATAGAGCCTTCTGCTATCTCGCATTCCCCAGCATTGAAAGTGCTTGATAAGAGTTCTAGCGACACTCCTCCAGAGACTATCGAGAGTTTATTGTCTATGTTTACTCTGGACGAGAGTGATACTAGATCCAGCGCCCCCTCCTGGCTGGCTGAGATTGTAAGGCTCTTCGACTCTAAAGTCGACGACACCAGGCTCAATATAGAATATGAGGCGCTTTCTACCTGGATCGAGGAAAGGCTTAGCGTCGACTCTACCGATATTGTAGTAAAACCGCTCCTGAAGTCAAGGATCATCCCAGGGCTCTCGGGCTGGCTGCCCAGGCTTGAATCAACGGCCACTACGAGGCCAGCTCCATATTCTATATCATACTGTATGTATAATTCTTCTGCCTTTACATCGGAGCTTACAAGATAAATCAGGGGCGACGCTATTGTAATTGCTGTCTCAGCATTCAACACCCCGGAGGATACTGAGACCTCATCCCCCTCCATCCAGAGTTCGCCCGCGTTGAGACTGGCGTTATAGATAAATACTTTTCCTCCGAGAAGCCTGATACTATCAGAAGTTACAATGCCATCCCTCACGGTTAAATAGCCAGTGCTCACCACCTCAAGCTGTAGGCCATGCGATGCTGAAGAGTCTTGAGGGAGCGTTATGACCGTGTCTCCACCGGTGTTAATAGACAAAGATACGTTGTAAACGTCGCTAAGGTTTACATCCAGCCCTCCTGTAGAGCTGATCTGTAGAAAGCCTTCGACTGGAGTTGATGCGATGGTTAAGTGCTGTGTTTCGAGCTTTCCATCGACGTTGATGTAGAGAGACACATATACGCCACTCACCTTAACGGACGCTGGAGAGGGTCCTTTTATGTATAGGTTGACAACGCCGTTGACTGTGGCGCTGCCGCTACCCCAAATGTTTAAGCTATTGCCGTTGACCTCAAGGTATCCAAGATCAAGTTGTGAAGCCTCTGAAAGCTCTGCCTCGAACCCGCCCTCTATACGGCCTTCGATAGTGAATGCCCCGGTTATTATAGCCGAGACTACATCGTCCTCACCGCCACAAGACGCGTTAAGATCTATATACCCTTCAACAGCCTTGGCCTCCATCGTGGTGCAGCCATCTACGTAAAGGCTCCTAGCTTCAAGGGTGCCGTCTCCGGCGTTGAAGGCGGCTACAGAGACGTCAGCTATCGAGACGTCTTTTAATGATAACCCCCGATCTGCGTCTACCTCTAGCATACCACCTTGTATAGCCACTCCCGTAAGGCTGATTGTCTGCCCTCCAATCTGTATATGGGTGCTCGTGAGGGTGGTTGAAGAGAGCGTTACCTCGACTCCATTAACAGCTATAGTCGAGTTTTCGCCCCCCAAAACTGTAGTGTTGTATGCTTCAAACTTCTCCGGAATATCTTCGGAAGTGTCTACCACAAGCTCACGGATGCCTGCCAACATGGCTTCCTCTAGTGCTATTCGACCCTCTGGAGCTGAGAGTGTAATGCTCGGAACCGAGAGGCGGCTACCGTTTCCTATAATCTCCAGTGTGGACCAGTAGGACGCCTCGACTACAGCTTCCTTTAATATTAAAACATCGCCAAGTATTTCAAGGCTTAGGTCGTCTCGCGTTGTCTTTATGGTGAGACTCGTTAGGGAGGATTTTTCTAACGATAGTGAACCGCCCCAGATGATTATGTTGACGTTTAGTCTACTCTCCGGAGCACTAACCTCCATGTTAGCCCAGCCATCACGCGCTATAGTAATTGATCCTCTAGCTTCGTAGGCTTCTAGCCTGAACTTGCTTGTAGTGGTTACCAGGTTTAGGTTTTCAATGTCAAGGCTGTAGAGCTTGAGCTCTTCCGCTATACTTAGAATTCCCGAGATTACAGAGGAACTGTTGGATTTCCCGTGGATTTCAAGCGGGGCCTGCGATACTGTTGCTATAAAGGTTATATTGGCGTCTCTCGCAAGGCCTATTCTACCGATAGCCGATGGGGCTATCATTACTGACGAGAAGAAGGTGGTGGAGCTTGAGGGAAGGTATAGCTCATTAATGCTCAGTATTGATGCCCCGATGCTGACTACAAGTTCATATGTCTTCCTACTAACTGAGAGTGCACCAGCCTTTATTGAGGACCCAGTTATTTTTACGCCACCAGCCCCCGCGTTAACGAAGATCTGATCTGTTATTATGCTTGAATCGTCTACTAGTAGCTCGTCGGCTTCAACTTGTAGACTGCCAACTCTTATGCTCGTAGGCCCCTCGGGGAGCTTGACAGGTAGAAGGCCCTCGGGGGGCTTTCCGATGATCACTCTTGAGCCTCCAACATCGAGGCTATCCGCATCTAGGTTAACGTATGATAACGCTGCTATAGACAGCTTTTGCTGGGACCCTATTGACACGTAGTCAGACTCGAGCTTAACGCCAGCAATGGAAAAGCTGCCGCCCGTGCCGCTATTCGAAACTACTTCCAACTCAGGTGTGAGTATTAGGGGCTGGTCCTGGGGTATTGATGTTGAGGCCGGAACTATTGCGGCTACGGGGAGCTGCGAGACTAGGTAGCTGCCCTCTAGTATGACATTCAGCGGCGTGTCAACCCTGAGAACAGAGCCGGGCTCGACTGCAAGAACTCCAACACCCCTTATGCTCAACTGTTGTAGGCGTGCATAGGGCCCTTCTACAATATACACCGGGACATTATGGTGCGTGGAGGCGAGTTCGAGGCCCGGCCATGGAGGGCCCGACAGTCCAAGCCTAACCGCCAGAACCTTCCCCAAATCAGAGTTAGTCTGCCTAACTCTGACTAGGCCATTGACACTATCAAGATTTATGTAGATGCCTGTTGAGAGAGCCTCTGAGAGCGAGCTGTATGAGGGTAGGTAGGCTTCAACAATGCCATTTGAGCCTGAGAGCACTGAGGAATCCTGTATCTCAAAGCCTTGTATGGCTCCAAGCTTTATCCCGAGTTTGCTATCTAGTGTTATGTCTAGGCTTGCTAGCTTAACTACAAGGCCTGCCTCCCCCTCACCTTCGAACCTTAGTACCGCTCCCGCGTTTATTATGAGGTTTACACGCTCGGCTGGAACTCCCCCGGAGGCGCCCATTATTATAAGTTTCTCTACACCTCTTTCTCGGGTGATTGTTGTGTCTACATTTATGATCACGCTGTCCTCTATGGTAATGCTGGTTTTCAAAAGAACTATTGCCTGGCCGTTGGAGGCCGGGGCCAAGGTCGTTAGGACCTCGACCCCCGTAGGCTGCTGGGAGCCTGTGAGTAGAGCTATAGCTATGAGCAGCTCCGTGGAGTCGTCTACAATCAAGCCTAACGGCGTATCACCTGATCTGCTTGGCTGTTGAACTTCTAACTGTGCCTGTGCAACGGTCTGAGAGCCTTGGTAGAGGGTGGCAGCATAAACTCCGGCCTCGACCGGGTATATGTAGAAAGTTGCGGAGGCATCTCTAGCCACGAACTCGACGGTTTTTCCGCTATAGCTCTCCACAATAACGTTGCCAGCCACGGCAGCGACGACGGCCTCACTACCCTCAACTTGCAGAGTGTATCTAGAGCCAGGCTCCAGGTTGCTTATAGAGGCCTCCACCAGTTCTCCGGGCTGGGCTAGGTCCTCAAGCTGTATCGCCGATTCAGAGGCTGCAGCCGATGCAGCGCCCGCCAGGGAGATTAGGATCATGGCGGAGAGTGCCACTGCAAGGTGAAAACTTCTAGCACCCAAAACCAAACAGAAGCACCCCTGAAAAAATTGTCGCCTAAATAGTCTTTATGAAGGAGTGGAGAGCAGGATAGTATAGACGTATACAGCTCTTTATTAACATATCCACCGTCGCACTATTAAGCTAACATCTGGTGTTCTGTTTGGAGCAGGCCCCTGTTGTTTATGAGGAGGTTAACGATGTTGCATTTATACGGTTTAATAGGCCTGAGAAGCTCAACGCCTTGAATGCTGAGGCATGGAAGCTGCTTGGAGAGTATTTTAGACGGGTGTGCAGGACCGGGATTAAGGCTATCGTGCTGACTGGGAGAGGGAGGGCATTCAGCTCTGGCGACGATATCTACAGTATGCATGCTCTGGACACTCCAACCTCCTCAGTCTCCTTCTTCAAAACACTCTACACCGCCTTAGAAGCCATGGCAACATGTAGAAGGCCGATAGTTGCGGCTGTCAACGGGCTGGCGGTAGGTGGAGGAGCCGAAATTCTCCTGCTGGCCGATGTTGTTATAGCATCGAGGAATGCTTGGTTCGCGTTCCCAGAATCTCACATTGGCCTCATCCCGCCCCTCCTCTCAACCATAGGTAGAAGCGTGTTCGGCCAGAGGAAGGCTAGAATGCTAGGTATAACAGGTGCAAGGCTCGATGTTGAGGAGGCTAAGGCTCTAGGTCTTATAGACGATATAGTAGACCCGGAAGACCTCGAATCCCGGGCGCTTGCCGTGGCTGAATCGCTGGGAAGCATACCCGACCAGTCGGTAATAGAGATTCGTAGGGCTACTCTCGAACACTACCGAGTCGAGCTTGAGAAGATGGTGGAGAAGCTGGCGGAGCTCGTGCTGACGAGAGAAGCTAAAGAGAGGATGGCCGCTTTCATAGAGAGCCGCAGGAAAAAGCAATAGGTTAGACTTAAATAGCTTGACACCATCACCGCCCCCAGGGAGCTGCTATGGACGTTCTGGCTGCTGCAGTATTCGCGGTCACCATAGCTCTTATAGTGTCAAGGTATGTGGACGAAGTGGCCGCTTCGCTTGCTGGAGTGACGGCGATGGTTCTTCTAACGGCCTACACTCCCGAGGAGGCTTTCAACTTCGTAGAGTGGAATGTCATAGCCATCCTGCTGGGGATGTGGATTATAGCGGGCTACATGATTGAGGGGGGCTTTACCGAGGCTACTATAAGGCTTGTGTCTAGAGGTGCAGGATCCTACAGGAGGTTTCTACTTTACATGGCTCTCCTATCCGGGTTTATCTCAATGTTCATCGACAATGTCCTCGTAATACTCCTGGTAGGGTCGCTGACCATAGCAGCCGCAAAGAAAGCCGGAGGAAACCCTGTACTGGCAATACTTCTAGTGGGATTCTCGGCAAACTTCATGGGCACCGCCCTGCTAATGGGAGACCTACCTCCCCAGCTGCTTCACAGCGTGGCGGGGGCTGAGTTTCTAGACTTTATATGGACCCGGGGGAAGCCGGGTAGCTTCCCGCTTCTAACAGTCACCTTCATCCTAACCCTAGCAGTTTTCTACATATTATTTATAAGGCGGGAGCCGGACTCCCTGCTCTCGTCTGTTGAGACTCCTGGGGCAGGAGAGAGTAGGAGGACGCTTCTCCTTGTCTCCCTCGCCTTCTTCTCAGCCACAGTCGCGGCGATGGCTGTCAGGCCTCTCATCGGGCTCCCTCTAGGCTTCATAACAATGGCCGGCGCCTCTGCTCTAGCACTAACTGTCGAGATCCTCAAGAGGATTGGTGTTGCCGGTATGAGAGGCTTTGATGATGCTCTCAAGCATGTAGAGTGGCGTGCTCTCCTCTTTTACGCTGCCCTCTTCGCCCTTGTCGGTGGTTTGGAGTCAGGCGGGGTTATAGAGGAGATAGCACTGAGGATCGTGGATAGCATAGCCGCTGGCGAGCTTATAGGCTACTCGATAATGTACTGGGCGGTGGGGCTACTATCTCTCGTGATAGAGCACGACGCTCTACTGCTTACATTCCTCTACATAGTTAGGGATGCGGCAACCATAGCAGGAGTTGACCCTTGGAGTATCTACTGGGGGATGGCGTGGAGTGCGACCCTCGCCAGCAACGCCACAACAGCGGCGGCGCCAGCTCTCTACGTTGCTGTTGCTATGGCGGATAGGGAGGGATACAGGGTTAAGGCCCTAGAATTCCTCAAATACAGCCTTACATTTGCTATATCCTCTCTGCTGATCCACTACCTATTAACGATACTGCTGTGGGTATAGGATGAGGGGATTCCTTGAATTTAGCAGGAGGGATACAGGTTACACACTTGTTACCATATATGTGATGGCTTCGTGAATTTTTTTGTATTTCACTTAAGTATTAATGGGGTGGGTTTTGATGGAAGTCATTGAGGCTATATTAATCTTTGCGTTAGTTGTTTACACCCCGTACATTGCATCAGCACTATACTATCTTCGGAAAGGTTCAATGAAGCTAGCACTCTGCATTCTGTCTCTAGCACTCCTCCTCACCTTACCATCGGCTCTCATCCCCATAGTGCCAGCGTCCTTGGCCTCAATCGCGCTCATAGGCTTTCTAGCAGCGTCGCGGCTGGAGCACATGACGCGCTGGCCTATATTGTGGGGGTTCTTCATCGCTGGGATCGTATCGGGACTCGTTACCGTGTTATTCTGGTTTGACAGCAGCGATCTATCCTTCTACTACAACCTACCTGCGGTGCTGCTGGGAGATTATCTCTACGAACTCTCTATAGCAACTATTGGAGATCCTACAAGCTCCTACGCACACTACACCATACCACCCCCCCTTAGAACTCCCTGGGTATACCTCCCAGCTTCAATTGTAGCCTGGAGCTCGGTAGGAGTGGTTATCGAGGCGGCCGCAAAGCTATTTAGAATAGGGCAGTGGTAGATAATCGTGAAGTGGGCATCCGGAGGCTAGAAGCCTGTAGACTCTGGTTTGGGGCGGAACCGCTGGTCCGCGTCTTTCTATTCATGTGATAGTGTATGCCCACCAGCTCGAATGGGCCCCCGGCTTCTAAGTTCTTGGTAACTAGGCGACAAGAAAGGGCCTTAGCTAGTCCCCGTGGGAGACTATTGTGGAGATGCATCCTCTACGGCCCTATTCGTTATAGGTTAGCGTGTGGAAGTATGGGTTAGAATATTGGGTAAAGCTAATCTCTGCGTCATGCTTACCTCAACTTGAGATGAGAGTATCGGGGTTGTGAGTTTGAGTAAATTCTTTGTTGGGGCGGTCCACACGCCCCTGGGGCCTTTGATAGGTTTGTACAACGCTCGCAAGGAATGTATAGAGAGTGTAGAGGGTTGGGCACACGAGGCGGTTGGCGGGCTGAGGGGCTTCTACTATAACCCCTATGCCGCCTATGAGAAGCTGTCTAAAAGCCTCACAGGCGAGTGTATTTCCCTCGGCAGTCCTCTAGCCCCGCCTGTCTCTCCATCGTCGGCGTGGGGTGTTGGAAGGAGTTATGGCGAGCACGCCAGGGAGATGGGTATGGAGAAGCAGATCGCCTTTTTCGCTAAACCCGTATCTAGCCTTACAGGCCATCTCAACAGGATAATAGTCCCCCCGGTGTCGGAGAAGCCGGATTATGAGGGGGAGATAGTCGTGGTCATAGGCTCGAGGATTAAGAATGCTTCTCCTCGTGAAGCCGCCTATGCCATCGCCGGGTATACCGCGGGGGCTGACATAACGGATAGGCTTCTCCAGGAGACTATGAGCTGGAGCATGGCTAAGGGCCTAGACACCTATGGTCCTGTCGGGCCGGTCGTAGCCATAGCTGATTCGCCTGGGGATATTGAAGGCTTGTGTGTCGAGACAAGGCTCAACGGGGAGAGGGTGCAGAGGGGGTGTACCAGTGATATGATAGCGAGTATACCGGAGATAATCAGCAGGCTATCAACATTGGTGACGCTTAGACCGAGCGACATAGTTTTCACCGGGACACCGCCGGGCGTCGGCCACGCTAGGAGGCCACCCCGCTATCTTAGACATGGCGACGAGGTTAAGGTGACCGTCTCCGGACTACCCTCTCTAAGGAATGTTGTTGAGGCCGTCCTGTAGCCGCATAGTCGTGGCTGGGTTTAGTTGAGGGAGAGATATTGTAGAGCGGAAATTAGCGCTCTAACACAACTAACTATATCAAGAGGTTGGCTGCTGGGTGCCCAGCCTTGGCTATGCTTAGAGCCCTTGTAATCGCAGCTATTCTGGCAGGGGTCTTCCTAGCTATAGGGGGCTACGCTATATACACATCAGGCTACAGTGACGTATCCACACTAGAATCCCTATCTAGGCCTTCAAGGGTAACGGTTCAGGCTAGGGTCGCCTATCTGGGCTATGGTTCAGCCACTGTAGTATATGGGGGTAAGACTTACATACTCGACTCCCGAGGTGCATACGGAATCCTCAAGACGGTCGACGGCACGGGGGACAGCTATGCATTCTTCATAATGGAGGGAGAAGACGGGTTCAGGGCTGCAGCTCTTTACAAGCTCGAGTCGTTCACCTCTAGGTACGGAGGCAGCCCAGTCTTCGAGGACACTGTGGTGGTGGACGGCGTGTATAGGCCGGGAGAAGAGCTCACGCTGATAACACCGGTGGGCGAAGAGTCTCTGCCAGTTGTTACAGTCAACGCTATACTTAAGGGATGTCACGCAGCCTATGAGGGTGAGAAAGCTGTAGTCAGCCAGTGAGGAGGGTTTATCAAGGTGCTATGTTGAAACGCCCCATCTCATTATTTGCCGACTTTAATGCACTAAGTGTCAGAAGCGATATAGCTCTCTGGCTCACCGCGGGGTATCCAGGCACCACGCCTGGTGTAGAGGGTTGCCGCGGGTTATGCTCTCCTCACCTTAGTTCTGCCTGCCTGGCTATGTAGACTGCGTGGTCTGCAATCCTCTCAAGGTGCCTTATTACGAGGAGGTCCACAGCCTCGGTCTGGCTCAGGGACTCGACCTTGCCGATCTTCTCTAACATGCTATCGTATATATTATCCATCATGTTGTCGGTCTCCTCCACCTTCATCCGTAGGCTGCTATCCCTAGTTCTAAAGGCTTTGTAGGCATCGCCCACCATGGAGGCAACTATCTCTGCAGCCCTCTCCACCTGCTGGGACGGCTTTAGAACCCGGCCTCCCCTGCTAGTGTATGCTATTACCCTGTTAATCTCTCTGCAGTATCTTGCAATCCTGTATAAGTCGTAGGAGGTTCTTATCAACGACTTGGCCTCTAGGAGCTCCGGGCCGAGGGGCTGGTACTTAGCTATGAAGAATGTAGCCTGCTCCTCGACAACTGCAGAGAGGTTTTCAGCGAGGTAGAGGTGGTCGTCGAGCGACTCGTTCACCCTCCATTCACTCAGGCTTTTGAGAGTGTCTGCGACGACCTTTGCAACTACATTGTACATCCTGTCTAGGTTGGAGTATATGGCCTCCAGGTCCCTTCTAGCGGGATCTACACTCACTACACCTCACCTCCCAGGAACTTCTTCGTCAGCTCATGCCGGGGCCTGAGCACTATCTCCTTAGTTGGACCGTACTCGATTACCCGGCCTTCATATATAAATAGTATCTGGTCGGATATCCTTGCAGCCTGCTGTGGAGTGTGGGTTACTATGATCACTGTAGCCATCTCCTCTGAGGCATATTCAACTATGGATTTCTCGATTTTGACGGTTGACACTGGGTCAATGTTTGCCGTGGGCTCGTCGAGGAGTAGAACCCTGGGCTTTAGGGCTAGGGCCCGGGCGAGGCTTAGCCTCTGTCTCTGGCCCCCGCTGAGCTGGTGGGGGTAGTCGTTCAGCCTGTCTTTAACCTCGTCCCAGAGGTGGGCCATCTTGAGAGCCCACTCAACTATCTTGTCCAGCTCCTTCTTGCTCTTAGCTAGCCCGTGTAGCCTAGGCCCTATGGCGACGTTTTCGTAGATGGTCATGTGGGGGAAGGGATTTGGCTCCTGGAAGACCATGCCCGTATACCTCCTTATAACATACGGGTCCTCTTTAAGAACGTTCATGTTGTTGATCCACACTTCCCCTGTTACCCGAGCCTCTGGAATTAGGTCTATAAGCCTGTTTATCACCCTTATTAGAGTGCTCTTGCCGCTGCCTGAGGGCCCCATGATGGCTGTTACCGTGCCCGGGTGTGCTTTGAAGCTGATACCTTTTAGTATGTGCTTATCCCCTATCCAGACGTTCAGGCCTGTAACCCTCACATCCATGAGCTTCACTAAAGCCTCACCTCCCTAACGAGAATCCTCATTGCTATGAAGGTTGTGAGAACTATGGCGGTGAGGATGAAAGCGGAGCCCCAGGCGAGCTCCTGCCAGTTCTCATAGGGTGTCTGAGCAAACTGGAATATGAGGAGGGGGAGGGCGTCTCCCGGCTTGAGGAGGTCTAGGGGGGTGAGGGGGTAGTTGCTCCTCGCGCTCCCTATTGTGAAGAGGAGTGGCGCCGTCTCGGCGACGACCTTTGAAATGCCTATGAGCACCCCCGCAACCATGCCTCTCCTCGCTATTCCCGCTACGACTCTAACCGCCACCTGCGCCCTGGTCATGCCAAGGGCGTAGCCAGCCTCCCTGTAGGTTTGGGGTACGTTCTCCAGAGCCCTCTCCACATACGACACAGTGTATGGGAGCATCACTATGGCCAGTGCTATACTCCCCGCCAGGAGGCTGTAGTGGCCCATTGGCGCTACTATCACTAGGAAGACCAGCATGCCTATAAGAACCGTGGGTATTTCTAGGAGGGATCCGGAGAAGACCATGGCTATTCTGGCGAGGGGGTGGCTCTTATACTCCACTATGAACATGGCCGTCAGGACGGAGAGGGGCACTCCGACAATTGCTGTGGTCACCGCTAGCCAGAGGCTCCCTAGTATGGCCGGGCCGACTCCGCCAAGGACCTCTGAGCCCGGGGGGCCAGGGGTTGCAGTAAAGAATTCTATCCCGGACTTTACTATGGTTTTGGAGCCCTTTAGAGCTACCATACCTATTATGTGGAACAACGGTGCTACGGTGAGTATGGTTACAGCGGTGACGGTGACTATGAAAACCCTCTCCTTCACGCGCCTCCAGTCAAGCATGGAACCTCACCCTCCGCAGGTAGGATAGTCCGAGGATGTTTGTGACTATACCGAGGGCTAGGAGGAAGAGTCCACCCGCCACCAGCACATTTGTCATGTAGGGGTAGAGGGAGGCGTTTGCAAACTGGTTGGCTATCAGGGATGAAACCGTGTAGGATGGGGCTAGAAGGCAGGTGGGCATGTTGAAAGTGTTGCCCACTACAAGGGCTACCGCCACGGTCTCGCCAGCAGCTCTGCCGAAACCTATCAACACGCCGGCGAGTATGGCGGGCTTCACCATTCCAAGCATTATCCTGGTGTATTCATACTTCGTCGTCCCCAGGGATAGGGCAGCCTCTCTATAGGTTCTGGGTATCTGCCTGTAGGACTCCCTTACCACCGCGTATATGAAGGGCACTATCATGAGCGAGAGTAAGAGGCTGGCTGTCAGGATCGTAGTCCCAGTTAATGGCTTGCATGAGAATAGGGGTATGAAGGAGAGGTAGGTATACAGCCACTCCAGCAGCGTGTCCTTGAGTGTTGGGGCTAGGAAGGTGACACCCCATAGGCCGTAAACGATTGTCGGAAGCCCTGTCATAACGTCCACAATAGTGTTGAAAGCCTCTCTAACCCTGTGCATGGAGGGGGGTATTATCTCCTCCGCGAAAATCACTGCTGAGAGAGAAGCCGGAAGCCCGATAGCTACTGCGAGAGAGGCGGAGACCAGGGTCCCGGCTATTGGGACCAGCAGGCCGTAGTCCCCGGGGCCTGTCTCGAGAGATTTCCACGCCGAGCGGATGTAGACTCCAAAGCCGTACTGCTGGAAGGCTGGTATTGAGTAGTATGCTAACACTATAAAGAGGATAACCAGTATTGAGGCTGATATGCTGGAGGCTATGAAGAGTAGGGTGAAGAATGGCCTGTCGCGGGATAAGATGCTGGCCAAGGCTGGGGCCCCGCTAGCCCCTGTAGTATATCATGTCTACAGCCTTCATGTTTATCTGTCTAATCTCGTTGGGTATTGGTATGTAACCCTCAACAACCTTCTCCTGGCCTTCAGTGTTTATCCATTCTATCAGCTTCTTGATAGCCTCCGCTTTCTCCTTGTCGTCGTACTGCTTATAGAATAGGAGGAAGGACCAGGATGTTATAGGGTAGCTGTTCTCCCCGGGAGCGTATATTATAGAGTCGAAGCCTTCGCTCCAGTCGGCGTCCGGAGAGCCGGGTAGCGTTGAAGCCGCGCCTGAGGCCGCCGCCTGGGCACCCTCCGGCGTGGGTTTCAGGAAGACTCCCTCACGGTTCTCTATCATGGCGACCTGTACACCCCCTCCGGCCTTCGCGACGTAGGCGTACTCTACATATCCGATGCTGTAGGGAGTATTCTTGACAACCTCCATGACGCCCTGGTTGCCCTTGCCTCCAACACCTCTTCCAGTACCGTCTACGGGCCAGTTTATAGCCTTACCCACGAGGTCCGCGGTCCAGACGTTCGGGGCAGCCTTGTGGAGGAATATTGTGAAGACGTGGGTTGTACCGCTAGAGTCGCTCCTGTGGACTGCAACTATCTTCTCGTGGGGGAGGCTGGCACCCGGGTTTAAAGAGGCTATCCGGGGGTCGTCCCAGAATTCTATCTCACCCTTGTATATTAAGGCTATGACTTCGGCGTTGAGCTTGAGGTCCTCTAGCCCGGGTATATTGTAGACTATAGCTAGCATTCCGATTATAACTGGCATTTGTATAACGTTGCCCTCCAGCGAAGCCCACACCTCTAAAGGGAGGGGCGTGTCGCTTCCTGCGAAGTCGACAACACCTTTTATGAAAGCGCTCTGGCCGGCTCCACTGCCTGTCGGGTTGTAGTTTATCGTCATCCACGGGTACGTCTTCCTTATCTCCTCGCTCCAAGCCTGTATCTGGGGGTAGATGAACGTGGAGCCTTCACCCTGGAGAACAACCTTCGACCCTCCAGCCGGCCCGCCGCTCTCACCGCCCTGGCTGCTGAACAATCCGGAGGCGAAGCCGAATCCGGTTATGGCTATTATAATTATAATGAGGACGGCTGGAATGACGATCCTCTTATCCATCTCCGCTCCTCCGGTTGTAATTGGTTCTTTATAGTGGCTATATTCTCCCCATAAATAACGCATAGACCATCCAAAATTCTATATAGAGCTATATACAGAATTTGCTCCTACTTGCTATACGTGCTGCTTTAACTCAATATGTGAGGCGGGAAAACTAGTACGGGTTGTCCACAAAGTTCCTCAGGATGTCTAGGCCATATCCGGTTCCAATGCTTTCAGGGTGGAATTGAACGCCGTGTATGGGGTGCTCCACATGCCTCACTCCCATGATCTTCCTATCATCAAGGCTACCCGCGTTGACCTCCAGGGCCTCGCTGGGAACCTCGTCGATCACCAGGCTGTGGTACCTCATGGCTCTGAAGACCCTCGGTATACCTCTATAGAGGTTGCCGGAATAGTGTTCCACTGGCGATAGCTTGCCATGTCTTATAGTCCTTGCCCTCCTTATCTTTGCTCCAAACACCAACCCTATCACTTGGTGGCCGAGGCAAACACCTAGCACCGGCGTCTTGGGCCCATAGATTCTTACAACCTCTCCCGAGACTCCTATGTCACGCCTGTTGAGGGGGTTTCCTGGGCCGGGCGATATTATTATCATGTCAGGCCTTATCCTCTCCACTGCCCTCGGTTTTATCTCATCGTTTCTAACCACTATGCTTTTTATGCCAAGCCTCGCTAGATAATCTACTATGTTGTAAACGAAGCTATCGTAGTTGTCTAAAACCAAAGCAAGCACGGAGGGCTACCCCTGGTTCGAACCGTTCTTCAGTATCCTTCTCAGCGCTGCGAGCTTGTACTCTGTCTCCATGAACTCTCTCGAAGGCTTGGAGTCGTATACAATCCCGGCGCCAGCCCTAATCTCGAGAACTCCTTCTCCAACAGTCCATCCACTCCTAATGATTATGGCTGCCTCCCCCGCGTTGGAGCCCCCTATGCCGACGGCCCCTGCATAGGGGCCGCGGGGCTCTGGCTCCAGCCTGGATATTATCTCCATGGCTCTCGGCTTTGGGGCCCCGCTCACCGTGCCGGCGGGTAGTGTATGGGAGACGGCTTCGTAGAAGGCTAAGCCTGCTCTGGCCTTAGCCTCGACCCTTGACACTATGTGCATTACATGGCTGTACTTCTCAATGTCCATGAAGCTTGTGACCTCCACTGTGCCGGGTTCTGCTATTGATGCGAGATCGTTTCTAGCGAGGTCGACCAGCATTATATGCTCTGCAACCTCCTTCTCGTCCCCCAACAGCTCTTCCTCGAGGCACACGTCCGACGAGCCCCTGGCCCTAGGCCTTGTACCGGCTATGGGGTGTGTCTCAAGCCTTCCCTTATCTAGCTTGATGAGGAGCTCCGGGCTTGTGCCGAATATCTCAAGGTCCTCAGCCTTCATATAATACATGTAGGGGCTGGGATTCACGCCTGCCAGCCTTAGGTATGCCGTGAAGAGGCTCCCCTTATAGTACAGCCTCTCAACCCTGGAGAGAACTATCTGGAAAGCCTCCCCCCTCTCTATCTCGCCGATGGCCTTCGTCACGCGATCCTCGAAGACCTCCCTCGTGGTGGAGTAGATCTTCCCCTCCACCCTAAAACCGCCTTGGCCTCTCGCTGGTGAGAGTGTGGGCGATCTAGGGCAGGATATGACCCGTTCCGCAGCGTGGTCATAAATCATGAGCTTCTCAGGCTCGAAAGCCAGGGCTATGGGCCAGTGGTGACCGCCCAGCCGTGGCGCCAGCCAATCCTCCTTGTCTCCGACAGAATCGTAGCTGAGGGTGAATACTGCCATATCTCTGCAGGGTATTGTGTCGCAGCGCCTATCCTCTAGAAACCTACCGAGATTCCTATAGACGCCTGGGATGCCCTCCTGCCTGAAGGCGTCCCTGGCACCGAGGGCTAGGAAGGTGAACCTAGACCTGTTTTGCAGGCCTCCCCCGCTCTCTAACAGAGCTACATACTCCTCCCCCGACAATATTGCCGCGGCGGCGAGTCCCCGGGGGCTGGGGATGCTATGGATCGACTCTTTAACGCAGCCGTCCCAATGTAGGAGGGGGCTAGGCACTCGCCTCACCCGTGCAAAGCTTGTTAGCCTCTATTATATTGTCTAGATGCCTCCTGGCCGCTCCGCCCTCTATAGCCTGGAGGGAAATCTCCACTCCATCCTTGAGATCCCTTGCCATGCCGTAAGCGTAGAGTGCTGCGGCAGCGTTTGCGAGTATAAAGTCCCTATCGGCAGGTCTCCCCCTCCCCTCGAGAACCCTAACTATCCTTGCGGCGCTCTCCTCAACGCTTGAGACTCTAACGTCTGACAACCGGTGTTTCCGGAGTCCCAGGTCCTCGGGCGATACGTGGTACGATTCCGTACCTCTTCCAACTTCATAGACTAGCGTATCCCCGAAGACGCTGAACTCGTCTATGCCTGGAGATCCGTGGACAACCACTGCCTTCTCATACCCTAGGTGAGACGCTGCCTCGGCGATGAGGGGGGCTAGCTTGGCAGTTGCCACACCGATAGTCTGCCTCGAAGCCCCCGCGGGGTTGGACAGGGGGCCCACTAGGTTAAACACTGTCCGAACGCCGAGCGCCCTCCTCACGGGCATGACATTCCTCATAGAACCGTGGTAGCGAGGCGCGAACAGGAAGGTGAACCTGGCCTTCTCGAGCATGCATCTAGCCTCCTCTGGCCCGTGGGATACATTGTATCCCAGTGCCTCGAGGACGTCCGCACTGCCCGACGCGCTGGTTATGGCCCTGTTACCGTGTTTTGCAACGTAAGCTCCCGCCGCGCTCGCAACTATAGAGGCGGCGGTCGAGACATTGAGAGTGTGGCTGCCATCTCCTCCGGTCCCTGCAGTATCCAGGAGGGGCTTGCCGAAAGCCACCCGGATGCAAGTTTCACGTAGCGCCCTTGCAAATCCAGCAATCTCATCCGGCCTCTCCCCTTTGACCCTAAGCCCGAAGAGTATAGCGCCCACAACAGCTTCGGGAGGTGGCGAGGTTAGAAGCCCGATCCCGACTTTGTACGCCTCATAGAGGCTGAGGTCCTCGCCGGATGCTAGTTTCTCCAGGATCTCCTTGTAGAGTCTACCAGCATCACGGCTCAATGCTCAGCACCCCCTTTCCGCTGTCCGATGGTGGACACGCTTCGACTACAGTGTGGTGAAGCTCTGGGTTTCCACTGGCGGCTTTTACCTGATCGACTCTACGCCTCAGGCGGCCTGGGATGGCGGTGTTGGGGCTATGCATGGAGGAGGGAGGCGAGGAGGTGTTTGAGGAGAGGATTACCATTGGCTCATCTTGAGCACCGGGGGTCAACGTAGAATGGAGCGAGAGCTAATATAGCTTCCGGCCTGATATTCGATTCATAATGTTTAAATGGGACTTGCCTATCTAGAGTAAAGGCCGGGGTGAGCGTTGCCGAGCCAATGGACCTACCTAGACCCGGCTCGTCAGCATATCTAACTATAGGGTGGCCTTCGCCCCACACGTTCCTCTCGATAATATCTAGTATAGGAGGCTGCATCGACTTTATGGAGCTGGGTATACCAGCTAAGAGGCCGATCTACGACGGCCCGGTTATAAGGCTTACACACAGGGAAGCCTCGGGTCTCGCCAGTGGTCTCAGAGGCGCTGTTACCTTGGCGAGGGAGGCTGGTATCCGGCTTGGAAAGCCGGTTATCTTGATGTCGTACCTCTCAGAGTTCGGTGGGGATGTGAAAGCTCTGGTGGAGGCCGCTGCCCAGGCTGAGGCGATATCTGTACTCTCTCCCGACCTCCTCTTCGAGTATTTTGACAGGATTGGCGATTACATAGATGTCATTAGGATGTATGGGATGAAGCCTTCGTTTTTTGTGAGCAGCAAATTCCCCCACAAAATACTGTCTAAGCTTGCATCCACCAACCCCCTCCTAATATACCTTGGGCTCCAGCCGGCCACGGGCGTTAAACTGCCTGTAGCTATATACAGGAACCTGAGGCTTGCTAGAAGCATCATAGGCCCTAGGACCTATCTCCTAGCGGGCTTCTCTATAAGGACGCCTGAGGCTGCGGAGAGCGTTGTTATGGCTGGAGCCGACGCCGTTGTTGTGGGCTCTGAGGTTGTTAGGAGGTATAGGTCTGGGGGGCTTGATAGCGTTGCCAACCTGCTCTGCTCTATTAGGAAGGCTTTGGTGGTGAGCGTTGGCTAGGCTTCCTACACGGTGGTATAATATAGCAGCGGACCTGCCCGAACCCCTCCCACCCATGATAGACCCGCTTGATGATGAGGGCTCCAGGATTGCCAGGCTCGTGGAGATACTCCCCTCCCGCCTGATAGAGCTGGAGTACACTCTAGACAAATACATCGATATACCCGGCGAGGTCCTCGACGCCTACATGAAGATAGGGAGGCCTACGCCGCTCGCGAGGGCCAAGGGGTTTGAGAAGGCTCTAGGCGTTGGTGGAGGAGTGAAGATATTTTACAAGTTCGAGGGGGTTCTACCCACGGGGAGCCACAAGATAAACACCGCTATACCGCAGGCCTACTATGCGAGGCTCGATGGCGCCTCAGAGGTTGTAACTGAGACGGGGGCGGGCCAGTGGGGTCTTGCAGCTTCTACTGCAGCCTCCATGTTCGCCCTGAAGACCACTGTATTCATGACAGCGTCTAGCTACAGGTCGAAGGCTGGTAGGAGGAGGCTCATGGAGGTCCTCGGCGCAACCGTCTACTCGAGCCCAAGCAGTGTCACCGAGAACGGGCGGAAGGCTCTGGCGGAGATGGGGGAGTCCCACCCAGGCTCTCTGGGTCTTGCAATAGCGGAGGCGGTTGAATACACGCTCTCAAGCCCCGATAGAAGGTATCTACCTGGCTCTGTGATGGAGGCCGTTCTAATCCTCCAGACGGTAATAGGCCTCGAGGTCCTCTCCCAGCTTAGGGACGAGCCTGACTACATGATAGCCTGCGTCGGGGGAGGGAGCAACTTCGCGGGCTTCACTTACCCTGCTATAGGTGCTTGGCTGCGGGGCGAGGGTTTCGAGAAGACCCGTTTCATAGCGGCCGAGAGCACCGCCTCCCCCAAGCTTACGGGCGGGAGGTACATGTACGACGGTCTCGACGCCGGGACTGTTCTACCATTAGCCAAGATGTACAGTCTAGGCAAGGACCATGTCCCCCCGCCTCTCCACTCGGCTGGGCTGCGCTACCACGCCGCTGCCCCTAGCCTCAGCCTGCTTAGGAAGCTGGGTATAGTCGAGGCGGTCGCCCTAGGGGAGTCCGAGGTCCTCAGGCACGCCATGCTATTCGCCAGGAGCGAGGGGATCATACCGGCTCCAGAGAGCGCGCATGCAATAGCGGCTGCTGCTATGGTGGCCCGGAGAGAGGCTGGGAACGGCGGGGTCACCATTGTTTTCAATCTTAGCGGCCACGGCCTGCTTGACGTTGACGCCTACACAAGATTCGTGGAGGGGGGTGGTGATGGTTAGGGTTAAGGTCTGCGGCGTATCTAGGGTTGAAAGCGTGGCGATGCTAGACGGCCTGGTCGACTACATTGGGTTCGTGTCTTCAAAGAGGGTATCATCACCCAGGGTTTTACCGCCAAGCCACATACGAGACCTCGCATCTCACGCGAGGACCTCGGCTGCTGTCGCTGTGCTACACGGTTATAGCCCGGGCGAGGCGGCCCGCGTAGCGTTCTCATCCGGAGTCGAGGTCCTCCAGTACCACTCACCAATAGACCCGCTTGAGGCAGTCAGGCTATCGCAGGTCCTCGAACAGTATGGCCTGTCCCTAGCACTTGTTATCGAGTGGACGGAAAAGGTTTGGAGACCCATGGACCCCTGCATGTACTGGAGAGTATTGAAGAGTGAGGGGGTTAGGCTGGAGTACCTCCTGCTGGACGCCGCTAAGGGCTCGGGAGCCCCGCTCCCACTCCGCATGGCCGCCAGGGCGGCTGGCTGCATTCCCAGGCTGGGGCTGGCGGGAGGGCTCACACCAGCCTCGGCCTGTGAGGCCGCCTCGACGGGCGCTTTCCTCCTGGATGTAAGCAGGGGTGTGGAGAGCGGTGTTCCTGGGGCTAAGGATCCTGGGCTTGTGGCCTGGTTTGTATACAGCGCTAGACGCTGCTCAGCCGCCCTTTAACGGCCTCTATAATCTCCCTGGCGAGCTCGGGCTTCTTCATCATCGCAGTACCCACGAGCACGGCTTTGGCACCCCTCCCCACAGCCTCCGCAGCCTTATCTGGAGCATCTATCCCACTCTCAGCAACATACAAAGCTCTTCCAGGCCCCTTAGACGAGGCTAGCTCAAGCTCCACCAGCATCCTCATATAATCTACCTTTAGGGTGGAGAGGTCTCGGGAGTTAATCCCCACAGCCACCCCCGGGTAGGAGCCTGCCACGGCTGCTGCATCTCCGCCTCTGAAAGTCTCAACCAGCAGGTCCAAACCCATATCCCTCGCCTGGCTGTAGATATTATCTAGACTCCTCCACCCGACGGTGTCGAGAATCACTAGGGCGGCTGAGGCTCCGTGGCAGGCCGCCTGGAGGAGCTGGCCGCGGCCGACGACGAAGTCCTTATGCAGCACAGGCAGACCTGTCTCTAGGAACACTTGTATTATATCGGGTGACCCGCAGAACCAGTATGGCTCGGTCAAGACCGAGAAGGCCGTGGAAAACCCGGCGACGAGGCTGGAGTAGGTCCAGGGCTCGATATACGCTACAAACCGCCCCGGAGCACACCTTTTATACTCCGATATGAGGGCAATCCCCCTCATCTCCCAGCCTCTCCATAGCGCTTGGACAAAGCCTCCCTGCGATCTGCAACCCAACGAGCTATATATTCTCTCGAGGACTTCGCTCCTAGCCCTCGCCCTTCTCACAGCCTCCCCGAGGCTCCACAAGGCCCGGCACACCTGGACCCGGCTCCCATGAGTTTTGGGTTGCCTCGCGTGTTAAAGCGTATTGGGATGCTGCGGCTTGCGGGGGATGCTGTATCACCGCACTAATAGCGGCTGCCGCGGCTCACGCCAACGCCTCCCCAGTCTTGTAGTCGAATATCTTGATTTTGCTCCAATCCATGTTGAGATAGACCTTCTCGCCGGGGGAGAGCTTCTCCTTCGGGCCGAGGATCTTAGCCTTGACGATCAGCCCGTCCCCTATGTCCACGTTTACAATATACTCGGAGCCAAGGGGCTCGACTACATAGACCCTGCCCTGTATTGAGCCCTCGGCCTCATGCTTCGACACCGAGATAAACTCGGGCCTTATACCCAGGTACACTTTCTTCACTCCAGCAGACTCTATAGCCTTCCTGGCCTCATCCGGAACCCTCCTCGAGAATCCTGGGCACGAGATCCAGAGGTCCTCGCCCACAGCGTCTATGGTACACTCTATAAGGTTCATTGGAGGCGCTCCGATGAATGTTGCAACGAACACGTGCTTCGGCCTCAGGTAGACCTCCTCCGGCGTGCCGACCTGGACTACCCTACCCTTATTCATAACGGCAATCCTGTCCGCCATGCTTAACGCCTCAGCCTGGTCGTGTGTAACGTAGACAGTGGTTATGCCCAGGTCCTTCTGAAGCTTCTTCAGCTCCGCCCTCATGGCAAGCCTCAGCAGGGCGTCTAGGTTGCTGAGGGGCTCATCCATAAGCCAGACCTTCGGCCTCCTAACCAGGGCTCTAGCCAGGGCCACCCTCTGCTGCTGGCCCCCACTTAGCTGGCCCGGCTTCCTGTCTAGGAGATCCTCGATCCTGAGGAGCTTCGCCACCTCTAGAACCCTCCTCCTGATATCATCCTTCGTCAGCCCCATCTCCTTCCTCCTCAGGTATAGGGTGAATGCTATGTTGTCAAACACTGTCATGTGAGGGTAGAGGGCGTAGTTCTGGAAGACCATGGCCACGTTCCTATCCTTCGGATCCTTATAGGTGACGTCCTCACCGTCAATCAGTATCCTACCCTCATCCGGGTACTCGAGCCCCGCTATCAGCCTGAGTGTCGTCGTCTTCCCGCAGCCGCTCGGGCCTAGGAGGACGAAGAACTCCCCATCCCTTATCTTGAGGTCTACGTGGTCTACTGCGACCACCCTGCCGAACCTTTTAACCACGCCCTCCAGCACTATCTCTCCCATTCCAAGGTCACCCCTTTACCGCCCATCCGACGAACCCCCGTATATAGTATCTCTGGAGGAGCATGTATACCGCGAGGGGAACCGCCATCGCGAAGACGGAGCCAGCGGCTATCAGCCCCCAGTCGACAAAGTAGGTTCCCTTCATGTTAGCTATCCTCTGGGTTATGACCCACTTCTCAGGGTCTATCAGGAAGATGAGCTCGAAGAAGAAGCTGCTCCAGACCCATGTGAACTGGAGGACTGATGCCGATAGGATTCCTGGGAGGCTCATGGGGAGCACTATATTGTAGAATATTTTGAAGTCCGAGGCCCCGTCGACCCTCGCCGCCTCCTCTACCTCCCGGGGGAGTATGTCGAAGAAGTTCTTCATAAAGAACGTTATCCACGCCATACCCCAGGCGCTGTGGACGAGAATTATGCCTGGAAAGGTGTTGATTAGCCTGAGGTCCTTGAGTAGGAGGAAGAGGGGTACAACTACAATCTGCTGGGGGAGGGCCATCAGCAGTATTATCAGTAGGAAGAGGTAGCTCCTCAGGGGGAAGGAGAATCTGGAGAACCCGTAGGCGGCTAGCGACGCCGCGGCCACGGGTACTATGGTTGCAGGTAGCGCTACTATCAGGGAGTTTATATAGCCGCCTGAGACGGAGTACGGGTCGTAAGACCAGGCTTTAATATAATTGTCCATGGTGAACGTGGCGTCGAGTATGTTCCACCACCCCTTCACAATAACCTCTCCGTAGGGCCGTACAGACACCATGAACACTCCTATGAATGGGAGCAGCCACACCAGAGCGAAGCACCATGCAATGATGTTTATGAGGATTATGTCCACCCTGAGGAGCCTCATCAGCCTTCTAGACTGGAGCCTAAAGCGCATAGCCTCTCACCCCCCTCTCCTAAGGCGTAGTGCTAGCCAGAGGCCGGGCGGGAGTGTTAGGAGGGTTAGTATGACTGCAACCGCCGAGGCGGCCTCGTAGTCGAGAGCCCTGGCCATATACTGGTACATGACTAGGGCGAGGACGTTTGAGGAGCCCCCGGGCCCGCCTAGAGTAGCCACATATACTATGTCAAATATCTTAAGGTCCCAGAGCATAGTCATAACCACAACTATGATGGTGGCTGGTCTGACCAGTGGGAACACTATCTTCCAGAATATGTGCCAGTGGCCAGCCCCATCGATCCTGGCTGCCTCTATAAAGCTGGAGGGTATAGAGCCAAGGGCGGCCGAATAGACTGTAAGGCTGAAGCCCGTCCAGAGCCAGACTGACCCGAGAATCAGAGCCAGGAGGGATAGTTGGGGGTAGTTTGTCCACGTTTTAGCAAGGAAATCGACTCCTAGTGCATTAAAGACCAGGGGGACCACTCCAACATGCTCGTCGAACATGAACCTTATAATAAGGCCCCCCACAACCATGGGTATGACCATTCCTATGAAGACTATTGTCTTAACGACCGAGGAGCCGAAGGTGTATTTGAGAAGGTAGGCTAGTAGGAGCCCTAGTAGAGTTACAAGGGGTATGTGTATGGCCATCCATATTATATTGTGTACTAGGGCTCCCCAGGGAGGGGACTCCGGCCTACTTGTTATCATGATGAGAGCTTTGTCGGGAGACCTCTCGCTAACAACCTCCACATACTTCGCCACGCTGAATTGCCCGTCAACGTAGAGGCTAAGAAACACTGTTGCTATGGAAGGGGCGATAACGAATACAGTTATGAAAGTGAGGGCTGGTAGGAGAAAAACGAGTGATCTAAAATATCCTCGGGGAGGGCCGGACAAGCGGCTACACCTGGTTAACCGCCGCCGGCTGCGGGATGCTCGCTTGCGAGAGTCTGTAGGACCTCGTTCAGCCTGTCAGGCTGGACCCACAGCAGCTTCAGCTGGTCCCAGAACAGGACCTGCCAGTCTCCACCGATGGTATCGTCGAGATCTGGAACTATAGTCATGTTTAGCTCCTTAATCTTGGCGAACACGCCCTGCATCGGGGGCCACAGCTGGTCAGTATCCACACCGAGCCAGGTGGGCACCTTCCCGGCGGGCGTGGACACGTGGACTGCCTGCCCTTCGGTTGCCAGGTACTGGAGTAGCAGCTTCGCCGCATCCAGGTTCTCAGTGTATTTGGGTATGAAAGCGTAGTCCGTACCCCCGACAACCCCTCTAGCACCGGGTAGGGGGAAGAACGCCAGGTCGTTGGGATCCTCAACCATACCAGTTATCCATGTGCCCATGAAGTATAGTGCATACTCTTCAGCCCACCACTTCTCCACAGCGCCTGTCCACTCTATCGGCTCGCTAAAGTATCCCTGCTCTATCAGCATTGTAAGCCTTTCAAAGATCTCCACTACCTGCGGGTCAGTGAAGGAGACCTCGCCCGTTATCAGCTTGTACTGGAGCTCGGGGCCGCCGAAGGCTATGATAAAGTGCTCGGTAACGTCGCTGAGCGGCCAGCCCACGCTGTCTCCCGAGACTATCGGGTTCTTTATACCCTCGATACCCTTTATCTGGTCGAGCAGCTGTAGGAACTCATCCCAACTGTTCGGTTCTGATAGGCCGTGTTTGGCGAAGAACGACTTCTTATACCAGAACCCGGGTTTAAGCCACATTGTGAAGGGGACTCCCCATAGCTTGTTATTCCATTTCACACTGTCAAGTATTCCGCCTACATATTCGTCCTCGTTGATTAGACCGGTTACCTCCACTACATGACCCTTCTGAGCCATCTCAACAATCCACCAGGCCCAGGGGGTTATCACGACGTCTGCGGGGGTGACTCCAGCCTCGAACTGGACTGAGAGAGTCCTTGCTACCTCCTCAGCCCTCATCGGCACGTACTTGATGGTTATGTTGGGGTTCTCCTCCATGAACTTCTCCAGCACTGTCATGAAGTACTCCTGCTCCTTGCCAGACCAGGGGCCTATGACTGTGAGTGTAACTTTTTCCACAACAACAGTCTCTGTCTTCGTCTCGGTCTCTATTGTCGGTGTCGTAGTCTCGGCTCCAGCCGCCTCCTTAATCCCTCTGACCTCCTGCTCTATATTGGAGATCTTCTGTTGAACCTCAGATATGTCCTCTTGGACGCTGCTAATACTTTGCTCAATCGACTCTATCCTGGATGTTATAGAGAGGTAGGAGAAGAGGGATATCAGTATGACAACTATGAGTAGGCCTGCGGTTATGGCTATCGATCTAGAGGCCTCCAATATCCCACCATCATAAAAAATAATCTATTGCTGTAAACATAAATAATATGCTTGAAATGGAAAAAAGAATATATTCAACCCCAAGACTCCACGGGTAAGGGGCTGCAGTATAATATCGGGTAGGAGGTTTAGACGTAGCTGGCTAGAAACTCTAGGCCGGCTATTGAGCTGAGGAATTGCATCCTCTCCCTCCGGAGGGATTCGGCGACGCTACTGTATCTCTCCCCGTATAGTTCTCTAGGGTTATAATCGGAGAGGCTAAGCCCCCCTGAGTTAACAGCAACCTCGAAACCCATATGATCGTCAGCATCCCATTCTACAGTATCTCTTGCCAGGGATAGTAGAAGGTGTTTCGAAAGCTCAGGAGGTATCTTCCTGTTCTTCGCGTGTCCAGTGTTCATGACGTAAACGTTTATATCTAGACTCTTAACAATGTCCAGGAGACTGTAGACAGTCCTCCACTTGGGCTCCAGCATGAAGGGATCGAAGCCGGGGACCCTGACGGGCTCCGGCTTCCCCGCCTCAGCACTCGTCCTGAAGCTCTCTCCCAGCATGAAGTATGCAACCGCTTGGTAGGGGCTTGTGAGGCGGGCTAGCGGGGGCATCTCCGGCCTCCTCGTAAGGAAGACTAGGGCATCGGTCTTCTCGAGATCCACGGTCCCGCTGGCTGTTGGTATGGCCTCTCTGATCGCCAGGGCGCGGGCATTTCTGGTGAGGCTTAGATCCAGGAAATCCGGGGTTCCATCCTCTCTAACCACAACATTTTCCAGCACTGCGTCGGGGTGGAGTACCGCAGGCTCTAGCTGTCTCAACTCTGGCACGCTATCCGTCTTAGGATAGAGGTTCATCTCCGTTCCATAGGCAGTGCCCCCCCAGTCTAGGATCACTATGTCGTCCTGCATTACCCTAACGGTCTCGGGAGGGCGGAGACCGTGGTCTTCCACTGTTAGGGTTGTTTTCCCCGTTCCGCTGAGTCCGAACACGAGAACGCCGAACTCCCTCAAAGACCCCCGTATCCTAACCCTGTATAGCTTGCTCGCGGCATGCAGACCCAGGCCTAGATGCCTGTCCCTCGCCTCGTTCATAGCCAGCCTTAGGAAGCTCATCTTAAGCTCGCCATAATAATCACTACCGAGGACTAAGGTGGAGTTAGACCTCCTCTCCACCAGCATCCACGTGTACTCATAACTGGGGACATCTATAGTTACCATATCATAGCTGCCCGAGGAGCCACAGGGGAAGAAGTTCTGGTGGGACATGAGTGCCAGATGTGGATAGGACCTCTCAACCAAAGCCAAGACACGAAACCTACGGGCACCCGACCCTACGCAGCGCTCCACAGCATAGTAACTCCTCTTAACAACATAGCCCCAAGCCTCAGAAACTAGACGGTCGAAAACCCCATCACTATCATACTTGACACGCGTCCTATCTGGCCTACGGGCCCTGGCCTTACTAGACACCACGGCAAGCGACCCAGTTTTTGTAGCCCGAGCATACATCCTCGATTCTCCTCGCAGAAGCGCTGGCGGAGGATTCCAGTCTATATCAGATGAAGAGAGAACCTCCTTAGTAAGGGCTTTTATAACATCATTCATTATCCTCGCCACACCCCAGCCTCTCAACTTCTAGAATAATCTTTGACGCTCTATCTATAACTATAACCATGTTGCCGACCAATTCCTTGCAGGGAAGGATACAACAGCCAGCGATACCGTGGCCAGCATCATTGGAAACTAAGATGATGCTACTGTGAAGCCAAACTGCAATATAAAGGACCTAAGGACCAAGTAGAAGTATTTGGTGATTTGAATGGTTTTGATCACGCAAGTATGAGTACATTAAGAATATAAGAAAGAATATAGGACCACCTGTTGATGGTTCTAATACAGAGCCTAGTGAACTAAGGAGAGTGTTTAGGCTCGTCGTAACAAACAGGTATAACTTATATGCAGAGTAAAACCGCTATGATGATAAGCAAGCTGTTTATATGAGCCATGTCTATAAACCCAAAAGAAAAGAAAGGTACCTTCATAAAGGACCTAAGTGGCTTGACTCCAGCCGCTAAGAAGCTGTCTTCTTATAGTAATGATCCCGTGTGGGCCATTACCCTCATACTTCTCCTTATAAAAAGGTTACCAGCAAGATGTCGATTTGTTATAAGGTAATTAGGTAATTATAAGATAAATCTAGATGAAACTGAGAGTGTAAGAGTGGTCGCTAGGCAGCTGGGAAAAGGAAATGCACACTAATATTATTACATAATGTAATGTAATAACGTGGTCCTGTATTGTACATATTCTTCGTCATTAGATGGGACTTACGTGCTACATGCTTGTGTGGTAAAAAGATATAAGGTATTAGAAATGAATTATAATGGAGGATCTGTAGTTATAGCAGAGAATTTTTTACAAATTCCCTTTACCTTTTAGGGTTGTCGATTTTGATGGTTAAATGTTTGTATCTACTAGCTACAGGAACGATAATGATTATACTAAATTAACGTGGGAATTTGGGGTTCGTTCCTAAAATCGTCTAGTAGTTTTAAATTTTCTTTCTATTTTTATTTAGCTCCTACATTGATAATATGCCACCTTCTATTGGGATAATTGTTCAGGGTCTGGTGCCAGTATTTGGTAGTTGAACATTTTATAGGTTTATATATTGGCACTCATTTAACTTTGATACTATCAAAACCTATTTTAAGTGTGTTAATATTTAAAAATATTTTATTTGTAAATATCAACGGCATTAAACTATTGGTGACTAGTGAGAACAGGCCATTCTTTTATGAGGTGTAGTATTTGGGGGAAGTAGTTAGAGAGGAGTCTGGCGATAAGCTCCTCATAACTGTAGTCGCAATAGCGGTATTGTTTTTCGTAGCCTCATCAGTTGCATTCGGATATCTAGTGGTCTTTGGGGAAAATCTTTCAGGCCAGCCTGGCAGTGTTTACACGATATCACTCAGAGAATACGAGATAGAGCCTAATCCTGACCCAATAATTGTGAGGGTCGGAGAGCCTGTCATTTTCAGACTAGTTAACGAGGGTGCTGTAGAGCATGAGTTCATGTTTGTTATGGACATAGAGCAAATGGCTTCCATGATAGAGAAGGCTGCAATAAGGCTCGCAAATGAGAGGCCCGACCTAAGTGAAGAGGAGATTATAACGATGGTACTTGAGGTTCATGATGAAGCCATGTTAGAGATGATAGAGAAGACACTGGGTAATGTTATAATAGCTGATACTTACATGGTCGAGCTGGAACCTGGAGAGAGTGAAGTTTTGCGAGTGACTTTTAGAGAACCAGGAATATATGTTGTAGCGTGTTTCGAGATGGAAGGCACGTTCCCCAAACCACATGCATCCTCAGGCATGTTTAACCAGATAATCGTAGTTGAAGGATAGGAAGGGGGGGTGTAAAACGGAATGTTCCACTACCCTTTTAACCCAGCGGAACTCTCTAAAACTGCAGAACTATGGTGGAATCTTTTCGGTTTCTATCTCCTAGTTGCCATCATAATAGGAGCATTAGTTTACGCTGGCCTTATCTTTATACCACTATATTATGCTCGACGCAGAGGAGGTGGAGTAGACGAGATCCAGCCGGGCGTTATCCCAGGTGAGAGAGGAAGAACGATAATAGTTGGTGCGATAGTGCTCCTAATACTGGGATCTTTTCTAACTGTATTCGTGGAGAGCTATATATCTGTTAACAAGCTTTCCGAGCCTCTACAAGAGCTTGAGATAGTTGATGAAGTGAAGAAAGCTGAAGACATATCAATTTTTGACGGCCGCGATGACATTCTTGTTGTAGAAGTCGTCGGCTTCCAATGGGGATGGACCTTCAGATATCCCAACGGTATAGAAACGGACAAGCTATACTTACCGCAGAACAGACTGGTCTTGTTTAGAGTTGTAAGCGAAGATGTCTTCCACACATTCACAATTCCAGATCTACGGGTTAAGATCGATGCGATACCTGGACAGGTAAACGTATTTTGGACCCTACCTGAAAAACCAGGTACATATAGAGTACAGTGTTACGAGCTGTGTGGAGTCGGCCATGCAGAGATGATAACGAAAGCAGTTGTTCTGCCTCCCGAGCTGTTTGAGTTTTGGTACGACTCCCTAGGTGAAGTTATTATAGAGTCTTTGGAGGTGAGGTAGTTTGGGTGGTGAAGGTAGATTATACTCTATAAAGAGGTGGCTCTTCACAACTAACCATAAGGACGTTGGCATACTTTACCTAGTTACATCGTTGTATTTCTTCATAGTGGCTGGTACACTTGCACTACTCTTCAGGATTCAGCTTAGTGTTCCAGAAAACACTTTTCTTGATGCCGCAAAATTTAATCAAGCTGTCACGAATCATGGCCTCCTTATGGTATTCTGGTTCATCAGCCCCCTGGGATTTGCGTTTGCTAACTACTTTGTCCCTATACAGTTGGGAGCAAAAGACATGGCCTTCCCCAGGCTGAACGCCCTAAGCTATTGGCTACTCCTCTTCGGAGGGCTCCTAATGCTTGCTGGTCTTTTCTTGCCAGGAGGAGCCGCGGACTTCGGGTGGACTGCATATGCCCCCTTAAACACGGACGAATTCACCCCCAATTATGGTGCAAACCTGACTGCATTCGGGCTACTCTTCATGGTGGCATCTGTTACTGTAGGGACTGTTAACTTCCTTGTTACAATATTTCAAAATAGAGCGAAGAATTACAAGTTAATGGGGCTTCCGATATTCACATGGGGCATATTTCTAACAGTGCTAATGATGTTATGGGCCTTCCCGTCTCTGCAGGCTGCACTAGTTCTTCTAGGAGTTGACAGGCTATTCCAGGCAGCAATATTTAGCTGGCCAGAGGGGGGTTCACTATTATGGAACCACCTGTTTTGGTTTTTCGGACATCCGGAAGTCTATATAGTACTATTCCCAGGCCTCGCACTAGCTCTAGACATGATAATAGTTTTCAGTAGACGACCTCTATTAGGAAGGAAGGTTATAATAGGAGCACTAATAGCTGCTGCCATTCTGAGTTTTGGCGTCTACGCACACCACATGTTCATGACGGGCATCGACCTTATGTATCTAAAATTGCACATGTTCAACACCGAACTCATATCAGTTCCATTCGGAATAATAACGATCTTAGCCATTCTGTCACTACTAGGTGGAGCTATAAAGCTATCAACTCCAATGTTGTTCGCTCTGGGTTCAATAGCTGTATTCATCATTGGAGGATTCAGCGGCGTATTCAACTCTAACCCACTTCTAGACGTAGGAAACAGAGGAACATACTGGATCGTCGCTCACTTCCACTATGTCATGGTAGGAGCAGCGCTATTCGCTTTGTTCGGAGGCCTGTACTATTGGTTCCCAAAAATGACGGGAAGAATGTATAACGAGCGTCTCGGCAAGATACATTTCATCGTATCTTTCATTGGGTTCAATATTCTCTATTTCCCAATGTTCCTCTTAATAGAAATGCCAAGACGTATCTTCACATACCCAGCTTGGACTGATTGGGGACCACTGAATTTTATTGCAACTGTCGGCGGTTTCATATTCGGGTTAAGTCATTTGATAATGTTCGCGAACCTGATTTACTCCGCAAAGTACGGGAAGCCCGCCGAGAAGAATCCATGGAGAGCTTGGAGCTATGAATGGCTCATAGACTCGCCGCCATCAGAGTTTAACTTTGATGGCATACCTGTTGTCCAGAACGGTAGACTTATGGTAGTATCTACAGACGGTGCGATACCTTCAGGCAACGGCCACCATGGCAACCATTTGAGCCCATGGCCACTCCTAATAAGTTTTGGGCCCTTCCTATTCTTACTTGGCCTTGGAATGTGGATAGCCCAAGTACCTTTTTCACTACCGATTATGATAGCTGGGGCTATAATATCAGTATATTCAGTCTATGGATGGTTTAGGGATGACTTTAGCGAGAGGTTCCAATTTGAAGAACCACCTGAGACGAAGGAGAGGTGGCCTTTCACCAAGATCCACAGAGTCAAGTTGGGAATGTACTTCTTCCTGTTCGGCGATGCAGTCTTCTTTGCAGGGCTCCTAGGCTCATATGTTTTGATGAGACTGGAAAACCCCTCACTGCCTGGCGGGCTCTTCCTGCATAATATATATCTAGGGCTACTTGGTGTGTTGACAATGATATGGTCCTGGCTATTTATATACATAGCAGCGAGGGCCGCCAAGATTGGTGACAGGAGTCTAAGCCTGGCAGGTCTATCCCTTGGAATCCTACTATCCCTCGGATTCCTTGCCCTAACAGGCTTTGACTGGCTAACCACAGTGCGTCTAGGCCAGGGCCTGGAGAATCCCCTAGTGGCCACGACATTCACCGTACTATTATCACATTCACTGCACCTCCTGGCGGGCGTATTGGTTCTCTTCTATCTACTAATGAAAGTCTGGATCCGAGGATTCACCGGGCATACTAAAGAAACCATTGACACAATGGCATTATACTTCGGCTTCTTAGCAATAGTGACAATAGCAATATATGGCTTGTCTTACTTGTTCTGAGGTGGGAGGATTGGAGGCAAGAAAAGAGGATGTTCCTAAGCTGGAACGGACTAAAATATATTGGGCTATAGCAGCAGCTTTCATAACCTCAGGTTTAGTAATAATACTGTCAATTGGAGTCTTGACAGGAGCACTACCTATAGGCCCAGTCTTCGCCATATCCATCCTTGCCATAACTTTATTCGCAACTTTCTTCTTTATGGATCTAGCTTGGGAAAACTGGGCTGTGAAAGGCTTCGCGCTAATAACTGTTATTGTAGTTCTCATGATGTTTGCCAACATGATTTTCGGAAGAGCATTAGGGCCGTAAGAGGTGGTGTATATGGCAGGTGAAAGAGACGATCTACCTCTAAAAGAGAGGTTGTGGGCATTAATAGATAGGTACTATCTAGCAGCGACAGTTTTAGGAGCATTCTTACTATGGATTCTGGTAGTAGCTGCTATAGTGGCAAATGTTCAGCTACCCCAAGTTCAGGAGGAAGAATTAGGCCAGGCTGTTGGAGGAGGGGGGGCAACCCCTCTTGGCCCGCCAGAAGTAGTCATCACTCTGTATGCAGCTGAACTTCCAGGAGGAAAATTCGGTTTCGGATTTTCACCGGACGAAATAACATCCCCAGGCCCAGAGATAAGGGTAAAACAAGGGCAAGTTGTAGAAATAAGGTTAATAAATCTAGGAAATGTTAGACACGCTTTTGCTGTTGTACAAGAAGTGGCGAAGACGAATCCAAAGATACTTTTCAACTCTGCTATAGGAAGTCCAAACAACCCTATTCCACCAGGTAGTGAGGGTTCTGTTATTTTCGTTGCTTCACAAGCTGGGACGTTCTATTATCAGTGCCCAGTATCAAATCATGGACCAAAGGGTATGTGGGGAGTTTTTACTGTAGAGCCCTAATAGAAGTTTTCAATAAAAATTGTTTTCCCTCTTCAATTTAATAATTTTTCTACTCAAGATCTATTCTAGCGAATCTTCTCTCCTTGTTTAAAAATATATAACTAAATACACAATCAACACTTTAGCATTTCCTTTATCTCTTCTACATCCTTGGCACCATAAAACCTAGCCTTTTCTTTCCCATCTTCATATAAGATGAGTGTAGGTAATCCTAACACGCTAAACGTGAGAATTGCTTCTGGCGTCTCCACTGCATTTACTTTTATGATTGTCATATCCTTGCATTCCCCGCTTTCTATTAGCTGGAGAAGTATCTTGTCTATGATTTCACATGGTTTGCAGTAGGGGCTCCAGAAGTCGATTACAACTTTCTTTGAAGAGTCTAATTCCCTCAGTACATCCTTAACATCTTTTGCAGTAACTATCTTTGTCATCCGCCCATCCATCCCACGATCACCTGCCAGTAGATTATGTAGGAGCCTGCTGCTATCATCACAAGACCAGCGAGTCTCATAGAGTAGGGAAGTATTCTCCAGACGTATCTTTGGGTTGTGTGACCCATTATAATGAGTGCCAGTATGAACGCAGTCATCGCTGCTCCCATTCCGAGGGAGTATGATGCAAATACCGTGAGGGCGCTGATTATCCCGCCAAGGGATATGGCCTGGAGGGAGATATATATGAAAACCGGTAGGGTGCAGCTGAGAGAAGCTACAGCGTAGACTGCTCCAAATATCGGAATATACCTTCTGGACTTTACGGATAACCTGTAAACGTCTATAGTTAGAGATGGTAGAGGGTTTTTCCCTGCAGCCAACAGAATTCCGAGGAGCAGCACCACGGCACCTATCAGGCCTGAGATCCAGGGGGCGGCCCTAAGTATCCAGACCCCCGTGCTTGATATTATAAGCCCTGCGCTTATGAAAACAAGGATAAAGCCCAGAGTTGCCATAGCACCAATCCAGGTTCCTCTTATGAGCAGTCCGATATTGATACCACCATCTAAGCTTCCAGGCCTTGAGCCAAGGTAAAAGGCGGCGTAGGCTGGTAGTAGGGCGAAACCGCACGGGTTAACGAAAGATAAGAGTCCCGCAGTGAACGACAGGCTTAATAAAACAGTTAATACGTCTTGCAATGCTGGAGGCACCCTCGTGCTACCCTATGTTAGAGGCTTCATATCAAGGGCCCTGGCTAGCTCTTCGCTGCTAGCTGATGGCACGCCCTTGTATATTACGCTGCCGTCCGGCCCTAGAACCACAACACCCATTTCTGGGATCTCGAATTTAACACCTAGCCCTTGATTGTCTATAGCTGCGATCCATCCTGGCATTCCATTCTTTTCGAGAAACTCACGTATATTATCCTCAACACCCTGATATTTGAGCACGGATACTGCTATGACCACTACCTCATCGCCGCCGTACTCCTCTATAAAATCTTTTATCTCGCCAGCTTGGTAAACGCATGTCGGGCAACCTACAGGGAGCATTAGCCAGATTATCACATATTTACCCTGGAGGTCCTTAAGGGCAATAGTTTGCCCATCTATTGTCTCGATAGTGAAGTCTGAGAATTTCTGTGTAGTATATACCTCTGAATATTGTTGCGTAGCATTTATTCCCTCCCTAGTGTCTGCCATTCCGTTTCCGAGCTGAAACAGTACTAACCCTACACCCGCTGCTATAATAGCGGCTAGCCCGAATAATGTTAATGCCTTAATGTTCATTGCCTCGCACCCCACTGTAATAACTCAAACTCATCCAGTTGGGTATAATGTGGTCTATGTATCTATTTAAACAAATTTTTTCGTAGATATACATGACATGGATCCACAGTATGCAAGCGGATAGTATAACCCACTGGAAGCTAATCCACTCTTCCTTCCCTAACACTATACATCTCTATAATTAGGTAGGTGACGACTAGGGCGAATGATGCAGACAATCCGGCTGGTGGCGCTATGAACCTAGAGCCTTCCACTAGAAGGGCCGACAGCCCTCCCACAGCGTTTATCACACCATGGGCCACGGCAGCCGCTGCCACCGTGCCGGAGTGCTTCACCAACGCTGTGAGTAATAGACTAGTTGCCGTGGTGTAAATTATGAAGGCGGTGAGGGCCCAGATTCCCCGTACAGCCTCCCCGCAATCACCGGGTAGTGAGCTATAGTTGTATCCATGTAGTATCAATGGAGCGTGCCATAAGCCCCAAATAACGCCTATGATCAATGCCGAGGCTCGCCATCCGAAAAGTTTCTCGAAGCGACTAAGTAGATACCATCTCCAGCCTATTTCCTCGCCAAGGGCTACGACAGCATTTAGAGTAGACCCGGCTATCAATGCTAGTATGAAGAGCCCGATGACTGCAAACATGAAGATTATCGGTCCAGATGATGCAAAGAAAGCTCCTAGGGGACCGCACGGTGACAGGCTACCCCCCATCAACACTGTAAAAGGCACGGCTATCAGGTATCCCAGAAGAGGAAGCCCTGCTGAAAAGGGAAGCCATTTCGAAGGTCTTCCCATTGATAGAGACCTGAATGCTTCTATCGGGTTAGACCCCTCTACCACAAGAGCTCCGGCGACGCCAGCTCCCGGTAAGAGCATCCTGACTACCAGGAGAAGCGGTAGGGCTAGAGACGTGTAGTAAGGATTGTCCGCTGAGAGTAGAGGGATTATGGCGATATAGTCTAGAACATAAGCCCCCAGATACGCCACCGCCATGAACGTGGCGAGGCCTCTAATCAAGATGGCAGCCCTGGTTAGATGTATAGATGCCAGTTTATAAAACCTATTTAGGGTTAGAATCTACAACTCCTCAACTGTACCGTAAGCCTCTGTAATGGTGTTTCAACTCCATAGCTTGTGGGTGCAGAGGGTTTGGGGGCCACTCCCGTTCTAACGATTAGCGGCTCGATTATACTTCTTCAACTGCTCACAAGCCCGATATTCCTTGGAGTAGTGGCGGTGGTGCTCTTATTGAGTGTTGCCGGATTATTTTTCTCGCGCAGGAAAGGGGGCTTGTGGATTTCAAGGCTTGCAAAAGCCCGGGGGGTCATAGCAGTTGCCGCCATTCTTTTGCTGATAGCGGTTTTACTCTATAGCGTGAGGCCCTGGTACGATTATGGATTATATGTGGAGGTGATAGACCAGTCTAAACAACCTAGGCTGGTTTTTCTGTATATGGCTGGCTGGCGGGAGACCTCACCCCTCTGCGGCTCCATTATAGAGGTGCGAGATAAGGATGAAGTGCTTGGAGAGCTATCCAAGAGGGATCTTGGAATAAGCGATCCGCTTGGAGATGTCTATATTGGCGTGTATGAAACACGCGATGGAACCAAAGCCTACGTCCTAGTTGTTCAGAAGTCTAGTCGTGCACTCTATATTAAAAGGCCGGATGGAAGCGTATTCGTAATAGGAGTTGACGGGGTGGAAAAGGCTTACCGAACATTATCTGAAATAGAAGCCGATTACTGCTCTTGACTCCACTGGTGTTACCAATGGAAAATAAGTGGAGAAATAGGTGGCTTCTTCTCCTCGATCTAGACGGCACTCTCTGGGATCACCTAGACGTGAGCTCGCTCAATCCACCCTTCTCCCGCGTTTGCCACGATATTATTGTAGACTCTAGCGGCGTAGAGGTCAGGCTATATAGCTACATGATAGCCCTGGGTTTGTGGGCGAGGAGGACTGGTGGTGTGGTCTCGTCTCTCAGCTGGAACGTCCCCTTCAAGGCTCTGGAGGCTTTGAGAGCTTTCGGCGTGGCTCATATATTCCACTATCACGTTATAGAGCCTCACCCGTGGAAGGGTAGGATGTTGGCTAAGCTTCTCAGGCTACTGCGGGTGGAGCGCAGGCTTTACTTGACGCCCGACAGAATAGTTTATTTCGACGATAGGGAGATACATCTCGACGATATACGTGAGAGCGTTGGGGAAGTGAACTATATCAAAAGCCATGTGGGCTGTAGGGGGCTAAGAGAGTGCTCCCGCCTCGTACAATCCCTCCTAAAGACGGGCGGAGAGGGGTAGAGGGTATAAGCCGGCGTGGAAACCCACTTTAGTGGGCATGAGACATGGAAGCCGGGGAGATCAAATCTAGGCTGGCCCAAGCCCTCCGGGAGCTCGCCCATCTAGCAAGCAGGGACATAGACCCTTGGACCGGCCGGGTCTTCACCCACGTCTACGATCCAGGGATTGATGAGGTGCGTGAGACCGCTTCAAAGGCTATGGAGCTTTACAGGGATAAGACGATGCTAGACTTCACCGTCTACCCCAGCATCATAGAGCTGGAGAAACAGCTCCTAGGATTCGCCGGACGCCTCTTCCACGCCCCTGAGGGGTATACAGGAACATTCACCTACGGCGGTACAGAGAGCATCATACTAGCCGTCCTAGCCGCTAGAGAGAGGTGGAAGAGGGCCGGGGGGTCTGGTGTAGGGAAGGTTGTAATGCCTGCTACGGCCCATCCCGCTTTCGCCAAGGCCGCGTACCTACTGGGGCTAGGGTTGGAGAGGGTTCCTGTGAATAGAGAGACTATGCAGGCCGATCCAGGCATCATCGAGGAGAGGGTTGGCGCAGACACGGTCATGTTGGTAGCCTCAGCAGTGGACTATCCCTATGGCTCCCTCGACCCCGTTGAGGACCTCGGCGATATTGCAGTAGCGAAGGGCGTCTGGCTCCACGTGGACGCCTGTATCGGGGGCATGGTGCTAGCATTCGCCCGGGAGGCGGGTGAGAGTGTGGAGATGTTTGACTTCAGGGTTGAAGGGGTTAGGAGTTTCATCGTTGATATGCACAAGTACGGATACGCCCCGAAGGGGTCCTCCATACTTCTGTTTAGAAGGGCCGAGGATAAGAAGCCCACGATATTCGTGGACTCCTCATGGCCCGGCTATCCCCTGGTAAACCAGGCAATACTGTCGACTAGGAGTGCTGGCACCCTGGCTGCATCATGGGCCGTAGCAAGAACGTTAGGGGTTAAGGGGTACCGAGAGCTGGCTAGGATGGTGTTTGAGGCACGGAGGCGCATCCAGAAGGGGCTGGAATCTCTCGGTCTGGAGGTGCTGGGCAGGCCTAAAGCAGGTATACTCTCATTCGCGAGTAGCGACATCGACGTTGTGGAAGTAGCTTCAAGACTGGGAAGGGCTGGATGGGTTGTGCAGCTTCAGCCTGGGAACAAGCACCTAGGCTTCCCCGCTAGCATACACCTGACTATCAGCCCGATTCACGCCAGAGTCGTGGACGGTTTCCTCGCTGCTGTGGAGGAATCCCTCCGCGGGGCGCCAAAGCCTGAGTCTAGGTTTGAATCCGCCCTCATGGAGGAGGGTTTCAAGGCTGTGGAGGACCTCTTGAGGAGGATAGAGAGTGTGGGGTTCGACGACAAGGTTGTTAGGGCGGTGAACGAGATGATTTACCTGCTGGAGCCCGATGTTGTCGTGGAGCTTATTAGGGAGGCGATGCTGGAGATCTTCAAGCCAACCTGGCCAGACTGGTGAAGGCGGGGGGTAGGCGGTGGGGGGTTGCGAAAGCATACTATCAATAGACATAGGTACGACGAGAATTAAGGCGGGTTTGGTCGACTGCAACACACTCGAGATAGCTGGTGGGGGGAGTGTTTCCACCCCTATTAGCTACCCGAGGAAGGGATGGTCGGAGCAGGATCCCGAGGAGCTTTGGAAGGCTATTGTACAGGCCGCATCGGCGGCTTTAGAAGGGTTTGAGGCGAGCCGTGTATCCGGTGTTATATTCTCTACGTACCTAGCTGGTGTAGTGCTTCTAGACCGGGACAACTACGAGTTAACACCGATAATAACCTGGCTGGACGAGAGGGCCCACGGCCTCCCCAGGGAGCTATTCAGCGGGGTATTGAAGGTTTCGGGATATAATATCCTCCACTTAGTGGACCTGCTAAGGCTCACCGGAGGAGCACCCAGCAAGACGGGTAAAGACCCTCTTTCCAAGATGGTGTGGCTCCGGGAGAATAGGCCCGACTTGTTCGCCAAAGCCCACACTATAGGGACGCTCAAGACTTGGGTCCTCGCAAAAGCAGTCGGAGCACGCATTGTGAGCCCGGACGACGCCCATCTCACATGGCTAGCCGACACCCGGGGGGGCAGGGCGGTCTGGAGCCCCAGGCTGGCGAGGCGCTACGGCATACCCCTGGAAAAACTTCCAAGGATAGCTAGTCCGACCGACGCTGCTGGTAAGCTGGAATCAGGTGCGGCAAGAGACCTTGGCCTTCCAGAGGGTATACCTGTAATTGTGGGGGCAGGCGACATCGCCTCAGCAGCAGTTGGATCCGGGGCTCTTGCCGCCGGGGAGTATCACATATACGTGGGGACCAGCAGCTGGATAGGGGTGCACAGTACCAGGAGGCTTCTAGACGTTCGACACTATATAGGGAGCCTCCTCTCAGCCAAGCCAGGAGAGTATCTCGTGATAGGCGAGCAGGAGATAGCTGGCGGGATGATAGACTGGATACTGGATGCAACTGGCATGGACTACAGCGCAGTGGAGGACGCCCACTCGATACCACCAGGCTCTGAAGGGTTAATCGCCACTCCATGGCTATACGGCGAGAGGACACCGGTGGATGATCCCCACGCCAAGGGGGTGATCATCGGCCTCACACTTAGACACACCAAGAAACACCTAGTAAGTGCGGCAGTAGAGGGGGTAGCTTTGAACATCGCCTGGGCGATGGAGCATATGGTGCGCCTCGCCGGCAAGCCGAAGCTGGTGAGAGGCGTTGGGGGAGGTTTTAGGCTCAGAACGCTGGCCAAGATTATAGCCAGCGCACTCAACACCACCATCGAGATCATCAGCCAGCCAGAGATGGCGGGGGTTAGAGGCGCAGGAGCCCTGGCTGCCGCATCCCTAAAGGGGAGCAGCATAGAGTCGGAGGCGGGGAAAATACCAGTGTCGTGGAGAGCTGAAGCAGATTCCAATGCTTCCAGGGTATATAGAGATCTCCTGCAAGTATACCGGGAGATATACAGCCGGTTGAAAAGCGTGTTTAGGCGGCTCTCCTAAGGTTCGGAGGCTCGAGCTATTCCCAACACCCTTGTGCATCTGCTTAAACAATAATTAAGCTCTTCTCCCCGTTATGTTTATAGCTGTATATCCGTAATATATACAATTATATGCTGGTGGCCTCTGCATGCCGCAGAAAATCCTTCCAAGCCTTAAGATTCTTAAAGTAGTTGTCATCTCAGCCTTGCTACTATCAATTGTCCTCTTCACAGGTTTGGCAGCACAGAGGACAAACATTCTGTACCTAAATGGTGATGAGGAGGACAATGGGGAGGGGGGCGTATTATTCCTCCCTGGTGAAGACTCCGGAGAGGAGTTAGGCGAAATAGCTTGGAACCTAGGTGTTCCAGCTATTCTTGCTTTTGTCATTGCCAGGGAAGCCTACATCTGGAGCGCTAGGAGAGGTGTGAAGTGGCCTGTCAGCTACAATACCATACTAATCATTCACATTATTTCAGCCTTAGTCCTGGGGTTTATGGCACTGCTTCATGGCATTGCTAACATAGGTAGAGCCACTCCCTTAGAATACGCCCTAGGAGTACTGATAGCTCTCCTGCTGTTAAGCGGGGCTACACTGTATCTTGGGAGAGGCAGAAGGGGGGGAAGGATTGCTAGGCTTATACACGCGCAAAGACTCCTAGCTATTGCACTGCTACTGCTCGCTGGTATGCATGTAGTGGCCGTCGACTAGCCTCTGATAGCGAGGTGTCACTGGGTAACAGCTCCCTCGTCAGCTTGTGTTACAAGCTTTGCATACTTTCGAAGGAGACCCTTCGGGGGGAGGGGTGGAGGCGACCATTTATCCCTTCTCCCGGCCAGCTCATCCTCGTCTAGTAGCGCGTCGAGCCTCCCCTTTTCACCGTCTATGACTATTTCGTCACCGTCTTCGACTAGAGCTATAGGTCCTCCAACGGCAGCCTCCGGCGCTACATGGCCCACCATAATCCCCCTTGTAGCGCCGCTGAACCTCCCGTCTGTTATGAGAGCGACCTTCTCTCCCAGCCCTGCCCCCACTATGGCCGCGGTTATTTTGAGCATCTCAGGCATGCCGGGCGCGCCTTTTGGTCCTACGTAGCGGACTACAACAACATCCCCCTCCTCGACGCTGCCCTTCTCTATCGCCTTGAAAGCTTCCTCCTCGCTGTTGAACACTTTTGCGGACCCCCTGAACGTCAAGATGCCGCTCGCCCCTATCTTCATCACCGCACCCCGCGGCGCCAGGGAGCCGCGGAGTATCCTGATGCCAGCGTAGGGCTTGTAGGGTTTATAGAAATCATAGAGTATCTTATAGTCAGTCCTAGGCTCCCACCTGCTAAGCAGTTTCCCTATCTCCACTCCCTCAACCGTTAGAGCCTCACCGTACAGCAAACCCCGGTCTAGAAGCTTCCTAAGGATAATGGGGGCGCCTCCCACATTGTGCAGATCCACCATAGTGTACTTTCCGGCTGGGGCTAAAGCCGCTATCACGGGCACCTTCCTGCTGGCCTCGTCGAAATCGTCGAGAGTCAGCTTGACGCCAGCCTCTCTGGCCAGAGCCAGGAGGTGGAGAACGGCGTTTGTGGAGCCGGATATGGCCATCAACGTCACTATAGCGTTATGGAACGCCTCGTAGGATAGTATCTTTCTTGGGGTGAGGCCGGAGTCAACAAGCCCCACCACAAGAGCGCCAGCCCTAGCCAGCTCCCTAGCCCTCTCAGAGCTTGTCGCCGGTGGGCTGGCGGAGCCGAGGGGTGAGAGGCCTAGGGCCTCGGCTAATATGGCCATAGTATTGGCGGTGAAGAGGCCCTGGCACGTGCCGGGAGTGGGCATAGCAGCATTCTCAATCCGGGCTAGCTCCCTCTCGCTTATAAGCCCCCTGAGGTAGGCGCCGACTGCCTCGAAGGCGGTCTGAACAGTGACAGCCTCTCCATCAACCTCCCCGTGCTCCGCTGTGCCACCGTAAATGTAGACGCTGGCCAGGTCTAGCCTAGCCATAGCCATCATTATGCCCGGCTGGGTCTTGTCACAGCCCCCGATGCCGACCCAGCCGTCGAAGCCGTGGCTAGCAACCTGGGCTTCTATAGTGTCTGCAATGAGCTCCCTACTTATGAGGCTGTAGCGCATCCCCGGGGTTCCCATGTTAATTCCGTCGTTCACAACGATAGTGGGGACAGTGAGTGGGACTCCGCCAGCGGATCTAACACCCTCCTTCACTCGAAGGCTGCCCGGCAACACGTTAAAGTTGCACGGCCCGGCCTCGCTCCACGCTGCCACCACGGCAATAAGGGGCTTCTGGAAGTCGTCGCCCGTAAAACCTATAGCCCTCAGGTAGACCCTGTGTGGTGTGTTCTCCAAACCTTCATACCAGAGCCTACTCCTGGGCCTCCTCATAACACCCACCATAAGGACACTATAATTCTCTATTGGAGAATGCCTGATATTAAAAAGTTCTAGTATAGCCGAGGATAGGTGCAGGCTTGCTCTCCGCTAGCTAACAACAACGCGAAACTGCATTCTAAACAATTTCTATCCACAGTAGTCGGCCTACAACTCAAGACCGATTTCCCTCGCCCTTTCAACCACCTCCTCATGCGTGGGCGCAGCGTTTGACCCGAGCCTAGATACTTTGATCGAAGCTACGATAGTGGCGTATAGGGAGGCCTTCTCTATAGTGTAGCCCCTAAGGAGGCCTGCTATAAACCCAGCGGCGTAAGAGTCGCCAGCCCCTGTGGTGTCCACCACCTTCTCGGGCTTTAACGCTGGTATATACGCCTCGCCATCCTGAGACAAGATGTATGATCCGCTGGCTCCAAGCTTCACGACCACGATTTTTGGGCCGAGTTTTATGAGCTGCCTCGCAGCCTGCCTGTAGTCGTGAGACCCCGTGAGATTCCTCGCCTCCTCCCTATTAACAAAGACTATGTCAACGCTAGATATTATGGTGGCGAGCCTCTCGGCCCCCATTCTAGATAGGACCCTTCCCGGATCCCACGAGACGGTTGTGGAGTGCTTCTTGGCGATCTCGAGTGTTCTGAGAGTTGTGTCCGGCCTCAGGCTGGCAACGTGCACATGCCTAGATTTACCTATTATATTTTCGTCAAGCTCCGCCGGCTCGAGGGTCTCGGCAGCCCCTTTATAGCTGTAGATAGTTATCGACCCTTCCCTATCGCGCACAACTATAGAAAACCCCGTCCTATCTTGGAGAGATACTCTAAGGCCGGAGATCACCACCCCCTCCCTCATAAGATTGTCCACCGCTATCCTCCCGAAGTCGTCCAGGCCTATCTTGCCGATGACGCCTGATTGGATCCCCAGCCTCCTCAAAACTACGGCCACGTTAGCCGCAGAACCCCCCACACCCCTCGTTTCATCCCTTATCACCGCCTCCTCATCCACGCCTGGGAGCCTGTCTACCTGCACCCTAAGATCGACTAGGACGTGGCCTACGGAGACGGCCTGCAGCTGGTCCTCCGGCATTATTATCTAAGCCCCGCTCCCGTCTAAAAGCTTCGCTGCTTCCTCAGGATCGGCCCCCTCATGCACTACCGCCCTAATTGCCCTAACCATCCCTCTGATATCACCAGCCTGGAAAACATTCCTCCCAACAACTACCCCACTACCCCCAGCCTCCATCACGGAGTGAACCTTACGCAGGAATTCCTGGGGAGAAGCTGTTCGGGCCCCGCCGCTCATAAGGACGGGAACCCCGCCAGCCGCTTTGACCACCTGCCTGAAGGTTTCCGTCGAGCCGGTGTAGTAGGTCTTTATAAGGTCGGCTCCGGTCTCCATTGCCGCCCGGGCTCCATAAGCTACTATATCGACTGCGTACCTGTTCTTGATGTGAGGTCCTCTGGGGTATGCTAGCTGGAGGGCAGGGACACCGAGCTCTTCTGCTTTCAGGCGTATCTGCGTCCATCTCTCCAGCATCTTATCCTCATACTGGCTCCCCCAGTAGACAGTCGCCGCAACCCCGTCTCCGCCCAGCGCGACGGCCTCAACCACGCTCGATATGATGCTCTGGAGGAGTTGGTCTTCAGCGGGCCTCAGGCTAGTCTTCCCGCTCACCTTAATAATCATTGCAACTCTGTTAGCCCAGATATCCCAGGTCATACGGGCTATACCAGGGGTGGTCATTATAGCGTCGACACCCGCTTCGACAACCTCTCTAATCAAAACCCTAGGATCCAGCCTCCCCTCCGAGATCTCGCCAGGCCCGTGTTCAACTCCATGGTCGAAGGCGAAGATGACAGATTTACCGTCTGGAAGTATTCTGGAGAGTCTCACACGCTTGCCAGCATACTGAGAGGAGATCAATCTCGTAAACCCCTCGGCTGACATCAAGATATATTATCAAGACATAATGTCAAATATTAGTTTCTAAAGGCAAGGGTTCGCTGGCCTCTAGACCCAGCGTCAAATTGCCTCTCACACTCAAAATAAACATTCTCCTCAACGATGTATAATGACCCGGCTCTAGTCAGAGGGGTATAAACTGTGCTCTTGAAGGGTTCGCCGAGAAACGGGTGACCAGCGGTTGGCAGGAAAAGGGGGGGAGAAGCTCGGTTTCTGGGAGGTGTTTAGCATTGGAGTTGGAGGTATGATTGGGGGTGGCATATTCGCTACTCTAGGCTTAAGCCTTGAGCTGGCTGGCGCCGCCGCCCCGCTGGCGTTCTTATTCGCAGGCTCCATAGCTATTATAACGTCTTACTCGTACGCTAAGCTGAGTTCCAGGTATCCTAGCGAGGGAGGCACAATAGAGTTTGTTGTTAGAGCCTATGGTGACAGTGTTTTCACCGGCGGGTTAAACCTCATGCTACTTGCATCCTACATTGTCATGATATCTCTATACGCCCACGCCTTCGGCAGCTACGGCGCTAGCATGATTCCCTGCTGCCAGAGAGGAGCCTACATAGCCCTGGTACTCCTTGTCATCTCTGGGCTCACACTTGTTAACATGCTAGGGGCTATATTGAGCGGGAGAGTCGAGCTTGGGCTCGTCGTCTTCAAACTCCTAGTCCTCCTGCTGGTGGCGGTAGTTAGTATCCCGCTTGTAGACTGGAATAGGCTGGACACGAGAGAGTGGCCCTCAATCGTAAGGGTTATAGCGGGTGGGATGATAATATTTCTGGCTTATGAAGGCTTCGAGCTGGTGGCCAACACGGCAAAGGACGTAAGAGACACCACTACACTAAGGAAAGGACTATACGCCAGCGTCATCACAGTAATCACCATTTACGTTTTGATAGCTCTTGTATCCGCAGGCACTCTAAGCCCGGAGACCGTTCAAAAGGCTAGGGACTACGCTCTAGCCGTGCTAGTGGAGCCAGTGCTGGGGAAGATAGGCTTCGCCCTCGTAGTAGCCGCAGCCCTGGCCTCGACCAGCAGTGCGATAAACGCAACCTTGTACGGCTCAGCCCGTGTCAGCTACATTATAGCAAAGTATGGAGAGGCACCACAACTCTTGGGAAAGCGTATCTGGAGGGGGGCTTACGAGGGCCTGCTCGTCATAGGCGCTCTAAGCCTCATACTTGCCCTTTATGCGAGCCTGGAGCAGATTAGCACTGCCGGGAGCGGCGGGTTCCTAATCATATTTACAGCGGTAAATCTGGCCGCATACAGGCTTCGCAGGCAGACGGGCGCAAACCCCTTGATAACGCTGGCTGGCTTCACTCTAAGCCTCACAGCACTCGCCGTCCTGGTCTACCAGATGGCCTCAATAAACTCTAGGGAGCTCGCCGTGCTAGCGGTTCTCCTGGTCGGAAGTATGGCTGTGGAAGCCCTATACAGAGGGCTCAGAGACAGGAGGCTGCCGCGGATAATAGACCCCTCTCTAAAGGCCAGGGAGGTCCTGATCGGTGAGTGGAGGAGCCTTGTGGCTAGGGCAGCAGAGGTCATCAAACGTGAGATAGCTGATGCAGAGGTTTACGTGACAGGTAGCCTAGCGAGGGGGGAGTACGAGAGGTCTGGGGACATCGATTTAGTCGTATCAACACCCGAGCCCCTCTCACCTCAGGAGGTTAAGCAGTTAGAGGAGAAGCTGGTGCAGGAACTAAACCTACCTCCCTCCCACCCCCTACACATACACGCAGTGACTCGTGACAGGCTAGAGAACTTCAAACACAAGATAAAAATTGAGATGGAGAAGAGCTGATCGATCAAAAACAATCAGATCAAGCATTTAGGAGTTCAACTAAAACATTACCACATTTCGATGGAAACCTCATCTTCTACATTTGTAATACTTATTTATTAGAGCAGGCCTTGAGTTCTTTACAGCGTGATTTGTGATCTTTAAAGTCACTCACATACCATTTTATTTTGCGAAATAAATCATGCACTATAGCAGTAACCGTCTAATAAATCTCAGACTGTACAGACTCTAATCTCAACAATATAATAATAGGATCTTGTCTCTGGCAAGTTCCCAATGGAGATTCTGTATTACTGAACTTCCATTTTATAGTTTTATAATTCGTATGCTATAGTTGGGTGTATTAACTCTAGGCTTTAGATAAAGGTCATGAATAGTGCAGGATAAACTCCCGAAAGGAGTATAGCTAGACCTGCTAGGGCCTGGAGTGTATATGTCGCCATTACGATTTTAGGCCAGTACCTCGTGCCCACGGATACCGTTATTCTGTTAGGCACTAATACATGGACTGCTAGTAACACGGCCATAGTGATTGTGAAAATCGTAATTATGAAAGCAGTATTTATAGGGCCTAATGGCAGTGATGATGCGAGTAACCCTATTATAATTGGTATAGCGCAGCCTCCTCCCACTATATTGTAAAGGAATCCGTAGGCAAATAATGATGGCTTTACTCCGCTTATTTTAGCCACTCGCCTTGAAAGGATTCTAGAAATTTTAGATGCGATCATTCTTCCCCTTAATGAATCAACTGCTACAACCATGACTAAGACTCCTAGTAAAATTTTGAAGAGCCTCATAGGATAAGACCAAGGGTCAAGTACTTGTTGGAGAACGCTGCTAAATGCAAGTGCTGGAAGGAGAACCAATGCATTGAACAATATCAAACCCATAGGACCCTTTAATGCCCCCACTAAGGAGTCTTCTCTCGCCGCCCTAGCAATAACTAGGGGGAGAAAGGGTAAGGCACATGGGTTATAAAAGGCGGCTATCCCAGAGAATACGGCTGTAAAGGCGGTGAGTTCTGCTAAGCTTGCTGGTGAGCTGTATGAGGCCCAGAAGACTCTACCTACAAAGATAGTTATTGATACTATAATAACCAGCGATAGAATAGCTTGCCTGGCGTTCACCTTTGTTTCCCAATAATATTAACGTGTTTGCAACTAAAATTTTTTTAAGACAGAACATTCCCACCAAATATGGGTTATTAAATATGGTGAAACGCGCTATCCTAAAAATTGAGGGCATGTACTGTGAGGGATGTGCGTACACCATCGAGAGATTTCTCAAAGAGGTAGACGGCGTCATAGAAGTAGATATCACCTATCCAACGGGAATCGCAGCCGTAGTTTATGATGAGAACAATGCAAAAATTGAAGATATATTAAATAATAGCATTTTCAGTGGGAATTCTAGCTATAAGGCTAAGCTTTTGAAAATAGAGTAGACTACATCATCGCATCCTTATTTACACGAAGAGAACCATCTAAGAAATTATAACATAGCTAGGTGAGAGTACTAACATTTCCTTACTGACCCATAGCAGACACAAGTATGTACTTGTTGTTAAGGGTCTTCGATACCACTTTGTTAATGATCCTGATAAGAGGTTATGTATTTGAATAGTTTTAATTTATCCCCAGTGGTTTTGGCGGCCATAGCTGCCGTCGCGCTGTTTGCTGGGGGCGTATCTGGATATCTCTATGCATCCTCAACCATAGGGGGCGAGCTAGTCCAAGCTGAGGAGAGGCTTTCGAAGGCAAATGAGCGGGTTGAGCAGCTCGAGTCGTCGCTAAGCCAGTTCTCATACCCGAGAAGCGTGAGCCTGCCTAAAGACTGGGTTAGGGAGGGTCCTGTGATTCCTATGATGGGACAGCACGTGGTAAACTATGGCAACATGCCATTAGGCCCTATACTCTTGTTAGGTAATGACGGATCGCTGATAGGGATGGAGTACATGTTCACCCTGGACATGCTTGAAGAGGCGACTGTTATGACTCCAAACGGGCCAGAGAGCATACTAGAGCTTGAGGGGCTCCCCGTGACCATACCCGATCTAGGCATAACGCCGGCAGTGAACCATATGAACATCGAGTACCTACCCCACGGGCATGAAGGCTTTGACCAGCCCCACTTCGACATTCACATATACTTCGTCGACGAGGAAACCCTAACAAACCTCACCACGTAGCAGGAAGCCCTCAGCAAGCGTTGAAACATCCTAGCGGAGGCGCTGAAAACCCGCCTACACCAAGGCCAGACATGGGCCAGCTACCCCGAGAGAGGCGAGACACCTCTTAACCTCATTTTTAACAGCCCCCACCCCGGGGGTGAACTGGAGACCCCTAAAGGAAGGCAAGTTGTAGAGCGCTGGACACTATAGGCCACTCAATCCTAGCCTAGAGCCACTGAGATTAGTTGGGCCTCGGGCCCGTTGTAGATGTACAGTGTTGTGTCAACCATAACCATAACTGTCGTGGTATCGGGAGTTATGAAGGGTAGGAAGGGGAAGAGGATTGGGGCCGCGATTATGGCTCCTAGCACCGCCTCAGCAGGGAGGCCCTGGGGCCCGAGATCCGCTAGCATCTCAGCAGTCCCACTAGGGCTTGTTTTGTAGATGTATCTTCCATCGGTGAAGTAGAGGCTACCGCTCTTGAACCCCAGGAGCTTTCCTCCCTCAACCGCCGTGGCGATCTCCCTAGACCACAATATCTCCCCTTCTGGTGTGAGAGCCTCGAATACGAGTATAGGCGACTCTAGCCTGGTAGCCGCACCTCCCATTGTGACCTCCACTATCCTCCTCTCCACAACGTAGCCGACGCCTATTCCTCCATCACCCACGAACAGGTAGAGAGGGAAGTAGTTCTCGTTAGGCGGAACAGCCACCTCCCGCGAGAGAAGCCTCCCCTTTCTCCCGTCCAGCCCTAGATAGTCGAGGGCAACCACTCCATGGTACTCGCCCTGATAGCCCCAGAGGAGGCCTGTGAACACATAAACCCTTTCACCGTCAAACCCTACTCTGATATCGTAGCGAGTTAAGTCTGTCTTCACCCTAAAGGCCTCGAGGTAGGACTCGCCAACCCCCTCCTCCGAGGCTACTATGAGGCCATAGACCCACACCAGCTCGCCCGTAGCCTGGTCCGAGTCCTGGAGGAGTAGAATGAGCTTCCCTCCGTCAACCCAGGCCCCCTTCAACACCCCGCTGAACACCCTCCCAGGCCCAGGTGGTTGGGGGAACACGTAGCTCGGGGTGATACTATAGCTCCAGAGGACGCGGCCCTCCAAAACGTCCACCGCCGTTACTGCGTTGTCCCGATACATGTAGGCAACCCCATCCTCAACAGCGGCGAGCCAGGAGGTGTCTATGCCTGTGGCGACCACCCTAGACTCCACAACATCAACCACGTACAGGTAAGGCACGTCGGGGCACTTCCTAGCATAATATGCAAACCTACCGTCAAACCCCAGGACCCTATACTCGGGTAGACCAGAGCCCCCTCCACCCTCCACAACACACGGCCTAGCCTCGGGGGGGCTCAAGCTATACTCCTCTAGGACGACGCTAAACTCCTCCTCCATGCTGCCGAGATCTACAATATGCAGTGAGACCCTTTGAACCGCATCCTCACCTCTACCAACCCCGTCACTAGCTGCTATGTATATGAACTTGCCGCCGTCAAAAGCAAAGCTGAGGGGCCGGGATGCCAGAGAGAGCGAACTAACATGGGTTTCTATAGCCGCAGTACCACCGGTAGAACCACCAGCCACATCCTCCCCGAAAGGTGTTTGGGCCTCCTCTACACCCCGAGACTCCTCTCTGGTGCCGAAAAGGCCGGTAACGCTGGCGAGTATAACCCCTGAAACAACTATTAACAGAACCAGCAGCAGGACACCGAGTATCCGCAGGAGGCCCAATCCTATATGCCCCTGGAACAT